>NZ_NKHL01000048.1:0-163 GCF_002934685.1 Pseudomonas bohemica
GTCTGACCCACCGCTTTCGCTGCCGTCGTAACCTCCGACGTCTCCTACAGGGATCGACAATGCGCAGCTGATGCTGAACCGCGGGAGCTTCTGGAGCTGTGCGACAGTGGCGAATGCGCTGTGTCAGGCACCTTCCAATGTCTGACCCACCGCTTTCGCTGCC
>NZ_NKHL01000048.1:173-241 GCF_002934685.1 Pseudomonas bohemica
TCTGTGCGACAGTGGCGAATGCGCTGTGTCAGGCACCTTCCAATGTCTGACCCACCGCTTTCGCTGCC
>NZ_NKHL01000048.1:251-7376 GCF_002934685.1 Pseudomonas bohemica
AAACGCTATTGCCCTTCCCACGGCAAGGGCTTGCCCGCACGCACCCTGGCATTGAGGGTGCGCAGAAGATCCAGAGGATCACGGTCTTTCATCGCATGACTTTGCTCGTCGACCCAGGTCATGACCTGCTGACGGTCCAGCGTCGGGCGGCGATGGAGGATTTCCACCAGTTGCCGCTCACAGTGCTGGGCATAGGCGACCACGCTGGAAAACAAAGGGCTGTTCATAAACCGACACCTCGCCACCGAATACCCGTTCAGGCCTTGAAAAGGCACCTCGTATTTCCCGCTCCCGTTACCACCGGCACACAATAGCACTGGCGCTCGCCTGCGCTACAGGGGCAGCCTCAGCCAATTCATGGGTTTGCAGCAATCTTGAGCCTGTCGCGAGGCCGGTGCTAACATTCGCCACCGCCGAGCCGGCAAGGAAATTCCGCTTTATGAGCAGTATCCGCGAGCGCAACAAAGAACTGATCCTGCGCGCAGCCAGTGAAGAATTCGCCGACAAGGGGTTCGCCGCCAGCAAGACCAGCGACATCGCCGCCAAGGCTGGCGTGCCCAAGCCCAACGTCTACTACTACTTCAAGTCCAAGGAAAATCTGTACCGCGAGGTGCTCGAAAGCATCATCGAGCCGATCATGCAGGCCTCGACGCCGTTCAATCGCGAAGGGGTGCCATCCGAGGTTCTGAGCAGTTACATCCGCTCCAAGATTCGCATCTCGCGCGACCTGCCCTTCGCCTCCAAGGTGTTCGCCAGCGAGATCATGCACGGTGCCCCGCATCTGACGCCCGAGCAGGTCGAGCAGCTCAACGGCCAGGCACGTCATAACATCGAATGCATTCAGGGCTGGATCGATGATGGGTTGATCGCGCCGGTCGATCCCCATCACCTGATGTTCAGCATCTGGGCCGCGACCCAGACTTATGCTGATTTCGACTGGCAGATTTCCACGGTCACCGGCAAGGCCAGGCTGGAAGACGCCGACTACGAAGCCGCCGCGCAGACCATCATTCGTCTGGTGCTCAAAGGCTGCGAGCCGGACCGCTGAAGACCGTGCCCGCGGTCTTACTCGGGCTGGCGGGTCTTCAGCGCCGCCTGGACGCCGTCGATTAGTTGCCCAATCTGCCAAGGCTTGCGAATAAAAGTGACGGGGTGCGTGACCCCCGAGCTTTCCGGCGTTTCATGACCGGACATGATCAGGATCGGAATTTGCGGCCATTTCTGGACCGAGAGATTGGCCAATTCAGCGCCGTTCTTGCTACCGGGCATCAGAATGTCGGTCAGCAGCAGTGACACGCCGTCAGCGTTTTCGTTGAGATAATTCTCTGCCTCGTCGGCGTTTTCGAGCGCGCGGGTCGAGAAGCCCTCGTCGCCGAGAATCTCGCAAACAAAATCGCGAATGATCGCCTCATCCTCGACTACCAGAATCAATCTTTCTTTTTGCTCGATTGCTGCCATTTGCGCTACATCCACAATAATTTTCTCATTGCCTGCCCGGCCGGTCCTGTCCTGGACTCGGGTGTTGTCGGTACTGTGAACGGCGCCAGCGCCGGAAATTCCATTTGGCGATAACATTTGGTCGAAAGGGTTGTTTCAAGTGCAGCGCTGGAGGGGATGTAGCGGGATAAAGGCAGTGGAAACGGCGCGTATGGGTCGAACTTTTCCGCAGACATTAAAAAACCCGCCGAAGCGGGTTTGCGCAAGACCGTCCAACGTCCTGTTGGCTGCCATTCTTTGGCTACGGCCGATCCTCCCTGATCCTGCAGCGGTCCGTTGCCGCAGTTGATGGATCCAATGTACTTCTTAAATGGGATCCACAATAGAGCTAACATCTCCACTTCGTGTAAGCCTTTGGCTATATCCACCAAAAACTGTCGGCACATTTTGACCACTGCACCGGGATTCGGCCCAATGCTGCGATTGTTCGTGGAATTCGTCGCGCTGCGCTCACGTTTGGCCTTCCAGCGCCGAGATGCTTTAAGACGGGGTATCTCTTCCACATTCACCGGTTGGACTGGATTCTCCGTCACGGGAGTCGGTACTCGAAACGGCTCGCGCAAAAACAAGAACAATGAACGGAGTGACGGTCATGAATATGCGCAATTTCTCGATCAGCCGACGTCTGTGGCTGATCCTCATCGTTGCTGTGTTGATGTTGTCCACGCTGGCTGTGGCCATGCTCAAGCAAATCCACGACGACCTGTACGACGCCAAGGCGCAGAAGACCATGCATGTGGTGCAGACCGCCAGCGGCCTGCTCGACTACTACCACGGTCTGGAAACCGCCGGCACATTGACCCGTGAACAGGCTCAGCAGCAGGCGATGGATGCCATTGGTGGCCTGCGTTACAACCAGACCGACTACTTCTGGATCAACGACCTGCGCCCGGTGATGATCATGCACCCGGCCAACCCCAAGCTGGTGGGTCAGGACCTGTCGGGCGTGAAAGACCCCGACGGCTTCCAGGTCTTCAACGAAATTGTCGCCGTGGCCAAGGCCAAGGGCGCAGGGCTGGTCAACTATCGCTGGCCGAAACCGGGCGCCAGCGATCCAGTACAGAAAACCTCCTACGTCACCCTGTTCACACCCTGGGGCTGGGTGATCGGCTCCGGGGTGTATGTCGATGACGTTCAGGCCGAGTTCCAGCAGCAGGTAATCAAGGCAGCATCGATCAGCCTGGGCATCATCGTGCTGATGGCGATCTTGCTGATCGTCATCGGGCGCAGCATCGCCGGGCCGCTGAAGGCTACTGTCGAAGCCATGGCCAATATCGCCAGCGGTGAAAGCGACCTGACTCGCAGCCTGGAAACCCATGGCCGTGACGAAATCACCCAATTGGCGACGCACTTCAATGCCTTCACCGCCAAGCTGCGTCGCGTGGTGACCGAACTGCAACTGTCGGCGGTAGGCCTGGGCCAGGCGTCGAGCGAGCTGGGCAGTAACGCCGTACAGGCGCAGGAACGCAGTCAGCAGCAATCACTGCAGATGGAACAGGTGGCGACGGCGGTCAACGAAGTCACTTATGGCGTGCAAGACGTGGCCAGGAACGCCGAGCATGCGGCCAGTGAAATGCGCAATGCCGAGTCCCAGGCGCAGCAGGGTCAGGCCAATATCGACAGCAGCCTGAAGCAGATCGATCACCTGTCCGGCACCATCGATCAGGCCGTTGAAGTAATCCGCACCCTGGCCAGCGAAAGCACGCAGATTGGCGGAGTGCTGGAGGTGATCAGCTCGATCGCCGAGCAGACCAACCTGCTGGCCTTGAACGCTGCCATCGAAGCTGCGCGGGCGGGGGATCAAGGGCGTGGCTTTGCCGTGGTGGCCGATGAAGTGCGGCTTTTGGCCCAGCGCACGCAGAAGTCTACCGCCGAGATTCAGACGATGATCGAACGCCTGCAGACTCATTCCGATGCTGCGGTGAAGGTCATCGGCGACAGCAGCCGGTCATCGCAGCTGACGATCGAGCAGGCGAATCTGGCGGGTCAGAGCCTGAGCTCCATCAGTCAGGCGCTGCGCAATCTCAACGGCCTCAACGCATCGATCGCCAGCGCCACCCTGCAGCAATCCCATGTGGTGGAAGACATCAACCAGAACGTCACCCAGGCCGCGCAGTTGTCCCAAAGCACCGCGGTGGCGGCCGAACAGTCCAGCGCGGCCAGTGCGCAGCTTAAAGGGTTGAGTGAGCAGTTGAACGGGTTGTTGAGGCAGTTCAGGGTGTAAAGAATGCTACCTGGCGTGATGAGCGCCCGGAAATCTTCGAGCGTGCGCAATTCCTCTGGGAGACGTCGGAGGTGGCGACGGCAGCGAACGTCATCCAATGCAGTTATACCTGACCCGCCGCATCCTGTAGCAGCGCGCTTGCCCGCGAGAGCAGCGTGTCAGTCAACATCGATCGCGCAGACCGATCGCAATCGCGGGCAAGCGCGCTCCTGCAGATGATCACGGTCATTCGGGATCTTGATCAACCTGAAGCGTTGAGCCAATATGTATACAATAAAAACAAATATTGAATACACATATGCAAACCTCAAACCCTGCCCCCTCCTCCCACTGCCACGACTGGGCCGAAGCCTTGCTGAACGGCTTCAGCCAGGTCCTGCTGCAACGCAGCCCCGCCTGCGGTCTGTTTTGCCTGGTGGCGATTCTCATCAGTGCCCCCTCCGCCCTTGGCGGCGCCCTGCTTGGCGCAGTGGCCGGCTTGCTCACGGCGCAACGTCGCGGGTATGCCAAGGCCGAGCGCCAATCGGGCGTGTACAGCTATAACGGCGTGCTGTTGGGCCTGCTCATCTGTTATCGATTCGATTGGTCGCCGCTGTTGCCGTTGCTGATCATTGCCTGTGGCGGCCTCAGCGCCATGCTGATACACGCGTGGTTGCAGCGCGCCCCGCGCGCATCGTGCCTGAAGGCCTATACCGCGCCGTTCGTTCTTTTCAGCTGGGTATTGCTGATCTTCGCCGAGCCGTTACCTGACCTGAGACTCGCCGACTCGAATCTGTTTCAGGCCCTGCCACTGGGCATCGGGCAGGTGTTTCTGCTGGATCACCCGTTGGCGGGGGTGTTGATTGGCGTCGGCCTGCTGATCGCCAATCGCAGCGCCGCGCTCTGGGCAGCGTTGGGTTGCGTCAGTGGCGTCGCCTTCGCGGTGTGGCAGCAGGAAAGCAACGTCACGCTACTGGGTCTGTCCGGTTACAACCCGACGCTGGCCGCGCTGGCCTTCAGTCATGCGCGTTACAAGCCGTGGCTGCCGGGCATCGCCATTGTGCTCGCAATACTGTTGCAGCCGGGATTTTCCGGGTTGGGGTTGGCCACCTTGACCGCGCCGTTCATCCTGGCGTGCTGGCTGGTGCAGGCCAGCGGTCGCCTGTTTAAACAGGCAAACAGCGATCAGCGGTTGCGCTCCTGAGCGGTTTGTCACAGGCTCTGCCGATCTTGGAATCGGAATTGCCCCATGGACAGCAACACCGGCTGGCGCGAACGGCTGCGCATCATCGTATTTCAAAGTGACACCAAGCCCGGTCGGCGCTTCGACAAGATCCTGCTGCTCATCATTCTTTGCAGTCTGCTGGTCGCGATCATCGACAGCATCGAGTCGGTGCACCGCCAATACGCCGACCTGTTCGCCTGGATCGAATGGGGCTTCACCTTCGTCTTCGCCGTCGAGTACATCCTGCGCCTGTATTGCTCGCCCAGACCGTTGAAATACGCCTTCAGTTTCTACGGGCTGATCGACCTGCTGGCCATCGTGCCCGGCATCCTGGCGATCTACTACAGCGATGCGCAGTACCTGCTAATCGTGCGCGTGGTGCGGATGCTGCGGATCTTCCGCGTGCTCAAACTCAGCCCTTATTTGAAGCAGGCCAATTACCTGCTGGCCGCCCTGCGCGGCAGCAAACAGAAGATCATCGTGTTCCTGGTCACGGTCTCGACGCTGGTGACGGTGTTCGGTACCCTGATGTACGTCATCGAAGGCCCGGAGCATGGTTTCACCAGCATCCCGAAAGGCATCTATTGGGCAATCGTCACGCTGACCACCGTAGGCTTCGGCGACATTGTGCCGAAAACGCCCATCGGGCAGATTCTCTCGTCGCTGGTGATGATCACCGGTTACTCGATCATCGCCGTACCCACCGGGATTTTCACCGCGGAACTTGCCAATGCCGTGCGTGGCGATCAGTTGCAGCACGACTGCCCGGTGTGTGCCAAGCACAGTCATGAGAACAGCGCGGCATTCTGCTCCCGGTGCGGCAATGCGCTGTTCCCCAAGGTCGATTCGATTTCAGCATCAGAACCCTCTGGAAAAACATAAGTACAGAAGTTTTTAATCTATAAGCGCCTGAGGCTTTTCGTTATAGTCGCGGCCAATCGCCATCGCTTTCTTCATAAGAACAATTTCCACACACGACAAAGGAATTCGCAGTGAACAAACTCTTCGCCGCCTCCCTGCTGGCTGCCGGACTGGCCTTCGGCAGCGCCGCCCACGCCGCGCCCCAACTGCTCAACGTCTCCTACGACGTCATGCGCGACTTCTATCGGGACTACAACACCGCCTTCCAGAAGCATTGGCAAGCCGAGCACAAGGAAGACATCACGCTGCAGATGTCTTTCGGCGGTTCGAGCAAACAGGCACGTGCGGTCATCGACGGCCTGCAGGCGGATGTGATCACCATGAACATGGCGACCGACATCAACGCCCTGGCGGACAACGGCGAACTGGTGCCGAAGAACTGGGTCACCCGCCTGCCGAACAAAAGCGCGCCGTTTACCTCGGCCACGGTGTTCATCGTGCGCAAGGGCAATCCGAAAGCGCTGAAGGACTGGAACGATCTGGTCAAAGACGGTGTGGAAGTCGTGGTCCCCAACCCGAAAACCTCGGGCAACGGTCGTTACACCTACCTCTCCGCGTGGGGCTACACCCTGAAGAATGGTGGCGATGAAGCGGCAGCGAAAAAGTTTGTCGGTGAGCTGTTCAGCCATGTGCCGGTCCTCGACACCGGCGGTCGTGGCGCGACCACCACATTCATGACCAACAACATTGGTGATGTATTGGTGACCTTCGAAAACGAAGCCGAAATGATCGCCCGTGAGTTTGGCCGCGATAAGTTCGAGGTGGTCTACCCAAGCGTCTCCGCCGAAGCCGAGCCGCCGGTGAGCGTGGTCGACAAAGTCGTCGACAAGAAAGGCTCCCGCGCTGCAGCCGAGGAATACCTGAAATACCTGTGGTCACCGGAAGGCCAGCAGATCGCTGCGGATAACTACCTGCGCCCACGTGATCCGGCCGTGCTGGCCAAATACACCGACCGCTTCCCGAAAGTCGACTTCCTTGACGTCGAGAAAACCTTCGGCGACTGGCGCACCGTACAGAAGACCCACTTCAACGACGGTGGCGTGTTCGACCAGATCTACCCGGCCAAGTAAGCGGTTGGGGTGAACGAAAAACGGCGACCTGAAAAGGTCGCCGTTTTTGTTTGCCTTGCGTAAACGCTCCTTGGGGCTGCGCCAGACAGAAGACGGGAACCATCGCCGAACCTGTAGGAGCTTCTGGAGCTGTGCGACAGTGGCGAATGCGCTGTGTCAGGCACCTTCCAATGTCTGACCCACCGCTTTCGCTGCCGTCGTAACCTCCG
>NZ_NKHL01000070.1 GCF_002934685.1 Pseudomonas bohemica
TTCGCGGCTGTCGCACAGCTCCAGCAGCTCCCACAGGGATAGCGTCAGTCTTCAGGGCCTGATCCGGCGTTTGCTCTGCTCTAGATCTTCTGCCGGTCCATACACGCCAAACGCGACTTGGGTGCAGGCCGAACGCTGGCTTTGCTGCGTGGGACGAGCGGCATGAATGCCGCGAGAGCCACCGCCATGGACGCTCACAGGAGGTTTGAAGCTCGGCGCTATCCCAATAGGAGACGTCGGAGGTTACGACGGCAGCGAACGCGGTGGGTCAGTTAAACCTGTGCTGCCTGGCGGTCCGCCTTCGCGGCTGTCGCACAGCTCCAGCAGCTCCCACAGGGATAGCGTCAGTCTTCAGGCCCTGATCCGGCGTTTGCTCTGCTGTAGATTTCCATACATGCCGAACGCAACTTGGGTGCATCTGTATGGCGGCATCTGTGTATAGGGGCATTGCGGCGTCGGACGTATAGTCTCGGCTTCCCATCTTCAGGCCCGGCCTGTGTCACAAGGAGTGCCCATGGATTACCTTCAGTCGCTGGCGGTGCTGATTAGCGTTTATATGATTTCGTTGATCAGCCCTGATCCCAACTTCATCGTGGTGACTCGCACGAGCATGGCGGCTTCACGCAAAGCCGGGCTGTTCGCAGGCCTGGGACTGGCCTTCGCATCGCTGAGCTGGGCCGTGTTGGCGATGGCGGGTGTCGGCTTGTTGATCGCGCATTTTCAGTGGTTGCATCTTGCGCTGCAGTTGGCAGGCGCCGGGTATCTGATCTGGCTCGGGGTCAAGATGATCGCCGGGGCGAAACAACCGCTGGCGATGACCGGGCCCATCGAACTGACGTGGCGCGCTGCGATGCGTCGCGCTTACGTCGTCAGCATCACCAGCCCAAAATCCCTGGCATTCTTCGGCGGGATCTTCGCCGTAGTGATCCCGGCATACGCACCGCTGTGGTTTTTGCTGGTGGTGGGCGGACTGTGTTTCGTGCTTTCAGCGCTGTGGTATTGCAGCGTCGCGCTGTGCTTCTCCCACCGCCGAATCGCCAGCGGTTTTTTGCGTTTCAAGGCACCGATCGAACGGGGCATGGGTTCGATGCTGATCGTGCTGGGTGGATTAAAAGCCTTCTGAATCAAAGGCAAGTGATCCGACGCTGTCGCGGGCAAGCGCACCTCTAGTTGTTGTGCAGGCTCTACGTCTGCCGCCCGTGGCAGCTGGCTTGCGGGCTAATGCGTAAACCGCTTCAATGCCCGTGCACCGTCCAGCCGACAAGCCGCGCGACGATGGGCCGAACCACCAGCACACAGACGAAGGCCGACGGCATCGCCACGCGGTAGGCATTCATCACGTTTTCCATATAGTGTTCGGAAAGCCCGAATTCAGCGAGCGTGATCACCAGGCACATCAGAAACGCCATGATCGTCGCCATATACAGCGCGAAGACGTAAGGTGTCAGGCGCTTCGGAAAGCGCAAGCGATGGGTTTTCCGAGCTATGGCTTCAGTCATCAGCTACTCCTTTTTTATCCTGAACGCGAAAGAACGGCTAACGTAGCAACCGGTCACAGAGACGGGTAGATCGGCCGTAGTTGAATCACTGTTAAGCAAACGCAACGAATTGAAGGGCATCACCCGATGGACATTCTCGGTTTGATCAACACGTTTATCCGCGTGGTAGAGAACGGCAGCATCGCCGCAGCCGCGCGCGCTCAAGGCATGAGCCCCGCGGCCGTGAGCCAGAGCATCACCCGCCTGGAGGCTCATCTGGGCGTGCGCCTGTTGTCACGCACGACCCGCAGCATGGCACTGACGGAGAGTGGCATACGCTATTTCGAGAAGGTGCGGCACATCCCGCGAGAAATCGATCTGGCCTCGCAAGCGGCAACTGTCGCCACCGAACCCCAGGGCCCGTTGTGCATCGCCACGACCGCCGCTTTCGGTCGTCATGTACTGGCCCCGCTGATGCCCGCGTTCAAACAGGCCTACCCGCGTGTCGACATCGAGTTGATCTGCACAGACCGGCGCGTCGATCACCGACTTGAAGGGGTCGACGTCAGCCTGCGCATCGATGCCCAGTTGAACGACCAACTGATCGCCCGACGCATCGCGTCACGCCCGTTCGTGTTCTGTGCATCGCCCGCGTATCTGGATCGCGCAGGCATTCCCACCACCCACCAAGACCTCAAGCAGCACGCCTGCCTGGTGTTCCGCTATCCCACCGATGGCCGCTTTCTGCCTTGGGCTTTCGTGCTCGATGGCAAGCGCATCGAGGCGAAGGTCAATCCCGGGTTCGTATGCGACGACATCGACATGATGGCCCAGATCGCTGTGAATGGAGGCGGCATCGCGCGCCTGGCGAGCTTTGTCGCACAACCGCTGATCGACGACGGCCGGCTGTTGCCGTTGTTCGACTCAGGCCGCCGCAATGTCACCCACGCCGAGCCCGAGCCGATGCATATATATGCCTGCGTCAGTGAGCGTTCGGCGTTGAATGCAAAGGTGTGCGCGTTCATTGATTTTGTGGAGGGGGCGCTGCGCACCGAGGCCGATCCGTGGCCAACCGGTGCTTCTCAGCAACGCAAAGCCGCAGCGCCACGCAAAACGAGGACCAGCCACTGATGTGCTGGTCCCATTTGATGCCAGGTGTTATTGCAGCGCCTGGCCTTTCACCGGCGCTTGTCGCCCGACAATAGGCAGATCCTTCGCCACCGCTGGCGCCGTCTCGCGCATGTTCACGGCGCACAGCGTTGAGACCACGCCCAGCAGGCTGAACAGGATCGCCGGCCCCATCCAGCCGACCTGAGCGTAAAGCGCAGTGGCGATGAAGGGCAGCGTGCCGGCCACCAGCGATGCGCAGTTGTAGCCCAGCGAGATCCCGGACGAACGCACGTTGGCCGGGAACTGCTCGGTAAACCAGCTGGCCTCGACCGCGAAGATCGGATCGTGACTGAGCAACAGCGCCATGGCCACCGCGACCACAATCAACGGCACGACTGCTGTGTTGATCATCATGAACATCGGGATGCCGAACACGATGGTGAACACCGAGCCGAGCAGAAATACCGGTTTGCGTCCGATGCGGTCACTCAAGGCGCCATAGAACAAGTGGCTGCCCAGCCCGAGCGCCGACCCGATCATCGTGCCCCACAGCACATTCTGTTTAGTGGCAATGCCTGCCAGCAGCACGTAAGACAGCATGAAACTGGTTGCCAGGTAGTAGCCACCGGTCTCGGCCAGACGCAGGCCGGCAATCTGCAGGATCTTGCGCCAGTCTTCGCGAATGACCTGCAACGCAGGCTGCTTGACCAGAGTGTTGGCCGCCTTGGCTTTCTCGAACTCGGGGGACTCGCTCACACTCAGTCGAATCCACATACCTACCGCGACCATCGCCACCGAGGCGAGGAATGGCGCGCGCCAGACCCAGTCGCCTTCGAACAGCAAGGCCGAAAGCAGGAAGGCGCCATTGGCCATCAACAATCCAAGGGGGATACCGATTTGCGGCACGGCACCGAAGAAACCACGGCGATGGGCCGGGGCATGTTCGCAGGCCATCAGCACCGCACCGCCCCACTCGGCACCGAAACCGACGCCCTGGATCATGCGCAGCAGAATCAGCAGGATGGGCGCGATGACGCCCACCTGCTCATACGTCGGTAAGGCGCCGATCAGTACTGTCGCGCCGCCCATGGCCAGCAACGACCACAGCAATACGGTCTTGCGCCCGAGACGATCACCGAAATGCCCTGCCAGATAACCGCCCAAGGGGCGCATGAAGAAGCCCACCGCCATGGTTGCGAAGGCGGCAAGGATGCCGACGATCGGCTCGGTCGTATGGAAGAACACCTGGCCAAACCAGCCCGCTGCAGCGGTGCCATAAATAAAGAAATCGTAGCTCTCCACGGCCGAGCCGATCATGGAGGCAAAGGACACTTTTCCAGCCTTGTCCCGCGGTGGTACTGACGCTGTTGTGGAACTGCTCATGGCAAACTCCGAACTTTTATTGTTGTTGTGCGGGCAGGTCGAGGTTGCCCCTGCCCTTTATCGTGAAACGCGTGTGGCGAATGGATCAAACCGCCGGATCGAGGATTACTCCCAGGTCTCGATGACCCGGCTGTCGTCGCGTCTGCCCAACCCGGCCGCGCAGGCCTGGCTGAAACGCGCATGGGCGATGTCGAGCAACGGCACCGGAGCGTCACAGCCTTGGGCTGCCAATGCGACAAGCCCGCTGTCCTTGACGAAAATGTCGACCATGCTGGTGACTCGGGTATCGGTGCCTTCGAGCATGCGCGGGCCGCGATCGGACAACATCCACGAACCGCCCGCGCCTTTCTGCACCAGCTCCAGGACCCGCGCTGGGTCCAACCCCAGCGAACGCGCCAGGCTCAACGCCTCGGCTGCCGCCACCAGATGCACCGAGCACAGATGCTGATTCACCACTTTGATGGCCTGACCGTCACCCACGTGAGCACCGGCATCCCTGACCTCGCCCATACTGCGCAGCACCGGCTCGACATGAGCCACCGCCGCTTTGGGACCTGAGGCGAAAATCAGCAGACTGCCGGTTTCTGCCCGCGCCACACCCCCGGTGACGGGGGCGTCGACCACTTGCACGCCTTTCTCCAGCAGACGTACCGCCTGTTCGCGCACGGAGGCCGGCCCGACGGTGCTCATCACCACCCAATGCTGACCGGGTTTGAGCTCGCTGCACTGGCTGACCAACGCCTCCAGTTGCGCAGGGGTGGCGACCATGACCACCACCACGTCGGCGTCGGTCGCCGCACGCCAATCGGCGCTGGACTCGATGCCATGGCTCAGCGCCAGGGCTCGGTTGGCTTCGCTCAATTCCACGCCGACCACGCCGTGGCCCGCTTGCTGAATCTGCCGGGCCATGGGCAAGCCGATGGCTCCCAGGCCGATAAAAGCGACGTTCATATCGAGCTCCTTATGCCAGCCACTGACGGATATTGGCCGCCATGACTTGAGTGGAAATGCCATAGCGATCGTGCAGGGTCGGCAGCGCGCCAGCGTCGAGGTAGGCGTCCGGCAGCGCGATCTGCTGGAACACCGGGCTGACCCGCGCCTTCATCAGCGTCAGCGCCACGGCCTCGCCCAGACCGCCGACGGTGCTGTGGTTTTCAGCCACGACCACCAAGCGCCCACTGCGACGGCATTGCTCGATGATGGTGGCTTCGTCCAGCGGCTTGATGGTCGGCACGTGCATCACGGCGACATCCGCACTGCCATCGCCCAACAGCTCGGCCACTTCCAGCGCGCGCATGGTCATGATGCCGCTGGAGATGATCAGCACATCCTTGCCGTCGCGCAGCAGCCTGGCTTTGCCCAGCTCGAATTTATAATCGTATTGGTCCAGCACCATCGGCACCTTGCCGCGCAGCAGGCGCATATAGACCGGGCCATTGTATTCGGCGATAGCAGTCACGGCCTGTGCGGTGTCCAGCGCGTCGCAAGGGTCGATGACGGTCAGGCCCGGTACGGCACGCATCAGCGCCAGATCGTCGGTGGCCTGGTGACTCGGGCCATAGCCGGTGGTCAGTCCCGGCAGCGCCGCGCAGATCTTAACGTTGAGGTGTTCTTCGGCGATCACCTGGTGAATGAAGTCATAAGCGCGTCGGGTGGCGAACACTGCGTAGGTCGTGGCGAAGGGAATCATGCCCTCTTTCGCCATCCCACCGGCGGCGGCCATCAGTAACTGCTCGGCCATGCCCATCTGCAGGTGGCGCTCGGGAAATTCGCGGCCGAAGATGTGCAGGTCGGTGTATTTGGACAGGTCGGCGGTCATGCCGACGATGCGCGAATCCTTCTGCGCCGCGGCGACCAGCGCGTGGCCAAAGGGCGCGGCTTCGGTGCGCTGCCCCTCGCTGGCGATGGAGGCGATCATGGCCGATGTGGTCAGGCGCGGTTTGCTAACAGTTGGCGTATCCATCTCAGCGTTTCCCCGATTGATAATGAGCATCCAGAACCTTGATCGCCGCCTGCCATTCTTCAGGCTCGACGCGAATGAAGTGGTTCTTCTCGCGCACTTCAAGGAAGTCCACGCCTTTGCCCATCAGGGTGTCGAACAGGATCACGCGCGGCTTGGCTTCTTTCAGCGCCATGGCCTGGTCGAACGCATCAATGACCGCTGCCAGATCGTTGCCGTCGACGCGCTGCACATGCCAGCCGAACGCTTGCCACTTGTCGACCAGGGGTTCGAAATCGAGGATTTCGTGGGAGTTGCCGTCGGCCTGCTGTTTATTGAGATCGACCAGTGCGATGAGATTGCCCAGTTTGTGGTGCGCCGCCGACATGGCCGCTTCCCAGGTCGAGCCCTCATCGAGCTCGCCATCGGACATCGAGTTGAAGACCCACGCCGGATTGCCTTTCATGCGCAAGCCCAGCGCCATGCCGACGCCGATGGGCAGGCCCTGACCCAGCGAGCCGCCGGAGATTTCCATCCCCGGCGTGTAGCTTGCCATGCCCGACATCGGCAGCCGGCTGTCGTCGGAACCATAGGTGTCCAGCTCGCTTTCGGGGATGATTTGCGCCTCGATCAGCGCGGCATAGAGGGCGATTGCGTAGTGCCCGTGGGACAGCAGGAAGCGGTCGCGGCCTTCCCACAATGGATCGCTGGGGCGTACGTTCATGGCGTAGCAATAGGCGGTGGCCAGTACATCGGCCCAACCCAACGCCTGCCCGACATAACCCTGCCCCTGAACTTCGCCCATGCGCAGAGCGAAGCGGCGAATGCGCCAGGCGTGATGAGCGACGCGCTGCAGCGGCGTGGCGGCCACTTCGGCACCTTGAGGAATCGTTGTCATTAGTGAGTCCTGCTTGTTTTTATTGAGAGGCAACTTCAACTGCGCGGCATGCAGAGCACTGATGTTCTTAATTCATCAAACAGTCGGCATGACGCCTTTATTCAAGCTACCATCGGCAAATATCCCCCTACAAAAGACATTTTTGCAGCAATGAATGAGCATAATTCACTAATCCAGCAGTTACGCAGAGTGCCGCTGTCTTCGCTGCGGGTTTTCGAATCGGCGGGGCGAACCGGCTCGTTCATTCAGGCCGCACAGGAGTTGGGTATATCCCCGAGCGCGGTCAGTCATTCGATCCGCAAACTCGAAGAATCCATCGACATTCAGTTGTTCGAGCGCACCACCCGCGAGGTCAACCTGACGCTCAAGGGGCGGTTGCTGATGGAGCATGTGCAGCGCGGGCTGGACGAAATGCAGCGCGGGTTCATGCTCGCCAAGACCGAGGAGCCGCCGCCGCTGCGCCTGCACACCGCGCCCAGCTTCGGCATGCTGTGGCTGATGCCACGTCTGTCGCGCTTCGTGCAGGCGCACCCATCGGTCGATTTGCGCTTCTCGGCGAGCACCGATTACGCGCAGTTCGAGAACGACGATTTCGACCTCGACGTGGTGTATGGCGAACCCCGCTCCAGCCTGCACGAACGGGTGCCGCTGGCGGTGGAGCACCTCACGCCGCTGTGCAGCCCGGAACTGGCCAGCAGCATTCGCAGCCCGCAGGACCTGTACGAACACCGGCTGATTCAGTGCGATGTGCAGATGCTGCAATGGAAAGGTTGGTTCGAAGCCAACCACCTGATGCCGCCCCACCACTATGCCCTGCGCTTCGATCGCAGCAACATGGCGCTCACCGCAGCGGCCAATGGCATGGGCGTGGTGCTGGAGTCGACCTTGCTGGCAGAGCGCGAACTGGCAAACGGGACGTTGGTGGCGCCGTTGCGCTCGGTGACTGATGACATTCAGTACATCGGGCACTATCTGGTGTACCCCAAACGCAGAACGCGGCATGAAGCGGCCGAGGTGTTCAAGAAGTGGTTGCTGGATGAGTTGGGGGTAGGACCGTCGCCCGCGGATGGTTGAACAGCCGGTATAGTAGCGTTTGGCCCAAACTCATCGGACATGACTACGAATGGATTCAAAACTCTCCGCCAATCAGAAGTTTGTGATCGCGATCCTGCTCATTGGCATTTGTGTTGTTGGCACTGCCGTGTACACCTCTGGCCTCTGGGCCGTTTTTCTATCTGCTTTCATATGCGTTCTCATTTATCTCTTGCGCCCTCTGGTTATGCCAGCCGGATACGGAGCAAACAAGATTCGCACGCTGTGCGTGGTGGGTTCACTTGGGTTGGCCGCGTCATGGGGCGCCTGGTCCGACATCGTAAATGCCTTCCTCTGCGCACTTGCTGCTGACACCCGGTTTGCCGGTGCGCCGGAGTGGGTCAAGGCCATCAGGTTAGGAGGGCCGCCCTCCGCCTACGTCCTGGCTTTTGTCCTGGGTGTGGTATTCATCATCAACTTTTTCATGCGTGACAAAAGCATCAGCGGAGGTCATCCCACGCCACTCGAAGCGGACTTTCCGGAAGAGACTTTCGAGCGCAAGCTGGAAGCCTTTTGCGCCGCGCTCACGCAAGACCTCACCACGATCGACAGGATGAGCAACTGGAGCCCGGAGCACTACACCGAGCTGCAGGCCGAAGTGGAGATATTGTCGGCAAATGGCGCGGCCGCTCGAAAAAAAATCGCCAACCTGCAGGACGCCATCAGAAACGACAGGGTATCGCCAGCCTTTCTTATCCTAGGCGTGCCGGGTTCCGGGAAAAGCGTCGCCCTGCGAAAGCTTGCAAAGGACATGCTCTGGCAAGTAGGGACAACGGGTAGAGTGCCCATCTACGTCAACCTGCGTGAGTGGATCCCGCCTCAAACCCATGATGGAAGCCGGGTAAGGTTCGGTCTTAACGACCTTGAGGATTTCGTCGTCAATAACGTCAAAAAACGCGGCGATGTCTTTACCGAAGACTTCGTCGACAAGTACTTCAGAAAAATGTGGCAACACGGACGCTTGTTTTTCATATTCGACTCATTCGACGAAATCGCCGAGCTGCTGGACGCCGACGAAGACTCGGATGTCATTAACTCGTTATCGAATGTCATCTCCAGATTCATCTCAACCCATCCCGCCTCTCGTGGCGTGTTGTCGTCCAGGGTGTTCAGGCGTCCGAACGAGTCTTTTCTGGCGCAAAAGGTTTTGGAAATCCGGCCCCTGTCCGAGGCCAGTATTTCGGAAGCCCTCAGTCGGTATCCCCAGTTCACCGACACGCTCAGGCTCACCCTGTTTCGGGAGCGCTCAGACCTTATCCCCTTGGCGCGCAACCCGTTCATCATGGCGTTGCTGGGTCATTGGGTGAAGAACCACCATGCATTGCCCGACAACCAGGCGCAGGTTTATCAGGGATATATTCAGAAGCAACTGGAGTCCTGCAAATCACGCCTCAAAGCCCTGGATCTCACGGCCGAGGAAGTCATCGACACGGCAACCGAGATTGCCTGGTTCGTTTTCGAATCTTCCTCCTTCGGCCTCGAGGCGCCGGTGAAAGTGATCAGCGAACATTTCAATTCACTCAAGGTCGACGCGACACTGGAGCTGTTGAGCTACGCCCGTATTGCTCGGGTGACGCACGGGGATGACAAATCATTCGCCTTCGTGCATCGCAGATTTCTGGAGTACTTCGTCACGATCCGCTTGCTGGCTATACCGACGCAGGTTCCTGCCTCGGACATCCCGACAGACTCTCGTGGACGGGACGCCCTGGTGTTATATGCCCAACTGTGCGACGAAGACGAAGCCCAGAGGTTGGCGAATCTGTGCTGGCGTGAGATTCAGGACAACCTCGACCAGCCAAAACACCTGCTTAGAGCCATCCATTGCCTCAGGTTTCTCGTTGACGCGTTCAGCTCACGCAGACAGATCATTCTTCCTTTCGAAAAAGAACTGAGCGAGTTCGTCACCCGGCATGCCGGTCAAGGGGATAGCCTGATTCTGGCCAAGATTTGTCTGGAAGCCACCGGCTTGCTGTCTGAGGCCAAGGCCGCGCCGATTCTGTCGGCGGCTATCGTCAGCAACGACAGCTGGCTACAGGAGACAGCCTTTAGAGCGTGTCGCCATTTACCAAGGATGGGAAAGGAACTCGAGCAGAGCATTTCCAGCTATGTGCTGGCCATCCCGGATATCAGCTTCTGGTCCAACAGTAAAAACATTTTGCTGAGCCTCTCGCTTTCGGATGCACTGAGAGGTGTGTCCAAGACCTCACGCATCCGATTGGCCAATCTTAAAGTCTCGGCACTGGCGTTGGTGATTGCCACGCTGTTATCGCCGCTGGTTCTGGGTGTGAGCGCGTTGTATTCCGTTATGGGAGTGCTGTTTTTTGGGAGTTTGAAAAAGCCCGGCGTAACGTCTGCAAAACTTAAGAAAGCCCAAAATCCATCGGCGCCCGCTCAAACCCGGGGGATCATAGAACGGGGCTTTTTCAATGCCTGGATCTTCTCGTTCAGATTTGTAAGTGCCCTGATGCTGATTCTCATGGGCGTCATCGAACTGGGCACCGCGTCGGTCAAATACTTTTCAACCACCCTCTGCCTGTTGGCACCCTGCGATCGCTACTCATTGGAGATTGCGCTGGTGCACATCGTACTTGGAGCGGCACTGTTCGATTGGGTGGCAATCTTCAGAGCTTTGCGCGATCTGGCGAAGGATTGGACCCTGTCATCAATCATGAAGACCTTGCTGGCGATTGCAGTGGCGATGCTGGTCGTTGGCGCGATGAGCTATGCCGTTATTTTGGTCAGTCAATACCAAGTCGCTAAAACAGCGATCCAGACCATTGTCGTACTGGCGGGGATCGGGCTGTCGATCAGGGTCGCAGGGACGCATATCCTCAGAGGCATCAAATGCGTGAAGGATTTACGCCTGCTCAAGCAACACACCCTCGCTCCCCGGATGACTCGCACGGACATAGCGAACTTGTTCCTGAAGCTCTCTAGCGTCTATGGCCGACTTCGATTGGTGCGCAAGATGCAGGCTGAGCGGGTCACCGCCATAGGAGATTGGCCTGTGGATTTCAAGCTTGCGGTCGGGTCAGGCGAAGCGATGTCCGCCCTGGCGCGTTTGGAAGAACGCTGGTTGAAGCTGGACCGGTAAGGCATTAACCGGAACGCAGCAGGTTCGTAGGGGGCGCGGGAATTCAATTGGCTGTTCCTGCCCCATGTTGTGTGATATCTACACGCTCGCTTAATTCCTCACGCAGAGAATCTCTTCATGTCCTACCGGGCACCTCAGGACCTGGCCCTCAGCCTCGCGCTTTCCTCCATCCTCGAGGCTCAAGTCAGCGCCGGTCGTTACCCCAACGTCGAGCAAGCTCGGCGTGCGGCGTTGCGGGTCATGCAGGCCCATGAGACGAGCCAGCGCGATGTGGTGGCCGAGGAACAGGGGGAAACCGCGTTGTACGACTCGATGGACTTCACCCGCTTAGCCCTGTCGGCGGTGAGCGGTGTCGGGGTGTGGACGTATGAGGTGTCCAGCGACTGTTTTTACTGCGACGAAGGCATCAGCGAGCTGTACGGTATCGATCCGGCTCAGGGGGCGATGGGCATAAAACGCTCGGAATTTCTGGCCAACGTGCATCCCGATGATCTGGTCAGCCTGCGCAAGACCATGGCCGGGGGTTTGGTGAACAGCGGCGACCTGGAGCTGGAATACCGCATCATTCATCCCGGGGGCGTGGTGCGCTGGGTTCTGTCGCGCGGCCACACGTATTTCAACAGTGCGGGCGATCCGGTGCGCCGTACCGGCGTAGGCGTGGAGATGACAGCCCAGCGACTGCTGGAACAACAGCTGCGCCAAAGTCAGAAAATGGAAGCGGTCGGCCAGCTCACCGGCGGCCTGGCTCACGACTTCAACAACCTGCTGACCGGGATCATGGGCAGCCTGGAAATGCTCAGGCTGCGCGTCGGTCAAGGTCGGCTGGAACAGCTCGAACGCTACTTCGAGGCCGCCCAGAGTGCTTCTCGCAGGGCCGCGGCGTTGACCCACCGCTTACTGGCCTTCTCCCGACGCCAGACCCTGGAACCGATGGCGACCGATGTGAACGCGCTGATCAACGGGATGCTGGAGCTCATCGGCAGCACCATCGGGCCGCAAATCCACATCGATATCCAGAATGAGACCGACCTGTGGCTGACCCAGGTCGACCCCAATCAGCTGGAAAACGCCCTGCTCAACCTGTGCATCAACGCCCGCGACGCGATGGCGCTCGGCGGCACGCTAACCATTGGCACAGGCAACTGTAACTTGACCGCCAAAGCGGCGGCGGAGCTTGAAGTGCCACCCGGCGATTACCTGACCTTGAGCGTCAGCGACACCGGCAGCGGCATGAGCGGCGAAGTGATTGCCCATGCCTTCGACCCCTTCTTCACCACCAAACCCACCGGCAAGGGTACAGGCCTGGGACTGTCGATGATCTATGGCTTCGTGCGTCAGTCAGGCGGCAGCATTCAGATTCAGTCGCGCCTGGAGGTCGGCACCACGATGACCCTGTATCTCCCCAGATCGACGCTGAGCGTTTCCGCCGACGCAACGGCCCCCACCAGGCCTGAAGCACTGGCCGGCCGCGGCGAGACGGTGCTGGTGATCGACGATGAGCCTACCGTGCGCATGTTGATTTCCGAGGTGCTGGAGGATCTGGGCTACACCGCCCTGAATGCGGCCGACGGCGCCGAGGGTCTGCAGCTGCTGCAGTCAGCCCGACGAATCGACCTGCTGGTGACCGATGTCGGTCTGCCCGGCGGACTCAACGGGCGTCAGGTTGCAGATGCCGGGCGCAGCCTGCGCCATGACCTCAAAGTCCTGTTCATCACCGGCTATGCGCACAACGCATTGCTCTGGGAAGAACAACTCGACCCCGGCATGCATTTGCTGACCAAGCCGTTTTCCATGGACGACCTGGCCAGCCGCATCAAGAGCGTCATTGAAAGCTGAAACCACGCCCACGACCTTGATCGCGAATCTGTGTCCGACCATCTGCTGAAAGGCGCCAGACAACCGTCTCGCCTTCTTTGTCGCTCATCATCGGCGAGATCAGAGCGGCGCCCGCACCTCTCTGGTAAAGCTGAGCAGTCCCCCGGAAACGGCTTGCAGTCACGGATGCAGCTGACATTCACCGAGCAGCGCCATGCGCTCACGCATATCCGCCAGCGCCAGCAACGCCGCTCGGGACAACTGACGATGGGTCGCCACGCACACCGAAAGCACCGGGTGACTGACGTGGATCCCGGTCAGCGGAACGAAGGCAATGGTGTTTTCCGCCACTTCGCTGGCGACGTCCAGCCACGAAAGCATCCCGACCCCGACGCCCTGCCGGATCAATGAACGCATCATGCGCAAGTCGTTACAGGCCACGCGCTGCCTGACGTCCAAGTGCAACTGATCATGCAGCGCGCGCACATGGCGGTGCACCACCAGGGGTTCTGCGGGGAAGATCACGGTCTCGTTTTGAGTCTCGCTCAGGCGCAGGCTTTTCTTGCCCGCCAGCGCATGAGACACAGGCATCGCGATGCCCATTTTGATCTCGGTACTGGCGCTGACGGTCAATTCGTTGTTACCGGCTGCATCGAGCATGAAGCCGAAATCGACCTCGGCGGACGCGATCATCTGCGCCACTTTCTGGTTGTCCGCCACCTTCATGCTGAACGTCAGGCCGGGGTATTGCGCCATCAAGGCGGCGACCGCTTCGGCCACCATACCCTCGCTCAACGCATCGATCAGCCCGATCTCGACATGCCCCCGGCGCAAGCCCTGCATCTCGTCGATCTGCTCGCGCGTGCGGGCGTAGTCCTTTTGCCATTGACGCGCATTGGCCAGCACCAGCTCCCCGGCTGAAGTCAGGCGCAAACCGCCGGGCAGCCGCTCGAACAGCGGCACGCCCAGCTCCTCTTCCACTTTGAGAATCTGCCGGTCGATCGCCGAGGCAGAGACGTGCAACACCTCGGCAGCCTGGCGAATACTGCGGTGTCTGACCACTTCCAGAAAATAGCGGGTGAAGCGTGAGAACGGAAACATGTGTTGCCTTTTTTGCAACGCGTAGATGAAAAAACGATGCTGGAGTTCATCACGCCGTACTCCTAAAGTCCATCACGAAAGCGCCCTGAACCTGACTTGGCGGCGCACTGCTGACAGACCTGATGAGTATCGCCATGATCAAAGACCGCTCCCTTCCCCTGCACTGCACCTTCATCGAAAGCGACTGGCGCATCCTGGCCGCCCATTGGTACCCGATCGCGCAGTCGGCCGCTGTCGCACAGCAACCGGTCAAGGCCATGCTGCTGGATGAACCGCTGGTGGTTTATCGCGTGGACGAGGAGTTGGTCGTTGCTCGGGATGTCTGCCCGCACCGTGGCGTACCGTTGACCATGGGCAAGAGCGATGGTCAAGGCGTGGTCTGCCCCTATCACGGCCTGCGCTTCGGCCACGGCGGGCGCTGCAACAAGGTGCCCGCCAGCCCGAACGCCGCGATTCCCGCCCGTATGCAGCTGCACACCTACCCCGCGGTTGAGCGCTATGGCCTGGTGTGGACATGCCTGGAGCCACAAGGTGAGAACGTCGACATCCCGCTGATGCCGCACTGGGACGACCCGCAATTCCAGCAGATCGTCTGTCCGACCGTCGATATCCAGGCCTTCGCCGGGCGCCAGCTGGAAGGTTTTCTCGACGTTGCCCACTTCGGTTTCGTGCACATCGATACCTTCGGCGACCCGGACAATACCGCGATTCCACCCTACCGCCCTGTCGACACCGCCCAGGGTTTCGAAGTGCACTACAACAGTTCGGTGGGCAACTACCCCATTGGCATCGACGGCAAGGCCGACGCCGACTTCAACTGGCTGCGGCACTTCCAGGTGCACCTGCCTTTTACCGCGACCCTGACCGTTCACTTCCCCGCCGAAGGGCGGCTGGTAATCATGAATGCGGCTTCCCCGGTGTCATCGAAGGTCACCCGCCTGTTCGCCCCCATCGCCCGCAATTTCGACAAGGACCTGCCGGTCGAAGACTGCCATGCCTTCAACCTGAAAGTGTTCGAAGAAGACCGGCTAATCGTCGAGTCGCAAAAGCCCGAACGCCTGCCACTGGACCCGATGCTCGAAGTCCACATTCCGGCCGATATGAGTTCCATCGCTTACCGCAAAGGCCTGCG
Source organism: Pseudomonas bohemica (assembly GCF_002934685.1). Lineage (GTDB taxonomy): Bacteria > Pseudomonadota > Gammaproteobacteria > Pseudomonadales > Pseudomonadaceae > Aquipseudomonas > Aquipseudomonas bohemica. The sequence continues at coordinate 15,046 of NZ_NKHL01000070.1, forward strand.
CAGCCAGGGCCTGAGCCAGTTCTTCCTGTATTGAGGTGCGTCATGAGCCATTTGCACGTCCGAGTCACCCAGCTGCAGGCACAAGGCAACGCCAACCTGAGCGTCCGCCTGGAGGCTGTTTGCGGCCAGGCGTTGCCCGCGTTCTCAGCGGGTTCCCATGTCGATGTGTTTCTGCCCTCAGGGCTGATTCGGCAGTACTCCATCGCCAGCGCCCCCTCAAGCCTGGACCACTACGAACTGTGCGTTAAAAAAGAGGCCGCCTCCCGTGGCGGCTCGCGTTTCATGCACGAAGGCCTGGCCCTCAACGCCGAATTGGAGATTTCCCGGCCACGCAATCTGTTTGCCATTCAGCCGGCCGCGCATCACGTGTTGGTGGCCGCCGGCATCGGCATCACGCCATTGTTGTCCATGGCGGCCGAGCTGCACGAGACAGGGCAGTCGTTCGCGCTGCATTACTACACCCGCACACGCGCCGAAGCGGCCTACGCCGGGCGCCTGAAAAGCAGCTACCCGCAGCGCTGCGTCCGGCTTCATCACAGCGATGAAGGCAAAAGTCCACGTCATCACATACCCGAAGACCTGCAACGACCCGAGACCAACAGTCGCGTCTATCTGTGCGGTCCCAACGCCTTCATGAGCAGCATGACCGAGCGGGCCATCGCCTTCGGGTGGTCACAGAATCAGATCCACCAAGAAGCATTTTCGGTAGACGTGAACACCGCGACAAATCCGGAGGATAGCTTCGAGGTTCAGTTGCATTCATCAGGACAGGTGGTGCGGGTGCCCGCGGATCAATCCATTGCCCAGGCCCTGCTGGCCGCGAGCATCGAGGTTCCGCTGTCCTGCGAACAAGGCTTCTGTGGCGCCTGTCTGACGCCAGTGCTCCAGGGCACGCCTTGTCATCGAGACAGCGTCCTGAGCGATGGGGAAAAACTGCTCAACAACCAGATGACACTGTGTTGCTCGCGTAGCCTGTCCAGCCGGTTGGTGCTCGACCTCTGAGCGGTGTTGGCCTGATCCAGTGCTCGGACGCTCGATCAGGCCAACACGCCGGCACACGCAACTCGGTAGCGTCGTGCTTTCAGCCCACGAGCGCACGAACCCGCTGCACATCCTCAGCCGTCACCGGGTTGTAAATGATCATGCCCAGGTCCGGTCGTCCATCGACCGCAAAGCCGGAAAATTCCAACGCGATCACCCCCTGAGTGGGGTGATGGATGCGCTTGGTGCCCTCGCCATGAACCCGTACGTCGTTGTCGCGCCAGAAGGTCGCGAACTCGGGGCTGCGCAGACACAGTTCATCGGCCAATTTGCTGACTTCGGAGGCCGCGCCTGCGCGGATGGCGTCGGCGCGGAATGCGCCGACCACGAAGCGCGCCATCGCTTCCCAATCGTCCTGGCGTTCGCGCACACCGGCGCGGCAGAACATCAGGCGCAGGATATTGCGCTCCTCCACCGGCAGCAGGCTGTAGTCGGTGAACACCACCGCCGCAGCGCGGTTCCAGGCCAGTACATCCCAGGTGGCGGTCTTGACGATCGCAGGGCTGAACGTGAGGGTATCCAGCAGCCTTTGCAGACGCGGAGTGACGCCCGCTGGGGCGCGGTAAACCACTTCCGGCGGATGCCCGAAGGCAAGCATGAACAGATGTTCGCGCTCGGGCTCGGTCATCAGCAGGCCCTGGGCGATGCGGTTCAACACCTCCGAAGACGGCGCGCCGCCGCGCCCCTGCTCCAGCCAGGTGTACCACGTGGGGCTGATGTTGGCCCGCTGCGCGACTTCTTCCCGACGCAGGCCTGGCGTACGCCTGCGCGCATTGCTGAAGCCGAAGCTCGCCGGATCCAGACGCGCCCGGCAGTCTTTCAAATACGCACCCAATAGCTGAACCGATTGGTCTGACATGGAGATCCTGTTAGTTTTCATACCCTGATAACGTCACGGCTTTAACTGGATAAACACTACGCGCAGGCTGGTGCTTTCAGCAAAGAGAGATTTGACCCATGCGCGTATTTCTTACCGGCTCCACAGGTTTCGTCGGCTCTCAGGTCGCCCGCGAATTGCTCGACGCTGGGCACCAGGTGCTGGGCCTGACCCGCTCCGATGAAGGCGAGCGCTTGCTGCTGACACTCGGTGCAGAGCCGCATCGAGGCGACATCGAAGATCCAGCCAGCCTGCGCAAAGGCGCCGAGAGCTGCGACGCCGTCATTCACACCGCGTTCGATCACAACTTCGCCCACTTCGTCGAGAACTGCCAGAAGGACGCGCGCGTCATCGCAACGCTCGGCGCGGTGCTGGAAGGTTCGACGCGGCCACTGCTCATCACCTCTGGCACGCCGATGGGTTCGTCCGCGCCGGGTCAGGTGGCGGACGAAGATCACTTTGATCCGGCGCACCCCAACCCTCGTGTCGCCTCGGAGCTGGCAGGTCAGGCGCTAAGCCAGCGCGGCGTCAACGTAGTGGTCATGCGTCTGTCGCAGATTCACAACCCGGTCAAACAGGGCCTGGTCACCTACCTCATCGAACTGGCGCGGCAAAAGGGCGTGTCGGCCTACGTCGGTGAAGGCCTTGAACACTGGTCCGCTGCGCACCTGGCCGATACCGCTCACCTGTATCGGCTGGCGTTGGAAAAGCATCAACCCGGCGCCCGCTACCACGCCACTGCCGAACAGGCGATCGCTGCTCGGGACATCGCTCAGGTCATCGGCCAGGGTCTCGGTGTGCCCACCGTGGCGCTGTCGAAGGAAGAGGCAGCGGCGCATTTCGGCTGGCTGACCGCCTTCGCCGGAAAAGACATGACCGCGTCGAGCGAAAAGACCCGGACGCGCCTGGGCTGGCGACCGAATGGGCCTGGATTGCTGGATGATCTGAGGACGGGCTTTGCGCGGTAGGCGTTGAGACAAGCCGGGCGCAGCGAATATGAACTCGCCCGGTCCCCGCCCCTCGCTCGAGCTGCTCAGGCCCGGACCTGATACCCTTCCAGAGATCGAGCAGACGAGTGACAAACATGAACCGACGTAAAAAGATCAAGCAGCTCCTGGAAGCTCACGCCAAAAAAGCCAATGCCAAACTGGCGCCGCGAAACAAGCCTAAATACATCAGCAAGGCCGACCGACTGAAACTGGCGGCCGAATCCGGCCAGGACGCGCTCAATCCAGCCGAGGACTGACCGACCACCGAGCAGATGCGCCCGACACGTCGTTGCCGTGCTTAACGGACGCTAAAGGGTCTGGTCACTGCCCGCTCGCCGACTGCACTTGGCCAGTCGTCATCAGCATCAATTGCTGGCAAACACGGGAAACGAAGTTCAGCCATTGCGAGTCCAAGCGGATATCCACCGTGTTTTGCCTGTCCCCCTCCGGGGCAGATAGCATTTTTGACTTGACGGAGAGCTGAATCATGACAACCGACGCAAACGATACCCCTGTCTGGCTCATCACCGGCTGCTCGACCGGTTTTGGCCGGGAGTTGGCCAAACTGATCGTTGATCGGGGCTGGCGCCTTATCGCCACCGCCCGAGATAAATCGAAGGTCGCTGACCTGGCCGACAATGCCCAGGAGCGTGTGTTGGCGCTGGATCTGGACGTCACGAAGTCCGAGCAGATCGAGGCGGCTGTCGCTGCCGCCAAGGCAACGTTCGGTCGGATAGACGTGCTGGTCAACAACGCCGGCTACGGCTATCAGAGCACCGTCGAAGAAGGCGAGGAAGCTGAAATCCGCGCTCAGTTCGACGCCAACGTGTTCGGTCTGTTCGCTATCACCCGTGCAGTGTTGCCGATCATGCGGGCACAAAGAAGTGGTCACATCATCAATATCACGTCGGTAGCAGGGCTGATCGGCTTTCCGGGATCGGGCTATTACGCGGCGTCGAAACACGCGGTTGAAGGCTGGTCCGACGCATTGAAAACGGAAGTCGAACCGCTGGGCATTTCCGTCACCTGCGTTGAGCCGGGGCCCTTTCGTACCGATTGGGCAGGCCGTTCGCTGCGTCAGACCGCCACTGCCATTGCCGACTATCAGCAGACCGCAGGCGCGCGACTGGAGTCTACGAAGAAGAACAGCGGCAGCCAGGCCGGTGATCCGGTGCGTGCCGGCGAAGCCATGATCGCCCTCACCCAGATGGATAACCCGCCCCGCCATCTGCCACTGGGCAAATGGGGGCATGACAACGTGGTGGCCGATCGTCGCACGCGTCTGGAGCAAATCGAAGGGGTTCGGGAAATCAGTGTCTCGGCTGACTTTCCAAGCTGATCGCCCCAACCAAGCCAATCAAAGCCGGACCAATAAAAAGGTAGACCACTTAAGGATGCATCGCTCAACGCGCATGCATCCTTCTCGTCCGAGTGGCATGCGGTGATGCTCATATGCACTCTCTAATCAATCCCCCTGCGCACCTCGCAAAAAGCGATCCAGTACGTTCCTGGTGATGGTGACGGTGTAGGTCTCCTCCAATATGAGGCCGCGTACCCACTCGCAGGTTGCCGCTGTAAATACTTCGCCCCGCCCTTTGCTGAAATGCACCACCATGCCGGTGCCCCGGCTATGCCGTACGATGTTTTCATCCGACAGATCAGTCGCCAGCAGCGAGGCGCGAAACCGTGCGTCCGCATCACCGAGCATGAAGGAATACGAATCTTCAGCGCGGCCCTGCTCGGCGACCGTCGCCCAGCCCATGGCGAGGATTTTCAGCCCAGAAGGAGCGCCGTCGGTTCCGAGAGGCTCTGGCAGGCCGTCGACGAAGGTGTAGTCCAGACCGTCCACCTCGTAGCCAAAGATATTCGCCGCATCACCGAACATATCCGCATAACCCAACCCGGTCCCGACGAAGGCCCAATGCTCGGGCCTGAACAGGGTATAGCCGCGCGGGCTGCGTCGGGCCATGCCGCCGAATCCTGCGTATATACCGCGCAGGGCGTTGACCCCGAACGTGCTGGCGCCGGGATGGCCGATCATCGGGTCCTCCCAGGCGCCGGTCAACACGTCGGGATGGGTCGCGGCAAGCGGGTCGAGCGCGTGGGCATCGTATTTGTAGGCGACCTGACGCTTACCGTTATCCTCCAGGCGGATCTGCCACATGAAGTTTCCCGCGAAGCGAGCGACTTTCCCGCCGCCTTCGACAAACGCGTCCACGTGGTCGCGCATCTCACGTGACCAGTATTCATCATGCCCGACGAAAACCGCGCAGGCGTACCCCGCCAACGCATCCGGGTCGTGATGCAGATCGTCCTGGGTCAGCAAATCGATGGCGTAGCCCTGCGTTTCTGCCCACACCACGAACGGCCGCTCGTATGAGGCCCATCCCGCCAGCGCGTAATACTTGCTGAAACCGTTGAGCGCAGCCCATTCGATGAATTCATAGCGCGCGGGGCCAGGCTTTGCGGGGCGCGCGGCGTTGATTGAGCGGGGGGCGTCCGCCGGCAGCCACACCTGACCGCGGGCCCAGGGGCGTTGCGTGGATAACAGCGGCGAGCGGCCCCGAGGCGTGCCGGGATTGACCCCGTAATAGTGGTTGGCGCCACCCCAGTCGTTATAGGCAGCCCAAGTGGAGGTTGCTGCTACCAGTGCCAGGGCATTCGAGTGCTTTCGCGCCGCTTTGACAATGAACAGATGGTGCCCGAGCACCGCGCCAGCTCCATCTTGGATTTCAACCACATAGCCGCCAGATTCGGCATCCGCGGGAATTGCCCACTGCGCGAACACCGGCCATTCGCAGCCGCGTTCATAGCTCCGCTCAGGCAGTTCATGAAAGTTCGCGCTGGCCAGGTCGGTTTGATGCACGGTCAATGCCGTGGCGCCGTCACGATAAATCCGCAGTGCCACTTGAGAAGTGTTCGAAGACAGGTGCAAGCGCACCGTATCCCCCGGCACATAGGCTCGATTGTCGGAATAGCACCAGGCGGCCGCCGGGCCCGTATCGGACGCAACCTCGACCCAGACCTCCCGCGCGGCCTGGCGGGGTCCTGAGGTCTGGCTGACCGTCACCGCTGCGCCCGGCCGTTCGCCACGGGCAGTGGCTTTCGTCACGTCTGTAACGCTCATTGTTTGATATCCCTCAAGTTGTTTTCAGTCGCGAGATTGACACGCCAGAACGTCACTTCTGCGACGCCATTGGCTGGGCCGTGGTGGCCGCCAGAGCAGCTCCCGGCGCTTGAATGTCCGCCAGGTCGATGCCTGCGGTCTCGCTGATCAGCAAGCCGACGATCACCGTGATCAACCCCAGCGCCATGACGTAACCGATGTAGAGCGACTCAAGCCCCGCCCCGCTGAGCCAGGCGTGGAGGTAAGGCGCCGTGCCGCCGAAAATCGCCACCGAGATCGACGAGACGAATCCCACCCCCTGAGCCCGAGCCTGGGTCGGGACTTGCTCCGACAGCACAGCGGGAAATATCGCGGCGATCAACGACCAGGCGCCCAGCCCAATCACTTGGGCCAGGAACAGCGTATAAGGCGCAGTGGTGACCATGATTGAAATGGGATAGGTCAGCACCACCACACACACGCCCCATGCAATCACCATAGGCTTGCGGCCAATCCGGTCGGAGAGCATGCCGCAGACCGGTAGCCAGCCGACGCACAGGATCTGCGCCAGCAGACTGGCCAGATACGCCCCTGTGGCATCCATCCCCTGGGCGATAGCCGTCGACGCACCGAACGTGACCCAGGCGTAGTAGGTGACATTGGCAGCGGCGGCGAGCATCACGATGTTGCGCGCGATGCCCATGACCTGGCTGCGGGTTAAAGGTCGTGCGGGCCGCACCTGTCGTTGCTGCGCGACGAACACATGGGATTCTTCGGCACTGCGGCGCAGGAGAAGCGCGTAGATACCGAGCACCCCGCCGATGACGAAACCGATACGCCAGCCATAGGCGCTCATCGCTTGCGCGCCCAGCAGCCAGGTCAGCGTCGCGGCCACCGCAGTGGCGGCCATCACGCCAATCGTCACTGCGATATACACCGAACTGGACCACAAACCGCGCTGCTTGCTAGGGGCGATTTCGGCCACGTAGGTGTACGACACTCCGGTCTCGCCCCCATGGGCGAGGCCCTGCATCAGGCGGAAAAACAGCAGCGCTGCCGATGCGAACAAGCCGACATCCTCATAAGCCGGGATCAGTGCAATCCCGAGGCTGCTGAGGGCCAGTAGCAGCATGGTGATCACCATGATGGTTCTGCGTCCGAGACGGTCGCTCAGACGGCCGAAGACCAGGCCACCCACAGGCCGTGCGACAAATCCGACAGCGAATACGGCGAGCGTGGACAACATCGACGAGCGCGGGTCGGTCTTGTCGAAAAGGTTGCCGGCCAGATACACGGAAAAGGTGGCGTACAGCGTCCAGTCGAACCATTCCAGCGCATTACCGACACCTGCCGCGCGCAACGATTTGAGGCGCCTTTGACGGGACGTCGAATTATTCATGGGTGTTCTCCGAATCATGGGTGCCACTTGTGGGCACAGAATCTGCTGCTCAATGGAGTGGGTCAGAGGTGCAGCGCCGGAGCGTTTTGCGACCCTGACTGCGGGGCATCGACCCGAACCCGCAGGGCAATCAGCAGCGCCGCCAACAGCATCAATATGCCGGCGGCAACGAATACGCCGCTGATACCGCTGAAGCTGAACATCGCGCCTCCCGCGGCGGCACCGGCAGCGATGGCGGACTGCACCGAAGCCACTACCATTCCTCCGGCGCTTTCTGCCTGATCGGGCACCGCGCGAGCGACCCAGTTCGACCACGCCACGGGCACACCGCCGAACGCCATGCCCCACAAGGCCAGGAGCATCGCCTGCCCCGTCACGGAAGCTGGCAGCAGCACAAGCGCCAAGGCTGCAACACCTACCAACACCGGCATCAGCACCAGCGTCCCACGCGGGCTGCGCTCAAGCAGCCAACCGGTCAACAGCGTGCCGACGAAATTCGCCGCGCCGAAGCCCAGCAGCATGAGCGCCAATGTGTCGGGGCCGACGCCAGTGGTGCTTTCCAGAAATGGCCGGATATAAGTGAACAGCGCGAAGTGGGCGGTGTGTACCAGCACGCAGCCGAGCATCCCGACGGCGATGCCGGGGCGCAGCAACACCTCCAGAACCGTTCTCAAACGTGCCGCCCGGCGGGGTGCCAGCGGTGGGAGGGTGACCAGCTGGAACGTCAGCGTCATTACACCCACGGCGGCCGCCGCGACAAAAGCGCTGCGCCAGCCATACAGTCCTCCCAGATAGCTGCCCAGCGGCACCGCCACCACGGCTCCTACAGCGATGCCGCTAAAGATGATCGACAGCGCCCGTGGCAGCAGTGCCGCCGGTACCAGGCGCATGGCAACGGCTGCGGCCATGCTCCAGAAACCGCCCAGCGCGATGCCCAACAGGATGCGCATCAACAGCAGCACCGCGAGGCTGGAGGACAAGGCAACCAATAGATTGGAGGCAATCATCAGCGTGGAAAAGCCCAGCAGCACCACGCGCCTGTCGAGCCTGCGGGTCAGTCCTGGCACCAGCAATCCGGAAAACAGCGCCACCACTGCCGTGACCGTCACCGCTTGCCCAGCCAGCGCTTCGGAGACGCCGAGGTCAACAGCCATCGGCGTCAGCAGACTGGCGGGCAGGTACTCTGCCGTCAGCAATCCGAACACCCCCATCGTCAGCGAGAGCACCGCCATCCAGGCGGGGGTGGACGGTTCCAACTCCTCTTCGACGCCTTTGCCCCCATCAAATATCGCGTCACACGTATCGTCATTCATTGCCAGACATCCTTCAAAAATAATCACGACCGGCAGTCTAGGCGCGAAAAACTGGATGATCTATGATGCACAATCCTGATTCTTTGACCAAAACCCCGAAATGAACGCAGCAGATCAGTTCGCCCTGTCCTCTGACCTCATCAACGAGTTGCTACGTGGCATGCGTCTGCGCGGCGTCGAGTATCGCCGGATCCAGGCCGGGCCGCCTTTCGGGCTGGGGTTCGCCGACAAGCCTGGATACGCCTGGTTTCACTTTCTCGCGGCCGGCAATGCCGTGCTGCGCATGGATGACGGGCCGCTTTACGAATTGTCGGCGGGCAATGCCGTGTTCATCTCCCATGGTGCAGGCCATCAGCTGCTTTCCAGTCCCGACGTCGCTGTGCAGGACATCGACAGCCTCGACGCCGCTCCTCTCGGTGACGCCGTCAGCGCGGTCGAAGCGGGACTGGAAGGCGACGTCGCGCCTGCTGCCCTGCTCTTCAGCGCCTGCATGGAGTTCGAACTGGGCAGCATCCAGGGGCTCGGCAAGTTGATGCCGGGCCTCATGCTGATCGATGCCAGAGGCCAGCGTTACCCCGGATTGATGCCAATTCTTGCGACCATGGAGCGTGAAGTCAGCGCCGCCCGCGTCGGTTTTCCCGGCATTCTCGCGCGGCTCGCCGATGTGGTTGCAGCGATGGTCGTACGCGGCTGGGTGGAGTGCGCCTGCAGTAACGCTTCGGGGTTGGTAGCCGCACTGCGTGACCCACGCCTGGCCCGGGCGCTTCTGGCCTTGCATCAGCAGCCGGGTCGCGACTGGAGTGTGGCGCAGCTGGCAGCGCAATGTCATACCTCTCGCTCGGTCTTCGCCGACCGCTTCCAAGCCACCATCGGTATCCCTCCCCTGCGCTACGCCACCGAGTTACGCATGAGGTTGGCCAGTCAGTGGCTGACACTGGAAAGACTGTCGATCGAGGAAGTGGCGCAGCGGCTCGGCTACACCTCGCAAGCCGCGTTCAGCCGCGCGTTCAAACGCATCACCGGGCAACCGCCTGGGGCGAGTCGGCTGGGGGTGCGACCGGTCACTTCGTGAAAGCAAGAAGCGGACAGTCATACGTCGCGCGCTGGGCAGTACAGCCGGGCTGTGTCATGTTCCCGTCATCCCGATGATGGAAAGCGCCATGACCCTGCAACAGCTCCATTATTTTCTCGCCGCCATCGAGCACGGCACGTTCTCCAGGGCGGCGGAAAGCCTGCATATATCCCAACCTTCCCTTTCCGAGCAAATCCTGCGCCTCGAAGAACACCTGGGCACCCATGTGTTCATTCGCACCAACCGCCGACTGATGCTGACCGAGGCAGGACGCCGTCTGCGGCCCTTCGCCCAAGGCATGGTAACGGCGGCGCGACAAGGCTATGAAGCCGTGCAGGCGGTGCGTGAGCTGTCCGGCGGGGTCGCCAGCTTCGGCACCTTCGGCACGGCGCATCATTACTTTCTCACCGACCTGATCGAGCAGTTCCGAACGCTCTACCCCGACATGCGCATCAAGATTGTTGGCTATAACTCTTCGGAAATCGCCGAACTGGTCAGCCAGGGCGAGATCGAAGCCGGCCTTGTGATGCTGCCTATCAAGCAGCAGAACCTCACGGTCACCGAGCCGGTGTGGTCGGCCCAAGTCGGCTACATCAGTGCCGACCCCGTACGACTCAAGGGTCCGAAAACCATCAGCGATCTGGCCGGTGCGCCGTTGATTCTGACCGAGGCGCGCTGGAGCACCGGCGATCCCATTCGCCGCCTGTTGGCGCAACTGGCCGCCAAGGGAGGCGAGGTACTGGACCCGATCATCGAGGTGGAGCACCAGATCACCGGATTTGAGCTGGCCGCCCGCGGACTGGGGGATGTCATCGCCACCCGGCCGATCCTGCATCAGTTGGGGTTTAACGACCGCTTGGGTTGGGTGCCGCTTTCTCCGGCGATATTCGAAGTGTTCGGCTTTATTCATCGCCACGACACGCCGATCTCGCCGCCGACCCGAGTATTGATGAACCTGATGCGCAGTCACCTGAGCCGGATCCAGAATCTATACGCGCATCTGGAGACGATTTAGCCATAGGCAATACCTATGGGAAACACATGGCTTTGCCCATTCATCCGCCCGTTTCCCGGACGGATACTCCAGCCACGGACGCCAAGACGAGGCGCTTCCAGGGTTTGAAGAACGGGGAGTCAGAATGTCCAATCAACTGCACTACTGCATCATCGGCGCCGGGGCGGCCGGTCTGGCTGCATTGAAGACCATGACGGATGCCGGCTTTCAGGTGGACTGCTTTGAAAAGTCCGCGAACATCGGCGGTCACTGGAATACCGACTACGATGCGCTGCACCTGATCACTCCCAAAAACAGCTCGTGCTTCGATGGCTTCCCGATGCCGGCCGATTACCCGGTATACCCGAGTCGCGATCAGGTCAAGGCGTACATGAACGCCTACACCGACACCTTTGGGCTGCGCAAGAAAATCTCCTTCAATACCGAGGTCCGCAGCCTCTCCCCCCTTTGCGAAAATGGCGAAGCGGGCTGGCAGGCGACCCTCGCCGATGGCACCCGCAGGCGTTATGCAGGTGTTCTGGTCGCCAATGGGCATTTGTGGGACTGCAAGATCCCGGAAGTGGGCAAACGTTTTACCGGTGTATCGATCCACTCCGGTGAATACCGCAACGTGCAGCAGGTCGAAGGCAAGGTGCTGGTGGTCGGCTTCGGCAACTCCGGCTGCGACCTGGCGGTGGATGCTGCCCAGGCGCGTCTGGACACCACCATCGCCATTCGACGCGGGCAGCTCTTCCAGCCCAAGACGATTTTCGGCCTGCCGCGTGGGGAGTTGCCATTGCTCGGACAGCTGCCACCGGAGCAGCAAAACATGATCATGAACATGCTGATCATGGCCAGCGTCGGGACCCACAAGAATTACCCCGGCCTGCCCGCGCCGCAAACCTATGACCTGGACGCACAGCCACCAGTGGTCAACACCCTGTTGCTGTACTGGATTCAGCACGGGCGCATCAAGGTCGCTCCCGGGATCGAGAACATCGAAGGCAAGACGGTCACGTTCACCGACGGCACCCAAGCCGATTACGACACCATCGTCTGGGCCACCGGTTTCAACACGCGCTTGCCGTTCCTTGACGAGAGTCTGCTGCAATGGCGTGACGGCGTACCGCTGCGCACGGCGGCCATGACGCTGCCGACCAATCTGGAGGGCCTGTTCTACATCGGCCTAGGCGCCCCACGTGGGCCGCAATGGCCGGTGTATTGCGAGCAGACCAGACTGGTCATGCGTTTGCTCAAGCTGCGTGCCGGTGGCATGAAAGGTCTGGCCGCCAAGTTCGCCAGACTGCAATCGGCCGAGTCACGCATCGACATCGTCAAACGTGAATGGCTGGCCAACTATCAGGACACCCAGCGCCAGCTGGACGTCATGGAACTGGCTGTGGGGCCTGGCGCCCCGCTCCCTCAACTGGCTTGATCGGGTACCCACCATGAACACTGCACCGCACTCCAGCGTCATCGTTACCGGCACGTCATCGGGCATGGGCCAAGCCGTTGCACAACGCTTTCAGAATGAAGGCTGGCACGTCGTGGCCATTGACGTTATGCCCAGCAAACAGGCAGCAAGCGCGTTGTTTTCGCCGGTGGTCGGCGACATCACCCGTGAAGACGCACTCACCGGCGCAGTGGACGCAGCCCTCGACGGCAAGGCGCCGCTGCGTGCCATCATCAACGCGGCCGGGATCTTCCCGACCTCGTCACTGGACAGCTACAACGAGGCGTTATATCGAACAATTTTCGACATAAACGTGCTGGGGTCATTGAACATCGCGCGTATCGGCACCCGTCACCTGAAAGCAGCCGGAGGGGGGGCCATCGTGTTCTTCGCCTCGGTCGATGCGTTCACCGTGTCGAAAAACCAGCTGCTGTACAGCGCCTCGAAAGCGGCAGTGGTTTCCATGACGCGCTCGCTGGCCATAGAACTGGCCGAGCACAACATCGTGGTCAACGCTGTTGCGCCCGGCTGGGTCGACACGGAAGGGACCAGAGCCGGGGGTCGTATCGAAGCGGCCATCCAATCCATTCCTCTCAAGCGCGCCGCGCGCGTCGAAGAAATCGCCGACTGGGTCTGGCAGTTGAGCGCCAGGCCCTCCTACGTCACGGGCGAATCCTTGTGCATCGCCGGCGGTGTGTTCATGCGCTGACCTGACACAGGCCCCACGCGCCAGACGTGGGCCTGTTCCTCCTTTGACTGCTGCCTCACTACAACTACTACAGAGGGCAATATCATGGGCGAATTACGCGCTACCGCAGTTCCCGATTTTTCCAGCAACCGCGCCCCAGCCGAGCACTCGCGCAGACCGCTTTCAAAGGCCGTGATCGGCGTGACGCTGGGCAATATGGTCGAATGGTTCGACTTTGCGCTGTATTCCTCATTGGCCGGCATCATCGGCAAAACCTTTTTCCACGATGACAACCCCACCGCCCAATTGATGGCGATCTACGCCACCTTCGCCGCAGGCTTTCTAATCCGCCCCCTGGGCAGCCTGATCTTCGGCCCCCTGGGTGACAAATACGGACGCCGTACCGCGTTGTCCCTGAGCATCTCGCTCATGGCCATCGCCACCTTTGCTATTGCACTGATACCCGGGTACGCCAGCATCGGCGTGTTGGCGCCCGTGCTGCTGATCCTGATGAGATTGCTACAAGGCCTGTCCACTGGCGGCGAATACGGCGGCTCGTGCACCTTCATTGCCGAACATGCTCCGGACAAACGCCGAGGTTTTTTCACCAGTTGGCTTGAATTCGGCAACATCTCGGGCTTTCTGCTCGGCGGTGCCGTGGTCAGCCTGTTCACCCTCGCCCTGGGGGAACAGGCGATGGCTCAATGGGGCTGGCGGGTCCTTTTTGCCATCGGCGGGCTGCTGGGTCTGATTGCGCTGTATTTGCGCCTGGGGCTGGAAGAAACTCCGATATTCAAGGAAATCCAGCAGCAAGAAGCGCTGCATAAATCGGCGTCGGGTGAAAAAACCAGCCTGTTCAGCCTAATGGTCAGCCAGTGGCCGCAAATGCTCAAGTGCATGGGCCTGGTGACCGTGTTCAATGTCACCTACTACATCGTCCTGGGGTACATCCCCGGCTATCTGGAAAACGTACTCGGCTACAGCAACAGCTTCGCTGTTTCGCTCGGTCTGACGGCGACGCTGTTCATGCTGGTGCTGATTCCGGTGTCCGGCCTTCTGGCTGATCGCCTGGGGCGCAAGCGCATGATCCTCTGTGGATGTGTGCTGCTGATCGTGATGGCGTTCCCCTGCTTCATGTTGCTGCACACCGGCAAGGTCGGTTTCCTGTTCATCGCGCTGCTGACGCTGACCCTGGCCCAGCTGTTTTTTGAGGGTGCGATGCCGGCGACCCTGACCTCGCTGTTCAGCGCTCGCGTGCGCTACAGCGCACTGGCCATCAGCTACAACCTCGCAGTGTCACTTTTCGGCGGCACCGCGCCGCTGATCAACACCTGGCTGATTTCGGCGACCGGCAACCAGATGATTCCGGCCTGGTACCTGATCGCCGGTGCCGTAGTCGGCCTGATATCGATCCTGTTCATCAAGGATTCCACCGGTAAACCCCTCCCAAAATGAGACACGACATGACCAGTAAAACTGCAACGCGGCAAAACATCTCTTCGGGTGGCCAGTACGAGTCAGTGTTCGGGTACTCCCGCGCGGTGCGCGTGGGCAATCACCTGCACATCTCCGGCACGTGCGCCTCGCCCGAATACGAACACAGCAATGCCTACGAGCAGGCGCAGGCGATTCTCATCACTGTGCAGAAGGTATTGACTGAAGCGCACATGAGCGCGGAGGACGTGGTGCGCACGGTGGTTTACCTGCGCGACATCAACGACGCAACGTTGGTCGCCACCGCGCACAGCGAAGTGTTCGACGGCATTCGCCCGGCGAGCAGCCTGATCCAGGTCGACTCGATGCTACGCCCCTGGCAGAAAGTTGAAATCGAAACCTATGCCATCGTTGCCGACTGACTCTGGGTACTGACCACACAAAAGCCGCGACCCGTCGCGGCTTTTCTTGTTCCATTGTCCCGTCCTGAATAAGGTTTACACCTTCTGACCTTTCCTCAGGAGGAACCAATGGATTCGGGAAAAAGGCGCAGTCAG
>NZ_NKHL01000029.1 GCF_002934685.1 Pseudomonas bohemica
TATGCAGCTGTCTCCAGTAGAGTATGAGAAACGCTATTTCCTGAGCTTGGAGAGTGTCTAGAAAATCCGGGGCGATTCATGGCACTCCATCACACAGTGGCAGACGCTCACTTGCAGCAAAGGTGCTGGCCGCAACTGGTGACGTTGAGACGGTGCAAATGATTCTTGGGCATTCCGATCTTGACCATTCGAAGCCGTACCTGTCAGTGAATCAAGCCACTATACGGCGTGCTTTTGAGCTGGCATTGTAGATACTATGTTTATACAAAACTCTTGCGGATAACGTGCTTAGTATCTACAATGCGCATACTTTTTAGGAGGTTGTTATGGAAGTCAAAGTGCAGCAGTGGGGTAATAGCGCGGCGATTCGCCTGCCTGCAACCGTGCTTAAGCTGATGAATCTGGTCAGTGGCGATGTGCTGAAACTCGATGTGTCCGCCGAGGTTATGACCCTCAAGGCTGCGAAGGCCAAGCCGCATTACGCGCTGGCCGAGCTGATGGCGCAGTGTGACTTGAGCGCGCCGGAGCCTGCCGACATGGCAGCGTGGAATGCCATGTCAGCCGTTGGGCGTGAAGCGTGAAGCGTGAAGCGTGAAGCGGGCCAAATTTAACCGTGGCGATATTGTGCGCCTGAACCTGAATCCCACCGCTGGCCGTGAGCAGCAAGGCGATTTTCGTCCTGCGCTGATCATTTCGCCTGCAGCCTTCAACGTGTCGGGCTTGGTCCTGATCGCGCCCATCACCCAAGGCGGGGATTTTGCCCGCTATGCCGGTTTTGCCGTGCCACTGAGCGGTTCCGGCACCGAGACGCAAGGCGTGGTGTTGTGCAATCAACTCCGCACCGTTGATCTTGAGGCCCGTGGGGGCAAGCGCGTAGAGGCGGTCCCCGAGGTGGTGATGGACGATGTACTAGCCCGCATTCAAGTGCTGATTGAGTAGGAAAAGCCGGATGCAGACCTGGTGGTGAAGGCGCTGGACGTGGCTTACGAGCAGCGCGGCAAGCCTCAAGGCCTGCTATTTCATTCCGACCAGGGATCGCAAGGCGGATTCAACCGGTCGTCGCAACACCTTGATCGAGGTGTTTATGGGACGACCCGCAGGATGGATGCAAAAAT
>NZ_NKHL01000038.1 GCF_002934685.1 Pseudomonas bohemica
GCCAAGAGCTACGCAGCCATGGTCACGCTGGCCTGCAGCCTACGTTGTATGCGGCAATACTTTTCGTACAAAACCTAGCAAACTTTGCATGTATAGGTTGGCAATCAGACATGGCGATCCGTTGGGCCAGCAAATGAAGGGCATATTCGACGCATCACGAGTGCTCGTACGATCCACCGAAAAGTGACTAAAAAATGTAAAGTCGCCGAGTAGAGAGTGAAGCTTTTTGCTGATAACTGGACGCATCGGACTAGCCCTTTCTGTAATCGGCAATGTTCGCAACGTCAACCGAAGGCGCGGGCGCCTCGATCACGTGCAGAGTGTTGAAGGGAGGCATTGCCAGGCTGAGAACCGCGCGTACCACATCCACTGCATCCTGTGCATCCTTCTCTCGCTGCAACGCCGTGGATGCATCGCGGATGTTGAAAAACCATTCATGACATTCTGCTAAGGCTCTAAGTAGCAACATGTTAGTTTGTCGGTGAAGTTCGAGCTCGTTCCCCAACTCGGCTACCTTCAATGCCAATCCAGAACGTGTACGCTTGTTTGAGCGCTCGCCGCGTTTCTCAGCGATTTCCAAAGCTTCCAGAGCCTTGAGGCGAAGGTTGTTTAGCGCGCCAAATCCACCCGGCAAGTGGCCCTCGGAGTAAGTCTTTAGAGTGTTTAAGCTCATGGGAAACAGCTGGAAAGCCTCGCCACGCTCATCAGTGACCGTCCGCTCCAGTTTGGCAATACCGCCTTGGCTTTTCAGCGCGTTTCGTAGTTCCTGGTCAGACCGGTGATGCTGCGGCTTTCTGATGGCTTCGACGAGTAGCACATGGAGGCCACGAACCGCAGGGATAGCGCGCGCAGCGAGTGATACCCCCTTATTCATGCTGCCTCCAGTGGGCGCGTGAGACGCGCGACAAGCTTAAAATGTTTGCCTTCGTGGTCGCTGAAAAATTCCGGCTCAATCTCAATCCACCCTTCGCACTCCAACTCCTTAATCTGGTCTTCAAGATCATGCACGCTGAGCGTTGTGAATTTCGCGGTTCCGTAGCGCTGTTCTATGAGCTGGGTAAGTTCTGTGAAATCGTCCAAGTTGCCCAAGTGCAATTCTTCGGCAATGACCTGCGCTTTTGCGCTGGCGAGCACCGCCCCATCCGTTACCTCGGTGATGTAACGGTAAACATGTTTAGGATCAGTGTGGCCGAGCATCCATTGCAATGTGTCGAGTTTGGCAAAACTACCGCAGTAGAAGAAGAGCATTGCGAAGAATCGGCGCATCTGATGCTGGCGAAAGTAGTAACGCTGCCCATCGCTATTCAACGGCGTTTCAAAATAGTCGCAGAAAAGATCCAGGTTGCGGTTGAAAAGGTACGCACTGGAGTCAGTCAGCTTAGCTGCACCTTTAAGGTTGGGCACAGCGAAGAGTTTTTGAAGCTTCGGGATATAACCGATTCGAACTAGCACCTTTTGCATGCGAATCAGCGTCTTAATCATGTCGACGGCAATCGGTTCGATAGGTCTTACTTCGCGACGACGCATACCAAATAAATGACGCGTACTTTTTGCATTCCGAAACAACAGCCACTCTTCTGTTTCATCAAGGCAGTCTTTTGCGTCAAGCTCGTACAGCTCGCTTACCCTACGAGCCATCAAAATTCCTACGGTAAGCTGTACGCACCCGACGTAAACGGCCATAAGCTCATAAAAGCCACTGTTGGCCCGCAAGTTAGTGAAATACGATTTTTTCGTGCCCTTGACGTTGGTGCCGGCGCGGGCTGAACTGAATGCCAACGAAACTCTGTTGACGCCCATTTCCGCCAATTTTGGCCCTACGAGCTGCTGAACCCGAGCTGATGGCAGGGCGCTTGGTGAGATTTTGCGTTTCTTGGACACCAACGCGATTCTGCAGAAAGCTTTCGTGAGATCCTGACCATAGTCGAGATGAAATTCAATCGCGTGTCTTAGCCCTCTGAATACGATTTCGGATGGGAGAGTGCGGAAACGCCCGATTGTCGATAATTTAGGGCTGAACTGTTCCGCCTCCACCAAGGCAGCAACCCTCGGCGCTGGCAGCTCTACCTCATGGAGCACCCCTAGATGGTAAACGGCGCGTCTGTAGGCTGCGTAAGTCTGGTCACGCATCCTTTCTCGGGCGCCGCTGGTGACGGGCGCGCCATTGAACTCCCTGTCTAATTGAGATGAGTCGTCATTGTAAACGAGGATGCCGTATGTCACCTTGGGTTGGTTATTACCCCAAAGCGCCTCTGAGTAGATTTTCTGAGATAACAGTATCGTATTTGGCTGGTTGCCCGAAACTTGCCTGTGGTAATAGCCTCCAATGTATAGAGCGGCTCGTACTCTCGGTACCATCTCATAGGCGATGCCAAGCTCGTCCTCGACTCGTTGTTCGTCCGTGATGACAGCGATTTGCGGCTTCTGATCGAGAACTTCAACCATGGCTTCTGGGCTGGTCTGTGCAACGAGCTGCATACAGTAATCCCGGAGCCGCTGGCGCCAGTTATAGACCGACTCCGCGATTTGAGGGTTGTCAGCCAGGTTTTGGAGAATCTCGATGAGGTTGCCGGCGGTAAGGCCACTCAATCCGTATCTCGCAAGCTGGAAGCGCCTCCCATTGATCAACAGGTAATCCATGACTTGGCAAGCATGGCAGAATCGTGACAGCTGTTGCCCTTGGACTTCATTAGTTTCAGCAAGATACCCAAACGAGTCACGGGTACAGGACGATAAATAGTATTTGAAGCCCAAGAGCAAATCTTGATTTTTAGTATCAGTCAGAAAGCTGCCGTCATATAGCCTGACTTGCCAGTCCAATAGCTTCGTTTTTTTGTAGCCAAAGCTGTATTCCCATACGTCGGCGTCAAAGTCGTTAAGCAACCAGGTCGCTTTGCGATACGCCTCTCCAGGCTCGATCAAGAATGCTCCGAGAAAAGCGATTTCGTCAGGCAGTTGCATAGATTAGCTCCTGCATATACGTGGCGTCTGCGTTCTTTCTGGCGGTTGCAAGGCAATCCTGAAGTTGACTGCTAAAATTTTCCTCAATGTCCTTTACGACTAAGTTGCTAAATCTCGACCAGTAGATTGCTTTTGAACACAGTTGTCTAACAGAATGCGATTGGGTGTCTTTAAGATGTAGTTGTGCGCTAGGGATGGTCTGAAGTAGGCAGCTATTTCTCAGTTGCTGAGCCATAGCGGTTTCAAAAAACGGCAGCGTTCAAAATCG
>NZ_NKHL01000116.1 GCF_002934685.1 Pseudomonas bohemica
GTTCGTAACGCTTTGCCATGCGGGCCTCCAGCCAATCATGGCGGCAATCTACCCGCACCGACTTTTCGTACAAAACCTAGATAATCAAGGGACCTTGACTGAAATACTCTCTGTCGATAAGCGTCATCATCAATGATGATAACGAGGGCCAGGCTTATTGTGTTGATTCCAGTAAGAGAGTGTTGTCTGTTTTCTCTGTATTTCAGCGCAAACGACATTGAAGTGCCGGATTCGTGATTTATTTGTAGAGGCATCCGGAATAAACCCCGAGCGGGCGCGTCTTGCCTATGTACTGCACGGGACGCGAATGCGTTCACACCTTCTCCCAGCTCGAGATCATCGCTCATGTATACCCGCAAAATTCGCTCCGCACTCGTCGGCGCCGCGCTCGCCCTTGGCACTGTCGGCATCGCTCATGCCGCCCCGGCGGCCTCTGTTCACAACATCGTCCTGGTTCACGGCGCTTTCGTTAATGGCGCGGGTTGGAAGCCGGTCTACGACATTCTGGTCAAGGACGGCTACCACGTGTCTGTGGCCGCGCACCCGTTGACCTCCTTCAACGACGACGTAACCGCGGTCAAACGCATTCTGGCGATGCAGGACGGGCCGACCATTCTGGTAGGGCATAGCTACGGTGGTGCGGTGATTTCCAATGCTGGCGAGGACACCCATGTCGCGGGGCTGGTGTACATCGCCGCCCACGCTCTGGATGTGGGTGAGACCGAAGCGGCCAATGGCAAGCTTTATCCGAACGCCACCAAAGCGATAAAGAAGACCGACGATGGCTTCCTGTACCTGGATCCCGCGTTCTATCCGGCGGATTTCGCCGCAGACCTGCCCAAGGCTCAAGCTGAATTCGAGGCCAACGCGCAAGCCCTGACCTCGGCCGCGGTGTTCACCACTCCAGCGACCGTGGCTGCGTGGAAGACCAAGCCAAGTTGGTATGCAGTGGCCAAGTCTGATCGAATCATCAACCCGGATCTGGAGCGCATGTACGCCAAGCGCGCCAAGGCCCACACCATCGAGATCGACGGCGCGAGTCACGCGGTTTATGAGTCGCATCCCAAAGAAGTCGCCGCCCTGATCGAGCAGGCTGCGCAGCACGCGCTGGACGGCCAGTAATCCGACACCTGTTCGGACATTGCACGGGCTGACTGGCGCAACAAACCCGTAGGAGCAGGGCTTGCCGTCGGTGGCGTTTGCAGGATCGCCACCGGCGCACAGCCACGTCGCTGCGGCCGCCAGGTTGAAGTTGAATTCCCGGGGTCTGGCTCGCATTCCTTCATGGAATCCATGCTATGAAAAACATGAATTTTATTTATGGAGATCAACGCTCTACCGTGTGCGGATAAGCCACAAACACGGAATCAAGATGACCGTCCTGCAGACTTCCGCCGCCGTTGAGGAACACTGGAAACGCAACCTCACGGTCTGCGTTTTCGGTGCGTTCACCACCATCGTCGCCATGACCTTGCTGCTGCCGTTCCTGCCGCTGTACGTCGAGCACCTGGGTGTCACGGACCAAGCGGCCATCGTGCAGTGGTCCGGCGTAGCGTTCGGCGCGACCTTTCTCTCGGCGGCATTCACCGCACCGTTGTGGGGGCGGCTTGGGGATCGTTACGGGCGCAAGCTGATGCTGATCCGCGCAAGCCTCGGCATGGCGATTGCGATGTCGCTGATCGGCCTGGCGCAGGACATCTACCAACTGGTGGGCCTGCGGCTGTTGGCCGGGTTGCTCGGCGGTTATGCCTCCGGCGCGACGATTCTGGTCGCAACCCAGACGCCTAAAGAGCGTTCCGGCTGGGCGCTGGGCATGCTGTCCTCGGGCATCATGGCCGGGAACCTCACGGGGCCGTTGATCGGTGGGCTATTGCCACCGCTGATAGGCATCCGCAATACGTTCTTTCTGGCGGGTGGGGTTATCTTCCTGACCTTTCTTGCGACGTTGTTCCTGATGAAGGAAGCGCCGCGCCCCAAGCGCGCGGCAGGAGACTCCAGGCCCGTGGCGGTGCGACCATGGGACGTGATCCCGGACAAGAAACCGGTGATCACCATGTTCGTGGTGGCCTGTCTGGTGATGTTCTCGATCATGTCCATCGAGCCGATCATCACGGTTTACCTGACTCAGCTGCACACCGCCAACGTGACGATGATGGCCGGTCTGGTCATGTCGGCCACCGCTTTGGCGAGCGTGCTGTCGGCGTCGCGCATCGGCAAGCTGGCGGACCGCATCGGGCACTGGAAAGTGGTGATGGGCTGTCTCACCGCTGCGGCCATCACGCTGGTTCCTCAAGCCTTCGTGACCAACGAATGGCAATTGGTGGCGCTGCGGTTTCTGATGGGCATCGCCCTGGGCGGCCTGTTGCCGTGCATCGCGGCGATCATCCGCCATTCGGTGCCGGACATCGTCGCTGGGCGCATGTTGGGCTATTCGACCTCCAGCCAATACGTCGGGCAAGTGCTTGGGCCTTTGACCGGGGGCTATCTGGGTGGGCATTTCGGCATGCCCGTCGTGTTCATCGCCACCTGCGTATTGATGGCAGCGTGCGCCCTGGTGATGTTGGTCATGCGCCCACTCAAGCGCTGAGAGGCTCGGCAAAACGGCGTTTCGATGAATTTATGCCCGTCGGCATCGCGGCTTTGACAAAACCATGACATGGCATCCGGATAATCGGCCTCGGCGGCGCACAGCCCCTTGACCCGAGTATCGTTACCCACGGAACCCCATGGATATCAAACACAGCCTGAAGCAACGGATTGTGATTGTCTTCGCCTTGATGAGCACCCTGGTCGCCGGTGTATTTGCGGTCGGCATCATCGCCACCGTGCACCTGGTCGAGACTCGACTCACCATTATCAGCCTGGGCGGCAACCTGCATCGACAACTCACCCAGGACCGCATCGAAGACTGGCGCCATCGTCCGGAGAAGGATGAGCTGTTCTATGCCGATGACGGCACTGGCGATGTGGCGATGGCCGAGGACTTGAAAAATCTGAAACCGGGTTTTCAGGAGTTCTTCCGCGGTAAGAGAGCCTACTACGCGATGGTCGAGACGGTCGGAGATCGTCGTTACGTGCTGCTGCGCGATCAGCGCAAATTCGAGAAGCGCGAGCGCATTCTGTTCGGCGTGGTGCTGATCGGGTTCATCTTGAGTGTGCTGCTGGCCATTCTGCTGGGCCGGCTGTTGGCGTCCCGGGTCATGGCCCCGGTCTCGCGGCTGGCGGGACAGGTCCGCCATCGCGACCAGTTGCTTGAGCTGGCGCCAGTGCTGGCCAATGATTACGCGCAAGACGAGGTGGGCGCTTTGGCGCGTTCGTTCGACGAGACCCTCGGCCGCCTGCGTGCGGCATTGGGTCGCGAGAAGCTGTTTACCAGTGACGTCAGCCACGAATTGCGCACGCCGTTGATGGTCTTGGCGACCTCCTGCGAGCTGCTGCTGGAATATCCGCGTCTGGACGACCGCTCGCGCACGCAGGTGCAGCGCATCAGCAAGGCAACGGCAGGCATGAATCAGCTGGTCGAAACGTTTCTGTTGCTGGCGCGGACCGAGGGCAAGAATGCTCCTTCGGGTCAACGCGCCAGCCTTCTGCAAATCGCCGAGGAGCTGATCGAGATCTGGCGTCCGGCAATCGAAGAGAAAGGTCTGACCTTCATCTTCGAGTCCTGCGCAGACGCCGAAGGCCTGTACAACACGGCCTTGCTGCGCTCGGTCATGGGGAATCTGCTGCGCAATGCCTGGCACTACACCGACCAGGGTTTCATCCGCCTGGCCCTCAACCGCCATGGTTTCAGCGTCGAGGACACCGGCATCGGCATCCCGCTGGAGAAGCAGCAGGCGATGTTCCAGCCGTTCGTGCGCGGCGATGAACAACGCGGGGAAGGATTGGGGCTGGGGCTGTCCTTGGTCCAGCGCATCTGTGGCAACCAGCAATGGACCGTGACGCTGAGCAGCCGGGAGCCGGCCGGTTGCTGTTTTACCGTCGTGCTTGAGGCGCCGGGACAGCTGTCGGTTTGAAGGTCGTCACTGAAGGTTCGAGTCGGCCTTTGGCTACCAGATGTCCGACTCAGTACCGTTGCCTGGAAGATCGCTGGCAAGCCGAGCTCCTGCGCGCTACGGCCGGAGGTCGACGCCATGCGCCGCGGGATTCGTATCGCTGCCCGGCGGCGACGGCAATCTTGCGGGCACATCACCCTGTAGCGGCCGAACACCGACCAGGCGTCGTACGGCCGCCTCCGCAGGCCGGCGGATCAATCAGCAACGACGGCAATCACATCGATCTCCATCAACCATTGCGGCTGCCCCAACGCCGCCACCACCAATCCCGTGGAAATCGGAAATACGCCTTTGAGCCATTTTCCGACCTCGCGATAAACCTCTTCGCGATAGCGCGGGTCGATCAGGTAAATCGTGATCTTGACGATGTCCTGCAGCTGGCTTCCAGCTTCCTCGAGCAGCTGCTTGACGTTTTTCATGGCCTGTTCCGCCTGGGCGCGGGCATCGCCGAGGCCTACCAGATTGCCGTCGAAATCCGTGCCCAGCTGGCCGCGCACGTACACGGTGTTGCCGGCGCGAACGGCTTGGCAGAGGTCGTTGTCCAGCGACTGGTTGGGGTAGGTGTCCTTGGTATTGAACATGCGGATGCGGGTATGAGTCGGCATTTTTCTGACCTGAATATCTGAGGAAGACGAGCGCCATCCGTGGCGGAGTTCGGGAACAGGAGAGGGCGTTTACAGCGGCGGTGCGTCGAAGTAATCGGCACGTACTGCGGCACCGATCAGGTTGACGATCAGCCGTCCGGCAGTGATGCAACTGAGGTTGTTGACGTCGATGGCCGGGGTGATTTCGACGATGTCCATGCCGACCACCTTGCCCTTTTTCACCAGGCCGTGGATCAGTTGGCGAATCTGCACATAGGTGATGCCACCCAACGCCGGACCCGCCACGCCAGGCATGATCGAAGGATCGAGGCCGTCAGCGTCGATGGTCAGGTAGAAGTTGCCGCCGTCGGGGATCTTGTCGAGCACCGAAGACATGCCGTTCTCGTGCACGTCATAAGCGGTGATCAGGTGCGCGCCGTAATCCACCGCGGCCTGGAAATCCGCAGGCCGTCCGCTGCCCTGGGCGCGCAGGCCGATCTGGAAAATCTCGCCGATGTGTTCCATTTCCGATGCACGGCGGATAGGGCTGGACAGACCGTCACGAACGCCGTTGATTTCGTCGCGCCAGTCCAGGTGCGCATCGATATGGATCAGGGTGATCGGGCCGCGACCTTCGTAGGCGCGCAGCACCGGGATCGGAATGCTGTGATCGCCGCCCAGGATCACCGGCAGCGCACCGGCATCGAGGATCTTGCGCACCGCCTGTTCGGCTCGCAGGCTAGTGCTGTTCAGGTCGGTGGGGTCGGCGGGCACGTTGCCGCAGTCGACCACTTTCAACGCGCGGTTATCGTAGATCGGTCCGCCCACGTCGAAGTCGTAATGGTGCAGGGCGCGGCATATCCGGTCGCTCATGGCGCGGATGGCGTCCGGCGCCTTGCTCTGGTCGTTGCTGATGTGCTCGGCGACGTAGGCCTTGCCGAACGGGATGCCGAGGATGGCGACGTGTGCGTCGAGCTGATCGAGGTCGGTGCAGATGGGCGACCACAGAAAGCTCTGATGCTTTTTCGAGGGAGCAACGGTCAACGGGAAATCCATGGGTGTCTCCTGAGTGAGTAAGGTCCGCGGGCAGCGGTCAGTGATCCAGAGAAAGAAAGCGCCGCAGCTCGATGGTCTGCGGGTTATCGAAAAGTGCTTGAGGTGGACCGGATTCGTGGACCTGGCCCTGATGCATGAAGATCACCCGATCGCTGACGCGCCTGGCGAACGCCATCTCATGGGTGACCATGATCAACGTCATGCCCTCGGCAGCCAGGCCCTCGACCACCTGCAGCACTTCGCCTACCAGTTCGGGGTCCAGCGCCGAAGTGATCTCGTCGCAGAGCAGCACTTGCGGGTTCATCGCCAGCGAGCGAGCAATCGCCACACGCTGTTGCTGGCCGCCGGAAAGCTGATCGGGGTAGTAGTCAAAGCGCTCCGCCAGGCCAACTCGGGCCAGCAGCTTGCGCGCGTGACGTTCGGCATCGGCGCCCGAGGTTTTCTGCACCAACCGGGGCGCGAGCATGACGTTCTGTCCGGCCGTGAGATGGGGGAACAGATTGAAGCCCTGAAAGATCATGCCGACGTTCTGTCGCAGCTCGCGCAGGGCCTGGCGATTGTCCGGGCGGATCGGTTGGCCATCGACACTGACCGACCCTTCCTGCAACGGCTCCAGGCCGTTGAGGCAACGCAGCAGGGTGCTCTTGCCTGAACCGCTCTTGCCGATGATGCATACCACTTCCTTGCGCGCGATCTGCAGGTCCACACCCTTGAGCACTTCGTTGTCGCCGAAGCGCTTGCGCAGGCCGCGAATGTCGACCAGCGCGAAGGCCGCCGGAATATCGTTGTGAGGTGATGGAGTCATGTGGCGAGCCCCTTATCGGCGAAGTTTGTGTTCAAGGCGACGGCTGTACAGCGACAGCGGAAAGCACAGGGCGAAATACATCAGCGCCACCGAGCCGTAGATGAAGAACGGCTGGAACGTCGCGTTGGTGATGATTTGCCCGGCGCGGGTCATTTCGACGAAGCCGATGACTGAGGTCAGTGCGGTGGCCTTGACCACCTGCACCATGAAGCCCACGGTCGGGGCAATTGCGGCGCGTAGCGCCTGCGGCAGGATGACGTGGCGCAGCTGCTCGCCGAAACTCAGGGCCAGGCTGCTGGCTGCTTCCCATTGGCCGCGGTCGATGGACTCGACGCTGCCGCGCCAGATTTCGCTGAGGTAGGCGCTGGCGTAAAGGGTCAGGCAAATCGACGCGGCCACCAGCGCGGTCGTCTCGATGCCGAACATCGACAGGCCGAAATACACCAGAAACAGCTGCAGCAGCAGAGGCGTACCCTGGAACAGCTGCACATAGAGCATGATCAGACGCCGCAGGGTGCGCGTGCCGGTCAGGCGCAATACCACCAGCCCGCCGCCTACCAGCCCGCCGCCAATGAAGGCGATCAACGACAGGCCGACGGTCCAGCGCGCCGCCAGCAGCAGGTTGCGCGCGATGTCCCACAAGGTGAACTCGTACATGGCTGGACCTCAGCGACCGAAGATGAAATGCGGGCCGACCCAGTTCAGCAGGCGGCGCAGGGCGATGGAGAGCAGCAGGTACAACGCCGCGACGACGATGTAAGTCTCGAAGTTGCGAAACGAATTGCTGGCGATCTGATTGGCCGCGTAGGACAGCTCTTCGGCCGAGATCTGACTGCACACCGCCGAGCCGAGCATGATGATGACCATCTGCCCGACCAGTGCCGGCCACACGCGTTTGAGGGCGGGAGGCAGAATCACCCGGGTGAAAATCTGCCAGCGATCCAGGGCTAGGCTCTCTGCGGCTTCGATCTGCCCATTGGGCGTGGCCTCGATGCCGGAGCGGGCGATCTCGCTGACGTAGGCGCCGAGGTTGACCACGTTGGCCAGAATCGCGGCGGTCAACGCGGTCATCTTCAGCCCCAGACCCGGCAGGCCGAAAAAGATAAAGAACAGCTGGATGATGAACGGGGTGTTGCGGATCAACTCCACGTAGGCACCGATCAGCCAGCGCGCCCACCGCGGGCCTTTGCTGCGAATGACGCCGCAGGCAATCCCCAGCACAGTGCCGAAAACCGCCGCCAGCAGGGTGAGAAATACCGTCAGCAGCAGGCCGTCGAGCAGCAGCGGCCATTGCTTGAGTGCCACGGAAAAATCGAGGGTCATGATTCAATCGTTTCCACTGTGAGCGCTTCGGGTGCGAGCAGTCGCCGCACCTCGGGAAGTTGTTCCAGACGCAGGAGGTCATCGAAAAGCCGCTGCGCACGGATGTCGCCCAACGCATCACCGCTGCAATGCATGAACTTGTCGTGCAGCTGTTCGGCTGACAGCGGGCGTGAAGCAGCGCCCAGCGGCATGGCGCAGAAGCGCTCGACGCTGCTGCCATCGTGGCGCAAGACCCTGACCCAGGCGCCCTCGGGGGCGGTGTCGAGCAGGGCCGATTGCCAACGCTCGCTGCTGCCCATGCGGACCCGCCCCATGAGTTGCCGCAGGTCGGGGCGGGCAAGCACGCCAGGGTCGAGTGAGGCGAGGGTGATGTCGCCCAGCAATGCGGTACAGGCCAGGGCGAACGGCATGCTGAATTGCGCCTGCTGACGGGTGATGGGTGCGTCGTGGATCAGGTTCTGGATCACGATCGGTGGCACGTCGCAGATGATCTTGCCGATGTCGGAAACCCTGATCTCGCCTGGTTCCAGCATCTCGCGCAGGGCATCGATGGCTGCATGGGAGGACAGGCAGACCGGCACGCGCTTGATGTCCACGCCCGGCTCGATCAGGCTCCAGACGCTGCCAAGCTTGGGCAGCGGCATGAGCAGGCCGTCGTTGAACATTGCCGCCAGACCCTTCTCATGCTCGACCACCGCCAATGGACCGCTGCTACCGTGGCTGGCCAACAACGCGGCGACCACGCCGGCCTCGCTGCTACGCCCGGCCAGGAGCATCTTGGCGTCGCTGCCGAAGCCGGCCTTCATGCCGCCGGTTCCCGTGATGGCGATGGCCAGCGCGGCAGCGGTCTGGTCTGCGTTCAGGCCCAGCGCATGACTGGCCGCTGCGCAGGCGCCGACGACGCCGAGTACCCCGGTGGTCCACCAGCCGCGGTCGTAGATCTGTCGGCTCAGCGCCTTGGCCAGCGCGTACTCGCATTCGGCGCCGGCGACGAACGCCGCGAGCAACTGCGCGCCGCTGAGATCGCGCATCTGCGCCACCGCCAGCGCGGCGGGCATGATCAGCGCCGAGCCGTGGACGAATCCGGGATAGCAGTTGTCGTCAAAATCCAGCGCATGGGCTGCGGTGGCATTGACGAAGGCCGCGGCTGGCGCCGCCAGAGAATCGCGTTGACCGAACACCGCCGAATGGCCCTTCGCAGCACACAGACCTGCGACGGTCCGCGCCTGCTCAGCCACTGCGCTGCGACTGCCGGCCAGCGCTACGCCCAAGGTGTCGATCAGGCAACGTCTGGCAGCGGCCCGTACCGCTGGCGGGATGTCCGCCAGCTGCAAGGCCGAACTCCAGCGCGCCAGAGTGACCAATGAGGGAGTGAAGTCGCTCATGGTTACTCTGGAAGCTCGCCAGCCGGGGCGCCCAGCCATTTCTGCGAGATCGCATCCAGCGTGCCGTCAGCCTTGGCCTGACGAATGATCTCGTTGACCTTGTTGCGCAACTCAGGCTCGTCCTTGTTCATGCCGATGTAGTTGGGCGCGTTGGACAGCACGACCTTGAGCGTGATGTCCATGTTCGGATTCTTCTGTTTGAGAGCGGCTGCCACGGTCGTGCCGATGGCGACCATCTGCGTTTGTCCGGACAGGAAGGCCGAAATACTGCTGTTGTTGTCTTCGAAGCGTTTGGTGATTGCCTCGGGTGCCATGTCGGTCAGTTCGCGATCCTGCATCGAGCCGCGGGTCACGGAAACGGTTTTGCCCGCCATGTCGGCCATCGACTTGACTGGCAGCTCCGACTTGCCGAACACCGCATCGAAGAACGGCGAGTAGGCGATGCTGTAGTCGATGACCTTCTCGCGCTCAGGGGTTTTGCCCAGCGACGAAATGGTGAAGTCCGCCTTGCCGGACTGGATGTAGGCCACACGGTTGGGCGCGGTCACCGGCACCAGTTGCAGCTTCACGCCCAGCTGTTTGGCCATCAGATTGGCGACATCGATGTCCAGCCCTTGGGGCACCATGTCCGGCCCGACATAGCCGTAGGGCGGGTAATCCACGGGCACGGCGACGCGCAGCTCCTTGCTTTTGAGGATGTGGTCCAGCGCCTCACCAGCCTGGGTCAAGGTGGAGCAGAACAGGGCGCTGAGCCCTGCGAACAGGCTCGCGGTGAGAAGGGATTTGCTCAGTGGCATGCACAGTCTGGCTTTCATCAGGACGCTCCGGTAGATGAGGGTTCGAAACAGATCAAAAACGGGCAGGGACTGAAAAAAGCTCAGCCCAGGTCCCACCACTCGCCGAGGGCAAGCAGTTTTTCTTCGGTGAGGGTGACCGAGGCTTCTACGTCCCTGGTTGAGGCGGCCGACATCAACGCCACCAGCATCTCGCTGACCAGCATGGCCGGGACGATGGTGTCGTAGAACGACGGGGTCTGGTTTTTCACGATGATGCTTTCTGCTGCGAGCCGCGCGGTGGGCGAGGTCAGGCTGTCGGTGATGGTGATGATGCGCACACCCTGCTGATGCAGATAGTTGGTCAGGGTGATCAGCCGGCGCGAATAACGCGGCAGGCTGCACACCAGCGCGACATCCTTGGGGGTGGTCTGGTTGATGATCGACATGACACCGCTTTCGCCAGCGCCTTCGACCAGCCTGACGTTCTTCGCGAAGTAGGACGCCACGTGGGAGAACTGGAAGGCCACGCCGAACGATGAGCGCATGCCCAGGCAGTAGACCTGTCGCGCGCCGGCGAGCAGGGCGACGGCGCGGGAGATGGCGCGCAGGTTGTCGTTGCTGCACATCGACTGGATCTGCTCGATGGCGTTGTTGGCCATGTCCTGAATCACCCGCTGCTCGCCCACCCGCTGCTTGAGCTCCACCAGATCGTGAGCGCGAGAGCCGTAAGCGCTGTTCTGGCCGCGCAGGGAGTCGATGAACAGCTCACGCAACTGGTCGTAGCCGGTCATGCCCATGCGCTTGGCCAGACGGGTCATGGTCGAGGGCGGCACATTGGCCAGCCGGGCAATGTCGCGCATCGACATCACGGCAATTTCGTGGGGGTTGTCCAGAATGAAACTGGCAGCTGCGCGCTCCTGCCGAGGAAAGCTCTCGAACTGTTGTTTGAGCTGGGTGCATAGCAGATCGCGGTCCATCCGGCGTATCACCTGAAAGCGGAAGTTGCAGGTGAAATTGCAACGCTTGTGCCAAAAAATTTCGAAATGATTCAACTGATTCATTTCATGGGCGTGGTCATTCGCCGCACGAGGGAACAGGCGGCGAACGGACGCGGCGATTTCGATTGGAATGATTCAAAAATTGTCGGAAATGATTCAGCTGTGACGACAACGGATACCTCAGTTGCCTGTGTGGTCGCTGAAATGCGCGGGCAAGACGTGCATCAAGTGGGTGCGCCGCACCCGGTCGGTGCGAGATCCGTCCTTTGCGGAGGTTTGAGCATGGCTTTCCTTTTGTCGCGCTTTATAAACAGAAAGCGGGGCACCGCTGGCCATCGAGCTTGCGGTGTTGAACGAGGGGCTGACTGTTTTGAACAGTGCCTGGCGGAGCTTGACTGCGCGAACGGCTGATTCAAAAAACGCACGTCCCTCGCTCGGCGCACTCAAACCACTGCATTCACCACACAGAGCCAGTAGCCATGAGCAGCAAAACTCCTGCGGTCGTTCCGGATCGCGCCAACCACCTGGATGACACCCCCGAGTACCCGCTTTCAGCGCCGATCAAACCGGACGACCCGGAACGTCGCAGCGAGCAATCGAAAGCCGAGACCGAGGGCTGCGTCGAAGAGCAGACGGACGCCGGGCAAGCGCCAAAACCCTGAAGCCGATTCAGGCTTACACCGCAAGTGTTCGCCAGCCAGGATGATTGTTCTTGGAAAGCGGCGTCAAAACCGCAAGAATGGGCGTTTCGTCGTGCGCATCATTCGCACCGCTGACGATCACTGGCGGAGGAAGCACATTGAATCAGCTAAAACGCCTTCAGAGCGGAATTCAAGGACTGGATGAGCTGCTGAAGGGCGGGTTTGTCGCCGGGTCTTCTTACATCATTCAGGGGCGCCCGGGCTCCGGCAAAACCATTCTGGCGAACCAGATCGGCTTCAATCACGCCCGCGACGGCGGACGCGTGCTGTTCGCCACGTTGCTGGCCGAGCCCCATGAGCGTCTGTTCCAGTTCCTGTCGACGTTGAGTTTTTTCGACAAGGACAAGATCGGCGATCAGATCCAGTTCGTCAGTGCCTTCGACACCATGGAAAACGACGGCCTGGACGAAGTGGTCAAGCTGCTGCGTCGTGAGATCGTCCGGCAGAAATCCACCGTGATGATTCTCGACGGACTGCTCAACGCCCGCTCCAGGGCGGATTCGCCGCTCAACACCAAGCGTTTCATTTCCGAATTGCAGGGCCACGCCGCGTTTGCCGGTTGCACAGTGTTTTTCCTGACCAGTTCGCAACTGGACGACGGCAGCCCTGAGCACACCATGGTCGATGGCGTGATCGAACTGGGCGAAGAGCTGGTCGGTACCAAATCAATTCGCCGAATCAAGATGCGCAAGACCCGTGGCAGCGGCGCGATTCCCGGTTCCCACGAGTGTGAAATCACTGAAGACGGGCTGGTGGTCTATCCGCGTCTGGAGAGCACGGTCACCCACTCGGCGATGCGCGACAGCGATCAGTGCAGCCTGATCCCCAGCGGGCTCACGGGGCTGGACCCGTTGATCGGCGGCGGGCTGGTGGCGTCTTCGGTCACGCTGTTGATGGGGCCGTCGGGCGCTGGCAAGACCTCGATCGGCATTGGCTTTCTTGGCCAATCGACCGTCGAGGAACCCGGACTGCATTTCGGCTTCTATGAATCGCCGCAACGCCTGCGCATGAAAGCCGCGGCGCTGGGGGTGGATCTAGCCAGACTGGAGCAAGAAGGCGCGCTGTCGATCATGTGGAATTCCAGCACCACCGAGCTGGTCGACAAGTTGGCGCTCAATTTGTTGCGAGTCGTCGAAGAGAAGTCCATCAAGCGGGTGTTCCTCGACAGCCTGGGCGGCATGTCCCGTGCCGCGGCCGACAAGACACGCATGCTGGACCTGTACACCGCGTTGATGAGCGAGTTGCGCGCACGTAATGTCACCGTCATAGCGTCCTGGGAAGTGCGCAGTTTGTTAGGTGGCGAAATCGACGCCCCAGCGCCCGATCTGTCGGGCATCGTCGACAATCTTCTGGTGCTGCGTTTCGTTGAGGAACCGGCTGAACTTAAACGCCAGCTGTCCATTCTTAAAGTCAGGGACAACCCCTACAATCCAGCATTACTGGAGATCGTTTTCGGTGATCAGGGTCTTGACGTAAAAAAGGTTCACTTCCATGCCCTTGGCGATACCAACCACGTGTAATGCTCGCGGTCGCGATCTCGCTCCTGGCTGGTCGAGCGGACCGAGGGCGTTATGACCACGATATTGATTGTCGACGACGAATACCTGATCGCCGACGTACTGAGCTTCGCGCTCGAGGACGAGGGTTACCTGACCGTGACCGCAGGCAGCGGCAAGCGCGCATTAAGCATTCTCGATCGGGAAAAGCCGCAGTTGATCATCACCGATTACATGATGCCAGGCATGAACGGCATTGAATTCGCCGAAGCGGTGCGGGCTCACCGATCGATGCAAGGGGTGCCGATCATGCTGATGAGCGGCGCCCAGGCACATCTGGGCATGGCGCGCCCGGATCTGTTCGTGCAGGTGTTCGACAAGCCGTTCGATATCCACGCGGTGGTGTCGAAGGTCAAATCCTTGCTCAAACCTGACGACACATGAAGGCCCTGGGGCAAATTAGCCGAAGCCTGTGATCCTCATCGGTTCATAATGCGCGAACGCCACCTTCTTCGGCTCGAGGCAAATCATGCAGCAACCCGCACCACCATCAGGATTGCTCTCCCAGGAAGACCGCTACCGGTTGCTGGTCGACGCGGTTATTGACTATGCCATCTACATGCTCGACACCACTGGCATCATTTGCAGCTGGAACTCCGGTGCGCGGCGGATCAAGCAATACGAGGAAGCGGAAATCCTCGGTCGTTCATTTTCGCTTTTCTATACCGAAGAAGATCGCCGGGCGGGATTGCCTGCCAAGGCCCTGGAAATGGCCGCTACCATGGGGCGCTTCGAAGGCGAAAGCTGGCGGGTCCGAAAGGATGGCACGCGGTTCTGGGCGCTGGTGGTCATCGACCCCATACACGCCAGCGACGGCACGCTCATCGGCTTCGCCAAAGTCACCCGCGACCTGACTGAGCGTCGCATGGCGCAGGAAGCCCTGCGCCGCAGCGAGCAGCAGTTCAGCCTGTTGGTGCAGGGGGTGACCGACTATGCCCTGTACATGCTCGACCCCGCTGGCATCATCACCACCTGGAACGCCGGCGCGCAGCGAATCAAGGGCTATACGCCCGACGAAATCATCGGTCAGCATTTCTCCCTGTTCTTCGAAGCGGCCGATGCCGAAGCCGGAGTGCCGCAGCGGGCGCTGGAAGTCGCCGAGCGAGAAGGGCGCTTCGAAGGCCAGGGCTGGCGAGTGCGCAAGGACGGATCACGATTCCTGGTGCACGTGGTCATCGACCCGATCCGCGACAACGCAGGCGACATCATCGGGTTTGCAAAGATCACCCGGGACGTGACCGATTCGGTCCAGGCCCAGGCGGCGCTGAAAGAGGCAAGGGAAGCGCTGTACCAATCGCAGAAAATGGAATCCATCGGGCAGCTCACTGGCGGCATCGCCCACGACTTCAACAACCTGTTGACGGTGATTCTCGGCAGCCTGGGCATCGTCAAAAAACGCATGGTCGGGGACTCGAAAACGGCTTCCCTGCTGGACAATGCCATCGCTGCCGCTCATCGCGGCTCGTCCTTGACCCAGCGCATGCTGGCCTTCGCCCGCCGTCAGGAGTTGGACCCGCAACCGGTCGATGTCGGCCTGTTGATCAGGGGCATGTCCGAACTACTGGGTAGCTCGCTGGGTTCCAATATTACCGTGGAGACCCGTTTCCCCTTGATGCTGCGCCAGGTGTTCGTCGACGCCGGACAGGTGGAAATGGCGATCATGAACCTGATGATCAATGCCCGGGACGCCATGCCGGAGGGCGGCAACATCGTGGTTTCGGCCAAAGAAGCGTTGTTCTCGCGTTCCGGCGTGGCCTCGGAGCAGGAGAAATTTATCTGCATCTCGGTCACGGATGCGGGCAGCGGAATGGACGAGGCCACCTTGCAGCGGGCGATGGAGCCGTTCTTCACCACCAAGGGCCTGGGCAAGGGCACAGGGTTGGGCCTGTCGATGATTCATGGGCTGGCGGAACAGTCCGGCGGCAAGCTGGTGCTCAAGAGTGAGCCTGGCCAGGGCACGACCGCGGAGCTGTGGCTGCCGATATCGACGGCGGTGGCCGAGCGCTCAATGTCCGGTGAAGAACAGGGTTGTGCCGCATCCGTCAAGCCGAGACAGCTCAAGGTACTGATCGTTGACGACGATCCGCTGGTGCTGCTCAGCACCCGGGCCATGATCGAGGATCTGGGCCACCGAGCGCAGGCCGCCTGCGACGGCGACGAAGCCCTGGCCCTGATTCGTGAGCACAACGATTTCGATCTGGTCATCACCGATTACGCCATGCCGAGCATGTCCGGCTCCGAGTTGGCCAAACATATAGCGCGTCTGCGCCCGGCACTGCCGATCATCATCTCGTCGGGCTTTACCGACGCGCCATCCTTCGCCACCCTGCGCCTGCCCCGACTGCCCAAGCCGTTCAACCAGACGGAACTGGAACGGGCAATGGCGTTGATCGGATCCTGATCAATGGATTCGTGATCCATTTTCAGATGAGGTGCGGAGTCGTCCGGGGCGACGCATCGCGAATGAATTGGCAAACAGAACTCCTGCCTGACGCGACTAACGCAGCACGATGATCTTGGACACCAGATCAGCACTGTTTCTGGCCTGCAGTTTTTTCATCAGCCGGGCGCGGTGCACTTCGACCGTGCGATGGGAAATGCAGAGCTTGCGCGCCACTTCCTTGCACGTAAGGCCGTTGACGATGTGCGCGGAAATCTCGCGCTCCCTTGGGGTCAGGTTGACGGTCGGACGGAATGCACGGTCCATGCGCTCGAAATGCCAGACCATCAGCTCAAAGGGTTGCTCGGGCGTGAGCGTATAACCGTTGGCGCGGGCCCAGAACACTTCGCCACTGCGGTGCTGCATGAAACGCTCATCGCAATAGGCACCGTTGTGGGCGTTGCGCAACCAGCTCAGGCTGCGCTCGCCAATGGCCTGATAGTCCGCCTGCGAGGGGTAGAGTTTGAGGATCAACTGTTCGGCGAGGTCTTCACGGTCATATCCGAACAGCTCGAGGAAGGCGTCATTGAAGTCCAGCATTCGACGATTGCCAGTGATCACCTGAGGTGCCGGGGATACCTGGAACGCAAGTCGCTCCAGATCCTGTAGCTGATCCGATTCGTCCTTCATCGTCCTGTCTCGCTGTTTTCTTGTTTTGGGTGCGACCAGTATCGGCCGGTCCGACTACTCATCCATATACGTAGTTATACGAACTGGCGAGCGTGGTTTGTCGTGGGCCATTGTAAGGAACGCCTGTTCATAAGGAGAAAACAAAAATGGCCAATGACTCCGTATCCATCGTCGCTGCCGGCCACACGCAGTTTGGGCGCCTGAGCGAGACGACGCTTGAGGACCTGATCGTGCAGGTCACTCGCCAGGCGCTGCAGGATGCCGCGATTGACGCCGCCGAGATCGACGCGATCTTCCTCGGGCATTTCAATTCGGGGCTGGTCGCCGATGGCTTTCCCGCCTCGCTGGTACTCCAGGCCGACCCGGCCCTGCGCTTCAAACCCGCGACTCGCTGCGAAAACGCCTGTGCCTCCGGTTCGGCCGCGGTGCAGGCAGGCATCAACGCGATCCTCTCCGGGGCTGCCGAGCTGGTGTTGGTGGTCGGGGCGGAAAAGATGACTTCCAACTCCACGGCCCAGGTGACCAAGGCGCTGGCCGGTGCCGGTTATCAGAATGACCCGGAAGAGGCCAGCTTGAGCTTTCCGCAATTATTCGGCCTTGCCGCCGGGCAGTATCAGGAGCGCTACCAGAGTCCCTTATCAACCATGGCCGCCATTGCCGCGAAGAATCACGCCAATGCGATGAGCAACCCCTTGGCGCAGATGCACAAGGCGATGACGTTCGAGCATTGCAACGCCGTGTCAGAGAGCAACCCGTTGATCGCTGCACCCTTGCGCTTGAATGACTGTTCGCTGATCAGCGATGGCGCGGCGGCGATCGTCCTTGCCTCGTCGAAACGCGCCCGGCAGTTTCGCCGGGAAGTGCAGATCCGCGGCACCAGTCAGGTCAACGATGTGCTGCCTATCGTCCAGCGCGACATCCTGGCGTTCGAAGGCCCGCAGCGGGCGATCGTCACGGCGTTGCGCAAGGCAGGCACGACTCTGGCCGATATCGATTTTGCCGAGGTGCATGACTGTTTCACCATCGCCGAATTGCTGATTTACGAGGCCATGGGACTCACGCCCAGAGGCGAAGGTCATCGCGCGGTGGACGAAGGCATCGTGCAAGCGGGGGGGCGTCTGCCAGTGAATCTCTCGGGCGGGCTCAAGGCCAAGGGGCACCCAGTGGGCGCAACCGGGGTTTCGATGCACGCATTGGCGTTTCATCAACTGACCGGCGATCCCATTGGGGTTGCTGCGCCTGACGCCGAATTTGGCCTGCTGTTCAACATGGGCGGCATGGCCGTCG
Organism: Pseudomonas bohemica; assembly: GCF_002934685.1. GTDB lineage: Bacteria > Pseudomonadota > Gammaproteobacteria > Pseudomonadales > Pseudomonadaceae > Aquipseudomonas > Aquipseudomonas bohemica. Next base: position 17,597 of record NZ_NKHL01000116.1, read on the forward strand.
CCAACTACGCCACCGTATTGCAAGCGCGGAGGGCTTGAGGATGAATATCGCCAATTGGCTGAATGAAGCGGCGCGCCGCTGGCCCGAGCGTCCGGCGTTGTTCCGGGGCGAGGTGGAAGTGGCCGACTACGCAGGATTTGCCCGGCGTGCCAGGCTTCGAGCCGCGCAGCTCAGGGCGGTGCACGGCGTTGAGGCAGGCGACCGTGTCGGGTTGTTCATGAAGAACTGCTGCGAATACCTGGAGCTGTTCTATGCGATCTGGTGGATCGGCGCGGTGGCAGTGCCGATCAACTGTAAGCTGCACGCCAGTGAGGCCGGCTGGATCGTCGAGAACGCCCAGGCGCGCTTGATCTTCACCGATGACGGGCAGGTGTTCCCCCCCGGTGAACTGCCCGAAGAATGCCTTGAGCTGGCGGCGTTCGGCGACTTCGCTTCGGCGTCCCTGCAGGCCGATTCGCGCGAACTGGCCGATCCGCTGTCGCGTAGCGCCGGTGACCTGGCCTGGCTGTTCTACACCTCTGGCACCACCGGGCGCTCCAAGGGCGTGATGTTGTCTCACGGCAACCTGATGGCCATGTCGCTGTGTTACCCGCTGGACGTCGATCAGGTCAACGCTGAGGATGCCGTGGTCTATGCCGCGCCGATGTCCCATGGCGCCGGGTTGTACAACTTCATCCACGTGCGGTGTGGCGCGCGGCATGTGGTGCCCGACTCTCGCGGGTTCAAGGCGGCCGAGCTGTTCGAGCTGGCCCGTGGTCTCAAGCAGGTTTCGCTGTTCGCCGCGCCGACGATGGTCAAGCGCATGGTCGAAGAAGCCCGGCGCCAGGGTTATTCCGGCGAGGGCCTCAAGAGTGTGATCTATGGCGGCGCGCCGATGTACGTCGCCGATCTGCGCGAGGCCGTGGAGGTGTTCGGGGCGCGTCTGATCCAGATCTACGGTCAGGGTGAGAGCCCGATGACCGTCACCGCCCTGGGGCGCGCCGCCATCGCCGACCGCCAAAGCCCGCAGTGGGAGCGTCTGGTCGCGTCGGTGGGCATGGCGCAATCCTGCGTGGAAATCAAAGTGGTCGATGCCCAGCGACAGACCGTCCCCACAGGCCAGGCCGGAGAGATCGCCGTGCGCGGGGCAACGGTGATGCAAGGTTACTGGCGCAACGACGCAGCGACTCGCGAAACGCTGGTCGATGGCTGGTTGTTCACCGGCGACATCGGCTATCTGGACCCGGACGGCTGCCTGACCCTGACCGATCGCTCCAAGGACGTGATCATTTCAGGGGGCAGCAATGTGTACCCCCGTGAAGTCGAAGAAGTCCTCGCCACCCATCCTGGGGTATTCGAAGTCTGTGTGGTCGGTGAAGCCGATGCGGAGTGGGGTGAGTCGGTGGTGGCGTTCGTGGTGGCGCGGGAAGAAAGCACCGTGGATCAGAACGCCCTGAACAGCTGGTTCGTTTCGCGCATGGCCTCCTTCAAGAAACCGAAAAAGTACGTGTTCTGCGCCGAGCTTCCCAAGAACAGCTACGGCAAGGTGCTCAAGACCGATCTGCGAACGTGGCTAAAGGAGCGCAGCACAGCAACTGCGTGAAAAAACGATTCTTCACCTGCTGGTTTTCCTTGAATAACAACAAAATACGGGAATACGAACATGGCAACTCAACTGCAAAATCCTGGGCGTCAGCGTCGTCGCGCCTTTATCGGGGCCATCTCCGGCCACCTGATCGAGTGGTATGACTATGGCGTCTACGGCTTCCTGGCGGTGTATATCGGCCAGGCGTTTTTCGTCTCTGACAACCCCACCACGAGCCTGCTCAGCAGCTTTGCCGCGTTTGCCCTGAGCTTCTTCATCCGGCCGTTGGGCGGGCTGTTCTTCGGTCCATTGGCCGACAAGATCGGGCGGCGCAAAACCCTGGTCACCGTGCTGGTGATGATGGCCGGCTCGACCTTTCTGCTTGGGTTTCTACCGACCTACGCGACCATCGGACTGGCTGCGCCAGTACTGCTGATCCTGATCCGCTGCTTGCAGGGCTTTTCCGCGGGTGGAGAGATCGGCACCATCACCAGCTTTATTTCCGAATATGCAGGGCCCGGCCGGCGCGGCTTCTCGACCTGCTGGCTGATGGTCACCGCCGTATTGGGGTTGCTGCTGGGCGGCGCTGTGGCCAATGGCATGACTTGGGCGCTGGGCGCCGATGTGATGCAGTCCTGGGGCTGGCGCATTCCGTTCATGATTGCAGGCCCCATGGGACTGATCTCCATGTACATCCGCCTGAAGCTGGAAGACAGCCCTGAATTTCTCGCCCTGCAAAAGGCAGGTGAAACCTCCAAGGCACCGCTGCGTGAAGTCTGGCAGTGGAAGCGGGCGATTGCGCTGGTGTTCTTCATCATCACGCTGCACAGCTCGATCTTCTATCTGGTGCTGACCTTCGCCTCGACCTACATGTCGCGCCTTCTCAAGTTCGACAGTGGCACCACGCTGTTCTACGTGTTCATCGCCAGCCTGGCCGCGGCTTTCGTGATGCCGCTGGGTGGGGCGTTTACCGACCGTTACGGCCGTAAACCGTTTCTGATGGTGGTCGGCGTGCTGGCGACACTGGCGATGTACTGGTTCTTCAAATCCGCCCCGACCGCGACGCCGGCCTCGTTCTTCTGGCCGCTGATGGCGGTGGCGATCCTCTTCGGCCTGTACGCTTCGTCGACCTACGCCACCATGAGCGAGCTGCTGCCGACGCGCATCCGCTCCACCGGCATTGCCGTGGCCTACAACATTCCGGTCGCGGTGTTTGGCGGCAGTGCGCCGTTGATTTCGACCTGGCTAATCCAGCAGACCGGCGATATCAGCTCGCCCTGGTATTTCTATATCGGCACGGGGGTTGCGTCGCTGATTGCGCTGACGGTGTTGCGCCAGGAGGACTTCGTTGCCTGTACAGGTGCTGCGCAGGTTCCAGCGGTGCCGGTGGGGCGTGTGGTTACCGAGCAGGTTGCAGCGTCGGGCAGTCAGGTTTAAGGCTCGTCTGGCGACTGCATTCGCGCTCTCGGGGGAGGACGTTACCCCTGTCACAGCATGGCTTGCCAAAGACAGCGGTCTTCAAATCGCCGCTGCCGCCAAGCCGTACTGCGACAGGATCGGTGTCTGTACATTCCCACGGAAAGCAAGGTCCGAGGCTGGAACCCCCTACCGGTTGAAGCGCTCTGCCAGGCTATGAAGATATTGCGCCATCTGCTCCAGCTCGCGGCTTATGTTCGAACCTTGCTGGGCCTGGCCTGCGCTTTGATCGCACAGTTGGGCGATGCGGTTGATCTGCTGGTTAATGCTTTCCGCGACGTGGGTCTGTTGCTCTGATGCCGAGGCCATTTGCTGACTCATGCCGGTGATCCGCGACACCGCCTGACTGATGCCGCTCAAGGCGTGCTGGACCGCCTCGACACTGGCCACGCTTTCCTGGGACATCGCCTGCCCACGCGTGGCGGTGGCGACCGCGCGGCTGGCGCCTTCACGCAGCTCACCGATGATGCCCTGGATCTGTTCGGTCGAGGTCTGGGTGCGCGATGCCAGCGAGCGCACCTCATCGGCCACCACGGCAAAACCTCGGCCCTGCTCACCGGCACGCGCCGCCTCGATCGCTGCGTTGAGCGCCAACAGATTGGTCTGCTGGGCGATGGAATTGATGACATCGACGACGCTGCCGATCGATTGCGTGGCAGTGGCCAACTCACCCACGGCCTGACCGATTTCCGACACCGCATTGGCCATGTGCCGAATCGCCAGCAGACTGTCGTCCGCCAGGCCTCGACCTTCTTGCGCCAGGGTATCGGCCTCAAGGGCCGCATGCGCGGTGTTCTGAACGTTGTGGGTGACTTCCTGGATGCTCGCCGCCATCTGCGTAATCGCCGTGGCCGATTGATCGGTTTCATTGCGTTGCTGGTCAAGTGCTTGGGCCTGCAGCAGCGACAGGCTGGCGGACTGTCCCGCACGCAATTTGACGCTTTCGCCGGCATCTACCAGGCGGGTCAGCGCCGTCTGCAGGCGCGCTTCTTCGCTGAGCAAGGCCAGGTCAAGGCGCGCCTGAGGGCCTCGGTTGTCGCTGTAGGTCAGTGCGATCAGCGGGTCGGTGAAAGCTTTGGGATGGTCGTTGAGCAGGGCCTTGAGGGTCTGGTTCTGACGCCATTCCAGCAGCGCGCTCAGGGCGATCAGAGTCAGCAGCATCACCACCAGCACGGCGTGATCGTTCAGCAGGTAATTGCACACGCCGAGCACCACTGCGGCGATGATCAGGGGTAACTGACGCGCCAGATGGTAGCGCGCCGTACTGAGCGGCGAGACCGCCGGTTTACCCACGCGCAGTCGCGCGTACAGGGCCTCGGCCCGGCGCACCTGATGCCGGCTGGGCAGCGAGCGTACGGATTCGAAGCCGGCGATCTTGCCCTGTTCGTAGATCGGTGTGACATAGGCGCTGACCCAATAGAAATCGCCGTTCTTGCTGCGATTCTTGACCACACCCATCCAGGGCTTGCCCTGCTTGATGGTCTCCCACATATGGGCGAACACCGAGGGCGGCATGTCCGGGTGGCGTACGAGATTGTGTGGCTGGCCGATCAGCTCCTCGCGGGTGAAACCGCTGAGAGTGACGAAGGCGTCATTGCAGTAGGTGATGTGGCTGCTCAGGTCCGTCGTGGAGATCAGGCGCTCATCGGCGGAGAAGGTTCGTTCCTGCTGTGTGACCGGCATGTTCAAACGCATAAGGCCGTTTCATCCTTGATATCGCGGGACGGGTTAATTGCCAGTAGGTGTACCACAACATTGCCGGAGGCCGAACGGCAGATGCCCGGCAATGGGAAATCGTTCCCAAAAACCGGGCGCCATGGAGCATCGCGGTCAGTTGCCGTCGGCGACCTTGCGCTCGATTTCCGCGGTTTTGCGTTCCAGTTCCTCGGCCTCCTGCTCTTTGGTGCGAATGGACGTGGGCGTGATGACCTCATCCACGCCGCGGGTGTCATTGTCACGGTCCTCGAGATCACGCTCGACCACGTTGACCGGTTTGCCGGAAGCATCGGTGGGCGGCGCGTTGAAAGGGCGGTTGGACGACTCGGGGGTGCTGCGGTTGTCGTTGCTCATGTCGATATCCTCGGGTGGCTTGTTGATTGGATGCCAGGGCCTGAGACGAGTTCGAGAAATTTGCGGGCAAGCGAGCAGCGCTGAATGGCGGGCATAAAAAAGCCCGCTGGGGAAGACGGGCTTAAAGAGGATCAAAAGGAGTAAGTGCAGACTGAACCCCCTGGCGTGAACATTTCGTGAAAACGGTTTTATGACTGATTCCTATTTATAAAAAGGCGACGGACGGTCTACTGCTGACTGGGCTCACTGAGGCTCAGGGGTCGAATGCACCGGCTTGTGCCAGAGCGCTGGATCAGCGCTCTTGACCCATTCCACTGCATTCTCGTTATGCCTCAGCGCGGCGTGGCGGGCGGCAGGGCGGGCGCTCGCGCAACGGCGTCAGTTCATTCCCGAGCACCCGCTTCCAGGCACGTGAACGTCTGCCTCTATATGTCACGTGGCCGTATAGGTCGGGGCGCCTAAACGTGCTCTAATCACCTCCACTCAAACAGGGGAACGGCCAACGCTTTGTCTGTGCTGACAGGCACCTGCGGCACGTTCCTCGATACCCTCAGGTTTTTCGCAAAGGGCTGTCATGGATACGGGGTCACGACTCAAGTTGGTGCGGGAAAGCTACAAGATGTCCCAGCGAGAGCTGGCCAGACGCAGCGGTGTCGCCAATGGCACGATCTCGTTGATTGAGTTGAATCGCGTCAGCCCCTCGGTCAGCTCGCTGAAAAAACTGCTGGAAGGGTTTCCCATGACCCTGGCGGATTTCTTCTCCTTCGACCAGCCGCCCCAAGAGCAACGCTACGTGTTCCGCGCCGGTGAACAGCCGGACCTGGGCCGAGACGGACTGCGCCTGTTGCTGATCGGCGCATCGGTGCCGAGCCGCCAGATGCGCATGTTGCGTGAGCAATACGCTCCCGGCGCCGGTTCCGGTGACGAGCCCATCGTTCACGCGCAAGGCGAGGAGTGCGGACTTGTCACACGCGGCACCATCGAGCTGACGGTGGACGGGCAGATCAGCATCCTCAATGCTGGCGACGGCTACTACTTCCCGACCACGCTGCCCCACGGTTTTCGCAACATCGGGCAAGACGAGGCCGAGATCATCAGCGCCAATACGCCTGCCAACTTCTAAGAACCCTACTCGGGCGCCGTGAGTGCTGTAGCGGCAGGCTGGCCGGCAGTAGCGATATTGCGGATGTCACCGCCGGCCAGCCGGACGGCTATCGGAGGGTGATCCGCGCGGTGGGGGGGCGACGGAACAGATTGCCTGCACGCCATCAGCCAAGCCAAACGCGGCCAACGCGCGGTCTACAGCATCCCCGCTCAAAAAGACCTTGGTTTCTGGATGTAACACTAATTAGAATCAGTCTCATCTGTGACATCCCAACCAGGCTTTCTATACATGAGCGACGCAGCGACGCCTTCGGAGCACACTCTGCATGCCCTTTATCGCGATCATCATGGCTGGCTGGAAAGCTGGCTGCGGCGGCGCATGGGCAATGCCTGGGATGCGGCGGATCTGAGTCAGGACACGTTTGTGCGGGTCATCTCAAGCTCGCAACAGATCGCCGACCTTCGCGAACCGCGTGCTTACCTGTTGACTGTCGGCAAGCGTCTGTTGAGCAATTTCTACGCCCGGCAAAGCCTGGAGCAGGCCTATCTCGAAGCCTTGGCACAGTTGCCGGAAGCCTGCGCGCCGTCACCGGAGCAACGTTGGGCGCTGCTGCAAACCCTGCAAGCGCTGGATGAGTTGCTCGACGGTTTACCGACAGTGGTGCGCAAGGCGTTTCTGCTCAGTCAGCTCGAAGGGCTCGGCTATCGCGAAATCGCCGAACGCCTGCAGGTCAGCGAACGCACCGTCAAACGCTACATGGCCCAGGCTTACGAACACTGCCTGCTGGTGGATTGGTGAGCCGCGCCGCTCTGTCCAGCGAAGAGCGTGACGTGCTGCGCAAGGCTGCGCAGTGGCTGGCGCTGCTGGAGTCCGGTGCGGCTTCTGACGACGATCACGACGCGCTGCAACGCTGGCGCAACAGCGATGGCAACCACGAGCGCGCCTGGCAGAAGGCGCAACAGTTGCGCCAGCGCTTCAGTGACCTGCCGACGAGCCTGGCCATGGCGACCCTCGATCGACCGGATCAGGCGCGCCGCGCCGTGCTTAAACGCGCGCTGGGCATCGCCGCCCTGGCGCCAGCGGTGTGGCTGGTGGGGCGGCAACTGCCCATTGATGTCTGGCGCTCAGATCTGCACACCTCAACCGGTGAACAGAAACGCTGGCAATTGGCCGATGGCAGCACGCTGCAACTGGACACGGCCAGCGCCGCCAACGTCGATCTTGTCGCCCGCCGCGTGACGCTGATACGCGGTGAAATAGCGCTCAAGGTGCCGGGCGAGATACCGTTGACGGTCGACGGGCCCTATGGCCGGATCATCGTCAGCCACAGCGAAGTCTGCGTGGCTTTGCGCGATGACCAGTGTCGGGTTCAGGTGGTCAGTGGCAGTGTGCAGGTGCAACCGTTGCAAGGTCCGCTGGTGACGTTGCAGGGCGGTCAGCAGGTAGAACTGCGGCGCGGTGGTGCCGGAGCCGTCCGTGCGTTCGATGCGACGCTGCCGGGTTGGCGCCAGGGTGTGCTCACTGCGCAGAATCAGCCGCTGGGGGATTTCCTGCGGGAGCTGGGCCGCTATCGCAGTGGATTATTGCGCTGGGAGCCCGAGCTTGAAGCCCTGCGCGTCACCGGCAGTTTCCGCCTCGATAACACTGACCGCATCCTTTCGCTGCTGGCTGCCAGTCTGCCGCTGGACGTACACGCGCGCACCCGCTACTGGATCACGCTGGTGCCGCGCGCGAACCCATCGCCGAAAAAAAACGCGTGAAGCCTGTCCCTTTTTTTCACCTCGCCGGTCATTCCAGGTAAGTGAACAAAATACGAGAGCTTCCTTCCATGTCCGCAGTTTCGCCGTACCGCTTGCGCCCGTTGTTGCATATCAGTCTATTGTTGACGCTGAGCTCCAGTCCGCTGTTCATCTCGCCCAGTTGGGCGGAAACCGCAGGCCGCCGCAGCTATGAGGTCCCTGCCGGTAGCCTGGGCGCGGCGTTGACCCGGTTTGCCGGGCTTGCCGGAGTCAACTTGTCCGTCGATCCGGCGCTGGTCCGCGGTCGTAACAGCACCGGTTTATCAGGCAACTTTGAGGTCGAGGAAGGCTTTGCCCTGCTGCTGCAGGGCTCGGGTCTGCAACTGGTGGCCGTGGGCGAGCAAGCGTACACACTGATCCCGGCGCCGGACGGCAGCAGCTTGCAGCTGGCGCCAACCTCGATTCTCGGTGCCAACGACAGCACCGACGGGCAGTCTTACCCCGGTGGCCAGGTTGCACGCCGCGGGTCGCAAGGTCTGCTCGGCGCCCGGGACTTCATGGAGACGCCGTTCAGCCAGACCACCTACACCAGCGAAACGGTGAAAAACCTGCAAGCGCGAACACTTGGCGACCTGGTCGCCAGCGACCCTTCGGTGCGCGCCACCAACCCCGCTGGCGGGCGGTACGAGCAGTTCACGATTCGCGGCTTCAGCCTGTTCAACAGCGATGTGTCCTATAACGGTCTGTACGGCATTCTGCCGACGTACACCATCGACATGGAAATGGCCGAACGGGTCGATATCCTCAAGGGCCCGAGCCAACTGATCAATGGCATCTCGCCCCGGGGCAGCGTCGGCGGAGGCATCAACGTGGTGCCCAAGCGCGCCACCGACAAGCCGATCACTGAATTCACCACCAGCTACGCCTCCAATAATCAGATCGGCGCGGCGGTGGACGTGGGGCGTCGGTTTGGCGAAGAAGACAAGTTCGGCATTCGCTTCAATGGCGTGAAACAGTCCGGTGACACCGAATGGGACCACCAAAGCGTCGATCGCGAGATGGCCGTGCTGGGCCTGGATTTTCGTGGCGAGCGCTTGAGGCTCTCGACCGACATCGGCCACACCGAGCGCAACACCGATGCCCCCCAGGAGCGGGTGCAAATCGGTGCCAACGCCAAAGTGCCTAACCCCAACGACGTACGACACAACTACGCCCAGGCCTGGAGCAAGGCGCGAACCGAGGACACCTTCGGCGCGGTGAATGGCGAATATGACGTCAGTGACTCGGTGATGCTCTACGGCGGCGTCGGCGCGCGCAAGAGCGACCACGACTTCCTCCGGCACGCGGTTTCGATCACCAACAACGCCGGTGATTTCAGCGTGCAGCCCCGGGATTTCACCCGTGACGAAAATGTTCGGACGGCCACCGCCGGGGTACGCAACTGGTTCCAGACCGGCCCGGTGAGCCATGAGGTCAATCTGGCGGCCAGCTATTTCTACATGGACTTCGAGAACGGCGGTGCGCGTTATGCGGCCGCACCGAGCAACCTGTTCAACCCCGTGGATACGCCCACGCCGGGTACTCCGACTCGGACCGATGCCAAGGTCTACACCGAAAACCGTTTCAGCGGCGTAGCGTTGTCCGACACGCTGGGTTTCTTCGAGGACCGCTTGCTGCTGACCCTCGGTGCGCGATGGCAGCGGGTCAAGGTTGATGACTGGACCGACGGCGTCAAAGGCGATACGTCGTATGACGAAGAGAAGGTCTCGCCGTCGGGCGGGCTATTGTTCAAGGCGACCGATCGACTGTCGCTGTATGTCAACTACATGGAAGGCTTGAGCCAGGGCAAGATCGCGCCATCGACTTCGGTCAACGAGGATGAAATCTTCCCGCCGTTCATCAGCCGTCAGGTCGAAGTCGGCGCCAAATACGATCTGGGTTCGTTCGCGCTGACGGCTGCGGCGTTTCGGATCAAGCAGCCCGCCTATGAGACCAATGCCACCTCGCGGGTGTTTGGGCCTAACGGCAAGCGTGAGAACAATGGCGTGGAGTTGAGTGTGTTCGGCGAACCGCGCGAAGGCTTCCGTCTGCTCGGGGGTGTGATGTACATCGACAGTGAGCTGACCCATACGGTCAATGGCGCGTTCGATGGCAACCGGGCGCCGGCCACGCCCAAATATAACGTGAACCTGGGCGCAGAGTGGGATGTGCCGAATGTTCGGGGGCTGACGCTGACCGGGCGGGGGCTCTATTCGAGTTCACAGTATCTGGATCAGGCCAATAGCAAGGAGATTGATTCGTGGGAGCGTTTCGATGTGGGCGCGCGTTATGCGTTCAAGGTCGAGCAGAAGGATGTGACGGTGCGGGCCAGTGTGGAGAACGTGCTGGATAAACGTTATTGGAGTTCGGCGGGCGCCTCGGATGACAGCGAGCCAGGGCTGACGCTGGCGACGCCAAGGACCTATTTGCTGTCGGCGACGATCGGGTTTTGATCGAATCGTCCAGCTGCGCGCCAGGATTTGGCTCACACGCCTGGTAGCAATACAGATTGCGGGCGGCAGCGATATGACGGGCGCCACCGCTGGTAAGCCAAGCTGCCATGAACCAATGTCCGCACCCAAAAAAGCCCCACCTGACGTAATGCCAGGCGGGGCTGTCCGCCAGGGGTTGGTTCTATATCACGCTACATCCACCAACACGATCTCGCTGTCTTCGATGGCTGTCACCCGCAACACCCGCTCATCCTCGACGGCGACCCCATCACGCGCCTCGGCGCGCAGGCCGTTGACCTCGATGATCCCGGTCGCTGGTACCAGATACGCCCGGCGGCCTGCGTCCAGCGTGTACTCGGCCGTTTCGCCGGCCTTGATGTTGGCCGCCACCAGGCGCGCATTGGCCCGGATACGCAGCGCGATATCATCGCCCACCTTGCCACTGGCCAACGTCACGAAGCCCTCGCGATTGCCTTTCGGAAACGGCTTGGCGCCCCAGGAAGGAGGAGCCCCGACCTCGTCCGGCATGATCCAGATCTGGAAAATCCGCGTTTGCTTCGACTCCAGGTTGTACTCGCTATGGGCCACGCCGGTGCCGGCGCTCATCACCTGCACATCGCCCGCTTCGGTACGGCCGCGGTTGCCCAGGCTGTCCTCGTGAGTGATCGCGCCTTCACGCACATAGGTGATGATTTCCATGTCGCGGTGCGGATGACGCGGGAAGCCGGTGCCAGCCTCGATCACGTCATCGTTCCACACCCGCAGTTGACCCCAGTTCATGCGGTTCGGGTCGTAGTAGTTGGCGAACGAAAAGTGATGATGGGCGTTCAGCCAGCCGTGATCCGCGCCGCCAAGGGATTTGAAAGGACGGAGTTGCAGCATGATCAGTTCCTCCATAGCAGGGCCGGCCTAGGCAGCAGCGCCGCTGGTGATGACTTTTCAGTCGATGGAGCAATGATCTGCCAAATTTCTATCGATAAAAAGCGTAAGTTTTGCGTTATTCCAATCGAAATATCGAATATCTTTGCCGCGCCTGAGCTGCGTCTTTACCTGCACTTGATCGGCTAACCCCATGAGCATCCAGCATTTCGCTGGAGCTTGACGGCGAATGGGGCGACCATAGGCGCCTTCTCGTTCAATGCTGATAGACGGAGCCTGCGTGTCGCACGATTTTCCCGCCGAGCCACCCCACGATCCAGCCACTGATTTGCCTCCCGACCTGACCGTTCCCGAGCGTCTGCCCTTCTTCAAACGCCTGCTGGCCCGGATCATCGGCCGCGGGCTGTCGCGCATGCAGGCCCAGCACGTGCCGTCGTGGCGACAGGGGCATGCCGACGGCTTCCTCAACGGTCACGCCGAGGGGATGAACGAAGGCTACGCCGAAGGGCATCTGGACGGCATCGAAGAGGGCCGTCGCGTGCTGGTGATTCGCGACACTCGCCCACTGGAGCACCGTGGGCCGCGCGTTGACGATCACCTGTTCGATGACTGGCGACTGCCGCTGACCAACGAGCTGAAGAAACGCATCAAGGCCGACGTCGCCGAAAAGCTGCCCGCCCACGCTCAGCCGACCGCCGCTCAATGGAAGATGATTTTCAGCGACACTCCGTCGACCTACGTCATCGCCGGAGCCGGGGCAGGAAAGTCGACCTCGTTGGTGCTGCGGGTCCTGCTGCTCAACCACTATTTGGGTTTCGAGCTGGATTCCATGACCGTGGTGACCTTCACCCGCGAGTCGCGCAAGGACTTCATCACCAAGCTCATCGAGGTCATGGGGCTGTGGGGGCACAACCTGTCGCTGCGCGAGGCCCGTGACGTAGTGCTCACGTTCCATTCGCGCATCCTGCCGCTGGTTCGCAGCCTGCCGGGTTTCGAGCAGTTGCAGGCGTTCGAAAACCTCGGCAGTCAAAACGCAAATGTGCCTGGCGGCGATCTGTTCGGCGGCAAGCTGCTCGACGACGGCGCTGACAGCAACCCGTTCGACCTGCGCATCAACGACGCCCAGCGTCAGCGGATGAACCTGTGCTACCGCGATCTCTACGCTGCAAACCCGCGCTTTCGCGAGGTGATGGCGCCGCTGTATCGGCATTCGTTGCAGCTCAAGGCGCTGGACCGTGATCATCCGGACGTGCAGAAACGCATCACCGTGATGGGCCTGTCGTCCAGGCGCGACGAGGAATTGTGTGACGTGATCGAGGACCTGTGGATCCGCGCAGGCGCTTGGCCAATCCAGGGTGTCGAGCCGATGCGACAGACGGTCGAGGTCAGCGGGCTGACCTTCCACGTACACGGTTACGCCGCAGAGCTGGATGCGTGGATCGTGCTGGGCTTTGACCCCAGCGAAGACCAGCACCTGCGTCGTCCGGATGCCAAGCTGCCGGTCTGGGCCGAATGGGTGATCAAGCGCACGCTGTTCCAGGCGTTCTGCCGCAAGCCGGTGATCTGGCTCGAGAACTACGAGGCGTCTCGGGGGATGATGCAGTCGCTGTCCGGTGCCGCGGTGGCCGGTCCGGGTTTCGATTACAAGGTCAAGGGCGAATTGAGCGCGGCGCCGCTGCTGGACTGTTTCGTCGCTGCGGCCGGCTTCATCGAAAACCTGGGGCTTGATGTGCCGGATGCCGTGTCGCAGATGAATTTCTCCGATCAGGACCCGGACCGATTCTTCTTCGAAGCCCTGAGCCTGTTCTGGAAAGCCTTCGAAGACCATCTGCTCGAGCAAACGCCGCCAGTAATGACCTATAACCGAATGTTCGCGCTGTTTGGCGAGAAGTCACCGGAGAACCTCAAGCTGGTCAGCGACGAGGGCTTGCGCCCGCTGTCGCACCTGATGATCGACGAGTTTCAGGACGTGTCGCCGCAAATCGTCTCCTGGATTCGCGCCAGCCTTCGGGAAGTGCGCAGCCGCGGCCCGGCTTTGCATGGGGGGCGTGGCGCCCAGCGTTCGTCGTTGCTGTGCGTGGGCGATGATTGGCAGTCGATCTACGGCTGGCGGGGTAGCTCGCCGAAATTCTTCATGGAATTTCCCAAGGAGTTCTCGTCGCCCTCGACCACCAGGGTCATGCTCAGCGACAACTTCCGCAGCCATCAGCACATCATCGATGCCGCCGAGCACATCGTCCGTGCCGCCCCTGCGATCAGCGGCAAGAAAGCTCGCGCCAGTGGCGCAGAACAGGAACTGCTGCCGGTCACGGTGCTGGATCGTGATGACGATCGACTCGTGGCGACCCTGATCGAGCACTACAACGCGGGTGAATCGGTAATGCTGCTCTATCGCAAGGGCAGCGAACGCAGCAAGTTGCCCGAGTCGCTGCAAGCGCTGATGCAGGCTGATTATGCATTGCCTCCCCAGGAGCGACGTCTCAAGCAATTGACTTACCACAGCTCCAAAGGCTTGCAGGCCGACGCGGTGTTTCTGCTCGGGGATTGTCAGCACCTGACCCAGTCGCCGTACAAAAATCAGGTTTACCAGCTGGCCGGCTTGGGCAAGGAGGGCGATCTGGAAGCGTTCGACAATGCGCAGAAAGACGAAGTGCTGCGCCTGGCTTATGTGGCAATTACCCGCGCGGTGCGGCATTGCTACTGGTTCATCGATGCGGTGGGGAACGATGATGCGGCGGTGCCGAGAGCATCGGCGAGGATTGCCGGGGACAAGGCGTTTTTCGAGGATCGACGCGGGGCCGTCGTGGAGCAGTAATAGAGTTCTGTAGCAGCACGGCTCGCCGGCGATCGCAAGCCTGAGGATATCGGCGCCGGCAAGCCGTGCTGCTAAAAATGGGGGTTCGAGTTCGGTGGCGGCCGGTTTCAGGCCCGGTTCAGATACGACGTCTGCTGCGGCACGAAGGTCTCCAGCTCAAGCTCGATCGCTTCGATGATGCGCTCCACGTCCATGGCGTTCATCACGGTCGCACAGGGGATCCCGGCAATCGCGATCACCGTTTCGCCACTGGCGCGATCAAAAAGACGCGCGACCATACTGCTGGGTGCATCCATGTTGGCTTCGAAGCCCACTGGATGAAAATGCCAGCGCATCAGCTGACAAGCGTTGGGGAATGTGACTTTGTTCATGAGACCCACCTCGTTCAATCGAGCAATTCCAGAGCTCCGCAGGGCAGGGAAAACGGGATCTGTCAGCCAGCTTCGAGGAACGGCGCAACACGTGTGGCAGAGCACAGCGCAGCTTTGTTTTCGTTCCGTGTTGGTCGAAGCGCGGACCCCACAGATCGCGAATCAGATAAAGGTAGCACCGAGTTCTGACAAGAATGAGAAAAAAATCCTACAAGAAGCAATATTTACCCTTTAATGATGCAGGTCATATTTCGTTATAGCTGAACAGTATTTAAAAAGTTTGCTGAATCGTTATTTTTTTAATAAGGCATTGAGCTATCACTGTGCGTCCGGTCTGGACCGTCTCAAATGTGATTCATGTACTGGACTCACGGATGTGAAACGGTGTGAAAAATCGTGCTATTGCGGTGTGAAGTGTATTAAGAAAGTTACAGCCAAACGTTTTATTTGTTATTTTTGACGCCAGAAAAAAATCCGAAAAAAAATATTAAAGTCCACTGAATAAAACAGCAGTGCCTGCCGATAGCCCATCAAGTGCAAGCGAACTGTTCTAAATCACTTTTCGAATTGCAGTCATCATTTACCAACGAGACCCTGAAGTTTCTGGTGTTTGATCGTCGCAGGGATGCTTTGAGCCCCGCATCTATAATGAGAGAAGTGCCATGTCGATAAGAAACATGAATATTGCGCCACGCGCGTTCCTGGGGTTTGCCTTTATTGCCGTTCTGGTGATCGGGCTCGGTTTTTTCTCTCTCAACCGCATGGCCCTGATTCGCCAGGCCACCACCGACATGGAAACCAACCAGCTCCCCAGTGTGGGTTACCTGGGCAACATGCTGGAAAACACCTTGCGCCTGCGCATCACTTCTTTCCGCACGCTGGTCAACCGTGAGCCAGCCGCGCTGCGCGAAACCGACGGGCGTATCGCCGAGCTGATCGGCAAGTTACAGGAGGCCAGGAAAAACTACGCTGCGCTGCCTGCCGACGGCGAGGAGCTGTCGGTGTTTCGGCAGTTCGAGGCGACGCTGGCGACTTTCCTCGATGTCCAGGCCCAGGTGCTGGATTTGTCGCGTCAGGAAAAGATCGAAGACATGCGGACCCTGATCAATACGCGCATGAAAGATGCGACTGACCTGATGGGTGTTCAGATCAACCAGCTGATCAGTATCAATAAGGCTGCCGCAACAGCTGCTGCAGTTGTCTCCAAACAACAATATGACGGTGCCAATGTCGGGGTTATTGTCATGTCGGTTATCGCCGCGCTGCTGACTGTCTTACTTGCCTGGTTACTGACTAAAAGTATCGTGAACCCGCTTTCCAGAGCAGTGCGCGCGGCTGAAGAAATCGCTGCGGGTGATCTGACCCGGCCTATTGAAGTCGATGGTAAAGACGAAGCGGCGCAACTGTTGAAGGCCTTGGCCACCATGCAGCAGAACTTGCGCAAAACCATTGAGTTGATTTCTGGCTCTGCCACACAACTGGCCTCTGCCGCCGAAGAATTGAGCGCGGTGACTGAAGAATCCTCCCGTGGTCTGCAACAGCAAAACAATGAAATCGAGCAGGCGGCGACCGCTGTCAACGAGATGACCGCTGCCGTCGAAGAAGTGGCGCGCAATGCGGTGTCGACTTCCGAAGCGTCGCAGCAGTCAAATCAGACCGCTCGCCAGGGGCGTGATCGGGTGGTCGAGACGGTCAAGTCGATTCATGCCATGACTCAGCAGATCCAGGCGACCACAGGCCTGGTTGAAGGCCTGGCGGAGCAGGGGCGTGATATTGGCAAGGTGCTGGATGTGATTCGCTCGATTGCCGAGCAGACCAACCTGTTGGCGCTGAACGCAGCCATCGAGGCAGCGCGCGCCGGTGAGGCAGGACGTGGGTTCGCGGTAGTGGCCGATGAAGTGCGGGCACTGGCCCATCGTACGGCGCAATCGACCACCGAAATCGAGCAGATGGTGGCCGGGATTCAAACCCGCACTGGCGATGCGGTGCAATCGATGTCGCGCAATACTGACAGTACGCGCAGCACATTGAGCCTGGCCAGTTCAGCAGGGGATGCGCTGGAACTCATTACTGAAGCGATTGCCCAGATCAACGAACGCAACCTTGTGATCGCCAGCGCTTCGGAGGAACAGGCACAGGTTTCCCGTGAAGTGGACCGTAATCTGGTGAACATCCGGGATCTTGCCGCGCAAACGGCGGCAGGCGCGAATCAGACCAGCGCGGCCAGTCATGAGTTGTCACGCCTGGCGGTGGATCTCAAGGCGATGGTGACGCGGTTTGTGGTTTGACGCGGTTCACGGTTAAACGCTGATTGTCCTGCAAATCCGCGTTGCAACACATTCATATGTAGGAGCGCGCGTGCCGCGATGGCGTCATACCAGACATCTCAAGGGTTGCTGATGTGAGCTATCGCGGCAAAGCGCACTCCTACAGGTTATGCGTGTTTCCAGGCCTCTTTATTCACCAAGTCCTTCGGCCGGTCCCCGGCCAACGCACTCAGCAGATTCTCCACCGCACATCGAGCCATGGCTTCTCGGGTTTCGAAGGTCGCCGAGCCCATGTGCGGAGTTGCCACCACGTTATCCAGTTGCAGCAGGGGAGAGTCCGCTGCCAGTGGCTCGCGCTCGAACACGTCCAGGCCCGCCGCGCGGATTTGCTTGTTGCGCAGGGCTTCGATCATCGCCTGTTCATCTACCACCTTGCCCCGGGCGATGTTGATGAAGATGGTCTCCGGACGCATCAACGCGAACTGCTCGGCTCCAATCAGACCTTCGGTCTCGGCCGTCAGCGGCAATGTCAGGCAAACGAAATCGGCTTCCTGCAACAGCGCCTCAAGGCTGCGGTACTGCGCATTGAAACGGGCTTCGACAGCCGGCTTGGGCGAGTGGCTGTGGTAGATCACCGGCATGCCGAAGCCGAAATGCCCACGTTGCGCCAGCGCCTCGCCAATCCGGCCCATGCCAATAATGCCGAGGGTTTTGCCATGCACATCGGTGCCAAAATGCGTCGGGCCGATATTTTCCTTCCATTGGCCGTCGCGAACCATGGTCGCCAGTTCCACCACCCGCCGCGCCGTGGCCATGAGCAGCGCAAAACCGGTGTCGGCGGTGGTTTCGGTCAGCACGTCCGGAGTATTGGTCAGCAGGATGCCGCGTCTGGTCAGGTAGTCGATGTCGTAGTTATCGACTCCCACCGAGACGCTGGATACCGCCTTGAGCTTCGGGGCGAGATCCAGCAACTGCGCGTCGAGCTTGATACTGGCTCCCAGCAGGCCGTCAGCCCCGGGCAGGGCATCACGCAGACGAGCGAGGCCCTCCGCGCTTTTAGGGTTTTCGATCAGCGTCACCTGCGCGACCGCTTCAAGACGTTCCATGAGGGGCGCCGAGAGTTTTTTGTACAGAACCACATGCTTTTTCATCGATTGTCTTCCAGATCAAGGGTGCGCAGGTGTGCGACGAACATTCGTCTCATCGCGCAGGGGCTTTGCGCTGTTGTCCGGTTTGAGCAGCAGCGTGAGCACCACCGACAGCAGCAGTGCGCCGCTCATGAACAGGTACGAAGCGCTCAATGTCCCGGTGACGCCGTTCAGGTAACCGACCAGATACGATCCGGCGAACGAACCCAGTGCGCCGAGGCTGTTGATCAGCGCCATCGCACCACCGGCGACGTTGGCCGGCAGGATTTCCGGGACGATGGCGAAGAATGGCCCGTAAGGCGCATACATGCAGGCACCGGCGATCACCAGCAGCGAATAGGACCACCAGAAATGCTCGGTGCCCAGCGCGTATGAGCCGTAAAACGCGAAGGCTGCCAGCAACAGGGGCGGCCAGACGAACAGTTTGCGTTTCTGCAGTTTGTCCGATGCCCACGACACCACCACCATGCCGATCACCGCAGCCAGATAAGGCATGGCCGACAACCACCCGGCTTCGACCATGTCCATCTGCATGCCTTTCTTGATGATCGTCGGCAGCCACAGCACGAAGCCATAGACGCCGATGCTCCAGCAGAAATACTGCGCGGCCAGCAGTAGGACTTTCGGCGAGCGGAAGGCTTCGGCATAGTTTTTCACCGGCTTGATGCCGACTTGCTCGGCGTCCAGACGAGCTTGCAGTTCGGTCTTCTCTTCGGCGGTCAGCCACTTGGCCTGCGTCGGGCGTTCGTCCACCAGGCGCCACCAGATGAAAGCCCAGATGATGGCGGGCGCGCCTTCGACGATGAACATCCAGCGCCAGCTGAAATGCGCCACCAGATAACCGGACACCACCGACATCCAGAGCATGGTCACCGGGTTGCCGAGGATCAGTACGGTGTTGGCCCGCGAGCGTTCGGCCTTGGTGAACCAGTAGCACAGGTACACCAGCATGGCGGGCATCACCGCCGCTTCGACCACGCCGAGCATGAAGCGGATGCCGATCAGCATGTAGGCGTTGGAGACGATCCCGGTCAGGGTCGCCAGGCCACCCCAGAGGATCAGGCTGACGAAAATCAGTTTCTTTACGCTCTTTTTCTGCGCATAGATCGCACCCGGCACCTGAAAGAAGAAGTAGCCGAGGAAGAACAGTGCCCCCAGCAACGACGACATGCCGGGGGTTATGTGCAGGTCTTCGGCCATGCCCGATGCGGTGGCGAAGCCGTAGTTGGCGCGGTCAAGATAGGCCAGGCTGTAGGTGATGAACACGATGGGCATGATCAGCAGCCAGCGGCGCTTGAGGCCTGCGTGTTTCACGGTTTCGAGTAGCTTTTCCATGTCGGGCTCCCTGAGGATGTTGTTTTTGTCGCAGCAGGTGATGGGAACGGTGTGTGCAAATCGATGGTTCTGATTGAAAAGGCTCAGGCCGTCTGTCGTCGCGCTGCAGACGCGGCTTCGGCGGTACGCAGCGCGGCAAGCGTCGGCAGGCCCTCCATGTCGCCGCGGCTCTGCACCGCCTGACTGCCGATCCAGTTGCCGCGAGCGGTGGCCTGGGCGAAATCGAGGTTTTCCAGCAGCGCACTAATCACGCCCACCGCGAAGCCATCGCCCGCGCCGACGGTGTCGACGACCTCAGTCACCGGCACGCCGGGCACGAACGCTTCATTGAGTTGGGTGCGGTAATACGCGCCTTTCGCGCCGAGTTTGATCACCACCGCTTCGACGCCCAGGTCCAGATAGAACTTCGCGATGTCGGCCGGGGTGTCGAAACCGGTTAGCAACTCACCTTCGGCCATGCCTGGCATCACCCAGTGAGCAAGGCTGGCGAGGTGGTTCACTTCACGGATCATCGTCGCCTGGCTCGACCACAGCGAAGGCCGCAGGTTGGGATCGAACGACACGCTGCGACCCGCGTCGCGCATCTGCGTCATCAGCACATGCGACAGCTCGCGACAGGTGTCCGACAAGGCTGCCGGAATACCCGTGGCGTGCAGGTGACGGGCTTTCAGCAGTTCGGGCACGATGTCGTTCACCGACAGATGACTGGCCGCCGAGCCGCGGCGGAAATACTCGACTACAGGGTCCGCGCCTTCGAGTTCCAGCGACTTGAACTGAAAGCCCGTGGGGTGCGCCGGGTCAACCGTCACATGGCGACAATCGACGCCTTCATGCTGCAGGCTGTCGGTGACGAAGCGGCCCATGGAGTCATTGCCCACACGGCTCAGCCACGCCACTTTGAAGCCAAGCCGGGACAGGCCAATGGCGACGTTGCTGTCGGCGCCGGCGATGCGTTTTTCGTAGTGACGGACGGCGGCCAGATCACCGGTCTGTTCGGCGACCAGCATGGTCATGGTTTCGCCGAAGGAGAGGATATCGATCTCAGACATGGCTCAGGGCTCCCGACGTTTGCTGGCTGAGAGGAGGCTGATGCAGGCGTTGTCCGAGGCTGGCGAGGGCGTCGACTTGGGTACGGGTCACCTCCAGCAGATCGTCGCCTTGTAGCGGGTATTCGACGGCGCGGGGCACGCCGACCGGCATGTGCTTGAGCAATTGCTCCCACAGATGCAGATCCGTCTGACGCGGAGGCACGGCGACCAGTTTGCTGGCGGCATTGCGCGACACTGCCTTGCAATGCAGGTATTCAACGTAGCGGCCCAGCTGTTGGGCGGCGGCGCTGGCCGATTGTTCCTGCCACATCCAGTTGCCGATATCGAAGGTCATGCCAATAGGCATCTGCAGCGCGTCGATGCGGGCGAAGAAGTCGATGAAAGGCTCGATGCGTCCGCCTTGTGGCGTCTGGTCGTTTTCCACCAGCAGATGCACATCGTGGTGAGCCAGACGATCGGCCAGGGCGGCAACATCGCTGTCTTGGCTCAGATGTCCCAAAGAGACCTTGAGCCAGGCGGCGCCACAGGCGGCTGCCCGTTGCAGGGTCGGTTGCAGTTCGGGGTTGGGCAGGTTCTGGCCTTCGAGCCACAGCTCCAGCGGCGCCGAATACAGGCATTCCAGGCCCTGGGAGCGGATGGCTTCGGCCAGCGCCGGCAGGTCCTGACGGGCGAGGTCGCCGGTGAACAGTTCTTCACGCAACTCGATGCGGGTGACGCCGGCCTCGACCAGCAGCGGGATGAAGCTGGCCTGGCCGCGCTCACGCACGAGGTCGGCACCGAAGGCGCCCAGGCTGATGGCAACGGGGAATCGGTTCATTATTTTTGTCCTCTGAAACCGGTTTCATTTTTGTTCGAACTGACGAACTCGGGAAAAGTTCGCCGGAAAATCGATCGACTGACCTGCGGTGTTATCGGATGTATACAGCCGGAGCGATCAGGGGCGCTGTCGCGTCGAGCCGCGCACGATCAAACGGGCAGGGAAGTCGTACAGCCGCACCGGCTCCTGATCGCCACGCAGCCGGTTGAGCAAGCATTCGAAGGCCGTCACGCCGATGTCGTGGGTGGGTTGAGCCAGGGAAGTGATGCCGCTGCCCACCAGCGGGTACCAGTCGAGTTCGTCGAGGGCGATCAGGCCGATGTCGTCGAACAGCTGGCAGCCCAGATCGTGCAACTGGCGTGTGGCGCTCAAGGTGGCCACGCCGTTGCCGGTGAAGAGCGCCTTGGGGCCGTGTTCGCTCTGGTCGAGAAATGCGCTTAACGCACCGCGCAGCATTTCACCGGTTTCACACACCTGGCCACGCATGCCGGCACGTTGGGCAATCCCTCTCTCGAACGCCTCGACCCGCTCGACACGTGAACTGGTGCCGTCCCGGGGTTCGGTGACCATGAGAATGTCGCGATAACCGGCTTGCTGCAGATGATCCAGCGCCTGCTTGACCGTGGCGATGTTATCCAGACCCACCAGGTCGCTTTCCAGTTGATCGACCTTGCGGTCCACCAGCACCATCGGCAATTCGCTGTGCAGTTCGCGCAGTTCGTCGAGGTGATGGCCAAGTGTGTTCACGATCAGGCCTTCGATGTTGTACGAGCGCAGCGCCGCCAGATGCAGGCGTTCCTGTTCGTCGTCGCGATCGGTGTTGCACACCACAAGGCTGTAGCCGTGTTTGCGGCAGGCGGTTTCGACGCCATGCATTACGGCGATGGAGTAGGGATTGCGGATGTCGGCCACCAGCATGCCGATCAGGCGGGTACGGCCGCGTTTGAGGCCACGGGCCATCTGGTTGGGGCGATAACCGAGGGTTTCGATAGCGTTTTCGATGCGCCGGGCGATGGCTTCGGACAGCAATTGACGATCTTCGCCAATGAAGCGCGAGACGCTGGCTTTGGAGACGCCGGCCATATCGGCAACGTCATTCATGGTGACGCGGGCGCGCGTCGGCGTGGGAATACTGTTCACGGCCTGACCCTTATTGGATTTGTCAGCAGGCTTTATTACGCAGAGCGTGTGTGGCTCTGAAACCGGTTTCAGGAAACACCAAAGTGCGAGCGTCGTCAACTCGGGATCGGATGAAAGGTGATGTGGGCAGAGGTTGAGTCAGCTTCGGACACAATCCTTGTTGGAGTGAGCTTGCTCACGAAGGGCGGTACATTCACAGCAGATGCAGGTTTTGGAGGTCAGTCTTCGTGAGCAAGCTCACTCCTACAGGATCAAGCGTCATCGCCATAACCGGTATGGATCTTGGAATGCAGACTTGTGGGAGTGAGCTTGCTCACGAACGGGACGGTACATTCACAGCAGGTGCAGGTTCTGCAGGTCAGCATTCGTGAGCAAGCTCACTCCTACAGGGTTAAGCGTTGGAGCCATAACGCCGTACGGGCCCTGGAATGCAGACTTGTGGGAGTGAGCTTGCTCACGAAGGGGCAGTACATTCACAGCAGATATAGGTTTTGCAGGTCAGCATTCGTGAGCAAGCTCACTCCTACAGGGTTAAGCGTTGGAGCCATAACTCCGTATGGACCTGGAATGCAGACTTGTGGGAATGATCTTGCTCACGAAGGGGCCGGTACATTCACAGCAGATGTAGGTTCTGCAGGTCAGTCTTCGTGAGCAAGCTCACTCCTACGGGGTCAATCGTTGGAGCCATAACTCCGTATGGACCTGGAATGCAAACCTGTGGGAGTGAGCTTGCTCACGAAAAGGGCGGCACATTCACAGCAGGTGCAGGTTCTGCAGGTCAGTCTTCGTGAGCAAGCTCACTCCTACAGGGTTAAGCGTTGGAGCCATAACGCCGTACGGGCCCTGGAATGCAGACTTGTGGGAGTGAGCTTGCTCACGAAGGGGCAGTACAGTCACAGCGGATGCAGGTTCTGCAGGTCAGCATTCGTAAGCAAGCTCAATCCCACAGGTCTTGCTTCGCTCTTGGGGTCACTGATTACCCTTGAACGTATCTCGCCACGCCAGCAGGCGTTTCTCCAGCATCGCCAGCACGCCGTCGCTGAGCTTGCCCAGCAGTGCGAGGACGATGATGGCGGCCAGCACGATGTCCGGGCGTGACGTTTCGCGGCCATCGCTGAGCAGGTAGCCAAGGCCTTTGGTGGCGGCGATCAACTCGGCCGCCACCAGAAACATCCAGGCCAGGCTCAACCCCGAGCGCAACCCGGTAAACAGGCCGGGCAGGGCTGCTGGCAGGAACAGATGCAGGATCATCTGGCGCTGGCTGAAGCGATACATCTTGCCGACTTCCACCAGCTTGCGATCGATGCCGCGAATGGCCGCGACGCCATTGAGGTAGACCGGAAAGAATGCACCGATGGCGATCAACACTATTTTCGAAGTCTCGCCGATGCCCAGCCAAAGCAGCAACAACGGCACCCAGGCCAGGCTGGGAATCGAGCGCAGGCCGGCGAAGGTCGGCTCCAGGTAGGCTTCGGCCTCCCGACTCAGGCCAACCCACGCGGCGAACAGCAGGGCCAGGCTCGCGCCGATGGCAAATCCGCTCAACACCCGCAACAGACTGGCGCTGATGTGTTTCCACAGCGCACCGTTGGCCAGGTCTGTGAGCGTTGTAAAGATCTCGCTGGGCGCAGGCATCTGGTAGGACTGCACCCAGCCGATGCGCACGACGATTTCCAGCAACAGCAAAACCGCGACCGGCACCGCCAGACCCTTGAGCCGTACATGCCAGCGAGTAGGCGCCGCTGGCAATGCGGTTGGTGCGGCCTCTTCAGACTTCAGCGTTTCGGCTCTGGAATCGCTCATGGTTTACCGATGACAGCTTGGCCGAAAGCAGGATCGATCAACTGGTCGATGACCTGATCGACATTGGTGCCTTTACGCACCAGCTCTTCGGACACCAGAATCGGCGCCGCAGCCTTGGACGCTGTCACGTCCTTGTCCGTGAGTTGCGGGCTGCTGAGGTCGGTACGGGTCAACTGCAGTTTGGCCACGTCCAGCGGCAAACCGGATTCGGTGGCCAGTAATTTGGCGAACTCCTCAGGGTTTTTCAGCGACCACTCACGGGCTTTTTCATAGGCGCCGATCACGGTCTTGATCGCTTCCGGATGCTCCTTGGCAAAGCGCTCGGTCACGCTGACCACGCCGTAGCTGTTGAAGTCCTTGTTGCGATACAGCAAGCGCGAACCGGCCTGGATTTCGCTGGCGGCCATGTGCGGATCGAGACCGGCCCAGGCATCGACATCACCTTTTTCCAGAGCGATACGGCCGTCCGGGTGTTGCAGGTGCAGCAGTTCGACGTCGTCTTTGGTCAGCTTGGCCTGTTGCAGCGCGCGCAGGGTAAACAGGTAAGGATCGGTGCCCTTGGTGGCGGCGATCTTCTTGCCCTTCAGATCGGCGACGGTGTTCAGCGTTGAGTCCTTGCGCACCACCAGGGCGGTCCATTCGGCGCGGCTGTAGACGTAGACCGACTTGATCGGGCTACCGTTGGCGCGGGCCAACACGGCAGACAGGCTGGCAGAGGAGGCGAAATCCACGCCGCCGCTGTTCAGGTACTCCAGCGAACGGTTGCTGCCCTGGCTGAAGACCCAACTGACTTTGGTGTCCGGCAGGGCTTTTTCCAGCCAGCCGAAATGCTTGAGCACAAGGCTTACGGGCGAGTAATAGGCGTAATCCAGATGCACTTCGGCAGGCGGCGCTTCGGCGGCGTGGGCAAAGGGTTGCAGCGTCAGAGCGAGTGCTCCGGCCAGGAGTTTCAGCGAAGTGGGTAGGCGAGGGAACGCGGTCATGATCAAGTCCAGTCGAGGGGCGGAAGCTGCACAGGGCTGCTTATGTCGAAATCTGCAGTCAGCGCGATTCAGCCTGCGTAAATGGAATAATGCAGGCTCTGTGCCATGAGCGTTTTTCGAGGGTTGGAGAGGCGTTTCTACGCGTGAGAGCAGCGTTTCAACAGTTGCCTGGCAGGCAGTGTGCTGAGTCGTTGTTGCTGGGGAAACAGTTGTGCGACCGCAGGTTTCAGCCCGGCTGGATAGCCATCGTCTACCCCGCATGCTGCTGAAAAATCGGGATCGACAGATAGAAATCAAAACAGTTGTCAGGCGCGCCTGCGGTCTGCATGCTGTTTTTTTTAATTGTGTTACAGGACTTTTCTACGAATGTCTGCCACTGCCCGAGATGCCGATTCAGCCTCCCGCCGTTCGGCGACCGTGCTCAGCCTGTGCCTACCCAGCGATGTCCTGCTGTACCTGCTGCTGCCGATGAACGCCGATGCGTTCGGCATCAGCCTTGCCGAGGCCGGGGTGCTGCTGGCGGCCAACCGCCTGGTGCGGATCTTCGGGTACAGCTACGTGGTGCGGTTCTATGCCAATCGAGGCGACCGAGCCGCGGTAATGCTGGCGGCCGCCGTGTCGATGCTGTGCGCGCTGGGCAACTCATTCATTTCGGGCTTCTGGTGGTTGCTCATTCTGCGTCTGGGCTGGGGCCTGTGTTACGCGGCCTTGAACCTCTCGACCCAGGCGCTGGCAACCTCGGAACCTGCGGGGGCCGCGAGAAGATCGGGCACATCGAGGGCGATCATTGCGATCGGGCCGATGCTGGCCTTGCCTCTGGGTGCGCTGGTCAGCATGTATTTTGGACCGCGCGTCATCTTCCTGATCCTGGCGTTCTCTTCCCTGGCCGGATTGTTCATCGCCAAAGGCTTGCCCGCCATTCCCCATGCCATGCCGAGCGTCACCGGCCGCCGTTTCAAGGCCCCGGACAGTATCGCCACGTGGTCATTCATCGAAGGCGTCGCATTGGACGGCTTGTTCATTTTCGGGCTCTCGTTGCAGGCGCAGACGGTGCTGGGCGGCAACGCGGTGTTCATCGCCGGGGTGCTGCTGGCGCTGCGTTACGTCTCGGAAATGCTTCTAAGCCCACTGGGCGGACGTGCAGCCGCCAGCTATGGGGCGGTTCGCATGCTCGTGGTGTTTTCGGCGCTTACCACGCTGGCGCTCACCGCATTTGGCTTCCATTGGCTGATCCTCGGCGCCGGCGGCGTGCTTATCCTGCGCGCGCTGCAACTGCCGCTGGTGACCACCCTCGTGGCGGAGCGAAACCCCGGTGCGGGCCGGGTTCAGGCGCTGGCGGGGAATGCCGTCTGGCGTGATGTCGGCGCGGGGGTCGGGCCTTTGCTGGCCGGGGTCCTGCTACCCATCGCCTCGCCGTCATGGGTGTATAGCCTCGCGGGCCTTGCGGTGGTCATCAGCGCCGTGGTGTGCAGTCGTTACAAGGCACGCGAAGTCATCGCATAACGGCTTTTCGACACATTCGGTTACATACCGCTGGGCGATTAATTCCAAAAATCAGGGGCTTGCGCGCAACCTCTGATGTCATTTCACATCTGATGGTCATTCTTCATACGGACATCAAGCTTAGTTAGGCTGCATCCGCTAGCGAAATGCCAGTTCACAGGGACGTTGCAAAGGGCGATCAGCCCCTCACGCATCATCAGCACCCAGGCCATCATGACCTTTTTCAAATCACCGGTTTCTTCTTCTGCGCTGCAGCGTATTGCCTATTTCCTTTTGCCGATTCTGCTGATCTGTTCAGCGGTGTTCTGGTTCACCGTGGGCAGGGGCGTTCAGGCGGAGCCGAAAAACGGCACACAGACCCTGGTCTTCCTGCGGCATGCGGAAAAGCCCGACATGGGGCTGGGGCAGTTGAACTGCCAGGGCCTGAACCGCGCCATCGACCTGTCCACGGTGCTGCCCGAAACCTTCGGCAAGGCGGACTTCATCTTCGCCGCCAACCCAAGCCGTCATGTAGAGGAGGGTGAAGGTGATCGTTCCTACAGCTACCTGAGACCCTTGATGACCGTCGGCCCGAGCGCGATCAAACTCGGCTTGCCGATCAACATCGACTTCGCCGCCAACGACACCGGCGACCTGGCCGATGAGCTGATGCGCGACAAATACCACGACGCCACCATCTACACCGCCTGGTCCCACGGCTACTTGCCGGAGCTGATCAACAAGGTCGCCAAAGAGGCCTCGGGCAAGGATCTCAAACTGGTCACGGACTGGATGGGCGACGACTTCGACTCGGTGCTTGTCCTGACCCTGAAATGGAACGACGGCAAGGCCACGCTGGAATATGAAAACTACAAACAGAATCTGAATGATGGGGCGGTGGGGTGTCCGACGTAATAGGGTGCGGACGAACAGATCCTCTCGTCCTCGCGCACTATCTGCAGGGGACGTCGCAGGTTTCGACGACAGCGAACGCGTGGGGTCGGCCACCAAGCGTTTGCTGACCGACGCGTTCGCCAGCATGCAGACTCCTACACTGACGTGATTGTCCTTGAGCTTTGTATTCGGGCTGCAACTGCGGTAGCGTTCAGCTGGTCCGAATTCCTGCCGGTTTTTCCCATGCTCGAAACCACCCACCTCCAGGCTACACGCCTCCTACCGTTCAATCCTCCCTTCGACTGGCAACGCATGCTCAACTTCTTTGCCGCTCGCATGACCGCGGGCGTCGAGGCGGTGATCGATGGGGCGTATATGCGCAACATCGAGTTCAAGGGCAGCCTCGGGACGCTGTCGGTGGCGATGGCGCCGCAGGGTGATCATTTGATCGCGACGGTGCACGGCGAGGTCAGCCGGCATATCGATGATCTGGTTGAGCCGATCTCGCACATGTTCGATCTGTACGCCGTACCGGATGCGATTGATCGGGGCCTGTCCAGCGATCCGTGGCTGGCATCGCTGGTGCAGCGACGGCCAGGATTGCGGGTGCCAGGGTCTTTTTCGGGGTTCGAGCTGGTGGTACGGACCATCGTCGGCCAGCAGGTGAGCGTGAAGGGCGCCACTACCATTGTCGGGCGGCTGGTGCAGCGGGCGGGGGTACAGGTTCCCGACAGTCCCGTGGAGCAACTGGCCTGGCGCTTTCCGACGCCCGATGCGCTGGCGCGGGTCGATCTGGACAAGATAGGCATGCCCGGCAAGCGGGTGGAGACCTTGCAACGGGTGGCAGCCGCCGTGGCCAGTGGCGAGATTGCGTTGAATGTCAGCCATGGCGATGTCGGTGAGTTGCGGCGTCAGTTGCTGGCGATGCCCGGCATCGGTCCCTGGACCGTCGAGTACATGGCCATGCGTGCCTGGCGCGACCCGGATGCCTGGCCTGCGTCGGATCTGGTGTTGATGAACCTGATGACCTTGCAGGACCCGAGCCTGACCCGACTGCCTTTGCACAAGGCGCGCGCCGAAGCCTGGAAGCCGTGGCGGGCCTATGCGGCCATGCACATCTGGAATTCCGCCGCTGACGTGGCAGGCAAGGCCAAGGGCGGATAAGGTCGAATCCGAGCGCAAGAACTGGATGGACCTGAAAGTCCGAGCCGCTAGTATGGACACATCGCGAAGACGAGGAGCCTTCCCATGACCTTCACTTATCGCTTCATCGACTCGCCGGTCGGCCAGTTGAAACTGATCGCCAAGGGGTCGGCCCTGGCGGCCGTTCTCTGGGAAAACGATCGTCCCAACCGCGTGTTGCTTGGCGCCATGAGCGAAGATCAGGGCAGCGAAATCCTCAACCAGACCGAGCAACAACTGGCCGAATATTTCGCCGGGGCCCGCAACCGTTTCGATCTGGAACTGGACTTTCAAGGCACCGAGTTCCAGAAAAAGGTCTGGGAAGCGTTGCTGACGATTCCTTTCGGCGAAACCCGCAGCTACCTGGAAATTGCCATTCAGATCGGCAACCCCGCAGCAGTTCGCGCAGTGGGTGCCGCCAATGGCAAGAACCCGATTTCCATCATTGCCCCCTGTCATCGGGTGATTGGCAGTTCGGGGGCATTGACCGGTTTTGCGGGCGGACTGATGGCCAAACAAGTGCTGCTAACGCTGGAGGGTGGGATGCCGACGCTGTCGAAAAAGCGCACGCAAAGTCCTCCCTCTGCCCAGGCGTCACTGTTCTAGCGTCAAGCACGGGTTCAAAACTGTGAGAGCGAGATCTGCAGATTCAGGCGTTGTTTCAGGAATGCGCCGTTCTCTGTAGGAGCGCGCTTGCCCGCGATTGCGATTAAGGGTTGGGGGCAGGGTCGGATCTGACGCCATCGCGGGCAAGCGCGTTCCTACAGGGATGATTCATGCCTTCGATCTGCCAACGCATCCAAACCACGATTCCATCTGCAGATGGATGGCCCTAGCCAGATCCGTTGGGAAAGAGTACAAATGTACTCCATGACGACTTTATCTCCCCGACGCGCTGCCATCCTGACGTTCATTCGTGATCGCATCGCAGACAATGGCCAGCCGCCCAGCCTTGCGGAAATATCCGAAGCCTTTGGCTTCGCTTCGCGCAGCGTGGCGCGCAAACATATCCTGGCGCTGACTGAGGCAGGTTTCATCGAAGTCATGGCCAATCAGGCCCGGGGCATTCGCCTGATCGAACCCAAACGCCGGGCAGATATGTTGGAAATCCCGGTGCTGGGGCGAGTAGCGGCCGGTGTGCCCATCGGCCCTGATATCGACATCCACGACACCTTCATCCTCGACCGCCGAACCTTCCTGCGCGTCCCTGATTACCTGCTGCGGGTCAAGGGCGACTCGATGGTCGAAGACGGCATCTTCGACGGCGATCTGGTGGGCATCCTGCAAAGTGCCGAGGCCAGGGACGGTCAGATCGTCGTAGCCCGGCTCGATGGAGAGGTCACTATCAAACGGCTGGAGCGCGGCGATGACCAGTTTCGTCTGCTGCCGCGCAACCCGGCCTATGCCCCCATCGTCGTGCGTCCCGATCAGGAATTCGCCATTGAGGGCGTGTTCTGCGGTCTGGTGCGGCGGGAATGATGGGCGCGGTGGTCAGCCTCGATGCGCTGCTGGACGAGCGTCGGGTCTGGAAAGGACGTCCACAGGTTCAGCCGGTTGCCGCACAACCGACAGGGCATGCCTTGCTGGATGCCGCTCTGCCCATCGGCGGCTGGCCTCCTGCTGCCTTGACCGAAATTCTCATCCCGGCCAATGGGAGTGGTGAGTTGCGTCTTTTATGGCCGACCCTGGCGCGACTGGCCGACAGTGGCGAGCGCATCGTGCTGGTGGCCCCACCTTATGTGCCCTATCCCCAGGCCTGGCAGTCAGCGGGTGTCGACGTGCGTCAGTTGTCGGTGATCAACGCCAACGACACCGACGCCTTGTGGGCCGTAGAGCAATGCTTGCGTTCCGGCAGTTGCGGCGCAGTGTTGTGCTGGCCTTCCAAAGTCGATGACCGTGCCTTGCGTCGCTTGCAGGTGGCGGCGGAAACCGGGGAAACCCTGGCCTTCGCCTGTCGCGGCCAGCAGGCCGCTGCCAATCCATCGCCAGCGGCCCTGCGCATCGCCATCGATGTGCGCCCGAGTCAGTTGCGGGTGCTCAAGTGCCGTGGCGGGCTGGCACCTTCTTCACCGATTCCCTTCACTACCGACGCCTGAGGTTTCCATGCTCTGGGCCTGTGTCCTCTTGCCCCAACTGGCGCTGGACGGCGTCATGCGTCGTCGCGCCGAGCCTGACCGGCCGCTGGCACTGATCAGCGGCACGGCCCAGCGCCGGGTGCTGCAAACCGTCAACGCTACGGCCCGGGAGTTGGGCCTGCGTCCCGGCCAGTCGCTCACCTCGGCCCATGCCATGACTCGCGAGTTCGATACGGTCGAATACGATCCGAAGCAGACCGAGCACTGGCACCGTTTGCTGGCGGCGTGGGCCTATCGCTTCAGCTCTCAGGTCAGCCTGAAATACCCACGGGTTCTGTTGATGGAAGTTGAATCCAGCTTCGGACTGTTCGGTCCCTGGCCGGTGTTCGAGGCTCGCCTGCGTCAGGAGCTGACTGCCATGGGCTTCAGTCATCGCATAGTCGTGGCGCCCAATCCGCTGGCGGCGCGGATGCTGGCCAATGCTCACGACGGTCTGGCGGTGACCTGCAACGATAGCCTGCTGCAGAGGCTGGAACAGATGCCGGTCAATCGCCTGGGTTTGTCTCAGGAGGTATCGACGGCGCTCGGGCGCATGGGGCTGCAGTGTCTGCGCCAGGTGCTGGCCTTGCCTCGCGATACCTTGGCTCGGCGCTTTCCTGCGCACGTGCTGCAGCACCTGGACACCTTGATCGGGCGCCGGCCCATGGCCCTGGAGTGCTATGTGCCGCCGGATCATTTCGAGACTCGCATCGAGCTGAATTTCGATGTGGAATCCCATCAGGCGCTGCTGTTTCCGCTCAAGCGCATGATCGCCGATCTGGCGCTGTTTCTCGGCGGCCGAGACAGTGGCGTGCAGCGTTTTGTCATTCACCTGGAGCACGTGCCGAGTGTCGGCAGCACAGCCCCGGATACGCTGATCAACGTGGGCCTGCTCAGTGCCGAGCGCGAGGCCAACATGCTGTTTGAACTGGCTCGTGGACGTTTGGAACAAGTGGTGGTGCCGTCACCGGTGCGCGCCTTGAAGCTGCAAGCCAAAGACCTGCCTGCGTTCGTGCCTTCCCATCGCGAATTGTTCGATGAACGCCCGCAGCAGAGCATGCCCTGGGAGCAACTGCGTGAGCGACTCAGGGCTCGCCTTGGCGATGAGGCCGTAAGCGGTTTGAGTTTCCATGCCGATCATCGTCCTGAATGCGCCTGGCAACCGACTGCACTGAGCAAACCGGCCTCGGGGTTCAACCCGGTTCTGCGTCCGGGCTGGTTGTTGCGTAAACCCGAACCACTGGCAGAGCCTGGCTTGCGTGTGCTGGCCGGCCCCGAACGAATCGAGTCCGGCTGGTGGGACGGCGGGGATGTACGCCGCGATTATTACCTGATCGAAACCCGCAGCGGCCAGCGCGGCTGGGCCTATCGCAGCGTGGGCGGTGACAGCGGTCTGTTACTGCATGGCTGGTTCGCATGAGTGGCGAATACGTCGAACTGCACTGCCTGTCCAACTTCAGTTTTCAACGGGGGGCCTCCAGCGCCAAGGAGTTGTTCGAACGGGCGAGACTGCATGGCTATCAGGCCTTGGCCGTCACCGACGAGTGCACGCTGGCAGGAATCGTGCGAGCCTGGCAGGCGGCGAAGGAATGCAAACTGCCCCTGATCGTCGGCAGTGAGATCACCCTCGAACACGGGCCGAAAGTGGTATTGCTGGTCGAGAGCCTTGAGGGCTATCAGGCTTTGTGCCGTCTGATCACCCAAGCTCGAAGGCGCAGCAAGAAGGGTGAGTACCGGCTATTGCGCGAGGACTTTCAGCAGTCTGTGACCGGCCTGTTGGCGCTGTGGGTGCCGGATCTGGACAGCTCCGACGAAGTTCTACAGGAGCAAGGTCGCTGGTTGCGGGACACCTTCACTCGGAATCTCTGGCTGAGCGTGCAACTGCATTGCGGGCCGGACGATCGGCAGCGTCTTGCGCGGTTGCTGGCGCTGGCCCGGCAACTCGACCTTCCCGCTGTTGCCAGTGGCGACGTGCACATGCACGCCCGGGGTCGCCGTGCATTGCAGGACACCATGACTGCCATCCGCCACCACACCACCGTGGCCGAGGCCGGGCACCGACTGTTTCCCAATGGCGAGCGGCATCTGCGACCGCGCGCGGTGCTCGCCGATCTATACCCCTGCGAGTTGCTGGCAGAAACCCTGAACATTGCGCGGCGCTGCACCTTCGATCTGAGCCAGTTGCGCTATGAGTACCCACGGGAACTGGTGCCGACCGACCACACGCCGAGCAGCTGGCTGCGTCATCTGACCGAAGAGGGCGCGCGCAAACGCTGGCCCAAAGGCATTCCGGACATAGCGCGGCAGAATATCGAACATGAGTTGGGGATCATCGCCAAAAAAGAGTACGAAAGTTACTTCCTCACCGTTCACGACATCGTTCGTTTCGCCAGAGAGCAATCGATCCTTTGTCAGGGCCGCGGCTCGGCGGCCAACTCCGCGGTGTGTTTCGCCTTGGGGATCACCGAACTGGACCCAGCCAAAGGCAAATTGCTGTTCGAGCGTTTCATCTCCGAAGAACGCGATGAGCCCCCGGACATCGACGTCGATTTCGAGCACGAACGCCGCGAGGAAGTCCTGCAATACATCTTCCGCCGCTATGGCAGGGGGAGGGCCGCCCTCACCGCTGTGGCGAGCACTTATCACGGCGCCGGCGCCATCCGGGACGTGGCGCGCGTGCTGGGTTTGCCGCCGGACCAGATCAACGCCCTGGCCGATGCCTGTGGACGCTGGACCGACAATCT
Source organism: Pseudomonas bohemica (assembly GCF_002934685.1). Taxonomy (GTDB): domain Bacteria; phylum Pseudomonadota; class Gammaproteobacteria; order Pseudomonadales; family Pseudomonadaceae; genus Aquipseudomonas; species Aquipseudomonas bohemica. The sequence goes on from NZ_NKHL01000116.1 coordinate 51,066, forward strand.
GCCACCCGCCGAACGCCTGCGCGAATGTGGCTTCGAGCCGGACAGCCCTGTACTGCGCAGGGTGCTGACGTTGACCGGTGAACTGATTGGCTTCCCCCGGCATTTGTCCCAGCATCCCGGTGGCTTCGTCATCTCCGAGCACCCGCTGGAGACGTTGGTGCCGGTGGAAAACGCCGCCATGGCCGACCGCACCATCATTCAGTGGGACAAGGACGATCTGGATCTGGTGGGCTTGCTCAAGGTCGACATTCTGGCCCTGGGGATGCTCAGTGCGTTGCGCCGAACTTTCGATCTGGTGACCCGCTATCGAGGCTACGACCTGACCATCGCCAGCATTCCCAGCGAGGACAAACCCACGTACGACATGATCAGCCGCGCTGACACCATCGGCGTGTTCCAGATCGAGTCCCGGGCGCAGATGTCGATGTTGCCGCGCCTCAGGCCGCAGACGTTCTATGACCTGGTGATCGAAGTCGCCATCGTGCGGCCCGGGCCGATTCAGGGCGACATGGTGCACCCGTATCTGCGGCGCAGGAATAAAGAAGAACCCATCACTTACCCGGCACGCCTCAAAGAGGTCTTCGAACGCACCCTGGGTGTGCCGCTGTTTCAGGAACAGGTGATGGAAGTGGCCATCATCGCGGCCGATTACACGCCGGGCGAGGCGGATCAGTTGCGCCGCTCGATGGCGGCCTGGAAGCGCCATGGCGGGCTGGAGCCGCACAGGGAACGGTTGGCGACCCGCATGAAGGCCAATGATTACCCCGAAGATTTCATCGATCGTATCTTCGAACAGATCAAAGGCTTCGGCAGTTATGGTTTCCCGGAGTCCCACGCCGCCAGTTTCGCCTTGCTGACTTACGCCAGTTGCTGGCTCAAATGCCACGAACCTGCAGCTTTTACTTGCGCCCTGATCAACAGCTGGCCGATGGGTTTCTACAGCCCTGATCAATTGCTGCAGGATGCTCGCCGACACCAGATCGACGTACACCCGGTCGACGTACGTTACAGCGACTGGGATTGTTCTCTGGAACCGGTTCCGGGCCGTGAGTACAACCAGAATCTGGCGATTCGCATGGGGCTGCGCATGATTCGCGGATTTCGCGAAGAGGACGCGCGGCGCATCGAACAGGCGCGCGATCAGCGCGAGTTCAAGGACGTCACCGATTTGTGTGTGCGTGCCGACCTGGACAACCGCGCAAGGGCGTCCCTGGCCGATTCCGGCGCGTTGCGCGGTTTGGTGGGCCATCGTCATCGTGCCCGATGGGAAATTGCCGGGGTCGAGGTACAACGGCCGCTGTTCGGCGATGAGTGTTTTGCCGAGGAGGCACAGGTGCCATTGCCGCTGCCCAGCGTGGCGCAGGATCTGATGGCCGATTACGACACCCTTGGCACCACGTTGGGCCCGCATCCTCTGTCGTTGTTGCGCAACAAACTGGCCGCAAAGCGTTTTCGCAGCTCCAGGGATTTGTTCAATGAAGAGCATGGGCGCAATTTCAGCGTCGCCGGTCTGGTGGTCGGCAGGCAGCGACCCGGCACCGCCAGCGGCGTGATCTTCGTCACCCTGGAAGACGAACACGGCATGATCAACGTCGTGGTCTGGCGCGACCTGGCCGAACGTCAGCGCAAGGTGCTGGTGGGCTCGCAGCTGATGCAGGTGTTCGGCAAGTTCGAATACCAGAAAGGCGTGCGCCACATTATCGCGCAACGCCTGTTCGACCTGACGCCGTTGCTGACGGGACTTGATGTGCGCAGCCGGGATTTCAAGTGAAGTCTTCGCAGCCACGTTTTGTAGCAGCGCGCTTGCCCGCGATAGCGATCTGTCCGTCACAGATGCGCTGACAGACACTGCGTGATCACGGGCAAGCGCGCTTCTACAGACTGCATACGACGCAAGGGCGCGGTATCAAACCTCGACCCTCACCGCCCGCCCGGTCTTGATCGATTCCAGCGCGCAGTTGGCCAGATGCAAGGCCTTCAAACCATCTCGCGCATTGGTTGGCAGCGGCTCTTTGGCGCGCACGGCGTCGATGAACCGGTTCAGTTCGTTGCGGTAAGAATCGGCGTAGCGCTCGAGGAAGAAGTTCTCCAACGGTTGGCGCACTTCGGTCTGAGTGGCACTGTAGCTGCGCACGGTGCTGGGGCGATGGTTGTCGTTGAGGATCATGCCCCTGGAGCCAAACACTTCCAAACGCTGGTCGTAGCCGTAGACCGCTTCACGGCAGCAATTGATGTGGCATTGTTTGCCGGAGGCGGTGCGCAGCAGCACCATCACGCTGTCGTAGTCGTCCAGTTGCGCCAGGGCAGGCTCGACCAATCGGCTGGCAATGGCCAGCACCTCGACCGGCTCTTCCGCGAGCAGAGTGCGCGCAGTGTCGAAGTCATGAATGGTCATGTCGCGGAAGATGCCACCGGAATGCTTGAGGTTGTCCAGCGATGCCAAGCCCGGGTCGCGGCTGGTGATCACCACCTGACGTACTTCACCTATGTCGCCCTGGGCAATGGCTTTGCGCATTTGCAACGTGTCGGGGTCGAAGCGGCGATTGAACCCCAGCATGACCTTGCCGTTCAGGCGTTCGACGTCCTCCACCGCTTTAGCGGCCTTGGCGAAATCGAGATCGATGGGTTTCTCGCAGAGCACCGGCTTGCCCAGTTTGACCGCACGCAGCATGTAGTCGATGTGGGTGTCGGTGTGAGTACCGATCACCACCGCGTCGACATCATCGCGCTCGATGGCCTCGGCGCAGTCGTAGGCCGCCGCGCAGCCCAGCTTTGCCGCCAGTTTGTCGACGCCTTCGCGCCAGGGGTCGGCGATCACCGACAGTTGCACATCGGGATTGGCCGCGACGTTGGCGGCGTGGATGTTGGCGATGCGGCCTGCGCCGAGGACTGCGATGCGTAGCATGGGTGGATCTCCTGGGATTGTTCTTGTGGGGGTATCGGGTAGATCGGTTGAACAGCGAAAGCGGTTTCAGTGCGCCAGATTGAACGGGGTGACGATCTGCACCGGCGATGCGGGAATCGGATCGACCTTCCACAATCGATGAAATTGCAGGATGTGCAGGAACGCGTGACGTGCATCGACCTGAAGGTTGTGGTCGATGATGGCGGCGATTTTTTCTTCGGCGAGCAACTGGCGGTTTTCCTGATCCAGGTCGTGACCGATGAACACGGCAAGGGGCCGGTCCAGGGCGGCGAACGCATCGACGATAGCGCGATTGCCACCGCCGACGCTGTAGATAGCCTTGATCGACGGGTTGGCCTGCAATGTCTGGGTCACGCGTTCAAGAGTGGGCTCGTACACCCCGAAGCCGCCGCTGATGTCGACCACCCGCAAGTGCGGGGCACGGCTGCGCAGCCAGGTTCGAAAGCCCATCTCGCGTTCTTCTTCGCCACGAAACAATTCGCTGCTGATGACCACCGCGACGTCTTGAGCCGCATCATCCAGCCAGCGCGACATCAGGTAAGCGGCGGTCTGCCCGGCCGTGCGGTTGTCCATGCCGATGTAGCCGATGCGTTCGCTTTGCGGCAGGTCAGACACCAGCGTCACCACCGGAATGCCCGCTGCCGTGACCTGATTCACCGCCTCGTTGATCTGCGGCTCGTCGGCGGCCTTGAGGATCAGCCCCTGACTGCCTTTGCCAACACAGCGCTGGATCAGGTCGCTCATCTGCTGCGTGTCGATCTCCTGATACAGGTGAAAGCGCGGAAAAACGCGAAACGGCGCCAGGCTGCCCAGTTGAGCGTGAATGGCTTCCTGCACCGCGTCGCTGAAGCGTGTCGGGGTGTGCAGGATGATGTCGATGTGAAAGGTGCGACCCATTGCCGGCCCGGATTTCTCCTGGGCTTCGAGTTCTTCCAACGCTTGCCGGATACGCCGGTGGGTCTGGTAATGCACGCTGCCGCGCTCGTGCAGTACACGATCGACCGTAGCTTTGCTGACCCCGGCCTGAGCCGCGATCTGCTTGATGGAAAAACGTCTGGCGCGGTCGAGCATCCAATCCCCTTAGCCTCTGGTTGAGGTCTTGTTGAGGTCGATTCGGGTCTCTGTGAAGTGAGCGCAATGCTAGTCTCAGTTCTATTCGTTGTACAGATGGAATTTAAATTCTATTGTGATGACGATTCATCCGCAGCCAAAAACAACAAAAGCAGGAGAAGGGCATGTCAGGTTTCGATCTTTCCACTTCGTTCACCGGTCAATATTTCATCGTCACCGGCAGCACTCAGGGGCTGGGCGCCGCGGTGGCGCATACCCTGGCCCGGCGTGGCGCCGCGGGTCTGATCATCTGCGGACGCAGCCGGGACAAGGGCGAGCAGCAGGTTCGGCAACTGGCCGAACTGGATTGTCAGGCATTCTTCGTCGAAGCCGACATGGAAAACGTCGATGACTGCCGCCGGGTAGTCGCCGCTGCCAGGGAGCATTTCGGCACCGTGCACGGGCTGGTCAACTGCGCGGGGATGTCCGATCGCGGCAGTATCATCGACACCTCACCGGAGCTGTTCGACCGCATCTTCGCGGTCAACGTCAAAGCGCCGTTTTTTCTCATGCAGGAATGCATCAAGCTGATGATCGCCACCCAGGTCGAAGGCTCGATCGTCAGCATCCTCAGCGTGTCCGGTCATGGCGGCCAGTCGTTCCTCACCGCCTACGCTGCGTCCAAGGGCGCGCTCGCGATCCTGACCAAGAACGTCGCATTCAGCACCTTGCGCAATCGGATTCGCGTCAACGGCCTGAATATCGGCTGGATGGACACCCCGCACGAAGACCAGATACAGCGCCAGTACCATGGCGCCGACGACGGCTGGTTGCAGCGTGCCGAGGCTCAAGCGCCGTTTGGCCGTCTGCTCAAACCGCAGGAAGTGGCCAACAGCGTTGCCTATCTGTTGTCCGATCAGTCGGGCCTGACCACCGGCGCGGTGATCGATATGGAGCAGGGCATTATGGGCTGCGGCGACGGCTCGACCCCGCGCCCTGATGCGCCGCTGACCCTGGATGGGGTGACCGGAGCAGGCCGGTGAGCCTGTTCGCCAGCGCGGCAGATATCGATGTTCAGGCGTTCGCCGCGCTGTGCGAACGACAGGTGAATGCCGCTGATTACCCCCATGCCCAGGAGGTGATCAGTCGAGTGGTGATCTACCACGCGGACACCCTGCGCAACGCCATGTGGCATGAGCGCAGGGCGCTGATGAGCGAACTGCACGGTCTGTTTCGTGACGGCCCCGGGGTGCTGGTGGTGCGCGATGCTTACCCTGACACGGCAGTGATCGACCGGCACAGCGACGTGTTCCGGCAGATCATCGCCGAGGAGGCGGCGAGCGTGGTGCGCGCCGATCACTTCGCCAAGGCCGGGGCCAATCAGCGGATCTGGAATTCCTTGCAGAAGGCCGCCGAGCACTCGCCGGATTCCTTCATCGAGTACTACGCCAATCCATTGCTCGGATTGCTCGCCGAGGCCTGGCTGGGGCCGTATTTCCAGGCCACGGCGCAGGTCAACGTGGTCACGCCGGGCGGACAGGCGCAGCAGCCGCATCGGGACTACCACTTGGGTTTTCAAAGCGACGAGGTGGCTGCGCGTTTCCCGTTGTCGCTGCATTGGCTGTCGCAGAACTTGACCCTGCAAGGGGCTGTCGCGCATACCGACATGCCCCTGGAGAGCGGGCCGACCTTGCTGCTGCCGTTCTCGCAACTGTACGAGCCGGGCTACCTGGCCTGGCGTGATCAGCGCTTCATCGATTACTTCGCCAGCCACGCGATTCAGCTGCCGTTGAGCAAGGGTGATCTGCTGTTCTTCAACCCGGCGCTGTTCCATGCGGCGGGCACCAACCGCACGGCCGATCAATACCGGATGGCCAACCTGCTGCAGATTTCCTCGGCGTTCGGCAAACCCATGGAAACCGTCAATCGCGAGCGGATGATGCTGGCGCTGTATCCGCTGTTATTGAAGCGAGTGGAGCAGGGCGAACTGGATGATGAGGAACTGCAGGCGGTGGTTGCGATGAGCGCGGATGGCTATTCGTTCCCGACCAATCTGGACACCGACCCGCCACTGCACGGTATGGCGCCGCAGACCGGGCAACAGTTGCTGGAACAGGCGTTGCACGAGCGGTGGGCAATGGACAGGTTTGCTGAGGCGGTGGCAGCCATGAGGAGCAAGCGCCTGGCGTGACTGCCATACGCTGGCTTTTGATTCTGATTCTGCCCAGGGGCGTAGGCACGCGGCCAGAATCAAGAGCACAGCGGCGGGTCGCCTAGATATTCTCCGGCGTCACAATCTGCAACGGCACGCACACCCGATGCCGTTGCGGATCTATCTCGGTCACGCTGGGAAGTTCCACCATCAGCTGGATCAGCTCCTTGGCGATCAGCTGCGCTTGTGAGTCGATGACCAGTGTCACCAACCCCTTGCGCATGGCTTGACGCGACTCCACCGTCGGCTCGTGCAGGATCACGCACAGCTGCGGGCGTTGCGGCGTCGCGGCCAATGCGCTGATGACTCCTTCGACTCCGCCACCGGCGACATAGATACCGCGCAGGTCCGGATAACGGGCCAGCAGATCAAGGGTGGCTTCTTCGGTAATCGCGCCATTGTCCAGGGTGACGATCGCAGGCAACACGCGAAACTGCGGCGCCTTCTCTTCAAAAAAACTGCGCAGGCCGGCTTCTCGCTGTTCATGCCCGAGAAACCGGTGCCCCCCAAGCATCACCGCCACCGTGCCACCTTGAGCCGGACAGCCGTGAGCAATCAACCAGCCTGCGGTGCGACCCACTTCATGGTTATCCGTGCCGACGTAGGCGCTCGGCGCACGCGTGCGCAGTTCGGTCAACAGCGACACCACATGCACGCCTTGCTGGCGTACCTGCTCGATCGCCTCGATGATCAGCGGGTGCTCGAAACTGACCAGTGCCAGACAATCGCACTGCTGCGACAGTCGATGAATCTGCCCCACGATCGACTGCGGCGAGCGATCGTGAATCAGCTCGACATGACAGACAATGTTCGCCGCGCGCGAGTCCCGCGCCTGCTCGACGATAGCGTCGCTCAGGGTCTTGTAGAAGGTTTGCGAGGTGCCTAGCAGCAGGATGCCGAAGTGGTAGGCGGGCTTCTTTTCATTGATGCGTTGCGAGATCAGCCGCGCGGCGAAATAGCCCACGGCTTGCGCGGCCGCATGAACTTTTTCCGCCGTTTGCGGATTGACCGGCGCGCGTGCGTTGAGCACCCGATCGACAGTGGCGACGCTCAGGTTGGCATGGTGGGCAACCGTGGCAATGGTCGGTCTTTTTTTATTGTTCATAAGCCCTCTTGATCACGGCGCTCTGGCCAGTTCGAGGTGCCGATTCTTATGGCCTTGATAGAAAACTATCAAGCGCAATCAGGGCTGGATGATAGCTTGAGAGAGAATACTTTCAAGCGCTTGTTGTGGGCATTGCGATCTCTATAGTTTGAATCAGCGCAATCGTTTATCGACGCGATATTCATCATCCGGAGAACAATAACAATGTCCCAGATATTCTTAGATCCTGATCGTTATGATCCTCAACGCGCAAAAGATTACAGCCTGACCGGCGAACAGGCACAACGTGCCGAAGAGGCGGGTCTGGTCTCGGCGGTCTGGTACCAGTGCCCGGTGCCGCGCAAACGCATGAAGGAGTTGATGCAGCGCAACGACGGTCGGGCGATCCGCGATACAGCCATCTGGCTGGGTGCGATGATCCTCAGCGGTTGGGGCGGCTATGTGTTCTGGGGCAGCGCGGCCTGCGTGCCGTTCTTTCTGGTGTACGGCCTGTTATACGGCACGGCTGCCAACTCGCGCTGGCATGAAACCGGTCACGGCACGGCGTTCAAGACCCGCTGGATGAACGACGTGGTCTATCAGATCGCCTGCTTCATGGTCATGTACGAGCCTCAGGTCTGGCGCTGGAGCCATGCCCGGCATCACACCGACACCATCATCGTTGGCCGCGACCCGGAGATCGTAGAGCCCAGGCCGCCACGCTTGAACATGATGTTGCTCAAGCTGCTGTCGCTGCCCCATGTCTACACCATTTTCAAATCGCTGTTTCTGCACGCAACCGGACAGATGAGCGCAGAGGAGAAGACCTTCGTTCCCGAATCCGAATACCCGAAGGTCTACCGCACCGCGCGGATCTGGCTGGCCCTGCACGCAGCGGTGATCGCCCTGGCGCTCTACCTCAATTCCTGGCTGCCGATGATGTATGTGCTCTTGCCGACCATGTACGGCGGCTGGTTGAGTTATGTGTTCGGCCTGACCCAGCATGTAGGCCTGGCCGAAGATGAACTGGACCATCGCAAGAACTGCCGCACGATCTATATGAATCCGGTGTTTCGTTTCTTTTATTCGGACATGAACTATCACCTGGAACATCACATGTTTCCGATGGTGCCTTATCACGCCCTGGCCAAACTTCATGAAGAAATAAAAGACGATTGCCCGCCGCCTTATAAAAGCATCGTCCAAGCCTACCGGGAAATCATTCCGACCCTGCTCAAACAGCGCAAGGATCCCACGTACTACATCAAGCGCCCGATTCGCGAATCCGCATCGCAGGCGGCTGCCACACCGGAACATGGGCCAGTTGAGCGCGAGACACCCGAGCCTCGGCAGTCGGCATTTAACTGAACATTCAACGAAGCATCCACCCGCCAAGAACAAGAGAGCACTGCCATGAGCAATCAATGGGTAGAGGTTTGCCACGTCGACGATATCGATGAAGAAGATGTCATCCGCTTCGATCACGAGCAGAAAACCTACGCGGTGTACCGTTCGCATAACAGCGAATACTTCGCCACCGACGGCCTGTGCACCCATGAAAGGATTCATCTGGCCGACGGTCTGGTGATGGACTTCGTGATCGAATGCCCCAAACACAACGGCCGCTTCGACTATCGCAACGGCAAGGCGCTGAACGCACCGGCCTGCGTCAATCTGAAGACCTATCCGGTCAAGGTCGAAGCGGGCATGGTGTTGCTCGATACCCAAGGGCAGGGCGCGGCATGAACCTCTCAGAGACCCTCGTCATTGTCGGCGCCGGGCACGCTGGGGGGCGGGCGGCGCTGACCTTGCGTGAGGCCGGGTTTGCCGGGCGCATCGTGCTGATCGGGGACGAAGCGCACCTGCCGTACGAGCGCCCGCCGTTGTCCAAGGCGCTGCTCAAGGGCGAGTCTTCGCTGGCATCGTGCAGCCTGTTCAGCGAGGCCAGTTTCATCGCGTCCGGGATCGAGCACTTGAGCGGGGTTCGGGTGACCGGCATCGATACGGTCCTGCACTCGGTCACTCTGGATACTGGCGTGTCGCTGACTTACAGCAAGCTGTTGCTGGCGCTCGGAGGGACGTCTCGGCGCCTTGAACTGGCGCAGCATCAGCTCAGTAATGTGCATTACTTGCGCACCTTCGATGAAGCGGTAGAGCTGGAAAAACGCCTGACCCCCGGCACGCGGCTGGTGGTGGTCGGTGGTGGTTTCATTGGCCTGGAAGTCGCCTCCAGCGCGCGCGATCGGGGGTGCGAAGTGACAGTGCTGGAAGCCGGTTCGCGACTGGCTGCGCGTGCATTGCCCAAGCGCGTGTCCGAGGCATTGCTGACCCTGCATCGCCGCAAAGGCGTGGTGGTTCGGCTCGGTGCGCAGATCGAAGCACTGCACGGCGAAGACCGGGTTGAATCGGTGCAGTTGCCCAGCGGCGAGCGGGTGCCCTGCGACGTGCTGCTGGTGGGGATCGGCATGCAGCCGAGCCTGGAACTGGCCCGTCAGGCGGGGCTGGATACCGGCAGCGGGATCAAGGTCGATAGCTTTTTGCAAACCAGCGCGGCGGACGTCTACGCGGCCGGTGACGTGTGTGAGTTCGCCCGTGGCGACGGCGTGTTTCATCGGCAGGAAACCTGGCGCAACGCCGAGGCCCAGGGACGATTGGCCGCATTGAATATGCTCGGTCATCAGCAGCCGTTCAGCGCTGTACCGGGCTTCTGGTCCGATCATTACGAGTTCGGCTTGCAGACCGTCGGCATGCTGTCAGCCGACGCGCAGGTCATCGAGCGTGAGGGCGTGGAGGGCGGGTTTCTACTTTTATACCTGGACCGCCAATCGAAGCTGGTGGGCGTCAGTGGCTGGGGTGCCGGGAACAGCATCGCCAAGGACATCAAGCTGTGCGAGCGATTGATCGAAAGCCAGTCGGTGTTGCCAGCGGAGCAACTGGCCGATGCCAGCGTTTCGCTCAAAGGCCTGTTGCGAGGTGCCCATGCCTGAGCCCAAGCCTGATAAGTCGCGGGAACGAGAGTTTGTGGTGTTTCAGTCGATGTGGGCCATGCAGAACGATCAGGGTCTGCTGCCTTCGTCGCTGGAATCGCAACTGACAAAAATCGCCGAAGCCGGGTTCGACGGCATTACCGATCACTTCTATGAACCTTTGGCGGCGCGCGAATTGTCACGTCTGGCGAGCGGCTTCGGGTTGCAGATCGAGGGCCAGGTATTTCCTCGAACCATCGACGACTTGCAGCCCGCCCTGGAAGTCGCCAGTGAATATGGCTGTCACCACCTCACCATTCAGGCCGACAGCCGACCTCGCAGCTTGAAGCAAGCCTTGCGTCTGTTGGAAGGCTGGCAGCGTCTGGCTGAGCAGGTCGCCTTTCCGGTGCTGGTGGAGACCCATCGATATCGGCTCACCAACGACCTGCATTTCACGCTCGGTCTGCTCGAGGAACTGCCCGATCTCAAGCTGTTGGCGGACCTGTCGCATTACGTCGTCGGCCGTGAAATTCCACTGCCGCCTGGCGCTGACGATCAGCAGCAGATCCAGAGCATTCTGCGCAACAGTTGGGGCTTTCATGGGCGTGTGGCCAGTTGCGAGCAAGTGCAGGTGCCAATCAGCTTTGCGCAACACAGGCCATGGGTCGAGCTGTTCAGCGATTGGTGGAAGCGGGGGATCGAGGATTGGCTGGGTCGCAAGCAGGTGGCTGGCAGCCTGTCGTTCACCTGTGAATTGGGGCCGCCGCCGTATGCCATTACCGACCGGTTTGGCCGGGACATCACAGATCGGTGGGAAGAATCGTTGCTGATGAAGGATCTGGCACGACAGCTCTGGTCCGGCTGTACGCAATCTCTATAGGAGCGCGCTTGCCCGCGATTGCAGTGTCCGCCAGATTGGCGTTGCCTGACCCAGCGCAATCGCGGGCAAGCGCGCTCCTACAGCGACGAAGATAGGTCGTAAGATTTGCCACGCTCTATGCTGTCCTGATTGAAACCGGCTTGTTGCACAATCCCCTTATCTCGACGAACCCGGACACCAGACGCTGGATTTGTTCGCCAGTGCTGCCAGCCACTGACCGAGGAGTTCCCATGTACAAAGACTATCCAGCGGCCTATCAGGTCAGCAAAGGCGCGGCGTTGCAGGTCGACACGGCATTTTATGAACGTATTCGCCAAAGCCCGGACAGTCGCACGCTGGTGGAGCAGTTCGAAGTGCCGATCCGCACCGGCAGGGCGTGGAAGGTCAAGGCCGGCCAGGTGTTTCGCGTGACGACGCCGGTCGGTCCGCAAGTGGGTGACTTCAACGTCTGGAACGCCAACGACCCGCGGGAACGCCTGTGGGCTGCACGCACCCGACAACTGCAAGGCGCCCACGTCACGACCCACGACCGGCTGTGGTCAAACCTGCCGTTCCTGCGCCCGCTGGTCACCATCACCGACGACAGTCTGGCCAGTTACGGCATCGACGAACACGGCGGCCGTCTGCATGACCTGCTTGGTACCCGCTGCGATCCTTACGTGAACAAGATGCTGACCGGCGAGGATTTTCACCATCACTGCCACTCCAACCTGACCCGCGCCGTGCTGCCCCACGGCCTGACCGAATTCGACGTGCATGACGTGCTCAACATCTTTCAATGCACGGGGCTCAATCACGACGACATGTACTTCATGAAAGCCTGCCCGGCGCAGCAAGGCGATTACCTGGAATTCTTCGCGGAAATCGATCTGCTGTGCGCATTGTCAACCTGTCCGGGTGGCGACCTGTCGCTGCCGATGTGGGGGCCTGAGGCGCAGGATCCGCTGAGCGTTTGCCGGCCGTTGGGGGTAGAGATTTATGACCTCGACACGGCGTTATTGCAGGGCTGGGAACAGCCGAAACGTGCGCAGTACAACGGCTTGCATGGGCTGAAAATCGCCAGGGCGGATTGGGAAATTCAAGACACGGATTATCCAAGTGAGCTCTAGCAGCACCGCTTGCCGGCGGTAGCGATCCCAATGCCTGCCGCCGCCAGCAAGCCTGCTGCCAGGAAGAGAGATGAGGCGAAAATTCAAGCATCCCGCAACAGGTCGTGGGCATTGAGCAGGCTCCAGGCGATTTCCGGGCGTTTCTCGAGGCCCCTGCGGATCGCGGCGGGGATCGCGGCGCGGGTCTTGCGGCACATGCCTGGCAGGTCGGCGATGTCGATGGCGATGCCGCGCATGCTGCGCACTTCATTGAAACCCGGCGCGATTTGCAGACGAATGCCGAGTTGTTCGTACATGCGCCGTTGCATGTGCTCAAGGTCCGTCAGGCTGGCAATGTTTTCCAGGCGCTCAAGTAGCCGTTTTTCCTCCTGCCGGGTCAGGCAGAGGATGCGCTGATCGGTGTCGGCGCTTTCCAGCAGGCGCTCGCGGTCGCAGACACAGGCGCCAGGCGGGCAGGGTGAGCGGATGGGCAAGGTGGCAGTCATGGGCTCCGATCATAGCGATGCGCACTGGGGATTTACAGCCGTCTGTCGGTAGGGCGCAGGTGAGTGTCAGTACGATTAATTTGGTAAGGCCAATATCAATAAAAATTAATTGGCCTTGCCAATTGCGAAATCGCTGTGTAGTTTTTCCAACCGTGCCCGCTCCGACCTCCTGGGGCCATCTCTATGAGGCAGGGCAGCGCTTCCAGGGTCACAACAACAATCGATCGATCCCGGCCAGCGGCGTCTTATCGCTGTCCGGCTTGCCTGGTCTGGAGAACACCACATGCTTACCGTCGTCTGCGAAACACCCGGTTCCCTGTCGGCGCAGGATCGCCAGAAGCCTGAACGCCGGCCTGGCGAAACCCTGGTCAGAATCAAGCGCGTTGGCGTCTGTGGCACCGATCTGCATATATTCAATGGCAACCAACCGTTCCTGGAATACCCGCGGGTGATGGGCCACGAGTTCTCTGGCATCGTCGAGCAAAGCGAGGCCAGCAGCGGCCTTACGCCGGGCGACGTGGTGTATGTCATGCCCTATCTGTCCTGTGGCGATTGCATTGCCTGTCGCCAGGGCAAGACCAATTGCTGCGTGCGCATTCAGGTCCTTGGGGTGCATCGCGACGGCGCCTTCACTGAATTCCTCAGCCTGCCTCACGCCTTCGTGCTCAAGGCTGATGGCGTGACGCTGGATCAGGCGGCGATGATCGAGTTTCTGTCGATTGGCGCCCATGCGGTGCGTCGTTCGGACATCCAGAAAGGCCAGCGCGCGCTGGTGGTCGGCACCGGACCGATCGGTATGGCAGTGGCGATCTTCTCTCGGTTGCGTGGCGCCGCTGTCACCGTGCTCGACACCCGCGAGGACCGCCTGAGTTTCTGCAAACAACACCTGCAGGTGGATTGCGCGGTGCTGATTGGCGAAAGCGACAAGCAGCAACTGGAGCGACTGACCGATGGCGAGTTCTTCGACGTGGTGTTCGACGCCACCGGCAACGCCAAGGCCATGGAGCGAGGTTTCGAGTTTATTGCCCACGGCGGCAAATACGTGCTGGTGTCCATCGTGCGCGACACCATCAGCTTTTCCGACCCCGAATTCCATAAACGCGAAGCGACGCTGATGGGCAGCCGCAATGCCACGGTCGAGGACTTCCGCCATGTCGAGCAGTGCCTGCGTGACGGACTCATTCCCGATGCCGCGCTCAACACTCATCGTATGAAACTCAGTGAGGTGCCTGAACGCTTTCAGCGCTTGCTCGACCCTGCCCAGGGCGTGGTGAAAGCCATTATCGAATGCTAGGAGGGCGCTGGATGAGCCATTCCATGTTTAAACCGATCCTGCAATTCGGCACCAGTCGCTTTCTTCAAGCCCACGTCGATCTGTTCATCTCCGAAGCGCTGGGCAAAGGCGAGGCACTGGGCAAGGTCACCGTGGTGCAGACCACCGCCAGCACCGACAGTGCTCGGCGAGTACAGGCGCTGTCCAGCGGGGAGGGTTATCCGGTGCGGATTCAAGGGTTGGAAAACGGGCAGGTGATCGATGAGCGACACTGGTCTTCATCGATCGAAACCGCGTTGCAGGCAACGCGGGACTGGCGGCTGATTCGCCGGGGCTTCGTCCGCGATGTGCAGGTGGTGATTTCCAACACCGGCGACAAGGGCTATGTGCTGGATGCGGCAGATACGTCGGCACTGCTGGCGGAGGATGCCGCGGCACCGATCGGTTTTCCGGCCAAGTTGCTGGTGTTGCTGCATGACCGATGGCAGCGCAACCCCACTGCGTCGTTGTCGTTGTTTCCCTGCGAGCTGGTGCCGCGCAACGGCGATGTGTTACGGGATCTGCTGGTCAGCCTGGCGCAGAACTGGAACCTTGACGCCGCGTTTGCCGGCTATTTGCGCAACACCTGCCGCTGGGCCAACTCGCTGGTCGACCGCATCGTCTCGCAACCGATTCAGCCGGTGGGTGCAGTGGCCGAGCCTTATGCGATCTGGGCTATCGAACGGCAGGAAGGCTTGCTGCTGCCCTGTGTTCACCCCTGCGTGGTGCTCACCGATGAGCTTGAGCAGTACGAGCAGTTCAAATTGTTCATGCTCAATCTGGGCCATAGCTGGCTCGCCGAGCGCTGGCGGATTGAGGGACGGCCCGTCGATGAAACCGTGTATGAAGCGATGAATGATCCGTTGCTGCGGCAGAGCCTCGAAGATCTGTGGTCGCAGGAGGTGTTGCCCGTATTCGCCGCCAAGGGGGCGCTGGCGCAGGCGCGGGATTACTTGGCGAGTGTGCGCGAACGTTTCCTCAACCCGTTTCTCAAGCATCGGATCGCCGATATCGCGCAGAACCATGAAGAGAAAAAACGACGCAGGTTTTTGCCTGTCCTGGAAATGGGAGAGCGTGTTGCGGGGTTGCAACAGCCGAGGTTGAGGCGAGCGCTAGGGGGTTGAATCTGTAGCCGCACGGTATGCCGGCGGTGGCGGTACGCAAATCGATACCGCCGGCAAGCCGGACCGCCGCAGGGGCGAAGCAGGCAAACGCCTGTGATATGCTCCGGCGCAACTGACGGAACGTGATTCATGACCGCGCCAAGCCTTCCTCCCGAACGCCGCCTCTACCAAATTACCGCTGACCGCCTGCGTGAGCACATCCGCAAGAATGGCATCAGGCCCGGTTCGCGCTTGCCCCCTGAACGCGATCTGGCGCAATTGCTCGGGGTCTCGCGGCCCTCGTTGCGTGAAGCCCTGATTGCGCTGGAGATCGAAGGCAGCGTCGAGATTCGCATGGGCTCGGGCATTTACGTCTGCGAGCATTTGCTGGGGGTGAAGGGCAGGACCCGTACACTGGGCGAAAGTCCGTCCGAACTGATGCAGGCCCGCGCCTTGATCGAGGGCGAGTGCGTGATGCTTGCCTGTCTTCACGGCACCAAGGCCGATTACCGCTACCTGCAGACCTGTATCGAGAAGATGCGCGAAGGGGCCTTCAAAGGCGTGCCAGCGCTGGACGATGACCGCAAGTTTCACCAGCGCCTGGCGAAGATGAGCGGCAACTCGACGCTGGTGCGCATCATCACCTCGCTGTTCGAGGAGCGCTACAGTCCACTGACCGCCCACGTTAGCGAACACTCCGAGACCCGCGAAACCTGGGCCATGGCCGTGGCCGAACACGAGGCCATTCTCAAGGCCGTGCAGGCCCGCGACTTGATCGGCGCCCAGACCGCCATGCGCGAACACCTGCGCCAATCCGAAGCGCGCTGGCTGGACGGGATGGATGCGGAGCAGTAGTGGGTCTATGCCAGGTCATGGCCTCAACCCTTTACTCGGTGGGGTTGTGCCAGGTTATGGCTCCAACGCTCAACCCTGTAGGAGTGAGCTTGCTCACGAATGCTGACGTTAAGACCCTGCATCTGCTGTGAATGTACAGACCCTTTCGTGAGCAAGCTCACTCCCACAGCTGCCACGGGAAAGGCGTAGGTTCAGTGTGCCGTTGGCAAACCCTTGCGAATCCCTTCCCACAACCCGTTCAAATACACCGCTCCCAAGGCACGGTCGTACAGGCCGTAGCCCGCCTTGCCGGTTTCGCCCCAGATCATGCGGCCGTGGTCGGGGCGGTAATAGCCCTCGAAGCCGGTCTCGACATAGGCTTTGACAATCTCGGCCATGTCCAGCGAGCCATCTTCGGAGCGGTGCGCGGTTTCGAAGAAGTCGCCCGCCGCATTGACCTTCACATTACGCAGGTGGGCGAAGTGAATCCGCCCCTGGCCGGCGAACTCCCGGACCAGCGATGGAATGTCGTTGCCAGGGTCGGCACCCAGGGACCCCGAGCACAGGGTCAAACCGTTGGCCGGATCGTCGACCATCGCCATGACCCGCGCCAGATCCTCACGGTTCTTCACCACCCGTGGCATGCCGAACATCGAGCGCGGCGGGTCGTCCGGGTGCAGCGCCATTTTGATCCCTGCATCACGGGCGACCGGAATGATGCGTTCGAGAAAATACGCCAGGCGTTCGCGCAGGGTTTCTTCACTGACTTGAGCGTATTCGTTGATCAATGCGCGCAGGGTCTCGGGTTCATAACTGACGTCCCAGCCCGGCAGGCTGATGCCCTCGTCGAGGTTGGCCTGCTCGATGACCGCAACGTCGAACGCCAGGGTGGTCGAGCCGTCCGGCAGCTCCATCGCCAGGGTCGAGCGCGTCCAGTCGAACACTGCCATGAAGTTGTAGCAGACCACCTTGACCCCGCACGCGGCGAGGTTACGCAGGGTCTGGCCGTAGTTCTCGATCAGCCGGTCGCGACCGGGCAGGCCACGCTTGATGTCTTCGTGCACCGGCACGCTTTCAATCACCTCGAGTTCCAGGCCATGGGCGTTCACGGTGGCTTTGAGGTCGGCGATTTTCGCAAGCGGCCAGACCTCGCCAACCGGGATGTCGTAAATCGCCGACACCACGCCGGTCATGCCCGGGATCTGGCGAATGTACTGCAGGGTGACGGGGTCGCTTGGCCCGTACCAACGAAAGGTCATCTTCATGGCTGAGTCCTTGTTCTTATCAATTTCGTGGTTATGAATTTCGTCACCCGCGAGGCTGCGCACAGCCGCGTGCAAGGCGCGTAGACGCTGGGTGGTTGAAGCATAGATTGGTCAGGCCAAATTATGCAAATGGCGACCGTTGAGCGAGAAACCTGCTTAAAAAACCGGTTTACGATTTCCATAACCCGGTTTTCGGGTCTAGTATCGGCTGCATTCGGATATTTGGTCAGGCCAATTTCGGTTTTCGATGAGGTGCCATTTCATCGAAATACCCTTTGTAAATCGGCGCCCAGCCCCTGTCCGAACCGTGCACGAAGTCTTACTCATAAAAATAATCAGGAGGACTCGCTATGCAGAAAGGTCGTTGGTTGGTCATTTTTCTATGCTTCCTTGCCGTAGCCATCAATTACATCGACAGGGCCAACCTCGCGGTGGCCGCTCCCTATATCCAGAAAGAACTCGGTTTGGGCTCAGGGCAAATGGGCCTGCTGCTCAGCGGTTTCTTCTGGACCTACGCCTTGATGCAAATGCCCTTTGGCTGGTTCGTCGACAAAGTCGGCGCGAAGATCGCGCTGCCTCTGGCGGTGGCGTGGTGGTCGGTGTTCACGGCGGCAACGGCCGTGGCCAGCAGCCTGGCGGCGATGTTCGGTTGCCGGTTGATGCTCGGCATAGGCGAGGCGGGGGCTTACCCGTCCTGCGCCAAGATCGTCAGCCAGTGGTTCGACGTCAAAGAGCGCGGTTTTGCCACCAGCATCTTCGACAGCGGTTCGCGGGTCGGCTCGGCGCTGTCGATTCCAGTGGTGGCGCTGATCATCGAACTCTGGGGGTGGCGCGCGTCGTTCATGATTACGGGCGCCGTGGGAGTGATCTGGGTAATCGGCTGGTTCCTGATCTACAAGGAGCCGAATGCCGTTGCCGCGATCGAACAGCATGAAGCCGGCAAAGCCGCGACGCTCGCGGCGCGGCCCAGGGTCAAGTGGGTGTCGCTGTTTCGTCACCGCACCTTGTGGGGCATGATGCTCGGCTTCTTCTGCCTGAACTTCGTGATCTATTTTTTCATCACCTGGTTCCCGACCTATCTGGTTACCGAGCGCGGTTTCTCGCTGAAGTCGCTGGGCACGTTGGGCACCATTCCGGCGATTGCGTCAGTGGTCGGCGGCTGGATCGGCGGCCTGACTTGCGACGCGCTGTATCGCCGGGGCTGGAGCCTGACCGCTGCGCGCAAGACCTGCATCGTCGGCGGAATGTTGATGTCGTCGAGCATTTCACTGTCCGTATTCACGGAAAACACCTATGTGATGCTGGCGTTCTTCAGTCTGGCTTATGCGAGCCTGGCGTTCGCCGGGTCCTGTATCTGGTGCCTGCCGGCTGACGTCGCGCCAACCCCGGCGCACGTGGCTTCGATTGGCGGCATCCAGAACTTCGCGTCCAACACCGCCGGGATCTTCATCACCACCTTCACCGGCTTCATGCTGGTGATGAGCAATGGCTCGTTCACAGCACCGCTGATGACCGCCGGGGCGTTCGCGCTGTTGGGCGCGTTCAGCTATCTGTTCATCGTCGGCAAGATCGAGCCGCTGTCGATCACACCGGACCCGTTACCGGCAGCCGATGCAACGGCTGCCGCGCAACACACCTGATGTCTGACCGGGTGCGGCGTACTCAGCGCCGCACCCATCAAGCAGCTTCGGCCTTGACCGCCGCCCGGATCGCTTCCAGCAGCATCATGCACGCGGGGTTGTCGTTGTCCGAGCGCCACACCAGATGCAGCTCGCTCTGCACGCCTTCGCCCAGATCGATGTCGCGAAAAACCACGTTCTTGAACACCACGTTGGCGGCGCAGCGGGGCACCAGCGCCAGGCCCATCCCCGCATTGACCAGCGCCAGAATCGTCAGCGAAGAACCCAGCCATTGCACATATTCCGGAGCGACCTGAGCCGAGCGCAGGGTGCCGGTCAGCAGTTCGTTGAACGGCGGATAAGCTGAGTGCGAATACATCAGGAACGGCTGGCCATCCAGGTCTTGCACCGAGACCGAATCGGCAGTGGCCAACGAATGGCTGCCGGGCACCGCCAGTACGAAGGGCTCGCGCACCAGACATTCGGCTTCGTAGCCCGTCTGCAACAGTGGCGCGCGGACGATGCCCAGATCGATGCGTCTGGCCCGCAGCGCTTCGTGTTGCGAGTAGGTGTTCATCTCGGTCAGAGAGATCTTCACATGGGGCTGATTCAAGCGCGCTTCGGCGATGACTTTAGGCAGGAATTCATACACCGCACTGCCGACGAAGCTGATGGTCACCGAACCGATGTCGCCTTCGGCGAAGCGGCGGGCGGCAAGCGAGGCCTGCTGTGCGCGTTCGAGCAGGTTTTGCGCCTCGATGAAAAACGCCCGACCGGCAGCGGTCAGTGCCACGCTGCGCGTGCTGCGGGTAAACAACTCAACGCCCAGATGATGTTCCAGCAGTTGGATCTGCCGACTCAGAGGTGGCTGAGTCATGTTCAGGCGTTCGGCGGCGCGCCGGAAATTGAGCTCAGTGGCCACCGTAACGAAGCAGCGCAATTGGGCGAGTTCGAACATTGATATATTCCGGGTATCAATCAACAGTCAATCTAGATTAGACGGGAACAATAGCAGCGTCCATCATCGACCCATCCCCAAAAAAACAATGAACGGGAGTTGCCTCTTGAATAATGTCCATCCCGCCGCGGACGTCTCGGTGCTTGCACGTGCGGCTTGCAAGGTGAAGCGGCATGTCCTGCCGCTGTTCGTCATCATGTTCATCGTCAACTACATCGACCGGGTGAACATCGGTTTCGTGCGCAGCCACATGGAAACCGACCTGGGCATCGGTGCCGCCGCTTACGGGCTTGGCGCCGGGCTGTTTTTCGTCGGCTACGCGCTGTTCGAAGTCCCCTCCAACATGCTCCTGCAACGCTTCGGCGCCCGCGCCTGGCTAACCCGCATCATGCTCACCTGGGGCGCGGCGGCAATGGCCATGGCCTTTGTGCGGGGGGAAACCAGCTTCTATGTGCTGCGTTTCATCCTCGGTGCCGCCGAAGCAGGATTCTTCCCCGGCATCATTTACTACTTCACCCAATGGCTGCCTTCCAGCGAGCGCGGCAAGGCGATGGCAATCTTTCTCAGCGGCTCGGCGGTGGCTTCGGTGATCTCGGGGCCAGTGTCCGGCGCGTTGCTCGGCATCGACGGTCTGAGTCTGCACGGCTGGCAGTGGATGTTCCTGATTGAAGGCTTCGCCTCGATCGTCCTGTGCGGTTTCGTCTGGTGCTGGCTGCAGTCCCACCCCAGCGAAGCGAAGTGGTTGAGTGAAGAAGAGAAGCAAGCGCTGACCACGGCGGTGGAACAAGAGCAGCGCGCCCGGGAGGCAGCGCAAGTGGTCAAGCCCTCGATGTTCAAGCTGCTGGCTGACCGGCAGATCCTGCTGTTCTGCTTCATCTATTTCTCGGTGGCACTGACCATTTACGGCGCCACTTTCTGGCTGCCAAGCATGATCAAGAAAATGGGCAGCATGAGCGACTTCGACGTCGGTCTGTTCAACTCCATCCCCTGGATCATTTCGATTGTCGCCATGTACGGCTTCGCAGCGCTGGCCGCTCGCTTCAAGCATCAGCAGGCGTGGGTCGCCGTGACGCTGGTGATCGCCGCATGCGGCATGTTCATGTCCACCACGGGCGGGCCAGTCTTCGCCTTCGTCGCCATCTGCTTCGCAGCGATCGGTTTCAAGGCGGCGTCCGCGCTGTTCTGGCCGATCCCTCAGGGCTATCTGGATGCGCGTATCGCGGCGGCGGTGATCGCGCTGATCAACTCGGTCGGCAACCTGGGCGGCTTCGTCGCCCCGACTGCATTCGGTTTTCTCGAACAGACTACAGGCTCCATTCAAGGCGGCATGTATGGTCTGGCGATCACTTCGCTGGTGGCTGCCGTGGTGATTTTCTTCGCCCGTATGACGCCCAAAGGAGAGTCGCGGGATAACTCTCGTCGCGGCCAGAGCCGCCCGCCAGTTGAGAAAACGGTTTCACAGCGCGTTGCCGTCGCCTTCACTTCCACTCCAAGCCTCAAACCCTGATCGACCGGGAGAAGTCTTTTGAAAATCACGCGTGTCACCGTCACCCCGATTGCCTTTCGTGATCCTCCACTGCTCAATGCCAGCGGCATTCACGAACCCTTCGCCCTGCGTTCGATCATCGAGGTGGAAAGCGACAACGGTTATATCGGTCTGGGCGAAAGCTACGGCGATGCCCCGGCGCTGGCGATCCAGCAGCAATTGCAGAACCGGTTGATCGGCCTGGATCCATTCAACCTCAACCAATTGCGTGAAGTGGTCAAAGCCACGGTCGCCGCCAACAAGCCTGCCAGCATCGCCGGTGCCGAGCTGGCGCCTGGTTCCCACGCCAGTAAAGCGGTGAGCAACGCCTATTCGGCCTTTGAGGTGGCGTTTCTCGATCTGCAGGCGCGCTCGATGAACCTGCCGCTGGTGGACCTGCTCGGCGGCGCGGTGCGGGATCAGGTGCCGTTCAGCGCCTACCTGTTCTTCAAATACGCACAACACGCCGACTCGCCTTATGCGCCAGACAGCTGGGGCGAGGCGTTGAGCGAGGAACAGATCGTCGCCCAGGCCCAGCGCATGATCGAGGCGTACGGTTTCAAGAGCATCAAGCTCAAGGCCGGTGCACTGGATCCGGAGCATGAAGTGTCGTGCATCAAAGCGCTGAAAAAGGCCTTTCCCGGTTATCCACTGCGCATTGACCCGAACGGCAACTGGTCGCTGGAAACCTCGATTCGCATGGCCGAACTGCTGGGCGATGACCTGCAGTATTACGAAGATCCGACGCCGGGGCTGGACGGCATGTCCGAGTTGCACAAGCGTACCGGTCTGCCGCTGGCGACCAATATGGTGGTCACCGATTTCGACGAGTTCCGCCGCAGCGTGGCGTTGAACAGTGTGCAGATCGTCCTTGCCGATCACCATTATTGGGGCGGTCTGCGTGACACTCAGGCGCTGGCGAAAATGTGCGAAACCTTCGGCCTTGGCGTGTCGATGCACTCCAACTCGCACCTGGGCATCAGCCTGATGGCGATGGCTCATGTGGCCGCGGCGGTGCCGAATCTGGACTTCGCCTGCGACACTCATTACCCGTGGCAGGAACCGGACGAGGAAGTGATCAAGGGCGGCAAGCTGCCGATCGTCGACGGTTGCGTGAAGATCACCCGCGAGCCTGGCCTCGGTCTGGAGCTGGACTATGACCAGTTGGGCAAGCTCAATGACCAGTTCCTGAGCTGCGGCATACGCCAGCGTGATGACGTCAAGCAGATGCAGAAATACAAAGCGGACTGGAAGGCCGTGAAGCCGAGGTATTGAGGCCATGCGCGGCCTGTAGCGAGTGACTCGCTGGCGGTAGGGAGAGGGATTACGTTACCCCAGGCACGCCGTAGCGCTACAGGGGCAGCTCCTTTGCAAGCTAAAAATCGAACGCTCAGGTTGTCCAGACCTCGAAAGAACAGACCCCGCAGAAGTTCTGGAGAGACGAAGATGATCAGTGCGCGCAAGACGTTGATGCCTCTGTTGTTTGTCGCTGTGATTGCTGCATCGAGCGGCGCCATGGCTCAGTATCCCGACTCATCACCTATGATGCTCGCCGCGTCCGGCGGCGGGGGAGGTGCTGGCGGCTCGGCAGGAGGGGCAGCGGCGGGCGGCGGCGCTGCGGGCACCGGGGCAACCGGGACGAACGGCAGCAATAGCGGCAACACCAACGCCACGGGGACTAACGGCACCAACAGCAGCAGCACCAATGCAACGGGTACCAACGGCAGCAATAGCGGCAACACCAACGCCACCGGCACCAACGGTACGAATGCCAAGGGTACCGATGCCACGCATACCAATGGCAGCAACAGCAGCAGCACCAACGCAACTGGCAGCAATGGCACCAACAGCAACAGCACCGATGCCGCTCACACCAACGGCAGCAACAGCAATAACACCACGGCGCCGGGCAACGGTAGCAACACATCGGGCGCACAGAACGGAGGGAACGAGAGCAGCGTGGGCACCACCAATCCTGCGTTGAGACCCGGGACCGGGGTTGGCGGCTCGTCTTCGGCCCCTTCGTCCAGCGGCACCAGCGACCCCCTGCAACAACAGCGTCAGCAAAGCGGGGAAAGGATGATCATGGAGCGCAAGGGGCAGGTGCAGGAAAGTAATTGAGAGGCTCGTTCCTGAGCGCACAGACGGCCCCTATGGCAGTCCGGGCTGGCACCGATCATGAAGCCAACACCGCAAGCTGTGCTGCTACAGATCGTTAGCGCCGACTAAACGCATTGCCGTTGGGATGCCGTCATATCGTCTATCCGACTGGCGCCCCGCGCACAAACCATCCATTCAAAGCACGTCCGTTCAATACCGCCAAATCCCACCACGACACTATGGCTCCAACGCCTGTCTGCGGCTCACACGGTCCGCGGCAGGCCGTCCATGATGAGTGGTGTGCGATGAGCTATTCAACCTTCAATGATCGCGTCCTTGACCTGGGGCTTCTGTTCCTGCGGGCCAGCGGTGCGCTGTTTCTGCTCTTCGTCCACGGCCTGCCCAAGCTGCTGCACTTCAAGACGCAGCTGTCGCTGATCGAAGATCCTTTCCATATGGGGCCATCGCTGACCCTGAGCATGGCGATATTTGCCGAGGTGCTGTGTCCGATGCTGATTCTGACCGGCGTACTGGCGCGACTGGCATGCCTGCCCATTCTCTTCCTGCTGTTGGTGGCGCTGGTCGTGGTGCACAGCGAGTGGAGCGTGGACCAGGGGCAGTTCGGCTGGTTGCTGATCATCATTTTCACCAGCGTGTTGATTGCCGGACCTGGCCGTCTGGCGCTCAACTTTCGCCTTCCCGGAGCGCTTCGCTATGCCTGAATCCGTCCTGTCCGCCGACGCGATCCCTACCTCCAGCTTGTCGGCTGACGAGATTGTCACGCTGGTCGTCAAACACCGTGTCAGGCAAGGCCTGGAGGCTCGGTACGAGGCCTGGTTGCGGCGCATCGTCGCGATTGCCGGCACCTATCCGGGACATCTGGGGGTCGACATCATTCGTGGCAAGTTCGAGGGCCTGCACATGTTCACCTGTGTGCTGCGTTTCTGTTCCACCGACGCTATGCAGAGTTGGCTGGATTCCGCCCAGCGCCGCGAACTGGTGGCCGAAGCCTCGCCAATGCTGGCTGATGGTGACTTCACCGAGGTCAACCCTCACAACGAATTCTGGTTCGTTCCGGCCAGTGAAAGCCCGCCGCCGCGCTGGAAACAGGCCTGCGTGACGTTTCTGGTGATTTGCCCGCTGACCCTGCTGATTCCTCTGTTGTGGGGCCCGGTGTTTCGTGCGGTTCCTATATTGGGCCATTACGTGATCAGTACCGCGCTGGTGACCGTCACGATCGTCTTGCTGGTGGTGTACCTGTTGATGCCCCAGGCGACCCGACTGTTCGCCCCTTGGCTCAATGCCAGACCCGCTTCTGCGCCGGGCGCGGACCATGAAGGGTGACCCGCCCGTCCCCCAGCATAGCCCCGACCGTCGCAGCTTCGTGGTCAAAGGCTCGTTGCTCAGCGCCGCTGCGGCTGTCTTGTCTTCACTCCTGTCGCCGGCCTTGCGGTCGGTGCTTCCAAACCTTCTGCCGCCGGAGGCGCGATGAACGTCGATCTGATTCTCTACAACGGAAACTTTCATACGGTTGACCAGGAAAAACCCACGGCCAGTGCCGTAGCCATCGCCGGCGGCACGTTCGTCGCGGTGGGCACCGATGCCCAGATCATGTCCTTGCGCAGCAGCGCGACCCACGTCATCGACATGCACAAGCGCACGGTAATTCCGGGCCTCAACGACTCGCACTTGCACCTGATCCGTGGCGGCCTGAATTACAACCTCGAGCTGCGCTGGGAGGGCGTGCCGTCGCTGGCCGATGCGCTGCGCATGCTCAAGGACCAGGCTGACCGCACACCGACCCCGCAGTGGGTGCGCGTGGTCGGGGGCTGGAACGAATTCCAGTTCGCTGAAAAGCGCATGCCGACCCTGGAAGAACTCAATCACGCAGCGCCGGACACCCCGGTTTTTGTCCTGCACCTGTACGACCGCGCGCTGCTTAACCGAGCGGCGTTGCGCGTCGCCGGTTATACCCGCGACACGCCGAATCCGCCGGGCGGCGAGATCGTGCGCGACAGCAATGGCGATCCGACCGGCATGCTGGTGGCCAAGCCCAATGCGATGATCCTGTATTCGACCCTGGCCAAAGGCCCGAAACTGCCACTGGAGTATCAGGTCAACTCGACGCGCCAGTTCATGCGCGAATTGAACCGTCTGGGCCTGACCAGCGCCATCGATGCGGGAGGTGGCTTCCAGAACTACCCGGACGACTACGCCGTCATCACCCAACTTGCCCAAGCCAAACAGCTGACGGTGCGCATCGCCTACAACCTGTTTACCCAGAAGCCGAAAGAAGAGCTCGCCGACTTCAAGAACTGGACCAGCACTGTCACTCTGCATCAGGGCGACGATTTCCTGCGTCACAACGGCGCGGGTGAGATGTTGACCTTTTCGGCCGCTGACTTCGAAGACTTTCTCGAACCACGCCCGGACCTGCCGCCCGGCATGGAGCAGGACCTTGAACCGGTGGTGCGGCATCTGGTTGAGCATCGCTGGCCGTTCCGCCTGCATGCCACCTATGACGAGTCGATCTCGCGCATGCTCGACGTGTTCGAGAAGGTCAACCGCGAGGTCCCGTTCAATGGTATTCCGTGGTTCTTCGACCATTGCGAAACCATCACGCCGCAGAACATCGAGCGGGTGAAGGCGCTGGGTGGCGGCATCGCGATCCAGGACCGCATGGCTTTCCAGGGCGAGTACTTCGTCGAGCGCTACGGCGCCAGGGCCGGTCAGCACACACCACCGATCAAACGCATGCTGGCCGAAGGTGTGCCGGTGGGCGCGGGCACCGATGCCACCCGCGTGTCGAGCTACAACCCCTGGACGTCGCTGTACTGGATGGTCAGCGGGCGCACCGTCGGTGGCCTGGAGCTGTATCCGGAAGGGCTGTCCCGCGACACCGCGCTGGAACTGTTCACCCGTGGCAGCGCCTGGTTCTCGTCGGAGCAGGGCAAGAAAGGCCAGATAAAGGTAGGCCAGTTGGCCGACGTGGTGGCCTTGTCCCAGGACTTCTTCAGCGTGCCGGAAGAGTCGATCAAGTGGATCGAGTCGGTGCTGACCATCGTCGACGGCAAGGTGGTGTACGCCACCGCAGAATTCGGCGACCTGGCGCCACCCAGCGTGCCAGTGCTGCCGGACTGGTCACCGGTGGCGAAGGTGCCGGGTCACTGGCGTCAGGGTGCGCCGGTGGCTGCCGCCGTACACCAATGCAGTGGCCCGTGTGGCGTTCACGCCCACAGCCACGACAAGGCGCGCATGTCGAAGGTGCCGGTCAGCGACTTCCAGGGTTTCTGGGGCGCATTCGGCTGTTCGTGCTTCGCCTTCTGATCAGTCGTTGAAAAGAGCATGAAATCCCTCGCCGGGACGTACCGGCGAGGCTTGCGGTCAGCCGTTTGCTGCCCCTCGCACACGTGTCACACACTCAAAGGAGTCAATCATGACCGTTCCTTACAAACGCTTGGATATCAACGATGCCGTGGTACTGCTGGTCGATCACCAAACCGGCCTGATCTCGCTGGTGCAGGACTTCTCGCCGAACGAGTTCAAGAACAACGTGCTGGCGCTGGCTGACTGCGCCAGGTTCTTCAAACTGCCGACCATCCTCACCACCAGCTTCGAAACCGGCCCGAATGGCCCGCTGGTGCCGGAGTTGAAGGCCCTGTTCCCGGACGCGCCGTACATCGCGCGTCCGGGCCAGATCAACGCCTGGGATAACGAGGATTTCGTCAAGGCGATCAAGGCCACAGGCCGCAAGCAACTGATCATCGCTGGTGTGGTGACCGATGTCTGCGTGGCGTTCCCGACCCTCTGCGCATTGGAGGAAGGGTTTGACGTGTTCGTGGTAACCGATGCTTCCGGCACGTTCAACGAGGTCGTGCAACAAGCCTCCTGGGCCCGCATGACCGCTGCCGGCGCGCAGCTGATGAACTGGTTCTCGGTCGCCTGCGAGCTGCAACGCGATTGGCGCAACGACATGGAAGGTCTGGCCAACCTGCTGTCCCAGCGCATCCCGAACTACCGCAATTTGATGAACAGCTATTCGGCGTTCACTGCCAAATAAAAAAGCGGGGAATATCCCGTGTCCTCTGAGCTTGCTCGCGATGGCGTCCGACCTGATGGCGATGTCGTATCGCCTGCTCCACCGCGAGCAAGCCCACTCCTGCAATGTTGAGCGTTGCCATGCTCAGACTGTCGCAGACCCCGGTTTGGCGGGGTTGCGTGGCTATTGTGACAGTCCGTGAAAACGGCCTTCCAGATCCCGCCTTGTACGATTTCCGAAAGCGGCTTTAAGCTTCGGGCCACCTTCATTGGAGATCACCATGGCTAAAGCATCTGCATCCGTTCATATCCCGGTTTCGGCCGATCAGGTCTGGCAGTTGGTAGGCGGCTTCAACTCCTTGCCTGACTGGCTGCCGTTCATTGCCAGCAGCGTCCCCGGCGAAGGCGGTCGCGTTCGCCACCTCACCACCCAGGACGGCACGGAACTCACCGAGCGTCTGCTGTCGTTCGACGACCAGGGCCGCACTTACAGCTATTCGATCACCCAAGGGCCGTTCCCGGTCAAAGATTACCTGGCGACGCTCAAGGTCAGTGCCGATGGCGATCAGGGTGCGGTGGTTGAATGGTTCGGCACCTTCACCCCCAACGGCATTTCCGATGAGGAAGCCCAAGTCCTGTTTCTGGGGGTATACGAGGGCGGGCTGGAGGCGTTGAAGGGCAATTTCTAAGCCCGCCTGGCTGTTTCTTGCGGCAGCCCGGCGCATGGCATCCGGGCGACAGCGGTGGTGCATCTTCCACCGCTGCCGCGGGCAGGCCGAGCTGCGCCAGCGCATTTATCCTGTATCTGCGCGGCTTCCGTTCAATCGCTTCCTCGTCGATTGAACGAGGGTGACCCAGGCGGTCGATGCGACGGATCGTTCCCAAACGCACGCTTGCCGTGCGGTTGCCGCTTCAATGATCCGTTATGTAGCAGTCCAGAGTGAGCGCTCGTTTGCGTGCCGGTCCATCTTTTCCCATCCAATTCAGCGACTTGCTATCGCCTGAAACGCGATGGCATTACTTTTGCTTTTGTGTATCCGTGGATTATTGGATACAAAAATTCAAAAGGTAACGCTATGCGATTGGTCACCGGGTACGCCGGACGACAACCCGTCACGGCCGAGGAAGAGGCGTATGCCTTTCTGCTGGACGCGATCTGTAAAGGCACTTATCGCATGGGCGAGCGATTGATCGCTGAAGACATCGCCAGCGAAATCGGCATGAGCCGCATGCCGGTGCGTGAGGCATTCAGGCGTCTGGCCGCCGATGGCTTGGTAACACTGCGGCCCAACCGGGGCGCAGTGGTCAGCGGCTTGAACATCGAAGGAATGCGTGAAGTGTTCGAGATGCGTAGCGCGCTGGAGGGGCTGGCGATTCGCGTGGCGGTGCCGAAGATCACCGAGCGCCACCTGACCCACCTGGAGCGCCTGCTCGACGACATGGACGAATACCGCGACGACAGTTCCGAATGGGTCAGTCGTCACCGGGAATTCCACGAGTACCTGTGCAGCATCAGCGAACGCGCGCGCCTGATGCGTCAGATCTCGGCGTTGTACACGGTCATCGAGCCCCACATGCGGGTCTGGCTTGAACATGGCGATAAAACCTTGAGTGCCCGTGACGAACACGCGGTGATTCTCGATGCCCTGCGCGCAGGCGACGCAGATCAGGCCGAGCGCATCCTGCGCGATCACATCGAAGGCACCGTGCCCAGCCTGATCGCTTTTCTTGAGCAGCAGAAAAGCCTTTGACCACTTGAACACACCTAAACCAGAAGCGGGCCGCCAGCCCGCCCGTTGCACCCCAGTGACTTTGTAGTGACGTTCAGAACTGCCCTTACTTTCTTACCGAAACCGGAGCTTCGTCATGCACAAACCCGCAGCGCTCGCCATCCTCGTCTCCCTGAGTCTGTGCGCACCCCTCGTGGTCGCCGCGCCGACCGTACCCGACCGACTGCAGAAGGTCGACAAGCTCACTTATTGCTCTGGCATGGACTCGCCGCCGCTGGTGTCTTTCGATGCCGCGCAGAAACCGGTGGGTCTGACCATTGATCTGGGAGTGGAAATTGCCAAACGGCTGGGGGGCAAGAAGGTCGAGTGGCGGGTGATTCCGTTCTCCGGACTGGTGCCTGCGTTGCTCGCCCAACAGTGCGACATGATCGTCGATCAGTTATTCGATAAGCCTGAACGGCGAGAGGTGATCAACATCGTCAATTACATGTACTCCAGCCAATCGGTGGTGGTGCCCAAGGGCAACCCCAAAGGTGTCAAGACCCTCGACGATTTGTCCGGGCATAAAGTGGCCGTGCTCAACGGGTCAACGATCAAATCCCTGCTCGACACCCAGAACGAAACCCTGGCCAAGGCCGGCAAGACCCCACTCAAACTGGTGGTCTACAACACCGACACTGATGCTTTCCAGGCGCTGCGCATCAATCAGGTCGATGCCTATGGCACCACTGTGGAAACCGCTGGTTACTACGCCAGCATGGCACCTGAGCTGTTTCAGGAAGGTGTGCCCGCGTTCAGCCGGATCCTCACTGGCCTTGGCATTCGCAAGGACGACGCGCAACTGACCACCGCTGTGCAGCAGGTGATCAGCGACATGCACAGCGACGGCAGCTACACCCAGCTACTCGCTAAATGGCATGTCGAAAGCGACAAGCTCGACTGAATCAGCGCACAACGGGATGAACGATGAATTTCAATTGGGATGTGTTCTGGCATTACCTGTTGCAGCCCAGTGGGATTTACCTCACGGGCCTGTGGCTGACGTGCCTGATCAGTGTGTTGGCAATGTTGCTGGGCTGCTCGCTGGGGTTGATCGCAGCGCTGATGCGCCTGTCGAAGAACCCGCTGCTGAACATGCCGGTGCGCTTCTATGTCTGGCTGATGCGCGGTACGCCGCTGCTGGTGCAGATCGTATTTCTTTACACGGCCCTGGCAGCCGGCGGGATCTTCCGCTTCGAGGATATCGATCTGGGCTGGTTCATCGTGCCGGGCAACATTCAGGCGGCAATCATCGCCTTGGGCCTGAATGAAGGCGCCTACATGGCTGAGATCATTCGGGCGGGCATCGGCGCGGTGGACAAGGGGCAGTACGAAGCTGGCCGTTCGCTTGGCATGACTTTCGGAAAACTGATGCGCCGCATCGTCCTTCCTCAGGCGTTTCGGGTCATCGTGCCGCCGCTGGGCAACGAATTCAACGTGATGTTGAAAAACACCACCCTGGTCAGCGTGATCGGTGTGCAGGAGTTGCTGCTGAGCACGCAAATGGTGACCTCGGCGACGTTCCGGGTGTTCGAGCTGTACCTGGTGGTGGCGATCTATTTCCTGATGCTGACCACGCTCTGGGGCTTCTTCCAGCGCTGGCTGGAACAGCGCTTCGGTCAGTCCGACCGGCAGCCACCGGCGACCAGACGTATGTTCGGTCGCAGTGCGATGAAATTGCTGAGGGGGCGTTGAGATGGCGCATAAAAGTGAAGATCTGATCATTGAGGCGCTGGACATTCATAAGTCCTTCGGCGACCTGCAGATTCTCAAGGGCATTTCCCTACAGGTGCGACGGGGTGAAGTGGTGGTGCTGATTGGCGCCTCGGGCTCGGGCAAGACAACCTTCATCCGTTGCATCAACCTGCTCGAAGACATTCAGTCCGGGCGCATTCGAGTCAACGGCCAGTCCATGGGGTATCGCGAACGCGCCGACGGCAGTCTGGTGCGCGACTCGGAACGCAATATCGCTCGTCAGCGGCGCGACATCGGCATGGTGTTCCAGCGTTTCAACCTGTTTGCGCACATGACTGCACTGGAAAACATCATCGAAGCGCCGATCCACGTCCTCGGCGTGGCCCGCGAAGCGGCATTGAATCAGGGCCGGGAGTTACTGGCCCGGGTCGGTCTGGCGGACAAGGCCGAGCATTACCCTTCGATGCTCTCCGGCGGCCAGCAGCAACGTGTAGCGATCGCCCGGGCATTGGCGATGAAACCCAAGGCCATGCTGTTCGACGAACCCACGAGTGCCCTGGACCCGGAAACCGTGGGCGAGGTGTTGCAGGTAATGAAGGAGCTTGCAGAAGACGGCATGACCATGGTGGTCGTGACCCACGAAATGGGTTTTGCCCGGGAGGTGGCCGACCGCGTCGTGGTACTCGATCAGGGGGAACTGATCGAACAAGGCCCGCCGGAACAAATTTTCAGTCGTCCGAGTCATCCGCGAACCCAGGCCTTTCTCAGTCGCGTTTTGTAATGCTCACGAGGAAGTCGTCATGCGTTCGTACGACATCTTCAGCACCAGTGAGATGCGAAGTCAGGATGCCCTCCGGGCACTCGGGCCACGATCTGTGATGCCGTCCAGCCAGTTTCTTTTCCGGCCAGTGTTGGCCGTTTTTGAAGAGTCTTCGTCATGTTGAATTTTTCTGCTCACGAATATCCATACCCCTCGCAGCGCCAGAGTGTCTTTGCCCGTCGCGGGATGGTCGCGGCGTCGCAGCCACTGGCGGCGCAGGCCGGTCTGCAAGTCATGCAAAAGGGCGGCAATGCGATTGACGCCGCGATTGCCACCGCTGCGGCACTGACAGTGGTCGAACCTACCGGCTGCGGCATTGGCGGCGATGCATTTGCGCTGGTCTGGTGCAAAGGAAAGTTGCATGGTTTGAACGCCAACGGCCATGCACCGGCTGCGTTGAGCATCGAAGCCGTGCGGGCCGCCGGGCACGAGCACATGCCGATGTATGGCTGGACCCCCGTGACAGTGCCAGGCTGCCCGTCGGCCTGGGCCGAGCTGTCACGGCGCTTTGGCAAGCTGCCGTTCGCCGAGTTGCTGCAACCGGCGATCAGTCTGGCGCGGGACGGTTTTCCGCTGTCTCCGGTGGTCGCCCATCAATGGCAGCTTGCCTGCAATGAATTCACCGCCAACCGTGACCCGATCATGGACACCTGGTTCGAGACGTTTCTCATCGATGGCCGCGTGCCGCGAGCGGGGGAGCTGTTCCGTAATCCGGCGCAGGCCCGAACCCTCGAAGAGCTCGCAGCCACCGAGTGCGAAAGTCTGTATCGCGGCGCGCTGGCCGGGCGCCTCGATGCGCACTCACGCGCCACCGGTGGCTATTTGCGCGCCGATGATCTCGCCGGTTTTCGCGCGCAGTGGGTCGAGCCCATCAGCATCAACTATCGGGGGTATGACGTCTGGGAGATTCCGCCGAGCGGCCAGGGGCTGGTGGCGCTGATGACCTTGAGGATTCTCGAGGGTTTTGATTTCGATCACCGCGACAGCCAGCAGACCTGGCATCGGCAGCTGGAAGCGATGAAGCTGGCCTACAGCGACGGCCTGCACTACATCACGGACCCTGCGCACATGCGCGTGGCGGTAGGCGATCTGTTGAGCGACGGCTACAGCGCGCAGCGTCGCGAATTGATCACCAATCAAGCGCAGGCGCCGGACCCAGGCGACCCTCACGCCAGCGGCACGGTGTATCTGGCCACCGCCGACGCCGAAGGCAACATGGTGTCATTCATCCAAAGCAACTACCACGGCTTTGGCTCCGGCGTGGTGCTGCCTGACAGTGGCTTGGCGTTGCAGAATCGCGGGCAGGAATTCAGCCTTGATCCCACACACTCCAACTGCCTTGCCCCCGGTAAGAAGACCTTTCACACGATCATCCCCGGTTTTCTGACGAAGGATGGCGATGCCGTCGGGCCGTTCGGCGTGATGGGGGGCTACATGCAGCCCCAGGGGCATGTGCAGATGGTGATGAACCTGGTGGATTTCGGTCTCAACCCGCAAGCCGCGCTGGATGCGCCGCGTTGGCAGTGGTTGGGCGGGATGAAGATCGGCATCGAGCAGGGCGCGTCGAAGCATCTCGCCGCAGCGCTGGCACGACGGGGTCATGACATCAGTATCGCCTACGACTCCACCGAATTTGGCCGGGGGCAGATCATCGTCCGCGACCCGGTCAGTGGCGTGCTGTGCGGCGGGACCGAGCCGAGGGCTGACTCGACGATTGCGGCGTGGTGAGAGGTCGTTACGCTATACAGGTTCAGTCCGCACGACGCGGTCACCCGTGGGAGCCCATACATTCCCAAGAGGCCGCTGCGACCTCGCATCTTCATCGGATGTGCCGGTCGTCCGGATACAACCCGGAATGAATTCGCTCCCACAGGAGCGATTTCGGCTCGATTCGGGGTTGTGCCGATTTTATTTTTCCGAAAAGTCCTGTAATACAATACGATTGTGGTTGGAGAGCCGGATCATGAGGATGGACCGCCGGATTCGATCCGGCGGCCTCGCTTCAAGAACGGGCCACAGCCATGACATTCACAGGTCTTCAGGAATACAGCATGAAAGTACTACGCCAGGCGTCGTCCTTGCGCCACCAAGTGCAGGATGCACTGCGCAATGAAATCATCTCGGGGCGCTTCAAACCCGGTGATCGGCTGGTAGAGCAGCAGCTTTATACCGCGCTGGATGTCAGCCGTACCTCATTGCGTGAAGCATTGCGGCAACTGGAAGCGGAAGGACTGGTGGAACAGGTGCCGCATCGCGGTGCTTACGTCGCCTCGGTCGATGCCAAGGATGCGGTACAAATCTACGATGTGCGCGGCGCGCTGGAAGTCCTGGCCGTGCGCAATTTTGTGCGTTGTGCGAGCGATGAGGATGTTGACGAGCTGGCCGAAGTCTTCGATGAGTTCGTCGAGCAAACGCACACCGCAAGCGTCGACGGCACGACGCTGTTGGACATCAAGCGACGCTTTTACCACGTCCTGCTGGACATCGAGCAGAGCCGCGTGGTCGGTGGGATGCTGGAGCAACTGAACAACCGCGTGAGCCTGTTGCGGGCACTGTCGCTGGGCCGGGAAGGGCGGATGCCGCATACCCTGGCGGAGTTGAAAGAGATCGTGCGCAATATCCAGCTGCGCGACGAAGAAGGCGCCTGCGCCGCAGCGTTGCTGCACGTCGAAAACGCCTCGAAGAACGTGCTGGAATTGCTGGCGGCCACGGGGCATTCGGATCAGTGAGTCGATCTCGCCGCTCGAAAAGCGCCGTGCCGCGGGATGGCAGATCTCTGCGTTAGCACTTTTGAAGCGAAACGGGCGCCAGATAGTGGGAGCGAATTCGTTCACGAGAAGTCGACACAGGCGATGCCTCTCTGGCAACTGGCCTATCTTTCGCGAATGAATTCGCCCCCACGGCGGATACGCGTCTAAGCCTTATTCAACGTAACGCCGAATACGCCGTCGGCGCCAAAAACTGATTTTCGATGCGCTCGACAATGATCGCCTGCGCCTCGCTCGCTGCCCGCTTGGCGATCCACTCCGCGTCGCTCTGAAACGCATTCCACTTCGCCTCGCGCTCGGCCAGGCTTTCCCACTGCAACAGGTAGGTCAGCGACTGATTGGTTGCGCCGGTCAGGTTGGTCCAGAAACCAATCTGCTTGATCCCGTACTTTTCGAAAAATCCCAGCGTGGTGCCGGTGAAGCGCTCGTGCAAGGCCGGCAGGCGGCCGGGGGCGCAGTGGTAGGTACGCAGTTCGACAATCATTTGCTCAACTCCTCGAGAATACCGCTAGTAGGAAACTGTAAATTAGCCTATTGACCGATTGTATGACAGTCATATAGTTTTACCTCAACTGCTGGCGAACGTCGAGCAGAAAACCTGCAACACGCCGCCTCGACCCGATTGACAAAAACACAAAAATCAAAGGGCACGACCATGACGCAACCGCAACGGATAGGCTTTATCGGACTGGGCATGATGGGCACACCGATGACCGCCTGCCTGGCCAAAGCCGGCTTTCAACTGTATCTCGCTGACGCCGATGCCGGGCGCCTGAGTGATGTGCAGGCGACCTTGAACGCCAGCGCGCTGACTGCCGAAAACGCCAGCAGCCTCGACATCCTGATTACCATGCTGCCCAACTCGAATATCGTCGAAACGGTGCTGCTGGGCGAGCGCGGATGGGCAGCGTCCCTCGCACCGCAAGCCGTGGTGATCGACATGAGTTCTTCGGAGCCTGCGCGTTCCCGCGAACTGGGCCAGAAACTCAAAGCCCTCAACCTGCAATACCTTGACGCGCCGGTGTCCGGCGGGGTCAAGCGTGCCGTGGACGGTAGCCTGGCCATTCTGGTAGGCGGCGATGAGCTTGTCATGCAACGCTGCCGGCCGGTGCTGGACGCGATGGGCAAGAACATTCTGCACATCGGTGATGCAGGCTCCGGTCACGCCGCCAAGGCGCTGAACAACTTCGTCTCGGCAGCCGGGCTGATGGCCACGGTCGAAGCGCTGCATGTAGCCAAGCGCTTCGGCATCGAGCCCGAGGTAATGGTCGATGTGCTCAACGCCTCCAGCGGCGGCAGCAACACCTCGCTGAACAAAGCCAAGCAGTTCATGCTCAGCGGCACCTTCGGCTCTGGGTTCTCCATGCAGTTGATGAACAAGGACCTGAAAATTGCCAAGGGTCTGTCGGATGCACTGAACTATCCCCTGACGTTTGGCCAGAGCGCAATCAAGGTGTGGAACGATGTGGCTCAGGGTGCAACACCGACCACCGATCACACTGAGATGTATCGCATGCTGGCCAAAGAAGGCGAGTGAAGGGAGCGCAATCGAATGTCGCGTGCAGCCTGTTTTTACATTGATGGACGCTGGGTCGAACCCACTTCGGCCAGCTGGTTCGACGTGATTGACCCGGCCACCGAAACCGTAGTCGAGCGCCTTGCCCTGGGCAACGCCAGCGATGTCGACCGCGCAGTGGCCGCCGCCCGCAAAGCCTTGCCCGACTACGCCCAAACCAGTGTGGCCGAGCGCATCGCCTTGCTTCAGCGAATCGTCTCGATATACGAACGGCGTCAGGAAGAGTTTGCCCAGGCCATGCGCGTGGAGATGGGCGCGCCGATCATGTTTTCGCGAAAATTTCAGGTGCCGCGCGGCTGGCTGCACCTCAATCAGATGATCGAGGTGCTGCAGCGCTTTCAATTCGAAGAAGCGTTGGGCAGCACCTTGATTCGTCACGAGCCGGTGGGCGTCTGTGGCCTGATTACCCCCTGGAACTGGCCGATCAACCAGATCGTGGTCAAGGTCGCGCCTGCGCTGGCAGCCGGTTGCACCATGGTCCTCAAACCCAGCGAATATTCGCCCCTGAGCAGCCTGTTGTTCGCGCAAGTGCTGGATGAAGCCGGGGTGCCGGCGGGTGTGTTCAATCTGGTCAACGGCGATGGGCCGGGCGTGGGTGCGGCACTGTCGGCGCACCCTGACATCGACATGCTGTCCTTTACCGGTTCGACTCGGGCGGGCGTGCTGGTGGCAAAATCCGCTGCCGAAACGGTCAAGCGCGTGGCGCAGGAGCTGGGCGGCAAGTCGGCGAATATCCTGCTCGACGATGTCAACTTGCAGGAGGCGGTGACCCGTGGCGTGGCCGCCTGCTTCACCAACAGCGGCCAGTCATGCTCGATTCCGACCCGCATGCTGATTCCGCGCAGGCTGATGGACGACGCGATTCGGATCGCCAAAACCGCTGCCGAAAGCTACCGCGTGGGCGCGACCACCGACGAAGCGACGCAGCTTGGACCGTTGGTCAATCGCGCGCAGTTTCGCCGGGTGCAGAGCCTGATCCAGAGCGGCATCGATGAAGGCGCGCAACTGGTGACCGGCGGCGTGGGCTTCCCGGATGGCATTGATGCGGGTTACTACGCCAGGCCAACGGTGTTCGCTTACGTCACGCCGCAGATGACCATCGCCCAGGAAGAAATCTTCGGCCCGGTGCTATCGATGATCGCCTATGACAGCGAGCCGGAAGCGATCGCTATCGCCAATGGCACGCCCTACGGCCTGGCCGCTTACGTACAATCGGCGGACCAGCAACGGGCACGCGATGTCGCCCGGCAACTGCAGGCCGGCAGCGTGCACCTGAACTATCCGCCTGCCGATTTCTCTGCGCCGTTCGGCGGCGTGAAGCGCTCCGGCAATGGCCGCGAGTGGGGCGAGTATGGTTTGCGCGAGTATTTGGAAGTGAAATCCATGGTGGGCTACGGCGCCTGATTTCCGACTGGACTCAGCGGCGTAGCTCAAAAAAATTTACCCGTTTCAACTGTATGACAATCAGTCGATCGTACGAATAAGGTGATAAGACGATGGAAGACAACGAACGTTTCAACCAAGGCTTCAATAATCGCAAGGAAGTGCTGGGCGACCGCCATGTCGAGAAGTCCTGGGCGGCGGCAGACGATTTCAACCGGCCGATGCAGAAGCTGGTCACCGAATATTGCTGGGGCGAGATCTGGGGCGACCCAACGCTGTCGTTCAAGACCCGCAGCATCATCAACATCGCCATGCTCACCGCCATGAGTCAGCACCATGAACTGAGCGTTCATATACGCGGCGCGCTGCGCAATGGGGTGACCAAGGAAGAGATCCGCGCCGTGCTGATGCAGGCCGCGGTGTACTGCGGCGCTCCGCTGGGGCTTGCGGCCTTTCGCGTGGCGTCGGACACGATCAAGGCCTACGAAGCGCAAGCATCGGCGACCTGAAGCCAACATACCCCAACGCTTGCGTCCGACAATAACTATAAGGACAACGTCATGAGCACATACACGCCAGCCTGATCGGTGGCTGAAACGGAGCAGTCGATCGAGAAGAAAAGAAGAGCCGCCATCAAGGGGGCGTTCTTCTCCGAATACATCGACATGTTCGACATCTACTTGCCGGTGGTGGTGTTGTCGCCGGTGCTGTTCTTCTTCCAGCCCGCGCAGTTGTCGCCGGGTATGGCTGCGATCCTCGCTTCGCTGGTGTTCATCACCACGCTGCTGGGCCGCCCGATCGGTGCCTTGCTGTTCGGCATGATCGCCGACAAGACCGGCCGACGCATGGCGTCGATCTACTCGGTGTCCGGGTTTGGCGTGGTCACGCTGCTAATCGCACTGCTGCCAGGCTACGAGAGCATCGGCATCGCTTCGTACTGGCTGCTGGTGCTGCTGCGTTTCGTCGACGGGATTTTCCTCGGCGGTGGCTATACAGGCGCGATGCCGCTGGCCATCGAATATTCGAAAAAGCATCAGCGCGGTTTCGTCGGCGGCCTGATCATCGCTGGTTTTCCGCTGGCTTACGTCACCATCAACCTGGTGGCGATGCTGATGTTCATGCTGTTCCCGCTCGATGGCCCAGGCTCGCCCTACGTGCAGTGGGGCTGGCGCATTCCGTTCGTAATCGGCGCGGTACTGGCTGGCGCGCTGGCCCTGTACTACGTGTACGCGGTGTCGGAATCGGAAATCTGGGAAAGCGAAGCAGGCAACAAGCCTCGGGAAAAACTGCCACTCACCGACCTGCTCAGAGGCAAGAGCGGCCGTAACCTGCTGCAGGTGCTGTTGATGATGACCGGCTTCTGGCTGACCCAGAACATCATCACTATTTTCCTGCCCACCGGATTGCTCAGAAACACGCTGCACCTCTCGGCACTGGAAGTCACCGGCACCTTGTTGATCGCCTATTCGGTGTTGTTCTTCAGCTACATCGGCTCGGGAATGATCGGCCAGAAGATCGGTCGTCGGCGTTTCTTCATCACCCTGGGACCGATCATCGCCACGGTAGGCGCGGCGATCATCTACGTGCTGGGCAACGTACAGGGGCTCTCGCTGCCAGTGGTCATGATCCTGGTCTGCGTGCTGTCGGTGCTGGTGACCGCGCCTTGGGGTGTGATCGTGACCTACATCAACGAACGTTTCGTGACCGATGTGCGGGCCACCGGGTTTGGGGTCGGCTTCAGTCTGTCGGTAATCATCCCGTCGTTCTACGCCTTCTATATGGCCTGGCTCGGCGAATTCATGCCGTTCAACGTCACGCCTGCCGTCCTGCTGGTGATTGGCGGAGTGATCGCCACCATCGGTGCGTGGATGGGGCCGGAAACCAAAGATGTGGATTTCTAGGATTCACCGCAAGCGAGGAGAGCAGTTGTGAACAACACAACCCTGGGTTTCATTGGCTTGGGCAACATGGGCGGGCGTATGACACGCTGCCTGGTGAATGCCGGGCTCAAGGTGCTCGGTTACGACGCCGACGCCAACCGCGCCAAGGCGGCGGGCGCGCAATCGGCGGCGTCGATTGGGCAGGTGGCCGCCGAAGCGGGCGTGATCCTGCTGTCGCTGCCGGACAGCAAGGTGGTGGAGGCGGTCGTCGAAGGCCCGAATGGCCTGCTGGCGCACTGCCGTGAGGGGCAGATTGTCGTTGACCTGAGCACCGCCGCAGCGAGTTCGACGATTCGCCTGCACGGTCTGTTTGCCGAACGTGGCGTGCAGTACATCGACGCCGGGATTTCCGGTGGCGCAGCGGCTGCGGAAAAAGGCGTGCTGACGCTGATGGTCGGTGGTGATGCAGCGACGGTCGAGGCGCTGGCCTGGGTCTTCGAACCGATTGCCAGCAAGGTGTTCCTGATGGGCGAAAGCGGCGCCGGGCATACCACCAAATTGCTCAATAACTTTCTCAATGCCGTGAGCCTGGCGGCCACGGCCGAGGTCATGGTCGCGGGCAAAAAGGCCGGCCTGGACCTGCATCGCCTGCTCGATGTGCTCAACAGCAGCAGTGGGGTGAATTTCGCCACCCTCAATCGCTTTCCGCACATCGTCGACGGCAATTACCTGGAAGGCGGTCTGACCGGAAAATTGATGAGCAAGGACGTGGTGCTGTACCTGGACCGTGCACGCGAACTGGGCGTCGCCTCGCTCAACGCCGCGGGGCCGTTGGCAAGCTTCGGTCTGCAGACTGCGCTGGGCTACGGCGACCTGATCAGCAACAGAGTGGTGGACGCCATCGGCGACATGTCCGGTGGCGTGCGCCTGCATGAATCGACTGAAGAATGGGTGAAAGGAGACAAGGCATGAAGGTTTTTCACGGCGCTGTCGAAGGCGCGATTTCCGAGCAGCGCGGGGCCACGTTCAGCGGTGTGGTCTGGGCCGACCCGGTGATGCCGACCACCGATGGCGTGACGATCAATAACGTCTCGTTCAACCCCGGCGCGCGTACTTTTTGGCATTACCACGAGCAGGGGCAGATGCTGTACGTCACGGCGGGCAGCGGCTGGATCTGTCTGGAAGGCAGCGAGCCGCAGGTGATCCGTCAGGGCGACACGGTGTGGATCGGCCCGAACGAACGGCACTGGCATGGCGCCAATACCAGGAACTTCATGGTTCACACCGCCACGTCCATCGGTAAGACCGTGTGGCAGGAAGCGGTGGCGGATGTGGATTATTTGCGTAGTGCGGATTAGGCACAGACGCATGCGATCCACTGTGGGAGCGAGCTCGCTCGCCAATGCGGTGGATCACTTACCTCAATCTCGACTGACACATCGCTTTCGCGAGCAAGCTCGCTCCCACAGTCAGGGTGCAGTCATTCAGATCAACGAGCGATCAATCATGAGCCTCACAGAAAAACAACAACAGGCCAAAGACGCTTTCGCCAAAAACGGAGGTACGTGGAATCTGGCCTGGGACAGTGTGCTGCGTCTGGACCCCGGTTTTGTCGAAGCCTACGCAGGCTTCGCCGCTGTCCCGTGGCGCAAGAATCATCTGCCGCACAAGGTCAAGGCGTTCATTGCGCTGGCTGCCAGCGCCGCCGCAACGCATCTGTTTCGTCCCGGCGTTCATGAACATATACGGGTCGCCCTGGCCCATGGCGCCACGGCCGAGGAATTGATGGAAGTGCTGGAGTTGATCAGCACCGTTGGCATTCACGCCTCCAACGTCGGAGTGCCGGTGCTGTTGGAAGTGCTGGAAGAAGAGGGCATGCGCGATGGTCCCGAGCCGCTGGACGCCCGGCGAGAAGCGTTGAAAACCAGCTTTATCGAAAACCGTGGCTACTGGCATTCCTCGTGGGAGGGCCTGCTGGAATTGGACCCGGAGCTGTTCGAAGCCTACGTCGAATTCTCTTCCGTGCCATGGCGCACCGGTGTGCTGGAGCCCAAGTTCAAGGAACTCATGTATTGCGCGTTCGACGCGGCCGCCACGCACCTCTACGTGCCGGGCCTGAAGCTGCACATGCGCAACGCCCTGCGTTATGGCGCGACCAGGGAAGAGATCATGGAAATGCTCGAGATCGTCAGCGTGATCGGCATCCATGGCGTATTGGTCGCAGCGCCCATGCTCGAACATGCGCTCGACCCGACGACCCGCGACGTCCAATAACGCCGCTCCCGACATCCTTATAAAAATAACAACGAGAAACGCACATGAACGCAGCATCCAGTATCGGCGTACGTCTGGACCGGTTGTCGCTTTCGGGGTTTCACTACCGTTTGCTGGGTCTGATCGCGGCGGGCATGTTTTTCGACTCGTTCGACATCTACATCGCCGGGTCCGTACTCGCCGCCCTGATCAACAATCACGAATCCACGCTGGCGCTGAACGCGACCTTCGTCTCGGTGACCTTCATCGGCATGATGTCCGGGGCGTGGCTGTCCGGCGTACTCGGCGACCGCTTCGGGCGCCGATTCACCTACCAGTTCAATCTCGGGATCTACGGATTCGCCTCCATCGCCGCCGCGTTGTCTCCTTCGGTCTACTGGCTGATTTTCTTCCGTCTGGTCATGGGCGTGGGCATGGGCGCGGAGATCGTGGTGGGCTACGGCACGTTGAGCGAATTCATCCCGGCCGCATGGCGCGGACGCTTCGGCACCATTCTCAACCTGATCATCAACACGTCATTGTTTCTGGCGGCGTTTCTCGGTTGGTTGATCATTCCGCGCTTCGGCTGGCGCTGGATGTTTGCCATCGCGGGCGTCGGCGCACTGATCGTCTGGTTCCTGCGTAAAAACATGCCCGAATCGCCGCGCTGGCTGGCGTCCCAAGGGCGGCACGCGGAGGCCGATAAGATCGTTTCCAGTATCGAGGCTCGCTGCGGGGTCACTCCCGGCAGCGTTGCTCCGGTCCAGGTAACGTCACAGACCCAAACCCCGCCGGCGCGCATGCGCGAGCTGTTTTCGCGCCGCCTTCTGACCCGAACCATTACCGGGATCACCGTGCTGGTTGCGCTGTTTACCGTCAACTACGCCTTCGTCAGCTGGATTCCGACCTTTCTGGTGCAGCAGGGCCACAGCGTTTCAAATTCGCTGGGCTTGACCACATTGATGTTCGCCGGCGGCCCGCTGGGATCGTTGATCGCCTTCGCGCTGGCCGAACGGCTGGGGCGCAAGTGGGGCATCGTGTTGTTCTCGCTGGTGGGCATCGGCTTCGGC
The DNA here is from genome assembly GCF_002934685.1 of Pseudomonas bohemica. Classification (GTDB taxonomy): domain Bacteria; phylum Pseudomonadota; class Gammaproteobacteria; order Pseudomonadales; family Pseudomonadaceae; genus Aquipseudomonas; species Aquipseudomonas bohemica. The sequence continues at coordinate 93,746 of NZ_NKHL01000116.1, forward strand.
GTGAGCTACCCGTTCGCCGAATCTGAAACCGCGATCATCGCCGCCGGCTTCGCCATCACGGCATGCATCTATGTGTTGTCGTCGCTGAGCGTGGCCAGCTACGTGCCGGAGCTGTTCCCCACCGAACTGCGCCTGCGCGGCGCCGGCCTGTGCAACGCCATTGGGCGCGGCGTCAATATCCTCGTGCCCTACGCGATTGCGGCGGTGTTCGCCGGCTTCGGCATCGTCGGGGTGATCTCGCTGATCGTCGGCACGCTGTTACTGCAAGCAGTGATCGTCGGCGCGATCGGGCCTGAAACCAAGAACCGATCACTGGAAGACATTGCGACGGCGCCGCTTCCCGTGGTGCCTGCGCCTCACGAAATCAAAACCTGAATTCGCCTGATTCTATTTGGAGTTCCTGCATGAACACGCAAGCGAAGACTGTCAGACCGAACTGGACCGACCCTGAAGTGATCGTGGTGCGTTACGGCACCCGGCAAACCACCAAGAGCGAGTGCTATTACAACTTCCGCGCCTACCGTGAGCCGGACGCGGAAATCACCATGGATTACTTCTTCTGGATCTTCCGCAACGCCGAGCAGACCATCGTCATCGACACCGGATTCAGCCCCGAAGCGGCTACTGCACGTCGTCGACAGCCGGTGGTGGCACCTGCCGATGCACTGGCGCGACTGGGGATTGATCCGCTGGACGTGAAACTGCTGGTCCTGACCCACGCGCACTACGATCACGCCGGCAATCTAGGGCTGTATCCCAACGCCCGAATCATCATGTCGCGGCGCGAGTTCGAATTCTGGGGTACCGACATGGGCAAGCGCCCGCAGTACACCCATCACATCGATCCGCTGGACATCGAGCGCATTCAGGCGCTGGAACGCGACGGTCGCATCACCCTGCTCGATGAGCCGCGCAACACGCTGATTCCCGGCATAGAACTGTACGAAATTGGTGGCCACACGCCGGGGCAGATGGCGGTGGTGGTGGAAATGCCCGAAGGCCCGGTGATTCTTGCGTCGGACGCCATTCACTATTACGACGAGCTGGAACAGGACCGGCCGTTTGCCGTGCTCGACAGCCTGGCCGACATGTACCGCGGCTACGAACAGATCCGTGAGTGGTTGCAGCGTCCGGGTGCCGTGGTGATTCCCGGGCACGATCCCGAGGTGATGAATCGTTTTGCGCCGGTGGATCCGAGCGATCCCATGTTCGCCGTGCGGATCGACGCCAGCGGAGCGGGAAAATGAAGGGCCGTACAGCGCTGGTGACCGGGTCGTCCGACGGGCTTGGTCTGGCGATGGGCAGAGGGCTCGCTGCAACGGGATGCAATTTGGTATTGCATGGGCTGGCAACGCCGGACGACATGCGCCAGACCTGCGATGAGCTGATGCGCGCCTATGCTGTGCGAGTCAGTTATGTGCAGGCAGACCTGTCCGCGCCTGAAGAGATCGAAAGGCTGTTCGACATTGCGGGCAGTGTCGATGTGCTGGTCAACAACGCCGTGGTGAGGCATTTCGCGCCGCTGGCTGAATTCCCGCTGCAGCGTTGGGACCAAGCACTGGCGGTGAATCTGACGGCGGCGTTTCGCGCAATCCAACGGGTCCTGCCCGGCATGCGCGAGCGTCACTGGGGCCGCATCTTCAACCTGTCGTCGGCCTATGGTTCGCGCGCCATCGCCAACCGCATCGATTACGTCACCACCAAGACCGCATTGCTGGGCCTGACGCGCGCCGTGGCCGTGGAAACCCAGGGTCAGGGCATCACGTGTAATGCCGTGTGCCCAGGCTCGGTGCTGACGCCGAACATCGAAAGTCGCCTGACCGCGCTGATGGACCAGAAACAACTGGACCGCGAGACCGCCACTCGCGAGTTTCTACAAGGCAAGCAGGCGACCGGGCGTTTTGTCGAGGCCAGCCATGTGGCGGATCTGATCGTGTATTTGTGCAGCGAATCGGCGGCGTCCATCACCGGGGCCACGTTACCGGTGGATGATGGCTGGATGGCAGCGTGATGCCGCTACAGATGGGCATGCGCGCAGTGCATCAAAACAACAACGGGATAACCATGAGCCAAACTCTTAGCCATCAACTGGCACAGTTCGTCGAACGCAGCACCTGGGCAGACATTCCCGCCCCGGTGCGTCATGAAGCCAAGCGTGCACTGGTCAATTACTTCGCGGTATCGCTCGCCGGTTGCAGCGATCCGGACGTGGCCACGGCTGCCCGGCTGTTCTCGCGTTTCAATGCCGGCGAGCAGGCCCATGTGATCGGCCGCAGCGACGCCATGGACATGCTCAACGCAGCCTCGCTGAACGCCATGAGCGCCAACGTCTTCGACTACGACGACACCCACATCCCGACCATTCTTCACCCCACCGCGCCAGTGGCTGCTGCGTTGTTCGCCCTGGCCGAAACACAGGCTGTGAGCGGCGAACAGCTGCTGCTGGCGTTCGTGCTGGGGGTTGAGGTCGAGTGTCGTCTGGCCATGGCCATCTCGCCGGAGCACTACAGTCGCGGCTGGCACATCACCTCGACGTGTGGGGTGTTCGGTGCGGCAGCGGCGGTCGGCAAAGTGCTGGGCCTCGACGCTCGCCAACTGGTCTGGGCGTTTGGCAGTGCCAGTGCCCAGGCGTCCGGCCTGGTGGAGACTCTGGGCAGTGCAGCAAAAAGCATTGGGGTCGGCAATGCTGCGCGCAATGGCCTGCTCTCGGCATTGCTGGCCCAGGATGGCTTCGCCGGGCCGGTTCAGCCGCTGGAAGGCGAGCGCGGTTTCCTGAAGGTCTTCGGCGAACAACCACGTGTCGACGAAGTCACCTCCGAGCTGGGCGAACGCTGGGCCTTGCTGGCCAACACGTACAAACCCTATCCCTGTGGCGTGGTGCTCAATCCGGTGATTCAGGCGTGTCTGGAGTTGTCCCGGGAACGCGATTGGGATCTCGACGACATCCTGCGCATTGAACTGACCGGCCATCCCTTATTACGTCAACGCACCGATCGGCCAGACATTCGATGGGGCAGGCAGTCCCAGGTCAGCGCGCAGCATGCGGTGGCGGTGAGCTTGGCGACGGGCCGGGCAGGGCTGGCCGAGTTCAGCGATGAGGCAGTGAGCGATCCACGTTTGCGCGTGCTGTACGGACGGCTGCAGTTCAACGACGACCCGCGCTACTCGGTGGAGTCCGCTACGGTCGAGATTTTCTTCAACTCGCAGAAATCTTTGAAGCGCACCACCGAGGTTTACCGAGGAAGCCTGAGTGCGCCATTAAGCGATGCGCTCCTGCAGGACAAATTGCGGGAGCTGGCGGCCTATGGCGGATCGGGATGTGACCCCCAGCCTTTATTGGATGCGCTGTGGCAATTGGAACAGTCAACGAACGCCGGGGCGCTCATGCGGCTGGCAAGTCTTTAACGAGCAGGAAAACAATCATGAGCAATCAACAACTGGGCTTTATCGGCGTCGGCGTCATGGGGCGGCCCATGGCGCGGCGCCTGCTGGAGCATGGACACGGGCTGGTGATTTACGACCAGGATAAGGGCGCGCTGGATGAGCTGAGGGCATTGGGTGCGCGTATCGCTGCCAGCGTGAAAGAAGTCGCCGACAGCGCCGAGATCATTTTCACCAGCCTGCCGAGCCCGGCGATTTTCAAGGCTGTGGCATTGGGGCCGGAAGGCATCATCGAAGGGCGCTCGGTGCGGGTTCTTGTGGACCTTTCGACTGTGGGGTCGCGCGCGGAGCAGGAAGTCGCGGAGGGTCTCGCGGCCAAGGGTATCGACACCGTGGACGCGCCGGTGAGCGGGGGCGCTGCCGGTGCGAAGAAGGGCAGCCTGGCACTGATGGTTGCGGGCAAGCCTGCGACGGTCGAACGGGTGCGTCCGCTGTTCGATGTGTTCGGCAAGGTGTTCATCGTTGGTGAGCAGCCGGGCCAGGGTCAGTTACTCAAGCTGTTGAACAACATGCTCTCCACGACTGCCTTCGCGATCACCAGCGAAGCCTTCGTCGCCGGGGTCAAAGGCGGGCTGGACCCCGAAGTGATGATGTCAGTGATCAACGCAGGCAGCGGCAAGAACGGCGCGACCCTGGATAAATTCCCCAAACACGTGCTGCCGGGTACTTTCGATTTCGGCTTTCCGCTGTCCAGCGTGTGCAAGGACATCGGGCTGGCGATCGAGGAAAGTCAGGCCCTGGGCGTACCGATGTGGCTGGGCAACGCCGCGCGGCAATTGTGGAACGTCGCTGCGCAACAGGACGGCGCTGATCGCGACCTGACCGAACTGGTGCGCACAGTAGAAGGCTGGTCGAATCACTGAGTCAATCTTGCATTGGAGATGGAACCGCTCAGGCGCGCGGGCCACCTAGGGTAATCGCTCTCAGGACCCGCCTCCATGCCACCTGCCTCGACCCCGCCGATGGGGCCCTTGACACTCACTCGTCAGTTGCGTTTTGGTTGGCTTACCGTCGCGCTGCTGTGCGGGGGGTGTCAATCCATCGATTACCAGGCGTTCGGCTATCCCGCGCAACCCCCGATTGAGCGCACGCCACGCCTGGTGGCCGGTCTGAACCGCACTGCGGACCCAGGTCCCAGCCTGCGCCCCCGGATGGCGGCGACTTCCTACGCCGGCAGCGACATCTGGGGTCGGCTGGGGCAGGGGTTTAGTCTGCTGGACGAGACAGGCGCGAACCCGCGGATCCTCCGGCAGCGCGACTGGTTGTTGGGCAACCCTGGCTTCCTGCGCAATGCCAGCCTGCGCGCCAGCCCCTATCTGCACTTCATCGCCGAAAGCCTGGACCAGCGTGGCATGCCCGCTGAGCTGGCGCTGCTGCCGATCGTCGAAAGCGCCTACAACCCCAAAGCCAGTTCGATCCGCGAGGCGGCCGGGCTGTGGCAGTTCATGGCTGCCACCGGTCGCGATTTCAACCTGCGCCAGACCGCCTTCTATGACGGGCGTCGCGACGTGGTGGCCTCGAGCAAGGCGGCGATGGACTACCTGACACGGCTGCACGATCAGTTCAACGGCGACTGGTTATTGGCCATGGCCGCGTACAACGCCGGCGAAGGCACCGTGAGCCGGGCGGTGGCGGTCAATCAGCAGCGCGGCTTGCCAGCTGACTACTGGCACCTGAATCTGCCGAGGGAAACCCAGGACTACGTGCCGCGCCTGCTGGCGTTGTCGATGCTGGTGCGCGAACCCGACGTCTACGGCGTGCAGCTCAACCCGGTGGCCAACGCGCCGTATTTCACGACCCTCGAGCTGACCCGTCCGGTAGACCTCAGCCAACTGGCCGCCAACGCCGGGGTCGATGAAGCCGTGCTTCTGGGGCTGAACCCGGCGTTCCTGCGCAAGAAAACCGTCGACGGGCCGACTCATCTTCTGGTCCCGCGGGATCAGGCCCGGCAGCTCTCCGCCAGCCTGGCAAAGCTGGCGCCATATGGCCCGCAAACGTCTGGCGAAGCGCTGGCTGTTACCGCGACCCCCGCGTCGCCGTCTGTCAGATTGGCCCCCTGACAGACCTCTCTCGGAAAAATACCCTTCCCATCAGCGTGACCTGCTCGGTGCACCAACGCCCGCGCGGGGCAGGTAAGCACGCCGATACAAACCTTTCCGCTCTCGCCATTTGCTCCATAACGCCATGATGTGGCCGTCGCAGACATATTCGTTGATCTAAATCAGCGCATTTGTTCTGAACTTTTTTGCAGGCCTGTAACCTCGCTGATACACAGCGCTTTAAATAGGGCTTGGACATATCTTGAAACATCGGAGCACTATTTGCTTCGCGAATGTCACGTCATCACGACATCTCTGCGGTGCACCTTTGACGCCTGTCATTAGTTGGATCCCGATCCTTAAATATCCATTGGGCGCGCCAAATCGCAACGCAAACCGTTCGGAAACATACCGGACGGTGCCAGCTAAGCCCCGTAAAACATGGGAAATTTTTCCGCTTTAGCTGAATGGATAAAGCTGCGTTCGGCAAACCGAACGCCCTTAGTTGGTTTTCCGAATGCGTTAGATGTGTGAGTTGTCTCGACTTTATGTTTAATGAATGCTTGTTGCATTAGTGGTTTTTATATATCGGCTTAACATTGAAGTGTTGTTCAGTCACGAATCAGCTGTTGATAGGGCTGACTTGAACTAAGAAGCTTAACGAACGCAGTTTTACTGAACTGTCCGATGGGGCGTTAGCGTTTTCGAGCAAGTTTAGCGCAGTAACGGCCTAGTACTTCGCCAAACGCAGCTAGCATTTAGACGCGTTGGATTTCTGACGGAGCCATGCCGAATTAAGCGACGAAGCGCTTGTGTAGAGCCTAATCTATTGATTAATAGACTAATTTCATGGTTGATGAGAATTGTTCTACGTTGTGTCGGTCCTGATAAAACAATACGGGTAACGAGGCAAGTCGAAAATTTAAATACGCGTTTGAAAGTCGTGCAGCACGTATTAGTTGAGACAGAGAGTGCAGTCATATTGATATCATTGCGGGAACTTTGTGAACCTGTTCTCAGGCAGAGCGGGAACTAAAATTAATTATTGCTGCCTTTGTATTGCGTGGTACTAATAACTCGCTTGCACCCAATGTGAGAGGTATCGATGAAGGAAGAAATCGATGTAAGCGGCTGGGCGACCTTGAAGGGAAATGCAACGCTGGATATTCATCAGATTGCGGTGAATACAGCAAGTCTAAGCATAGATTTGCTCTTGTGCGGGGAGACTGGGACGGGTAAGGACACGTTGGCCAAACGCATACATGAGTTGTCTGGTCGGACAGGTTCCTTCGTAGGCATGAACTGCGCAGCCATTCCCGAATCGCTCGCCGAAAGCCAACTGTTCGGTGTGGTCAATGGCGCGTACACAGGCGTCAGCCGATCCCGCCAGGGGTACATCGAGGCGGCGTGTGGGGGCACGCTGTACCTGGATGAGATCGACAGCATGCCCTTGAGCCTTCAGGCCAAATTGCTGCGCATTCTCGAAACACGTGGCATCGAACGGCTGGGTTCGACCGCGTTCATCCCCGTGGACCTGCGCGTGATCGCCTCGGCTCAGCGACCGCTGGATGAACTCGTGGAGCAAGGGCTTTTCCGCCGCGACCTGTTTTTTCGTCTCAATGTGCTGACCATCCAGATGCCAGCCTTGCGCAATCGCCGCGAGCAGATACTGCCGTTGTTCGACCAGTTCACCCAGACCATCGCCCGAGAATTCGATCGCTCGCCACCCACGCTGGACAATGGCCTGGTGCAATTGCTGCTCAGCCACGCGTGGCCGGGCAACATTCGCGAACTCAAATCGGCAGCCAAACGTTTCGTCCTCGGTTTTCCGTTGTTGGGCGCGGATATCGAGCCGGACCGCGACCCTGAAACCGGGTTGAAAACCCAGCTGAGGGTGATCGAAAAGATGCTGATCGAGGACGCCTTCAAGCGCCACAAGCACAGCCTGGACGCGGTCATTCAAGAGCTCGAGATTCCCAGACGCACGTTGTATCACCGCATGAAAGCGCTGGGGCTGACCTGTTTTGGCGCGGCTGATCCACTGTTTCCCTGACGCCTGAGGCTGGGCTGTCTCTCAAGTTGTTTACAAGGCCGCCGCGCCAAGCGCAGGCGGGCGCGAGAACCGCTAGAGGTCGTGGATGAGTGTTTACGATGTGTTTGATGATCAGTTGGCCGACGACACTCATGTGCCGAACCTGACTGTCATCGCCCAAAGCATCTCCCATCTGGGTATCGATGTGCTGCTGTCGGGTGAGACGGGCACCGGCAAGGACACCGTGGCCGGGCGTATTCACGAATTGTCGGGGCGCAAGGGACGCCTGGTAGCGATGAATTGCGCGGCCATTCCGGAATCGTTGGCCGAGAGCGAGTTGTTCGGCGTGGTCAGCGGGGCGTACACCGGGGCTGATCGTTCCCGGGTCGGTTATATCGAAGCAGCGCAGGGCGGAACCTTGTATCTGGACGAGATCGACAGCATGCCCCTCAGTCTTCAGGCCAAGCTCTTGCGGGTGCTGGAAACCCGCGAGCTTGAGCGCCTGGGTTCGACGACGCCGATTGTGCTGGATGTCTGTGTGATTGCCTCGGCGCAGCATGCGCTGGACGAGTTGGTGGAGCAGGGCCGGTTTCGTCGGGATCTGTATTTTCGGCTCAATGTCCTGACCCTGAAACTGCCGCCGCTGCGCGCTCAACGGCAGCGGATCATTCCGTTGTTTCGGCGTTTCGCACTGGTATCGGCACGTGAATCCGGTTTGTCGATGCCTGAAGTGAGCGCGATGTTGCGGCATGTGCTGTTGAATCATCAGTGGCCGGGCAATATCCGCGAGCTGAAGTCGGCGGCCAAGCGGTTCGTCCTGGGTTTTCCGTTGTTGGGCGATGAGGCAGGCGAGGACCGGGAGTCGTCCACCGGCTTGAAGTCGCAGTTGCGGGTGATTGAGAAGGTATTGATCCAGGCTGCCTTGAAGCGACACAACAACAGTATTGATGCGGTGAGCCAGGAGCTGAATATCCCGCGGCGCACGCTCTATCACCGGATGAAGGAGTTGGATGTTTGAGCGCGGGCGTACGTGCCGCTGGCGCTCGGGGATTACGAAAAGCAATGCTGCGTGGAGCCAAGGCCCTTCGCATTTCTAGCGCCAAACAGGGATGCTCAGGTCGCACCCGATCTACCCGGGGAGACGTCGGAGGCGACGACGGCAGCGAAGACGGATGGCCGGGCGAGCCATAAGCGATTGACCTGACGCTTTCGCTGCCGTCGTAGCCTCCGTCGTCTCGTACGGGGTTTTGTCACGTACCTGGATTTTGCGTACGCAATCCCCTGTAGCAGCCCGGTCTGACGACCGCGGCAGTCTCTCAGGCGCCATCGTCGGCGGGGCGGACTGCGCCAAATCCCCAGACGCCGCCGAATCCACACAAATCCATCGGCCATAAAAAAGCCGCCAACCCGTTATCTCGGACGGTTTGGCGGCTTGAGGGACATCCATCAAATCGGCGGACTTGACGGGGTGAACGTTAGCAAGCTATCTAAGTTTCAGCCATCTATCTTTCGGCAAAGCTCTATTACCAAAGTGGCAATAATGCCCTTGCGCTGTGTGATGACAATCGGTGCCTCAAATTGTCTTCAGCGCCTGCGCCAAGTCTGCCCGCAGGTCTTCTACGTCTTCGACGCCGACCGACAGCCGGACCAGCGAGTCGCCAATCCCCAGCCTTGCGCGGTTTTCAGCCGGGATGCTGGCGTGGGTCATGATGGCCGGGTGCTCGATCAGGCTTTCCACGCCACCGAGGCTTTCGGCCAGCGCGAAGATCTGCACCTGCTCCAGGAAGCGCCGAGTGCCAGCCAGGTCCGTGTTCAGGTCCAGGGAAATCATACCGCCGAACCCGCGCATCTGCCGACAGGCCAGCGCATGCTGCGGATGAGAGGGCAGGCCCGGATAGTAGACCCGCGCCACTTGCGGTTGGCGTTCGAGCCATTGGGCCAGTTCCAGCGCGTTGCTGCTGTGACGCTCCATGCGCAGCGCCAGGGTTTTCACGCCGCGCAAGGTCAGGAAGGCGTCGAAGGGACCGGCGATGGCGCCCACCGAGTTTTGCAGGAAACCCAGGCGCTCGGCCAGTTCGGCATTGTTGCCCACCACCGCAATGCCGCCGATGACGTCGGAGTGGCCGTTGAGGTATTTGGTGGTCGAGTGCACGACGATGTCGAAACCCAGGCTCAGCGGATGTTGTATCCACGGGCTGGCAAAGGTGTTGTCGGCGACGCAGAGGATGCCTCGGTCACGGCAGATGCGAGCGATGGCGGCAAGGTCGGTCAGGCGCAGCAGTGGATTGCTCGGGGTTTCTACCCAGATCATTCTGGTGTCGTCCTGAAGCCCGGCTTCGAAGGCCGACAGGTCAGTCATGTCGACGAAACTGAAACGATGGCCGGCGCTGCGTTTGCGCACTTTGTCGAACAGTCGGAAGGTGCCGCCGTACAGGTCATCGCCCGAGAGAATGTGCGAGCCTGCGTCGAGCAGTTCGAGCACCGATGAAATCGCTGCCAGCCCCGAGGCAAAGGCGAACGCCTGGGTGCCGGCTTCCAGATCAGCCACGCAACGCTCCAGGGCAAAGCGCGTCGGGTTGTGCGAGCGCCCGTAATCCAGACCTTTATGCACACCGGGGCTTTCCTGGAGGTAGGTGGAGTTGGCATAGATGGGCGGCATCAGCGCTCCGGTGGTGGGGTCCGGGGCTTGCCCGGCATGAATCACGCGGGTGGCGAAGGCGTGCTTGGGGTGGCTTTTTTCGTCGTGCTGATTCATGCAAGGGATCTCCGCAAATGATTGAGCAGGTCGACGCGGGTGATCAGGCCATGAAAGCCCGAGGCGTCGGCGATGATGGCGACATGGCCTCGATCCAGCTCCTCTTGAAGCCTGGCGAGCGTGGCGTCGGGCGGCAGGGTTTGCAGTTGGTCGGTCATGGCGCTGGCCACTGTGGTGCGAAAGTGCGAGGTGTCGGTGTGCACGTCAAGCAGGATATCGGACTCATCGATGACCCCTACCAGTTGCTTGCCGTCCACCAGCACCGGCAGTTGCGAAACGTCCGCCAGGCGCATGCGCTGGAACGCGGTGAGCAGGGTGTCGTCCGGCCCGACGCTGATCACGCGTCCGTCCTCGAAACGCCGGGCGATCATGTCGCGCAGGTCGCCGTATCGGGTGCGTTGCATCAGCCCCTGGTCGGTCATCCACTGGTCATTGTAGACCTTGGATAAATAGCGGGTGCCGGTGTCGCAGACGAAGCTGACCACACGTTTGGGCACGGTCTGTTCGCGGCAGTAGCGCAGGGCGGCGGCGAGCAGGGTGCCGGTGGAAGATCCTCCGAGAATACCCTCGGCGCGCAACAGATGGCGCGCGTGTTCGAAGCTGTCTTCATCGCTGATCGAGTAGGCCTGGCGCACGGTGGAGAGGTCGGCGAACGAGGGGATGAAGTCTTCGCCGATGCCCTCGACTGCCCAGGATCCGGGTGTCGGTAACGTGCGGCTGCGGCTGTATTCGGCGACCACCGAGCCGACGGGATCGGCCAGGACCATTTCCAGATCCGGCTGCACACGCTTGAAGAAGCGGGTCAGGCCAGTGAGGGTGCCTGCGGACCCGACGCCGACTACGACCGCGTCCAGGTCGTGCTGGGTCTGCGCCCAGATTTCCGGTGCGGTGCTGCTTTCGTGAGCCAGCGGGTTGGCGGGGTTGTTGAACTGGTCGGCGAAGAAGGCGTCGGGGATTTCCCCGGCCAGTCGCGCGGCGACATCCTGGTAGTACTCGGGATGGCCCTTGCCGACATCGGAGCGGGTGATGTGAACTTCAGCGCCCATCGCCTTGAGGTGCAGGACTTTCTCGGTGGACATCTTGTCCGGCACCACCAGCACCACCCGATAGCCTTTGGCCCGGCCGACCAACGCAAGGCCCAGCCCGGTGTTGCCGGCGGTGGCTTCGACGATGGTGCCGCCGGGTCGCAAGCGGCCGTCGCGTTCGGCTGCATCGATCATCGCCAGGCCGACGCGATCCTTGATCGAGCCGCCGGGGTTCTGGGATTCGAGTTTCAGGAAGAGGGTGCACAGACCGGTATCGATGCGGCTGACCCGCACCAAGGGGGTATTGCCGATCAGTTCGAGTACGGCCGGACGGGAATCAGCTGACATGTCATATCCTCACGTGCACAACGCATACGGGATGGACAGCGGCGGGCTGCAAACGTGCACTGGTTTGAGGCGTCGGGCGCATTAGCGTCCGTCGACACACTGCCTTGGTTGCCGTCGTAACGCGCGACGTTTCCCGGATACTCTGGCGTTCTTGTGCGTCGGATCGCAACTGTGGGAGTGAGCTTGCTCGCGAGGAGGCTGGTCCTTTCACAGCCAATCCGGCGTCTGAAAGTCAGTCCTCGTGAGCAAGCTCACTCCCACAGTGGGGTTACGTTGAAACCAGGATGAGGGAGCAGCTACCGAGGCAGCGCCATCAGCTCCCTTCAAGCAGTTTCGAATCCTGGAAGAAGTAATCCTTCCATGACGTCGGCTTGGTCTTGATTGCGCCGACGCGATACAGGAATTCGGCCATCGGGAAGGTGTTTTTCGGGTTGATGGTGAATTCGAACTGCGGGTTTTCGATGATCTTGATCAGCTGCGCGCGGTCGATGTTGGATTTGGTCACACGGATGTAGGTGTCAGCGGCGCCCGCCTTGTCGCGTTTGATGTAGTCCGCTGCATCGGCCAGTGCTTCGATGAATGCCTGGTAGGTCTTGGGGTTTTGTTCGCGGAATTTCTCGGTGGCGAACAGCACCGTCGGCGAGTTCGGGCCCAGCACGTCGTAGGAGTTGAGCACGATGTGCACGTTCTTGTTTTCCAGCTCCTGCTCCTGGAACGGCGGGTTGGAGAAATGGCCGTTGAGTTCGGTGCCACCGGTCTTGATCGCCGCGCTGGCATCCGGGTGCGGCAGATTGACGGTGTATTTGTCCAAGCGGTTGTACTCGGCGTCGCCCCACAGTTTGGCCGAGGCCAATTGCAGATAGCGGGACTGCACCGAGACGCCCACCGCAGGTACAGCGATGCGGTCTTTCTCACTGAAATCGGCGATGGTCTTGACGTTGGGGTTATTGCTCACCAGGTAATAAGGGAAGTTGCCCAGCGAGGCGACGGCCTTGACGTTTTGCTTGCCGTGGGTGCGATCCCAGATGGTCAGCAGCGGGCCGACACCGGCGCCAGCGATGTCCACGGCGCCGGACAGCAGCGCATCATTGACCGCCGAACCTCCGGAGAGCTGCGTCCAGTCGACCTTGATGTCGACGCCAGCCTCTTTGCCGTGTTTCTCGATCAACTGCTGGTCCCGTGCCACATTAAGCAGCAGGTAAACCACGCCGAACTGCTCGGCGATGCGCAGCTGACCCTCGGCCTGTGCGGTTTGAGGCGCGCCGAGGGTCGCGGCCAGTACAGACGCCGCGAGGGCCAACGCCGCGCCAAGGCGGCGCTGACGGGAGATACTTGAACGCTCTTGAGACATGAACGGCTCCATTGTCGGGTGGACAGGAGCACACTGCACCGTCCTGGATGCAGATGACTTTATAGGCATAAGCGGAAGAATTTAAATATCAAAATGACATATCAATATGTTCAGCCTCCACCGCGCCATGTTGGTCATTGCGTACCTTGGCAGCATGGCTTACCAGCGGTGGTGATTTTAAGGACGCTACCGCTGGCAAGCCGAAGTGCTTCAGGGAATGGATGTGAGCATAACCCTGCGCGCTCAGTCAGAACTGCGACTGGACCTGCAACCCCAATACCAGCGCGTTATCCACTTGGCGCACGCCGTTAGGGTTTTTGATGTATTGCAGGTTGGGCATCACATTGAGCCATTTGGTCGCCTGGATGCCGTAGTTCAGCTCGGTGGCGTACATGGAATGCTGCTCGGGCAGGTAGCCGGCGTCGTCATAGCTCAGCCCATTCAGGCTGTTGGAGGTCCGGGCATTGCGCAGAAACAATGAACTGGCATGGACGCGAGCGATGCCAACGCCCAGCGTATCGGTCGGGCGCGCGTCGAACGGACCTTTATAGACCAGGCTGATTTTCTGATAACTGTCTACGGCAGTCGTCTCCCGGTCCTGGAAGGTGGCGCTGGCGGTCGCGGTCAAGCCACGTGATGTATCACTGTGCACCGAGGTCAGTTGCTGTTTGCCGACCACCCAGAATCCGTGGCGGCTGTCATCGCTGCGAAAGTCGTTGCCGGTGATCGCGGCCGGGCGATTGTTTTCGTCCTTGTAGACATCCCTGGCGTTGGCCGTGCTGTGGTAATAGCCGACACGGTACTCACCGGGCAGTTGATTGACGCTAGGGGTCCACACCAGCTCGACCGGAAACAGGGTGCCGGCCGTACCTGCGCCGTTGAGTTTGAAGCCATTGTCGTTGTCCAGCCCCGATGGATTGACGTTGAACGCGCCGATCTGCGCATACACCTCACCGCTCAGGCGATAGCGAACTCGCAATGCCCACTGGCTGATCGGGCCGTTGTAGATGCTGTCGACGTAGTTCCCGGGCTGCGATCCGCAGAATGCCAGGCCCTGAAACGAGCAGTCTTCCACCGCGAAGTCGTCACTCACGGCCATTCGGCCGGCCTTGATATTCAAGCTGTCGTCGAACCAGCCTTTGCTCAGCCACAATTCGCTGAGACGGGTGACGCTGCCCCGGCCCTGGATTTCCTGGGTCGAGCCCATGCCTGTCGACCGCGGGTCGTTAAGTTTCTCGTTGATGTTATCGCCGTTGCGGTTGGTCAGCGAAAGGCTGAAGGCCGCGTCGTTCCAGCCCAACAGTTTTTGCAGATCGATGTCGGCACCGAGGTTGAACTGGTCGGCGTACCGCGTCACCCGGTCATGATCATAGCCGCCGCTCAGATTGGAGGCCGACTCGCCGGTGTAGCCCATCTTGATGTCGATGCCCTTGTTCAGCAGGTCAGTCCTCGTACCGCCCCAGTCGCCGCTCATCCAGGGGGAGTCGATGGCAAAGGCCTCTGCTGCCTGTGCGCTGAAGCTGTAACCACAGGCAGCACCGATCGACAGCGCCATGACCAGTGCGCAAGGCGCAGGCCTTTGGCGCGAAAGCGTTCCTTTCATGCTCGTGTTCTCGTAATGGGGTAGAGGGTCGGCGGCGGGGCCGGTGCGCCCCGCGCCAGGGATATTGAGTGAGCTTTAGCGGGCACTGCCGTCGGCGCTCATTTGCGCTGGCAGCTTGAGGTCCTTACGCGTTTGAGCGACTTGATGAGCATCGACTGCAGGCGCGGCGTTGCCCCAGGTGTTGCGTATATAGGTCAGCACCGAAGCGATCTGCTGGTCGGACAACTTCCAGGCGAAGCTGGGCATGGCACCGCTGGTGGGGTTGCCCAGCGTGACCGCGCCGCGTCCGCCCTGCAGCACCGTGGTGGTGAGACTCTGCGGGTTGGCAGCCTGCACTGCCGGGTTATTGCCAAGCCCCGCAGCAAGCTGATTGATGCCCTTGCCATCGCTGTTGTGGCAGGCCGAGCAGTTGGCCGAGTAGACGTTCGCGCCCTGTTTCATGGCCTGCTGCACGGCGGTAAGCGGTTGCGGTTTGGTTGCCTTAGAGCCGGGCAGGCTTTGCAGGTAGGCCGCAATCGCGTTTAGGTCCTGATTGCTCATGTGCTGGGTCGAGTTGGTGACCGCTTCAGCCATCGGACCGGATGCCACGGCAATGTCGTTGCTCCCGGTTTTCAGGTACTGAACGATCTGCTCAGAGGTCCAGCCGCCGACGCCCGCGTAGCGATTGCCGGTGATTTCCGGTGCATGCCAGCCGGCCAGATCGCCGCCTTGCAAAAACCTGTCGTTCTTGTCGCCACCGAGGAAATTCTTCTCCGTGTGGCACGCCGCGCAATGGCCCAGGCCCTGCACCAGGTAGGCGCCGCGGTTGAGATCGGCACTGGCCTCGGTTACCGGTTTGAACGGGGTCTTGTCGAAGAACAGCAGGTTCCAGCCCATCATCATCAGGCGGATGTTGAACGGGAAGGGCAGTTGGTTGGACACCACCTGATTGTTCACTGCAGGCACGGTCTGCATGTAGGCCCAAAGGTCATGCATGTCCTGGTCGCTGACTTTCACGTAAGCGTTGTAGGGCATCGCCGGATACAGGTTTTCCCCATGTCGGCCTTTGCCTTCGCGCACTGCGCGGGTGAACTGCTCTTCGGACCAGTCACCGATGCCGGTGGCCTTGTCCGAGGTGATATTGCTCGCCAGCAGTTTGCCGAACGGCGTCTCGAGCGCATAACCACCGGCAAATGGTTTGCCCTGATGGGGGTCGGTGTGACACGCCGCGCAATCGCCGGCGATGGCGACATAGCGTCCGCGGGCTACGGCCGGATCTTCCTGCGGCTGGGTCGCCGGGGCCTGGACGCCTTGACTGTTGCCACTCTGCTGACCGGGCTGGACGATGCCATCCGCCGCATCCGCGACACCGTAAGCACCGTACAGGCCAATGGCGCCGCTCAGGGACAACAGGGCCACGGCGGCCAGAGTCTTGCGATGACGGGCGATCATGCCGACACCTCCACCAGCGGGCCGCGTTTGCTCAGGTATTGTTCGATGATGGCCTTGGCCGTCCACAGGCTCAGGGCGGCAATGGTCGACGTCGGGTTGTAACCGGCGTTGTTGGGGAACGATGAGGCGCCGAGTACGAAGACGTTATGCACGTCCCAGCTCTGCTGGTAACGGTTGAGTACGCTGGTTTTCGGGTCGGTGCCCATGACCGCGCCGCCGATGGTGTGGTCACTGGCCGGCAGGTAGGGGCCATAGTTGGTGGCAGCCGAATCGAAGCCATTGACGATCTTCGCGCCCATGGCCTTGCCGATCTCGACAGCCTTGTCTTCGGTGAATCTGGCCATGCGCCGGTCGTTCTCGTTGTAGTCGAACGTCACGCGAATCAGCGGGTCGCCATTGGCGTCCTTGTACTCCGGGTCGAGGTCGAGGTAGCACTCGTCATGGGAAAAACTGGTGCCCTGGTTGAAGATGAAGGTGCCGTTCTGGAAGGCGTGGGTGTAGGCCTTTTTCCAGTCGCTGCCCCAGCGCGGCGTACCCGGTGGGACCGCATCGGCGTTGCCGATCGGACGCGCGCCACGGGCCACCACCAGAATGCCGGCGCCGCCGATGAAGCCTTTGCCGCGGTGATCGAAGTTGTCGCCGTTGTAGTCATCGACCTGCACGGAGAGGGCGCCGGCACCGATGTATTGGTTGAGCTGCTCGTCCTCGAAAAACAGATTCGCCCCCGACACAGTCTGGAAACTATAGGCACGGCCGACCACGCCTGAGCGGCTGGCCGGATCGTAGGGTTTGCCGATTTTCGAGAGTAGCAACAGGCGCACGTTCTGCATCTGGAAGGCCGAGAAGATCACGATATCGGCGGGCTGGTGCCATTCCTTCCTGTTGCGATCCAGATAGGTCACGCCGGTGGCAGTCTTGCCGTCTTCGGCCAGGGTAGCGCGCAACACGGCCGAGTCGGTCAGCACGGTGAAGTTGCTGCGCTGCATCAATGCCGGGATCACGCAGGCGTTGGGGCTGGACTTGGAGAAGTTGCCGCAGCCGTAGTACAGGCAGTAGCCGCAATAGGTGCAAGGCCCCATGCGCACGCCCAGTGGGTTGGTGTAAGCCTGCGAGGCTTGACCAGCGGGCACCATGAACGGGTGCAGGCCCAGCTTTTTGCTGCCTTCGGTGAACAGGTCGGTCAGCCGGGTTGTGGCGAGGGGCGGCAAGGGAAACTCGTTTTTACGGCTGCCTTCGAAAATGTTGCCGCCTTCGACTTGCTTGCCGTTGAGCACGCCAGCCTTGCCCGAGACACCGGCGATTTTCTCGAAGCGATCATAAAAGGGTTCCAGGTCGTCATATGTCACGCCCCAGTCCTGCACGATCAAGCCATCGGTCAGCTGCTGTTTGCCATAGCGTTTGAGGGTGTAACTGTAGGGCTCGAAGTCAAAGGGCAAAAAGCGCCAGGCCATGCCTGCCCAGTGGGTGCCCGAGCCGCCGACGTTGTAACCCAGTTCGTTGAGGCTCCAGTCGCGGGTGGGCAAGGCAGTCTGCGAGCGATTGTTGCGGAAAGTGGTGGTCTCGATGGCCGGCGGCAGCAGCATGCTGCGGCGCGTATCCCAGCGCAGCTCGTCGGTGTCGACCGAGGGTGGGAAATCGGTGGAGGTCTCGAACCAGGGGCCGCGCTCGATCGCGACCACATTGAGACCGGCACGGGTCAGTTCTTCAGCCATCAGAGAACCACACCAGCCGAGGCCGACGATTACAGCGTCGACTTTGGGGCGAACATTGGCCATTTACGGGTCCTTATCAATACGGTGTCATCACGAGAATCAAGGCAGGTGTCGGCGTACCGCACTGCTCGTATCAGTGGTCACGGTGAGCGATCAGAGGGTGTTGTCGATCAGACTGGTGGGAATGATCGTGAGCTTCTGGCCCTTCTTGCCGATCACATCGCGAAAGTCGTAGCGGGCGCCCGGGAAGCCAATCATTTTCCAGCTGGCCATGTCCTTGTTGCCGCCGTAGATGGGGTCAGCAAAGAAGCCCTCACGAACGTTGGCCAGAATCTGTTCGAACAACTCCCTGGTTTCAACCTCGCTGCCCAGCTCCAGCTTGCCGCTTTCCATGCCGCGCAGCAGTTCGTCCTGTTGGGCGCCGTCCAGTTGCACGAAGGTTTTCGAGAAGGTCTTCTGGCAATAGGCGTCGATGGCGACCAGGCCCTTGCGCCAGCGTTCGGCCGGGGTCAGGGGTGATTGCGTGCCTTGCTCAGGGGTGCCTTTGACGAAGCGGCCGAGGCGGTAAAGCGTCGCGCCACGCCCATAATCGCCCGCAAGCTGACGGTCGATGAAGGTCGCGCAACCGGCTTCCTTGCCGCCGATGCTCAGTTCATCGGCAGGTATCAGCCGGTCGGCGAGAGCGCCGGCTGTGTCGAATTCGGCCTGGGTGAAGTAAGCCAAGCCGCCCTGGCGGGGAGCGGGCAGTGCAGGCAGGTTGGCCTGACCGGGCTCCCAGGGCTGTCCACCGCTGACGACCTCGGCGCGCGCAGCCGGCAACGTGGACGCGGCTGCCAACGCCAACGCCGATGAAAGAAATTCTCTGCGCTGCATGAATCTGTCCTGTCTGGGATGAGGAAAAAGTCAATGGGACGCTCGGGCCAGAGCCCTCGGACCCATCGATAGCGGCGGCGAGTCTAGGGTGCGACATATCACCGCGCCAGTGACAATTTGACGTGTTTCCCTCAAAAACCCATATAGATGCAGCGCTTTTACTCAGACAGTGTTTCGTCGATGACGATGCGTAATTGCGGTGCGATCAGAACCGGGGTTTCGATGTCGCCATTAACGTGCAGCAAGTGTTGAATGGCGGCTTCTGCCTGGCCCTCCGGGTCCTGATCGATCACCAGCGACAGCGACCCTTCGCGCAACAATCCGGCGTGTTGCTGGCTCGCTTCGTGGGTGATCCAGACCGGGTTGACGCCATGACCGAGCAGCGCCTGATGAATTCCGGCGGACCCCGCGCCGGTGTTATAGATCGCTGTCAGTTGCGCCCCCGTCGCGCAGGCGTTGCGTACGGCCCGAGCAGTCAGGGCATCGTCGTCGTGGCATTCCACCGGACCCAGCACCGTCATCCCCGGCGCCCGCTCGCTCAAGACCTGCAGGAAGCCTTCGACCCGTTGCCGATGGGCGTGATAGAGCAACGAGTTGGTGAGCAGCAGCACGCGGCCCGAAGCCTGACCCTGCCATTGACTGAGCAAACGTCCCGCGGTGCGGCCGGCCACTCGATTGTCGATGCCGATGTAGGTGGCGCCATCGAGTCCCGACAGCGCGCTGGTCAGCAGCACCACCGGCACGCCCCGCGCGATCTGCGCCTTGAGCGCGGCGCGAATGGCACGGCTGTCATGGGCGACCACGATCAGCCCCTGTCGCGACGTACGCGGCTGGTTGATGAACTCCAGCAACCGTTCCGGGCTCTGGTCGTTCCAGGTCTGGTGCTGCAGGACCAGACGCGAGCGCAACAGCCGTGCCTGATGGTGAAACGCGACGGTCAGGCGTCGATAGTGATCGGTGTGGCTCTCGACGATCAGCAGGTCAAAGCGCAACAAACCGTGGACCGGGGAGGGCAGTAGCCGACGCAAGCCCAACGCCTTGGCGGCGGTCAGCACTTTGCGTCGCTTGAGATCCGACACGCTGCCGCGTTCATTGAGCACCCGGTCCACGGTACTCAGACTGACCCCCGCCAGGGCGGCAACCTCAAGCAGGCCTTTCTTTTTGTCGCTGTCCAACTTCTCGCTTCCATACCGGACCGGATGGCGTCCGGCGCGCTCGCATCAAGGAGGGGCCGACTGGTAGGATCCACCGGAACCTTGGGCGAAACAGTCGGGAAAACAGGCAGATAATGACGGGCAAGAAACCAGACGGCAACGGCCGAGGCAGTCGTGGCGTGACGTTGAGTGATGTTGCGAGGCTGGCGGGCGTGGCACCGATGACCGTATCGCGCTGCCTGAATCAACCTGAAACGGTGCGCAGCGAAACCCGCCTCAAGGTGCAACGCGCCATTGATCAGACCGGTTACGTGCCCAACCGTCTGGCGGGCGCGCTGGCTTCCAGCCGCAGTCGCCTGGTGGCAGTGGTGCTGCCGATGGTGACCAATCCGATATTTTCCGACACCTTCCAGGCCATCAACGAGCGTCTGACCAGGGCGGGTTATCAGGTGCTACTCGGGGTTTCCGGTTATCAGACCGAGCACGAACAGGAACTGCTGGAAGTCATTCTCAGCCGCCGCCCCGACGGCATCATCCTCACCGGCACCTTGCACACCCCGGCCAGCCGCCATCGTCTGCGCGCCTCCAAGGTGCCGGTCGTGGAAACCTGGGACCTGAGCAGCGAGCCGATCGACATGCTGGTCGGCTTTTCCCATGAGAAAGTCGGCCGCGATGTGGCGCGACATCTGCTGGGCAACGACTATCGACGATTCGCCTTGCTCGCGGTCAACGACCCCCGCGGCTTGCGCCGTGCGCAAAGCTTCATCAACACCCTGGCGGAGCAGGGCATCAGCGATGTTCCGCGTCAGGTATCCGAAGGCCTGCCCACGCTGGCCCATGGGCGCGCCGGTCTTTCGGCGTTGATCGAACAAGGCCGCATGGCCCCCGACGGCCCGCTGATGGTGGTCTGCACCTCTGACACCATCGCCCATGGCGTGCTCACCGAAGCTGCTGCGCGTGGGATTCGCGTGCCTCAACAACTGGCGGTGATCGGCTTTGGCGACATGAACTTCGCCGCACACACCTTCCCGCCGCTTTCGACCGTGCGCATCGACGGCCAGCGAATGGGCGACAGCGCGGCCTCGATGCTGCTGGACCGGCTCAGCGGTCGCGACGGCAGCGAGATCGCCCAGGACATCGGATTCACCCTGATCGAACGCGACAGCACCTCGACCTTGCTCCAGGCAGCGAGCACGCCTGTGGGCAAACGTTGACCCTTTCTGTCTTTTGAGAGCGCTACCATCAATACATTCGTCAGTTGTCTGACAAGTTATGCTTGTTCTTGTAAAACGGCTGGGCTATATTTTTTTCCACGAATGGTAGCGCTCTCATTTGGCGCCCCACATGCTTCGGAAAACAATAATGTCCAAAATCACCTGCGTAAGAACCCTGCGTCTGCCCGAACGCCCAAAGCTCATCTGGCTGGAAATCGAAACCGATGAAGGGCTGATCGGCCTCGGCGAAACCTTCCGCGGCGCTGCCACGGTCGAAGCGGCGGTGCATGAGCTGATCGGCCCCGGCTTGCTCGGCCGTGATTCGCGTCAGATCGAAGCAATTTCCCTCGAACTCTCCAACCCCTATGTGGGTTACCACAGCGCCAGTGCCGAGATCCGCGCTGCCAGTGCCGTGGATATCGCGCTCTGGGACCTGAAGGGGCAGCGCCATGGCATTCCGATTCATGAAGCCCTTGGGGGCGCCTGCCGCGAGCGGATTCGTGTCTACAACACCTGTGCCGGTTACGAATTCAACACCCAGCAGGGCGCGCGCCGCGAAATCACCAGCGCCGACCGCGCCCAGGGACCGTACGACGATCAACTGGCCTTTAGCCGTGATGCCGGGGCGCTAGCCGTCAGCCTGGTGGAAGAGGGCTACACGGCCATGAAAATCTGGCCGTTCGACCGTTTCGCCCGTCAGGCGGGGGCTAACACCATCAGCCTGGCCGAGGTAAAGCAGGGCGTCGAAGCCTTCCGCCAGATCCGTCAGGCGGTGGGCAACCGGATCGAAATCATGTGCGAGTTGCACAGCCTTTGGGACAGCACTTCGGCGTTGCGCATCTGCCAGGCGCTCGAAGAATTCGAGCCTTACTGGGTCGAAGACCCGCTGTGCAAAATGGACGATGCCAAGGCACTGGCCGATCTGCGTAACCGCACACGTGTGCCGATCTGTGCCAGCGAAACCCTCGGCGGCAGCGTGGCCTATCGCGACCTGCTGGCCGCCGGCTCCATGGACTACCTGATGCTCGACCTTGTGTGGTGCGGTGGCTTCACCGAGGCACGCAAGATCGCCGCGCTGGCGCAGGTCTACAACAAACCCCTGGCACCCCATGACTGCACCGGCCCGGTTGCGCTGTTCGCCGGGTTGCAGATCGGCATGCACGCGCCGACCGCCGTGCTGCAAGAGGTGGTGCGTGCCTCGCTGTCCACCTGGTACGGCGATCTCGTCACTCATCTGCCGCAGATCGTGGACGGTCACGCACTCGCCCCGACGCTGCCGGGACTGGGCACCGCGTTACGCCCCGAAGTGCGCCAGCACCGTGACGTCATCATCCGCGAGACGCGCCCATGACTCTGCTGCGCTGGCGGGATGTCCGCCGCTGGGGAGCTGTCTGAGCGCGCCGATTCCTGCTGTCCGCTATCGAGAACACAATGAAAAAAATAGATTCTCTGCGGCGTTTCATCGCCGAGCACCGCCGTTACGAAGTCATCGTGTTGCTGTTCGTCATGATGATCATCAACCAGGGCGATCGCGCCACGCTGTCAATCGCCGGCGCAAGCGTCTCCCAGGAACTGGGGTTGAACCACGCCGAAATGGGCTGGCTGTTTTCCGCCTTCGCCTGGGCCTACATGCTGCTGCAGCTGCCGGGCGGCCTGGCCATCGACCGCTTCGGCAGTGTCAAGGTGCTGGGCCTGGCCATCGTCGCCTGGTCGGTCTTCACCTGCATGATCGGGACCGTGGCGATCATGCCGGTGGGTGTGGCCTTCTTTGCCGTCTTCGCCCTGCGTTTTTTGGTGGGCGCCGCCGAAGCGCCGTGTTTCCCGTCCAACAGCAAAATCGTCTCGATGTGGTTTCCGACCGCCGAGCGCGGTACGGCAACGGCGATCTTCAACGCCTCGCAGTATTTCGCGGCGGTGGTGTTCACCCCGCTGCTGGCCTGGATCTCGACACGCTGGGGCTGGCCGTGGATCTTTTACGTCATGGGCGCGGCCGGGATTCTGATCGGCATCGTGTTCTTCATTCGCATCAAGGCCCCCGTGGACCACGCCAGTCTGAGCAAGGTCGAACTGGATACCATTCGCGAAGGCGGCGCCAATCTCCAGGAGCGTCCTGCCTGCGCAGGCGAGCGGCAGAGCTGGAGCGAAACCTGGGCCAGCGCGCGGGACCTGCTGGGGCAGCGGATGTTTCTCGGGATCTACCTGGCGCAATTCTGCATCAGCACCCTGACGTTCTTCTTCCTGACCTGGTTCCCGGTCTACCTGGTGCAGCAGCGTGGCCTGTCCATCCTCAATGCCGGGCTGTTGGCCGCGGTGCCGGCGATCTTCGGCTTCATTGGGGGGATCGGCGGCGGCATGGTCTCTGACTGGATGCTGCGCAAAGGCGTATCGCTGACCCGTGCACGCAAGGTGCCGATTTACGTCGGCATGGCGCTGTCGATGAGCATGATTCTGTGCAATTACGTGCAGACCGACATGCTGGTGGTGCTGTTCATGGCCCTGGCGTTCTTCGGCAAAGGCATGGGCGCCCTCGGCTGGGCGATCGTCTCTGACGTATCGCCCAAGCGCAGCGCCGGTATGAACGGCGCGATCTTCAATACCTTCGGCAGCATTGCCGGCATCGTCACGCCGCTGGTAATCGGCTACATGGTCCAGTCCATGGGCTCGTTCAACGGTGCGTTGATTTACGTGGCGCTCAACGCCGCAGGGGCTTTCATCAGTTACATGTTCATCGTCGGTGAACTCAAGCGCCCGGATGACACGCCCTCTGATGCGGCTGCTCCCATCGTGAGACAGGAGGCCTGCACAGGTCGCTGAGCGAACGGGCCAGAGACGCATTTGATGGTTTCGCGTCAATCTGGCCTGCCCATTCCGCATTTTTCTTGAAATTTTTTTCTGCGACTGCCGGTCAGGTGTCCGGGTGGTGTAGCCGCGCCCATGAGAACTGCACCGGGCTGTCGCACTGCCGCGAAACCAAGAGAGGGAAATCGATGCTCGATAGACGCAATTTCTGCAAGGCCACGGTCCTGGCCTCTGGCGCCGGTATGCTGGCTTCCGGCAAGCTGGCCCAGGCCGCCTCGCTTCTGAAGGCCGGGCCACCACTGATCGAAGTCGCGAGTCTGGACTGGCTGTGCAATGCGGTGGCACTGACCTCCAGCGGGCGCCTGTTCGTTGGCTTGCCGCGCTGGCCTGGTTTCGAGAAAACCCCATCGATCGCCGAGGTGCTGCCCAACGGCGGCCTCAAGCCGTTCCCCGGTGGCGAGTGGAACCAGTGGCAGCCCGGCACGTCCGGCGCCAAGGCACTGGTGAAGATCAACACCATCCACATCTTCGATGACGACACGTTGTGGGCCATCGACCAAGGCGAGGATGCCGGGCCCCATGGCATCAACCCGCATCAGAAAATCCTGCAGTTCGATACCCGCGACGGCAAGCTGCTGCGCTCCATCAGCCTGTCGCCAAGCGTGTTGCCCGCAGGTGCCAACCTCAACGACCTGCGCCTGGACAGCGAGCATGCTTACCTCACCGATTCGGGCCTGGGGGCGATCATCATCGTTAACCTGAAAACCGGTGTGGCGCTGCGTCGCCTGGCCGATCACCCGTCGACCAAAATGAGCCCTGAGCGCCGTCCTTTGGGCGAAGGTGCGCAGCCGCTGATGATGCCTGATGGCAGCGATCATCAAGTGCATTCCGACCCGATCGAAATCAGCCCGGACGGCCAGTGGCTGTACTACCAGCCGCTGTCCGGACCGCTGTGGCGCGTGCCGACCGCAGCCCTGCGCGACACGCAGGTGACCGAAAAAGCCCTGGGTGAGACAGTCGAATTCGTCTACGACACCGGCCCCTTGACCGGCACCGCCATCGACAGTGCGGGCAATCTCTACCTGGGCGAATACGACAAGCCTCGCGTGACAGTGCTGTCACCCGACGGCAGCCTGCGCGTTGCGGTGGAAGATCAGCGACTGTGGAATCCCGATGCGATGATCATTTCCAACCAGCGCGAGCTGTACATTCCAGTGCCGCAAAGTGCGCGGATGGCCTCAAATCGAGGGCCGGGTGGCGTCAACGGCCTGCGGTTGCCGTTCAAGATCTACAAAATCCAGTTGCCGACGAGTTTCGGTGCGCGTGAGATCGTACCCGCCGTGGTCGGCCAGCCGTTGGCGTCCGCGCCTTCATGAACCCTTGAGAATTGCAGAGCGAGGCCCCAATGCCTGACGACGCAAGCCTGAACCGAAGAACACTGCTCAAATTCGGCGCCACCGTCGGCGCCGGTCTGGCACTGCCTGCTGTCGGGGCTGCCGAGCTACGCACTGATCAACCGGCCACGAGTGGCCGCGCCGTGCATTTGGTCATTCGCCACGCTACCGTACTCAGCATGGAGCCCGGCGCCGCGGCGATGAACGACACCGATGTGCAGATGCGCGATGGGCGCATCGTGGCCGTCGGCAATTCCTTGCCGGGGGAGGGCGCGGAGTCGATCGATGCCACGGGGATGATCCTCATTCCCGGCCTGGTGGACAGCCATTGGCATTTGTGGAACAGCGTCCTGCGCAACAGCGCGCCGGCTCCAGGGGGTGAAGCGTTCTTCAAGTCGCAATTGGCGGTCAGCAAACGCTTCACCCCGCAAATCTCGGCGCTGGGTGTCCGGCTCGGGTTGCTGGAGGCGGCCAATAGCGGCATCACCACGGTCAACAACTGGGCCCACAATCTGCGCGATTCGGCGTTTGCCCAGGCTGAATTGAAAGCCCTGTTCGCCAGCGGGCTGCGAGGGCGGTTCTGGTACGGCTACGCACAGGATCTGGATGCAACGGCGGCAATGGATTTTGCCGACATCCAGCGGGTGCAGGCTCAGCTGCGCTCAATGCCAGTTTCACGGGTGGATATGGGGTTGGCCATTCGTGGCCCGGAACGCACCAGCGCCGCCATTTGGGAGCCGGAATTCGCCTTCGCCAAAGCCCATGGTCTGCCGATCTCCACTCACATCGCCGTCACGGCCAAGACCCAGAAGGAAAAAGCCCTGCAGCAGTTGGCGAGCAGAGGCGTGTTGGGACCTTCGGTGCAACTGGTGCATGCCACCCACGTTGATGCGCAGGACATCGAAACCATCGCTCAATCCGGTGCCTCAGTCTGCCTCACGCCACTGACTGAAATGCGCGTGGGCTATGGCTTGGCGCAAGTCGACGCGCTGCATCGCGCGAAGATTCCAATCACCTTGGGCATCGACACGCTGGTGCTGAGCGGCAACGCCAATCCGTTCATGGTCATGCAAACCTTGCTCAATCTGGCGGTCGGGATGAGTGGCAACGAGCAGGCCCTGACCGCGCGGGACGTGTTGTTCTGGGCCACCCAGGGCGGCGCGAATGCCATGGGGCTCGGTGGGCAGATTGGCTCGATCACCCCCGGCAAACGCGCGGACCTTACGCTGATCGACGCCCGCCGACTGGGGATGATGCCGGTGCTCGATCCGTTCGCCAGCGTGGTGCAGTCGGCAACCCCGGCGGATGTGGACACGGTCATCGCCGATGGGCGCGTGCTCAAGCGCGGTGGTCGGTTGCTGGGGAGCGATTGCGCAGCGCTTACACGAGAGATAGCCGGACAGCTGAGGGCTTTGGGGCTGCCGTAACGGTCTGTGCAGTTCGAGAATATTGGGATCAGCGCCTCATTTGCCCCGGACTCACTCCCAGCCGTTGCTTGAAGGTGGTCGCCATGTGCGCCTGCGAAGCGAATCCGCAGGCCTGGGCAATGTCGGCCAGCCGCTGCTTCGGATCGCGCAACAGGGCACGCGCCCGGGCGATGCGGCGGTCGATCAGGTAGCTGTGGGGGCTCTTGCCGGTGGCCTCGGCAAATGCGCGCATGAAGTAGCCCTCGGACAGCTCCAGCAGGTTCGCCATGCTCTGCACGCTGATCGCTGCGTCCAGTCCGGCATCGAGGTATTCATCGAGCAGGCGCAGGCGTCGCATCGTCATCGAACCGCGTACAGCTGGCGATAATTCGTGCTCAGCGGCCACTCGCTCAACCAATGCCAGCGCCCAGGCTTCCCAGTCATCGTTCGGGGAGGCGTTCAGAAGCGCCTTGCGCATGCGCTGGGCCAGGCGGATGGCGTGGGGATCGATCAGATTATTGAACGCACCGGCACTGGCCAAAGGTGCAGCGTCGTTGCGCAGCACGCGCAGGTATTCGCCACCCTCGCGGGACTGGGAGAACACGTCGCAGCCAGTGGGCACGAAGGCCAGCCCGTTGGGCACTGCGTCGAAGGGCCGGACCCGGTCGCTGCCGATGGCGTGCACGCCGCGCTGGCTGTCAAATGCAAAACCCACCGCCGGTTGCAGCGCTACATAGCGGGCCTCGTAGGCGCGGGCGGGCAACAGTTCGATCACCCACGGGCCTGCCTCGGCCCGTCGGAGCGGTTCGCTGCTGCCTGGAAATTCGGACTGAGTATGCGCGTTCATGCTCGCCATAGTACGCAGAGTTACCGAGAAGGTCAGGTCGGGTTTTTGAAAGCCTGTGGCTGCCAGGTCTGCCTAGACTCGGGGAAAAACCGGAGCCCACCTATGCACAGCCTGACCCGTGAAGACATTGAAGACGCCGCCCGCCACGTGTACCAAGTGATGCCGCCAACGCCACAGTATGCGTGGCCCTTGCTGGCCCAGCGCCTGGGCTGCACGGTGTGGGTCAAGCACGAAAACCATACCCCCACCGGCGCCTTCAAGGTGCGCGGCGGCATCACCTTCATGCGCTGGCTCAAGCATGCCTATCCAGGCACCCGAGGCGTGATCGCGGCCACGCGGGGTAACCATGGCCAGAGCGTGGCCATGGCCGCCCGGGCCTTGGGGATGCGCGCCATGATCGTGGTGCCGGTGGGCAATTGCACCGAGAAGAACGTTGCCATGCGTGGGTTCGGCGGTGAGGTCATCGAGTTTGGCCAGGACTTCGACGACGCTCGTGAAGAGGCCATTCGTCTGGCGCAGGTCCATGACCTGTTTCTGGTTCCTGCGTTTCACCCCGAGCTGATCCGAGGCGTGGCGACCTATGCGCTGGAGCTGTTTAACGCGGCACCGAATCTGCACACGGTGTATGTGCCTATCGGTTGCGGCTCCGGGATCTGCGGGGTTATCGCCGCTCGCGATGCACTCGGGCTGAACACCGAGGTGATAGGCGTGGTGTCTTCCCAAGCGGACGCGGCCAGGCAGTCGTTCGAAGCAGGCGAGCTACGGGAAACGGCCTCGGCAAACACCTTTGCCGATGGCCTGGCGGTGCGCAAGCCGGTGCCGGAAGCCTTGCGGATTTACGCTGCGGGTGCCGCACGCATCGTCTCGGTCACCGACGCCCAGATCGCCGAAGCCATGGGCGTGTACTACTCCGATACCCATAACCTGGCAGAGGGCGCAGGGGCGTCGGCACTCGCGGCGCTGATGCAGGAACGTGTGGCGATGCGCGGCAAGCGGGTTGGGGTGATTCTGTCCGGTGCCAACGTCGATAAGGAGGTGTACGCAAGAATCATTGGATAAGCCATGCAGCTATGCCGGTCCTGATGCCTTCTGTTGAATGAATTCGCTCCCAAACCAAGGGTCGCGCACGCCATTCGTGCGCGACGCCTGCGACTCAGATACGGAAACTGCCGACCAGCTGCTTGAGACGCGCCGATTGTTGTTCGAGGTCCTTGCAAGCGCGCAAGGTCGCCTGCAGATTCTCTACGCCTTCCTGATTCAAGGTGTTGATTTCGGTGATGTCGACGTTGATAGCCTCGACCACGGCGGTCTGCTCCTCGGTCGCCGTCGCCACCGACTGATTCATGCCGTCGATCTCACCGATGCGCAGGGTCACGCTTTCTAGGCTGGCCCCAGCCTGGTTGGCGATGCTTACGCTCTCGACGCTTTCACGCTGGCTTTCGTTCATGATCGCCACGGCCTCGCGCGCTCCGAGTTGCAGCTCCTCGATCATGGCCTGGACCTGGCTGGCCGATTCCTGGGTGCGGTGGGCCAGATTGCGCACTTCGTCTGCCACCACGGCGAAGCCACGGCCTGCCTCACCAGCGCGAGCGGCCTCGATCGCGGCGTTCAGTGCCAGCAGGTTGGTCTGCTGGGAAATGCCGGTGATGACCTCGAGAATCTGCCCGATGTTGGCGGTCTTGGTATTCAGCGCTTCGATCTGACCGCTGGCGCCACTGATCCGTGTAGACAAGCGGTTCATGGCCGCGATGTTGCGGTCGACAACTCCCTGACCCTCGGAGGCCAGGGTGCGCGCATCCCCCGAATGACCGGAGGCGCGCGCAGCGTTCTGCGCGATTTCCTGCGCAGCTGCGCCCAGCTCGTTGATCGCCGCCGCCACGCTGTTGGTGCGATTGGCCTGTTGATCCGAGTTGAGCATCGATGAGTTGGATGCGCTGACGACCCTCAAGGCCACTTCGTTCAGTTGCACGGTCGAGCAAGCAACTTCACGCATCGAGTCCTGAATCCGCTCGACGAACAGGTTGAAGCCTTCGCCGAGATAGCCGAATTCGTCTCGGCTCTGAACTGCCAGACGCTTGGTGAGATCGCCATCTCCGGCGGCAATGTCGTGCATCGCCCGCCCCATCAGGTTCAGCGGACGCAGCAACACGCTCAGCAGCAAACCCAGCAACGCGATGATCAGTACCACCGCCACCACTGTGGCCACCACTGCGGAGGTGCGAAATTCACTGAGTCCGGCGTAGGCCTCAGCCTTGTCCACGGCGACGCCCACATACCAGTCCACCGACGGCAGGCCGTCGACATGGGCGAAGGTCAGGATTTGCGTGCGACCGCCAAGGCTGCTTTGGCTGATGTCTCTGGACAGCTTCGGCGTAGCCACGGGATAGACCTCGGCGAGGGTTTTCATCACCCGCGAGGTATCGGGGTCGACGAGGATTCGGCCCTGGGCATCGACCAGAAACGCGTAACCGCTGCCGTGAACCCGCATCGAGCTGATCATCTTGACTAACGCCGCCAGGCTCAAGTCGCCGCCGGCCACGCCAGACACGCCCGAGGCACCCTTGACCGGCGAAGCAATGGTAACGATCAGGTCCTTGGTCAACACGTCGAGATAGGGTTCGGTCAGCGTGGTTTTGCCCGCACCGATGGCGTCGGTGTACCACGGACGGGTTCTCGGGTCGTAGCCGGCGGGCATCTCATCCGGAGGCTGGGTGATGAACGAGCCGTCGGCTTTGCCGAGGTAAATGCTGACGAATGTCGAAAGCAGGGTGCGTTGGCTCAGGGCCAGATTCTGCATCTCAAGGCTCGGCGTGGAGTTGGCGCTTTCAGCCAGGTTTTCCACCAGCAGAATCCGACCGGAAAGCCAGTTTTGAATGTTGCCGGCGGTGCTTTCGCCGATCTGGTTGAGGCTGTCCTTGAGTTGTCCGCCAATGGCGTTTCGCTGGAGGTAGTCGTTGTATAGCGTGAACAGCGAAAACGCTGCAATGACAACGAGTGAGGCAGCCAACAGAATCTTGTGGCTGAATTTCAATGATTGGGTCATGCCGGGGCAATCCGTAGAGCAGTGTCGAAGGGTACGATCTATGACGCATCGATGGGAAACGTATCGGCAGGCTTCAGCCGAGGGACAAGGTTAAATTGTGATAAACGCCGGTCGGCGTCTGATTTCCGATGGTCGGTCGGCAGAAAAGGCGGCCCGCAGATGCGGCGACCCAATGTACAAGGGGCTTGGCGATCAGCTCAGACTGAGCAGCGAACGTTTACTGAGCTCTATCCCAAAATATGGGATTCGCCATCACATATTGAGGTGATATTCGAACTGGTCTATGGTGGTTCGGCACTCTGGTCCGTCTCATAACAAAACAAGAGAGTCCATATGCCACAGTCATTCGCCGATCCGGGCTTGCATGCGAGCACCATGAAACGGCTCAACATCAAGTTGATTCCGTTCCTGATGCTGCTGTACATGGTCGCCTACATAGACAAGTCGAATATCTCGGTCGCCGCGCTGCAAATGAACGCCGAGTTGGGCCTTACCGCGCAGATGTACGGCATCGGTGTCGGTCTGTTCTTCCTGACCTACATTCTTCTCGAAGTTCCCAGCAGCGTGATTCTCACGCGGGTCGGCGCGCGCCGCTGGATAGCACGCATCATGATCACCTGGGGCATCGTCGCCGCAGGCATGAGCCTGGTGCAGAGCGCCAATCAGCTGTACGGCATGCGCCTGCTGCTCGGGGCGGCCGAGGCCGGTTTCACGCCCGGCATCATTTATTACCTTTCCCAGTGGTACCCGCGCAGTGACCGGGCCAGGGCCATGTCGTTCTTCTATATTGGCGCGGCGCTGGCCTCGGTGATTGGGCTGCCGATGTCCGGAGCTTTCCTGCATCTGGATGGCTACTTTGGTGTCAGCGGCTGGCGCTGGCTGTTTCTGCTGGAAGGGATTCCAGCGGCGGTGCTGGGCATCATCGTGCTGCGCTACCTGCCGGACTCACCGGCTCAAACCCACTGGCTTGAGCCAGATCAGAAAGCCTGGCTGAGTCGCACCATCGCCGCCGAACAGGCCAAGACCCCGGTTTCCCACCACGCGGGGTGGCAGACGGCATTTCGCAGTCGCCAGGTCTGGCTGCTGAGCCTGTTCTGGCTGTTGCAGGCGTTCGGGACCATCGGCATCACCCTGTTTCTGCCCTTGATCGTGAAGTCCGTTTCAGGACAGGCATCGTTCACGGTCAGCGTGCTATCGGCGCTGCCGTTTCTGTTCGCGTGCGTGTTCATGTACTTCAACGGCACGCATTCGGATCGCAGCGGCGAGCGAGGCTGGCATCTGGGCCTGCCATTGATGGTCGCCGGCGGGCTGCTGGCTGCAGCGGTCGCTACCAGTAACTCCTGGCTCGCTTACGTGTTTCTGGTGTTGGCGGTAGGGCTGAACTGGGCCGCCACGCCGGTGTTCTGGGCCACGACCACTGAATACCTGTCAGGCGCCGCGGCCGCAGCCTCGATCGCGCTGATCAACTCCATCGCCAATATTGCAGGCCTGGGCCTTCCGCCGGTGATGGGCTGGATAAAGGACGCCACGCACAATTACGACTATGCGCTGCTGCTGGTGGCCGTGGCGCTGATCGCGGGCGGACTGCTGGGGCTTTACGTGGCCCGCGCACCGCGTTCAGCGCCGCCGCTCGCGGCCACCCCTCCCCAAGAGCTGCAGCAAGCCAAGACACCGTGACAGCGCCCGCTTTCACGCGTTGTTGCGGGTGACAGGTCGGGTTTTCCGAGGACACCTCCGCATTGGGGGTACGACCTCTTCGCGATGAATTCGCGCCCACGGTGGGTTTGTGTGCGGCCTGCAAAATCGGACCGTTCCAAAGCGGCCTTCGCGTTTTCGTCGGTGCGCGGCGTCAGGGCAAGTTTGCCAATCCCGACCGCGGCCGAGCCACATCCTCGCTTGACTATTCTCAGTGCTGATAGGAATAGGCAAGGCTCGCAGACTATCCGGCATAGGTCCTCGGCGGTTGCCGCTCTACCCTGTGCACCCGTCAACCGAGAGGACGTTCCCCCATGAGCAACCACAAAACCCTGTTCATCACCGGCATCAGCAGCGGATTCGGCAAGGCCCTCGCCACCGAGGCGCTGGCTGCCGGGCATCGGGTCATTGGTACGGTGCGCAATGAGGCCGCGATGCAAGCGTTCGAAGCGCTGTCAGCGGAGCGCGCCCACGGGGTCATTCTGGATGTCACCGAGTTTGAACGCATCGACAGCGTGATCGCCGAAATGGAAAGCCGCTACGGTCCGGTGGATGTGCTGGTGAACAACGCCGGCTATGGCCACGAGGGGATTTTCGAAGAGTCGTCGCTGGAGGAAATGCGTCGACAGTTCGACGTCAACGTGTTCGGCGCGGTCGCCGTGACCAAGGCTTTCGTCCCGTACTTTCGCCAACGTCGCAGCGGCCACATCATTAACATCACCTCCATGGGTGGCACCATCACCATGCCGGGCATCGCCTACTATTGCGGCAGCAAGTTCGCGCTGGAAGGGATCTCCGACACGCTGAGCAAGGAACTCAAGCCGTTCAACATTTTCGTCACGGCAGTGGCGCCGGGCTCGTTCCGTACCGACTGGGCCGGCCGCTCGATGCAGCGCACGCCGCGCAGCATTGCCGACTACGATGCCAGCTTCGACCCGGTGCGTAAGGCACGCGAAGAAAAAAGCGGCAAACAGTTGGGCGATCCACAAAAGGCCGCGCAAGCCATGCTGCAGCTGATCGCCAGCCCCAACCCGCCGGCCCACCTGCTACTCGGCAGCGATGCGCTGGGTCTGGTGCGCGACAAACTGGCGCAGTCGCTGCAAGACATCGATCAATGGGAAACGCTGACCCGCTCTACGGATGGTTGAGCGTCACGACGAAGGAGGGGGCACATGGATTACGCTGCAGCGCGTACGCGGCGCATGGTCCAGTTGATGGAACAGCTGGCACCGCTGGAGGGCTATAACCTGAGCCCGTTGGAAGACATACGGTTCTTGCGTTGCAACCGGCCACTGACGCGCACCCCGGTGCTGTATGACCCAGGCATCGTGATCCTCTGTCAGGGGCGCAAGCGTGGCTATTTGGGCGGCGAGGTCTACATTTACGACGCTCAGCACTACCTGGTGGTCTCGGTGCCGGTGCCCTTCACCATGGAAACCGACGCCAGCGAGGAGGAGCCGATGCTGGCCGTTTATCTGCGGCTGGATTTCAAGCTGGCAGGGGAGTTGATCCTGGAGATCGACGAGACCTTTGGTCCAACCCACGCACGGCCCAGGGGCATGTATGCCTCGCCGATGGACGAGATGCTGCGTGAGTCGACCTTGCGCTTTCTCGAAGCGATGAGCCATCCGATCGAAGCGCGGATTCTCGGCCCGTCACTGGTGCGGGAAATCTATTACCGCATCATCGCCGGCGAGCAGGGCGGCTCCATGCGCGCGGCGCTGAACAGGCACGGACACTTCGGCAAAGTGACGCGGGCCATCCGCAAGATCCACAGCTGTTATCAGGAGCGACTGGACGTCGAGGCGCTGGCGCAGGAGGCGAGCATGAGTGTGCCCAATTTCCATTTGCACTTCAGAACCGTCACCGACTCCTCGCCAATGCAATACCTCAAATCGACGCGGCTGCACCAGGCCCGGCTGTTGATGCTGCGCAACAACATGTCAGCGGCATCGGCCGCGTTCGAGGTGGGCTATGAAAGCCCGTCCCAATTCAGTCGCGAGTTCAAACGGTTCTTCGGCCGCACGCCCCATGCGGAAATTGAATGGATGAAGGCCACCTACGCGCTGCCTGCGCCGAGCACGCCCTCGATCTACGTTTCGTCGCACTGACCGGAACCTGATCTGCGCGGCAGGATTGTGGGCGCCTCAACCGCGCTTGCTGCGGTTTAGCTGAAGATGACCGCTGCATCCGGCGCCTTGCCCGTGCCGAAGGATCCGCTGATTCGCCAGTTCGCCACGTCGACCATTACCACCTTGTTCGACTCCAGCGACAGGTACAGCACATCACCGGTCGCGGACAAATTCAGCCCTGGCGCAGCCGCTTCCAGAGGCAGGTGTTTCTCTTCCTTGAGTGTGTCTGGGTTCAGAAGGCTCAGGCTTTTGTCGGCCTGATTCGAAACGACCAGTCGGCCATCGGGGAGGGCGACAATGGGCACCGCTTCGCCGCGCAACGGCACCTGTTGCCGATGCTCGAATGTCGAGGCGTCGAAGGCATGCAGCGTGCCCTTGTAACGGTCGATCACGTAGAACGTCTGCTCATCCGGGCTCAGGCAGGCGCCTTCAGGCGCTTGTCCGACCAGCCGTTTGACCGGTGCGAAGGACGGATCATGAGGATCAAGCATGATGACCATGCCGGACAGCGTGTCTGCCACGTAGGCACGAGTGCCGTCTTTTCTCAGCACGAAGTAGTGACTGCGCGTGCCGCCCACCGGAACGATCTGACTGGGGTACTCGTCGCTCGAGGGATTATCGAAGCGAATCATTACCGAGTCGGTTTCACTCAGCACGTACAGCCGCCCGGAAGTGTCCATGCGGATGCCATGCAGTCGGTGATAGGGCGTGAGGTCGAGCGTGCGGACGACTTTTCGCGCCTGCAAATCGATGACGAAGACCTGATGTCCACCTTCGCCCGGGGCGAGCCACTTTTCGACGCCGTACTGAGCGACATAGGCAAACTTGCCCTGGACGTCGGCGACGATTTCATGAGGCTGGGTGGCGAGCGCGATGTGCGCCAGGGGCTGCCCTTGGGGGAGTTGATAGAAGCTGACGCCAGGGGCCTCTTTTTCCACCAACACCATCACCGGGTCCCGACCCGCTCCCGCAGCGAATGACGGAAGGAACGGCAGCGTGCTGCTGACAGCGATCATCTGGAGCACCTGACGGCGATCAAACTGATTCATGGCTTTTCCTCGAAGGCATGCTTGAAGGCTCTGCAACAAGCATGTGGAGCCTTCAGGCCCGCCATTCGTTTCATTTGAATCAGCCTGCTTTCTGTTCGGAATCACGCTGCGGAACGCGTAACACGACCTTGCCGCGCACGTGCTCTGTTTCGATGAAGTTCAGCGCATGGGCCGCCTCGCGCAACTCGAGGGTCTGGTCGATCACAACCTTCACCTGACCGGAATTGACATACTCGGCGATCTCGCGCAGCTGGTGGCCATCCGGGCGCGCTGTGAAGCGCGTGCCTGTCTTGCCTTGCGCCTGAGGATGATGAGCGTCGGGCATTTCCAGGGTCGAGACCAGCCGTCCGCCTTCACCCAACACTTGCCAGGATCGCGCCTGAGTTTCGCCGCCGATGAGGTCGATCACCAGGTCGAAATCGCGACAGATGTCC
Source organism: Pseudomonas bohemica (assembly GCF_002934685.1). GTDB lineage: Bacteria > Pseudomonadota > Gammaproteobacteria > Pseudomonadales > Pseudomonadaceae > Aquipseudomonas > Aquipseudomonas bohemica. Next base: position 129,523 of record NZ_NKHL01000116.1, read on the forward strand.
TCGAATCTTTCCTGTTTGTAGTCAATGGCCCGATCTACGCCCAGTTCGTTGAGAAATGCCAGGCTGCCGGCCGAGGCGGTGGCGTAGACCTGGGCGCCCTTGGCGCGGGCGAACTGCACCGCGAAATGCCCGACCCCGCCGGTGCCGCCGTGGATCAGCACTTTCTGGCCCCGCTCGAGATGACCGTGCTCCATCAGTGCCTGCCAGGCCGTGTGCGCGGCCAGGGGGATAGCTGCGGCGTGGCGCCAGTCGATGGAGGAGGGAATGATCGCCAGGTGAGCGGAGGGCACCCGCGAGTATTGCGCATACCCGCCGTCAGCACCAATCATGGCGAACACCCGGTTACCGACCTGAAACCTTTCGACACCTTCGCCGACCGCTTCGATCAGACCCGCGACTTCCCGGCCGAGGGTCAGCGGCAACTTGTCAGCCTTGACCTCGGGATACTGGCCGTTGCGGATCTTGAAATCCACCGGGTTTACGCCGACCGCCATGTTGCGGACCAGTACCTCACCGGCCTGGGGTTCGGGGATGCTCACGTCGCTGACGGTCATGGTCTCAGGGCCGCCAAACCGATCGATACGGATGGCAATCATGGCTGCACCTCTTCTTCGGACTCTGAAGCCTTGCCCGGGTCAAGCTTGACTTTGATCCACCCTGACTCGTGCAATTCAAAGGAAGCAAACGCACTGATGGCGTCGGTCAGCGGTTCGCACTGGGTGAGGACCTTGGCTGGATCGACCTTGCCGGCGAGCGTCAGCTCGATCAGTTTCGGGATGTATTTGCGGTGATGGCAATTGCCCATGTTCATGCGGATGTTCTTGTTCATCGCCGCGCCGATGGGAAAGCTGTCGAAACCCGCTGGGTAGACGCCAATGATCGATAGAGTGCCAGCCTTGGCCAGCGCTTCCACAGCCCATTCCAGCGCCTGGGCAGGCGCATCTCCGGGTTGCCATTGCTCGTGACTGTGCGGGTAGCCGCCATGACTGTGATTGGCGTCGATCCCGACGGCGTCGATGGCGCGATCCACCCCGATGTCATCGGTCAGTCGGTTTATCGTGGCAATCGGATCTTCTTCTTCGAAGTTGATGCACTCGGCACCCAGATGGCGGGCGCGTGCCAGCCGGTCGTTCAAACCGTCGATGGCGAAGATCCGCCCGGCGCCCATCAACCTGGCACTGACAATGGCGAACAGACCCACCGGGCCGCAGCCGAACACTGCCACCGTGTCACCGTCTTCGATCTCGGCCATCTGCGCGCCGAACCAGGCCGTCGGAAAGATATCCGACATGGCTATGGCCTGATCATCGGTGATTTCGTGGGGCAGCTTGATCAGACCGATATTGGCAAAGGGAATGCGGGCTTTTTCAGCCTGCAGGCCATCGAACGGCCCGGTGGCCTTGGGCCCGCCAAAAAACGAGGTGCCGGCTCTCTTGCCATTGGGATTGGCGACGTCACATTGCGCGAAATAACCGGCGCGGCAGTAATTGCAGTTCCCGCAGGCGATAGTGGAGGGTATGAGGACACGATCGCCGACCTGAAGATCGCGCACGTCAGCGCCCAGTGATTCGACAATACCGACGCCTTCATGGCCCAGAATCGTACCGCTCTGCATGTCCGGTGCGCTACCGCGAATGAAGTGCAGATCGGTACCGCAGATGGCAGATGCCGTGATTCGAACGATCGCGTCGGTCGGCTGCTGAATGGTCGGTTCGGGCACGTCATCGAGTCTGATGTCGCCGATACCGTGAAATACCACTGCTTTCATAATCCTTCTCCACCTGAGGCTGTATGGCTGATAGGGGGTGGAGACCGGCACACGGCTTTTGGTTTAACCGGGAGGACGGACGGCGCGCTGCGCTCGCCGAACAGCGAGGGCGGCTCATCCGCGATTCACCGCTTGCGAAATTCACAGAACGACGCCGCCTGATCGCCCTCGAAACATTAGGCCTCGACTCATTCGCGGCCATCGGAGGCGCATTATGAACAGTGAATTCGCATCGCAAAGTAATATTCCCGGCCAACCCCTTGAGCCAGGGCGGCCCGACATCATGCCCAACCCTGCGGCTGAAGAAGGCCAGCAACCCTGGAAAGAAGGGGAACAACCACTGGAGGATGACGGTGGGGTTCTGGAGGAAGAGGACATGGGCGACGTTGAGGTCAACAACAGCGTCTCTGGGGAAAATCCACCCCAGCGTTGATCCAGTGCGGTCGCAATGGTCGACAGCCGCAGATCGGTAGCGGACGCATAACCGCTATTGCCACTGCCCGCAAGGCGTACGCACAGGTAATCAGCCTGCAGCGCGGCTTGTCGGCGGTGGTGATTTCAGGGGCATCACCGTCTGCAAGCCGGACTACCACAGAGGTTCGTGGCGCACTCGGGCAAACATCGTTCGCCAGCGAGCCGTTCACCCTTGCGATGCACGTCAGTCGATCCCCACGCAATTACTTGGAACCGACTCATCCGCACCGCTTCTATACGCATGACCGGGCACACCTGACTGGACCCAATGCCGCTGAACCAGGAACCTTCTTGATGAATCTGATTCCCGAGCAACTCCCCGAACGTCGCCGTTTCCTGCGCATCACAGGGTCCGCCGTCGCTGCCGCCAGCCTGTTGGGTTGGGCATCCCACTCGGCTGCCGCTCAGTCTGGCGCCCTGCCGAGTGGGCAAGTGCCTCACCAGCCCGCGGACAAACTGCCGCCCGCTGTCAAGCTTCCTGCCATGCAAGAAGACGAGACCGAGAAATCCGAAATGCCCGTGCAACTGGGCAAGGACGCAAGACTGGGATTGGCGATTGTGGGGCTGGGCCGATTGAGCCTTGAGCAGATCATGCCGGCGCTCGCCAGCTCCAAGCGTTGCAAGGTCACGGCGCTGGTCAGCGGTGACCGCGACAAGGCGCAACGCGTGGCAGCCATGTACGACGTTCCCGAGGCGTCGATTTACAGTTACGACACCTTCGATCAACTGCGCGATAACCCTGATGTCCACGCGGTTTACATCGTCCTGCCCAACGCGCTTCATCGTGAGTTCGTGGTGCGGGCGGCACAGGCAGGCAAGCACGTATTGTGCGAGAAACCCATGGCAACCTCGGTTGCCGATTGCCAGGCGATGATAGATGCGTGCAAGGCGGCCGACCGGCTGCTGATGATCGCCTACCGTATTCAGTACGAACCGCTCAACCGGCAAGTCATGGACTGGGTCCGCGATGGAAAAACCCTGGGCACCATCAAGCTGATCGACATGGCCAACTGTCAGAACCAGTCCCGGGAGAACGTTCACCAGTGGCGTCATGTGAAAGCCTTGGCGGGTGGCGGTGCGCTACCGGATATCGGCTTGTATTGCTTGAACACCGCGCGTTTTCTGCTGGGAGAAGAGCCGGTGGAAGTCTCGGCAAGCCAATACAGCAGCGAAGGTGACCCGCGCTTCAATGAAGTAGAAGAAGCCATACTCTGGCAGATGCGTTTTCCCAGCGGTGTGCGCGTGCAATGCTCCTCGAGCTACGCCACCTTTACTTCAAAGCGTTATCGCGTACTGGGCGAGAAGGGCTGGGCCGACATGGACCCGGCATTCTCGTACGAGGGCCTGCAACTCAAGCGCAGCCGGATCGCCGGTGACACCCGCGAATTCATCGCCCCAGGCATCGAGCAGATTTCCACCAAGGTCAAGAACCAGTTCGCGCTGGAAATGGACCACTTCGCCGAATGCGTCGTCAGTGGCAAGCAGCCGTGGACACCAGGCGAAGAGGGCCTGCAGGACCAACGCATCATGGAAGCGATCTACGAATCGGCCCGTATCGGCAAGCCAGTGCGTCTGGCACAGGTCAAGGGGCCGGATGCCTTTCGTGGCACGTCGCCTTCCAAATCATGAAATGCAATGTTTGAACACTCATCGAGGTAACACGCCATGAAAGCAGCAATCCGCATATTGATCGGCTTGAGTTGTGTCTTGGCGCTGCACGGCTGTTTCGACAATGATCAGAACCAGGACAAAGCCAAGGATCAATCCAAGCCCTCGCTGCAGATGCAGCAGAACGACGAGAAAAAGTAACGAGCTGGGTTCCCGATCGACATCCCAAAAAGTGATGCATCCAGATGCGTGAATGACCGCTTCAACCGACAGGAGCCAGTGAGCGGTCATGCATCTGATAGGCGCACAGGCGTCGCAAATCTAGGGTTTGTCGATTAGCTCTTTAATCGTTCCGGTCGGAATGCTGACCAGTGCGAACTTGCCCTTGATCTGGACCCACTGTTCGTCCTTACCCGGCGCACTCAGGTGCCGCGCCTGCCAGTCGTTGACGGCCAGGCTTGGGCGCTGAAATTCATCAGGCACGTTGTCACCTTTCTTGAGTTGCGTTTCCCCCGCGCCGGGCCGATCCAGTGTGATGCTGGTCTGCTCGGCAGCGAAACTTGCGTTACTTAGCGTGCAACACGCCACGACAGCCAGAACAGAGGTGTGTCGGGCGATCGGGTGCAACGCCGACCAGAGCCGGGCAAACGCCGGACCTGGCCAGAGGAGGGAAGTGCGCTGACTCATGAACCGCTACCGGAGCCACTCGAACCTGAACTCGAACCGGAGCCCGACGGCGATTTATTCCCGGGGCTCGAATTACCACCGCTGCCGGCTTCTCCACCGGAGCCTGGCAACGCGGTGCCAGTGGTGTTGGCGCCATTGGTACCGCTGGCTTTGGGTACGCCGCTGGATGGGCTGCCGCTGGCCGGGGCTGACGGTCCGCTCATGGTGCCGCCGTTGGAAGTACCGCTCGAACTGGAGCCGCTGGTCGCTGCCATCGAGGTTCCCGACAGCGCGCAGGTCAGTGCGGCCAATGCCAGTGCATAACTCAGTTTCTTATTCATGGGGTAAAGCCTCTTCGTCAAAGAACGAGATACAAGGTCTGGCATTGTTGCCAGTCGTTGTAGGGTTCTGACTCATCGGACAGCTACAAAAGTTTTAAAAAATAACGAGTCGGCGATGAACGGTTATGACGCCTTCAGTCAGGCTCGTTGTATGTCCGGTCCGTTTGTGACGGTTCGAGAGGCTTGCTCAGCACCCAGTTCGATCATCACTGCAGGGCGGCGTTGGGCGTTATTCCGCCCGTTGATGCATGGTCGTGCCTATCAAGACCGGAGCATAGTCCCGAGGCAATCGACGTTTCGTTGAGCCTGCGCCATTTATCCGTAGATTTCCCCGCCGAACACGTCCGCCGGACCGCCTTGAAGGGCGGCTGCAGAGAATCCACGCACCCGCATCATTCTCATACCGAACATATTCATATGGTTTATTCCATATAGAGAATGTTATTCCGACGCGGGAATCGTGTTATTCCTGATTCTGACAACGGCGCCGCACGGCTTGCGCAGCCGAAGGACGCTTGAATCCTGGGATAAACATCAGGTGAGAACGGATGAAAAATGGCGTGCTGGATTCACTACGGGTGATTGAGTTTTGCGAAGGCATCGCCGGGTCGGCAGCGGGTTTGCAACTCAGCGAGGCGGGCGCTGAGGTCGTAAAGGTCGAACTGGCCACGCGACCGCTGAAGCGCAGCGGTGCTCTGTTTTCCGTGCTCAACCGGGGCAAGCGCCACGTAACGCTTGCTTCACTCGAAGGTGTCTTGACGTTGCTGGAGAGCGCGGATGTATTGATTCACGAACTCACACCCGCGCAGGCGGCCGCGAACGGGCTGGACGATGCTTCGCTAAAACGGCTTTGTCCTTCACTCGTGGTTTCGGCGATTGGCGGTTGGCCACAGCGCCATGCATTGGCCGAGGCTGTGCCGAGGGAGACGCTGGTGCTGGCGCGCCTTGGCTTGCTGGATGAGCAGCCCGGACATCGCACGGGTCCGGTATTTGTGCGCATGCCTTATGCAAACTGGATCGCCTGCTGGTTATGTGTGGTGGGTGTCATGGCGCGACTGATCGCACGGGACCGTGATGGCCGAGGGGGCGTTGCTCATACCAGCCTGGCGCAGGCGGCACTGGTGCCGATGAGCATGCATTGGGCCAGAGCCGAAACGCCCACGCCGGTATTTGCCAAAGGGCTGGATAAGCATATTCCCATTCCTTTGCATCGCTGCAGCGATGGGCGCTGGCTGCATGTGCATTATTCCCCGGACAAAGCGCCATGGATGGCGAGCGCCCTCGCGCAGCTGGGCCCTGACGAAGTGGCCAGGCTCAATGCGGCCTGGCCCGAGAGCCACGTCGCCCCCAATTTCGGTGCCAACAGGTACGTCTTCGCCATGCGCCCGGCGCAGGAATGGGTGGAGCATCTATGGGAATGGGACGTGGCGGCGCAGATTGCCGCGCCCTTCGGCGCTGTTTATTTCGATGAGCAAGCCAGGGCCAACGGCTATGTCGTCGAGGTAGACGATCCAGTGTTGGGCAGGACCTTACAGCCTGGGCCTTGCTATAGCGTGCAACCGGCCTCAAGGGTGCGAGGTCCCCTACGCTCGACGTGTGAGGACCTCGAGAGCATCGGATTTCGTCCTCCTGTGCCGGTGGCTGTCGACAAGCCAGTCTGCGACCTACCACCGCTGCATGGCTTGAAGGTTCTCGATCTGGGCGCCTATCTGGCCGGGCCGTTCGCCTGCATGTTGCTTGCGGACCTTGGTGCGGATGTGATCAAGGTCGAGGCGCCCACCGGCGATGCCATGCGCCGACTGGAGCGTACGTTCAGCGGCACTCAGCGAGGTAAGCGGGGGGTTGCGCTGAAGCTGGGGGATGCGGCGACGCAACCGGTGGTCGAGGCGCTGGTGCGCTGGGCCGATGTCATCCATCACAACATGCGCCTGCCCGCGGCGCGCAAACTCAAGGTCGACTATGACAGCGCCAAGGCGCTGAATCCGACGCTGCTTTATTGCCACGTCAGCGCCTATGGCCCCAATGGCCCACGTGCGCACTGGCCTGGGTTCGATCAACTCATGCAGGCGTCATCCGGTTGGGAAACGGCACAGGGAGGCGAGGGCAACCCACCCCAATGGCTGCGCTTCGGGGTCGGCGACTTTTTCGCCGGGTTGTCATCGCTGTTTGCGCTGCTGCTGGGTGTTTATGCCCGAAATCGAACGGGAAATGGGCAGATGGTCGCCTCCTCACTGTTGGGGGCGACGCTGTTGACGATGGCCGAGGCCGTGGCCCTGGACGACGGATCGATTACCGAGGTGGATGTACTGGACAGCACGCAGACCGGCGTGAGCACGGTGCATCGGCTGTACTTATGTGGCGATCACACCTGGCTGGCGGTGGCGGCGCTGCAAGACGATGAAGCCCGGCGCCTGCTTGCGTTGCTGGGCGCCGACCCTGGGGCCTGGTTTTTGACCCGCACCCGCAGTCAGGCGATCACGCAACTACAGCGCCACGGTATCAATGTCGAAGCGGTGCGCGAGGCTCAGCTTGACGCATTTCTCGACGACCCGATGCATGCCGCCGCAGGCCTTCACGCTCATTACCCGCATCCGGTGTACGGCCAACTGCAGCAGGTGGGTGGCTTTTGGGACTTTGGCGACTTGCCCCTGGCGCTGGATCGGGCGCCCCCGGCATTGGGGCAGCACAGCCGCGAAGTGCTGATGCAGATGGGCTTTGACGACAGCGAACAGCAGCGCCTGGTCGAGGCCGGGTTGCTGCACCTATGAGTGGCGAGTGGGTTATCGAGAGGACAGCGTGATGCGGGAACTGGATTTCAGCGGTAAGACGGTACTGGTCATTGGCGGCTCCAGCGGTATCGGTAATGGCATCGCGCGAGGCTTTCTGGAACGCGGTGCCGAGGTTCACGTGTGGGGAACCCGCGCCTGCGCCGACGATTACGCCGATTCGCCCGACTCTGACCTTGAAGGGTTGCATTACCTCCAGGTCGACGTAGCTCAGGCGGCGCAGATCGACGCCGCTCCCACACCATTCGAGCGGCTGGATGTGTTGGTCCAGGCGCAGGGTACGGTGCTGTACGACCGGCAGGAGTTCGAGCCTGAAGGCTTTCGTCGCGTGCTCGACGTCAACCTCGTCAGCCTGATGATCTGTGCCCGCAAACTCTACCCGCAACTCAAGGCCTGCCGGGGCGCGATGATCATCATCAGCTCCGCTGCGGCGTTTCATTCGACTCGCGGCAATCCGGCCTATAACGCCTCGAAAACCGGCGCATTCGGGCTTACCCGCACCCTGGGCGAGGCTTGGGCACGAGACGGCATTCGGGTGAACGGCATTGCGCCGGGCCTGGTGCAGAGCAAGTTGACACGCATTACCACCGACCATCCCGATCGCCTTGAAAACGCCCTGCGTGGCATCCCTCTGGGACGTCTGGGGACGCCACAGGACATGGCCAATGTGGCGCTTTTCCTCGCGTCACCCCTGGCCGGCTACATGCTCGGTCAGACGTTGCTGGTCGATGGCGGGATGCTCCTGGCTTGACGCTCGATTCCGAACAGACGATTCCGAACAGACAAGGAGGGCCCATGGCCTGGGATTTTGAAACCGATGCCGACTTTCAGGCGGAACTGGATTGGATCGACCATTTCGTTCGCGAAGAAGTCGAGCCCCTGGAGCATGTGTTGGGCAGCCCCTGGGATATTCACGATCGGCTGTTCAAGTCGCTCGTTCCACCTCTCCAGGCGCAGGTACGCGAACGCGGCTTCTGGGCCTGTCATTTGGGGCCTGAACTGGGGGGAGCCGGTTACGGGCAAGTTCGTCTGGCGCTGATCAACGAGATTCTGGGTCGCGCAGCGTTCGCGCCTATCGTCTTCGGCTGTCAGGCGCCCGATTCCGGTAACGGCGAGATCCTTGCGCATTTTGGTAATGCCGAACAGAAGCGCCGGTATTTGCAACCGCTGCTCGATGGCACCGTGGTGTCCTGCTTCGCCATGACCGAACCCCAGGGCGGCGCGGACCCGAACGTGTTCACCACGCGGGCCACACGTGAGGGCGATCATTGGGTGCTCACGGGTGAGAAATGGTTCGCCTCCAATGCCCGGTACGCGGCATTTCTCATTGTCATGGCCGTCACCGATCCTGCGCTCGGCGCTCACGGTGGGATGTCGATGTTCATCGTCCCGGCCGATGCACCGGGGTTGATCATCGAGCGCAATGTGGGTATCGCCGACGATCCGCAGGCCACCCACGCGTACCTGAGATTCGACAATGTGCGGATTCCCGCCGACAGCATGTTGGGCGCACCAGGCCAGGCCTTCGTCGTGGCGCAGGTCCGATTGGGCGGGGGGCGCGTGCATCATGCGATGCGCGTCATCGGCCAGGCACGCAAGGCGCTCGACGCCATGTGCCAACGAGCACTGTCGCGCAGTACACAGGGCAGTCCGCTGGCTGACAAGCAGATGGTCCAGGAGAAGATTGCCGATTCCTGGATCGAGCTGGAACAGTTTCGCTTGCTGGTCATGCGCACGGCTTGGCGCATCGACAAATATCAGGACTACCTGAAGGTCCGCAAAGACATCGCGGCCGTCAAGGCTGCCATGCCCAGGGTTCTGCACGACATCGCGGCGCGGGCGTTGCAGATTCACGGGTGTCTGGGGGTGAGCGACGAGATGCCGTTCGCGGGGCTGATCATCCGCTCTTTTCAGATGGGCCTGGCGGATGGTCCGACCGAGGTTCATAAAATCACCCTGGCCAGACAGCTGCTGCGCGACTACAGCCCTGAACCCGAGATGTTCCCGGCGTATCACCGGCCGACCGCCGCACGGGCCGCACGGGAGAAGTTTCACGACGCGTTACAGCCCTTGCCGCTTGCAGGCGGTGATGCATGAGCGGCGCAGATTGGGAGACATTGGTCGATGTACAGCGGCTCGCCGCCTGGATGGACCTGAGAGGCTTGGGCAGTGGCCCCATCGAGCACCCACGGCGCCTGGCCGGAGGAACGCAGAATCTGCTGTTGCATTTTCGCCGCGCAGGCCGTGATTACGTATTGCGTCGCCCGCCGCTGCATCCTCGTCAGGACGGTAGCAAAACCATCGCTCGCGAAGCCCGGGTGCTCGGGGCGCTGGCCGGTACGTCGGTGCCCCATGCGGCGTTGATCGCAGCCTGTGATGACGCGTCCGTTCTGGGGGCCGGCTTTTATCTCATGGAGCCCGTCGCGGGGTTCAATGCTTCGGCGGCAATGCCCGCCCTGCACGCCAGCGATCCAGGTATCCGTCGGCAAATGGGCTACGCCATGGTCGACGCGCTGCTCAGGCTTGGCGAGGTGGATTATCGGCGGGTCGGTCTTGAAGGATTCGGTAAACCCGAGGGGTTCCTGCAGCGGCAGGTGTCGCGCTGGCTGTCGCAGCTGGAGGGCTATCGCGATTATCAAGGTTGGCCCGGTGCCGAGCGCCTGCCCGGCGTGAGGACCATCGCTCGATGGTTGGAGCAGCACTGCCCGACGCAGTTTTCTCCCGGAATCCTGCACGGCGATTACCACCTGAACAATGTGATGTTCAGTCAGGGCACCCCCCAGGTGGCCGCCATTGTCGATTGGGAACTGGCCACGATTGGCGATCCCTTGCTCGACCTTGGCTGGCTGCTGGTGACCTGGCCTGGCGCGGATGGCCGGGGCGCCGGAACCATCCATGTGCAGCCCTGGGAAGGTTTTCCGACCGCGCAAGCGTTGATCGAGCGTTATCGCAGCGGCACAGCACGCAGCCTCATCGATCTGAATTGGTACATCGTGCTGGCCGGCTTCAAGCTCGGTATTTTGCTGGAAGGCAGCTATGCAAGAGCGTGTGCGGGCAAATCAGCCATGGAAACCGCATTGACCCATCACGCCTGCGCCGTGCGTCTTTTCGAGCAGACACAGGCGCGGCTGGCCAACGACTCATGAAGCGATCCAATGGAGGCAGGTAAATGGCAAACGGCAGACAGCTCGATGGCAAGAAAATCGTCGTCACGGGTGGCGCCCGGGGCATCGGCGCGGCAGTGGTCAGCGCATATGTGGAGCAGGGGGGGCAGGTCGTCAGCCTGGACATCGGTAACCACGCCAATGTGGAGGACCCACAAGGCCCCGGCCGGGTCTTTCATCGCCATTGCGATATCGCCCAGAGCCAGTCGGTTGACGAGGCCTTTGCCTGGGCTGCGCAGCGACTGGGCGGCCTGGATGTGCTCGTTCATGCGGCCGGTATCGCACCAAACGCCCAGGCGCAGGACATCGAGCTGGATCAATGGGAGCAGGTCTTTGCCGTGAATGCCAGGGGCACGTTCCTGACCAATCGGGCAGCGTATGGGCTGATGCAACATTCGGGCGGCCGGATCATCAATTTCGCTTCTGCCGCCGGCGTGATGGGCCAACCGGGCAAGGCGCACTATGCCGCGAGCAAAGGTGCGGTGCTGGCCTGGACACGCACGGTCGCCCGCGAGTGGGGGCCGCTGGGAATTACCGTCAACGCCATTGCCCCCGCCATGTGGACGCCGATGTACGATGCGACGCGAGCGAGCATGAACCCGCAGCAGCTGCAGCAGCATGACGCCTTCATGGCGACGCATATACCGCTGGGCGGTCGTCTGGGTGATCCGCGAAACGATCTGGCGCCCATGTTGGTTTTTCTGGCAGGCGATGGGGCGCGTTTCATCACCGGTCAGACCCTGGCCGTGGACGGCGGCATGCTAATGCTCAGTTGAGCCTGCATCCGCTCTGATGGAAGAGGGCAGCAGCACGGCATGGATCATTTTGGTATGCAACCCCACGGCGGCTGTCAGGGAGGGCGTGTGGCCAGGGCTGTGCCAGCTGCTGATTTCGTTGAGCATCGCCAGCATGCACGGCACCATCGTCTGAATCTGAACTTTGACGAAGCGCCCCTGGTCCATGCCTGCTTGCAGGATGGCGCCGAGCCGCCTGGCGGTGTCATCGCGCAGGGCCTGGATCAGGAGCCGTTGATCGGTCGTGAGGCAGCGATATTCCAGACGCGCAAGCAGCCAGCGTTGCCGGTGTTCGGAGGTAAACGTCACATGGGCCCGAATGAACGCGTTCAAAGCCTTGAGCGGATCGCCCAGGATGACGCGATTGCCCGGCAGCGCAAGCAGCAATTCGGTTTCATATCTCTCGATCAACTCGAACAGCAGCGCATCCTTGCTCTCGATATGGTTGTACAGCGAGCCGGCTTGCATGCCGACTGCCGTCGCCAACTGACGGAGGCTCACGGAATGAAACCCGTGATCGACAAACAGCTGCAGGGCGGTCGTGCGGATATGTTCGTGGGGCGAAGGTGGAGCATCGCTGTGCATGACGTCGAACGCGGCGAGAGCCTGCATGATTTTCACCTCGAAATGAGCCAGGGATCTGCGCGCCAGCCGGCCTGAACGTGGCCGGTCTGACGCGACATAAATTACAACTGGGTGACGCGGATCCGGGCAGGTTGGACTTCGATCACACCGCCGGCTTCTGCTGGCGCTACCTTGCCATGCCATTGCTCCAGCAAGCCTGCCAGACGCTGCCGCGCGTGGCCCAAATAACGTTCCCGCACCGGGCCATAACCACGCACCGCGTCCGGCAACTCGGCCAGGGCGACCGCCAACCCGAGGTTGTCAGCGTTCAGGCGGCGCAACAGTTCATCGAGCAGGGACTCGTAATCGGCCAGCCATTGCAGGTCGATTTTCCGCTCATGGGTACGGCCGAAAGGGTCCAGCCAGGTATTGCGCAGGCATTTGAGTCTTGCCAGCACCTTGAGTCCCTTGAGCATCCAGGGCCCATAACTGCTTTTGCGCGGGGCGATGCCCTCGACCGTCTTGTGCAACAACGGTGGTGCCAGATGGAAGCGCAGGCTGTAATCACCCTCGAATGCGACGTCCACCTGCTTGAGGAAATCGCCATTGCTGTACAGCCGTGCGACTTCGTATTCGTCCTTGATTGCCAGCACCTTGAAGTAGTAGCGAGCGACCGCTTCGGTCAATGCACCGGGTTTGCCCTGAAGTGCGGTCTCGGCCTGACTGAAGCGCTCCACGCGCCGACGATAGCGCGTGGCGTAGGCGGCATTCTGATACGCGGTCAGGTAGTCGGTGCGGCGGTCGATGCGTTGCTCGAGGGTTTGCGACAGCTCGCGATCGGAGCCCTGTACCTTGAGCGCATCGAGTCGTGAAATCAGCCGCGGCATATCCACCGCTGCGCGTCGGCCCCAGAGAAACGCCATGCGATTGAACTCCACCGCCGTGCCATTGAGCTCGATGGCCTGCATCAAAGACGGCTCTGCAACGGGAAGCCAGCCTTTCTGAAACGCAAAACCGAGCATGAAGGTGTTGGTGGCAATGGAGTCGCCAAGCAACGCGGTCGCGAGCCGACTGGCATCGACGAACACAGCGTGTTGTGCGCCGACTGCGTCACTGATCTGCCGCGACATGTCGGGGGTGCGGAATACAGGATCGGGATGGTTGAGCAGGTCGCCGGTTTCCGCCTGTCTGGCAAAGCTGCGGACAAATGCGCTGGTAACGCTTTGCTCGGAGTTGACCACCGCGTGAGTCACGCCTTGACGCAGCTTGACCAGCGTTTCGGCGTTGGCACTGACCACCAGGTCGCAACCGAGCAGCAAATCCGCTTCGCCCTCGGCAATGCGCGGCGCATACAGTTGTTCCTGGCGTTGGGCGATACGGATGTGCGACCACACCGCGCCGCCTTTTTGCGCCATGCCGGCCATGTCCAGATTCAGTACACCCTTGCCTTCGATAAAAGCAGCCATGCCCAGCAAAGCGCCGATGGTTACCACGCCGGTGCCACCAACACCGGTTACCAGAATGCTGTAGGGCTGATCGAGCGCCTGTAAAGCCGGCTCGGGCAGGTCCCAGTGCTCTTCGGCGGTGTGGGCCAGCGCTTTGGGCTTGCGCGGTTTTCCACCTTCCACCGTGACAAAGCTTGGGCAAAACCCCGACAGGCATGAGAAGTCCTTGTTACAAGACGACTGGTCTATTTCCCGCTTGCGACCGAATTCGGTTTCAACCGGCACCACCGACATGCAGTTGGACTGGCTGCTGCAGTCGCCGCATCCCTCGCACACGGACTCATTGATAAGCACCCGACGCGCAGGATCAGGGAACTTGCCACGCTTGCGACGACGACGTTTTTCGGCAGCACAGGTCTGATCGTAAATCAGCACGGAAACGAGCGGGTATTCCCTGAGTTGCTGCTGGATCTCGTCCATTCGGTCGCGATGATAGACCGGCACATCCGGCGCCAGATCGGTGACGTTTTCATAGCGTTCAGGCTCGTCGGTGACCACGACGATGCGCTGCACCCCCTCGGCGGCCAGTTGACGGCTGATCCGGGACACGCTCAGGGTGCCGTCGACAGGCTGGCCGCCGGTCATGGCCACAGCATCGTTGTAGAGAATCTTGTAGGTGATGGGCACCTGTGCCGCGACTGCCGCACGAATCGCCAACAGCCCAGAATGAAAGTAAGTGCCATCGCCCAGATTGGCGAACACATGACGCGTACGGGTGAACGGCGCCTGACCAATCCATGCCGCGCCTTCGCCGCCCATCTGGCTGAATGTCTGGGTTTGCGGGTAGATCCACGCGGCCATGTAATGGCAGCCGATTCCGGCCAGGGCGCGGCTGCCTTCGGGGACCTTGGTTGAAGTGTTGTGCGGACAACCCGAGCAGTAATGGGGGACGCGCTCCATGAGGTTGGCGGGCGCACTGCAGTTGGCCAGTTGCGCGTCGAGCACGGCCAGACTCACCTGCAACGGACCACTTGGATGCACGCGCAATATACGCCGAGCCAGCGCGCGGGCGATCTGCGAGGGCGTCAGCTCACCCACAGCGGGGAGCAGCCAGCCGGTGTGCGGCAGGCTCCATTCGCCCTTGTCATCGAACTTGCCGACGATGCGCGGCCGAACGTCCTCGCGCCAGTTGTACAGTTCTTCCTTGAGCTGGTATTCCAGCAGGTGGCGTTTCTCTTCGACCACGATGATTTCTTCAAGCCCTTGAGCGAACTGCCGGACACCTTCGGCATCCAGCGGCCAGATCATCCCCACCTTGTAGACCCGCAGTCCGATCTGCTGGGCAAGTTCTTCGTCGATGCCCAGCATTTTCAGCGCCTGACACACATCCAGGTACGACTTGCCAGAGGTGATGATGCCGATGCGAGGTTTCGCGGCGTCCATCACGACCCGATCGAGCCGGTTTGCGCGCGCATAGGCCAGCGCCGCATATAGCTTGTGCTCCAGCAGGCGCTTTTCCTGGGCCAGTGGCGGGTCTGGCCAGCGGATGTTGAGGCCGCCTTCGGGCAGCGGAATGTCCGGAATGATCGGTTGTACGCGCTCCGGATCAAGGTCGACGATGGCGGCGCTTTCCACGGTATCGGCCACCGCCTTGAGAGCCACCCAGCATCCGGAATAACGCGACATGGCCCAGCCATGCAGTCCGTAATCGAGATACTCCTGAACGCCTGAAGGCGCCAGCACCGGCATCATGACCGCCTTGAAAATATGTTCGGTCTGATGGGGCAGTGACGAACTGCGCGCGCCGTGGTCGTCTCCGGCCACCGCCAGCACGCCGCCAAATCTGGAGGTGCCGGCAGCATTGGCGTGACGGAATACATCGCCGCAACGATCGACGCCGGGGCCTTTGCCGTACCACATGCCGAATACACCATCGTAGGTTGCGCCTTCGAAGATGCTGACCTGCTGGGTGCCCCACACCGAGGTCGCCGCGAGGTCTTCGTTGACCCCCGGATTGAACACGGTGTGGTGGGCCTTGAGGTGATCGCGAGCCTTCCACAGCGCCTGATCGAATCCGCCCAGTGGTGAGCCGCGATAGCCGGAAATGAACCCGGCAGTGTTCAGGCCGTTGGCAAGGTCACGCTGACGCTGCATCAACGGCAGACGCACCAGCGCCTGTACGCCGGTAAGCAGAACCTTGCCGGTGAGCTGAACATATTTGTCTTCCAGGGACGGTGCTGCGGACATGGCGTTCTCCGGTCTTGTTATACGTGTGCCTTCAAGGGCACAGCTGTTATGGCGAAGAGTCTGGCGATGGAGGGGTGAATCGTAAAATCACAAAATTGCGCCAGTGCTATTTGAAAAACGGATACCTCAAGCAACGAGCCTAACGTAGCGCATTAAAATATGAGACACAATCTAGAAATCTGTTCTACTATTGCGCTCGAATCGATTGCTGACTACAACAATAAAAGGAGTCCGATCCATGCGTGCTGCTGTCATTCACGAACGCAATGCCCCACCTGTCGTCGAGGACTTTCCTGAGCCGCAGCCGCAGGACGGTTGTGTGTTGATCGATCTGGACACCGCCGGCCTGGGTGGTTGGGATGTGCTTGGGGCCTATCGATTGGGCGTCAGTTACCCCTGCGTCATACGAGGCGAAGGAGTCGGGCGTACGGCGGACGGCAAACGCGTGTATTTCGGAGAGCGCTCGGTGCAGCCGTTCGGTGCCTGGGCCGAGCGCACGCTGGTGCCGGCCGAAGAGGTCTGGGATGTGCCGGACGATGTGGATGACAGGACTGCGATCAGCATGGGTATCGCCGCAACCGGCGCGGTAGTGCCACTGGAGCTGGCCAACATTCAAAAGGGCGAAAAAGTGCTGATTCTGGGCGCGACCGGAACCCTGGGCTTGATCGCCTTGCAATTGGCGCGTTCGCTGGGCGCCGGGCGCGTCGTGGGCGCCGCCCGGTCGGCGGAGGCGCTGGCGAGTCTGAAAGCCCGAGGCTTTGCCGATGAAGTCGTGCGCCTGGGCGGCGACGATGACAGCGCGGCCCTGAAAGAGGCCGCTGATGGCGGGTTCGATGTGGTTCTCGATCTGGTCTGCGGTCAGCCACTGTTGTCCTCGCTCAAAGCCACCCATCGCGGCGCGCGGATCATGACGATCGGCACCGGCGCTGGACGCAAGATCGAACTGGATATCGCTGATCTGCTGTTTCGCAACCTGTCATGCATCGGCACCGGCCAACGTCCGCCGGCTGATCGTCGGCAGATATGGGAGCGCTTGTTGCGCACCGCGCGCGAGCAGCAGATTCACGTCGATTACGCCGATTACACCCTTGAGCAAGCCGGGCAAGCCTGGGCCGACCAGCTCAAAGGTCCGCACGCCAAGATCACTGCGCGTATCCGCGGCTGATCGATGGCGCGAACCCGCGACATCTCCCTGCGTCAGCTGCGCTATTTCGTGGCCGCAGCCGACGAGGGTCAATTTTCCCAGGCGGCTCTGAGAGTGCATGTCTCTCAGTCGGCGGTGACCGCGGCGGTGCTGCAGTTGGAGGAAGTGCTGGGCGTCAGTCTGTTTGATCGCTTGCCTCACGGTGTCGCGCTGACCGCCGAAGGGCATAAGTTCGTGCAGCACGCGCGGCATGTTCTCGAGACGCTTCAGGATGCCTTGAGCGAACCGCTGTTTCTCAGTCACGCCATCAGCGGAAGCGTGCGGGTCGGGGCTTCGTACACTGTGCTTGGGTATTTCCTGCCCTCGCTGTTGGCAAGATTCAAGCGCAGCTATCCGCAGATCGAGATTGACCTGCTGGACCTTGACCGGGTGAGCATCGAGAGCGCGGTCGCGCAGGGCAGTCTGGATCTGGGGTTGGCCATCGTCTCGAATACGCAAAATCTGCATCTTTTTGAACACCGCGTGTTGATTCGTTCACCCAGGCGCCTCTGGCTATCGAGTCAGCACCCATTGGCAAGCGCGGCCAGCCTGTGTCTGGCTGATGTCGCGGAGCATGCCTACATCCTCGCCACGGTGGACGAGGGCGATGTGTCCACGGCGCGCTATTGGCAGGAGAAGGCGCTGACCCCGCGAGTAGCGTTTCGTACCTCATCGATGGAAGCGCTGCGCGGCTTGGTGGCTCACGGGTTCGGGGTGACCATCCTCTCCGACATGCTCTATCGGGCCTGGTCGCTGGAGGGCAAGAAAATCGACATCCGTCCATTGGCTGACGCGATTCCGCCCATGGAACTCGGGCTGCTCTGGCACCCGCGCAAACACCTGAGCGAGCCTGCCCAGGCATTCCGGCAGTTCCTGATCACCGCCTGTGCCGGCTGACCCGCCAACTCGCGGTTCCGTCAGCGCCTGACGCTCCAATGCCAGGTATTTACCGTGACGCTGCATCACTACAACAACAAGGAGAGCACCATGCTGATCGATGTCCATGCCCATTTGCTGACCAAGGGAATGCTCAACCAACACGAATTCTGGGGGCCGTTCATGAAAACCCAGGGCCTGACGGTGGGGCATTTTTCACTCGGTACCAAGCAGCCGACCAAGGCTGCTACGCACGAAGAAGCCGAGGCCAATCTGCTCGGCCGGATGACCCATGCCAGCAGGCGCGCGCTCATGGCCGAGCGCGGCGTCGACAAGCTCGTACTGTCCACGCCGTCCCATGCATTCATGTACTGGGCAGGAGAGTTCGGCACTGAATACGCGAAAACCTGCAATGACGAAATGGCTGCGTTCTGCCGCGCCGATCCGGATCATTTCGATTTCTGGTGCCACGCCAACCTGGCAGAACCCGAAGCGGCTGCCCGGGAGATCGATCGGGCGGTCAGGGTGCTGGGTGCCAAGGGTGTCTGTGTCGGCGGGGCGAATTTCAATGGGTTGCAAGCCCATGATGAAAAACTGTTTCCGGTCTGGGAAAAGCTGTCGCAGCTGGATGTGCCGATCATGGTGCACGGCTATAACCAGTCGATCTGGCTGGGCGAGCGGCACACCGAGGACAGGTTCGAAACCAGTTCGATCGTTGGCGACTGCGTCGATGAGACCCTGTTTTTCTGGTACCTGATCAACGGCGGAGCGCTGGATGTCTTCCCCAATCTGAAAACCTATATCACCCACGCAGGCGGTATGGCGGTGTTCCAACTGGGGCGACTGAGCGAACTCAATCGGGCCATGGCACCGGACTCGCGGAACAAGCGACCCTTGATGGAGTACATGGACAACTTCTACTTCGACCTGGATGTCCACGCGCCGGCTCTGCGTCGTGGTGTCGCGGAAGTGGTGGGCAGCGACCGGCTGCTCTATGGCACCAACTTTGGAGGCGCATACGATCACGGTGACTTGACCGAAGGCCTCGGCCTGAGCCAGGACGAGCGCGAGCGCATTCGCAGTGGTAATGCGATCCAGTTGCTGAAACTGAGTGTGGCTGCGCCTGTGATCTGAGTTGGCAGGCATTTAGCAGGCATTTAGCGGGCCTCCGCGGCAGGCGGCCCGCTTTCCATCCCGCTATCGGCCCTGGTCGTTGCGCGCCTTGACCATCGCCGCAAAATCGCGCTTGAGCTGGGGGAAATAGGCGATTTGTCCGCCCATGCCGCCGGCGATGTCGATGGAAGCTGCACTGATGAAGCTTGCATATTCACTGGCCAGAAACAGTGCCATGCCTGCCACATCCTCGGGTTTGCCGTAGCGACCCAGGGGTACGACTTTCATCACCATGGCATCGAACTCTTCACGGCTTACGCCTGGCCCCATTTCCCGGTAATGGCGGTCCCACTGACCCGTATCGATCCATCCCATGTTCAGGCTGTTCACCAGGATGTTGTCCTTGGGCAGCGACATGCCCAGGGTCTTGGACAGTGCGATGCACGATGCACGGTTGATCACCGACGGAATGCCGTCGGGCGTCGGGATCGACCCCGCCAGTGCATTGATTTCGATGATCCGCCCCCAGCGTTGTTCACGCATGTGCGGTACCACCGCCTGCACGAAGCGAAAGTGCCCCATCTGCAGCACATTGGCGTGTTCCAGAATGGCCTCGGGCGTGAGCGTGTCCAGATTTCCGCCGCGCCCCTGACCCGCGTTATTGACCAACACGTCAACGCCGCCCCAGGCCTGCACCACTTCGGATACGAATGCCTGCACGGCCGCCGTATCGGTGACATCCACGGCCCTGGCGATGACCGCCTGCGCCCGCGCTGTCAATGCCTCGCCAGCTTCGCGGACCGCTTGCTCACTACGCGCACAGATCGCAACGCGCGCGCCTTCTGCGGCGAAAGCCCTGGCAATCGCCAGGCCTATGCCCCGTGAACCCCCTGTGACGATGACGCGCTTGGCGCTGAGGTCGATATTCATCAATTTCTCTCTTTTTGTTGGGATATGTCGCATTCGCTTTGCGAGCCCGGTCTAGAGGCTGCCCCGCTGAAGCATTCATGGGCGCCAGTAGTGGAAATGCCCGTATACATCGATGGGAAAACTTTAATTGAACATTAATAAATATTGTGTGCAGTATTGCGCCTGAGATCGTGCTGCGCAAGGTAGGGCAGGGGTAAGCTGAACGGATCTTGATATTCTGTATAGAGAATGTGAATCTTTATGTGGAATTACGAGGAAAGATCAATTACCTTGAGATTCAGCTGACGAGGTAGCGGTATAGAGGTGATGCAAACCTCCTGAGCCCATCGTCCGGTCTGAGGTGAAAAATCGACCTGCTCCTCGGAGCAGAGCGCGAAGCAGCATGGCCTGGACGCACATAAACGACTGAAAATAAAAATAAAAGGTAGTTTGTATGAAAGAGATGACCAACCTGGGTCGCAGCGCGCTGACCCACGGTGCTATCACGCTGTTGGTGCTGGGATGCGGGCAGTCTGCGTTGGCCGCTTCCTTTGACCTGCCGAACCCTGACTACCGCCTGCGCTGGGACAATACGGTGCGGTACAACCTGGGTATGCGTACCGATGGGCAGAACAGCCGCATCATGAACACCCCCAATTACGACGAGTCCGACGGCAAGTTCGATCGGGGCGATGTTGTGACAAATCGCCTGGATGTGTTAACCGAAATCGACTTCTCCTACCTCAACGACTGGGGCGCGCGCCTGAGTGCCGCTGGATGGTATGACCAGGCGTATCACGACGATAACGTGAAGAGTCATGCCGCCGGTTATGCCACCAGCTATCAGAACGATCATTACAGTGGCGAAGTGAAGCGCTACGTGCGCGGCCCATCCGGTGAGATCCTCGACGCGTTCCTTTGGCGCAACTTCACCATCGGCGACACGCCCGTCAACGTGAAGGCCGGGCGGCACACCAACTACTGGGGCGAAGGCTTGCTGTTCGGCGCCCATGCGGTTTCCTACTCCCAGGCCCCGAGCGACGGCGTGAAGGCCGCCACCAGCCCGGGTATCGAAACCAAGGAAGTGTTCCTGCCGGTCGGGCAGGTTTCGGCCAAGGCTCAGGTTACCGACAGCCTGTCGGTGGCCGGCCAGTACTTCTATGAGTGGGAACCTACCCGTATTCCCTACGGCGGCACCTATTTCGGCGGCGCGGACCCGCTGTTCGAAGGTCCGGATCGCCTGCCTCTAGCCGCCAATGGCTCGGTGCTTCAGCGTCAAAACTCGCGCTTCGGCCGTGATGGACGTAACTGGGGCGTGATGGCCAAGCTCAACGTCGAAGAACTGGAGTCCACCTTCGGCGCCTATTATCGCGAGTTCGACGACTATCAGCCGTGGCTGGCTCCTCAGGTCAAGGCAACCTCGGGCCTGTATCGCGTGGTTTATCCACGGGGCGTGAAACTGGCGGGCCTGAGTTTCTCCCGGGTGATCGAGACCGTAGCGGTCGGCAGTGAGCTGTCGTATCGGATGAATGGTGCGCTCAATGCCACTGGTGTGAGCACTGTCGACAACGAAGGCCCGCGTGGCGACACGCTGCATTTCATTGCCAACGCCGTCTACGGTGTGCCGCGTAACTTCATCGCCGAAAACGCCACGCTGGTAGGTGAATTCGCCTATAGCCACCTGCTGCGCGTGACCGAGCACGATGAGCTGTACAAAGGTGTCGGCACCGCAGCGTGTACCAACGCGCGGACGCCTGGCATCGCAGGATCTGGCAGTGAGTCCGATGGTTGCTCGTCGAAGAATTACTACGCCGCGGCCGTCAACTACACGCCTCAATACCTCTCTATTTTTCCCTCGTGGGACCTGGAGGTTCCGCTAACCGTCAACTACGGGCTGCACGGCAACGCTGCGACCGCAGGCGGTGGTAACGAAGGCGCGCTCTCGTACTCGCTCGGCGTCAAGTTCACTTATGCGCAGCTGTATGAATTTGGCTTGCGTTATGCCGATACCGACGCGCGCTCCAAGAACCTGGCCAATAACACTATCGGCGGTAACGGTGCCGTGGGGGGCACCGATCGTGGCTGGCTCGCCTTCACGTTCAAGACCTCATTCTGACAAGTCCAATAAGAATCGGAGTAAGTGTGTATGAAAAGACAACTTGCCTTATCCCTCATGCTAACGGGATTTGCCACGTGCAGCCTGGCTGCGGTGCCAGCCAACGAGGCAGCGGAGCTCGGGAAGACGCTGACGCCGTTCGGCGCCATCCTGGCGGGCAACGCCGACGGCAGCATACCGGCTTATACTGGCGGGCTGACGACCCCCCCGGCCGGTTTCAAACCCGACAGCGGTTTCTGGGTAGATCCGTTCAAGGATGAAAAGCCTCTGTTTCGAATCGATTCGAAAAACGTCGACAAATATGCTGACAAACTCAGCGAAGGGCAGAAAACCCTGCTGAAGAAATACCCCGACTACTACCTTGACATCTACCCGTCCCATCGCACCACGGCATACCCCAAGGCGGTGCTCGATGCCACCGCGCGCAATGCCACCAGCTGCAAGACTCAAAAGGACGGCCTGGCAGTCGATACCGCATGCCGGGGCGGCCTGCCATTCCCGATCCCCAAGACCGGCAACGAGGTCATGTGGAACCAGCAGCTGCGCTACAAGATCGGCACCGGTTACTCGACCACATCGTCTTCCAACAGCTGGGTGGTCGACGCCAATGGCGCGATTACCAAGACCGCCGAACAGGCCACTTTCGAAGAAACCCCGTACTACCAGGTCAGCCAGCTAGATCGCGATATGAATCTTTACGCCCGGGTCTTCTCGCGAAATGACTACCCGGCACGGCGTTCGGGCGAAGTGGTGATGCTCAACGATTATCTCGACCCGCTGGCCAAGGCACGCCGTTCGTACAGCTACTCGCCGGGCCAGCGCCGGGTGAAACTGGCGCCCGAATTCAACTTCGACACGCCGGTGGCCAGCCAGGGCGGGGTGACGCTGTTCGATGAACTGCAGATGTTTTCCGGCAGCCAGGACCGCTTCGATTACAAGCTGATCGGTCGCAAGGAAATGTACATCCCGTACAACGCCTACAAGTTCTACTTCACGGCAAAACAGGACGATCAGTTCAAGCCGCACTTCGCCAATCCGGAAAACGAACGCTGGGAGCTGCACCGGGTGTGGGTCGTCGAAGCGACGCTCAAGCCGGGCATGCGCCATGTGTATGGCAAGCGTACCTATTACCTTGATGAAGACACCTACGGCGTGGGCCTGTATGACGCCTGGGACAAGAGCGGTGCGCTGTATCGCTCGATCTTCCTCAGCGGCGTGCAGCTGTACGACAAGACCATTCCCTACAACGTCAAGAACGTCGTCTACGACTTCAACAAGGGCATGTACGCATTGCTCAACGACGGCTTGAAGGGTGGGTACAAGTTCGTCGAAAAGCCGCTGGCTGAACGCGACATGAACATGGAAGCCGTGGTTGCTCGCGTCACGCAGCGCTGAGGTGGGAACGGTTGGCACGAAGGTCGGATCGGGCACGTTGCACACTCCCGAACCGGCGAGCCAACCGTAGAGCAATGCCATCGGGCGACCAGTCCAGGTCGTCCGGATGAGGATAAAAATAATGATCAGGCCTGAACCTCATACCGTTTGCCACGCAGTACCGGCCGAGAAAAAAACATCGCGGCCGTGGCTCATCGCTGCGCGCACCTGCCTGCTGACTGTCTGCCTGACAGCCGCAATGCAGCCCGTTCGAGCGGCACAGACGAGCGATGGCGGCGACATGCTGGACACGCCGGCGCAATCGGTAGACGAGCGTTTACCGGTACCCACGCTCTCGGTGGCGCGGGCGGGCGACGTATTGATCGCAGTCGGTCCCCATGGCGTCATACAGCGCTCCTCGGATGGCGGCCAGACCTGGCAACAAGTGTCGAGTCCTGTTTCCAGCGATCTGGTCCAGGTGCGTTTCATCGATGATCGCAATGGCTGGATCGTCGGCCATGATTCGCTGGTCATGCACAGCAGCGACGCGGGCCAGAGCTGGAAGGTGCAGCTTGACGGCCGCAGCCTGATCAAGTTGCTGGCTGACTACTATCAACCGCTGGCCGACAAGGGCGACGAGGATGCGGCCCGGATCGTCAACGAAACCGCCACTGCCACCAGCACCACCGCCACGCCGGGGGTACTCGCCGCGCCCTTTCTGGATGTGCTGTTCGATGCACACGGCAACGGTTTCGTCGTGGGCGCGTTCGGGATGTTGCTGCATAGCAGTGACAACGGCGCTCACTGGCAGCCGTGGGTCGAGCGCAGCGACAACGACCGACGCATGCACCTGTATGGCCTGGCGCAGCGCGACGGCGTGTTTTACATCAGCGGCGAACAAGGACTGCTGCTCAGGCAGGACGTCTCCGGCGAGCGTTTCACGCACCTGGAATTGCCATACGCCGGAACCCTGTTCGGCGTGACGGCCTTCGACGATCTACTTTTGGCTCATGGTCTGCGGGGCAACCTGTACGCCAGCCGCGACGATGGGCAGCAGTGGCAGAAGATCGAGACCGGCATCGGCTCAAGTCTGATGAGCGTCGTCGATCAAGGTAAGCAATGGCTGCTGGTCGGGCAGGGCGGTGAGCTGGTGACCCTCGATCCCGAAACACTCAAGGTCAGCACGTTGCGTGGGGTCGGGGGCGGCGAGGTTTATGGCGCCAGCGGGACCGGCAAACCGGGACAACTGCTGGTATCGCGATTTACAGGCGCCAAGGTCGTGGATATCGCCACTGCCCAGTGAGTTTGGCAACGCATTGCAACGGCAACGACAGCTGTCTGGCTGGCAAGCATCTTCAACGGGAACGCAGCGATGGTAGAGCAAAAATACAACAGCGGAATGCCGGTGATCGCAGAGCTCAAGGACTTCGACATGAAGTCCGGTGGGCGGCTGGAGCGCATCATCTTCAACAACCGTATTCCGGTGATCATCGCCTGTTTGCTGGCGACGCTGATTCTCGGGTTCTTCGCCACCCGTCTTCAGGTCAACGCCAGTTTCGAGAAAATGATTCCCAGCGCCAGCCCCTATATCAAGAATTACCTGGCCTACAAAAGCGAACTGCCCGGGCTGGGCAACACCATTCGCATCGTGGTCGAGAACAAGACCGGCGATATCTACGATCCCGAATACCTGCAGGCACTGCAGAAGGTCAACGACACGCTGTACCTGATCCCCGGCGTCGACCGTTCGTGGATGAAGTCGTTGTGGATGCCCATCGTGCGCTGGAAGGAAGTCACCGAGGAAGGTATCGAGGGCGGTGCCGTGATGCCTGCCGATTACAACGGCAGCGCGGCGTCCATTGACAAGCTGCGACAGAACATTGCCCGGGCCAACATCATCGGCAACCTGGTGGCCAACAACAGCCAGTCGAGCATGATCGTCGCGCCATTGCTGGAAACCAATCCACAGACCGGGCAGCCTTTGAATTACGGGGATTTCTCCAAGCAGCTGGAGAGCCAGATTCGCTCGTTGGAAAGCGACAAGGTCGGTATTCACATCGTCGGATTCAGCAAGCTGGTCGGTGACCTCATCGACGGCCTGTATGCCGTGATGATGTTCTTCGGTGTATCGGTGGTCATCGCGGCAGTGTTCGTCTATCTCTATACCCGCTGCCTGCGCAGTACGCTGCTGCTGGTGGGGGTTGCGGTTGCCGGAGTGGTCTGGCTGCTGGGCCTGATGGAGTTGTTGGGCTATTCGCTCGACCCGTATTCGATTCTGGTGCCCTTCCTGATCTTTGCCATCGGCCTGTCCCACGGCACGCAGAAGATGAACGGCATCCTGCAGGACATCGGTCGCGGCACGCACAAGTACATTGCGGCGCGGTATACCTTCCGCCGCCTGTTCCTGACCGGCCTGACGGCGTTGCTGACTAACATTGTCGGCTTTGCGGTGCTGGTCATCATCGATATTCCAGTCATTCGTGATCTGGCGCTGACCACCAGCATCGGTGTCGCGGTATTGATCTTCACCAAGCTGCTGCTGATTCCCGTGGCGTTGTCTTATCTGGGCGTCAGTCAGCGAGCGGCGCGCATCGCGATCGAAAAGGACCGCGCCGGGGAGGCGAACAAAGGCATTCTGGGCAAGATCTGGCGCGGGCTCGACCGCTTCACCGAACGGCGCTGGGCAACCCTGGTGATTGTCGTATCCCTGCTGGTGACTGCCGGTGGCAGCGCGGTAATGATGCACCTGAAAGTCGGTGACCTCGATCCCGGCGCGCCGGAACTGCGTCCGGATTCACGCTACAACCAGGACAGTGCGTTCATCTCGAAAAACTACGGGCTCTCCAATGACCAGTTCGTGGTGATCATGACCACCCCCGAGGACAGTTGCCGCCTTTACCCGGCCTTGCAGGCCATGGACCGCCTGGCATGGCGTCTGCGCCAGACCACGGGTGTGCAAACCACCAGTTCGTTGCCCGAGTCGGTGCGATTCATTACCTCGGGCATGGCGGAAGGCAGCGGCAAGTGGCTGACGATCAGCCGTGACCAGGCCATTACCAATGCCTCGGTCGACGCCGCGATGATCTCCCAACCGGGCATAACCAACCAGAAATGTTCTGTCACGCCACTGATCGCCTATCTCACCGATCACAAGGCCGACACCCTCAACCGTGTGCTCACCGTGGCCCAGGATTTCGCCGATCAGAGCAAAGCGTCCGGCGCTGCGGATCAGCCGCAGTTTCTTCTGGCGGCAGGCAACGCGGGGATCGAAGCGGCGACCAACATCGAGGTCGAAAAAGGCATCGTTACCATGTATTTCGCGGTGTATGGCGCCACCGCGCTGCTGTGCCTGCTGACTTTCCGCAGCTGGCGCGCGACGCTCGTGGCGCTTATTCCGCTGGTCATGACCACGATCATCTGCAAGGCCTTGATGGTCTGGCTGGGCATTGGCCTGAAGGTCGCGACACTGCCGGTGATCGCCGTCGGGGTAGGGGTTGGCGTCGATTACGCGCTGTATCTGTTGAGTGTGCAACTGGCCGTACAGCAGCGCGGCGGCTCGCTCGCCACGGCCTATCGCCGTTCGCTGGATTTCACCGGGCGCGTGGTCGCCTTGATCGGCCTGACCATGGCCGCTGGCGTCATCACGTGGGCCTGGTCACCGATCAAGTTCCAGGCTGACATGGGGATCCTCCTGACCTTCATGTTCTTGTGGAACATGCTCGGTGCGTTGGTCCTGATTCCGGCGCTGTCCCATTACCTGCTCAATCCGAAGCTTGGCAGCGACAGCGAACACCAGCAGGCCAGCACGCTCGATGCCACGGAGTCGGCTACGCCCACGGATCGTCCCAGAACACATTCGGCCGCCGTCGTCGCCCATTGACACGCCGTTGCCACGACACGGCTGGTAGCAGCCAATCCATAAAGACAACCGCTGCCAGACCAGCGGGAAAAGCGAAACAGCACAAGGGGAAAGGGTATGTTCGAGTTGTTGATGAGTGCCGACATGATGGTGCCGGACCCGGATGCCATGACCGAGAAACTGGTCGACAAACTGGGTATCCATAAACACGAGCGCTGGCGTCAGGCGTTCGATAACCATCCTTACATCGCGCACTTCCTGCGGGTTCACAAGTCGCTGGCGGTATCGCCGACCCGTGTCGAACCGCAATGGCACCTGGACAAGCCCAATCCTGGCGATCCGCTGTTCCATGATTTCCTGGAAAGCCTCAAGCAATACCAGGGTCGGCATCGGCCGATGATCACCCACTCCATCGTCCTGGCGATCCAGGGTGCCAAGTTCAACGCGCTGGTGGAAAAGCTCATGCGCCGGCGTTTGCCATTCCGCATGGCGCAGCGTACCGACGAGATGCCATTCGATCGGCTGTGGCTGGGGGTGACCCCCGAAAAGCCCTATTACGAGCCGTCGGTGGACGGGGGTTTGTGCATCGAAATCATGCCCATGGAACCCCTGCAGATGCCGCCCGAGACCTTCGCCGAGCCGCCCGTGCAGCCTCGTGACCTTAAACCCGGTGACATGGTGCGCGTCACCGCGCGCGGTTATCTGGTGCGCGATCTGGATGACACCCTGCGCCGCTGCTCGGCCAATCTGGATTGGGAGCCCAGCGGGCCGATACAGACATTGCATGACGAAGGCTATCGCCGCGCGCGCATGGGTTTCACCCTGGCCAACAGCGCGACTCTGGACATCATTGAAGCGACCCGTTGGGACAGTGATGCCGGGCTCTACCTCAACAGTTGGGGCCCCGGACCCTATTACATCCGTATCGGCGTCAATGGCCTGCAAGCCAAGGCAGATGACCTGCGGGCCAGGGGGACGGCATTCAAGTGGATCGAATCCAGCGAAGCTGTGGGTGGCAAGCCGCTGATCCGGATCGATCCCAAGGAGCTGGACGGCCAGCTGTTCGAGTTCGAGGAGTGCTGAGATGAGTGCCGAGCCTGTACAGCAGGAACTCAAAACCCTCATTAATGAGTCGGTCACGATTGAACGGGAGGGCGCGGTCGGTTGGCTGGTCCTGACGCGGCCCGGACAGATCAACGCGATCAACGATCAGATTCGTCAGGGTGCCCCGCAAGGCTTGCGTCTGCTTGAAGCCGACCCGCAGGTCCGCGTCATTGTGATTCGCGGGGAGGGCGAGCGCGGTTTTTGCGCCGGCGCCGATATCAAGGAAAAGCGCGGTGAGGAAACGGCCCTGCAAGTGCGTCAACGGCTGGAAAACGCGCGCTGGATCGGCAGCCTGGACACCATCGACAAACCGGTCATTGCCGCGATACATGGCTATTGCATGGGTGGCGGGCTGGAGTTGGCATTGGCCTGCGACATCCGTTTCGCGGCACCCGATGCAATATTCGCCTTGCCCGAGACCGGGCTGGGGCTGATACCGGGCGGCGGAGGCACGCAGCGTCTTTCTCGCGTCGTGGCGCCGGGCCGGGCGCTGGACATGTTGCTTACCGGGGACCGCATGAACGCTCAGGAGGCGCGTGACATCGGCCTGGTCAGCCGGCTTGCCAGTGATCGCGCGACATTGCGCGAAGAAGTTCTGGCCTTCGCCCAGCGCATTGCCGCCAAGCCACCGGCTGCATCGGCTTCGGTCAAACGCGCTGCGCGGGCCGCGCTGGAACTGGACCTCAAGCAGGGGCTGGATCTGGAGCTGGATCTGTTCGCGTTACTCGCGCCGAGCAAGGATGCCAGGGAAGCGGCACTCGCGTTCGCCGAGCGTCGCGAGCCACGTTTTACCGGCGAATGAA
This sequence comes from Pseudomonas bohemica, assembly GCF_002934685.1. GTDB lineage: Bacteria > Pseudomonadota > Gammaproteobacteria > Pseudomonadales > Pseudomonadaceae > Aquipseudomonas > Aquipseudomonas bohemica. The sequence continues at coordinate 158,717 of NZ_NKHL01000116.1, forward strand.
GCGCTGATCAATGACAGGAAAGAACATCATGAGCACAGCAAGACTTGCAGAACGGGTCGCTATCGTTACCGGCGGCGCAAACGGACTGGGTGCAGAATGCGCGCGGGTGTTGGCCAGCCACGGCGCGCATGTGGTCATCGTGGACATCGACCACGATGCCGCCGAGCAGGTGGCCCGCTCGGTGGCTGAGTCAGGGGCGCAATCGCTGGCCATCGCCTGCGATGTTTCATCCGAGGAGCAGGTCAAGGACATGGTCGCGCAGGTCAAGGCACGTTTCGGGCGCCTCGACATCCTGCACAACAACGCCGCAGCGCTTGGCGTCGATCAACGCCAGCGCGACCGCGATATCTGCAACCTGGACATGCAGGCCTGGGATCGCGCCATTGCGGTCAACCTGCGCGGCGCGGTGCTGTGCAGCAAGTACGCCATCAGCGTGATGCTGGAGCGCAAGGCCGGTTCAGTGATCTTCGCCACGTCTGGACTTGGGATGCAGGGCGACATGTCCCTTACCGGCTACGCCTGCTCCAAGGCCGCATTGATGATGCTGCCGCGCAGTATCGCTGCGCAGTACGGCAAGCAGGGTATTCGCGCCAACGCTGTGCAGATCGGCCTGGCACCGGCAGACAACGCCCACAGCTCGATGCCGCCTGAGTTGCTGGCGATCATTCGCGACAACCACCTGACACCCGAGCTCGGCACGCCTCGTCAGATCGCCGACGTGGTGGCGTACCTGGCATCCGACGAATCGTCGTTCATTACCGGCACCACACTGGTCGCCGACGGCGGCTTCAGCAGTCACACTCCGTCGCTGGTGGCGATGCGCGCGCTGTTCGAAACAATGGGCCGTACGGGAATGTAATCCCCGTTTCATTTTTCGCCTTCATGCCTGTGCGCCGGTAGTTTGCGGAGCGATGCCAGCGTGTGGGCCACTGAATCTGGCTGAAAAGGATTTGACATGAATACTGCTGCGCAAAAGTCCGAATACGATGTGGTCATTGTCGGCGGCGGCCATAACGGCCTCTCGGCGGGTTGTTATCTGGCGGGCGAGGGCAAATCGGTGCTGGTCCTCGAAGCGCTGGACAAAGTCGGTGGCATGGCGTCATCCGGATACCTGATCCCCGAGGCACCCAATCACCTGGTGCATCCATGCGCTGCCGATCTGCTGTCGCTGCGTGCTCATTCGGTGGTCGCGGAGTTGCAACTGGAACGCCACGGTTTCAATCAAGTCGAGCTCAAACCCGCTTATGTCTACCTGCACCCGGACGGCACGTCGCTGGTGTTCTGGCGTGATCCGAAGAAGACCGCTGAAGAGATCCGCAAATTCTCCCCGCAGGACGCCGATGCCTACGTCAAGTTCGTCGAAGTCATCTTCGCCTTGCTCGACGTGGTGCACCCGATGATGCGGGTCGACCCGGCGCAGAAGAACCTCGGCGTGAAGTTCAGGGCCTTCCGCACCCTACGCAGACACAAAGCGATCAAGCCGGACATCATCGCGCTGGCGACCGGTTCGGCCTACGGGGCCGCCGTCGAGCGCTTCGTCCATCCTGTGACGATCTCTGCCCTGACCTGTCTGACCGGCGCTGCGGGACCGGTAAAAGCCGACGGCAGCGGTTTGTACTTCGCCGTGCTGGGCTTTCTTCATCGTTTCGGCATCGGTCGGCCCATCGGCGGCATGCAGACGATCCCCAACGCCATGCTTTCGCGCTTCAAGGAACTGGGGGGTGAGGTCCGCACGCAAGCACCCGTGGCAGAAATCATCTCCAGCAATGGCAAGGCCCGCGGCGTGCGTCTGCAAAACGGCGAAGTGATCAAGGCCCGCGCGGTGGTCGCCAGTTGTCACCCCAAGGTGGCGCTGGACATGGTGACGGCGGGCGAACTGGAGCGCAAATGGCTGACGCGTATTGCCATGGCGCCTGCCAACGCTCACGGCGGCTCGCCGCTGAAAGTCGACGTCGCCCTGAGCGGGCAGATCAGCGTGCCCTTGCATCAGTCTCGCCGCGCTGACGGGCTCAACTTGCGCGGCCCGGTATTGCTGGTGGGAACAGCCGAAGCGGTGATCGAGAACTTCGAGTCCGCCGCACGGGGTGAAGTCCCGAAGCTGCCCTGGATGTGGATTGCCACGCCCAGTGCCATCGATGAATCACAGACCCCTGAAGGGCAGGACATCGTTTATCTGTACCCGCCGGCAATGCCGGTCAATCCACGTGAAGGCTGGGAGGCCATTCGTGAGCAGGCGGTACGCCAGACCATCGAGTTCGCCAGCCAGTACGTTCCGGAAATAGCCAGTCTGGAGATCGGTCGCCGCGTGGAAACCGCCCCTGAGTTGGCCAGACGCCTGAACGCGCACAATGGTTGTGTCTTGCACATCGACACCTCGATCTTTCGTTCCAGCACCATGCGGCCCGCGGCTGGCTTGGGGGGCGAAACGCTGCCGATCGCCGGTTTGTTCTTCGGTGGCGCGGGTATCCATCCTGGCGGCGGTGTCACCGGCATGCCGGGGAAGATCGCCGCCGGGCGGGTCAAACGCTTCTTGAAGTGAGTCGCGGATCAGCCGCCCGATGGGCCGGGCGCCGCGATGCTCGCCAGCACGAAGTCGGCGCAGTGCTTGCGCCACACGCGCAGGCCGTGTTCGGAATACGTTTCAAGGCCGGTCAAGGCTGAGGTGGAATAGCGATTGGTGAACCAGCCTGTGGTGATCAGCGCGGCAGTGGCCAGGAACAGGCGCGCATCGAGCCCTTGTCTGAAGACGCCACTTTCAGCGCCTCGCTGGAGGATGCCTTCGAGCTTGTTCACCAGCCGGGGCGCCTGTTCCAGAAAGTGATTGCGCGGCGTGTGATGCGCGTCGTGGTAACGGATGCCTTCGAGCGCCAGCGAACCCATGAGTGGATCCTGCGCGTATTGATCGAAAAAGTGATGCAGCAGCCGCTGTAGCGCCTGTGCAGGTGCCAGGCTTTCGACCTCAAGTCCCAGCAGCTCCGACATGATGCTGTCCGATGCTTCGTCGAGCACGGCGATGAACAGCCCTTCCTTGGTGCCGTAATAGTGGTGGATCAGTTGTTTGGTGACGCCGGCATCCTGGGCGATGTCTTCGATGCGCGCGCCTGCCAGGCCCTTGTCCGAGAATGCCTGGCGAGCCGCCGCCAGAATCCGCTTGAGGGTATTGAGTTTACCAATCTCGGGCTGTTCGGAGCTTTTCACCGATCGTCTCCTTGCTGTTGTTTTTGTTGCGCGGCAGGCCGTTGCCACGGTGAACGACACACTGCCGCCGTCGGCTGTAACAAGCAACCCTCTGCGCATATCGGGCGCCGCGACGTTTCGTTTTACCGCGCGTACAACGAATTGAACACGCTGCCAACGGCTGTGTAGATACCATCTGCACAGCGCGTCATTCACTCGACAGCCCCCACAATAAAGACAAGAAAAAGGTGTGAAGCATGAGCAGCGAAAGTACCGTTCTGAACCTCGAATCCGCTTACTCGGCCGTCTCGGATATGTACAAGGGCGCCGACCTCGACATTCACGCGCTGTGTCGGCAAATGCGGCAACACTCACCGGTCCATGAAGGCGACTTCATTGCCCGGTTCGGTGTGCCCACCAATGCCGGAATGCAGGCCGGCACCCGCCCGACGTTCGCTCTGTTCAAGTATCAGGATGTGATGGCCGTGCTGCGGGACGGCGCAAGCTTCACCAGCGGTTTCATCGCCGAAGGCCTTGGCGCCTTCTTCGATGGTCTGATCATTCTGGCAATGGACGGCGAACAGCACCGCAAGGTGCGCGCATTGCTTCAGCCAGCGTTCATGCCGGAAACCGTCAACAAATGGCGAGGCAAGATCGACCGGGTGATCCGCGAAGATTTCCTGATCCCGATGATCGATGACAAGCGCGCGGACCTGATGGATTTCGGGCTCAATTTTCCGATCCGCGAAATGTACGCGCTGATGGGCTTTCCTGAGGATGATCCGCAGACCTATCGCCAATACGCCGCCTGGGCGCTGGCCATGGTCGGAGGCAATCAGATCGATCCGGCCAAGGCGCCGGAAGCGCGGCGCCTGGCGGGCATTGCGGTGAAATCCCTCTATGACGAGATTCTCAAGGTCGTGATCCAGCGCCGTGCCAATGGCAGCGACGGCGATGACCTGATTGGCCGTTTGCTGCGTGCCGAGCACGAAGGGCGTCAGCTTGACGATCATGAGGTCACGACCTTCGTGCGCTCGTTGCTGCCCGCTGCGGGCGAAACCACTTCACGTACCTTCAGCTCGGTGCTGACGCTGCTGTTGACCACCGACGGCCTGGTGGACCGCGTGCGCAACGACCGCTCGCTGATCGGTAAGCTGATCGACGAAACCGTGCGTTACGAGCCGGTTGCGACCTTCAAGGTCCGCGAAGCTGCCAGGGATGTGGAAATCGGCGGCGTGAAGATTCCCAAGGGTGCGTTCGTGCAATGCATGGTGGTGTCGGCCAATCGCGACGAAGAGGCCTTTGAAAACCCGGATGCATTCGATATCGAGCGCAAACCCAAGCCGTCATTCGGGTTCGGGTTCGGCCCGCACATGTGCATCGGCCAATTCGTCGCCAAGGTCGAACTCAACTGCGCCATCAACGCGATCCTCGACCTCTTTCCCAACGTGCGCCTGGACCCTTCAAAACCGCGCCCGGTCATCACTGGCGCGCAGTTGCGTGGCGCATCAAGCCTGCCGGTGATCTGGGACTGAGTCGGCCGATTCATCCATTTGCCTTTCAACGACAAAAAAAGGGATCACACAGCATGAAAACCTTCAAGACCATTCCTGAACGCGGGGATTTCGGCTTCCAGCAACTGGTGGGGCCTCACAACGTGACTGGGCCGGCCTTGGCCGGGGAGCGCGGTTTCTTCGGGTTGCAGCTGAGCAAAAGCTCACCCTTCGGATCTGTACGGGACGAGGAGGGCAATATCTACTCTTTCGTGCGCTCGATCATGGCACCGAGCGGCACCCCGAATCCGACCAAGTTCTTTTTCATGAGCACCCTGGTCGACGGTAAACACCTGCGCATGGATCAGGCACGCATCGCCAAGCAGGCCCTGACACCCAAGCCGGTGCAAGTCCTCGACGGCGATACCGTGCGCTGGAGCAGTCAGCCCGATGAGCCAGGCAACGGCTGGGAAATCACGGCCTCGAGCGAGCGCATCACCTATCGCGAAGACGGGCTGTTCAACCTCGAAGGACGCCTGCTCGCGCCGGGGCTGCAGTGGTACTTGCCGGGGGGGGAGTGGGGGACGTTCTACGTGTCCCAGGTCTGGGACATCGCCGGGGTCTGTGATGGTAAACCGGTCAAGGGTGCGATGGCGCTGGATCAGTTCTACATGGCCGAAGGCGGCGCAATCCATTTCAAGAAAGACCTGGTGGTGAACAACAACAAACACGTCATCTGGTGGACCTTTGTCACGGTCTACAAGGACGGAACCTGGGACACAGGCTCCTTCATGGTCGGCCACGATCATCTGGGCTACGCGATCTTTGCCAACGAAAAAGGCGAGGTCCGAGTCACCAACGACATCGAGGGGCTGGTCAAGCACAAGGAGGGCAGCTACTTCGTCGACACTGCGCGAATCGTGCTGGACGGCCAGGAAGAATGGGAATTCTTGCCGGATCCGAAAGGCGAGATGATCGATTTCGTCGGTGGTTTCCCGGTCACAGCGCAACAGGAAGGCCGCTGGCGTCGCGTGGGCGATACCCGTGAGCCTGATCGGTGGCTGGGGTGGGGCGAATCGGACCGTCGCAACGGCCCGTCGCGTAACGTCAAGGGTTCGGATATTTGATATTCGCCACCAGCAGCTCAGCCTGCCGAGGCGCGTTTCTGCCCGATGCGGGCAGGGCTGCTGTATTGCGGATCCAGCACAACAATAAAAAAGAGGTCTGGCCAATGAGATTCCAAGACAAAGTGGTACTGGTGACCGGCGCCGGTCGTGGTATGGGACGGGCTATCGCCCTGGCGTTTGCACGTGAGGGCGCGAAGGTGGTGGTCAGCGCACGCACTGAAAGCCGGGGGCAGGAAACGGTGGCGCTGATCGAGGCCGCAGGGGGCGCAGCGTGTCTGGTCGGTGGCGATGTGGCTGACCGCGCAGCAGTCAAAGGCATGATCGAGGGCGGGGTCGACGCGTTCGGCGCCCTGGACATTCTCGTGCACTGCGCGGCGGACACCAGCAGCGGCCTGATCGTCGAGATGGCTGACGAGACCTTCGATCACATCGTGCGCAGCAATGTACAGGCGTTGTTCTGGCTGGCCAAGGATGCGACACCGTATCTGTCCCGATCCGCCGACAAAGGACGCCTGATCTACATCTCTTCGGGTGAAGCCAATCGTAAATATACGCCGCGTCTGATTCCTTATGGCTCGACCAAGGCGTTCATGAACGCCTTCGCTCGCGGCCTGGCTGTGGAACTCGGCGCGCTGAACGTGCTGGTCAACGTGGTCGAGCCCGGTTTGATCGGCACCGATCATATGCACGAAACCCTCGGCCACGAGCTGCCCGACACGCTGGCGTCCAACTTCCCGGTGCCACGGGTCGGCAGGCCCGAAGAAATCGCATCGGCGGTGATGTTCCTGGCCTCCAGCGAGGCGTCGTACATCACCGGTACCTCATTGCTGGTAGACGGCGGGGCGACCATGGTGGCGCTTCCCAAAATCGATGCCTCACTGAAAAACGCCCATTAACCTTCGAGGCGTCAGGCAGCGATCGAGGTCTGGCGCCGGAGCACGATCATGACCGTTTTACTGGATTCATTGACCCGTCGCGCCACGACGGGCGAGTTCCAACGGGGCTGGCGCGTCGTTCTGCTGGGGCTAGCGGGGGTGTTGACCAGCATGAGTGCTGCCTTGCTCTACGGCTTCGGCACGCTGGTGATACCGCTGCAGGATGCGTTCGGTTGGAGCCGAGGAGAGTTGCAGACCTCGATCACGTTTCTGTTTGCCGGTGTCGCCATCGGCTCTCAATTATTGGGCGGCCTTTACGCCCGCTATGGCTTGCGGTCGGTGGCGCTGGTCTCACTGGTGTTGCAGGTGCTGTGTTACGGGTCGCTGACGATGCTCGGCGGCAGTGTTTACTGGCTGTATCTGGCGTTTTTTCTGATGCCTCTGTTGGCCGTCGGCACCATCGCCATTACCTGGACCCAGTTGGTCAGCCTCTGGTTCGAGCGCAATCGGGGGGTTGCATTGGCGATCATTCTCAGCGGCTCAGGGGTGGCAGCGATGGTCATGCCGCCGCTGTTGGCGTGGTCCATTCAACACGGAGGCTGGCGCTCGGCGTTCATCCTGCTGGCGGCGATGCCGTTGCTGCTGACGTTGCCGATGGCCGTGGCGTGGCTGAAGTTTCCGGCGCCGTTGTTGACCTCGGCGCGGACCTGCGGAGCCGAACCCGTTGTCGAGGGGATGAGCTTCGCTTCGGCGATACGCACGCGTGTGTTCTGGGGCTGCAATCTGGCGCTGATTCTTTCCGTTTCGCTGATTGTCGGCATGGTGACGACCATCGTGCCCTACCTTCAGGACAAGGGTGTGCCAAGCCTGACGGCCAGCCAGATCTTCAGCAGCTTTGGCATCTCGATCATCGTCGGACGGTTGCTGGTGGGGTATTTGCTCGATCGTTTTCCGCCGCACAGGATCGCAGCGGCCAGTCTCTGCGTGCCCGCGCTGGGTTGTCTGCTCTTCATGTTCAGCGGCCCCGACGCCATCGGGCTATTGGTCCTGGCCACGATCTGCATCGGCTTCAGTGCCGGGGCAGAGTTCGATATCGCAGCGTTCATGATCGCGCGCTATTTCGGTCTTCGTGACTATGCACGCATCTTTGGCTTGCATCTGGGGCTGGTGACGGTCATTTCCGGCCTGGCCCCGGCCCTGTTCGGTCACCTGTTTACCCTGTTCGGCAACTACAGCCCGGTACTTTTATACTGCCTGGGGTGTGCCGTCATTGCGACGCTGGTGATGCTGACCCTGGGGTCTGCGCCGCTCTACCGCTCGCCTTCGACCTGATCATCTTTGGAGGTTCATCCATGACTATTCCCGATCAAAAGACCATCGAGCATTTCCTGCACGGGCAAGTCGAGTGCTGGAACAACGGTGACAAACAAGGGTTCTTCGCGCATTACCGACAGGTCGCCAGCAGAGGCCTTAGCATCGAATACGTCGGTCAGCCAGAACGGGACGCCTGGCAGGTGCTTGAAGGTATGTGGACGCAGCAACAGCCGCGGATCCGCATAGAAGTCAAACTGGTGGTGATCAAGGGTGACGAAGCGGCCTGCCATCACCGCAACGCGATCATCGGCAGTGAAGCGGGGATCGACACGATCGAGTTGTATCGGTTCGAAGAGGGGCTGTTGTCGGTCCGGTACTTCATTGCAGGTTGACGCGGTGGAGGCGGGGCCCGAGCCCCGCCTGTTCCGCCCGAACTCAAAACCCGTCGGTTGAAGCCGACAGCGCCTGCCAGCGTTCGATTTCGTCGCGCATGCGCACAAGCTTCGCGTTGACCTGGCTGTAGGCATCGCTGCCGGCCAGGTAGCGCAGCGGCGGGGTTTGAGCGTTGGCCAGGGCGATCAGCGCGTCGGCCAGTTTTGCCGGATTGCCCGTCTGTTGGTGGTTACCGGCTGCGCAAGAGGCCTGTAGCTTGTCTACAAACGCTGCGTAGTCGTGCACCGACAGCGCACCGAACGCCATGGAGCTGCTGTCGAGGAAGTCAGTGCGAAACACCCCCGGTTCGACCAGCGTCACGTGAATCCCGAAGCTGGCGACTTCCTGAGCCAGCGCCTCGCTGAAACCCTCTACGGCGAATTTCGATGCGCTGTACAACGACGCTCCGCCCATGCCAATCAAACCGCCGACGGACGACAGGTTGAAGACCTGCCCGCTGCGCTGATTGCGCATCGCCGGCAACACCGCGCGGCACATATTGAACACGCCGAACACATTGGTCTGGAATTGCCGCTCCACTTGCGCCTGAGTGTTGGTTTCGAACGGGCCAAGCTGTCCGTAGCCGGCGTTATTGACCAGCACATCAATGCGGCCGAACCGGCTCAGTGCTGCATCCACTGCTGCATTTGCCTGAGCCTGATCGGTGACATCCAGCGCAAGCCTGAGCAACTGGTCCGGCCCTTCGGTAAAACGCTCGTCCAGCGCCGATGCGGCGCGCGCTGTCGCCACCACCCGGTCGCCGGCGGACAGGGCTGCTGTGGCGATGTAGGCGCCCAACCCGCGAGAGGCGCCGGTGATCATCCAGACCTTGCTCATAGATCGATTCCCGTTGAAATGAACGCTGACCTCATGGCCGGTTGGCCGCTTCCCAGGCCTTAAGGTCGAAGCCAGGTGCTGCCGCCTGCGCAGACGTCAGTTGTGGCGCGCGAGTCAGAATCTTGCGCGCTGCCATGTGGTCGCCAGGACGATTGCAAGACTCCACGGCGATCAGTTGATCATTACGGAAGCACAGCACCGACAACTGCGAGGTCTCGGGTGAGCCGACGACGACGCTGCTGTCATATCCGGTGGACAGCCCTGCGATTTGCAGTTTGAGCGCACCCTGATCGGTCCAGAACCACGGCAGCGCCTCATAGGCTGCAGGTTTGCCCATGAGGCGTGCGGCGATGCAGCGGGCCTGATCCACGGCGTTCTGCACAGACTCCAGCCGAATCGGTTGCTGGTCGTTGTGCAAGCACGGGAAGCACGCCACATCACCGAGGGCGGAAATCTGCGGATCGCTGGTCAGCAAATGGGCATCGACCTTGATCCCGTTTTCGATGTCCAGCCCGGCCTCGCTGGCGATTTGCACGTTGGCGATCACGCCGATGCCGAACACCACCAGATCCGCCGGCAGCCTGCGCCCGTCACTGGTGATCACCGCACAAACTCTGCCGTTGTCACCTTCGATGCTCGCCAGCCCCTGACGAAAATCGAAATGCACGCCCCAGCCTTCATGAGCCTGGCGGAACACCTCGGACATTTCCCGGGATACGGCACGGGCCATCGGACGATCGCCCAACTCCAGCACATGCACGTTCGCCCCAAGGGCCGCGGCGACGGCGGCGAACTCCAGACCAATGAAACCGGCGCCCACGACCACGACGTTGCGAGCCTGATGAACAAGAGGGGCGAGGGTGTCGGCGTGCAACTTGGTCTTGATGCCGAAAACACCCTCCAGTTTCGCACCTGGCACGGTGAGGGGGCGATTATGCGCGCCGGTCGCCAGCACCAGATGGTCATAGCCCACCGCCCCCCCGGAAGCCAGCAACACGCGGCGATTGAGCCGGTCGATGGCGCTCGCCTGATCGTGAATCAGTTCGATGTTCTGGGTTGCAAAAAAATCTGCCGGACGGAACAGCAGCGCAGTTTCGGCGATTTTGCCCAGCAGATAGGCTTTGGACAGTGGCGGGCGCTGGTAGGGCAGGCCGGGTTCGTCGCCAATCAGGACGATGCGGCCGGTGTATCCCTCCTGCCGTAGCGAAGCGGCGACCTGATAACCCGCCTGACCTGCACCGACAATCACGATTGAGGCAAGTGACATGAAAACTCCTTGGACTTGATCGTATGGAAACAGGCTCAGTACTGGGATTCAGGTAAACGCAGCACCAGGCCGTCGAGTGCATCGCTGACGATCAACTGGCAGGTCAGGCGGCTGTTGTCGGCCCGGCCATTGGCGTACTCGAGCATGTCTGATTCCGCTTCCTCGGCCGCAGGCACCCGGGCAAGCCACGCGTCATCGACGAAGGCGTGACAGGTGGCGCAACTGCAGGCGCCTCCGCAATCGGCTTGCAGGCCCGGGACACTGGCGAAATTGGCGGCCTGCATGACCGATTGGCCAATGTCGGCGTGGACGCGGTGTTCAGTACCGTTGAATTCGATCAGGGTCAGAACTGGCATGCGGGTTTCCTCTGGTTTTTATTGTTGGGCAAGTCACGAAAGGCTGGCGCTGACAGCGGCAACCGGCGTTCAGGATTGGGCTGCCAGTGCAGCACCCTGAAAGCGCGGTGCGCGTCCCAGCATCAGCAGCAACAGCGGGCCGATCAGACAGCACGCCATGCAATACACCAGCATCGCCGAGTAATCGCCGCTGCGACTGAGCATGAAGGCGAACAGCAATGGTGCGAGGGCCGAAGCCACGGTGTTCAAGCCCTGATGCACGCCGAACAGTCGGCCGTATTCCCGCAATCCGAAGTAGCGCGCGACGAGAAAAGCGGCGATGTCGAACTCGGCGCCTGCACCGAAACCCACCAGCATGGCCGCCATCAACAGCAGCTGAAAATCCGTGGTTCCACTGAGGTAAATCATGCAGCCCACGGCAGGCATCATCAGGCTGGCGGCAGCCACGGCAGGCGGCCAGAGACGATCGAGCAGGTAGCCGATCAGCATCCGGCCGAGGATCAGAGAAATTCCGAAGCCGCTGAAGATCAGCCCGGCGTCCGCCGCGCTGAGCCCTTTGGACTGCAACAGCGGAATGGTGCTGGTGACCATGCCGACCACCGATGACACCACCAGCGATAACGCCAGGTTGCAGATCCAGAATTTGCCGGACCGTATTCCCTCACGAAAGCTCATGCCGGGCAGGGCGAGCAACAGGTTGTCGCGAGTTTTTTCGACGCCGATACGCTCTTCGCCTATTGAATCCGGCACACCTGGCAAGCGAAACCACAACAGCGTCAGCGGCAGAAGAACCACCAGGTTCAGAAGTGCAAGCATGACGAACGCCGCGCGCCAATCCCACTGTTCGATGCCCCAGGTCATCAGACGCGGGATGATCGCGGCAGTCAGGCCAGTGCCCGACAGACCGATCGCCAGCGCCAGGCCACGATTGCGCTCGTACCAGAGGCTCAGCAGTTGGGTCCATGTCACCGCGAGCGTGCCCATGCCGACGATGGGCAGCAGCGCGAAAGCCAGGTACATCGTCCAGATCGAGGGGGTGAGCTGCGTGGTGGCCAGATAGCCGAGCACCAGTAGCAACAGTGAAACCACAGTCACCCGCTTGATACCGTAGCGAAGGTTGAACCAGCCAACCAGCTGCAGGGAAATGACTGCGCCGCCAAACAGGAATGTGATGCACGCCTGCAATTCTGGCCTGGTCCAGCCGAACGCCTGATTCAACGGCACGACCAGCGTGCCGAAGCCATACAGCAGCGCGGCATTGATGCTGATCGCGACACCGGCCACGGACAGAATGAGAATCTTCCAGGCGCTTCGAAATTCGCTGAAATCGATCGCCGCTTCGTTTTTCGAAGAGGTCATGTATTGGCTTCCTTTATAGGTTTTGTTGAGCCAGGCGTCGGAGCTGTGCAAACCGTGCGGGTGATTCGTCAGTTCCGTTCGAGAACTGCGTTCCGGATCGAGAATATGGCAGCTGGGGATAGCTGTCCAGCGATCGCAAGCGGAATCACCGCTGAATAATAGACATAATTCCGATATATGTTCATCAATGCGCCAAAAAAACCTGCGATTAGAACCGTACAGAACACGCGTTAGCACTCCTCGGACGCTTCGAAAACGCTCAAGAGCGGGAGTTAGCGAGCATCGTAGCGTTTCAGAGCATGGCAAATGGATGAAATATTTACACTTGCCATGAAAGTGTTCATTATTGGCGCAACTGAACCTACAAGGGAGACAAGAAATGAGTTCAGACAAAGCGCAATTCAAAGTGGTGGCCGACCGTTCACGTTGCTGCGGTTATGGCCTGTGTGCAGCCGTTTGCCCCAGCATCTACAAGCTCGACGATGACGGCCTGGTCTATCTCGACGATGACCGAGTGCCCGCCGAGCTGGAAGAAGAGGCCCGCGAAGGCGCTGCTGCCTGTCCTGCCGAAGCGATCTGGCTCGAACCTCTCGACACTCCCGACAACGCTGCCTGAAGCCGTGCCTGATGACGCTATTGCTGTCAGCAGCCGAACACTGAGTGCGCACAATGAGAGGGAGAGAAGGATGACAGGTCGTTTGCAGAACAAAGTGGTTCTGATTACCGGAACCGGTGGCGGGCAGGGTCGCGTCGCGGCGCTGAAATTTGCCCGTGAAGGTGCCATCGTGGTGGGGTGCGATACCAACGCCGACGCCCATGGGGAAACCGTCGCGCTATTGCGTGAGGAAGGATTGCAGTTGTCTGGCTCTGCGCCGGTCGATCTGGGCGATCCGGTACAGGCCAAGGCCTGGATAGATGCCGCGGTGCAGGAGCACGGTCGAATCGATGTCCTGTACAACAATGCGTCGGCAGCGAAATTCGGCCCGGTGAATGAACTGTCCGTCGAAGATTGGCAATTCACCATGCGCAATGAAATCGACCTGCTGTTCTACACCACGAAATACGCCTGGGATCATCTGGCCCGGCAGCGTGGGGTCATCATTAACATTTCTTCCACCGCAGGCTGGGGCGGCTCCAAAGTCGCAGGCATCAGCGCCCATGCTGCCGCCAAGGGCGCGGTCATTGCCTTCACCCGGCAACTGGCCGTTGAAGGCGCGCCGGTCGGGATACGCGCGGTCAGTATCAGCCCAGGTTTTATTGCCACGCCGGGCACCGCTGCTTTCATGGAAAACCCGAAGGTTCGTGCAGCGCTGCTCGACGGCGTGTTGATGGACCGTCCCGGCGAACCGGAAGAAGTGGTTGCCATGGCGCTGTTCGTGGCATCGGCCGAAGCCTCATTCATCACAGGCTCGGATATCGTGATCGACGGCGGTCTGTTGGCCATCTGACCGACGCCCACCCAACAAGAACAACAGGTGCACTCAATGGACATCATCGGTATCGGTTATCTGGGTTTTGAAACGCCAAGTCTGGACGCGTGGCGCGACTATGGGCCGCAGGTCATGGGCTTCGGCATTGCTCCGTCGCCTGCCAGCGACAGTGAATCGCTGTATTTCAAGATCGACGATCGTCGTCATCGCTTTGCCTTCCATCCCGGCAAACTCGACCGCCTGGCCTATATCGGCTGGGAGGCGATGGGCCGGCAGGCATTCGATGCCGCGATCAAGACTTTCGAAGCCAATAACGTGGAGATCACCCGCGGCGATGCCGCGCTCTGCGAACAGCGTGGCGTTCGCGAACTGATCCGCTTCCGTGATCCGGTTGGCTATCAGCACGAGCTGTTCTACGGCCAGAAGTGGACGCCGCGTTCATTCCTCCCGGGCCGCCCGCATGGCGGCTTTCTTGCCAACGAACGCGGGGCCGGGCATGTGGTCGTCATCACCCCCGAATACACCGACGAGCTGGAAGACTTCCTGACCCGCATCATGGGGTTCCATTGGTACGGCGCAGGCGCGGGCAAGGGCCGCACCGGTTTCTTCCGCTCCCGGCTCAATCACCACACCAGCCATGACATCGCCTATGGCCACGGCGCCGGGCGCATGGGCGTGCAGCACGTCGGCCTGTTCGTGAACAGCATTCGCGATGTCGGTGAAACCTACGACCTCGTCAAGAAGCGCGAACTGCAGATGATGATGACCCTGGGTCAACATACGCAGGATCCGCACCTGTCGTTCTATCACTTCACGCCGTCGGGTTTCGCCTTCGAAACCATCGCTGAAATCGAACCCTGGCAGGGCGACCCCTTCGAGCTCAATCCTGAGTCCCTCAGCCTGTGGGGGCATGAAATGGTGGGGCCGATTCTCGGGCCAAGCGTCAAGACACCCGAAGAGGTGCTGGATCCCGAATACCTGGCGAGCAAACGCTGATATGCGCCTGATCCGGGTCGAGTATCGCGCCGAGTGTTTCTGGGCGCTGCTCGACGCCGACACGACCTACCTGCAACGGATACGTGGACCGTTTGCCCAGTGGGCGGCCGAATATGCGCTTGCCGGCAGTGCTGCACTGACACTGGACAAGGTCGGTATCGCCCTGGCGCAATGCCGAATCCTGCCTCCGCTCGAGCCGGGGGGGCGGGTATTTGGCGTTGGCCTCAACTACCTCAGTCATCTACAGCGTCTGGGCAGCTCCGCTCCGGAACATCCGCTGGGTTATATCAAGCCGGAATCGGCACTGGTGGGCGCCACCGATGACATCCAGTACCCGGCGCTGACCGCGCAGCTGGATTATGAAGTGGAGCTGGTCGCGGTGGTTGCCCGTCCCTTGGGTGATGAACCGCGGGCCAGTGCCTGCCTGCTGGGCTACACCTGTGGCAACGACATCAGCGCGCGAGACGCCGGCAAACGCATAGGCCGCCTGGATCTGCTGACCCAGAAGGCTATGGACCGCACGACGCCGGTCGGCCCCTGGGTCGTCACCCTTGACGAGTTAGGCAGCGGCCAACCTGAGCTGGACATCGAGCTGACAGTCAATGACGAACGGCGACAGTTCGATAACACCCGGCAGATGCTCTTTCCCATCGACGAGCTGCTCAACTATGTTGACGCGCGGATCACGTTGCAACCGGGTGACCTGTTATTCACCGGCTCGACCCATGGGGTGGGCCTTGAGGACGGCCGCTTCCTGCAGCCCGGCGATCGGGTCCAGGTGCGCATCGAAGGCATCGGCAGATTGAGCAACCGGGTCAGCGAACCCCGCGTTCTCAATCCGTCGCGTGCATTGGGCAGGCTCGGCCAGCCGGTGACGCCGTGAGTGACCTTTCCGGGATTGACCAGGCCGAGCAAGCGGCACCTCACGGCGCACCCCCGTCGGCCTGGGCCCCGTTGCGCAATCGCAGCTTTCGCTGGCTGTGGTGCGGTGGCGCGATGGTCAATCTCGCCATCTGGATGCAGACGGTCGGCGCCGCCTGGATCATGACGCTGCTGTCGAGCTCGCCGCTGATGGTCTCGTTGGTGCAGACAGCCATCGCCTTGCCAGCCTTCCTGTTCGGCCTGCCCGGTGGCGTGATTGCCGATCTGGTCGACCGGCGCAAATGGCTAATGTTGACCCAGAGCATCATGCTGATCGCCGCAGCGGCCTTGAGCGCTTTGTCGATTCTCCAACTGCTGAGTGACTGGTCGCTGCTGCTGTTCACGTTTTTGCTGGGCACTGGCAGCGCCCTCAGTATGTCGGCGTGGATGGTCACCATCGTTTCGGTATTGCCGCGTGACCAGGTTCCGGCGGCGGTTTCCCTGAATGGCATTTCCACCAATGCCGCCCGGGCGCTGGGGCCAGCCATCGCGGGGGCATTGATCGCTTACTGGAATGCCGCTTCGGTGTTCCTGATCATCACGGTGTGCCTGGCGCTGGTCATCTTGCTGGTGGCAACGTTCACGCCGCGTCACACGCCTCAAGGCCTGCCGTCAGAAAGCTTTGCAGCCGGTCTGCGCAGCGGTGTGCGTTATATACGTCACTCCGCCGTTCTGGTCAGCGCGCTGACTCAGGTTTTCGTTTTTACATTGAGCGCCAGCGCACTCTGGGCCCTGCTGCCATTGGTGGCCAAGCATGAGTTGGGCATGGATGCTGGCGGCTACGGGTCGTTGATGGGGTTTCTGGGCGTCGGCGCGGTGATTGGGGCATTCAATCTCACCGCAATGTACCGCCGCTTTGCGCTGCGCGTGCTAATCATGGCAGGCACCACGGGTTTTGCCCTGGCAACACTGGTCGCCGCGCTGTCCCATAGCCGGTTGGCGGTATACGCCATGTTGATGGTCGCCGGAATGTCCTGGATGGCGGTCAATGCAACAATTTCGACAGTGGTGCAGACGTGCGCGGCGAACTGGGTACGCGCCAGGGTCGCGTCGGTGTACCTGCTGATGTTGATGGGGGCGATGGCCATCGGCGGTGGAATCTGGGGCACGGTCGCCGAATGGCTGGGCTTGCAGCAGAGCTTGCTGTTGGCCGCCCTGACGTTGGGGCTGGGCCTTATGCTGACCCGCAACAGCCGCCTGGAATTAGGCAAAGAGGCCGATTACGCCACTGCCATCCCGCCCACGGATCGACTGTTGCTGCCTGAGCAGTTGAATCCCGGGCCCGGTCCGGTCTCGATCGAATTGGCCTACCGGGTTGCGCCGCACGATCGCCTCATCTTTATCGAGATTGCCTACGCCGTCGGCCTGTCCAGACGGCGTAATGGTGCGAAAAACTGGCGGCTGTACCACGACCTTGATGAAAACGGCCATTACGTGGAGCGTTTCATCGTCGAATCCTGGCTGGATTATCTGCGTCAGGAGTCGCGAATCACGAAGGCTGATCAGTTTCTGGAGGCCCGCTTGAGCCGTTTTCGCTGTGATGCACAGTCGAGGCGCTACATCCATCAACCGAATCTCGGCCCCGACGAAAACCCCTGAATGCGTTCGATATTAACTTTTAATACGGTGTCGTTCTCAGGTTAGAATGCCGTTTCATACGATTACCCGGTATTCAAGATGCCTCGTCCCAAGACCGACAGTCCTGCTGCGCAACACCCTGAAACGACGGAAACCACCGACGGCCAAAAGGGCGCGGTCAGCGTCAAGCCGGTCTCCAACGCCATTCGCATTTTGCGTCATTTGAGCCAGGGCGGGACGCCGGAGCGTTCGGTGGATCTGGCGCGGATTCTGGGTATCAATCCAAGCACCTGCTTCAACATCCTGCGCACTTTGGTCATGGAGGACGTGGTCGATTTCAACCCGTTGTCCAAGCGCTATTCCGCAGGGCTGGGCCTTGCGCGACTGGTGGAGCAATTGGTGACGCAAGGTCAGCGCGTGGAGTTCGCCAAACCTTTGCTGCAGGACCTGGCAGCGCGCTTGCGGGTCACCGTGACCTTGTGGCGACGCATGGGCGCCGACCGTATCGTCATCGTCAGCTCTGCCGCCAGCCCGACCGATGTGCGCATCGACATGGCCGAAGGGCAACGCTTGCCGATCCTGATGGGCGCCAGCGGTCGTTTGTTCGCCACGCGCATGGACCTGGACGACGCAACGCTTCAGGACGATTTCGAAACCATACGCTGGGCCCGCCCATTGCCGCTGGAAGTCTATCGCGAGGATGTGGCGCTGGCCGCCGAACGGGGGTGGGCCGTGGATGACGGCTACTTCTCCATCGGCATCCTGGCGATCGCAGCACCAGTCATCTCCCCGTCAGGCAACATAGATTTCACGGTCTCGGCTGTCCTGTTCAGAGGCCAGCGCGATGAAGAGGGCATCGAAGAGATCGGTCGCACCCTGGTGGCTTTTTGCGCAGAGCTGAGCAAGGTGCTGTTTTAAGCACGCTGCCAGCCCTGTTCATTATCAGCCTGCATCAATCCCTGGCCAGTAGCAGGCTGCCCCCCAGAGGGCCACCGCCAGCGGCCACGGCGGCGACACTGTGGGGCCGAGTCTGACGACCGTCGGCGCGCCCCCAGAGTTGCAGGCACGCCTCATGCACATAGCCAAGGCCGTGGGTGCGCCCGCCGGACAGTTGCCCACCATTGGTATTGATCGGCAGTTGGCCGGTCAGCGAAATACGCTTCCCGCCCTCGACGAATGCACCACTTTCCCCGTTCGGGCACAGCCCCAGGGCCTCCAGCCAGATCATGGTCAGGATCGAGAATCCGTCGTAGAGCTGCGCCGAGCCAACGTCGGACGGTGTGTAATCGGTACGCGCCCACATCATGCGACCTACGTCGAATGCCGCCATTTGAGTCAATGAGATCTGATCCCAGGACCATGGCTGATCCAGCGCCGCGCCCATGGCTTCGATGCGGATAGGCTGCTGTCGCGTATCCCGGGCGACGTCCCGGCGAGACAAGACAATGGCGGTGGACGCATCGCAATGCACGTCGCAGTCGAACATGCGCAGTGGCGAGGAGATCATCCTCGAGGCCATGTAATCGTCCATGGTCATGGGCGTGCGATAGATCGCCCTGGGGTTGCGCTGAGCGTTGGCGCGGCAGGTCAGGGCAATCTGCGCCAGTTGTTCCGGCCGTGTACCGTACTCATGGAAATGGCGCTGGGCATACAGTGCCATCAGGTTGATACCCGAATGCACGTTGAACGGGGTGAACCACTGCCAGGCGTGGCTGCTGTCACGTCCCTGGGTCTTGGCGCTCAAGGCCCCCGCCTGCTTGTTGGTCAGCCGGGCCGACGCTTCGGTAATGGTGCGAAACACCAATACATGTCGACACAGGCCTGCAGCGATGGCCATCGCACCGTTGATAACCCCCGACAGGGGTCCGGGGCCTTCGTAACCAGCGCCGAACCAGTTCACGTTCAAGCCCAGGGCGCTCTTCAGCGCACTGGGACCGATCGGCGAGAACGGGTCGCCATTGTTGTTGTCGCCAGGCCAGCAGGCCACGCCGTCGACGTCCTCGCGGGTCAGACCGGCATCGGCGATGGCTTCAAGGCACGCCTCCAGCGTCAGGCGCATGGCCGATTTGCTGGAGGGCCGGCCCACTTCTGACTGACCGATACCGGTAATGGCGACGTCTTTTTCATAGCGATGATCGAACATCATTGATCCTTCCCGAACAGCGGCAACCAGACATCCTCGACGTGTTCAAACCTGACTTGCACGCGCATGCCGATGCTGACCGACAGCGGGTCACAGCCGACGACATTGCTGAGGAAACGCAGCCCCGGCTGCTCGATCAGCTCGATGATTGCCACCACGAACGGAGTTTCGAGCTCGGGCGTCCATTGCTGATAATTCACCGTGAAACTGGCGACCGAGCCCTTGCCGGACACCGCGCGCGGCCTGACGTCGAAACTGGCGCAGCGCGGACAGATGGGCGAGGGCGGGTGAAAGAAGCGCGCGCAGGCATCGCAATGGTGAATCAGCAACTGACCGTGTTCGCCACCTTGCCAGAAGGCACGGTTATCGGCGGTCAGCGCAGGGAGTTTTCTGGGCATGGGTTTGGAAGTCCGGATGGGTTTTTTATTGATTCCAGTCAACGAATGCACAGTATCATCTGTACATATTTTAAAAAAGTGTCTTATATTGTGCCCATGCCTCGCTCACCATTCCACGGTGTGCCCAACAACAATAAGAGGAAATCGCGATGTCCAGTTCTCGCCAGGACCAGGCGCTTGAAGACACACCAATAAAGGCAAAAGTGATTGTCGTCACCGGGGGCTTCGGTGTTCTTGGAAGCGCCCTCGGGCAGCACCTGAGCACCCGTGGTGCGCGGATTGCCCTGCTGGACAGGGCCGAGGCGACACAGGCGAAGGTCAGCGCAAACGGATCGGTGCTGGCTTTGGGCGGCGTCGACCTGACCAGCGTCGAGTCGGCAAACGCAGCCCTTAGGCAAGTGGCCGAGCGTTTCGGCCGCATCGACGGCCTGGTCAATGTCGCGGGTGGTTTCGCATGGGAAACACTGGAGGGCGGAAGCCTGGCGACCTGGGACCACCTCTATCAGATGAACTTGCGCACCGCCGTCGTGGCGTCGCAGGCGGTCCTCGCCCATTTGGTCGCGGCCCAGAGTGGTCGAATCGTCAACGTCAGCGCTCAGGCCAGTGTCAAGGCGGGTATGGGCATGGGCGCATACGCCGCCTCCAAAGCTGGCGTCGCGCGGCTGACCGAAGCGCTGGCAGAGGAACTCAAGGACCGCAGAATCACCGTCAACGCCGTGTTGCCCAGCATCATCGACACGCCGACCAACCGCACCGACATGCCTGACGCGGATTTCAGCCGCTGGGTAAGTCCGACCCAACTGGCGTCGGTCATTGCCTTTCTGCTTTCCGACGACGCGGATGCCGTGACGGGGGCGTGCCTGCCCGTGAGTGGTCGCGTATGAGGCTGGTGACGTTCACGCGAGCCGATGGCATCGAGCGAGCTGGCGCTTTGATCGATAACGATCAACTGGTGGTGGATCTGCAAGCGGCCCACCGCCAGGTCCAGGGTGGGGAAAGTGCCGCGCTGAGCAGTGTCCTTAAGCTGGTCGAAGGTGGCGAGCAGGCGCTGGATCTGGCCCGCACGCTATTGCGCAAGGCGCCGAGCGTCAGCGTTGCGGCGCGTAGCGAGGTCCGGCTGCGTGCCCCGATCCAGCCACCGCCCCAGATGCGCGACTGTTCGTGCTTCGAACTGCACTTGCGTCAGGCTTTTGCGGCGGCCCGGCGGGCCCGCGCCCTGCGTACCGAAGATCCGGAAGCGACCCTGAAGGCGATGAATACCCGCGCCGACGAGCGGGTGATCGAAACCTTCAATCGCCAGCCTATCTATTACAAGTGCAACCGCTTCGCGGTGATCGGCGCCGACGATGAATTCATTTGGCCCGCCTTCAGCAAGGCGTTGGACTTCGAACTGGAGTTCGGCTGTTACATCGGCAAGAAGGGCAAGGACATCACCCGTGACAACGCCGGCGGCCATATCGTCGGTTTTACCATTTTCAATGACATGAGCGCTCGCGACGCGCAGGCCGCCGAGATGCCAGGGATGCTCGGCCCGGCCAAGAGCAAGGACTTCGACACGGCCAA
The DNA here is from genome assembly GCF_002934685.1 of Pseudomonas bohemica. Lineage (GTDB taxonomy): Bacteria > Pseudomonadota > Gammaproteobacteria > Pseudomonadales > Pseudomonadaceae > Aquipseudomonas > Aquipseudomonas bohemica. The sequence continues at coordinate 179,983 of NZ_NKHL01000116.1, forward strand.
TATCATGGGGCCATGTCTGGTGACAGCCGATGAGCTGGGTGATCCCTATGACCTGAACATGGTCGCACGGGTCAACGGTCAGGAGTGGGGCAGGGGCAATACGCGAGACATGCGCTGGCGCTTCGAGGATGTCATTGCCCACGTATCGCGCTCGGAGACGCTTTATCCCGGCGAGTTTCTGGGCTCGGGCACAGTCGGAAACGGTTGCGGCCTGGAACAGTTGCGCTACCTCAAGCCCGGTGACCAGGTAGAGCTGGAGGTCGAAGGCATAGGCGTGCTGCGTACTCAAGTGGGCAACCCGCAACCGACGTAGCACGACGCGCTGGTTGATTTGTCTGCGAGACAAACGACAACGCTATACATATTTTGTGAATCTGTCTTATATTCAACCGGCTCGGAGTAGCCGTGACACCCTGAACTGGAGGCCAACATGCTAACAAGAACAAGCCCCGTACTGTCTGATGGAACCAAAGTCGCAGACCTGATCTATCCATCGACTCGCGAAGTACAGATGCGTGTACTGTCTGATCGCGAAATCTACGAAATCGAAATGGAGAAGATTTTCGGCAAAATCTGGGTTTTGCTGGGCCATGAGTCGGAAATCCCCAATTCCGGCGACTTCATGGTCCGCGACCTGGGTTCGGACTCGGTGATCGTTGCCCGCGACAAGGAAGGCGAGGTCCATGTCACTCTTAACGTCTGCCCTCACCGAGGCATGCGCATCAGCACTGCCGACTGCGGCAACACCCAGATTCACAAGTGCATCTATCACGGCTGGGCGTTTCGTCCCAACGGCGACTTCATCGGCTCGCCGGTCGATCGTGAATGCATGCACGGCAAGATGTTGCCTAAAGAGCAACTGGGTCTGAGAAAGGCCAGGGTCACGCTGTATGGCGGTCTGGTTTTCGCCACCTGGAATGTTGACGGACCGTCGTTCGACGAGTTTCTTGGCGATGCCAAGTGGTATTACGACATGCTGTTCCTGCGCTCGGACAAAGGCATGGAAGTGCTCGGTCCACCGCAGCGCTTCATCGTCAACGCCAACTGGAAGACTGCAGGCGAGCAATCCGCCGCCGATGGCTTCCATACATTGACGTTGCACCGCTGGCTGGGTGAAGTCGGCAACTACGCGAAAAAGGACGAAAACGGCCAGAGCGCCGACCTGAGCCCCGAGATGTATGGCGTGGAAATCAGTTCACCTCATGGCCATGCGCTGCGTTGTATCGACCTGGCGCGCAAGATCAAGCGTCTGACCGGGCTGGACCCCGAATCGCTGACGGTGCAACAGAAACTCCAGGCTTTGCCGCCGGCGGGCATGACCGCCGATATGGTCGAACAACTGGCACGAAACTTAACCGAGGATCAGCTCAAAGTGCTGACGAGCATGCCGCCGCAAGTGGGCGGGATGTTCCCCAATATCCTCTTTGGCTTCGTCTATATTCCTCAGCCGGACGGCACGGTGGTGGGCTCGATGACCCTGCACGCCTATGTACCACAGGGCCCGGACAAACTTGAGTTCGTAAACTGGATCTTCGCCGAGAAAGACGCGTCCCCGGAACTGCGCGAGAAGATGCTCAAGCAGACCATTCAGCTGTTTGGCACCTCCGGCATGGTCGAACAGGACGACTCTGATACCTGGCCGCACATGACACTGGCCGCCAAGGGGGCGATGGGCCGCAAGAGTACGCTCAAATACCAGGCCGTATTCGAAACCGGCGCTCCACAAGGCTGGCCGGGACCCGGAATCGTCAACGAGGGTTTCACCAAGGACGACACTCAATGGCACTGGTGGCTGTACTGGCATGAGCTGATGACCGCACCCGTAGACGAAGGTCAGTAAGTGCAACTGCGAACCGTTATTCAACAACAATAAGATTCGGGTACTCATTCATGTCTGACACTCAATTGGCGGAAAAACCGCGATTCGACGTCCAGCAGCGCGGCGCCGACGATGTTCAACCGGGCTCACCGCTGGGCATAAAGCGTGTGCCTGTCGGCTCGCCGGTCTACAACCAGGTCGTCACGTTTCTGTACGAAGAAGCCACGCTGCTGGACCAGATCCGCTTGCAGGACTGGGCGGCGCGTCTGGCGACGGACCTCATCTACACCGTGCCGTTGCGTCACACCCGCACGGCCGCCGAACTGTCCACGACTATCGTGCGTAGCGTGCAGCACTACCACGATGACTACCGTTCGATCATGGGGCGCATTCTGCGTCTTTCGGGAAAGAGCGCCTGGGCCGAAGACCCGCCTTCGCGCACGCGGCGGCTGGTCACTAACGTCTTCGTCGAGGAAACCGGCAAATCCGACGAGTTCGTCGTCACCAGCTATCTGCTCCTGACCCGGAGTCGATTCAAGGATCACCACGTCGACATCATCAGCGGGGAACGGCGCGATTTACTTCGGGTGGATGGCGACAGCTTCAAGCTCGCCCGCCGTGAAGTCATTCTCGATCAGGCCGTACTGGGCACGCCAAACCTGGCGGTGTTCCTCTAAACGCCAGGCATCAAAACGTTCATTGTGTCGCTCCTTTAGCCTGCTGACCTCGTTCAGCAGGCTTTTTTGTGGCGTTTGCGATGAAGGCCAGGTTCACGAAGTCGCGTGCGTACAATCCCTCAACCAGGCCTGGTCAGTGGAGCACAGCGATTCGTTGCTCGCGATATCCCACGTCGACCCTTTCATACGTAATGCCCGCGGTGCGCGGACCGTTTGCTGGCTGTAGCAACGATCGGTGCTGGAGGCGTGTATCTGGCTGTCCAGATAAAGTGCCTTGCCGATGGAAATCATGGTGCAGCGCCGCAACAACAGTGCCGCTTCGGCGAGCTCCGAGCTGAGGGTATTGAGCGCCCAACGCGCCATGCCTTCGCGGATGTTGACTCCCGTGAACGGTTCCGGCCCTTCGATGATCGCCCCGTTGACTTCCCATTCCAGCAGGGGCTGACCGTTCAACAGCAGGCTTGCACGCGTCCGTCCCGCTACACGCGCTGGAACCTGAATGTCGTAACGACGTAGCTGCACGGGCCGCAACGCTGCGGCGACAGCCAAACCGGCCAGATCCAGAAGATGCGTACATTGATGGCGGGCGTCGGTCTGTCGTGTCACCGAGTGGGCGATGGGTGACAGCGCCATGCCTGCCAGCGCGTGCAGCGGCTCGATCGCTTCGGGGCAAGCGGAGTAGGGGTATCTGAGGGCTTGGCCGGTAACGTGGCTCAGGACGCCGTGTTCATGGCGCAGGCAGACACGGAAATGATGAAAATCGTCTTCCAGTGCGGCGCGCACTTCGCCGCTCTCGGGTTGACCACTGGAAACGATCTCGACACGGCGGCGAAACGTACTCATCCGGCTTATCCTTTTTATTTGGGTGAGCGAGTGTTTTTTATCGGTTTTATTTAGACACTATATCGGATAATGTTCAGCTATGTAGCGACAGAATTCCTCTCGTACAACAACAAAAAGGAGCGGCTATGGGCCTGCTGCGAGATCAAGTTGCGCTGATTACCGGCGCGGGTGGTGGTATCGGACGAGGCGTGGCGTTGAGTTTCGCCAGGCAGGGGGCAGCCGTCGTGGTGGCGGAGCTCGATGAGGTCAGTGGCGCGGCGGTCGCCGAAGAGCTCAAGGCTCTGGGTGCCCAAGCGCTGTTCATCAGGACCGATGTCAGTAACAAAGCGGATATTCAGGCGGCGATCGATGCAGCGGTCAGCCATTTCGGAGGCCTGGATATTCTGGTAAACAATGCTTTTGCGCCAACGCCTAACGTCCTGCTCGAAGAAAAGACTGACGACATGCTCGAGCGCACGCTGAACTCCACGGTCTGGGCTGCCTGGTGGTCGATGAAGGCTGCGTTTCCTCACATGCAGGCTCGTGGAGGCGGCAAGATCATCAATTTCTACTCCATCGACACCGAGATCGGCGCGTGGCTGCACGGCGACTACAACACGGCGAAATCCGCTGTGGTGGGGCTGACGCGCAGTGCCGCTTCGGAATGGGGGCGTTTCAATATTCGCGTCAACGCTATCGCGCCTACCGCGATGGGCGCCACTTTTCACAAGCTGGCGGAAGAGAATCCAGGGTTCGCCGAAATGTCCGCCGGACTGCGCCCCTTGGGGCGTTGCGGCGAACCGGAAGAGGATATCGGCCCGGTGGTGGTGTTTCTGGCATCCGAGATGTCACGTTTCGTCACGGGTGAAACGTTGCACGTGGATGGCGGCTTGCACCTGCCGGGTTACAACTCCAGGCCAAAGCATATCCCCGCCCGGGAATACTGACGGGTCAGGCGACGCGGCGTGACAGACACGCCGCGTCGGCGCTCAGCGTTTCGCGACCTTGATGTCGGTATCGTCCAAGTCCCAGGTGGTGGCAGTTTTCCCTTCATCGCGCAGCAGGTATTTGAGAACCCGGCCCTGTGGATTCTTCGGCAGGCTGCTGCGAAATTCGATGTAGCGGGGCAACGCGTAATACGGGACGGTGTCCGCCGCCCAATGGAACAGCGCTTCTGGCGCCAGTTCGATGTTCTCGTGCAACACCGCGGTGACCTTGACGTCATCCTCACCCTTGTCCGAAGGCACCGCGTGCACCGCCACTTCCGACAGCGCTGGGTGGGTGGCGAACGCCGCCTCCATCTCGAAACTGGAAATGTTCTCGCCACGACGCCGCAGGTAATCCTTCTTGCGGTCGACGAAGTAAAAAAAGCCCTCGTCGTCGAATTTGCCGACATCACCGGTGTGGAACCACATGTTGCGCATCAGTTTGTGGGTGTCCTCCGGACGCCGCCAATAGCCCTGAAACATGATGTCCGGCCGTTGCGGCCTGACCACGATCTCACCCGGCAAGCCGGCCGGAACTTCGTTGTCCTGCTCATCGACGATCCGCACGTCGAAATCCGCAATGCGCTTGCCCGATGACCCCGGCGCTGCATATTCGCCAGCAGCCAGTGAGGTCACCACACAGGCCTCGGTCAACCCGTATCCGTTACCGCCCACCAGCCTGGTGCCGAAGCGCTCACGCCAGATTTTCTTGGTCTCTTCGGTGTAAGGGTTGCCTCGGGCGGTGTGAATCTGCCCGCGACACCGCAGCATGGCGTCGTTATCCGGCGCCTGAGCGAGCAGGCCGCCCATGCCGCCGAGAATCGAGGCGATCGTGGCGCCTGAACGCTCCACTTCCGGCCAGAAATTGGACACGGAAAAACGTGGCAGGATAGCAGCCCGCGCACCCACCAGAATGCTGGCGATGATGCTGACGCACAGCGCATTCATGTGAAACAACGGCAGCGGCGTGATGGTTACATCATTCTCGTTCGCAGGACCTGCTCGCAGCTGCAGCCGGGCAAGGTTGCACATGAAGTTGTAACTGATCATGCAGCCTTTGGAAGGACCGGTAGTGCCGGACGTATAGATCAGACAGGCAAGGTCCGACGGCTGAGGCTTGCGTTCGAATGCCGAATCATCGACGCCGCGATGGGCATCCAGCGGTTCGATCGGGAAAGGGCAGGGAGGCAACGCGTGCGGGTGCCCGCTGGTACCGCGGTACAGCACCCGCTCGACATCCGTCAGCTGACCGGCGATTGCAGTGACGCGAGAAAGATAGTCACTTTCGCAGATCACCAGATGCGTGCCGGTATCGGCGATCTGGTGGCGCAGAAACTCGCCTTTGAGGGCGGTGTTGATAGGCACGCTGACGGCACACAACTTGTTGATGGCCAGCCAGGTCACCACCGCGTCGATATTGTTGTCGAGCATGGTGAGCACGGTGGCGCCGGGTTTGACCCCAAGATCGGCCAATGCGTGGGCCATTCTGTTGGATAATTGGTCAACTTCTCGGTATGTGTACAAGGTTCCGCTGAAATCCAGCAGAACCTTGTCTGGAGCCCGTGCTACTGCTCGATCCAATGCGCAAATTACCGTGTCTCTTTCACCTACCGCCCAGGTTTCGGGGTTTCCAGTGCCACTCATGAATGTTCTCCTCTTTGTGGGCGCATCAGCGAGGTTGCGTCCGAATTTTATTTTGGTGAGAGAATCAGATTCTATGGAAAGATTTATATCTTGTCTCTAGGCAGAAGTTGAACAAATTATCACTTAAATGCTTAATTGCTATGCTACCTTGGCCCATCGAAATGTCTATGAGTCTGTTCCTTTATGCCAAAACCTCAAAAACAACGGGTCGAGTCCGCTGCGCCTAAGGCCGTATCTGCCGCAAAAAAGAAAGCCGTAACTCCTGCAAAGATCGCCCGCGCCAGCAGTAAGGCAGCAGCGCCGGCGAACGCTGGCGGTCACGCGGCAACGTCGCCGGGCAAGGTCAAGCCCAATCGCCGGTCCGAAGAAACCATTGCCAATATTCTGGCTGCCACCGAAGAAGTGGTGTTGCAATCCGGGGCCGACCGCATCTCGATTCTGGATGTCTGCAAGGTCGCGGGGATCTCACGGGGAACGTTCTACCGCTATTTTTCTTCTCAGGAAGACTTGCTCGACACCTTCTCCCGCCATAAGCGCGACAGCTTCCACATCTCGCTGACCACAGCGCTCGGCCAGATTGACGATCCCGAAGCGCGGCTCAATGCCTTGTTCGTTTATCTGGACAATTACCTGGAACAAAGCCGCGCGCGCCGCTTGCTGGTCGTGGCCCCGGATTATGCGCTGGGCTTCTTCAGGCGTATTTTTCACGATTCGATCGTGCGCTTTCAGGACGTGCTCAACATCGTCTTCGACGACTGGGACGAAAAGCTCGGTGTACGTTTGGATCGCGAGTTGTTGTGCGAGATGATTATTCGTTACGTGCTGAGCGAAATTCTCGTGCCGGAAAGCGCAAGCCGACGCTTGTTGCCGGTTCGGGTGAAGAAACTGGCCGCTGCGTTGACCATGGGCTCGACTTCTCGCACCCGACGTTGAATCGCCTATTTAGACACTTTTCAAAAAATCAGAAACCGGTCCCTGTTCTCTCAGTGACCGGTTTTTTTTGCCTTCGATTTGCACACAGGCTGCATATTCCCGGCGAGTTACGTTATGTCAGGTCGCTCGAGGCAGGCGGATGAGGGCTCTGCAACGGGCTTCTCCTGCATGGAATTAAATTAATCTGAACACTATTTTGATTTATGCCCAAATTAATTTTATGCTTCGGTCAGACCGAAGCCGACTGAGTTGACTTGTCCGGCGGCCCGATGGGGCTCAAGGCGCCGTGCTTCGGGAGGTGTAACACCCAGAACAATCACAAAAATCAGAAGTTTCTACGTAGAGGTCCCGGATTATGCTTATCGATCTTCACGCTCATGCCCCTCTTCCTGGCTATTACAACCAGCACCCGCACTGGGGTCCGTTTTTTGAACAATGCGATGACGGCGATATTCGTCTGCGCGTCGGTAAATGGCAGCTGACGCTGGGTTCCCCGGAGCGCAAGGCTGCCGTGCGCGCCGGCCAGGGGCTGAAACTCGAGGAGTACATGGCCAAGTGGGCCGATCCGAAAGTCCGCCTCGCGGGTATGGATGCGGCAGGGCAGAACCTGCAGGTAGTGTCGGTTCCTTCCCATTGCTACATGTACTGGACCGAGGCCGAATACGCTGTCCCTTATGCGCGCACGGTCAATGACACCTTTGCCGAATACTGCTCCGCCGCGCCGGATCGTCTGATGTTCTGGGCCCATGCGCCGCTCAATGCACCTGAAGCGGCCGCCGTGGAACTGCGCCGTGCCTGCACCGAACTCGGTGCCAAGGGGCTTTCGGCTGGCGGTGCGAATTTCGGCGGACTGGAGTTCGACTCGCCGGAGCTGGATGTGGTCTGGAAAACCCTGTGTGACCTGGACCTGCCCATGTTCATTCATGGTTACAACCAGTCGGTCACCTGGGGTGATCGTGCCAATGAAGACCGTTATGAAACCACCGCCATCGTCGGCATGCAGTACGACGAAACACGCTGTTTCTGGAACCTGGTGTGCGGTGGCGTGCTGGACCGCTTCCCGGATCTGAAGGTGTATATCACCCACGGCGGCGGCTATGTGCCGTATCAACTGGGTCGCCTGGCGCAGACCAACAAGAACCTCGACGTCGTGCATAACAAACGTCCTGTTCTTGACTACATGAAGAACTTCTATTTCGACGTCGAACTGCATGAATTGCCGATGCGTCAGGCACTGATTGAAGTCATCGGCGCCGATCAGATGGTTTACGGCAGTAATTTCGGTGGCAGCGATGCAGTGCGCCACGATTTGACCCATGGGTTGAAGCTCAGTGACGCCGACCTGCAGAAAATCCGCTGGCAGAACGCTTGCAAGTTGCTTCACCTGGACCCAGCGAAAATCGGCCAGGTCACACCTGCCAAGGTAGCGGTCTGATGAAACTGGCTCGCTGTTCCTATTTCGAGAGCGGCGTGTTCTGGGCGGTGGTCGATGTCCAGCAGGACATGGTCACCCCCATTGCCGACGACTTCGGCACGTGGGCGCCCAAGGTGGCGCGGGGGGCCGGCATCAGCGCGTTGCGGTTTTCGGGCCCGCCGCTGGCCTTGTCCCAGGTCACGCTGCTACCCCCGATCGAGCCGGTGAACCGGGTTGTGGTCGCAGGGGCTAACTATGCCAAGCATCTGGTCGAGTTCGGTCTCTCGGCGCCGTCGCAGCCGGTCGCGTTTCTCAAGGCTTACGGCGCGCTGATCGGCGCCAATGACCCCATTCGCTTTCCGCCGCTCACGGCCGAGCTGGACCACGAAGTCGAACTGGTGGCGGTGATCGGCAGCAACGAGGTGGACCTTGACGACCCGCTCGCCTGCGTACTCGGTTACACCGTCGGCAACGACGTCAGTGCCCGGGATTTGCAGCGCAGTGGTCCGAAAGGAATCGGCATGGACCTCTTTGCTGCCAAGAGCCAGGACAAAACCACGGGGCTTGGCCCCTGGATCGTGACCAAGGACGAGCTTCCCGCAGGTTCACCCCGCCTGCGCCTGACGCTCAAGGTCAATGGCCAGACCCGCCAGGATGGCAACACGGCCGACATGACCTGGGACGTCGGCGAGCTGATTGCCTTTGTTCAGCAGCGCTCCAGTTTCGCCTGCGGTGATGTGTTGTTTACCGGATCTCCAGCGGGGGTCGGCATGGGTACGGGCGTATTCCTCAATCCCGGAGATGTGGTCGAAGCCAGCATTGAAGGCATTGGCATCTTGCGCAACGTCGTGGGTGAAAAGTCACCCGTCAAATCGAAGGTCTCGGCATGAGTATGGATAAAAACAACAAGGTGGTAGTGGTCGGCGCCGGACTGATGGGCACCGGTATCGCGCACGGTTTTGTCAGCTCCGGATTCCCCACGGTACTGGTCGATACCAGCGCGCAGTCACTGAGTAACGCCCGAGCGGCGATCGAAAACATACTGAAGAGCGGGGTCAGCCTGGGCAAGGTTTCGGCCGAGCAGGCTGAGGCCTCAATGGCCCGGCTCAGTACCGCGGGTGATCTGGGTGAGGCTGCAAGCGGCGCGAACTGGTTGGTGGAAACCGTTTCCGAGCAACTGGCGATCAAGAAAGCCATCGTGGCCCAGGCTGCACCGTTGCTGGCACCTGACGCGATCATCGCGACCAACACCTCGGCATTGAGCGTCACCGAAATTGCAGCCTCGATCGACAGCGCCGAGCGGGTCATCGGCATGCACTTCTTCAATCCGGTGCACAAGATGAAGCTGGTCGAGCTCGTGCGTGGGCTGGCCACCAGCGACGAAACCGTCGCCCGCACCCGCGATCTGTGCGACGCCATGGGCAAAACGTCGATCATCGTCAATGAGTCGCCGGGGCTGACCACCAGCCGAATGTCCGCAATGCTGGGGAACGAGGCCATGTACATGCTGCAGGAAGGCATCGCGAGCGCCGAAGACATCGACACCGCGTTGCGCATGGGTTTCAACCACCCGATGGGGCCACTGGAGCTGGGTGATCTGACGGGCTGGGATACCAGGCTTTCGGTTCTGCGGTATCTGCATCAGACACTGGGCGAGAAATTCCGCCCTTGCCCGTTGATCATCAAGATGGTCGCGGCCGGGCGATTGGGCCGGAAGACCGGGCATGGCGTCTATCGCTATGAGGACAACAAGGCGGTATCAGGCAGCGGCCTGCGAGCGAGCGTGCTATGAAAGAGATTGTGATTGTCGATGCCCTGCGCACGCCTGTCGGTCGCTTTCGCGGCAGCCTGGCAGGGGTGCGTGCCGATCACCTGGGCGCTTTGGTGATCAATGCGTTGGTCGAGCGTAATGACCTGTCTCCGGCGCTCGTCGACGATGTGATTTTCGGTTGCGTCACCCAGATTGGCGAGCAGTCGGCGAACATCGCACGTACTGCGCTGCTAGGCGCTGGCTGGCCAGACAGCATCCCCGGACTGACGCTGGACCGCAAATGCGGGTCGGGGGAAGCGGCAGTGCATGCGGCGGCGGGTTTCATTGCATCGGGGATGGCGCAGATCGTCGTCGCAGGCGGTGCCGAGAACATGAGTCGCGTGCCGATGGGCAGTAACCGCGATCTGCACGGCGAGGCGTTCGGCTGGATGGCCAGTGAACGTTATGAGCTCACCAGCCAGGGCGAAGCCGCCGAACGGATTGTCGATAAATGGAATCTGAGCCGCGAGGCGCTGGACGACTACGCCTTTACCAGCCATGAGCGAGCGGCGAAAGCCAGTGATGCCGGTTATTTCGACAGCCAGCTGTTGCCGGTGCCAGTCCAATCCCTGCGCGAGAAGCAGCTGACGGATCCGGCCACCGCGCTGCTCAGCGACGAAACCATCCGCCGCGACACCTCCCGGGAAAAGCTGGCCACGCTGAAAACCAGCTTTCGCCCGGAGAATGGGCGAATCACCGCTGGCAACTCCTCACAGATATCCGACGGTGCTGCCGCGTTGCTGATCATGGATGGCGAAGTGGCCCGTCGCCACGGACTCAAACCCCGCGCGCGCATCGTCGCCTTTGCGACCGTGGGCACCGATCCGACGCTGATGCTGACCGGCCCCATCGAAGCGACCGCCAAGGTGCTCAAGAAGGCTGGGCTGCAGCTCGATGACATCGACCTGTTCGAGGTCAACGAAGCGTTCGCCTCGGTGCCCCTGGCCTGGATGCATGAGACGGGAGTCAGTCACGACCGTCTGAATGTCAACGGCGGGGCCATTGCGCTGGGGCATCCACTGGGCGCCAGCGGTGCACGGCTGATGACCACACTGCTGAACGAGCTGGAGCGGCGGGGCGCGCGATATGGGCTGCAGGCGATCTGCTGCGCCGGTGGGCTGGGCACTGCGACCATAATCGAGCGTCTGGATTGAGCGGCAGTGTTACGAGTCAGATATATAAATTGTGTTCACGTATTTTCTGATCGCCTAGACTCAACCCGTTGCTGCGCCATTTAGCCTGGTGCATCCGCCAAAAAATGAACAATAAGAAAGGAGATGATCATGTCCGTTCAGGCGCAAAGCAATCTGAACAAGGAATTCGCCAATGTCGCCAGCAATTATCGTGGCAGCGATGTAGACCTGCAGACCGTCTACGCAGAGGCGCGCAGAAACACGCCGATCCTGGAAGGCAATTTCATGGCCGGCCTGGGCGTGCCATCGATTGCGGGCCTGGACCCCAACCGTCCGACCTTTACCTTGTTCAAATACGATGACGTCATGGCCGTGATGCGTGATGCGAAGAACTTCACCAGTGGGTTCATTGCCGAAGGCCTGGGTGCCTTCTTCGACGGGCTGATTCTCACGGCGATGGACGGCGAGGCGCACAAGAACATCCGCAACCTGCTGCAACCGGTGTTCATGCCTGAAACCGTCAATCGCTGGAAGGAAACCAAGATCGACAGGGTGATCCGCGAGGAATACATCAAGCCCCTGGTAGCGGCGAAATCGGCGGACCTGATGGACTTCGGGCTGTACTTCCCCATTCGGGTAATTTACGCGCTGATCGGCTTCCCTGAAGACAAACCCGAGGAAATCGAGCAATACGCCGCATGGGCCCTGGCCATTCTCGCGGGGCCACAGGTGGATCCCGAGAAGGCCGCCGCGGCGCGTGGTGCGGCCATGCACGCGGCCCAGGCCCTGTACGATGTCGTCAAATTGGTGGTAGCTGAGCGCAGGGCAAAGGGCGCGGACAGCGATGACCTGATCAGCCGCCTGATTCGCGCCGAGTACGAAGGGCGATCGCTGGACGATCATGAAATCGCGACCTTTGTCCGATCCTTGTTGCCGGCAGCCAGCGAAACCACGACGCGCACGTTCGGCACGCTGCTGACCCTGCTGCTGGAAAATCCGCAAACCCTGGAACGGGTGCGTAACGACCGCAGCCTGGTCAACAAGGCCATCGACGAGGCGGTGCGGTTCGAGCCGGTCGCCACCTTCAAGGTACGCCAGACAGCGCAGGACACCGTGATCCGCGGCGTGCAAATTCCCAAGGGCGCGATGGTGCAATGCATCGTGTCGTCGGCCAACCGTGACGAAGACGCATTCGAGAATGCCGACAAATTCGACATCGATCGCAAGCCGCGCCCTTCGTTTGGTTTCGGTTTCGGCCCGCACATGTGCATCGGCCAGTTTGTCGCCAAAACCGAAATCAATTGCGCGATCAACGCGATTCTGGACCTGCTGCCCAACATCCGCCTGGATCCCGACAAACCCGCACCACAGATTGTCGGAGCACAGCTGCGTGGCCCTCATGAGGTCCATGTGATCTGGGATTGACGGCAGCCGCAGCGTATCCGCAACCGGTGACCCGTGCCCGCAAAGGCGCGGGTTTTTTATTTTGCGCTGCAAAAAACGGCGTTTTATCTGAATTTATATGAACACAATCAAATAAAGTGTTTAATTACTGACGAGTGTGATCTATGATTCAGGCACAACAACAAACAACCCGTTGAGAAGGGAAGAGCAATGAAAATTGATGATCTGATTCTCGTCAGTGTTGACGACCACGCCATCGAACCACCGAACGCATTCGCCCGTCACATGCCCGCGCGCTTCAAAGGCCGCGAACCTCACGTCGTGAGGACTGGCGATCGCGATGTCTGGGTTTTCGAAGAGCAGGCCACCGGATACATGGGCCTGAACTCTGTGGTTGGACGGCCTAAAGAAGAATATGGCATGGAGCCATTGGGTTACGACCAGATGCGCCGGGGCACCTGGAACATCAAGGACCGTGTCGATGACATGAGTGCCAACGGTGTGCTGGGCTCGTTGTGTTTCCCGACGTTCCCAGGCTTTGCCGGACAGCGCTTCCAGGTTCACGCCGACCGTGATGTGTCCCTTGCCGCGATTCAAGCCTACAACGACTGGCATTTGCATGACTGGTGTAACGCTGCGCCAGGTCGCTTCATCCCGCTGATGCTGGTGCCGTGGTGGGACATGCAGGCCGCCGCCGCAGAAGTCAATCGTATGGCCAGACAGGGCGTGCATGCGCTGTCGCTCTCCGACAACCCGGCAATTCACGGCTACCCGTCGATCCACAGCGATTACTGGGATCCGCTGTGGAAAGCCTGCTCCGACAACAAAGTGGTGATCTGCTGCCATATCGGGACCGGCGTCAAGGCCAATCACGCCTCGGACCTGTCGCCGATCGATGCGTGGATCACCTCCATGCCGATCTCCATTGCCAACTCCGCTGCAGACTGGATCTGGGCGCCGATGTGGAAGAAATTCCCCGACTTGCGCATGGCGCTGTCCGAAGGTAGCATCGGCTGGGTGCCGTATCTGCTGGAGCGGGCGGACTTCACCCATCGCCACCATAAGGCCTGGACCAATGCCAATTTCGGCGACAAGATGCCGAGCGACATCTTCCACAAGCACATCATCACCTGCTTCATCGAAGACAAGTTCGGTCTGCAGAACCTGAGCTTCATGAACGAGGACATGGTGACCTGGGAGAGCGACTACCCGCATTCCGACTGCACCTGGCCGGAGTCGCCGGAAACCGCGTGGGAGGGCCTCCGGCATCTGCCCGACCAGACGATCAACAAGCTGACCCACCTCAACGCGATGCGCGAGTTCTCGTACGATCCGTTCTCCATCCTGGGGCGCGAGAACTGCACGGTTGGCGCGCTGCGCGCGCAGGCCACCCACGTCAAAGTCGAGCCGGCCCTGGGCCTTGGCGGCGCCGACCATGGCCGTGAAGACGGCAAACCGGTGACCTCCGGTGACATCAACGCGATGTTCGAGAAAGCGGACGCGCAAACCGCGCTGTAACGCCGCAACGCTCATCCCGGACAAGCCACGCACTTGTCGGGGATGAGCGAAACGGTTGTGCACGTCATGCGGACGATGCGTTCGCTTTTTGCATGTCCTGTTTTCGAGAACATTCATGGCCATCAATGAATTTACCTACAGCCGGATTCCAGCTGAGGCTGAAGCGCTGCGCGCCGAGGTGCGCCAGTTTCTCGCTCAAACGCTGACCGATTACCCGCCTGCGCTGCGGGCACAGTCGTGGATGGGCTTCGACGCCGGCTTCAGCAAGGCCCTTGGCGCCAAGGGCTGGCTCGGCATGGCGCTTCCCAAGGAGTACGGCGGAACGCAAGCCGGTTTTTTTGCGCGTTATGTCATCAGTGAAGAACTGCTCGCCGCGGGTGCGCCGGTGTCGGCACACTGGATTGCGGATCGACAAAGCGGCCCGCTGATTAACAAGTTCGGCACACATGCCCAACGCGACCGCTACCTGCCCGCCATCTGCCGTGGCGAGAGCTATTTCTGCATTGGCATGAGTGAACCCGGTTCCGGTTCGGACCTGGCGTCCATCCGCTCAACGGCGGTACGGGACGGCGAAGGTTGGCGAGTCAATGGACAGAAAGTCTGGACCACCAACGCCCATCATTCCCACTACATGATTGCCTTGCTGCGCACCGGTGATAAACAGACCGCGCGGCATGAAGGCATGTCGCAGTTCATCGTCGATCTCCGCTTGCCGGGCATCACTGTGCGGCCAATACGCGATCTGGCAGGTGGCGAGCATTTCAATGAGGTGTTCTTTGACGATGTTTATCTTGCCGATGACGCCCTGATCGGCAGCGAGGGGAAGGGTTGGGAGCAGGTCACGGCCGAGCTTGCGTTTGAGCGAAGCGGTCCCGAGCGTTTTCTCAGTTCCATGGCCCTGATCAAGACCATGATCGACGCCATCGGGACTCAGCCCGATGCTCTGCAAGCAGCAGAAATCGGTCGCTTGACCGCAAGGCTGGCAACGTTGCGCAACATGTCGCTGGCCGTCACCGCGCAATTGGCCGAGGGCGCTCATCCGGCCTGGGCCGCTTCGTGCGTCAAGGATTTGGGCAACGCGTTCGAGCAGGAGATTCCCGAGCTCGCGCAGCGACTGCTGGACATCGAGCCCAGACAGCGCGGCGGCAGCGATCACGCACAGGTTCTGGCCTACCTGACGCAAATGGCGCCTTCTTTCTCATTGCGTGGCGGCACCCGCGAGATTCTTCGTGGGATCATCGCCCGTGGCCTGGGGTTGCGATAATCATGCGCGAATTATTTGGATCGACCATCGAGCGCCTGCTGGCCGATGGATCGGACAGTGAAACCGTACTCGCCAGCGAGGGCGGCGTGTGGTCCGCCGCGTTGTGGGAGGCCATCGAAGATTCGGGCTTTACCCTGGCCGCGGCTCCTGAATCACTGGGCGGAGCCGACGCCGGTTGGGCTGACCTGTACGTGATTGCCCGTGCGGCCGGACGCCATGCCGTGCCGTTGCCATTGGCCGAGGCGCTTCTGGGCAACTGGTTATTGGGCCGCTGCGGCCTCGAACCACAGAGCACCGGCCTGAGTTTCGCCGCCAGCGCCCAATTGAGCCTGACCGCCGGCCGGGTGAGCGGCGTGGTACGCGATGTTCCGTGGGGACGTCACGTTCAGTCGGTCGTCGCCGTTGCGGACACCAAGGGCGTCGGGCCAAGCCTTGTAGTACTTGCCCGCGAACGGGCTCAGGCCGTCGAGCAGAGCCTGAACGTGGCTGGCGAACCCAGGGACGCATTGTTTTTCACCGATGCCACCGTGGTGGACAGCGCACCGCTGCCCAATGGGCTCAGCAGCGAGGTTCTGCAGATCGGCGGGGCGTTGATTCGCAGCGCGCAAATCGCCGGTGCCCTGAGCCGGTTACTGGACATGACCAGTGAGTACGCCAGCCAGCGCAATCAGTTCGGCAAGCCGATTGGAGCGTTCCAGGCCATTCAGCAACAACTGGCGGTCTTTGCCGAGCAGACAGCCGCAGCCAACAGCGCGGCAGAAGCAGCGTTCGTGCAATCGGACCGGGCGTTGAATTGGTTTGCGATTGCCGTTGCCAAGGTCTGCGCCGCGGACGCTGCCACCCAGGGCGCCAACATTGCTCACGCCGTCCACGGGGCCATTGGGTTCACCCAGGAATACGCCTTGCAACTGTATACCCGTCGATTGTGGGCCTGGCGGGGCGAGTTCGGCTGCGCGACACGCTGGAGCCAGCAAATAGGTGCGCAGGTTTGCGCCGTGGGCGGGGAAGGGTTCTGGCCCTTGTTGACTCAGGATTGCCTCAGTGGAGCATCGGCATGAGCCCATTTCTGCACATCGAGCGCGACGGATCCATCGTGACCGTGCGCATGAATCATCCAGATACACGCAACGCACTGACGACCCCTGAACAGATAGAGGAATTCGTGCAGCTGTGCGCGGATCTGCGGCGCGACCGCTCGGTACGGGTGATGGTGCTGACCGGCAACGGCAGCGCGTTTTGTGCTGGCGGCAACGTCAAAGACATGCGTGAACGCAGTGGTATCTTTGCAGGCTCGCCTTATGAATTGCGCGACACCTATCGGGACGGCATTCAGCGCATCCCGCTGGCACTCTATGAACTGGACATCCCAGTGATCGCCGCCGTCAACGGCCCGGCCATCGGCGCGGGGCTGGACCTGGCCTGCATGTGCGACATACGCCTGGCCTCGCCAAGCGCGTTGTTCGCCGAGAGTTTCGTGCGCCTGGGCATCGTACCCGGTGACGGTGGCGCCTGGTTACTGCCTCGCATCATCGGCATCCCCAAAGCAAGTCTGATGGCCTTTACCGGCGACACCATCGATGCGACCAAGGCGCTGGATTGGGGCCTTGTGGAGCAGGTCTGCACCCACGAAACCCTGCAATCGGAAGCCCAGGCCCTGGCCCGACGCATTGCCGGCAATCCCGGCCATGCATTGCGCCTGTGCAAGCGGCTGCTGCGCGAAGGCCAGCACATGCGTCTGGACTCGCTCCTGGAGCTGTCTGCGGCCTATCAGTCCATCGCGCATCACACCGCCGACCATGAAGAGGCGGTCGCGGCGTTCGTCGAAAAGCGGCCCGCCAACTTTCAGGACAAATAACCAAACAACAATAAGAGTGGATGGGGAGAACAGTCATGCGCCGTGTGTTTCGTGAAGATCACAACATGTTCCGGGATCAGGCCCGACGCTTCGTCGAGCGGGAAATCGTGCCGCACCTGCATGAGTGGGAGAAAAACGGCATCGTGCCCAAGGAGCTCTGGCTCAAGGCGGGGGAAACCGGCCTGCTGTGTTCGACCGTTCCTGAGCAATACGGTGGCTCGGGCGGCGACTTCGGGCATTCGGCGGTGATGATCGAGGAGCTCGCGCGGGCCAATGCAACGGCGGTAGGGTTCACCACTCATTCGGAGATCGTCACGCCTTACATCGTGGCCTATGGCAGTGAGGAGCAGAAACAGAAGTGGCTGCCACGCATGGTCAGCGGTGAATTGATTGGTGTCATTGCCATGAGCGAGCCCGGCATTGGCAGCGACCTGCGCGCCATGCGAACGTCCCTGCGCCAGGAGGGCGAGGAGTACGTGGTCAATGGCCAGAAGACATTCATCACCAACGGCGGTAACGCAGGGCTGGTGGTGACGGCGACCAAGCTCGATCCAGCGGCCAGGGAGCTGACACTGATCTGCGTCGAAGAGGACCGTCCAGGCTTTTCCAAGGGGCGTCTGCTGGAGAAGATCGGGCTCAAGGGGCAGGACACCTCGGAGCTGTTCTTCGATCAGGTTCGCGTCCCGGTCGGCAACCGGCTGGGCGAGGAGGGCATGGGGTTCAAATACCTGACTCATCAACTGGCCTGGGAACGCTTGATCATTGCCATACGCGCGGCCCAGTCCATCGACACGCTGCTCGAAGAAACCGTTGCCTACACCCGCGAGCGCAAGGTGTTCGGCAAGCCGGTGCTGGATTTTCAGAACACTCGCTTCAAACTCGCCGAAGCCAAAGCCCAGGCGACGATGCTTCGGGTATTTGTCGATGACTGCCTTGAAAAGGTCATGCGTGGGGAACTGACGCCCGACATCGCCGCCATGGCCAAGCTTCTGGGTTCGGAAATGCAAGGCAAGCTGCTGGACGAGTTCCTGCAGTTGCACGGCGGTTACGGGTTCATGAGCGAGTACAAGATCAGCCGGGCCTGGGTCGATGCCCGTGTCGCTCGGATTTATGGCGGCACTTCGGAAATCATGAAAGAAATTATCGGTCGTACGCTTTAAAGTGTGTCGTAGCGTGACATCCGGTAAAACCACTCAAGGAGAAAGGCATGAGTCACTCGCTGTATGACATCCCGCTCAAACAGATCGACGGCACTTCCAGTAACCTGGGCCAGTACCAGGGCAAGGTGCTGTTGGTGGTCAACGTGGCGTCCAAGTGCGGTCTGACGCCGCAATACGAAGGGCTTGAGGCGCTGTATCAGAGCAAGCGCGCCGAGGGCCTGGAGGTCCTGGGCTTTCCGGCGAACAACTTCAAGGAGCAGGAACCCGGCAGCGACAGTGAAATCCAGTCGTTCTGCTCGACCACATACGACGTGCATTTTCCGCTGTTTTCGAAGATCTCCGTCAAAGGCGCAGACAAGCACCCGCTGTACAGCGAATTGACCTCGGCGCAGCCATCGGCCATCGGCGACGGGCCATTCCGCGAGCGCTTGAAAGGTTACGGCATTGAAAGCGGCGACCCGCAGGAAGTGCTGTGGAATTTCGAGAAATTCCTGATCGGTCGCGACGGCAAGGTGATCGGCCGTTTCGCACCTGACGTTGCGGCAGACGACCCGCGTCTGACAGCTGCGATCGACAAGGCGCTGACGGCCTGAGGGAACGGAGGCGAGCGTTCGGCGACTCGCCTCCGTTACGCTGCATCTGGCAGATCCGGCGAGCCTGATGGACATCGTTTCACTGAACGCACGCAGCGTGCCTATATTGGTGTGACTTCAAGATGTTCGTTCGACCTGTGTAAAGCTCAGGCACAGAGAAGCGTCGATCACTGAGCTGTCTATGTATCTCAGATTATTCAACGTACCGATAAGGGCCGTCGATGAATACAACATGGGCGTTGGATGCGTTATTCATCTGGCTTTCCTTGCGAGCAGTGAAGTGAGTTCTTTTCCCTAAGCGTCGTGAACGGTTGAGCCAACATCTGGGATGCGGCTCACAGACATCGCGACGAGCTCTTCCAGCAACGCTCTACCCTGACGCCAATCACCCAGTCCGCTGGCGGCATTGATGTGCCCTTGGGGCCCGATGTTCACCAGGCTACTGCCCCAGGCTGACGCACATCGCTGGCTATAATCCAGATCTGCATAGGGGTCGTTGCTGCTGGCGACAACCGTACTTGGAAATGCAAAACGCTTCAGGCCAAGCGGACTGAATCCTAGTGCGTCGTTTGGAAAAGTGGAGCGGTCGGGGTCTGGTACGGCAACCAGCAAAGCGGCCCTAACCGATGTGCGACTACATTGCGCCCAGTGCGCGACTTGCAGGCAGCCAAGGCTGTGGGCTACCAACACGGTGTCGGGCCCCGCTCGCCTAATGGCGGCCTCCAGATTCTCGACCCACTGTCTACAAACCGGTCGATTCCAGTCTTGCCCCCCAATAAGCTCCATGGAAGCGTCGGTGTGTGCCCATAGCGTCTGCCAGTGACCTGGCCCGGAATTTCCGATGCCTGGGAGGAGCAATATCGAAGATGTCATTTCTGGCCTCTCGGAAAGGGTGTCCGCAGAATATAGCGAATGAAACATCGACCTTGGATCGCAAATCATCCGAAAGAGGCGTCGTCGAGCGATGATTCATCGGACCATTCAGTAGAAAAGCATGGGCGACATCCGCCCCGGGGCAACTGAACGGCGGAGCCGTGAGACCCCGGAATCCGGACCAAGGGCTCAAGTGCCTGACGTTCCCTTTCCAATATCAAATGCCAGGTCGTTGAATTTCAGACTACTCGTCTCAACGGCCTCGGTGATAGTCGAAGCGTCTTTCCAAAGCGAGTCGGGAACGGAGTCCGAGAAAATCTCCAGGACATAGTCTCCATCGTAACCGCACTCAACCACCCGACGCAGTATTGGCAGGAACGCGATCGCACCGTCCCCCAGTGCTCGACGGTCGTGCAGTGATCGGGGACGGCGCCAATCCGCAAGCTGCACGAGAAACAGTTTATCTGCTGAGATCGACGCTATCAGTCCCGGATCCTGCCAACTGTTATAAACGTCCAGGCAGAGACCGAAGCCGTCTCTGTCCACGGTTGCGGCCAATTCCTGGGCTTGGCTGTAGGCAAACAGGATAGAGTTCCTGTTCATCAGCGAAGGACCAAGAGCCTCCAAGGCAATTTTCATTCCTTGCTTTTGAGCGTGGTCGGCGAGGGTGCGGTAATGTTCGACGCACCCGTCCCATACCCGGGATTCATTACCTTGCGGATCTGCGCCGGTATTGGACACCAGAGGCAGGTCTTTCCAATATTGGCTGAACAAGTCTACCGAGGCGATGAGGTTCTCCAGCCGGGCTTCAGGGGATTGCGGTTCAGGTGCCGAAGCAGAGGGAAAGACGGTGAGTGTTCTCGGCTGAATTGAAGTGATACGTACGCCACTCTCCTTGATGTACGCCAACTGGTCGTGAGCCTCGCTGCGGTCAGCGGAGAGTTTCTTCTCCGCAATCTCCAGCGCACAACCGAGTCGCTTGCACAACTGTAAATCTTCTTCGAGGGTCAGTGGAGTGGTAGTGATCTGACTGACAGCCAAGCTTTGCATTACAACCTCTCGGTTTTCGTATACAGGAAGGAAGACCGACTGACAGGGCGGACAGGTCGTTCCTGATAGGGCAAAGGGCAGGGATTTCTCTGACCTCTATTGTTATCTAGGATCAGCAGCCGGCTTTTTAGGTTCACGCGGATGAGGCGAATAGCCGGTTTCGCCCTCAGAACCGGGAATAGCGACGGTGGTCGCTTTCATTCTTTCGCCATTGTCGTGGCCTGGCTCGGATTCACGCCAGGCCAACCTCCACCCAGCGCCTGATACAGCGAAATAACGTTGTTGAGTTGACTCTCTCTTACCTGAATCGCCGCTAACTCGGTGTTGAATAGATTACGCTGGGCATCGAGCACCTCCAGGTAGGAGGAGTAACCACCTTGATAACGATCTTGAGCGATGTCCAATGAACGGCCCAGCGTGTGTATCCGAGTGCGTATCCGTTCGATTTGTTCTTCAAAGCGCTTGACAGCCGACAGCGAGTTTTCCACTTCGCCGAATGCGTTGAGCGCGACAGCGCGATAATTGTAAGCGGCCTGGTCTCGTTGCGCCGTCGCCACCCCAACCTGTGCTTCAAGCCGTCCGGCACTGTAGATTGGGGCCAGTACGCTGGCGCCCAGATCCCACACCTTGACCGGATCGAAGTCCAGAGCGTTGACGTAGAGTCGACCGAGGCCTGCCGAGAGTTGCACTTGAGGCAGGTACTCATCGCGACGTGCCTCCAGGTTGTAATCCGAAGCCGCCACCATAAGCTCCGCTTGCTGGATATCCGGACGGCGCCGTAGCAATTCTGCTGGCAGCATCCCTGGCACTGAAGGAGGGACGACGTTCTGGAACAGGCTGCCGCGGGACACATAGCCCGGCAGCGTTCCTGTCAGCAGGCGGATGGCGTTTTCCTGCTGGCGTATCGATTGTTCCAGTTGCGGAATCATCTGCTGGGCGGATTCATACTCGGACTGCGCCTGGGTCAGTTCCAACTGCGAGGTATAGCCCTCATTGGCGCGGTCCTGAGCGACTATCAGTGCATCGCGGCGCGACGCGGCAGTATCGCGAGTGACCTTGAGCTGGGTGTCCAGCGACAGCAGGGTAATGTAGGCGCGTGCAACCGTGCTCGCGACCGACAGATGAATATTGTCCAGGTCTGTGCGGGTGGCCTGGTATTGCAACTGAGCCGCCTTGTCCAGGTTGCGCAGGCGTCCCCAAAGGTCTAACTCATAGGCCACCTGGATTTCCGGTTGCACCGATCGGGTGTGAGTCACGCCGGTCAGACCAAGGTTACGTGTCGTCTGAGCGCTCAGTGTCCCGTCAAGCGTAGGCAACAGCGCCGAATGAGCCAGGCCGATCTGCTGACGCGCCTCCTCAACGCGTGCAACCGCTGTGAGCACGTCGTTGTTATGCGTCAACGCCTCATCGACCAGTTGGCTCAGGACGGGGTCATTAAAGGCTTGCCACCACTGCGCCGAGACAGGCGCCGGGGCTTGGGTTTGACCTCGCCACTGCGAAGGGGGGAAGACCTTGGATTGCGTTGGCGCAGGTGCCTTGGCGGGTGCGCAACCTGCCAGCGCGACAAGGGTTGCGAGCGCGAGGTGTTGCCACGGGCAGGAGGCTGACCGACTCATGGCGCGCTACCTTCGTCGCCTGCGCTGGCCGTATCGACATGAGCGACGACCGACATTCCGGGCCTGAGGCGCCGGGCCATCGGTTGGTTGGCGTCCAGCTCGATTCTTACGGGAATGCGTTGAGCGACTTTGGTGAAGTTGCCGGTGGCGTTGTCGGGCCGCAAGACGCTGAATTCCGAACCTGTGGCCGGAGCGAACCGCTCGACGCGCCCGCTCAGTCGCGCGCCGTCCAGGGCGTCCACGTCGAGGGTTACGGCTTGCCCCGCCAGCATGCCATTCACTTGGGTTTCCTTGTAATTGGCCACCACCCAAAGCTGTTCGGGCACCAGATACAGCAATTGCGAGCCGGCGCTGACGTATTGTCCAAGACGGACCGAGACCTCGCTGAGCACACCATCACGCGGAGCGCGGATACGAGTGTTTTCCAGATCGATCTGCGCCAGGTGCAGGGCGGCCTGCGCGCTCCTGACGGCAGCCTCCAATACCCCCCGCGAAACCTGGGTGGATTTCACCGTCTCTTTGGCGATGTCGATTGCGGCTCGCGCTTTTTTTACATTGGCGCCCGCAGCACGGGCGGTAGCGCGGATCTGGTCACGTTCGCGGATAGACACCGAACCTCGCGAGGCGAGTTCATTGACCCGCGCTTCGTCGGCTCTGGCACGATCAAACTCGGCCTCCACCGAAAACATCTCCGCCTGCCTGGACGCCAGCGTCGCCTGATCCGACGCCTGGGTTTGCAGCGAGTTTTCCAGATCCGCCTTGCGAGCGTCCAGATCGGCTGCCGCTTGTTCAACCCGCTGCTGATAAATACGGTCGTCGATTTGTATCAGCACCTTTCCCTGCTTGACCACCTCGAAGTCCCGCACGAGCACTTGCGCTACGTAACCATTGACCTGCGGCGCCATGACGGTGATCTGCCCCCGAACATAGGCATTCTCTGTGGTCATCACTGCGCTGTTGAACGGCCAGAACTGCCAGGCATACAGAACCAGGACGATGCCAACGCCCGCCACGCCCGCCATCAACCACAGGGTCGTACGGCTCGGTTTGATGATTTTCGGCGGATCGACCGACGCGCCACCTGCATCGGCTGCATCGCTGGGAGGGGTTGAGGTTTCGAGGTTTTTCGTCGGATCGGTCTGGCTCATAAGGTCACACAACTGCGGAGGAGGGAGTGGCGGGGGGCGGCGGTGTCGCTTTACGCGCAGCACGGGCGGTGTGCACCAATGACCAACACAGGAAACTGATGGTCATCACACCCAGTACCCGGAAGACGTCATTGAATGCCAGTACGTTGGCTTCTCGGGTAGCGGCCTGGCTTAGCTGGGATATGCCCTGCGCATTGCGTAGGGCGGGATCAGGCTGAGTCGCGGCATAGATCTGTCCCTGAATCTGCAGACGCTGCGCGATTACGGAATTGGTGGGGTCGATGTGCGCGTTGATCTGGCTGGAGTGAAACTTTTCCCGCAGGACCTGAAACGAGCCTAAAGCTGCTGGCCCCGCCAGCCCCCCGATACTTTGAGTGAGCGAGAAAAGCACAGCGAAGCTGACCATGTAATGAGGCCCATTCTTCAGCGCACTCATCACGCCTATCAGCAACAAAGGCCCCATGAACATCCCTGCCGCCACCGACAACAGGAATTGACTGAGGAACATATTTTGCGGACGTGTCAGGTTGGTGGCATCGGCATCCATGAAACTGCCCACCGCGACCAGCACGATAGACACCAGAATCTGCGGTACGGCAGCTTTTTCGCTGAACGTCAGGGCGCTGACGAGTATCCCCGCCACAAGCCCTGCAAGCATGACTGCATACAAGGGCTGCAATTGATCGGCTGCCATGCCCAGATTCTGTAACAGGCCAACCGCGCCATAGGTTTGTTCGGAAAGGATGAAGCGCAACATCAGCGCGCCCAAGGCAAAACGTATCGTTTCGAGCGAAGCCAGCCAGCGGGTTTGCAGCAACGGGTTCTTGCGCTGGTGCTCGATCATGACGGCCACGGTCAGCAATACAATGGCCGCGATCAGGGCATAGCCTATCCACGTTTGGGTATTCCACCACTGGACGCGGCCCTGGGTCAGTACCGCAGCAAACAAACCCAGCGCAGGGGCGAGCAGGAAAAAAGTGAGAAAGTCCAGTGGTTCGAAAGCCTTGATCTGCACGCCGGGCGGCAGTTTGAGCGCCACTACGGCGGCCAGGCAGCACAGCGCCAAGCCCGCCTCGAAGACATACAGACGATGCCACTCGCCCATGTCGAGCAAGGCGGGGGAGATCAGCCAGGCGAGCGGCGTGGCCAATTGAGAGATACCGATGCCAAGGACCAGGGCGCTCCCCATTGCAGCCTTTTTAAATGCCTGCAACATGTACATCACGGCCAGGGTGCTGACGGTCGCCCCGGCAAAACCGCTGGCGGCCCTGACGAATACCGCCATGGTGAAGCCGTCGATGAATACATGCGCAACCGTGAGCACGACATAGGCGAGCAGACCAATTTCAGCGAAACGTCGCAGACCAAACTGTTGGCGAAACTTAACCAACAGCAATGCGGTAGAGATGTTCACCATCAGGTAGGCAGCCGGCAACCAGGCCGCTTCGGAGGGGGTCAATCCCAGATGCCCCTGGATATTGGCAAGGTTGGCGCTGATCAGTGCGTTGCCTAATCCCCCTGTAATGCCCAGCAACGTCGCAACAAGCGCATAGGCCAATCGCACGAGCGGGCTGTGATAGGGGGTGGAAGGAGAACCTGGCATCGATGGCCGTTCATGCGCTTCCCATTTTGGCGTCGGTTCAAGGTACTCAGCCAAGCGCAGTAATCTCGATAAACCGTTATGGGCGAAGGTGCCGTTCAGTTTGCGGGATACTAGACGGGTGAGTCGAGTATTAGTTCATTTTACGACGATATCAAATCGGTCATAATGGACGGCCAAATCATGTATCTCTCCCATGACTGACAAGAAACCCTCTTCATCCCGTCCTCCTCAGCAAGCCCGCGGCCGCGAGCGGGTATCGGCGATATTGGACGCTTGCGCCCGTTTGATCCTGCTCGAAGGTGCCGCTCAGGTGACGATGCATGGCATTGCCCGAGAAGCTGGAACATCGATTGGCTCGCTCTATCATTTCTTTTCAGACAAGCAGCGAGTGCTGGAAGCGTTGGGTGAACGCCATATACAGTCGCTGGCGGTCATTACGGACGAATTGATGGCCATCGACGACAGTGTCTGGGTCGACGAAAGCGCAGACGGCGTTATCGCTCGACTGATCGTTCCGATCCTGCGATACACCGAGCAGCATCGGGACCTGGTTTCATTGATCTTTCCGCTCGATGGCACTTATCGTCTGAGTAACCCTGATCTGCGCCTGCGGATCGAAGGCATCTACGCACGGGTGCTTCAGATCCGATTGCCGGATGTGACTGCCGAGGCACGCCAAACTTACGTCCTGGCATTGATAGGGCTGCCCATGGGCGCCTTTCAGATCGCGCAGGAAAATAATGCGTTGTCCAGGCGTATCTTGATTGAAGAGCTTCCGAGAGCCCTGACCGCTTACCTGAAAGCCCTGGAAGGACTTCACAAAGTAACTGGGTAGATGTGCGCCCAAAACATGGGTGTGCCGAATGCCGTCGTGAGTCTGATGTGCGCCGCAATCCCGGAAGGTGGATTGTCCCGTACAGGCATACGGTGAATAGAAGACCATCGGCGGAAACCGTAATCCAATGATTCGTGCTTCGGCCGGGCCTTCTCGGAGAGCTGCAGTACCGCGTTGTTGTCTGGTGTCAGCTTGCCCAGTGAATCCGTTGACTTTCCAATGGCACCGCCAGGCCATATTCGCTGCCGGGAATGATGCGGACAGTGAAGTCTTCTATCTCCCGGTCACCGCGCGTCTCCACAACGTAGAGCCGCGTCTGGGCATGCTCATCGGCCGGTTTGAGCGTCATGTCCAGCACTTGCGCGGGCGCATGACCGCGTTGCTCCGCATACAACTGTACGCATAGAGCATTTACGGGTAGAGCGCCAGTGTCGATTGCCACTTCCACTTTGTACGTCGGTGCCGGCCCGCGGGTGATCCGAGTGTCGAGTATCTTAATCTCGTCCCAATGTTCATCCAGGGACGTGAGTCGATCTCTCAACAGGTTCGCCACGGCACTACGCTCTTTCGTCCGCTCACGGTAGCGGAGGGCGCCTGGCAGATAGTAGCGCTCGGTGTACTCGCGTACCGCCCGGTCGGCGGAGTATTCCTGCACCAGATTGCTCATGCTACTGCGGATGTGCTGGATCCAGCGCCGAGGCAGTCCATCGGCGTCGTGCTCATAGAAGGTCGGAATGATCTCGTTTTCCAGCAGTTGATATAGCTGTTCAGCGTCCCTGGCATCTGCACCCGGATCGGCTTCGGGCTCCTCGCTACCATCGCCAATGGCCCAACCCAGCCCTGGCTCATAGGCTTCTGCCCACCAACCGTCCAGTTGCGACAGGTTCAGACCCCCATTGGCCAGGATCTTCATGCCGCTGGTGCCGCTGGCCTCCCATGGACGCCTTGGGGTGTTAATCCAGACGTCCACACCGCTTACCAGATGCTGTGCCACACGCATATCGTAATCGTCGAGAAAGGCGATGCGCCCCTGGCTGTCGGTGTCGCGAATGAAGGCATGCCATTGAGCGAGCATTGCCTGGCCCTGCAGATCTGCAGGATGCGCCTTGCCTGCTACCAGCAACTGGACCGGCCATCGTGAATGTTGGATCAGATTGAGCAAGCGTTGTGGATCATGCAGCAACAGGTTGGGGCGTTTGTAGGTGGCGAAGCGGCGGGCAAAACCCAAGGTCAGAACATCGGGGTCGAACCACTGCTGACACGCGTCGATCTGTTGCAGCGATGCTCCATGAATCGCTCGCTGACGAGCCAGATGATCACGGCTATAGTCCAGCAACGCACTCCGGGCCCGGCGGCGGATATTCCAGAGGTCCTGATCACTGAAGCTGCTCAGCGCCTGCTCGGCGCTCAGTTCCGGTTCACCCCCGCTGGGTTGTCCCTTATGCCAGTGTTTCCAGGCCTCCAGTGCATCGGCGCCTATCCAGGTCGCCAGATGAATGCCGTTCGTGACATGGCCGATGGGTACCTCCGCCGCTGGCCAGCGCGGATACAGCGGTTCGAAGATGCGTCGGCTGGTGGCGCCATGCAGTTCGCTCACTGCATTGATCGCCCCCGCGGCACGACTGGCAAGCCAAGCCATGTTAAATGGCGAATCAGGCACTCCGGGCTGTTCCTGACCAAGGCTGATCACTCGTGCCACGGGCTGTGCCAGCTCCTGCTGGATGTAATGGCCCAGATACTTTTCGATCAGCGCTGGCGGAAAACGATCAAAGCCGGCGGTGACCGGCGTATGGGTGGTGAACAGGTTGCCTGCACGAGTGGCTGTCAGGGCTACCTCGAAGTCGACATTGTGTTTGCGCTGATAGCTGAGCGCACGCTCCAGCACTGCAAATGCGGCATGGCCATCGTTAAGGTGCAGCACGTCCGGCTCAACGCCAGCGGCCTCCAGCAGACGCCAGCCGCCAATGCCGAGAACCAGTTCCTGGCGCAGACGCATTTCCAGATCGCCGCCATAGAGTTCGCCGGCGATCAAGCGCACTGGCGGCGGATTGGCCGGGTCATTGGTGTCGATCAACAGCAGGCGGTTACGTCCGACATTGACTTGCCATCCACGTAACCAGATGGTCCAACCGGGGAAATGGCAGGCCAGCCGCACCGGGTTTCCGCTGCCATCGAGCAACGGCCTTACGGGCATCTGTCGGGTGTCATTGACCGGGTACAACGCTTGCTGATGTCCCTGGCTGTCGAACTCCTGACGAAAGTAACCGTGCTGCCAGAGCATGCCTACCGCCGTGACCGGCACGCCTAGATCGCTGGCCGCCTTGAGCTGATCCCCGGCAACGTTTCCCAGCCCGCCGGAATAAATGGGCAGCGCATCGCTGAGCATGAACTCCATGGAAAAGTACGCGATGCAGCAGGCTTGTTCTTGCCGATGGCTTTGGTGAAACCAGCCTGGCGTGTTCAATTCGTCGTAGCGGGTCTGCGACAGCGCCTGCAACTGCGCACGAAACGTCGGCTGTCGCAGCAACCCCTCAATGTGATCGTCACTGACACTGGATAGCACCAGGCAAGGATTGCGGCTGAGCAGCCATAGATCATTGTCCATTAGCCGCCAGATCATGTCGTTCAAACTCGACCAGGTAATGCTCAGGTCGAATGCCAGCTCATCCAGGTCCATGCGCAGCTTTTCGATACTTTTTTCCAGCGCCATAAAGCCTCTCCGGTGCGTGTCACTAGCTTGGTAAAGGGCGGTTACGCGTGTTGAACTATTTCTCCTGTCTCACGGCTCGGAAGAACCGAATGCACGCCGTTGCATTGACGGCGTAAACGCCTGAGTGTGTCGCCTGTGATGACCGACGATTAGGTTGCACATGCAGCTTGCGTATTCAAATTTCCCGCTGAAGAAGTGATCTCCATAGCGATTTCATGCCGGGCAAAAAATGTTCAGAACTGAATGCATTACCGTCGAGCTGTCCGACCAAAGAGCGCATCGAAACTGTCAGGGCAATAGCACCGGAGACATTATAGAAAAACAGCTCGGGATCAACGTTTTCAAGAAAGCCATCAGCGATTGCGAGCTCAACGGTTGGCAGCAAGACCTCTTGTGCGGGCCTGATGAGGCGCTCATAGACGTAGTGGAATCTTTCATCCCTCTGGGCGATTTCCTTTATGACGAACATCGACATTTCCGGTGCATCTGCTGAAAAGTCGATCATCTGGTCAATCGCAAGCTGAAGTCGGTCCATGGACGTTCCATCGGCGAATTCGGCGGGACTTCGTGATCGACTCAGTTCCAGGACAAATTTACTTGCTATGTCATCCACGACTGCTTTCCACAGATCCAGCTTTGCGCCATGGCGATGCGCGATCAAGGCCACGTCGACGTCCGCCGCGGTAGCGATACGCCGCAGGCTGGCACCTTCGAAACCGTGCGTTGCAAAGCACGTCAATGCCGCCCGCAGAATGGCATCGGGTTTGACCTCGTCGGCTTTGGGCGGCCTGCCTCGGCGTTTGGTGAGCTCGTTGGGCATTCGGTGGATATACCTGATCTAGACGGATTGGTTGACATGTGCGTCGAAGCGACGCTTTAATCAACGCTCGATGAATTAATTTTCATGGTGGGCTAATCCTAGCACCGGATCGTGGGGGCGTCTCACTATTGAGGGCCCGAAACGAGGCTGACCCGCTGTCGTTTCAGGGGCAGCCAACTCCCGACCTGAATTCGCAGCCACATTCGCTCGTTGCAGCTGGAAACGGATATTGCTCGAGACTTGCGCGTTGCCGTTGCGCGAATCGAACACTTTTGAACTCGCTACGGGATTCAGTGGGCGGACCTATTCCCATGCATTGCAGCCAAGTCGCTTTGTACGCCGCACAAGCGCAGACCAAGCCACTTCGCTATGGCTGCCGAACGCCTGAATTGAACGTAAAGCCCAAGGACTAAGGTCGTTATTCATGAAAGTACCTGGCAATAAGCTGTTAGTGCCCCTGGGCGTCGTCGTTGTGTTGGTTGCAGGCTGGTTTATGTGGAAGGCCTTGAACCCTGTCGGGTTTGGCGATGGGTTTGTCAGCGGGAACGGGCGTATCGAGGCCACCGAAGTGGATGTCTCGGCAAAACTTGCGGGTCGTGTGGATGACATCCTGGTGCAGGAGGGTGACTTCGTCGAACGCGGACAGATGTTGGCAAGCATGCAAATCCAGACGCTTACGGCTCAGCGTGACGAGGCTGTCGCTCAGCATCAGCAGGCGATCAACACCGTGTTGGGCACCAAGGCACAGGTATTGGTACGTCGAAGCGACAAATTGGCTGCCGAGGCGCTGATCGCTCAACGCGAAAGCGAACTTGACGCCATGAAGCGCCGACTGAAACGTTCCGAAATGTTGTCCCGTGAAGGCGCTTTGTCGACTCAGCAATATGACGATGACCGAGCGAACGTACGAAGCGCCGAGGCGACACTGAAGGCGGCTCAGGCTCAGGTGGCAGCGGCTCAAGCCAATATTGAGGCTGCTCAAGCCGAGGTCGTGGGCGCGCAATCGGCGGTGACGGCGAGCCTGGCCACGATTGCTCGAATAGAGGCCGACATCACCGATAGCCAGCTGGTCGCGCCACGCGCCGGGCGCGTTCAGTACCGCGTCGCTCAGCCGGGCGAAGTGTTGGCGGCGGGCGGCAAGGTACTCAACCTGGTCGATCTTTCCGACGTGTACCTGACGTTTTTTCTCCCGGAAAGTGTGGCAGGGCGGGTCGCGCTGGGCAGCGATATCCGCATCATTCTCGATGCCGCACCTCAGTACGTCATACCGGCGAAGGTCTCGTTCGTCGCCAGCGTTGCACAATTCACCCCGAAGACCGTTGAAACGGCCAGCGAACGTCAGAAGCTGATGTTTCGTGTCAAGGCGCAGATCGATCGGGACCTTTTGCTGCGCAACCTCACACAGATCAAGACCGGTCTGCCCGGTGTGGCCTGGGTCAAGCTTGACCCGCAAGCCGACTGGCCAGTTGAACTGGCTGTGAAAGTTTCTAAATGACTGACGAACCCCAAGGCGATCCGTTGCCTGGCGTCGCCAGCGTCAGGGACGTAGTGCTGACCTACGGTAAGACCCAGGCATTAGCCAACATTACTCTGGATATTCCCGCAGGCCGAATGGTCGGGCTCATCGGCCCGGACGGTGTCGGTAAATCCAGCCTTCTGTCGCTTCTGGCGGGAGCCAGGGCGATACAGCAGGGCCAGGTCACCGTGCTGGGCGGCGATATGCGCCAGGTTGCCCATCGCAATCGGGTCTGCCCACGTATTGCCTATATGCCACAGGGATTGGGCAAGAATCTCTACCCGACGCTTTCGGTCGAAGAAAACCTGCAATTTTTCGCCCGCCTGTTTGGCCATGACGCCGCGGAGCGCCGTCGCCGTATTGATGACCTGACCCGCAGCACAGGGTTGTACTCATTCCTCACCCGTCCAGCCGGCAAGTTGTCAGGCGGCATGAAACAGAAGCTGGGCCTGTGCTGCGCGTTGATTCATGACCCTGATCTGCTGATTCTGGACGAACCTACCACCGGCGTGGATCCTCTGGCGCGGGCCCAGTTTTGGGACCTGATCGGTAGCATAAGGCAGCAACGGGCAGGAATGAGCGTCATTGTTGCCACCGCATACATGGATGAGGCGCAGCGCTTTGACTGGCTGGTCGCGATGGACGCCGGCACGGTGTTGGCGACCGGTTCGCCCGAGCAATTGCTGGCCAGTACCCAATCCCGGGATCTGGAAGCGGCGTTTATCGCCTTGCTGCCGGAGGAAAAGCGTCGCGGTCACCAACCGGTGCATATCGAACCGTTGGAGAACGTCGCTGAACCCGAGATCGCTATTGAAGCCCGGGATCTCACCATTCGCTTCGGTGATTTCGTGGCGGTGGATCATGTCAGTTTCCGTATTCGCCGCGGCGAAATCTTTGGTTTTCTTGGCTCCAACGGCTGCGGTAAATCCACCACCATGAAGTTGCTGACGGGGCTGTTGCCGGCCAGTGAGGGCACGGCAAGTCTGTTTGGACGCGAAGTCGACCCCGACGACATCGGTACACGGCGTAGAGTCGGTTATATGTCGCAGGCGTTTTCGCTCTATAGCGAGCTTACCGTTCGGCAAAACCTGGTACTTCACGCGCAGCTGTTCCAAATGCCGGAAGAGCAGATCGGCCCGCGGATCAACGAGCTTGCCGAACGCTTCAGCCTCGGCGAGGTGCTGGGCAGTCTTCCAGAAAGTCTGCCGCTGGGGATCCGCCAGCGCCTGTCTCTGGCGGTTGCGACGGTTCATCGGCCCGAGTTGCTGATTCTCGATGAGCCGACCTCAGGCGTCGACCCGATTGCGCGCGACGGCTTCTGGAACCTGCTGATCGAGCTGTCCCGGCGCGATCGCGTGACCATCTTCATTTCCACCCACTTCATGAACGAGGCTGAACGTTGCGATCGCATTTCGTTAATGCACGCGGGCAAGGTGCTGGTCAGCGATACGCCTGGCAATATCGTTAAGCAGCGTGGAGCCAGCTCACTGGAGCAGGCCTTCATCGCTTACTTGCAAGAGGCAGCAGGCAAGTCGGAAGAAGAGCCGGCGAAGGCCCCTTCACCTGCGGTCAATCTCAAGCCGTCCAATTCCGCGGGTCAGCCGAGTTTCAGCGTCAATCGCATGTTCAGCTACCTGTGGCGCGAAGCATTGGAACTGCAACGTGATCCCGTGCGTGCGACGCTGGCCCTGATAGGGTCACTGGTGTTGATGCTGGTGATGGGTTTCGGTCTGAGTATGGATGTGGAAAACCTCAGTTATGCCGTGCTGGACCATGACCAGACCGAACTGAGCCGCAACTATGCGCTCAACCTTTCCGGCTCGCGGTATTTCAAGGAGATGCTGCCGTTGGCCGACTATCAGGATCTGGACCAGCGCATGCGCAGTTCGAAGATCACGTTGGCCATCGAGATACCGCCAGGTTTCGGGCGCGATCTGCAGAGGGGAGCACCGGTGCAGATTGCGGCGTGGATTGACGGCGCGATGCCGTCCAGGGCCGAGACGATACTGGGCTATGTACAGGGCATGCACCAGACATGGCTGCAGGATCAGGCCTTGCATCGCCTGGGCACAGCGGTTAGCGACAGTTCGTTCAGCATCCAGACCCGGTTTCGCTATAACCCGGATGTCAAAAGCCTGCCCGCCATGGTCCCGGCCATCATTCCGCTGTTGCTGCTTATGCTGCCCGCCATGCTCACGGCGCTGTCGGTCGTCCGGGAAAAAGAGCTGGGCTCGATCATCAATTTATATGTCACGCCGGTGACGCGAACCGAATTCCTGGTGGGTAAGCAGCTGCCGTATGTGGCGCTGGCGATGATCAACTTTCTGCTGATGACATTGATGGCGGTCACGCTGTTCGATGTGCCGGTCAAAGGCAGCTTCATGACTCTGCTGCTGGCCGCGTTGATTTATAACGTCATCGCCACCGGGATCGGCTTGCTGGCCTCGACACTGACCAGCAGCCAGATCGCTGCGATGTTCTTCACCATGATCGGCACCATGATCCCGGCTATCCAGTTCGCCGGACTGCTCAACCCGGTGTCCTCGCTGGAGGGCGCGGCCAGATTCGTGGGTGAAGTCTATCCGGCGACGCACATGCTCAATATCAGTCGCGGCGTATTCGGTAAATCCCTGGGTTTCGATGACCTGCATAACGAGTTCTGGCCGCTGCTGGTCGCCGTGCCGTTGATTCTGATGCTGACGGTTGCCCTGCTCAAGAAACAGGATCGCTGACATGCAGTCGCTCAAGAATGTCTACCGGCTGGGAATCAAGGAGCTGTGGAGCCTGGCCCGGGATCCGACGATGCTGGTGTTGATCATCTACACCTTTACCTTTTCGGTCTACACCGCCGCAACTGCTCAGCCGGACGTGCTGCACATGGCACCCATAGCCATCGTCGATGAAGACCAATCGCCATTATCCGGGCGCATTGCCTCGGCTTTTTTTCCACCGCAGTTCACTACGCCGGTGATGATCTCCCTGGAGCAGGTTGATGCCGGCCTGGACGCAGGTGACTACACGTTCACGCTCACTATCCCGCCAAACTTCCAACGCGATGTGCTGGCGAACCGGGAGACGGAAATCCAACTCAACGTGGATGCGACCCGCATGTCCCAGGCCTTCACTGGCAGCGGTTATATCCAGCAAATGATCAATGGCGAAATCACCGAGTTCGTGCAGCGATACCGCGGGGCTCAGGCCCTGCCTGTGGAGTTGGTCACCCGCATGCGGTTCAATCCTTCTCTTGAACACGCCTGGTTTGGCGCGTTGATGCAGATCATCGACAACGTCACCATGTTGTCCATTGTCCTGACCGGCGCAGCGCTGATTCGTGAGCGTGAACACGGCACCATCGAACATCTGTTGGTCATGCCGGTGACACCTCGGGAAATCATGTTGGCCAAAGTCTGGTCGATGGGCCTGGTGGTACTTACCGCCGCTGCGCTGTCGTTGATATTCATCGTGCAGGGCGTGCTGCATGTGCCGATCGAGGGCTCCATCCTATTGTTCCTGGCCGGGGCCGCGTTGCATCTGTTCGCGACTACGTCCATGGGCATATTTCTGGCGACACTGGCGCGAAGCATGCCTCAGTTCGGCATGTTGATGATTTTGGTACTGCTGCCGCTCCAAATGCTCTCAGGCGGCAGCACGCCACGCGAGAGCATGCCCGAACTCGTCCAGAACATCATGCTGATAGCGCCTACCACCCATTTCGTTGAGCTCAGTCAGGCGATTCTTTATCGCGGGGCAGGGCTGATGGTGGTGTGGCCAACATTCGTGACGTTACTCATCATCGGCTCGGTGTTGTTTGCGATCTCGCTTTCGCGCTTTCGCAAAACGATCAGCCAGATGGCGTGATAGCTACGTTTACCCAAGCAGAGCAGACACTCGGATTGTCGTTTTCACCAGTAAGGGTTTTTTTGTGTCGTTGCATCATTTGAAGGGTTCGGCTCGCGTTTGGCCGGGCGCCATGTTGGTCTTATTCGTGATGGCTATGGGTGGTTGTGCCGGGGTTAAGGTCAACACCATCGATAATCGCGATTATCTCTCGCTTCGGCGTGGCGACGTGCTGACGTCAGGGCAGCTCAGCGCGGCAGCGCGCACCGCTTTGCAAGTTGCTGGTGTCGAAGAAAAACACTGCGACGAGGCCCCACAAGACTGCCGTGAACAGGTGCGTAATAACACTGGCTTGGGTGAGGAACAGCGTCTTGCCACGCTGTCTGAATTGTGGCTACAAGAGGCCCAACATGCACACAGCTCGTTAAGTGCCGAACGGCGTACCGACGCATTTCTGGAAAGCGCGCGTTATGCCTATGCCTATCTGTTCATGACCGCAAGAACACCTAGTCAGAGAGCATTGGAGGATCGTCAGTCTCAGGTCCGCGATTACTACAACTTCTCCGTTCAGCAAGCGCTCAGCGAGTTGTTCGAACGGTATCGGGGGCATCCGCCGAAGGCCGAAGACGACCAGGGGAATTTCCGACTGCGCGCAGGTCGCTGGACGGTGTTCGGGCGAATGGAAAATGTACGTCTGGCTAACGAGCGTTCCTTGCCTCAGGGACTTATTCCGGCCTCATCGCTGTCATTTGCCGGGCTGCGCAATCAGTATCGCCGTGACGGGGTCGGCGCCGAACTGGTGGCGGTCACGGCGAAAAAGGTGGTGAACAGCGACAGTGACGAACAGCCCTGGAGCGAGACGCCTTTTCCGGCCCTGACCGCCGTCGCGCGCTTTCCCGGTCAAACCCTTGAGCAAGTGTTGACCACCGATGAGGTCGAACTGCTGGCCTATGACCCGTACCGGCAGGACGCTGTGAAGCTTGCCGGCAACGAAACGCCGTTGGCGGCTAATTTCACCTCGGGCTATGGTTTGTGGCTTGCGCGCTCCGGGTTTGCCCGCCAGTCATTGCTCACGCTGGTGGGCAAGGGGGAGGTCCTGAAAAAGCCTCATCTATACCTGTTGCAGCCCTACGACCCCGACCGCCATGTCGTGATCATGTTGCACGGCCTGGCAAGCAGTCCCGAGGCGTGGATCAACGTTGCCAATGAAGTGCTCGGTGATGAAAACCTGCGGCGCAATTATCAGGTCTGGCAGTTGTATTATCCGACCAACCTGCCTTTGGCGCTGAACAACGCCACGATCCGTAATGTCATTGAGCAGACGCTGCAGCATTTCGATCCCGATCAAACCGCACGGGCCAGTCACGATGTGGTCCTGGTAGGCCATAGCATGGGCGGTGTTCTGTCCCGTCTTATGGTGTCGACGTCAGGCACGGGGGTAGGGGATGCCTTGCTCTCCAAGTACAAAATGAATGACCAACAATTAGCGGCCGCGCACAGCAACCTCGACCCGTTTTTGCAATTCACCCCTTTGCCGCAGGTCAGCCGCGCGATTTTCGTCGCCGCACCGCACCGAGGGACGCCATTTGCCGAGAACCGCATTTCGCGATGGGCTGCCGGGCTTGTGCAGTTACCGGTGTCGGTGCTTGACCGGTTCAAGCAGCTCGCGCAATTGCTGGTGGTGCCCGGTAGCGCATCGTCTGCGGCCATGGCCCGGCCGCTGAACAGCATCGATAACTTGAGTGACCGCGATCCATTCGTAATGGCGGTTGCAGACCTGCCCATCTCACCAGGAGTGCAATATCACAGCATCATCGGTAACCACACGCCCTCTCTGGCACTGACCCTGTCCGATGACGGTGTGGTGCCCTACAGCAGCAGCCATCTGGCGGGCGCCCAATCGGAAAAGATAGTGCCCTCGGGGCATAGCGTTCAGGATACCCCCGAGGCAATTATCGAGATCCGGCGAATTCTTCAGCAGCATCTTCAAAGCCTGCAAGAGCCGGTGGGGGTTCGAAAATGAGCGTTGCACGCAAGCTTATCGGCATACTGCTGCGCAGCCTGGCGACCGTGGCAGGCGGGGGCTTTCTCGCCTGGGGTACATTAGCGCTGAGTTATCGACTTGCACTGCCGTCGTGGGCCTGTAACGCCTTGATCTTCGTCTGGTGTCTATGCGGCGTCGGTTTGATCGTACTGACGTGGAGCGCACGGCCATTGCGCGCCGTTCTCGGTTACGTCGTACTGCTGGCCAGTATTGGCGTTTGGTGGAGCACGTTCATACCGTCGAACGAGCGCATCTGGGCAGATGACGTTGCGCGAATGACCTCCGGCAAACTCAATGGCAACACGCTCACCATGAGCAATGTGCGCAACTTCGAGTGGCAAACGGATGACAATTACCAGATCCGTTGGGAGGCACGTGAGTACGACCTGGATCACCTGGCTTCGGTGGACCTGATCACTTCGTACTGGGGAATGCCCGCTATCGCTCACATCATGGTGTCGTTCGGTTTCGATGACGGTCGATTTTTGTTATTCAGCGTCGAAACCCGAAAAGAGAAGGGCGAGAGTTATTCTGCGATCGCCGGTTTTTTCAAACAGTATGAAGTCAGCATTCTAGCGACTGACGAACGTGACGCGCTGCGGGTCAGGACCAATGTGCGCGGGGAGGACGATTATCTCTATCGCGTTGCGTTGTCAGCCCCTCAGCGCAAGGCCTTGTTGTTGTCGTACGTTGAACAAACCAATGATTTGCTGAATCACCCGCGCTTCTACAATACCGTGACTGCCAATTGCACCAGCATTGTCTTCGACATGATGAACACCATCGTCGCAGGCTTGCCGATGGACTACCGTTTGCTTCTGACCGGTTACCTGCCGGGCTACGTTTACGATGTTGGAGGCTTGCAGCCAGGTTATTCGCTTCAGGCGTTGCGTGATGCCGGTCGCATCACCGAGCGGGCGAAGTCCGAATCGGACACGGCTTTTCCCTGCGGATCCGAGAGGGCGTGCCGGGTTGGTAACCCTTTGATTTATTCAACGGTCGATGATTTAATCGGTCCGGCCTTTACTTTGCGGGGCAGGGAATAATCAGCGCCTCGAAGAAGGCCACCGGTCCAGCACGTGCGTCCCATACTGATGTCCCATCGGATAAAGGAAGACATTGTGAAAGCCCTCGTCTATCAAGGCCCTGGCGTTAAAGTCTGGACTGACAAACCTACCCCGCTCATCGATAAACCTACTGACGCCATTATTCGCCTGCTGCACACGACGATATGTGGCACTGACTTGCACATTCTCAAGGGCGATGTCCCTGCGGTAACGCCGGGCCGAACGCTTGGCCATGAAGGGGTGGGCATTGTCGAGACGGTAGGTTCGGCCGTACGTAATTTCAAGCCCGGCGACCATGTGCTGATTTCCTGCGTCACCTCTTGTGGCAGTTGTGCCAATTGCCGCCGCCAGATGTATTCCCACTGCGCGGACGGTGGTTGGATTCTTGGCCATATGATCGATGGAACTCAGGCTGAATACGTTCGCATTCCACACGCCGACAACAGTCTTTATCCGATTCCCGCCGGTGCCGATGAGGAAGCCCTGGTGATGCTCAGCGATATCTTGCCGACCGGGTTTGAAATCGGCGTGCTTGCCGGCAAGGTCAAGCCTGGCGACAGCGTGGTGATTGTCGGGGCAGGCCCAGTGGGCATGGCTGCATTGTTGACGGCTCAATTTTATTCACCGGCTACGCTGATCATGGTCGACGGTGATAGCAATCGCCTTGAGGTGGCACAGCGTTTTGGTGCCACCCACGTGATCGACATCAAGACCGACAACGCCATCGAGCGTATCTTTGAATTGACCGATGGCGTCGGTGTGGACGTCGCGATTGAGGCGGTGGGTATTCCGGCTTCGTTCGATACCTGTCAGTCGGTGATCGCGCCCGGCGGCAATATTGCTAATGTTGGGGTACACGGCAAGAGCGTGGAGTTGCACCTGGAGAAGCTATGGATTCAGAACATCAACATCTCCACGGGGCTCGTTAACACCAACACCACGCCGATGCTGATCAAGACCGTGCAAGCCGGCAAGATCGACGCCAGCCAGTTGATCACTCATCGCTTTGCCTTGAATGACATCCTTCAGGCATATGAAATCTTCGGCAATGCCGCCCAGGAGAAAGCGATGAAGGTCATCCTCAGCCAGTAAGACACGCCCACCCAGGATTTCAGGAGCTGCGAATGGCAACCCAGACTTTCCCCGCTGCGATGGGCGGTTCCTTATTGGTGCTCAATGCCGGCTCCTCGAGCTTGAAGTTCTCTCTCTATCACGGTAACCCCGATGAGCAGGGCGAACCACTGGCTCAGGGGCAGGGCAGCCTGGAACGGCGGGAAGAGCAGTGGGTGCTGTCGTTTACCGACAGGTCGGGCAAAGCCGCTGAGGAACGCTGGCCGTTGCCTGCGAAAGATGGCGACGCCCTGGAGCGTTTACTGCCGTGGATCGAAGCTCGCACCGGCGCGCCGTTGGTTGCCGCCGGACATCGCGTGGTGCATGGCGGCCTCCGTCAGGAAGTCGCCGCACTGGTCGATGAGACTTTGCTGATCGAGCTACAGGCGCTCACCCCCATCGCACCGCAGCACCAGCCGCTGTGCCTGGCGCCGATTCGCTTTCTCGCGTCCAAGTACCCTGGATTACCTCAGGTGGCCTGCTTCGACACGGCTTTCCATCACACCCTTGACCCGCTTGAAACTCTTTATGGCTTGCCTCGACGAATGACTGAGGAAGGCGTGCGCCGTTACGGCTTTCATGGGCTTTCCTATGAGTACATCGCTGAAGTGCTCGGCGACTATGACAGTGCTGCTGCTGCGGGACGAACCATTGTCGCGCACCTGGGCAACGGCGCCAGTCTGTGTGCACTGCATAATGGGCGCAGTCGTGCCACCAGCATGGGGTTCACGACGCTGGACGGACTGCTGATGGGCAGCCGACCGGGCCACCTCGACCCTGGCATCTTGTTGTACCTGATGCGCGAGCGCGCAATGTCCGCGCAAGCGCTTGAACACTTGCTGTATCACGAGTGTGGTTTGCTGGGCGTATCAGGCGGCATTGCCAGCGACATGCGGACCCTGTTGGCCAGTGATCAGGTGGCCGCTCGTGAGGCAGTGTCGCTGTACATTCACAACGTGGTCCGGGAAATAGGCAGCTTTGCCGCCGTGCTGGGCGGGCTGGACGCATTGGTCTTCACCGGCGGCATCGGTGAACACGCAGCACCGGTGCGCGCCGCTATCCTGCGCGGGTGTGCCTGGCTGGGGCTCGAACTCGACGAAGAGGCCAATCAAGCATCCGCTTCGCGTCTTTCGCGACCCCACAGCCGGGTCAGGGCCTGGATGATCCCTACCGATGAAGACCGGCTAATCGCCCGGTACACCCTGAAGCTTTTACCGACACCGTTGCTCGACAGCAACCCGGATTGACCGCGAGCCTCTGGCGTTTTGCCGGACGCTTTCCATCGTCATATTTTCGTGGAGTCGCTATGTATACCTTCAATCCAGCGTTTTCCAGCGCCGATGATTCAAACCACGTCAGCCCGATAACGCCCGAGGCGGGCGGTCCACTGGCGCCAGAGTTGCTCGACCGGATGCATCGGTATTGGCAAGCCGCCAATTACTTGTGTGTCGGGCAGATCTACCTCAAGGCCAACCCGTTGTTGCGCGAACCCTTGCAGGCCGAGCACATCAAGCCACGGCTGCTGGGGCACTGGGGAACGTCAGCAGGGCAAAACTTTATCTATGTTCACCTGAACCGGCTGATCAGCGAACAGCGAGTGTCCATGGTGTACATATCGGGGCCGGGCCACGGCGGGCCGACACTCAACGCCTGTGCATGGCTGGAGGGGACTTACAGCGACGTTCATCCGGACATCACCCCGGACGAGCCGGGTATGTTGCGCTTTTTCCGCAGTTTTTCCACGCCCGGCGGGGTCCCCAGTCATTGTGGCCCGCATACGCCCAACTCGTTGCATGAGGGCGGCGAACTCGGCTACTCACTGGTGCATGCATTCGGTGCCGTATTCGATAATCCGGATTTGTGGGTGGCTTGCGTTATTGGCGATGGCGAAGCCGAAACCTGCCCTTTGGAGGGCAGTTGGAAGAGCGTGCGCTTCCTCGACGCTCGCCGCGACGGGGCGGTATTACCCATCCTGCACCTCAATGGCTACAAGATATCCGGGCCTACGGTGGAGGCGCGTACCACCGATGCGGACCTCATCGAGCTGTACCGTGGGCGTGGCTACGAACCCCTGATCGTCGCCGGGGAAGACGTGCCTGGCATGCACCAGCGTTTTGCGGCAGCGCTTGACGCGGCCTATGCAAAGGGCCGGCATATTCAACAGCAGGCCAGAGAGCAGGGCGACACTTCGCCGCAGCGCTGGCCGATGATTATCCTGCGCAGCCCCAAAGGCTGGACGGGCCCGAAAGTCGTTGATGGCCTGCCGGTGGAAGGCACGTTCCGCGCGCATCAGGTGCCTCTGGCCAATGTCGTGCAGAATCCTGACCATCTGGCGCAGTTGGAGGCGTGGATGCGCAGCTACCAGCCGCACACACTGTTTGATGATAAGGGCTGCCTGGTCGCTGATCTGCAGGCGCTGACGCCACCCGCGCCGTTGCGCCTCGGCGCGGTGCCATACGTCAATGGCGGTCGACTGCTCACGGCGCTGGATTTACCTAATTTCGCCGACTACGGCCTACACGTCCCGGGGCCAGGCCAGGTGATCGCCGAGGCGCCTCGCAAGCTGGGCGAGTATTTGCGCGATGTCATTCGTACCAACCCGCATAATTTCCGGATCTTCGGCCCGGACGAGACCAACTCGAACCGCTTGAACGCGGT
Source organism: Pseudomonas bohemica (assembly GCF_002934685.1). Lineage (GTDB taxonomy): Bacteria > Pseudomonadota > Gammaproteobacteria > Pseudomonadales > Pseudomonadaceae > Aquipseudomonas > Aquipseudomonas bohemica. Next base: position 221,902 of record NZ_NKHL01000116.1, read on the forward strand.
CTTCGAGGCCACCGATCGAACCGCCGCGGGTCCGTTGCTGGGCATCGACGACCACTTGGCGCGCGACGGCCGAGTCATGGAGGTACTCAGCGAGCATCTGTGCGAAGGTTGGTTGGAAGGCTATTTGCTGACCGGCCGCCACGGCATGTGGTCGACCTACGAAGCCTTTGCGCAAGTGGTCGATTCCATGGTGACGCAACACGCCAAATGGTTGCAGCAGTGCCGCGATTTCGCCTGGCGGCGGCCACTGGCCTCGCTCAACATCCTGCTGACCAGCCATGCGTGGCGCAACGATCACAACGGCTTCAGCCATCAATCGACCGGTTTCGTCGACAACGTCCTGCAACGCCGCTCCGACGTCGTGCGGGTCTATTACCCGCCTGATTCCAACTGTCTGGTCAACGTTTTCGACCATTGTTTGCGCAGTCGCAATTACGTGAACGTCGTCACCTGCGGCAAGCAGCCGGATTTCCAGTGGCTGAATTTCGATCAGGCTCTCAAGCACTGCTCGCAGGGCGCATCGATTTGGGATTTCGCCACCAATGACGGCGCGGCGGAGCCGGATATCGTGCTGGCCTGCGCCGGAGATGTGCCAACGACAGAAGCGGTAGCGGCCTCGTGGCTATTGCAGAAGCACGTACCCGGTATTCGCGTTCGTTTAGTCAACGTGGTCGATTTGAGCATTCTGGCCAGTCCCGACGATCGCCCGCACGGCATGGACCATGTTTCATTCGAAGCGCTGTTCACCCGCGAAGTGCCGGTGATGTTTGCCTTCCACGGTTCAACCTGGGTGATTCATTCCATGGTGCACGGGCGGACGAATGAAGCGCGCTTTCACGTGCGGGGTTTCTCTGATCGCGGGACCACTACAACGCCGTTCGATATGGTCGTGCTGAACAATATGAGTCGTTATCAGCTTGCAATCGATGCGTTGTCACACGTCCCCCGGCTGCGGTCCAGCAGCCTGGATGCGATGAGTTATTTTGAAGACCAGTTGCGCCGCCACCACACTTATATCCGCGAGCATTTCGAAGACATGCCCGAGATCCGCAACTGGCATTGGACCGACGACCTCACGCAACCGCAATCTCCACCGCCGTTAGCCAGAGGTCAGGCCCGTGGGCAGACTTTCACTGATGCGTAGACCCCAAATGCTGCGCCGGGCCTCGACCAGGTACACCCGTCCCGCACGAGCCTCACCGTCTTGCCCCCTATCCAACGGGCAAGACAGAATATCCATCAAGGATTGAGGCGAGGCATCGCTTCAGTGCTTGCTACCGCGCAACATCCGGATCTTGCTGGGTTCCCGGTGCCGCCAATAGCGGTGCTTGATGACTGGTAAAGACCGCTCAGAAACAAGAGGTGCACAGGCGGCTCCGGCTAGCCGTTAGCGCGTATGTCGATTGTCGATGGGGGGCTCAAGCCCCCATCTGGGTCGCGCCAGCGACTGTCTCCTAAGCGTCAATGTTGATATCCGGTTCCTTGCCTGCGGGCTTGGAGCTTTTGAGATCGTCTACCACACCTTTGCCCACGTCCGAGACTGCTTCCCACGTTTTATCCATCGTCGCTTTGGCTTGGTTGGTCAGCTTGTCGCTTGTCTGGCCAAAAATCTTGTTCTCCTGGTGAGTGGACGGGAAAGCAGCGCCGATAGCCGCGCCCAACGCGATGCCAATCGCCGCCAATGCCAACGGCTGCTTTTTGAGCATGTATTCAACAGTGCCCTGGAGATTGCGCCCTTGACGAAGCAGCGCGTCCTGCGTCTTGTCCGACGCCGCCTTCAGTTTCTCGCTGGCCTGGAAAGCACCAGCGGCCGTGCCCTGTTTTATGCCGTCGATTTTTTCACTGCCGGCTTCTGCCAGATGAGACGCCCGGTCTCCCATGTCATGGGCTGCCTGGCGGACATGATCCTTAGCACCTGTCAGTGAATCATTCAGAGATTGCGCCGCACTGCTGACCTTCTCACCGAAATGGCTGAACATCGAAGGCTCTGTACTGCCAGGTTTCTGATTCTGCCCGAGCATCAGCCAAGTCACGCCAACGGTGGCAAGCAGCACCGGCACAGGATTGTTTTTTACCGAGGTTCCAAGGTTGTTGAAGAACTCACCTCCGTTGCCTTTTGTGAAAGCCAAGGCCTGATCGAACAACTGACCAGGGGACAGCTTGTTCTCCAAAGCGTCCACGATGTTCTCGATATTCGCTCGTCGAGCATCGATGTCCCGTTCCAGCATGTCCGGGCTTTTAGGCACTTCGAGGTCAGGCACGGCGTCATGTTCGAACTGCTCTTTTGTCGCGAAGCTGCTATCGGTGCTCATGAGACTTTCCTCTTGATGGCGTCTTTGTCCTTGTTAAGGGAATGTAGGGTGCGTTCCGGTGCGAGTTGGGATGGCTCCAGATGTTTCTTGCCGGATTGCACCATCACAAAGCCGATGATCATCGCGACGGCTCCGACGATCAGCGCTGCCAACCAGGGCGAGACAACCAGGGCCAATGCATAGACCGCTGCCATCAGCAGGATCACCAATCCCGCGAGCATGATGACAGCACCACCTGCCACAGCCGCCGTGGCGGCTTTCGCGGCTTCAACCGAGGTTCTGATTTCAGCCTTCGCCAGTGCCAGCTCTTCACTGATAAGAGCAGGTACTTCATGTGCCAGTTGACGTACAAGCCCCACGAGAGAGGGGTCGCCTTCCTGCGGCGAGCGAGGAGGGACATCTGGATTGATAGCCATCACAGTTCTCCTTGGGTGGCCGGTTTACCGGGGAATGCTGAGCTTGGTGTATCGGAGGATGAAAAGTTGTCCTGCGCTGGGCTAAAGCTACCCAGCTCCGCACCCGACTGGCGAATTCCGGCGCTTGCGTCGCTATCGCTCGGGAGCGGCTCAGTCGAACGGAGCGTTCCCGTCTCTGTCTGCTGACCAGAGTTGCGCGAATGACGTCGTCCTCATGTATCGGGCGAACGGCGGGCTCCTCATCAGCAGCTATGCGCGGATCGAAATCTTCACCGTCAGCCTCGGCAGGACTCGCGGGGGACGCACCTGCACCTGCCTCGGAGATATCTGGCGCACTCGCGCGAAGGAACCGCGACAACCCGAAACCCAATGCAATGCTGCCCGTTATAAAAAGGGCAGGATTGTCCCGGGCCAGGCGTCCCACTTGCTGGAGCAGTTCATCAGCGCTTTTACCCCTCAAGCTCCCGGCGAAGTTCCCGAGGCCGTCTGCCACGTCAGTGATGTAATGCGAAAGCCCAAGAGTGTCTTTGTCCTGCAGCTCCTCGGCTGCTGTAGTAGCACTTCGAGCCAGATTTTCTATCTGATCAGCGGCGCTCTCACGATACTGTTCCAGATGTTCAGTGCTTTGCTCACGCGCCGTCTCGAAAAGAGCTTTGGCGTCATCTTGCAAACTATGAAGCGCATCGTTTGGAGGCGCTGAACGCTGTTGGGCGTCTGCGCTGCTTTCATTGAATGTGGGCATTTCCGTCACCATCCTTTATGAAGAGATACCCGCTGCGCCTGGAATGTCCGCCGCAGTACGCATCTCGCGCGTCAGGAAATCTGTACGCTGTAGAAGGTGGAACCAGCGCCCGAACGAGTAGTTCTAGGGGTTAGACGGACGGCTATCCGCAGATCCGAAGAGGAGGGCAACGCTTGCGAAATGCATCTGATTGGAAGGTCTATTCCCTGAAATACGATTCGCTTGGAAGGTCAGTGATAGAAAGACCTGAAGGTCCGTCGGCGATCTCAAGTCCAGGCCTCGGACAGAGAATTTGCGTCATGGGGGAGCGAGGGGGAGCAGGATGGGATACCGGCGTGCTATTAAAACCGCGAGATCGGAAGCATGAAAGTGCATCCGACCTCAGCGATGTGTCGGGTTCAGAAAATGAACTTGAACAGTGCAATGACTACGATCAAGCCGATCAGGAAGATGACACCGACTGTACCGCCGAGAAACTTCAACATAAATTTTACTCACTTCGATGGATGTAATGTCCTAGACCTTTCACGAGACATCTTGGTTCGGAAAATTTGATCCGCGAGAAAAGGCTGTCCTTCGTTCATCAGCAGTCAGCAATTACAGCTTTGCAATTCGCCCGTCGCTTCTGACACCGTTGCGTGCGTTGTCTCCATGTCTATGGGCCGTCCTGAAGAGAAGGGAAACAGAGGGGAAGCGATGGGGGCGCATCGACGGTCTGATGTCCAACGGCTCAATGCGGGGGATTTCGAAGCGCTTAAGCTCGCTAACAGCTTCCAGCGGGGATCTCAGCATCGCCTCAGTGATGACGATTTGGCGCTCGCCCGTAGCGACCAGGGAGGGCACCCATCAATCCTCCAGCCACAAGCAGGGGGCAAATGCTGTGCCGCTCGGTAAGCGTAACCGTCCGGCAAAGTCACCTACCCCATCCCCGCCATAAGGGCGATGTTCTCCACCTAAAATATGCGGACACCATCGTCCTTAACGCTGGAGTTCGGAAGGTGACTTGGCCGGACGCTTACGAAGCGGCAAACGGGCGGCGGCGATCATGAGCCTGATCCAGTCGGCACGCATGAATGGGCATGATCCGTATGCCTATCTCAACGATGTGCTGATGCGACTGCCGACGCAGCGGTCGAGTGAGATCGATCAGTTGCTGCCTTATAGGTGGACAGCTAGCCCTCCAATGCTAGAGGTTTAAACATCGCTTCTGGGTGATGTGATCAGCCTGATCGGCTCCTCAGGATCCGGGAAAAGTACTTTTTACGCTGCATCAATCATCTGGAACAGCCATCGGCGGGGCGGATCATCATCAATTCGCAGGAGCTGCTGACCCGCAAAAATTCGAGGGGCGACTTGTGTGCTGTCGACGCCCGTCAATTACAAGTCCTTCGCACCCAGCTATCGATGGTGTTTCAACACTTCAATCTGTGGAGCCACATGACGGTACTGGAAAACCTCATCGAGTGCCCGATGAGTGTACTGGGCTGTTGGCGCTGATTGAAAACTGACCCACCCTGCCGATTGAAAATTGACCCAGGGCAGATTGCCGATTTGTCATCAGCAA
>NZ_NKHL01000040.1:0-209 GCF_002934685.1 Pseudomonas bohemica
GCTGGATCACCTCCTTAATCGAAGACTCAGCTTCTTCACAAGTTCCCACACGAATTGCTTGATTCATTGAAGAAGACGATTAGAAGCAGCTTTAAGCTCCAAGCTGATAGCTCCAGGCTAGCGGCTACAAGCTCGAAATTGGGTCTGTAGCTCAGTTGGTTAGAGCGCACCCCTGATAAGGGTGAGGTCGGCAGTTCGAATCTGCCCAG
>NZ_NKHL01000040.1:219-614 GCF_002934685.1 Pseudomonas bohemica
AGAAACAGCCCGAAATTGGGTCTGTAGCTCAGTTGGTTAGAGCGCACCCCTGATAAGGGTGAGGTCGGCAGTTCGAATCTGCCCAGACCCACCAATTTTGTGTGGGAAAAGCCTGTAGAAATACGGGGCCATAGCTCAGCTGGGAGAGCGCCTGCCTTGCACGCAGGAGGTCAACGGTTCGATCCCGTTTGGCTCCACCACTTACCGCTGTTTCGTTGTTAGAGCTTAGAAATGAGCATTCCACCGGTTGGGTGATGAGTGTTGATTTCTAGTCTTTGATTAGATCGTTCTTTAAAAATTTGGGTATGTGATAGTAAAGATAGACTGTGAACCACTTTCACTGGTGGGGAACAGGCTAAGGTAAAGTTTGTGAATGCAAACTTTCGGCGAATGTC
>NZ_NKHL01000040.1:624-839 GCF_002934685.1 Pseudomonas bohemica
GCGGTTCGATCCCGCTTGGCTCCACCATTTACTGCTTCTGCCGAAAGCTTAGAAATGAGCATTCCCCCACTGGGCGAGAATGTTGATTTCTAGTCTTTGATTAGATCGTTCTTTAAAAATTTGGGTATGTGATAGAAAGATAGACTGTGAACCACTTTCACTGGTGGGGAACAGGCTAAGGTAAAGTTTGTGAATGCAAACTTTCGGCGAATGTC
>NZ_NKHL01000040.1:849-1007 GCF_002934685.1 Pseudomonas bohemica
GAGTTTGCGCCGCACGAACGAACCTGATCACATACCCAATTTGCTGAAGCGAGGCCTCACGGTCACGAGTCAGTAGCCGAATTTCTTGACGACCATAGAGCATTGGAACCACCTGATCCCATCCCGAACTCAGCAGTGAAACGATGCATCGCCGATGG
>NZ_NKHL01000040.1:1017-4122 GCF_002934685.1 Pseudomonas bohemica
GTCTTCACAGTATAACCAGATTGCTTGGGGTTATATGGTCAAGTGAAGAAGCGCATACGGTGGATGCCTTGGCAGTCAGAGGCGATGAAAGACGTGGTAGCCTGCGAAAAGCTTCGGGGAGTCGGCAAACAGACTGTGATCCGGAGGTGTCTGAATGGGGGAACCCAGCTGTCATAAGACAGTTACCTTGCACTGAATACATAGGTGCATGGAGCGAACCAGGGGAACTGAAACATCTAAGTACCCTGAGGAAAAGAAATCAACCGAGATTCCCTTAGTAGTGGCGAGCGAACGGGGACCAGCCCTTAAGTTGATTTGAGATTAGCGGAACGCTCTGGAAAGTGCGGCCATAGTGGGTGATAGCCCTGTACGCGAAAATCTCTTGTCAATGAAATCGAGTAGGACGGGGCACGAGAAACCTTGTCTGAACATGGGGGGACCATCCTCCAAGGCTAAATACTACTGACTGACCGATAGTGAACCAGTACCGTGAGGGAAAGGCGAAAAGAACCGCGGAGAGCGGAGTGAAATAGATCCTGAAACCGTATGCGTACAAGCAGTGGGAGCCCACATTGTTGGGTGACTGCGTACCTTTTGTATAATGGGTCAGCGACTTATTTTCAGTGGCGAGCTTAACCGAATAGGGGAGGCGTAGCGAAAGCGAGTCTTAATAGGGCGTCTAGTCGCTGGGAATAGACCCGAAACCGGGCGATCTATCCATGGGCAGGTTGAAGGTTAGGTAACACTGACTGGAGGACCGAACCGACTACCGTTGAAAAGTTAGCGGATGACCTGTGGATCGGAGTGAAAGGCTAATCAAGCTCGGAGATAGCTGGTTCTCCTCGAAAGCTATTTAGGTAGCGCCTCATGTATCACTGTAGGGGGTAGAGCACTGTTTCGGCTAGGGGGTCATCCCGACTTACCAAACCGATGCAAACTCCGAATACCTACAAGTGCCGAGCATGGGAGACACACGGCGGGTGCTAACGTCCGTCGTGAAAAGGGAAACAACCCAGACCGTCAGCTAAGGTCCCAAAGTCATGGTTAAGTGGGAAACGATGTGGGAAGGCTTAGACAGCTAGGAGGTTGGCTTAGAAGCAGCCACCCTTTAAAGAAAGCGTAATAGCTCACTAGTCGAGTCGGCCTGCGCGGAAGATGTAACGGGGCTCAAACCATGCACCGAAGCTACGGGTATCACCTTTTGGTGATGCGGTAGAGGAGCGTTCTGTAAGCCTGTGAAGGTGAGTTGAGAAGCTTGCTGGAGGTATCAGAAGTGCGAATGCTGACATGAGTAACGACAATGGGTGTGAAAAACACCCACGCCGAAAGACCAAGGTTTCCTGCGCAACGTTAATCGACGCAGGGTTAGTCGGTCCCTAAGGCGAGGCTGAAAAGCGTAGTCGATGGAAAACAGGTTAATATTCCTGTACTTCTGGTTATTGCGATGGAGGGACGGAGAAGGCTAGGCCAGCCTGGCGTTGGTTGTCCAGGTTTAAGGTGGTAGGCTGGGATCTTAGGTAAATCCGGGATTTCAAGGCCGAGAGCTGATGACGAGTGTCCTTTTGGACACGAAGTGGTTGATGCCATGCTTCCAAGAAAAGCTTCTAAGCTTCAGGTAACCAGGAACCGTACCCCAAACCGACACAGGTGGTTGGGTAGAGAATACCAAGGCGCTTGAGAGAACTCGGGTGAAGGAACTAGGCAAAATGGCACCGTAACTTCGGGAGAAGGTGCGCCGGTGAGGGTGAAGGACTTGCTCCGTAAGCCCATGCCGGTCGAAGATACCAGGCCGCTGCGACTGTTTATTAAAAACACAGCACTCTGCAAACACGAAAGTGGACGTATAGGGTGTGACGCCTGCCCGGTGCCGGAAGGTTAATTGATGGGGTTAGCGCAAGCGAAGCTCTTGATCGAAGCCCCGGTAAACGGCGGCCGTAACTATAACGGTCCTAAGGTAGCGAAATTCCTTGTCGGGTAAGTTCCGACCTGCACGAATGGCGTAACGATGGCGGCGCTGTCTCCACCCGAGACTCAGTGAAATTGAAATCGCTGTGAAGATGCAGTGTATCCGCGGCTAGACGGAAAGACCCCGTGAACCTTTACTATAGCTTTGCACTGGACTTTGAATTTGCTTGTGTAGGATAGGTGGGAGGCTTTGAAGCGTGGACGCCAGTTCGCGTGGAGCCATCCTTGAAATACCACCCTGGCAACTTTGAGGTTCTAACTCAGGTCCGTCATCCGGATCGAGGACAGTGTATGGTGGGTAGTTTGACTGGGGCGGTCTCCTCCTAAAGAGTAACGGAGGAGTACGAAGGTGCGCTCAGACCGGTCGGAAATCGGTCGTAGAGTATAAAGGCAAAAGCGCGCTTGACTGCGAGACAGACACGTCGAGCAGGTACGAAAGTAGGTCTTAGTGATCCGGTGGTTCTGTATGGAAGGGCCATCGCTCAACGGATAAAAGGTACTCCGGGGATAACAGGCTGATACCGCCCAAGAGTTCATATCGACGGCGGTGTTTGGCACCTCGATGTCGGCTCATCACATCCTGGGGCTGAAGCCGGTCCCAAGGGTATGGCTGTTCGCCATTTAAAGTGGTACGCGAGCTGGGTTTAGAACGTCGTGAGACAGTTCGGTCCCTATCTGCCGTGGACGTTTGAGATTTGAGAGGGGCTGCTCCTAGTACGAGAGGACCGGAGTGGACGAACCTCTGGTGTTCCGGTTGTCACGCCAGTGGCATTGCCGGGTAGCTATGTTCGGAAAAGATAACCGCTGAAAGCATCTAAGCGGGAAACTTGCCTCAAGATGAGATCTCACTGGAACCTTGAGTTCCCTGAAGGGCCGTCGAAGACTACGACGTTGATAGGTTGGGTGTGTAAGCGCTGTGAGGCGTTGAGCTAACCAATACTAATTGCCCGTGAGGCTTGACCATATAACACCCAAGCAATCTGTACGGTTCGAGAGAACAGACCAGATTGCGGTGACGGTGAAGACGACACGAACCGAAAGTTTGCGCCGCACGAACAAGCCTGATCACATACCCAATTTGCTGAAGCGAGGCCTCACGGTCACGAGTCAGTAGCCGAATTTCTTGACGACCATAGAGCA
>NZ_NKHL01000027.1 GCF_002934685.1 Pseudomonas bohemica
TACTGGAAACCCGTCTTCAGATGCCGCGGCTGGGCACGCGCAAGCTGCATGGTCTGATGCAGGCTGAGCCTGAACTGGCGTGATCGGTAGGTCGGGATCGGCTATTCGATATCCTCAGAGCCAGTCGCCAACTGATACGCGCAAACGAGCCTATGTGACGCGAAGCGATCCTCAGGGTATGGGTGTGCATTCTTTAGGCTGGGTATGTAGTGATTTGTGAGCAACCCTAAGCGATACCATTGCAGCCGATTCCGCTGGTCGCCGTGTTCGGTGCGGCGAAGCCACACTGCGCTTATCTCTTCGCCAAGGCGTGGGCAGGTTGTGCGGACAACGGTGGCCGGCGACAAGTCGCTCTGTCCGCTGGATCATGTCCAGCGTCAGTTCCATGCCGATCGTCCGAACCAACTGTGGGTGGCGGATTTCACCTATGTTTCGACCTGACAAGGCTGGCTGTACGTGGCCTTTGTGATTGACGTCTTTGCGCGGCGCATCGTCGGCTGGCGAGTCAGTACCCGCATGAAGACCGACTTCGTGCTCGATGCATTGGAGCAAGCTCTGTACGCCCGTCAGCCGCACCGCACGGGTGGTCTGCTTCACCATAGTGACCGTGGTAGCCAGGGCGGATTCAACCGGTCGTCGCAACACCTTGATCGAGGTGTTTATGGGACGACCCGCAGGATGGATGCAAAAATTGACG
>NZ_NKHL01000010.1 GCF_002934685.1 Pseudomonas bohemica
TCGGCGAGGCGGAAACCTCGACGTGCAGCGCTCCCGGGTGGCCGACAGGTCCAGGGAAAGACACGAGGTCAATCGGAGTGCGGGTCAGGCCAACCAGGGCACCTCACGACACCAGATCATCCCTTATTGGTCAGTCGCGGTGCACGGCAGGTCATCCGGAAACACTGGCGATCACATTCTTACTATCGGAGTGAACCACAGGCCGTTTATCGTTGCCGGCCACCGTTTCGACAGCGGCATCCAGCATCGTGTTCACGAGCTCGG
>NZ_NKHL01000113.1 GCF_002934685.1 Pseudomonas bohemica
CGGATCAGGCCCTGAAGACTGACGCTATCCCTGTGGGAGCTGCTGGAGCTGTGCGACAGCCGCGAAAGCGGACTGCCAGGGAGCACAGGTATAACTGACCGACCGCGTTCGCTGCCGTCGTAACCTCCGACGTCTCCTACAGGGATAGCGCCGAGCTTCAAACCTCCTGTGAGCGTCCCATGGCGGCGGCTTCGCGGCATCGATGCTGATCGTCCCACGCAGCAGAGCTAGCGTTCGGCCTGCACCCGAGTCGCGTTCGGCGTGTCTGGAGATCTACAGCAGAGCAAACGCCGGATCAGGCCCTGAAGACTGACGCTATCTCTGTCGGAGCTGCTGGAGCTGTGCGACAGCCGCGAAAGCGGACTGCCAGGCAGCACAGGTATAACTGACCCACCGCGTTCGCTGCCGTCGTAACCTCCGACGTCTCCTACTGGGATAGCGCCAAGCTTCAAGTCCCCTATGTTGCTTTGCTTTTACCAATATCAGCGCCACGCTAATAACGGATATACCCTCAAAGCCCAACGCCGAAACCCCAAAAAGAAAAAACCGCCATCATCACTGACAGCGGTCCATTCACGACCAAACGAAATTACCAACGACCCTCCCCACGATGATCAAACTGACGGTCATACCCCCGACCGTAATACTCATGAGGCGGTGGTGGGGCGAAGCGACGGTACTCCACACGCTGCGCTGGCATATAGGCCACCGGCTGATACACGGGCTGATAACGCGGCTGTGGCCGGTAATCCTGATAATGAGAACGGTGGTGATCATGCTCCGAACCGCTGATCACGGTGGCCAGCACCGCGCCCACTGCCGCCCCGGCGATGACGGGCACAACCATATCGCGATCACTTGCCGACGCCGCACCCGCAGCGACCAGGCAACCGGACAGGATCAAGGCTTGGGTCATCTTCGAAATCATGGTGTCTCCTCTGGCGAGATGTTTGGGTTCGCCATGGATCTATGAAACACCCTTTCCCTGTAAACGAACGTCCAGACTCCGTAAACGTTGAGTAAAGAGTCAACAAATCACAGCACCTTACGCATGAACACCCGGGGAAAGCCATGCTCCGTGGCCCGATGAGTCTCCTGATAGCCCAGCTTCCGGTAGATCACCAGGTTTTCGCTCATCGACTCATGGGTATAAAGCCGAATCGCCTCGCAGCCCTGGCCACGGGCGTAATCCTCGGCAAACGCTATCAATTCCTTACCAATGCCCTGACCCTTGCAACGAGACGCCACGGCCACATTCCCCAGCAGCAGCTCATGCGCGTCCTGGCTCAGCACCAGCACGCCAATGATCCCGGAGTCGTCGGTGCGGACGAACACGATGTCGTGCACGATGACCCGCGTGTAATCCTCGAGCATCGGCCCTGGCTTCTGACCGATCCGCGCAATCCAGGGCGAGTACGCTTCATCGATGAGCACGGCGATGGAATGAGCCTCATCGGCTCGCGCTCGGCGAATATTCGCGACTGGGTTCAAAACCTCACGCTCCCCATCTCAATCAGGCAAACCCGCCATTGGCGCGCAACACTTGAGAGTTGATCCAGCCGCCATCCGGGCCTGCAAGAAAGGCCACCGCATTGGCGATGTCTTCAGGCGTGCCCAGCCGTTCCAGTGGCGCCAGGCTGGCGATCTGCCTGACCTGCTCCTCGCTTTTGCCTTCAAGGAACAAGTCGGTACCGACCGGGCCAGGCGCTACGGCGTTCACCGTGATCTGGCGTCCGCGAAGCTCGTTGGCCAGCACATGCACCAGGCCCTCGACGCCAGCCTTCGACGCGATGTACGGGCCGTAGGCCGGGAACGACTTGGCGATCACGCTGGTGGACAAGGCGATGATCCGACCGCCGTCCTCCACATGGGCGGCAGCCTGAGCCAGCACCAGGAACGCGCCGCGCAGGTTGGTGGCGATAACCTTGTCGAAGTCGGCGAGACTGGCCTGGCGGATCTTCGCCATTGGCATGACGCCAGCGCTGTTGACCACGACGTCGATTCGCCCGAAAGCCTGTTTGGCGCCGTTGAACAATGCGGCGACATTATCGGGGTTGCCGACATCGCCCTGAATCGCGATGGCCTTGCCACCGCTGGCTTCGATGGCGGCTACGGTTTCCTGCGCCCTGGCAGCGTTGCTCGAAAAATTGATCACGACCGCGAAACCGTCAGCGGCCAGGCGTTTGGCAATGGCTTGACCGATGCCACGAGAGCCGCCGGTGACGATGGCTGTCTTCAACGATGCTGTGTTCATGAGAGTGCTCCAGGTTGAGAGTCCGTGGGCCGAATCGCCCATGAGTCGTATCTTGCTGGTTTGCTTTGGTCGGATAAATCCGCATGAACTGGCATCACAGTTCGGTCAGAGCGAACAATCACTCAACAGGCAATCGCCCGTTTGCCGGAGGTCAGCTGCTCATCAATTCGCGCACCCGTAAAGTTAGCGCGTCCACCGCGAAAGGTTTGGTCAACACCCACATCCCCGCACCGAGATTGCCGTTGCCCAGGACCGCGGTTTCCGCGTAGCCGGTGATGAACAGCGTCTTCAAGTCGGGCCGGACCTCTCGTCCTGCGTCGGCCATCTGCCGGCCATTCATCCCGCCCGGCAGACCTACATCGGTGATCAGCAGATCGATATGCACGTCGGAGCGCAGGACAGTCAGCCCGGCGACACTGTCAGCGGCTTCCAGCACGGTGTAGCCGAGGTCGGCGAGGACGTCCATCAACAGCATGCGCACGGTCGGTTCATCGTCCACCACCAGGATCGTCTCGCTGGCCCCGGCCACCGGCCCCAGAGTGCTGCCGACATCGCTTTCTTCGGCCAGTGCTTCACCGTTGTAGCGGGGCAGGTAGATGCACATGGTAGTGCCTTCGCCCACCTGTGAATTTGCCCGAACCTGCCCGCCGGACTGCTTGGCGAAACCGTAGATCATCGACAGGCCCAGCCCGGTGCCCTGACCGATCGGTTTGGTCGTGAAAAACGGGTCGAACGCCTTGGACATGATTTCCGGCGACATGCCGGTGCCGGTATCGGTCACCGACAGAGAAACGTAAGGGCCCTCGGGAATATCGTGGGCACCCGCCACGTCGCGATCTATCCATTGGTTGGCGGTTTCTATCGTGATGCTGCCGCCTTCGGGCATGGCGTCGCGGGCATTGATGCACAGGTTCAGCAGTGCGTTTTCAAGCTGACCGGCATCCACCAACGTCGACCAGAGACCCGGGGCGCCAAGGGTCTGCAGGCAAATGGCCGGACCGACGGTGCGCTGGATCATGTCGGTAATACCCAGCATCAGGGCATTTACGTTGGTGGGCCTGGGGTCGAGGGTCTGCCGGCGGGAGAAGGCCAGCAGACGATGGGTGAGGGCGGCGGCGCGGCGGGTGGCGGCCTGTGCGGCAACGATGTATTTGTCGACGTCGTTGAAGCGGCCCTGAAAGATGCGGTTGTTCATCAGCTCCAGCGCACCGGATATGCCGGCGAGCAGGTTGTTGAAGTCATGGGCGATGCCGCCGGTCAGCTGGCCGACGGCCTCCATTTTCTGCGACTGTCGCAGTTTTTCTTCGGCCTGCATCAGCTCGGCGGTACGTTCGACGACCCGCTGTTCCAGGGTGTCGTTGAGCGCGCGCAGGGCGGCGGTCGCCCGATCGCGTTCGTCTTCGACCGAGCGGCGTTCTTCGACGTCGATCAGCACGCCGGGAAAGCGCAACGGCGTACCATCTTCGGCCAGTTCCACGCGGCCATTGGCCTCCAGCCAGTAATAGGCGCCGTCCACGCGCCGGACGCGGTATTGATGCACATAAGCGCCTCCCCGGCTGACGGCGGCTGTTATGGCGGTCTTGAGCCCCTCGCGGTCCTCGGGGTGGACGGTAGCGATCACCTGCCCAAGGCTAAGCCCCTCGCGACCCAGCGCCGGATCCAGGCCGAATGCCCGGGCAAAGGCTTCATCCACGGTGAAGCGATCGCTCGGCAGGTGCCAGTGCCAGGTGCCGATGATCGCGCCCGCTGCAAGGGCCAGCTGGACGCGTTCGACGTTCTCGCGGGCGATCGCTTCGCTGACCAGCAGGCGCTCTTGCGCTCGTCGGCGTTCTGTGACATCGCTGAAGAAAATCGCGATTTTGCGGTCCGCCGGGTTGCCGACGCGGATAGCCCGCACATCGAACCAGCGTTCAAAGTGACTCGCGTAATTTTCGAAGTTGGCAGGTTCACCGGTTTTCGCCACATGGCCATAGGTTTCGAACCAGAAGCTTTCCAGATCCGGGGCGAACTCGGTGACCCATTTCCCCTGCAGGTTGACGCCCGCCTGCCGTTCGAACGCCGGGTTGGCTTCGACGAAACGGTAGTCCACAGGATGGTCGTCGGCGTCGAACTTGACTTCGACGATGGCGAACGCCGCTTCGATGGTTTCCAGAATGGTGCTCGAGCGCTCATTACTCTGACGCAGGGCGGTTTCGGCGCCATGCATCCGAGCCAGCTCCATGCGCAAGCGCACGACCTCGGCCTCCAGCTCTTCTCGAGTCAGGCTATTCAGAGCTGCCCCCAGTGACGCATGGTGATTTCCCGTAATGAACGTGGCAGTCACCTGCCAATGCACAATCAAATCAGAAATGCCCGAAAGTTGCACTAGGGCGTCGGGCGTTGTTTTTCCAGAATAAACAGGGACATTGATCCCGAATGCCAGAGAATCCTGCACCGCATACAGCACGTGAAGTGTGGCATCAATGATTAAGTATTCCCGGCAGCTAGGCGGTGCTCCACGTTGATGGCAGATGCAGAGGGTGAGGGGCGCGAGTACGATGTGATCTGCGTCTAGCCTGGTGGATAGCTGCTGACGTTGACTGGCTTGAACCACCTGACGCTGGCGACTGTAAACCTGTCCCAAAGCGTCGAGTTCTATGTAGACCTACTGGGTTTCAGATTGGCTGCTCGTTGGGATAAGGGCGCCTATCTGATATTGGGAGATTTATGGCTATGTTTGTCCCTGGATAACAACCGCGCTTCGGAACGGTCCTCGGATTATACGCATTATGCTTTTTCGGTTGAGCAGCACGCTTTTGGACAGCTAACTGCGTATCTGCGGATGCATCAGGTCATTGAATGGAAACCCAACGCAAGTGAAGGCGACTCGTTTTATTTTCTGGATCCCGATAGGCACCGGCTGGAAGTGCATGTGGGCAGCCTGGCTTCGAGGCTAGCGCGATGCAGGCTACAACCTTATGCAGGCATGAAGTTTTTTGACTGAGGCCAACGGCATTGGAGCGTGCAGTCGCGCTCGACACGCTATGCGGCCACTCATCAATCATTCTGCCGCCGCGTGTAATGCAATAGCCGGTCGGTTTCGGTCTTGACCACCAGGTAGCATTCGCAGCTGAGCCTCTCCAGGCGCGGGCGGTCGAGGACGGTGATCTGACCGCGGCTGTATTCGATCACGCCCTGGCGCTGGAGTTTGCCGGCGGCTTCAGTGACGCCTTCGCGGCGTACGCCGAGCATGTTGGCGATCAGTTCCTGGGTCATGCTCAGGCGATTGCCGTGCAGGCGGTCCAGCGACAACAGCAGCCAGCGGCACAGTTGCTGGTCGATGGAGTGGTGGCGGTTGCACACGGCGGTCTGGGACATCTGGGTAATCAGCGCCTGGGTGTAGCGCAGCATCAGCAACAACAGGTCGCCATGACGATTGAACTCTGCCTTGAGCTTCTCGCCCGGCAAGCGCAATGCGCTCCCCGCGCTTTGCACCACGGCGCGACTGGAGGTGCTTTCTCCGCCCATGAACAGCGCGATGCCAATCAGCCCTTCGTTGCCGACCACGGCGATTTCCGTAGACGAACCATTTTCGGTCACGTGCAGCAGTGACACGATGGAATCAGTGGGGAAGTAAACATGGCGCAAGGTATCGCCCGGCTCGTACAACACATCACCCAGCGCCAGGCTGACCTGTTCCAGATGGGGCGTCAGACGCTGCAGATCGCTGGCTGGCAGCGCCGCGAGCAGATGATTGTGACTGGGCCGGGGTGAAGCATTCATGGCGATATACCGTGGCAGGAGAGCAGCGTGCAACTGCAGGGTACTCTTCTGTCCACGACCACTGGGCTTGGTTCACTATTTATCGACGGCGTGCGTGCGCTCCTCTGACCGATGGCGGTAAACCGCGCGGCAATCCACCACGACCCGGTGCTCGACGCCGTCGTCCTGCAGAACCAGCGCGCTGTCGTTCAGCCGTTCGCCGTCGAGGATCATGGACGTGACGGCCCCATCGCCCTGACGGACATCGAAGTGAAACAGCGTGGCGCCGAAACGGTACTGCAGCTTGAACCCCGGCCAGTCGTCGGGAATCAGCGGTTCGATCCGCAGCGACTGACCATTGCGCTGAACGCCCAGCAAGGATTCCACGATCAAGCGGTACATCCAGCCCGCCGAGCCGGTGTACCAGGTCCAGCCGCCGCGGCCTGCATGGGGTTCGGTGCCATAGACGTCGGCGGCCATGACGTAGGGTTCGACCTTGTAGGTGTCGATGCGGAGGATGTTCGCCGGGTGGGCGGGGTTGATCAGGCTCAGCACCTCCCACGCCTTGGCCGCATCACCCAGTTGCGCAAACGCCATCCCCGCCCAGACCGCAGCGTGGGTGTATTGACCGCCGTTTTCCCGCACGCCAGGCACGTACCCCTTGATGTAGCCGGGGTCCAGGGTGCCCTTGTCGAATGGCGGATCAAGCAGCAGGACTGCGCGAATGTCCGGTTTGACCAGATGTTCGTTCAGCGACTGCATGGCCTGACGCTGTCGACTGGTCGAGCCCACGCCGGAGAGCACTGACCAACTTTGGGCGATGGAGTCGATGCGGCATTCGACATTGCCCGCCGAGCCCAGCACCTGCCCATTGTCGAACCAGGCGCGACGGTACCAGGCGCCGTCCCAGGCATGCTGCTCGAGATTGCCACGTAACACGAGAGCGTTGTCGCTGCACGCCTGGGCGAACGCGACGTCGCCATGCAGACGCGCGGTCAAGGCAAATTGCTCGAGCACTTGATAGCTGAAGAAACCCAGCCACACGCTTTCACCGACGCCATGCTGGCCGACGCGATTCATGCCGTCGTTCCAGTCGCCGCTGCCCATCAGCGGAAGCCCGTGCTGACCCCGGCGCAGGCTGTGTTCGATGGCCCGCACGCAATGCCGATACAGCGATTCCCGCGTCGGCGAGGTACCCGGCAGGTCGTAATAGGATTCCTCGCCCGCCGCTAAAACACGCCCCTCCAGATAGCCTGCGGGCTCTTCCAGCACACTGAGATCGGCGGTCAGTTCGACGTAACGGCTGGTCGCGGCCGCCAGCCACAGGAAGTCATCGGAACAGGCCGTGCGCACGCCGCGATTCATCGGCGGATGCCACCAGTGCTGCACGTCGCCTTCGAGGTATTGATGGCTGGCACACAGCAGCAGGTGCGCGCGGACCGCAGCCGGGTCGGCGTGGATCATCGCCATGCTGTCCTGCAACTGATCGCGGAAACCGATGGCGCCGCCCGACTGGTAATAGCCGCTGCGCGCCTGGAACCGGCAGCCGATCACCTGATACATCAACCAGCCATTGACCATCACGTCGACCGCGGGCGAAGGGGTTTCGACGCGTATGACGCCCAACAGGGCCCGCCAGTGATCGCGTACTTTCTGCAGCTCCGTGGCTGCCGCCTGACTGCCCCTGAACTGCTGCACCAGGCCGGTGGCGGCGCGGCTCGAGGTCTCGGCGCCCAGACGCAGAATCACTTCCCGCGTTTGACCTTCGTCAAGCTCGACCGCAACTTGCAGCGCGGCACAAGGATCGAGGCCACCGCCCATGCGCCCGGACAACCCGGCGTGGCGCATCGCAGCCGGTTCGGCCAGGGTGCCGCCACGGCCGAGAAACTCGGTGCGGTCGCCACTGATGCCATGATCGATGGTGTCGGTGTCGAAGAACGCCACCCGTTCGGTGAACTCGATGGAATAGGCATTGCGCGCGAAGAAGGCGCCGCTGACCGGGTCTGACTGCGTCACCACATGCATCGCCGATTTACTGCGCAGATCGCCCAGCACCCACTCTACATAACCGGTAACGCTCAATGAGCGGCTGCGCCCGGAGCGATTGCTGAGCAACAGCCGTGAGAACTTGATCGGCGCATCCAGGGCCACGTAGACCCATAATTCGCTGTAAATACCGTCCTCTTCGTGTTCGAACACGCTGTAGCCAAAGCCATGGCGGGTGCGGTAGGCGCCGCTGCCGGGGCACGGTTGCGGTGTCGGCGACCAGAAGTGCCCGGTCTGTTCGTCACGCAGGTAAATCGCCTCGCCGCCGCGGTCGGTGACCGGGTCGTTGTGCCACGGCGTCAGGCGAAATTCATGAGCGTTTTCAGCCCAGGTGTAGGCGCTGCCTGCCTGGGAGAGCACGGTGCCAAGGCGCGCGTTGGCCAACACGTTGACCCAGGGTGCGGGCGTCGGTTCGGATGCCAGCCCGTCGATCACGTACTCGCTGCCGTCGGCACTGAAACCGCCGTAGGCGTTGTTCAGCAGCAGCGCAGCCGGGGCCAAACCCGGTTGGCTTGAGGGGCGCAGTTCAGGCTGATACGTCCGGGTCGCCACGAAGGGTGCATGCACCGGCGACAGTCGACGACGATGAAGCTGTTCGCTCAGCGTGCCGAGCCCATCGTTGAATACCAGCCGGGCTACGGACAGCACCAGGGTGCGGTCTTCGCTGGACATCTGCTGGGTCTGGCGCACGAAAATTCCGCCTGGACGGTCCACCAGCGTCGCCTCGCTGCCCGAGGTGATCAAGCCCATGATTGCGTCTTGCAGCTGCTGGCGATAGCCGGCCTGATCTTCATTCCAGATCAACAGATCCACCACCAGGCCTTTCTGTCGCCAATAGGCGTGGGCCTGCACCAATTGCTGCACCAGTCCGATGTTTTCCACGGTGTGGATCTGCAACAGCACGATCGGCAAATCGCCAGAAATCGCCTGCCCCCACAGCGCCGACTGATTGCGCCGGTTGGCGATCAATACGGCGTTGTCCCCGCGCATCGATGCATTGGCGTACAGCAGCGAGGCGGCCATCTGCTCGAATAACCGTGCGTCCGACAGCGAGGCGTTGAGCTGGCGCAGCAGCACTTGACTGTGGGTCCACGACAAATCGAACACCCGATCCGCCAGATGACGGTCGCGGTACTTGTTGATCAGGAACAGACAGCCATCGCGGCTATCGGCAATACCGGTGACCAGATCGATGGTGCCTTGCTGGCCGGGTTGCAGAGTGACCCTGCAGCGAATCGCGATGACCGGATCGAGTACCGGCCCGGCGGTGCCGGACAGGCGCGCGCAGTCCGGGTCCAGCGCGGCGGGGGTTGCCAGGTTGCGGTCGCGACCAATGAACCGGGCGCGGTCGGTTTCGTAGGAAATCGCATCGATGTCGACGCCATGGGCCGCCAGCAAGTGACACATCCACGGCGTGGCCTCGTCGCTGGCACGGGGGCGGCGATTGCAGACGATGGCCTGCAACTGCGGCAGTAACTCGGTCTGCACGAACAGTTTGCTGAACGCCGGATGCATCGCGTCGTTGCTCGGCGACGTGAGCACCACTTCGGCGTAGGTGGTGATCTCCAGGGTTTTCGCCACCGAGGCGCGGTTGGTGATGTGCAGGCGACGCAGCTCGATGTCGTCCTCCGGCGAGACAACGATCTCCATGTGGGTGTCGAAGTCCAGATTGCGCGCGCGAAACTCGGCGCGGGAATCGCTGAAGATCGCTTCGCGGCTCTCGGGTCGGTGCAGCGTGGGTTGATGTGCGGCCGACCAGAACGTGCCGCTTTCGACATCCCGCAGGTAACAGAACATGCCCCAGTTATCTTGTGAGACGTCTTCCTGCCAGCGGGTCAGTGCCATGTCGTGGCGACGGCTGTAACCGCCGCCCGCGCTGGAGAGCATGACGTGATAGCGACCGTTGGACAGCAATTGCACCGCAGGGCGTTTGCGTCCGGGGTCGACGAACACCCGCAGCCCGGCATCCTGGCCTTGGCCGCTATCGTCGGATATCGCTGACTGTGCGGCTTGCAGATATGGCGCGGTGGCGTTGGGAACGCGTTCCTGCAACAGCAGCAGGGTCGATTGCAGCGCCGGGTCGGCCTCGAAACGCCGTTGCATGGGTCGGTCGAGCAGGACGCTGGTCAAGGCCAGCAGGCTCATGCCCTGGTGATGAGCCATGAACGAATGGACCACGGCGAAACGTTGGCCGCGAGGCAAGCGGGCTTCGGTGTAATCCACCGCTTCGTACATCCCGAAGCGCCCGGCAGAGCCCTGCAAGGCGAGGCGCTGCAGGTTTTTGCAGGCCGCGTCCGCATCCACCATCAATGCCAGGGCGCTGGCGTAAGGCGCGATCACGATGTCGTCGCTGAGCCCGCGCTTGAGCCCGAGGCCCTGAACGCCGAAGGCGCGGTACTGATAGTTGGAGTTCGCATCGAGGGTGTAATAACCCGACTCCGAGACCCCCCAGGGGATGCCCAGGTTGTTGCCGTGTTCGATCTGCACCGCTACTGCCGAGCGGCATGTCTGGTCCAGCAGGCTACCGTCGTAATTGGGCATCACCAGCATCGGCATCAGGTACTCGAACATCGAGCCGGACCACGACAGCAGCGTCGGTATCCCGGCGTTTTCGCCCAACAGGCGACCCAGGGTGAACCAGGCGCGCTGCGGGATCTGTCCCTGGGCGATGACCACAAAATTGGTCAGCCGCACCTCGGAGGCGAGCAGGTCGTAATGGCCGGTGTCGAGCCGGCGGTCGTCGGCGTTATAGCCGATCACGAAGAGATCTCGAGGGCTGTCGTAGAGCAGCGAGAAATCCATCTGTGCCAGCGAAGTGGCCAGCGAAGCCAGACGATGCAGGGTTGCGAAGCGCTCTGCGGCGTCCCCGCGCACTCGCTCGACCGTTGGCCGATCCTCAGCGGCCCAGTCGGCCGGATCGAGGGACGCCAGTTGACGCAGCGTACCCGGCGAGGGCTGGCTCGCCGTCAGCGAGGCTGGCAGGCGATAGCGCTGTAACTCTTCGATCCAGTCCAGGCATTGGCGGGTGAACGCTTCCCGCCAATAGAGGCTTTCATCGTCATTGCCCAACTGCATGCTGGCAAGCATGATCCGGGCGGTGTGCAAGATGTCGGCAAGGGTGTCGATATCCGCCGCGTGGGCGGCGTGTTCGAGGCGTTTTCGCAGCTCGTTGAGCGCGTACTCATCGATGCCTGCCGCCTGTTGTGCTTCGGCAAGGGTGTCGAGGGTATCGTGCAAACCCTTGGCCACCGCCGGGCCGAACAGGGGCGCATCGGCCAGTTGCACAAGCCCTGTGCGCAAGGTCAACAGCAGCCCGACCAGGTTGCCGCTATCGACCGTGGAGATGTAATGCGGGCGTAGCGGTTCGAGGGTCTGCGTGTCGTACCAGTTGTAGAAGTGCTGCCGATGACGCTCCAGGCCGTTCATGCTGTCGAGCGAAGCGGCGAGCCGGGTCAATAGCCGCTCGGTGCTCAGGTAACCGAAGTCGTGGGCCGCCAGATGGGCCAGCAGCGCCATGCCCATATTGGTGGGCGAGGTGCGATGGGCGATCGCCGGTTTCGGCTCTTCCTGCACGTTGTCCGGTGGCAGCCAATTGTCTTGCGGGCCGACGTATTGGTCGAAAAACGCCCAGGTCTTGCGGGTCAGCACACGCAGGAAACGCAGCTCGTCGACCGAGGGCGAGAACACCGATTGTCGAGGCGCGGAACTCAGCCGCCAGGCCAGCCAGGGGCCAATCAGCCAGGCCAGCAAGACCGGGCTGGCAATGGCGAGCGTCAAAGGGCTACCCAATAGAACGGCCAGCGAAACGACCGCCGCGGCGGGGCTAATCCACATCTGCCGATAAAGCCCGGACAGGCTGTTGCCGAGGGTGCGCTCCACTTCACGTGAGGGTTGCCATTGCAACAGCAGGCGTCGGCTGAAGCCGATACGCCACAGCGAACGCAGGATTGCGTCGGCGCTGTAATACATCTCGAAAGGCAACCAGGCGATGGTCAGGCAGGCGCAGGCCAGGTCGTGCCCCAGGTGCCCCGATACCGCGCCGAAATGCGGGCGGTAAGGCACGTCGTTGGGTGCGTACAGCGCGTCGATCAGCGCTCGGAGCGTCGGCTGAATGACCAGCAATCCGGCCACCGCCACCGTCCAGCCCAGAGGTTCTGTGCTGGAAAACCAGCCCCAGGCGAACATCACCAACAGCGCCATCGGCTCCAGGCTGCGGCGCAGATTGTCGAGGATTTTCCAGCGCGCCATGGTGCTGAGTCGGTTGCGTACCCATGCGTGATCGGCGTTGCGCGCGCGGGGCAGTGTCCACGGCAGCAGTTGCCAGTCGCCGCGTATCCAGCGATGTCGACGTTTGACGTCCACTGCGTAGCGCGAGGGGTATTGCTCGTAGAGCTGCACATCACTGAGCAGCCCGGCGCGGGCGTAACAGCCCTCGATCAGGTCGTGGCTGAGGATCTGGTTGTCCGGCAGGCAGCCTTCCAGCGCGCGGGAGAAGGCATCGACGTCATAAATGCCCTTGCCGATGAAAGAGCCTTGCTGGAACAGGTCCTGATAGACGTCCGACACCGCGCGGGTGTACGGATCCACGCCCGCATCGCTGCCGAACAGTCGAGCATAGATCGAACGCGTGGCGCTGGTCAGGCTGACGCCCACTCGCGGCTGGAGTACGGCGTAGCCGGAAACGATCTGCTCGCTCACGTCGTCGAACACGGGCCGGTTCAAGGGGTGCATCATCGCTGCCACACATTGACGGGCGGCATCCCGTGGCAGCAGGGTGTCGGTGTCCAGCGTAATGACGTAGCGCACGCCTTGCAGCGGCGCGATGTCGCCGACGATCGACTGGAAGCGTTCGCGGCCTTCGCCTCGCAACAGGGCATTGAGTTCCACCAGTTTGCCGCGCTTGCGCTCGTGGCCCATCCACACTTGCTCGCCAGGGTTCCACAGCCGTGGGCGGTGCAGCAGGAAAAAGCGGTCGCCCTGGCCGTCGGCGTATTTTTCATTGAGCGAGGTGATGGCCTGGCCGCCTTTGGCGAGCAGTTCGGCGTCCAGCGGTTCAGCGGCCTGAGCGGCATCCAGAAAGTCGCTGAGCAACGCGAAATACAGATTGCGGTCGCGGTTGGCCAGAAAGCGTACCTCCAGGCCTTCGACCAGTTCGTCGACATCCACCAGCGTAGCGATCAGCGTCGGAATCACCACCAGGGTACGCGCGCTATCGGGGATGCCGGTGGCGTAATCCATTTTCGGCAGCACGGCGGGCGGCATGCTGAAGGTCACCAGCCAGTTGATCAGACCGATCGCCAGGCGGCTGGTCATGATCAGGCACGGGATCGCCAGCAGGATCAGCGCGATAGCGGATGCGCCATCGCCCGACGCCGAGGCCAGCAACGGCCAGGCGAACAACAGCGTCAGCAGCGCCACCGGCGCCAGGTAAAACATCAACGGGGACAGCAGCACCAGACGCTTCCAGCGCTCGTGAATCGGTATACGGGCATCGAGCTGCCGTTCGAGGGTCGAGAGCCCGGCGCTGATCAGGTAAAAGCCGACATGATGCGCGAGCCGGTCGCCGGGCGCGCTGGCGCGGCGCTGGGTCGCCAGATCGATGGCAGCGCGCGCCACCTGGATTTCTGACTGCCCAGAACTGCGCCGGGCCAGGCGTTCGATGACATGGCGGTAACTGTCGCGGGTGCCGAAATCCATGGCGGGGTAAATCCGCGCGGGGTCTTCGGCGAGGGTCTGCTCGACGTGGCTCATGCTTTCGACGAACTCGCGCCAGTCGATGGCCGACAGCAGGCGCAGACTGCCAATGCTGTTGCCGATGGACACCTGATCGGCGGCCTGTTGCTGGGCATCGAGCTGGACCTGCCGCTCGATGCTCGAACCGGTCTCGCTGAGCACCTGCTCGATCCAGTTCAAGGGCATGGCCAGGGCTGCGCTTTGCCCTTGCAGGCGCCTGGTGAACTCGGCGACGAAGGCCGCAGTGATCGGTGGCGCCGAGCGGGCCATGTCGGCCACGGTGAGCACCACGCTCTTGCTGTCCTGCTCGGAGATCTCGATCAGCCGTTCTGCCCAGTCGTCGGCCAGGTTGCGCTCCTCGGCATTGGCCATCACTCGCGAGGCAACCCGGCGCAGGTTTTCGATCAGGGCCAGGCGCAACATGATCGGGATCGCCCACAGTTCGCCAAGGGCCAGCGGCACTACCGTCTGATAAGACGTGATAAAGCGGCTCAGGCTCTGCTCGTCAACGCGTCCGTCGCCGTGGGAGATGGTTTCCAGGGCAATGTCGTAGACCCGAGGCAGTCCGGCGGAGGGGCCGTTGATCAGGCGCGGCAGCTCGCGGCTGTAGCCTTTGGGAAGGTGAGTTCTGGCGGTGCGAATGTGGTCTTCGACCAGGAAATAATTGTCCAGCAACCATTCTGCTGCCGGTGTCACTCGCCGACTGGATTTCTGCGCCCGGGCCAGCGCCGTACAACTGCGCAACAGCAATTGTTCGTTGTCATCGAGCCGACGCAGCATCGAGTCGCGCGCCGACAGGGCGCTGAGTCGATGCAGCCCGGCCAGGGCGATCCCGTGGCTTGCCATCTGATCGGCGCTGAACAGCTCCGAGCGCAGCATGGGTTCGTATTCGAATCGAGGTGAGGAGAGCCGACCGGTTCGGCCAAAATCAAGCGTACGCGCGGCTGCTTTTTGTATGCGTGTCCAAATGCTGTTCATAGAGTCTCAGGTCTGAATACGCAATGCAGATGCGCATTTTGAGAGGTGCACCAACGCGTCGCGCCAGCAGCGACAGCGCCTTCGGGACGTAGCGTTGCAGCCACGAGTGTGGCTTTCGGGGCGCGCGCCTGTCTGTTCGCTGGCGCACATAGCGGGGGCGGTCAGGGCTCTATCACGGGGAAGGTGGATGTCACCCCGAGGCATCCTGGACACGCCCATCCGCGAGAGGCGTTTCAGAGACGCGGCGTTTGGATAACGGTAGGCTCTGCGCGATGCCTAAAACACCGCAAAGATCGCCGCGCTGGACGAACGCGTCGCACAGATGAACGCGCTGCGCAACCTGCTGGCTGAACGGGCGGCGCAGGTGTGTCCGTTATTGGGGGAGGGCTGACTCGCTTCGCAAGGCGCTTCGCCAGCCAGCGCGGATGCTTGCAGTAAGGCTCATTTGCTCAGGAATTTCGCGGCGTAAATCGCCCGCGCTCGGTCCATGTGCCCGTAAGACAGATGATCCAGGCGTTCGCGGTCGCAGCTGCGCAGGGCATCGACCATTTCTGCATGCTCCTGACAGGCTTGCTCCAGCGCCTCGGTGTCGGCGACGCCATAGGCCCGCGCCGGAAAGCTCAGCCAGTCATGCAAGCGAATGGATTCAGCCAGGTAAGGGTTGTCGCACAACCCGTACAGCTCGCGATGAAAATGCATGTTGGCGCGGTTGATCTGGATGATGTCCCCGCTTTGTGCCGCAGCGGCATGGGCCTGCATGGCAGCAGTCACCTTTTCCAGGCGCTGCGGGGCAACGGGCAAGGTCATCATGGAAACGGCCGCCCGGTGCAGCACGCTGCGCATGCGATACAGGTCATTAAGGCTTTGGGCGTCGAAGCGACGAATCTGCGCGCCGAGATGCGGCGGCTTGACGACCACCCCCAAGCGCTCGAGTTCGACCAGCGCGGCGCGTACCACATGGCGCTTGGCATCGTAATCGTCCATCAGATGATCTTCGATCAGGCGCGTACGGGGCAGAATCCGCCCTTTGATGATGTCCGTTTCGATGGCTTCGATCACCGCGGCCACAGGTTCGGCGATGGTGTGGTGGCTCTGTTCCGGGCTCGTGTATCCGTCACGCTTGCTCATCGGTTTTCTCGTGATTCTCGAATGCGCTCATGGCAGGCGAAGTTAGGCGCCTGATCCCTGCTGTTTTACTGCCGTTCGCGGGTGGATATCGACAGGCCATTATTAATAACCTTATCGCCAATAATGGCGACAACGTGCTGGTTGTCTGTCTGCCAAATCTGCACTCAGACTGGTTCCCATCAACAAGAAAACGGAGTCCGTCATGAATGCATTCACCCCCGAAGAATTCCTCATCAGCACCGATCCTGCCACCGGCTTGCAAGTGGGCCGGGTGCCTGTGACATCGGTGGATGAACTGGACGGCATTGTCGCCCGTGGCTGGAAGGCATTCAACGAGTCCGGCTGGAAATCCTTGCTGCCACACCGCCGGGCTGCGGTCTTACGAGCCATTGCCGATGGCCTTGCCGCGGAAAAAGAGTCGCTGGCTCAACTGCAGATGCGTGATAACGGCAAGCCGATCGGCGAATGCCGCGGCATGGTCGACTCAGCCGTCGGCACCTTTCTGTACTACGCCTCGGTGTGCGAGACCCTCGAAACCGACGTCACGCCGGCGCGGGGCGATTATGTGTCGTTCACGGTGCTGGAGCCCTACGGCGTGGTCGCGGCGATCACGCCGTGGAACTCGCCGATCATGAATGACGCCACCAAGGTCGCACCGGCACTGGCTGCCGGTAACGCGGTATTGCTCAAACCCTCGGAAGACTCTCCGCTGCTGGCGCCGGAGCTGCTGCGCATCGCCCTGGCCGCCGGTTTGCCGGAAGGTCTGTTGCAGGTGGTTCAGGGCCGTGGCGCGACTGTCGGTGCTGCGCTGGTCGCGCACCCCGGTGTGAGGATGGTTTCCTTCACCGGCGGCACGCATTCCGGCCAGGCGATCGGCAAGGTGGCCGGCGAGCGTCTGATTCCGGTTGCGCTGGAGTTGGGCGGCAAATCGCCCCACGTCGTGTTTGCCGATGCCAACATCGAGCACGCCGTGGCGGCTGTGGTGGCCGGTATCTTTGGTTCTGCCGGGCAGTCCTGCGTCGCTGGTTCGCGCCTGTTCATCGAACAAAGTATTTATCAGGATGTACTCGAACGTGTGGTTCAACGCGCCCGTGAACTGCGAGTCGCCGCGCCTGACGCGCCAGGCGTCGAGATGGGGCCGCTGGCGTCCTTCCATCATCGCGAACGGGTGATCCGTTTCGTCGATCGCGCCCGCAGCGAAGGCGGGCGTGTGCTGTGCGGCGGGGCCATCCCCGATGGCGCCGACTACAGCAAAGGCGCGTATTACCTGCCTACGGTAATCGACGGGCTGGGCCCGGAGGCGTTGTCGTGCCAGGAGGAAGCCTTTGGCCCGGTGCTGGTCGTGCTGCCGTTTCGCGATGAAGCCGACCTGATCGCCCAGGGCAACGGCACGGCGTTCGGACTGGCCTGCGGCATCTGGACCGAAAGCTTCAAGCGCGCCTGGCGAATCGGTCGCGCCCTGGAGGCCGGCTCGGTGTGGATCAACACCTACAAGCAATCGGTCACCAGCACGCCGTTCGGGGGCTTCAAGAGCAGCGGCATCGGTCGCGAGAAAGGTATCGATGGCCTGCGCCTCTACGCCCAGGTGAAAAGCCTGTATTTCGGCCTGCATGAAAACCCGCTGGCCGTGGCCAAGTGATAGGGGCCGCTGTCAGCGATCCGTCCTGTCTCGCGGCAGGGCGGGTCAACGGTTGGTGGCGGGTGGTTTCTCCCGCCGCCTGAATGTTCGCCAGACCTGAAAATAACAATATCCACCTCAAGGTGATGTCATGTCCGAAGCGACTCGTTTGCTCGAAGCCACAACCATGAAGCGCGTGATGTTCCGCGTCGTGCCGTTGTTGGTGATTTGCTACATCGTTTCCTACCTCGATCGGGTCAACGTAGGGTTCGCCGCGTTGACCATGAACCAGGAGCTGGGCTTTTCCTCGGCAGTGTACGGGCTGGGGGCCGGGGTCTTCTTCCTGACGTACTTCGTCTTCGAAGTGCCCTCCAATCTGATGCTTCACCGCTTTGGCGCCCGCCGCTGGATCGCCCGTATCATGCTCACCTGGGGGATTTTGTCGGGTGCGATGGGATTGATCCCGCAGATCGCCCACGCAACGGGATTGAGCCACGAAACGGTGTTCTACACCTTGCGCCTGTTGCTCGGTGCGGCCGAGGCGGGGTTCTTCCCGGGTGTGATCTTCTTCCTGACGTTGTGGTTTCCCAGCGCCTATCGGGCCAGGGTCGTGGGGTACTTCATGACCGCGTTGCCGTTCTCCAGCGTGATCGGTGCGCCGCTCTCGGGATGGCTGCTGGGGCTGGGAAGCCACGACGGCCTGTCGGGCTGGCAGTTGATGTTTGTGCTGGAGGCGATTCCGGCGTTGATTCTGACCGTGGTGGTGCTCAAGTGCCTGACCGATCATCCGCATCAGGCCAGTTGGCTTGCCCCCGAACAGCGTACCTGGCTCAGCCAGCGCCTGGCCGACGAGGAGCGCGCAGGGCCGCAGGACAGCAAGCCGGGTGTATGGAAAACCCTGTCCCATCCGATGGTCCTGCTGCTGGGCCTGGTGTACTTCAGCGTGGTGTACATGAACTACACCATGGGCTTCTTCCTGCCGACGATCATTCGCGATTTTGGGCTGAGCACCTTGCAGACCGGTCTGGTGGCTGCCATTCCGCCCATCGTCGGCACCTTGAGCATGGTCTACTGGGGACGTCGTTCAGACCGATATGCAGAGCGCAAGTGGCACCTGGTCTTCGCCCTGTTTGTCGGCGCCAGTTGCTTTGCCGCGGCCGCCCTGGTGAGTTCGCCGGTGCTCATGATGCTGTGCTTCGCCATCGCCGCGTTCGGTATCTATGGCTGCCAGCCTGTGTTCTGGACCCTGCCGGGCACCTTTCTGTCCGGCGGCGCGGCGGCTGCCGGGATCGCCACCATTAACGCACTGGCGAACCTCTCGGGGTTCATGGGGCCCTCGGTCATGGGCTGGATCAAGACCACAACCGGCAACTACAGTGCCGGCCTGCTGCTGGCGGCGGCAATGGCCGGACTTGCCACCCTGGTGGTGGCCGGTTTCGCGCGCGAGCGTTTTCCCGTCCGCACTGCCGTCACCGGGTAATAGGAGAGCCTCATGAACTGGGAAATCTATGCGTTGCGCTACGGCATGCAGAACCGCCAGGCCGCAGACAATTTCATGCATGCTCCGGATCCCCACGACGCCGACATGCCACTGGATTATTTCGTCTGGCTGTTGCGTGCCGGGGGGCGCGAGATCCTGGTCGATACCGGGTTCAGCATCGAGGTCGCGCAACAACGGGCGGCCAAGGCCCCCAATGACCGGCGCACCCGGACCATTCTGCGCCCGGTGGATGAGGCCTTGCAGGCGATGGATTGCGCTCCTGCGTCCATCCGTGACGTGGTCATCACTCACCTGCATTACGATCACGCCGGCAACCTGAATCTGTTCCCCAACGCACGCTTTCACTTGCAGGACCGCGAGATGAGTTTCGCCACCGGACGCCACATGTGCATGAGCTGCATGCGTGGCGCGTTCGATGTAGAAGACGTGGTGAGCATGGTGCGCGCGGTGTATGCCGAGCGCGTGGAGTTTCACGATGGGGATGCGACGCTCGCGCCGGGGGTGAGCCTGCATCATGTCGGTGGCCACACTGACGGCTTGCAGATGGTGCGAGTGCAGACCGCGCGCGGCCCGGTGGTGCTGGCCAGCGACGCTGCTCATTACTACGACAACCTCAGACGCAACGACCCGTTTCCGATCTTCTTCAATCTGGGTGACATGACCCAGGGCTGGCGCCTGGCACGCAAGCTGGCGGGAGACGATGACACTCGGGTAATTCCGGGCCACGATCCGCAGGTGCGCCTGTCGTTTCCCGCGCTGCCGGGCTCCGATGGCGAAACCGTGCAGTTGCATCTGCCACCCCATGGCCGTTGAAGGCCCGGGCCGCAACTTACAATAAGAAGGATAAGAAACATGACCACTCTTTCAGCGACGCTGACCGCCGAGGACAGCTCGGCGGTGAAGTCAGCGGTTCGCAAGTTCTACCGGCGCATGGTGCCGCTGACGGTACTGATGCTGCTGATCAATCAGATCGACCGGACCAACCTGGGCTTCGTCCAGGATGTATTGAAGGCCGATCTGGGCATTGGCGCCGCGGCCTTCGGCCTGGGTGCCGGGCTGTTCTTCGTCGGCTATGCGCTGTTCGAAGTACCGAGCAACCTCTACCTCAAACGGCTGGGCGCGCGGGTCTGGCTGACTCGGATCATGATCTCCTGGGGGCTGGTCACCGGCCTGATGGCATTCACCCAGGGCGAGACGAGTTTCTACGTGCTGCGGTTTCTATTGGGGGCGATGGAGGCGGGGTTCTTTCCCGGGGTGATCTACTACTTCAGCGTCTGGTTACCGGATGCCCATCGCGGGCGGGCCGTGGCGATTTTTCTCAGTGCATCCGCGCTGGCTTACATCGTCACGGGGCCGGTCAGCGGCGCGTTGCTGGAAATGCATGGCTGGCTCGGGTTGGCGGGTTGGCGCTGGATGTTCCTGATCGAAGGCGGGGTATCGATCCTGGCGGGGCTGGCGAGCATTCTCTGGCTGGTGTCCAGCATCAGGGATGCCAAATGGCTGAGCGCCGAAGAGAAGAGTGCTTTACAGAGGGCTGTCGATGCCGACGAAGCCAGTCGCGTCACCAGCCAGCAGCGTCATTCGCAATTGAAGCTGCTGATGCAGCCCACGGTGCTCAAGCTCTGCGCGATTTATTTCACCTCCACCATGACCGGCTACACGGTGACCTTCTGGCTGCCGGGGATCCTGCGCCAGATCGACGGCATCAACAATTTTCAGGTCGGACTGCTCTCGGCGATCCCCTGGATCTTTGCGGTGTTCGCCATGTATGCCCTGGCCAAACTGACCGATAACAAGGGTCACCGCAAACTGCTGGTCGCCGGGGCTCTGTTGCTGATGGCGATCGGCATGCTGCTGGCCACCTTCGGCAGCCCGTGGTTCGCCTTGTTCGCGCTGACCATTGCGGCAGTCGGATACAAGTCCTGCAACTCGGTGTTCTGGTCCATGACCGCCGTGTCGCTGGAACCCAAGGCGTTGGCGGCTGGCATCGCCCTGATCAACTCCCTGGGCAACCTGGGGGGATTCGCCGCGCCCGCCGCTTTTGGCGCCATCAAGGAGCAGACCGGTTCCATTCAAGGTGGGCTGCTGGGCCTGACCGCTTGCTCGTTGATCGGCCTGGTGCCTGGTGCTTTCTTTGAAGACGCGCAAAGGCGTCTGACCCTGTCTGACGGCGTGCTGCCGACTTATTCATTCGTTGGAGATCGAGATGCAAAACACAGGTGAAGTTGCAGTGTATGGCCTGGGCAACATGGGCTTTCTGATTGCCGAGCGCATCGCCCGGCATTTCCCGGTCAAGGTCGCTGACCTGGATCAGGCCCTGATCGCCCGCGCCGCCGAGCAGTTTGCAGGCGTCGCCATCAATGCCCCGCAAGAGCTCGGTAACACCCGGGTGGTGGTGCTTTCGCTGCCCAGCCCCAGCATTTCCCAGGCCGTGGTCAAACAGATTGCGCCCCACCTTGGCGCTGGAACCGTGGTGGTCGAAACCAGCACCGTCAACCCCGAAGACATGCATGCCTTGCAACGCCTGCTCAAACCCTACGCCATTGAAGTGATCGATGCGTCGGTGCTGGCCGGTGTCGGGCAGATGGCGGCGGGCAGTGCGTCATTGGCGGTAGGCGGTTCGCTGCAGGCTGTCGAGGCTGCCAAACCGGTACTGGATGCGATTGCCACCCGGCAGATCTACTTCGGCGAAACCGGGGCGGGCGCGGCGGCCAAGGTCATCAACAATGCCGTGGCCCATGCGGTGATGGTGGTGGTGGCGGAAGCGGGATCGATGGCGACTGCTGCGGGTGTCGACACCGGGAAATTGATCGCCATGCTGTCCGACGCGCAAATGGGCATCCAGCGTCCGCTGACCCATCGTTATGCCGAGCGCATCGTCGACAGTAACTATGCGGGGGGTATGCCGCTGGATGCAGCGCGAAAGGATTCGGTGCTGGCGCTGCAACTGGCGCAAAACCTTGGCGTTCCGCTGTTCGCCATTCAAGGCGCGCATTCGGTTTACGAGATCGCCGCGAACGCCGGCTATGGCCGCGATGATTACGCAGCCATCGCCAAGCTGTGGGCAGATTGGGGCCGCCCAGCCGTACCAGCCATTTCGGCAGGCTGAGGCGGTTGCGCGAAGGTGCAAGAAGGGCGTGGGTGGGGCAGCAGAATACCTGCCGCTGACCCACCGCCTTGCATCAGAGCTTTGGCAACTGCCCGATGCGTCCCATCATTTCGGTCACGATCTGCAAGTCCAGCAAAAATTGCCCGGTGGTCTTGAACTCGCTGTCGGTGTGGCCAGTGTATTTGACGTCAGGGCGCGCGAGACCGAACTGCACGCCATTGGGCAGTTCATGAACCGACGTGGCGCCAGCGGAGGTGCCGAACTTGTGTTCCATGTTCAGGTTTTCGCTGGCAACGGCGAGCAGCGCCTTGACCCATTCACCTTCGGGATTGCGGTACATCGGCTCGGCGATCGAGTAGTCGAAGGCCGGGGTGATGTGGGTTTTCCGAGTCCACGCATCGAGCTTGCCCGCAATCTCGGACTTGAGGGTGTCCGGGGACTTGCCTTTGGGCACTCGCAGGTTCACCGCAAGCTTCAAGGCTTTGTCATCCATCGCCACGTAGGTCAGCGATGCAGTGAGCGGCCCCATGAACGAATCGGAGAACCCGACCCCCAGTTTGCCACCCAGATAATCCAGACCCCAGTTGTCAGCGGCGTAGCGCGCGGCATCGGTGATCTGGTTGTGCTTGAGCGCAACCTTACCGTCGAGGCTGTTGATGAAGTCCAGCATCCTCGCCACCGGGTTGACCCCCGACTGCGGTTCGGATGAGTGCGCCGACACCCCGGTGATCGTCAGCGTCACGCCCGTGCCTTCAACCTTGGCGCTGACTTCGAAATCGCCGCCGTTACGCTGAACGTATTCGGCGCCGGCTTTTTGCAGGCTGGCTGCAAGCTCGGCGGGTTGGTCGGTCAACAATGTGACCACCGATCGCGACGGGATCTGGTTGGTCGCCATGCCGCCGGTCATCGAAGCGACTTCAGCGCCTTCGCCCTCGGCATTACGACGTGCAAAGGTCGCCATGACCGTGCCGTAGCCCTTCTCGGCAATCACCACCGGGTAGCTGCCGTCCAGTGCCAGGTTGTAGTCAGGCACCGGGTTGCGTTCGAAGTAATAGGGGATCGCGTCGCCGGCGGTTTCCTCAGTGGTATCGATCAGCAGCTTGAAATTGCGCGCCAATGGCAACTTCTCTTCCTTGATCACCTTCATGGCGTACAGCGCCACCACGATGCCGTTCTTGTCATCCTCGGTGCCACGGCCGTACATCCGGTCGCCGATCAGCGTAACCTTGAACGGGTCCAGGCGAGTGCCATCCTTGAGCACCCAGTTTTCCGGCGTCACCGGCACCACGTCGGCGTGGGCGTGAATGCCGACCACTTCCTTGCCCGCGCCTTCGAGGGAAATCTCATAGACGCGGTTGTCGATGTTGCGAAAGTGCAGATTGAACGACTCAGCCAGGCCCTTGATCTTCTCGGCAATCTGGATGAATTCAGGGTTCTCGTACTGAGGGACGCCGTCCTTGCGAACCGTGGGAATCGCCACCAGTTCACGCAAGGTTTCGGTCGCCGCGCCGCCGTATTTCACTCGTGCATACAGACCCAGCAGGCGGTGGATTTCGTTTTGTTGTTCGGCAGAAAGCTTCTTGTTACCGAGGAAGGCGTTGATGGCCGGCGCCAGTTTTTCGGTCTTCGCCACATCGCTCTTGGCTACACGGCCCAGGAACTGCCTGAAGTCAGTGATCGATGCGTCATTGAAAGTCTTGAGGATCGCGTCGCTCTGTTGCGCGGTGATATTGGCGCAAGCCGAGGTGGCGAACGACGAAAGGCTGGCCAGCACCAGCGTGGCCGCAGCCAGGCGCTTGAGGGGGAAATTCATTGCTTGGGGCATTCCTTTGCAGGCGGTTTATGAACGCGTTTTATGCGGAATATCTGATCGCTCGATCAGAAAGGTTAGCAAGCTAACATCCGCGGAGAATGCCAGGGAACCCCTGTATGAAGATGTGTCGCGCTCAAAGGCGAAAGCGGCGCAGATTTGAAAAACACCGCCTGGTTACCGCCAGGTCGAGACGGCGAAGCGCATGAAATAGCCATCAATCCTACAGGGTTTTCTTGCCTATGACGTCCATGCAGGTCGATCTGAATGCCCGGGCAATGTGGGTCTCGGTCTGGGCATTGAAGATCAGCGAAAGGCCGATGTCCGGCCCCAGATTCACATCCGTGAGGGTGAGAAAGTGCACGCCGTCCACGCTGCGACGCCCGTGGAGCGAAGGCACCAGCGCCACTCCCAGACCTGCGGCCACCAGACTGATGGTGGCCTGAATCTGCGTGGTTTCCTGCACCACCCTGGGCAGGAAACCGGCCGCTTGACAGGCGCTACTGACTGCGTAATGCAGGCCGGTGGCTTCTTGCTGAGAATAAGAGACGAAGGGCGCATCAGCCAACTCGGCCAGGGCAATCCGTGCGCGAGAAGCCAGCCCATGACTGGCGGGCACCACCGCGATCAGCCGATCGGCTTCCAGCAGTTCGCTGGAGACCTGATAGCGGTCGATGATCGGCGAGCGCACCAGCCCGACGTCGAGTAACCCGCGTTCGACCTCTTCGATGATTCGATTGGAGGGGTAGTCCCGCAACACCAAGTCGATGCCCGGATAACGCCGGCGAAAATCCGGAAGGATGCGTGGGATCAATGACAGCGTCGCCGAACCCACACATCCCACACTCAAAAGGCCGCGTACCCCTTCGACCGTCTCCCGGGCGTGACGCTGGGCCTGCTCCAGATGAAACAGCGCCTTGCGCACGTCTTCCAGCGCGGCGGCGCCTGCTTCGGTCAGCCTGACCTGGCGTGTCGAGCGCTCGAACAGCGGGGTACCGAAGCTTTGCTCAAGCTTGCGGATCGCCACAGACAAAGGTGGCTGGGAAATGTGCAGCAGCTCCGCCGCCCGGCGGAAGTTAAGGGTTTCAGCCAGCACGACAAATTGGCGCAGTTGACGGACGTCCATATTGATACCGATCCACTATCAATGTGATGAAAAACAATATTAGAAAACGAATTGATGCCTCGCTAGTCTCGTCTCTCGATAAGAACAACATTGGGAAGTCACTCATGCACGACGAGATACCGCTGCTCGGCCAGGGCCTGTTCTGGCAGGACCTGGACCCGGGCCAACGCTTTCGCACCTTTCGCCGCACGATCACCGAAGCCGACTTGATCCACTTTATCGGCGTGACCGGGCAAACCGAGGTGATCTTTATCGATGCCGACTATCCCGGCGCCATCAAGGGCGGACGGCCCGTACCTTCGGCGCTGACCTACAGCCTGATCGAAGGGATCCTCATGCAAACTCTGCTGCAGAACGTCGGGCTGGCGTTGTTGGAACTGCAGCAGGTGATCAAGGCGCCGGTACTGGTGGGTGACTCGGTGCAGGCCGTGGTGCAGATCACTGATGTACGGCCTACCTCCAAATCCGGTCGTGCGGTGGTCACGCAGCAGGTCACGGTCAGCAATCAGAACGCTGTGGTGGTGATGGAATATTCGGTCAAACGCTTGCTCGCCGGTCGCCCGGCCTGAGGGATCTGCCCATGCTCCAGGCTCTGGATTTCATCCCTGAACCGCTCGCCCATGAACCCCTGCGTGAGCAAGTGCGCAATTTTCTGCTGGATCGTATGGCGGCGTATCCCACCGACGTTCGCGCCCGCAGCTGGCAGGGTTTCGACGCGGATTTCAGCCGCGCACTGGCTGCCAGGGGTTGGGTAGGCCTGACCCTGCCCAAAGCCTATGGCGGGGCCGAGCTGGACGCCTTCGCGCGGTTCGTGGTGGTCGAAGAATTGCTCTGTGCCGGCGCGCCGGTTGCCGCGCACTGGATTGCCGATCGTCAAAGCGGTCCGTTGATTCTGCGATACGGTAGCGACGCGCAAAAGGCCTTCTACCTGCCGCGGATTTGCCAGGGGCAGGCGTTCTTCTGCATCGGAATGAGTGAGCCGGGTGCCGGGTCGGATCTGGCCAGTGTGCGCAGCCGAGCTCAACGCGCTGGTGATGGAGAGGGCGATGGCTGGCGGCTCAACGGGCAGAAAATCTGGACCACTTACGCCCAGCACAGCGATTACATGATCGCGTTGGTGCGGACCTCCGGTAGCCCGGAAGATCGCCACCGCGGCTTGTCGCAACTGATCATCGACCTGACCCTGCCCGGTATCGACATCCGACCGATTCGCGACCTCACCGGCAGCTCGCATTTCGCGGAGGTCTTCTTCAACGACGTGCACCTGCCCGCCGATGCCCTGATCGGCGCCGAAGGGCAGGGCTGGGAGCAGGTAACGGCGGAACTGGCATTCGAGCGCAGCGGGCCGGAACGCCTGTATTCCAGCCTGGTGCTACTGGACGCGTGGCTGGCCTGGCTGCGTGAGCGCGGTAAGCGCGACGACGCGGTGCTGCTGGGGCGTCTGGTCGCCGAGCTGACGACCCTGCGCGGTCTGTCGCTGGCGGTCACCGGACGTCTCGCCGCTGGCCATAGCCCGGTGATCGAGGCGGCGCTGGTCAAGGACCTGGGAACCAGTTTCGAGCAGTCGGTGCCGCTGCTGATCGCCGATGCGATTGGCACAGACGGCGAGCCGCCGCCTGTGTTGCTCAGGCGCACGCTCGAGTATTTGTGCCAGGTCGCCCCGGCATTTTCCTTGCGCGGGGGTACTCGGGAAATTCTGCGCGGCGTGATCGCTCGCGGTCTGGATCTACGTTAGGAGTCTGGCATGAGTATTGACCG
The DNA here is from genome assembly GCF_002934685.1 of Pseudomonas bohemica. Lineage (GTDB taxonomy): Bacteria > Pseudomonadota > Gammaproteobacteria > Pseudomonadales > Pseudomonadaceae > Aquipseudomonas > Aquipseudomonas bohemica. The sequence goes on from NZ_NKHL01000113.1 coordinate 26,803, forward strand.
TTTTATCAGCGATGCCTTCAGCCAGTGGCTGGAGGCGACATTTGATAGTCAGCGTGTACGCGCCATCGAGCAGGATGGGGCAGACCCGGCCGACTGGCAGGCAGTGAGCGACAGCGGTTTTGCCGACCTGTTGCTCGCCGAGCAATACGGCGGCGCGGGGGCCAACCTGGAAACCGTCGGTGAAGTTCTGCAAACCTGCGGCGCCTGTGCCTTGCCTCTGCCGCTGGCCACCACGATGTGGGTGCGCGCCGCCCTGGCTGCCGAGGGGCATGAGCTGCTGCCAGCAAGCATTACCCTGACGCGTGGGCAACGGGTGGAGAAGGGAGTCAAGTGCCACGACGTAGCCTTTGCCGCCACGGCGGAGCAGGTGCTGGTGCTGCTGGATGACGGCGCCTGGCTGCTGCCCGTGGCTGATGCCCAGGGGGCTGATGCGCAAAGAGGCACCGGCCTCAGTGTCGACTTGTACTGGAAGACCTTTCCGGCCAGCGCCTTGAAGCTTAAGCAGCCCCATGACTGGGAGGCCATCGGCGCCGCCCTGTTTGCCGCGCTGATCGCAGGGGCTGCGAGTCGTGTGTTGAAACTGTCACTGAACTACGCCGCCGAACGCCAGCAGTTCGGTAAACCCATCGCTCGCTTTCAAGCTGTGCAACAACAGTTGTCGGTCCTGGCCGAGGAAGTCTATGCAGTACGGATGGCGGCCCAGTTGGCGCTACGTGGCAATGGGCTGGCGGTCGATCCGCGTCTGGCAGCCCTGGCCAAGGCCCGCGCCAGCCAGGCGGTGAGCAGCATAGGCGCCATCGGGCACATGGTGCATGGCGCCATCGGCATCACCGAAGAATACGACCTGCAGCTGTACACCCGCCGTTTGCATGACTGGCGGCTGCAATTGGGCAGTGAGCGCTATTGGCAGCAGCGCCTGGGGCAAGCCTTGCTCGACAGCGAGTTGCCAGTGCTCGATTTCATGCGAGGACTCACCGGGTCAGGCTGATCGATCCATGCCCATGCTTTCTGAAAGACGCCTGATAACAATCACAATTGAGGCTCATCACATGGCAAACGACGCATCCACGGTTGTGGGTACCCACAGCGATCCCGCAGCACCGCTGACCCTGGCAACGGCCTGGCGGCCGATCATCGCGGGCAGTATCGGCAACACGATCGAGTGGTTCGACTGGTCGATCTACACGGCCTTCGCGCTGTATTTCGGCCCGCAGTTCTTCCCCTCGGACAGCGAAACCGCTGCCTTGCTGGCGACCTTCGGCGTGTTCGCGGTGGGCTTTGGCATGCGCCCGGTAGGCGGGTTGCTGATCGGTCTGTTCAATGACCGGGTCGGGCGCCGCGCGGCGCTGACCCTGACCATTCTGATGATGGCCTTGCCTTCGCTGGTGATCGGCCTGCTGCCCACCTACGCCAGCATCGGCATCGCCGCGCCGATTCTGATGGTGCTGGCGCGCATGGTTCAGGGCGTATCGGTGGGGGGCGAGTACGGTGCGGCGGCGACGTTTCTCGCCGAGTCCGCGCCCCGATCACGGCGTGGCTTCTACTCCGGGTTCATGTTCTTCAGCATCGCTCTGGGCCTGCTGTTCGCCTCGGCGCTGGCATGGTTGCTGACCTCAATGTTGAGCAAGGAGCAGATGATCGACTACGGTTGGCGCATTCCGTTTCTGATCGGTTCGCTGGGCAGTTTCGTCGGGCTGTGGCTGCGTCGCTCGGTGGCCGAGCCCGAAGCCTTCAAGCAGCAGAAGCTCCACGCAGGGCCCGTGCGTCATCCGTTGCGCACCCTATGGCGTGAGCACCCTCAAGCGCTGCGTCGGATGGTGGGCATCAGTCTGCTGGGGGCCTTCGCGTTCTATCTGTTCGTGAGCTACATCCCGGTCCACGCCATCCGCACTTCCGGCGCAGCGCCGACGGTGGCTTATGCCGCCAGCACCCTGGCGTTGGCCATCTTCATGGTTTCGCAGCCGCTGTTCGGCATGTTCTCCGATCGATGGGGGCGGCGTCCTCAGCTGATCCTGTTCGCCCTCGGCTATCTGCTGTTGCTCTATCCCGTCATATCGATGATCAATGCCTCGTTCACCACCATCCTTGCGGTGGAATTGTTCGGGTTGCTGTTTTACGGCTTGTATTCGTCGATCGCGCCAGCGGTGAAGGCCGAGTTGTTCAGCACCGATGTCCGAGCACTGGGCATCGGCCTTCCCTACAACCTGGTAGTGGCGATTTTCGGGGGCACCACCCCTTACCTCATGACCTGGCTGCAAAGCCTGGGGCACGGCGACTGGTTTCTGTTCTACGTGTCGGGCGCCGCGCTGGTCAGCCTCGTGGCGTTCTGGCGCATGCCTGAAACCAATGGACAGAGCCTGCGATGAAGCCTGAAAGGAAAAATCTGATGAACGATTCTGCAGTTTTCGCACCGGGCGCCCTCGACGGCATTCGCGTGCTCGATTTGTCCCGCGTGCTGGCCGGGCCATGGTCCACCCAGATTCTTGGCGACCTGGGTGCCGAGGTGATCAAGGTCGAGAATCCGGCGCGGGCCGACGACACTCGCGGCTGGGGCCCACCTTTCCTGCAAAGCGGCGACCAGCCGTGGGATGCGGCCTATTACTTCTGCACCAACCGCAACAAGGAGGCGATCGCGGTGGACTTCGCGCAACCGGAAGGTGCCGAGATCATCCGCCGTCTGGCTGCCAGGGCCGATATCGTGATCGAGAATTTCAAAGTCGGCACCCTGGCCCGATATGGCCTCGATTACCCGAGCCTGAAGGCGATCAATCCGCGATTGATCTATTGCTCGATCACCGGGTTTGGCCAGAACGGGCCCTACGCCGCGCGCGGAGGTTATGACTTTCTGGTACAGGGCATGAGCGGCCTGATGAGCGTCATCGGTCGACGGGACGAGGAGCCCGGTGCCGGGCCTTTGAAGGTCGGCATCCCTGCCAGCGACCTGTTCTGCGGCCTGTACGCGACCATCTCGATCCTCGCCGCGCTGAACCATCGCACTCGCACCGGAGAAGGGCAGGCCATCGACTGCGCACTGCTCGACTGTCAGGTCTCGCTGCTCGCCAATCAGGGCATGAATTACTTGATCGGCGGCCAGATCCCCGGTCGGTTGGGCAACGCTCACCCTAACGTGGTGCCGTATCGAGACTTCGCTGCCGCAGACGATTACATCCTCGTGGCCTGCGGCGGCGACGGGCAGTTTCAAGCGTTGTGCCGACTGCTGGAGCGCCCGGACCTGGGCGAAGATCCCCGTTATCGCAACAACGCAGGACGCAGTCAGCATCGCAAGGAGCTGGAATTGCAATTGGCGCACAGCATCGCCAAATGGCCTGCGGCGCAGTTACTGGCGCAAATGGCCCAGAGCGGGGTGCCGGGCGGGCCGATCAACAATGTGGCGCAGGCGCTTGCCGATCCCCATGTGCAGGCTCGGGACATGCTGCACAAGATGCAGCGCGATGACGGTACAGAGGTCACGGTGATCGGCTTTCCAGCCAAGCTTTCCGCGACGCCGGCCAGCTATCGTCGCGCGCCGCCGGAGTTTGCCCGGGACACGGCCGACGTGCTCCAGCGCACCCTGGAAGTCGACGAGCAGACGCTGGCCCAGTTGGCGGGAAGAGGAGTGGTGGGGTTGTGAGCGCGAAGAGGGTCAGCCGGTAGGCTGGAAGCGACGGGGTCGAATCAGGGCGCCAAGCGCCGCGCCGGGCAGGGCGGCGTTGGCACCAGGCGTTACTCGTTAATCCGCGGATGCTGCTGCACCAGGTCCTTGCGCCTGGCCTCAAGCTCGGCAATCTCGGCGTCGATGTCTTCGATCTTCTGCTCAATATTGTCGTGATGTTCCTTCAACAACTCCTTGGCCTCTTGCATATCCGATGCTGCGGGGGCGGCGCCGCGCAGGGGTTTGTTGGCGGTCTCTTTCATGGTTATGCCAGTGACCAGGCCGATCACCGCCACCACCATCAGGTAGTAGGCCGGCATATAGAGGTTGTCGGTGGCTTCTACCAGCCAGGCCGCAAGGGTCGGGGTCAGGCCTGCGATCAGCACCGAGACGTTGAAGGCACTGGCCAGTGCGCTGTAGCGGATGTGGGTGGGGAACATCGCTGGAAGGGTCGAGGCCATGACGCCGATGAAGAAGTTCAGCACCACGGCGAGGATCAGCAAGCCGGTGAAGATCAGCCCGACCTTGCCGCTGATGATCAGCATGAACGCCGGAATGGCAAGGATGAACAGGGCGATGCTGCCGACGATGATGAAAGGCTTGCGGCCGATCTTGTCGCTGACGAAACCGATCAGCGGTTGTACGAAGAGCATGCCGACCATGATCGCGATGATGATCAGCACGCCGCGGTTTTCGCTGTAGTGCAGGTTGTGCGACAGGTAGCTCGGCATGTACGTCAGCAGCATGTAATACGTAACGTTGGTCGCCACCACGATGCCGATGCAAGTCAGCAGGCTGCGCCAGTGTTTGGTTGCCACTTCCTTGAACGAAACTTTCGGGCCGCTCGACAGGCCTTCCCGATCGCCTTGCTCGAGTTTTTCGACGTGCTGCTGGAACGCCGGCGTCTCTTCGAGAGCGTTACGCAAATACAGGCCAAGCATGCCCAGGGGCAGGGCGACGAAGAACGGCAAACGCCAGCCCCATTCCTGGAACTGGTCTTCGCCAATGACAGTGGAAATCATCACCACCAGGCCTGCGCCGAGCACGAAGCCTGCGATCGAGCCGAAGTCCAGCCAGCTACCGAGGAAGCCGCGCTTGCGGTCTGGTGCGTATTCGGCGACAAAAATCGAAGCGCCGGTGTATTCGCCGCCGACCGAAAAGCCTTGGGCCATTTTCGCCAGCAACAGCAGGATCGGCGCCCAGATACCGATCGACGCGTAGGAGGGGATCAAGCCGATGGCGGTGGTGCTCAGGGACATGATCACGATGGTCGCCGCCAGGACTTTCTGGCGGCCGTATTTATCGCCCAATGCCCCGAAAAACAGCCCGCCCAGCGGGCGAATCAGGAACGGTACCGAGAAGGTCGCCAGTGCGGCGACCATCTGCACGCTGGGGTCGGCACCGGGAAAGAACACCTTGCCGAGCACGTAGGCGACGAAGCCGTACACGCCGAAGTCGAACCACTCCATGGCATTACCCAATGCAGCGGCGGTGATGGCTTTGCGCATCTTCGCGTCGTCGACGATGGTGATGTCGTTCAGGCTAATCGGTTTGACTTTTTTCTTGCCTAATTTCATACAAGGTCACTCTGTTGCTGAATCGGTATTGCCTGGCGTGAATGCCATCTGTTTGATGGCACAGCACTTTCCGATCAGATACATGAGGACACGAAATAATTCAGCGCTGGGCGGGATTTTTCGTGGGGAAGGAATGATGGCGCTGATGGGGCGATAACTATTGTGGGAGTGAGCGTGCTCACGAAAGTCATGTTTCAGCCGCCGATGACGCAGGGGGCCTGCCAGGCTATTCGTGAGCAGGCTCACCCTCACAGAGGTGGTCAGGCCAGCGACGTCAGCCGCTGCCCCGGCGGGGCATCAAGGCCGAATATCAGCCTTGAACCACTTCTGCGAAAGACGCTTCACCGTGCCGTCCTCCAATGCGGCAGTGAGTGCGCCGTTGAATTTCTCGCGAAGGTCGTTATCGGCCTTGCGAAAGCCCAGCGCTTCGCCCGGCCCCCAGATATCGCCGCCGATTTTCGGACCGATCATTTTTACGTTGCTGTTATCGGGGCTTTCCAGAGCGGAAGTGAAGAAGGTCACGTCGTCAAAAGCGAAATCGATGCGCCCCGCGTTCAGGTCCAGCAAGTGCTCGGCGGACTTGCTGTATTCGCGGATGGTCGCGATGTCCTTGAAGTTGTCCTCGACGAATTTGGTATAGGCGGTACCCGACTGAATGCCCAGGGTCTTGCCCTTGAGCAGTTCTTTCATCTTGTCGACGGCAGCTTTGTCCTTGGCCGGGTCGCCGCTGAGTTTGATCACGTCATTGCTCGGCATGCTGGCGATGAGCTTTGGATCGGCACTGACGAAAACCGCCTGGGTATTGGCGTACGGCTTGGAGAACGCGATCTCTTTTTCTCGCTCCGCAGTGATGACAATGGCGTCCATCAGCACGTCGAATTTACCGGCGTTGAGGCCGGCGATCATGCCGTCCCAATCCTGAGCCTGAAGTTTGCACTCCAGCTTGATCCGGGCGCAGACGTCCTTGAGCAGTTCAGGTTCGAAGCCGGAAATTTCGCCACTCGGGAGGGTGATGTTCCAGGGCTCATAGGCCCCTTCGGTGGCGACTCGAACCGAGGTCCAGTCCTTGGCGAACGCGGCGTGGCTCAGCACAAGCGTGCTGCCCAGTGCTGCCCAGGCGAGGATTCTTTTTGTGACGTGGTAGGTGTGGCCCATGTGTTTCCCCATCTGATTGAAAGATTGGCAGGGTCAAGCTAGATCAAAAGCCGCGAATCGCTAATTTTATTATGCCGCTGTGTCTTCAGAGGTCAGTTGGGCGGCGCGTCCGTAGAAGCCGGTCTGCTCCTCGACGGTGAACATCACGCCTGGTTTTTCGTAATACGAGAACACCGCGACCATGCGTTCGCGCTGTCCTTGCACGGGGGTCACCCGGTGCGCGGTATTTTTGCCACGAAACACGTTCAATGTGCCAGCACTCAAGCGCAATTTCTGCACGGCAGGGTCACGACCCTCCAATAACTCAGCCACGCCTGCGTAGTTCGGATCGTCCGCAGAGCGCAAGTCGGTACGGTATTCGAACTCGCCGCCGGCTTCCGGTGCCTGGAGCATCAGGGTAGTGGTGAACTCCGAGCGGTCGAAGTGCCAGTTCAGGGTTTCGCCCTGGCGATAACTCATTACGTTGACCCGCGCCAAGGGGTCGGCCATGACATGCAGTGCCGGCTTTTGCATGACCGCGCTGAGAAACGACACCAGCGGCGGGTATTCGTAGACCGCCGTCACCAGGCTGCTCTTGAGTTGGTCGGCACACAGGGTATGGCTGACCGTCTCGACCTTTTTCAAGGCCGGATGATCGGCCTGCAATTCCGGGATTTCCGGTTTGAAGTAAATGTTGTGCGAGCGTTTGTGGGTGTGGGATTCGGCGTCCATGGTCGGCTGAATCTGCGCGGCAGCCAGTGCGACGTTTTCCGCCTGAATGAAGCCTTCAAGGCTGAACATGCCGTTGCGAGCCAATTCGCAGCGCGCCTTGGCGACCAGGGTGTTCCATGCCTTGCTGCCTTGTTGATCCAGAGGGTAGCGTTGAAGATCGATGACAATGCTCATGTCGGGCCTCCTGAACGGTGTGGCGTAAACCTAACCTGTGAAAATCTTCGCAACAACGGCAAAAATTGTTAGCCTCCCCCTAGAAAAACTTAGGGGGAAATCGATGAAAAGGCTTCCACCATTGAATGCTGTGAGAACCTTCGAGGTAGCTGCACGTCTGGCAAGCTTCGTGGCCGCGGGGAAGGAGTTGGGCGTCTCAGCCGCTGCAGTGAGCCAGCAGGTCCGACATCTGGAGGAGTATTTCGGCAAGAAGCTGTTCGTACGCAACGGGAATCGGCTGTCGTTGACTGATGCGGGGCTTGCGATCTTTCCGCAAACTTCCCGCGCCCTGGACGACATCGCCGCCATGACCGTGCGCTTGCTCGAAGGCGAGATGCGCACTCGGCTGATCGTCAGCGTGCCGTTCTCCCTGGCTGAAGTCTGGCTGGCGCCGAAACTGGCCGCGCTGCTGGAGAGCCATCCGCAGCTGTCGGTGGATGTGCGGGTCGAGGACGATCCGGTGGATCTGGCCCGCCATGACGTTGATATTCGTGTGAGCTATGGCGACTACCATTACCCCGCGCTGGAAGCGATTGCGCTGGTGCACGATCAAGTGGTGCCGCTGTGTGCGCCCGAGCTTTGGTATCGCCACGGCAACAGCGACTTCGACCTGACGCGCATCCACCAGAGTCTGTTCATCCATACCCAGTGGGGCCCGAACTATGCTTCTCACCCTACCTGGAGCGACTGGTATGCCAGTGAGATCGGCCAGCCTGCCCCTGATCCGGGGCTTGGCCGCCGCTCGGGTTTGTCGAGCCTGTCGATTACCCTGGCGAAGCTGGGTTGCGGCATAGCGCTGGGGCAGAAACTCATCGCCCAGCCTGATCTGGCGGCGGGACGTCTGATCGTGTTGTCGGCCAGGTCGCTGCCGCTTGGGCATCCTTACTGTGCCTTCGTGCCGACGGAAAAGCGCAAACGGCCAAACGTACAGAGCCTTATCGAACTGCTGGCTGCGCCTTGATCCGGTGTTACAGCCCTACGCACTTGCATGGGGCCAGACGTTTCCCACTGCCCCAGTGTGAGGCGCCCTACGGTCACGTGTTAACGAACTTACACCTGCAGCGGTGGAACCTTATCTACCCTTGATCGCCTGAACAGAGAGGTTGTACGCAGTTGAGACCATGTCCGAAACGATCTGGCAACCAAATTGCATATGCTTGTAAAGACAAGTATGTATGAGTTGGAGGGTGTCGTCAGGCACCGGACTTTTCACTGTTCGCAGCGGGAAAAACCCTATGGATCTCTTACAGCTGCTCAGCTTCGGCGAGCACGGGTGGGGCGCGGCGCTGCTCAAGGCGGCAGGCATGACCGTGCTGCTGACCTTGTCGGCACTTGTGGTGGGAGCCCTCGTGGGCAGCGCTGTGGCGGCAGCCAAGCTCTCGCGACGCCGGATATTCCGGTATATCGGCGACGTCTACTCGATCCTGTTCCGGGGCATTCCGGAGTTGCTGGTGATCTACCTGTTCTACTTCGGCGGGGCCACGGTGATGGGCGCCATCCACCACTGGTTCGGCGGCGAAGGCTTCGTCGACACGCCGCCGTTTCTGGTGGGCGCGCTGGCGGTGGGGCTGATCTCCGCGTCTTATCAGGCCGAAGTCTATCGAGGCGCCTACCTGGCCGTTGCCAAAGGAGAGCTCGAGGCTGCCTTGGCGATTGGCATGACCTGGGGTATGCGAATTCGTCGGGTGCTGATCCCGCAGGTCTGGCGCTACGCGTTGCCAGGCCTGGGTAATGTCTGGCAAATGACCCTCAAGGATTCGGCGCTGATTTCGGTGATCGGCCTGGTGGAGCTGATGCGCGCAAGTCAGGTTGCGGCGGGTTCCTCGCGCCAGTACTTCACCTTCTACATCGTCGGCGGCGCCTGTTATCTGATCCTCACCGGGCTGTCCGGGCGCCTGTTCAACATTGCCGAAACCCGCGTGCAGCGCACTCAGCGCCGCAATCCGAACGCCTGAGAGGGGAACCCCGATGATCGATTTTGCCTTTCTCAGCGACACCATGCTCAAACTGTTGGCCGCGTTGCCTACGACCCTGAGCCTGTTCTTCGCCAGTCTTTCCCTGGGTTTGCTGCTGTCGTTGGGCGTAGTCGCCATGCGGGTCAGCCGCTGGCCATTTCTGAGTTATCCGGCGCGCTTCTACATCATGCTGTTTCGCGGCACGCCATTGCTGATCCAGATGTTCCTGATTTATTACGGGCTGGGACAATTCTCGGCCATCCGCAGCAGTTTCATGTGGGAAATCCTCAGGTCTCCTTATGGCTGTGCTGTGGTGGCCCTGGCAATGTGCACCGCCGGTTACACCGCTGAAATCATCCGGGGCGGGCTGCTCAGCGTGCCCCCTGGCCAGATCGAGGCCGGGCTCGCGGTGGGCATGAGCCGCTGGACCCTGCTGTATCGGGTTATTGGCCCGGTCACCCTGCGTCAGGCGCTGCCATCCTATTCGACCGAAGCGGTGTTGATGGTCAAGTCCACCGCGATTGCCAGCCTGGTGACCGTGTGGGATGTGACCGGCATCGCTCAACAGATCATTCAGCGCACTTACCGCACCATGGAAGTTTTCCTGTGCGCCGCGCTGATTTATCTGGTGCTGAACTTCCTGATCGTTCGCTTCATGTCGTGGGTCGAGTATCAGCTCTCCCCGCACCTGCGCGAACGTCCTGTACAGCGTGTGGCCACCCCGGCCGCAGAAACGCCTCCCTCCCTTTGACTGCCGCGGAGCCTGCCATGAATCAATCCATTGAAACCGCGTTGTCGGTCAGCAACATCTGCAAGTCGTTCGGCTCGGTTCAGGTGCTCAAGGGGATTTCGCTGGACGCCCACAGAGGTGACGTCATCTCCATTCTGGGGGCCAGCGGATCGGGCAAGAGTACCTTCCTGCGCTGCATCAATCTGCTGGAATCCCCCGACGAAGGCCGCATCGTGCTGGATGGCGAGGTCATCGAAATGAAGCACAACGCCAACGGGCGCCTGCTGCCGAGCAACACACGCCAGGTCGAAGCGATGCGCAGCAAACTGGGCATGGTGTTTCAGAGCTTCAATCTGTGGTCGCACATGACCGTGCTGCAAAACATCATCGAGGGCCCGCTGCGGGTGCTCAAGCGCTCCCGCGCCGAGTGCATCGAAGAAGCCGAACAATTGCTGCACAAGGTCGGGCTCTTTGATCGACGCGACTATTACCCGGCGCACCTGTCCGGCGGGCAGCAACAACGGGTGGCGATTGCCCGCGCTCTGGCGATGAACCCGCAAGTGATGCTGTTCGACGAGCCCACCTCGGCGTTGGACCCGGAACTGGTGGGCGAAGTGCTGCGGGTCATGCGCTCATTGGCGGAAGAGGGCCGGACGATGCTGGTGGTCACCCACGAAATGGGCTTCGCTCGCCACGTGTCGAACCGCGTCGTGTTCATGGCTCAGGGTGTCATCGATGCCCAAGGCACACCCGATGAACTGTTCGAAGGCCTGCCCACCGAGCGTTTTCGCCAGTTCGTGGCCAGCCATAATCAGCGTGCCAACGACTGAGGGGGCGGGGCGATCCGACTACCACGGGTTGCCGTCGCGGCGCCCCTGTAGTGTAGTGGCGACCCCATGCCGTCGCGGCCCCGCCGTGCGGCACCTACCTGATCGTTATGTGGAAGCCGCGGATGGCAGAGTCGAGTACCAAAATCATCACCACCGAAGGCCACGAGGCGCTGAAGAAAGAGCTGGACTATCTGTGGCGCGAGCATCGCCCGGACATTACGCAAAAGGTCGCCTGGGCGGCTTCGCTCGGGGATCGCAGCGAGAACGCCGACTACCAATACAACAAGAAACTGCTGCGCGAGATCGATCGGCGCATCCGTTACCTGCGCAAGCGCCTAGAGGACATGCGCGTGGTGGCGTACTCGCCGGAGCAGGAAGGCCGGGTGTTTTTCGGTGCCTGGGTGGAGATCGAGGATGAAGAGGGCCAGAGCAAGCGTTTCCGCATCGTCGGTTATGACGAAATCTATGGGCGCATGGACTACATCTCCATCGACTCGCCGATGGCTCGCGCGCTGCTGAAAAAGGAAGTGGGCGATGAACTGACGGTCAGAATTCCCGCCGGGGAAAAGCTCTGGTGGGTGACCAAAATCGAATATCAGGTCAGCGAGCAGTAGACAGCAAGGGCCAATACGCGGTGTGTCGGCCCTTGCTGTCGAGTTTTACCCTTCGCGCAACACAGTCAGCGGACTGGCATTCAGTGCCCGGCGTGTGCCGAACACTCCCGCGCCGCCGACGAGCAACGCGCCGATCAACGGCAGCACCAGCAGCCACGGGTGCGGCGACCATTCCAGACTGAACGCGTAGCGGTACAGGGCGAAGCTCACCAGTTCGCAACCCAGTGCCGCCAACACGCCACTGACTGCGCCCAACAGGCCGAACTCGATGCGTCGGGCCTTGACCAGCAGCGCGCGGTTAGCGCCCAGTGCCCTGAGCAATGCTCCCTGGCGAATGCGCTCATCCAGCGTCGCCTGCAGACCCGAGAACAGCACCGCAAGGCCTGCCGCGAGCACGAACAGCAACACGTATTGCACCGCCAGCGTGACCTGATCGAGGATGCTGCGCAATTGCTCCAGCAGCGCCTCGACTTGCAGGATCGTCACCGCCGGGAAGGCACGGGACAGCTCGACGATTTGCTGATCATGGCCTGGCGCCAGATAGAAGCTGGTCAGGTAGGTGGTCGGCACGTCCTTGAGGGTGCCCGGCTGGAAGATCACGAAGAAGTTCGGCTCAAAGGTGTCCCAATTGATGTCCCGCAGGCTGGTGACCTTGACCTCATGGTTGGCGCCGCCAATCACGAAACTGAGAGTATCGCCAAGCTTCATGTTCAGGCTCTTGGCCAACTTGGTTTCCACCGAAACGCCGGGAATGCTGTCAGCGGCAGGCAGTTGATCGTTCCACCATTGGCCCTCGGTGATGCTGTTACCCTCCGGCAGATTGGCCGACCAGGTCAGGTTGAGGTCGCGTTGAGTCGCGTTTTCGCCCCGTGAGTCCTTGGTCACGAACTTGCTCACCGGTTCGCCGTTGATGCTCATCAGGCGCCCTGGAATCATCGGATACAGCGGCGCGGCGTGGGTCGAGAGGCGACTCATGCGCTCAGCGAAGTTGTCCCGCTCGGTGGGCAGGATATTCAGCGCGAAGTAGTTGGGCGCGTCTTTGGGCAACTGATTTTGCCAGGTGTCCAGCAGCTCGCCGCGTAGCAGGGCGATCAACCCCATGGACAGCAGGATCAGGCCGAAGGCCAGGGATTGGCCGGCCGCCGCCATGGGATGACGCAGCAGTTGGCCCAGGCCCAGACGCCACGGCAGCGAAGCGTTGGCCAACAAGCGACGCAGGCTTTGCAGCGCCAGCAACAGCACGCCGCCAAGGACCACCGCTGCGATCAAGCCACCGCCGAGCAGGGCGAAGGTCAGCACCAGATCCAGGCTCAACCGCCACATGATCAGCCCCAGCGCAAACAGCGCAGCACCATAGACCAGCCAGGTGCTGGCGGGAATCGGCAGCATGTCGCGGCGCAACACGCGCAAGGGCGGCACACGACCCAGCGCCGCCAGTGGCGGCAGGGCGAAACCGGCCAGGGCCACCAACCCGGTGCCGATGCCGGCCAGCGCGGGCAGCGAGCCGCCCGGTGGCACCGCGGCGGGCAGTAGATCTTCCAGCAGGTAAAACAGGCCCAGTTGTGCGAACCAGCCGAGTAGGGCGCCGGTGACGCTGGCGGCAATGCCGAGTATCGCCAGCTGCAGGCTGAACAACACCAGAGCTTCGTTGCGCGACAGGCCAAGACAGCGCAGCAGCGCGCTGGCGTCGAAACGCCGGACGGCGAAACGTGCAGCCGACAAGGCAACGGCGACGCCTGCCAGCAGCACGGCCACCAGACTCGCCATGTTCAGGTAACGCTCGGCCTTGCCCAGCGCGCCGCCAATCTGCTGATTGCCGTCGCGGGCGTCTTCGATTTTCTGGTTTGCTGCCAATCCCGGTTCGACAGCCTTGCGATAGGCCGCCAGATCCTGCGGCGTGCCGCGCCACAGGTCGCGAAAATTGACCCGGCTACCTGGCTGCACGACCTTGGTCGCTTCAAGATCAGCCATGTTGATCATGACCCGCGGCGTCAGGCTGTAGAAATTTCCGGCGCGGTCGGGTTCGTACGTGAGCACGCGGGTCAGTTTCAGGGTCGTGGAGCCAACGTCGATGTTGTCACCGACCTTCAGATTGAGCGCCACCAGGATTCGCGCTTCGGCCCACGCTTCACCGGGCCCTGGCTCGCCGCCGCTGACTTCCGGCTGATAAGGCGCCTCTGCGCTTTTCAGCTCGCCACGCAGGGGATAGGCCGTGTCCACCGCCTTCACACTGGCAAGTTGAATGCCGTTGTCGGTGGCGACCACGCTGGAAAAGATGACGATTTGCGAGTGATCGAGCTTGAGTGCCGTACCGGCCTCGATCTGCTCGGGCTTGGCGGGCGTTGAGCCGCTGAGAACCAGGTCGGCGCCGAGAAACTCAGTGGCGCGCAGCAGCATCGCGCTGTTCAGCCGCGAGCCGAAATAACCGATGGCGGTACTGGCGGCGACCGCGACCACCAGCGCGAAAAACAGCACTCGCAGTTCTCCGGCGCGGGCATCGCGCATTAACTGGCGGGCGGCGAGGCTCAGTAGACGGGCAAACGGCAGACGTGCCATCAAGGCTCCATAGGGGCGACCAGGCGGCCGCCTTCAAGACGGATCAGGCGCCGGCACCGGTGAGCCAGGCGTTCATCGTGGGTGACCAGCACCAGCGTGGTATTGCGCTCCTGGTTCAGCTCGAACAGCAGGTCGCTGATGCGCTCGCCGGTGTGACTGTCGAGGTTGCCGGTGGGTTCGTCGGCAAACAGCACATCGGGATCGGCGGCAAAGGCGCGGGCGATGGCGACGCGTTGTTGCTCACCTCCCGAGAGTTGTTTGGGCGTGTGGGTCAGGCGCTGACCGAGGCCGACTCGCTCCAGTAGATGGCGCGCCTGCTCGCGGGCGTCCTTGCGGCCTTCCAGTTCCATGGGCAGCATGACGTTTTCCAGCGCGTTGAGGCTGTCGAGCAGTTGGAACGACTGAAAGACGAACCCTACGTGTTCGGCGCGGACCCTGGCTCGTTGATCTTCATCCAGTTCACTGAGGTTGCGTCCCGACAGCGTCACCGAGCCTGCGCTGGGCAGATCAAGCCCGGCGAGCAGGCCGAGCAGGGTGGATTTGCCGGAACCGGAGGCGCCAACGATGGCCAGGGTGTCGCCCTTGTTTAGTTCCAGGGAGAGTTGGTGCAGGATGGTCAAGTCACCTTCGGTGCTTGGGACCACTTTGCTGAGGTTCCGAGCACTGAGAATACTTTCGCTCATGGAGAATCCGATGCGTGCGTGGTTTTTAAGTGCTGGCCTGGGTTTGCTGCTGTTGTCTCAAGGAGCCATGGCAGGCACGGTTCTGATCGTTGGGGATAGTATCAGCGCGGCTTTCGGCCTGGATACCCGTTTGGGCTGGGTGAGTCTGCTGGAGAAGCGCCTGGCAGAGCAGGGCTACCAGGACAAGGTGGTCAATGCATCGGTCAGCGGCGACACCAGTGCCGGTGGTCAGGCGCGGCTGCCGGCGCTGCTTGCAGAGCACAAGCCGGATCTGGTGATCCTTGAGCTGGGGGGCAATGACGGTCTGCGAGGCCAGCCTCCTGCGCAATTGCAACAAAATCTTGCGTCAATGATCGACAGTTCGCGGGCGGCGGGGGCCAGGGTGTTGTTGTTGGGAATGCAGATTCCGCCGAATTATGGTGTGCGTTATACGCAGGCGTTCAAGGAGGTGTATGGGAATCTGGCGACCGAGAAAAAGGTGGCGCTGGTGC
The DNA here is from genome assembly GCF_002934685.1 of Pseudomonas bohemica. GTDB lineage: Bacteria > Pseudomonadota > Gammaproteobacteria > Pseudomonadales > Pseudomonadaceae > Aquipseudomonas > Aquipseudomonas bohemica. The sequence goes on from NZ_NKHL01000113.1 coordinate 41,970, forward strand.
CGTTCATGCTTGAGGGAGTGGGCGGGGTGCCTGAGTTTACCCAGGCCGATGGTCTGCATCCGGCGGCCAATGCTCAAGCTCGGCTGCTGGAGAATGTTTGGCCGCAGTTGAAGCCACTTCTTTGATTGAGATCTGGCATTGGGGGCGGGGACGTGAAGAGCAACGGCAAGATCGAGAGCGACCGCAGAAGCGGCAGGCTGATTCGATCCGGTGGGACGCCGCAGGTTACGACGGCAGCGAACGCGGTGGGTCTGTGAAATGTGAGTGTCTGATCCACCGCCTTCGCGGCTGTCGCACAGCTCCGGCAGCTCCCACAGGTTCGTAGTCAATCTTCAAGTCCCGCTCATGCCGCGGCTTTTGATCTTGATCTTCCTACATGCTAACCCAGACGACACACGTCGCGACTTGGGCGCAGGCCGACGATAGGCGGCTCGAAGTGGAAAATCCGACGGAGTCGGGCCGACCCAGGAGCGAATGCCCTTGGTGACTTGGAGCTTTTCCAAATAGCCCGTCAAAGGCGTAAACGCTTCTGCCGTTAGGCAGAACCCATGCGCGCGTCACCAGGATCTTTGCATACACACACACCTCTCAAGCCAGCACGCCAGCCCCCTCGGCCGCCAAAATTAACGGCCCCGAGCCCTTTTCCGAACGTGGGCTTTCGGCTAATGTGGCGCCCCCCGATCCGGAGCCCTCTGATGCGCCGCCCTGCCTGGTCCCTTTTTGCCTATCAACTGATCGAGCCCGACGAGCAGCTCGACCTGTTCGCATGCCAGGAAGTTCGTGTACATCTGGTCGCCCGGCAACTGGAACTGGCCGGTTCCGCCGATCGTACCCTCTGCGGTACGCTGCTGCCCGCTCAGCCACGCTGGTCCAACGTCGAGCAGGCGATTTATCAGGATGAGCGCCTGTGTCCACTGTGCCGGGCAATCATCGATGCGCAGCGCAGGGGCTGGCATCCGATCTGGCCGGAACTCGACCAGACCCTGTAAAAACGACTACACCGTGTAAGCCGTCGCGCCTACTCCCGAAGGCCCCGGCGTGCGTGTACAATCGCGCTCATTCAAGCCTTCCGTTTATCCAAGGATTCCCCGGATGTTGTCGCGCATTCCAGCTTTCGCCCGCTGTCTGTCGCTCGCCGCACTGTGTGCGGCCGGCCCCGTTTCCGCTCTGGAGTTTACGTTGCCACCGCCAGGCGAAGACATCATCGGCCAGGTGCAGACCGTCACCGCCAAGTACGAAGACACTTTCGCTGACCTCGGCACCCAGTACGACCTGGGTTATCTGGAAATGATCGCCGCCAACCCCGGCGTCGATGCCTGGCTGCCGGGCGCTGGTACCCAAGTGATTCTGCCGACCCGGTTCATCCTCCCACCAGGGCCGCGCGAGGGCATCGTCATCAACCTGGCCGAGTACCGCCTCTACTACTACCCCAAAGGCCAGAACGTGGTGTACACCTTCCCGTTGGGCATCGGCCGTGAAGGCTGGGGCTCGCCGGTTTCCACAACCAAGGTGACCGCCAAGACCCCGAACCCGACGTGGACCCCGCCTGAGTCGGTCAAGGCCGAGCACGCTGCCGATGGTGACATCCTGCCCAACGTGGTGCCCGCTGGCCCGGATAACCCGCTGGGACCGTTCAAGTTCGGCCTGGGCTTGCCGGGCTACCTGATCCATGGTTCGAACAAGAAGTTCGGCATCGGCATGCGCACCAGCCACGGCTGCTTCCGCATGTACAACAACAACGTGCTGGAAATGGCTGACATGGTTCCGATCGGTACTCCAGTACGCATCATGAACGAGCCGTACAAGTTCGGCGTCAGCGGTGGGAAGGTGTACCTCGAAGCGCATACACCCCTGGACGAAAGCGGCAACCCTTCGGTGGTCGACAAGCACACCGCCGTCATCAATGCGCTGCTCAAGCGCGAAGACCTGGCCAACAGCCTGCGTATCAACTGGGATGAAGTGCGTGACGTAGTGGCCGCCGAAGATGGTATGCCTGTCGAGATCGCGGTACCAGGCGTACAAGCCCCGGTTGTGAATGATGCACCGGTGACGTTGCAATAAGTCTGGTTCGACGCTGATACCCGTCCACCGGGCCCTGGAGACAGGGCAGGGTGAACGGGTTTTTTATTGCCTGAAGAATCGTTGGCGCAAAGGAAGCCCTCAACGGAAACCAGGCAACAAAAAAGCCGATCCGAAACCGGATCGGCTTAGTCATAATCCCGAGGGATTATTACTTGCGGCTTGCCTTGTCGAGCATGCGCAGAGCGCGCTCGTTGGCTTCGTCCGCAGTTTGCTGAGCTTTCTGAGCAGCAGCCAGAGCTTCATCAGCCTTGCGATAGGCTTCATCGGCACGAGCTTGCGAACGAGCGGCTGCGTCTTCAGTTGCGGTCAGACGAGCTTCAGTTTCTTTGGACGCGCTGCTGCAACCGGTAGCCAGAACGGCGGCCAGGGCCAGAGCAGAGAATTTCAGAACGTTGTTCATCGTGTTCCCCTTAAAGGACTTCTATCAAATTAGTCATCTCTCGAAAATGAGAAAATGACCGACGTACATACTACTCATTGTTTGTAGTAAGTAAACGGACTAAGCGCAAGAACCACACAAAATTCTTTGCTTAGAAAGGCTTCCGTGCGACTCCTCACGTTTTCTCTCGAAAAAAAACCGGCGCTGTCAGGCGAAAACGTCTGTCAGTGACCAATGCAATCGATCGGATCGGCGTGGGTCCGAGATCGTCAGGCGGGTCAACGATGTGACGCAGGCCCTGAAGCCGGCCATGGTTTAACCGCGTGCAGCCTTTTTGTATAGACGATGATCGGCAATGACGATTGATCTGTGCTGCTTGACGTGACTCAAGCAAGCCGTTTGCGTCTCAATGGACATCCACCGGCGGCTTCAGGTTCAACCGGCAGAGCGGTCAGATGTGCGGCAGCGCATATTCGCCTCGATTCCCTTGAGCAGATTCGGCAATGGCGCCTACTATTTGGGGGTGCTCATTTGTTTGAGAAGCCAGGGCGTTCTCGGTGTCCAAATCAGGCACGGGGTGGCGTTGCAGGCAGTGTGAAAACGTCGCGAGCGACAGCGAAACCAGGCAGAAACCGGCGCAACAGAGCGACTCAGGTGTTCTCAACGAGCATTTTTCACCGGTTTTCAAGGCCATGTTGCTGAGCATCATCGTTTTCACGCCGTCTGATAGTTCCTTCGCCGGAAAAACATCGGTAAGGTAGGGGTCAAATTCCAAGACCCGCGAGGAGTAGTGATGAGCGAGGCGTTGTCCATCCACCATGACGAGACCGGTCACCAGTTCGAGATTAATATCGATGGTCACCGCGCCTATCTGACGTACATGGATCTGGGGAAGCAGACTCTGGATATCTATCGTACGTTCGTTCCCAACGCACTGCGGGGGCGGGGCATAGCTGCGGCCTTGACCGAGGTCGCGCTGGATTATGCCGAGAGCAACGGTTATACCGTCATTCCATCGTGCTCATATGTCGAGCGCTACATGGAGCGCAATCAGCGGCAGGCAGCCAAGATCTGATCGATCGAATCAGCCGCCACAATGAAAAACGCCGAGCAATTGCTCGGCGTTGTCGTTTCTGAAGCGCCAATCAGCCGCGCTTGCGCTTGGGCAAGACGTCCTTGAGCTTGGCGTACATGCTGCGCAAGGTCTTCTCGGTGGCTTCCCAGTCAATGCAGGCGTCGGTAATCGATACACCATATTCCAGGTCGGCGAGGTCCTTTGGAATCGACTGTGCACCCCATTTCAGGTGGCTTTCAACCATCAGCCCAATGATCGACTCGTTGCCTTCCAGAATCTGGTTGGCGACGTTTTCCATGACCAGCGGTTGCAACGCCGGGTCCTTATTGGAGTTAGCGTGACTGGCGTCGACCATGATGTTCGGCTTGATCTTCGCTTTGTTCAGCGCCTGCTCGCAAAGCGCGACGCTTACCGAGTCATAGTTGGGCTTGCCGTTACCACCGCGCAGCACCACGTGACCGTAGGCGTTGCCCTTGGTGGTAACGATGGACACGCCACCTTCCTGGTTGATGCCCAGGAAGCGGTGCGGGCTGGAAACCGACTGCAGCGCGTTGATCGCCACGGTCAGGCCGCCATCGGTACCGTTCTTGAAGCCCACGGCCGAGGACAGCCCGGAAGCCATTTCGCGGTGAGTCTGGGATTCGGTGGTACGCGCGCCGATGGCCGACCAGCTGATCAGGTCCTGCAGATATTGCGGGGAGATCGGGTCCAGCGCTTCGGTCGCGGTCGGCAGGCCTTTCTCGGCCAGATCCAGCAGCAGCTGGCGACCGATGTGCAGCCCGTCCTGAATCTTGAAGGAGTCGTCCAGATACGGGTCGTTGATCAGGCCCTTCCAGCCGACGGTGGTGCGCGGTTTTTCGAAATACACGCGCATCACCAGATACAGGGTATCGGACAGCTCCGCAGCCAGCGCCTTGAGGCGGTCGGCGTATTCGTGGGCAGCCTTGATATCGTGGATCGAGCATGGCCCGATCACGATGAACAGGCGGTGGTCCTTGCCATCGAGAATGTTGCGAATCACTTCGCGGCCCTTGCTCACGGTCGCCTGGGCGGCAGCGGTGAGAGGAATTTCGCGCTTGAGCTGATCCGGAGTGATCAGTGTCTCGTTGGAGGCAACGTTGAGGTCGTCAATCGGTAAATCAGCCATCGTGTTACTCATAAGGTCACGGGTGCTGGCCGCCAGCGGCGGAGCCCAGCATGGTTGAGCGCAGCGGGGAGCGGAACCTTAGCGCGTTAACCCTCGCTTCGACAATGGGTAAACGTGGCTTTCGTCCAACAGACGCGGCATTCTCGGGTGCATTTTCTTTTTCAGCGTGCAGTCGTTCCGCCTGAAGTTTGTAAACTGTCGGTTGTGGGCGGATATAGTGTGCCCAGACTCTGGGGCGATCGGTGTGGATCAACTGCAACTGACGGATTTCGACGTGGATCAGCAATTGCTGACGCTGCCTGGTGTTTCGCTGCTGATATTCACCAGCGTCGGCTGTTCGAGTTGCCGGTGGGCGCGGCATCATTTGCCCGAGCAGGCGCTGCCAGTGGAACGGCTATGCTGGATCGACGCCGAGGAGAATGGTGGCGCCGTGCAGCGTTATGGCGTGTTTCATCTGCCGACGCTGTTCGTGGTGCGCGACGGAGAGTTTTACGGTGCATTGCGCTGCACGCTTTGCGCTCAAGCCATTATCGAAGGTGTTGATCAGTCGCTGGCACGCAGGCCTGACGACTTACCTTGAAAGCACAAGCCTTGAACGGGCAGCCATCGAGCTGACAAATGTTCACGGTCAGTACGCCGTCTCGCGAATGTATTCACTCCCACAAGGGTTATGCACGGTGGTTTGGCGGGTTTCATTCTGATGCATTTGGGGAAAACGATGACCAACGACCTGACCATGAAAACCGCAGGCAGCAAACTGGTATTGGCGATCTCCTCGCGGGCGCTGTTCGATTTGCGGGAAAGCCACGCGATCTACATGAGCGATGGGGTAGCGGCTTACCGCAAGTACCAGATCGACCATGAAGACGAAGTGCTGGAGCCGGGCGATGCCTTTTTGCTGGTGGAAAAGCTGCTGAGCCTCAACGCCAGCTTGACCCAGTCACGGGTCGAGGTGGTCCTGGTATCGCGCAACAGTGCCGATACCGGCCTACGTGTGTTCAACTCCATTCAACACTACGGCCTGGATATTTCCCGCGCCGCATTCGTCGGCGGTCGTAGCCCGTTTCCTTACCTTGCCGCTTTTGGCAGTCATCTATTCCTGTCCACCCATGCTGAAGACGTTCGTAGCGCGCTGGACGCGGGCTTCGCCGCAGCGACCATCCTCTCCGGCGGCGCCCGGCGTGCAGCCAGCGCCGAACTGCGCATCGCTTTCGACGGCGATGCCGTGCTGTTTTCGGACGAATCCGAGCGGGTGTATCAGTCAGGCGGCCTGCAAGCGTTCCAGGCCAGTGAGCGCGAAGCTGCGCGATTGCCGCTGCCGGGTGGTCCGTTCAAACCTTTCCTCGCTGCGCTGAACCTCTTGCAGCGTGAGTTTCCCGAGGAGTCGTGCCCGATCCGCACCGCGCTGGTCACTGCCCGATCGGCTCCGGCCCATGAGCGGGTGATCCGAACGCTACGCGAGTGGGACATTCGGCTGGATGAGTCGCTTTTTCTCGGTGGCCTGGAAAAATCGGCGTTTCTGGAAGCCTTCGCCGCAGACGTGTTTTTCGACGATCAGCCCGGTCATTGCGAGAAAGCGCGCGAGGTGGTGGCCACCGGTCACGTGCCTCATGGCATCAGCAATGAGCTAAAACAGTGAACCTTTAGACCGCAAAGCAGTATCAAACCGGCCGATTCGTTCGCACGCTGCTACTCTGAGTTGTGTCTGCGCCTGTCATGCTTGCCTGGAGGTCACATGATTCGCTCGATGCTGTATGCCACGGACCTCGGTCTTTATGCGCCTTATGTCCTGCAGCATGCGCTGGCACTGGCCAGAACGTTCAATGCTGAGCTGCATGTGATTCATGTCGTCGAACCCATGGGGCTGTTCGCCGAATCGGTCCTGCAAAGCTATCTGGCCGAGGACGTGCTCAGGGAACTGCACAGTGAAGGGGTCAATACGGTCATCGAAGGCATCGAACTTCGGGTGCTGGCCGGTTTTCGCGACGAACTGGGAGAGGATAACCAGGATCTTGAGCTGATCCGAAGTGTGCGTGTGGTGCAGGGCGATCCATCCAATGTGATTCTCGAGCAGGCGCAGCGCCTTGAAGTCGATTTGTTGGTGCTGGGCAGTCACAGCCACGGTACCGAAGGGGACACGCCGATCGGACGCACCGCTGCGCGGGTTCTGCAGCTTTCAGAAGTGCCGGTGTACATGGTGCCGATGCTGCAAAACCGTTCCGGAGCTTAGGCCCGAAGAGCAAATCGTCGCGCCAATGAAAAAGCAGCGTGCCATTAACGAATAAAAGTGATAAAAAGTTCTAGCTTTGCCTTCCTGACCATTAATCCAGTTATATACCGTTGCTGATGCCCGCGGCGTCTTCCGGCTTTGAGGGATACATATGAAGCTTCAACAATTGCGCTACATCTGGGAAGTGGCGCACCACGACCTCAACGTCTCGGCGACGGCACAGAGCCTCTACACGTCGCAACCGGGGATCAGCAAGCAGATACGCTTGCTGGAAGACGAACTGGGAGTCGAGGTCTTCGCGCGCAGCGGCAAACACCTGACCCGCGTTACGCCCGCCGGTGAGCGAATCATCACCACGGCCGGGGAAATCCTGCGCAAGGTCGAGAGCATCAAGCAGATCGCCCAGGAGTTCTCCAACGAGAAGAAAGGCACCCTGTCGATCGCCACCACCCACACTCAGGCCCGCTATGCGCTGCCGCCGGTGATCAGCAATTTCATCAAACAGTACCCGGATGTGGCGCTGCACATGCATCAAGGCTCGCCAATGCAGATCGCCGAGATGGCCGCTGACGGTACCGTCGATTTTGCCATTGCCACCGAAGCCCTGGAGCTGTTCGGCGACCTGGTGATGATGCCGTGCTACACCTGGAACCGCTGCGTGGTCGTGCCCCAGGGCCACCCGCTGACCAAGGTGCCGAAACTGACCCTGGAAATCCTCGCCGAATACCCGATCGTCACCTATGTGTTCGGTTTCACCGGTCGTTCCAAGCTCGACGAAGCCTTCAGCCATCGTGGCCTGACGCCCAAAGTGGTGTTCACCGCAGCCGACGCTGACGTGATCAAGACCTACGTTCGCCTGGGCCTGGGTGTTGGCATCGTCGCCAAGATGGCCGTGGACCCCAAGCTGGAGAGCGATCTGGTGGTGCTCGATGCCAGCGAACTGTTCGAAGCCAGCATCACCAAGATAGGCTTTCGCCGCGGCACCTTCCTGCGCGGCTTCATGTGCGACTTCATCGAGAAATTCGCCCCGCACCTGACCCGCGACGTCATGGCCAAGGCCATCCAGTGCCACAACAAGCAAGAACTTGAAGAGTTGTTCGAAGGCGTGGTGCTCCCCGAGCATTGACAGCAGCGGCAAGCTGCAAGAAAAAGCGGCCCTCACCCGGCCGCTCTTTCTTGCAGCTCAAAGCTCGCAACTGCGTTCAGGCTTTGCCGATCAAATTCCCCGAATGCAGCCCGCATTCCTTCTGCGTGGCCTCTTCCCACCACCAGCGACCTTCGCGTTCGTGCTGATTCGGCAGGACAGGGCGGGTGCAGGGCTCGCAGCCGATGCTGATGAAACCGCGCTCGTGAAGGCTGTTGTACGGCAACTCCAGCATGCGGATGTAGTTCCAGACGTCGGCGCTGCTCATCTGCGCCAACGGGTTGAATTTGTACAGCGTGCGCTCCGGTGTGGAGAAGGCGCTGTCGATCTCGACCACGGCCACGTTGTTGCGGGTGCTCGGGCTCTGATCACGGCGCTGGCCGGTGGCCCAGGCGTTCACGTCGCTGAGCCTGCGTCGCAGCGGCTCGATCTTGCGCACTCCACAGCATTCGCCATGACCGTCCCTGTAAAAACTGAACAGGCCCTTTTCCTTGACGAAAGGCTCCAGTTTTTCCCGGTCGGGGGAGACGATATCGATGGCGATGCCGTACTGCTCGCGCACTTGATCGATAAACCTGTAGGTCTCAGGGTGCAAGCGGCCGGTGTCCAGGCTGAACACCTTGACGTTCTTGTTGATCTTCCATGCCATATCCACCAACACCACGTCTTCGGCGCCACTGAAGGAAATCCACAGCTCGTCGCCGAAGTGCTGGAAGGCGAACTTGAGGATGTCCTGGGCGGACTTGTTGGCGTAGGTCGCGGCGATGTCGGCGACGTCGAAGGGGTGGCTCATCAGACGGCTTCCTAATTGTGGCGCGCAGGCGCTCTTAATATGCGGCGCTCAAGCGCTGGTAATGGCGCAGATGGTATCAAAAACCGTCCCCGGTTTGCCTGAATCCTCAGTTTGCACCGGGCCCGGTGCGCTGGTTAGAGTGCTGCTTCCCTAAACGTGGCTGCTTGAAACACACAAGGAGTGAACTGTGGAAATTGCCTGTCTTGACCTGGAAGGTGTGCTAGTCCCGGAAGTCTGGATTGCGTTCGCCGAGAAAACCGGTATCCAATCCCTTCGCGCGACGACCCGCGACATCTCCGACTACGACATCCTGATGAAGCAGCGACTGCGCATTCTCGACGAGCATGGCCTGAAGCTGTCGGACATTCAGGAAGTGATCGGCACGCTCAAGCCGCTGGAGGGCGCCGTGGAATTCGTCAACTGGTTGCGTGAGCGATTCCAGGTGGTGATTCTCTCGGACACGTTCTACGAGTTCTCGCAGCCGCTGATGCGCCAGTTGGGTTTCCCGACGTTGCTTTGTCATCGTCTGGTCGCGGACGAGACGGGGCGGGTGGTGGACTATCAGCTGCGTCAGAAAGATCCGAAACGCCAGTCAGTGCTGGCGTTCAAGAGTCTGTACTACCGCGTGATTGCAGCGGGCGATTCGTACAACGACACCAGCATGCTGGGCGAGGCGGATGCGGGGATTTTGTTCCATGCGCCGGATAACGTGATTCGCGAGTTCCCGCAATTCCCGGCAGTGCAGACGTTTGAAGATCTGAAGCGGGAGTTCATCAAGGCGTCGAATCGGGTGCTGAGTTTGTAGGGGGCGGAACGCGATCATGGTGGGGGCGGCATGCTGTGGGTCGCTCTCATTCGAACGTAACCCTGTAGCAGTCCGGCTTGCCGGCGGCAGCATCCTTGAAATTGCCACCGCCGGCAATCCGCGCTGCTACAGGGGTCGCAGCGTTTAAGAAGTCTGAATCACAACGCTTCCAACGTGCGCAAAAGGACCCGCACTTTGGTAATGGATTCCTGATATTCCGCCTCCCAGTCCGAGTCGGCGACGATCCCGCCGCCGCCCCAGCAGGCGATCTGGCCATTCTGGGCCAGCAGGCTGCGGATGGCGATGGAACTGTCCATTGCGCCGCGCACGTCCAGGTACAGCAATGACCCGCAATACAGCGCCCGGCGGTTCGGTTCCAGTTCGTCGATGATCTGCATCGAACGAATTTTCGGCGCGCCGGTAATCGAACCGCCGGGGAAACTGCCAGTGATCAGGTCCAGTGCGTCCTTGTCTGCCGCCAGTTCGCCGGTGACGGCGCTGACCAGATGATGCACGTTTGGATAGCTTTCCAGGCTGAACAACTCCGGGACTTTCACCGAACCGATGCGACAGGTGCGCCCCAGATCGTTACGCAACAGGTCGACGATCATCAGGTTCTCTGCGCGATCCTTCTTGCTCGCCAGCAGTTCTTCGGCGTAGGCGGCGTCTTGTGCCGCATCCTTGCCTCGCGGTCGGGTGCCCTTGATAGGGCGGGCTTCGACTTGCCGTTGACTGACTTTGACGAAGCGCTCGGGCGACAGGCTCAGGATCGCATCGCCCTCGGGCAAGCTCAGGTAACCGGCGAACGGGGTCGGGCAGGCCAGGCGCAATGCCTGATAGGCTGCCCACGGCTCGCCGCTGTAACGGGCCCGAAAGCGCTGGGCGAAATTCACCTGATAGCAGTCACCGGCCTGAATGTAGGCCTGGATTCGTTCGATGGCCTGGCGGTATTGGTCGGCGCTGGTGTCAGCGGCGAAGGGTTGACTGAGGTTGAAGGTTGCGTGGGTCGCGGTCTGCGGCTGCCCGAACAGCCCGATCAAACGCTGGCGTTCGTGGCTCCCAACGGTGGGGTGAAAAACCAGTTCAGTGGTGCGTCGCTGGTGATCGCTGATCAGCGCCCAGGCGTACAGTCCCAGTTGCGCCGACGGCAGATGCAGGTCGTCAACGGCCAGACTCGGCAACGGTTCAAGCAGGCGACCGAAATCGTAGGCCAGATACCCCATCATTCCGCCGGCGAAGGGCAGTGGACTGTGCTCGGGTAAGTCGGCGTAGCCCAGGGCTGTCAGTCTTTCACGCAGGCGCTGCACGAACGCTGCGCCGCTTTCCTCAGCATCCGCCGTGAACGTTTCAACCGGCCAGGCGCTGAGGATATCGAAACGGCCCCGGTCTGCCTCGGGCCTGCCGCTGTCGAGCAGCACGGCACCAGGCGCCTGACGAACCAGAGAAAAATACCCGGTCGGGTCAACGTGGTAGGCGAGCGGGTGTACGGAACAGGTTGGCATGCGAGGGAAATCAGTCGTGGTGCGCGGACGGCGATTGTAGTCTTCCGGTGACCTGACTCCTAGGGGTAGTGTCGGAATTGGTGCCGGGGCGCCGCTATTCTGCCGGCCCCTACCACAAGGGAACGGCAGCGCGAATCCCGGAGAAAATGGGTGCTCAATCGGGGCGCAAGAATCGGGTCAAACGTGGCCAAACAATCCCTGAACGAACTTCACCCGCTCATCCGGATCGTCATGACGGCCTTCGGCAGTCAGTTCTTCCAGGCGTTTCTCTACCGCCAGCGTGCGATGGGTCAGCCCGCAGTCGTTGGCAATCTGGATGTTAAGGCCGGGGCGGGCGTTGAGTTCGAGGATCAGCGGCCCGCGATCCTGATCCAGCACCATGTCCACGCCGATGTAGCCAAGGCCGCACAGCTCATAGCATTCGGCGGCCAGGCGCATGAAGCCGTTCCAGTTCGGCAGTTGTACGCCATCCACCGCGTTGGCGGTGTCGGGGTGTTTGCTGATGATGTTGTTAAGCCAGGTGCCGCGCAGTGTCAGCCCGGTCGCCAGGTCGACGCCGACGCCGATGGCGCCTTGGTGCAGGTTGGCCTTGCCGCCGGACTGGCGCGTGGGCAGGCGCAGCATCGCCATCACCGGGTAGCCCATCAGCACAATCACCCGAATGTCCGGGACACCTTCATAGCTGATGCTCTTGAAGATCGGGTCGGGCGTGACTCGGTATTCGATCAATGCGCGATCACGGTGACCACCCAGCGAATACAGGCCCGTGAGAATGCTGGAAATCTGATGCTCGATTTCCTCGTGGCTGATGATGCGTCCGGAAATCGTGCGAAATCGCTCTTCGAAACGATCGGCGATCACCAGAATGCCGTCACCCCCGGCGCCTTGCGCCGGTTTGATCACGAAATCGCTACGCCCACCAATGATCTCGTCGAGCTTCTCGATTTCCTTTTCGGTGGAAATGATTCCATACATCTGTGGCACATGAATGCCTGCAGCGATGGCGCGCTCCTTGGTGATGATCTTGTCATCGACGATGGGGTACAGGCTGCGCTTGTTGTACTTGAGCACGTAATCGGCGTTTCGCCGGTTAATGCCCATGATCCCCTTGGCTTCGAGCGCCTTCCAGGTTTTCCACCAGCCGATCATTTGACGTTTTCCCGTTCGGCGTCTTCCTTGAGGAAGGCCTTGAAACGGATCAGCTCGGTCAGGCGATAGCCGCGATAACGCCCCATCGCCAGCATGAAGCCCACCAGAATCAGCAGAATCGCCGGGAAGGTGAAGACGAAATAGATGAGCTCCGGCACGCTCATGATGATGTGTGCCAGGGAGGCCGCGAACAGCGTGCCGACGGCAACTTTCATCGCGTGACTGCCGCCGCGTTCTTCCCAGGTGATCGACAGGCGCTCGATGGTCATGGTCAGAATCACCATCGGGAACAGCGCCACGGACAGCCCGCGCTCCAATCCGAGCTTGTGACTGAACAGGCTGATGGCCGCGATCAGCACCACCACGAAGGTCAGCACCACCGACAGCCTCGGCAACATCTGCAGCTTCAGGTGTTCGAGATAGGAGCGCAGCGACAGACCCAGCGCCGTGATGATGGTGAACAGCACGATGCCGAAGCCGAGCTGGGTTTCGCGGAAGGCCAGGGCGATCAGTACCGGGGTGAAAGTCCCCAGGGTCTGCAAGCCGATCAGGTTGCGCAGGATCAGGATCACCAGCACTCCGATCGGGATCATCACCATGATCATGAAGGTCTGTTGAGTCTGCAGGGGCAGGCCGTACAGGGAATATTCGAGGAAGTCGGCATCGGTGCTTTCGTCAGTCAGCTTGGCCAGGCGGATGGCGTTCATCTCGCTGTTGTTCAGACTGAAGTTGACCGTAGCCTTCTTGCCACCTTCGACCGTGATCAGGTTGTCGTCGCCGACCCACCACAGCAGGCGATCCTGGGGCAGGCCAGCCTCGCCGGTTTCCGGATTGAAATACAGCCAGTCCTTGCCGTTGAAGCTGCGCAGCCAGAGTTCGGGCATCTGCGGCTGATCGGCAACCAGGCGGATGGTGTGAACCTTCTCCACCGGGACGTGGGCCACGGATAGCAGGATTTCAGTGATGCGGGCCTTGTTCTGCACCGACGTGTCGCCCGCCAGCAACAGCTTGACGTTGTCGTCACTCAGGTTGTTGACACGCCGAATGGCCTCGCTGACGAAGGTTTCGACATCGGCCGAATGTTGGCGAATCGGTGCGAGGAGGGCGTCGGCGGCGATTTTTTCCGGACCTTCGACGGCGATGCTGTCACGAAAGATCGGGCCTTTGACCTTGGCTTTTTCGCCGCTGTAGCGCTTGGTCAGTACCAGTCGGTAATACAGCGTCTGATTGCCGGTGGCGCGACGGGCTGACCAGGTGACCTTGCGGTTGCCATCGGCGCGGTTGACGTTCACGCCGTAATTGTTGGAGATGAAGCTTTCGTTGAGGCTGATGTAATCCCGCGAGAGCGGTGGTACGTACATCTGCACCTTGACCGAGTCTTTCGGGTTGGCGACGAACTCGACCTTGGCGTCGATATTCCACAGGTCGTCGGTTTCGTCTTCGGTCACCGGGATGCCGAGCACCAATATCTGATAGGCCGTGATCGCGATCCCCAGTGCCACCAGGGCCGTGATCAGGATTTTCAGATGGAGGGTAAGAGAGCGCATGTAATTACTCTGCGGTTTGAGCATCAGTGACGCAGGCCGGTTTGCCCGCTGCATATTTAAGGCTTGGGTCGACCAGCGCGTCGAAGTGCTTGAGGGCCTCGGAGCCAATCAAAAGCGGGTATTGGAAAGCACTTCGGTCGGTCAAGTTCACTTCTATGGTTCGCGAAGCGCTGCCCATGCACACGTCAAGGCTGATCACCGGCCGCGAGGTGTATTTCTTCTCATCGTCCGGGTCGACGTCGCCAGCACGACGCTTGATCTTGCTGACCCGCGCCAAGGGGCGTTCGATCGGGTGTTCGTGGGCATCGTCGATGGCGAGATAGAAGCGCACCCAGGATTCACCGTCGCGCTTGAAACGCTTGATGTCACGGGCGCTAAGGGAGGCGGTCTTCGCCCCGGTATCGAGTTTTGCCGCCACCTGCAGATCGATGCCTGCCAGTTCCGCGTACTCGTTCAAGCCGTAGACGGTCTTGCCCGCGGCCAGGCAGAGATTGCCGAGGAACAGGCCCGGCAGATACAGGCAGAAAAGAAAGAGTAAAGGATGGCGGCTCATAGGTCCTGGCGCGGTGGAGAGGAACAGGGAGCCGTTTTTGACGTCAGCTCGGGTTTTTGTTTGGCGCGGGCCGCAGCCAGCAGGGACATCCCTGGACCCCCTGTCACGGAGGTGGATGCGGTCGGCATTCTAGCATGAAGGCTTTGTGGCGCCAGCGAAGGGCGTCTCTGACAGTGGTTGTAGGAAACGTCCTCATGCTGGGTGGTTATTAGGAGATTGTCGACAGTATTGAAAATGTCTTTGACTAATTGGGGGGTATTTCGCTAAATTCGGCGTCATTCAATAAGAAGGTGTCAACAATGTTGGATGCCACCGAAGTCATCACCGCCGCTCCGGTAGATGCGGAAACGCTCTCGGAGAACGTATTTCGGCGCATACAGGCGGCGATCGTCCAAGGCGAGATTGCGCCCGGCAGCAAGATATCCGAACCGGAGCTTGCGCGAACTTACGGCATCAGTCGCGGCCCGCTGCGCGAGGCGATTCATCGTCTGGAAGGCCAGCGTCTGCTGGTGCGGGTGCCCCATGTCGGCGCTCGTGTAGTGTCGCTGAGCCATGCCGAGCTGGTTGAACTCTATGAGATCCGCGAATCTCTCGAGGGCATGGCTTGTCGTCTGGCCGCCGAGCGCATGACCGTCGCCGAGATCGATGATTTGCGCCATGTGCTGGAAACCCACGAGCGTGATCCTGCATTTCAGGCGGGGGTCGGCTACTACCAGCAGGAAGGCGACTTCGACTTCCACTACCGAATCATCCAGGGCGCGCGCAACAGCACGCTGACCCAGATGCTCTGCGGCGAGTTGTATCAGCTGGTGCGCATGTACCGCATTCAATTCTCCACCACGCCCAACCGGCCCCGCATGGCCTTCACTGAACACCACCGCATTCTCGATGCCATCGCCGACCGTGACGGCGAACTGGCCGAACTGTTGATGCGTCGCCATATCGGCGCGTCGAAACGCAACATCGAACAGCGCTACCAAGCTGCTACTGCCCGAGGTGAACAATGACTTCAAGAACGACTCCCGGCCAACGCTTCCGTGATGCGGTTGCCAGTGAACACCCGCTGCAAGTGGTTGGCGCGATCAACGCCAACCACGCCCTGCTCGCGCAACGTGCCGGTTTCAAGGCCATCTATCTATCCGGTGGCGGCGTGGCCGCTGGCTCCTTGGGGGTGCCGGATTTGGGGATCACCGGTCTGGATGACGTGTTGACCGACGTGCGCCGCATCACCGATGTCTGTGATCTGCCATTGCTGGTGGACGTAGACACCGGTTTCGGCGCTTCGGCGTTCAACGTGGCGCGCACTGTGAAGTCGATGATCAAGTTCGGCGCGGCGGCCATGCACATCGAGGATCAGGTCGGCGCCAAGCGTTGCGGTCATCGCCCAGGCAAGGAAATCGTTTCGCAGCAGGAGATGGTCGACCGCATCAAGGCGGCCGTGGATGCGCGCACCGACGACAGTTTCGTGATCATGGCGCGTACCGACGCGCTGGCGGTAGAAGGGCTGGAGTCGGCGCTGGATCGCGCAGCTGCATGCATCGAAGCGGGCGCCGACATGGTGTTCCCGGAAGCCATCACCGAACTTGAGATGTACAAGCTGTTCGCCTCGCGGGTGAAGGCGCCGATCCTGGCCAATATCACCGAATTCGGCTCGACACCGCTGTTCACCACCGATGAGCTGAAATCCGCGGAGGTGGCGCTGGTGCTGTATCCGCTGTCGGCCTTCCGCGCGATGAACAAGGCGGCGGAAAACGTCTACACCGCGATCCGCCGCGATGGCACGCAGAAGAATGTGGTCGACACCATGCAGACCCGCATGGAGTTGTACGAGCGCATTGATTACCACGCTTTCGAACAGAAACTGGATGCGTTGTTTGCCCAGAAGAAGGGCTGAAGACGCATCGTTGTAGGGGCGTGCTTGCCCGCGATCACCGTGCGTCAATCGCATTGGTGGCATGGCTGATCGCAATCGCGGACAAGCGCGCTCCTAAAAAAACGTGATGCGTACAGCGCACTGAATTGCCGATTCCCTGAAAAACTACAAGATTGGAGAGAGCAATGGCTGAAGGAAAAGTATTGAGTGGCGCTGGCCTGCGTGGCCAGGTTGCCGGACAGACTGCCCTGTCGACCGTTGGCCAGGCTGGTGCCGGGCTGACCTATCGTGGCTATGACGTGCGCGAACTGGCCGCCGATGCCCGTTTCGAAGAGGTTGCGTACCTGCTGCTGTACGGCGAGTTGCCGACCCAGGCGCAATTGGACACTTATCTGAAAAAACTCCAGGGCCTGCGCGACTTGCCGCAAGCCTTGAAAGAAGTGCTGGAGCGCATTCCCGCCGACGCGCATCCGATGGACGTGATGCGTACCGGCTGCTCAATGCTCGGCAACCTGGAGCCTGAAAATAACTTCGAGCAGCAACGCGATTCCACCGACCGCCTGCTGGCCGCGTTCCCGGCGATCATGTGCTACTGGTATCGCTTCAGTCACGATGGCAAGCGCATCGACTGCGTCACCGATGAAGTGTCCATCGGTGGCCACTTCCTCAAACTGTTGCTGGACAAGACGCCGAGCGAGCTGCATCGCAAGGTCATGGACGTTTCGCTGATCCTCTACGCAGAGCACGAATTCAACGCCTCGACCTTCACCGCGCGGGTCTGCGCCTCGACCCTGTCGGATCTGTTCTCCTGCATCACTGCCGCAATCGGCACTCTGCGTGGCCCGCTGCACGGTGGCGCCAACGAAGCGGCGATGGACATGATCGAGAAGTTCTCGTCGGCCGACGAGGCGGTCAAGGGCACCCTGGGCATGCTCGAGCGCAAGGACAAGATCATGGGCTTCGGCCACGCGATCTATAAGGACAACGATCCGCGCAATGAGGTGATCAAGGGCTGGTCGAAGAAGCTCGCTGACGAGGTCGGCGACAAGGTGCTGTTCCCGGTTTCCGAAGCCATCGACAAGACCATGTGGGAGCAGAAGAAGCTGTTCCCCAACGCCGATTTCTATCATGCGTCGGCGTACCACTTCATGGGCATTGCGACCAAGCTGTTCACGCCGATCTTCGTCTGCTCGCGCCTGACTGGCTGGGCGGCCCACGTCTTCGAACAGCGTGCCAACAACCGCATCATCCGTCCGAGCGCCGAATACATCGGCGTCGAACAGCGCAAGTTCGTGCCAATCGAACAACGCTGAATGGGTCGGGACGTCTGCACCGCGTTCAGTTCAGGCCCGGTGCAGGCCCCACCTTTTGAAACTACCGTGATCGAGTCCTGACAATGAACACTCAATACCGCAAATCACTGCCTGGCAGCGCACTGGATTACTTCGACGCCCGCGAAGCGGTCGATGCGATCAAGCCAGGCGCCTATGCAACGCTGCCGTATACCTCGCGGGTGCTGGCCGAAAACCTGGTGCGTCGTTGCGATCCGGCCACCCTCAAGGCGTCCCTGACGCAGCTGATCGAACGCAAGCGCGACCTGGATTTCCCCTGGTTCCCCGCTCGCGTGGTGTGCCACGACATTCTCGGCCAGACCGCGCTGGTGGACCTGGCCGGTCTGCGCGATGCCATTGCCGATATGGGCGGCGACCCGGCGCAGGTCAATCCCGTGGTGCCGGTGCAACTGATCGTCGACCATTCGCTGGCCGTGGAATGCGGCGGTTATGACCCGGATGCATTCAACAAGAACCGCGCCATCGAAGACCGTCGTAACGAAGACCGGTTTCACTTCATCAACTGGACCAAGCAGGCGTTCAAGAACGTCGAAGTGATTCCGCCGGGCAACGGCATCATGCACCAGATCAATCTGGAGCGAATGTCGCCGGTGATCCAGACCCTCAATGGCGTGGCGTTCCCCGATACCCTGGTCGGCACTGACAGCCATACCCCCCATGTCGATGCGCTGGGCGTGATCGCCATCGGTGTCGGCGGGCTGGAAGCGGAGAATGTCATGCTCGGCCGCGCTTCGTGGATGCGCCTGCCGGACATCATCGGTGTTGAACTGAGTGGACGTCCGCAGCCAGGCATCACCGCGACCGACGTGGTACTGGCGCTGACCGAGTTCCTGCGTAAACAGAAGGTGGTCGGTGCATGGCTGGAGTTCTACGGCGCAGGCGCAACCGCGCTGACCCTGGGCGATCGCGCCACTATTTCCAACATGGCCCCGGAATACGGCGCCACGGCGGCGATGTTCGCCATCGACCAACAGACCATCGATTACCTGACCCTCACCGGTCGCGATGACCAGCAGGTCAAACTGGTGGAAACCTTCGCCAGACACACCGGCCTGTGGGCCGATACGCTGTCGACGGCCGAATACGAGCGTGTGCTCAGCTTCGATCTGTCGAGCGTCGTGCGCAACATGGCAGGCCCGTCCAACCCGCATGCGCGGGTGGCCACCTCCGATCTCGCGGCCAAAGGCATCGCCAGCGCCTGGGAAGAAACCCCCGGCCTGATGCCCGATGGCGCGGTCATCATCGCGGCGATCACCAGTTGCACCAACACCAGCAACCCGCGCAACGTAATTGCCGCGGGCTTGCTCGCACGCAACGCCAACAAACTGGGCCTGACCCGTAAACCCTGGGTCAAATCCTCGCTGGCTCCGGGCTCCAAGACCGTCGCGTTGTATCTGGACGAAGCCGGGCTGACTGATGAGCTGGAGCAATTGGGCTTCGGCGTTGTGGCGTTTGCCTGCACCACCTGCAACGGAATGTCCGGCGCGCTGGATCCGGTGATCCAGCAGGAAATCATCGACCGCGATCTGTACGCGACGGCGGTGCTGTCAGGTAACCGCAACTTTGACGGGCGTATCCATCCCTACGCCAAACAGGCCTTTCTCGCCTCGCCGCCGTTGGTGGTCGCCTACGCCATCGCGGGCACGATCCGCTTCGACATCGAGAAAGATGTGCTGGGCATCGGCGCCAACGGTGAAGAGATTCGCCTGAAGGACATCTGGCCAAGCGACGAGGAAATCGACGCAGTGGTCAAGGCCTCGGTCAAGCCGGAGCAGTTCCGTCAGGTGTACATCCCAATGTTTGCCATCCATGAGGACACCGGCCCGAAAGTCGAGCCGCTGTACAACTGGCGTCCGGCGAGCACCTACATTCGTCGTCCACCGTACTGGGAAGGCGCGTTGGCTGGCGAGCGGACCCTCAAGGGTATGCGCCCGCTGGCGGTGCTGCCGGACAACATCACCACCGATCACCTGTCTCCTTCCAACGCCATCATGCTCGACAGCGCGGCGGGCGAATATCTGGCACGGATGGGCCTGCCGGAAGAGGATTTCAACTCCTACGCCACCCACCGGGGCGACTACCTGACGGCGCAGCGTGCGACTTTCGCCAACCCGAAACTGTTCAACGAGATGGTTCAGGAGAACGGCAAGGTCAAGCAGGGTTCGCTGGCGCGGATCGAGCCCGAAGGGCAGGTCACACGCATGTGGGAGGCCATCGAAACCTACATGGATCGCAAACAGCCGCTGATCATCGTCGCCGGTGCCGATTACGGTCAGGGTTCGTCCCGTGACTGGGCGGCCAAGGGCGTGCGTCTGGCGGGCGTCGAGGCCATCGTCGCCGAAGGGTTCGAGCGCATCCACCGTACCAACCTGGTGGGCATGGGCGTATTGCCGCTGGAGTTCAAGCCCGGCACCAACCGCACCACACTGGGCATCGACGGCACCGAAACTTTCGACGTGATCGGCGAACGTACGCCACGGGCTACCCTGACGCTGGTCATTCAGCGCAAAAACGGCGAGCGCGTGGACGTGCCGGTTACCTGCCGTCTGGACACGGGCGAAGAGGTTTCGATCTACGAAGCCGGCGGCGTGCTGCAGCGCTTTGCCCAGGACTTCCTGGAATCCTCCGCCGTGGCTTGAGGCTTGGCGGCGCTACGGACACGTGGCGCCAGCTTCTTATATAGAAGGAAAACGAACTGATGGCTCATACAGCGCAAATCAGGATTCCCGCGACTTACATGCGCGGCGGCACCAGCAAAGGGGTGTTCTTTCGCTTGCAGGACCTGCCCGAAGCCGCGCAAGTGCCCGGCCCGGTGCGTGATTCCCTGCTGCTACGGGTCATCGGCAGTCCTGACCCTTACGCAAAACAGATCGATGGCATGGGAGGCGCGACGTCGAGCACCAGCAAAACGGTGATTCTGTCGAAGAGCATCAAGGCCGATCACGACGTCGACTACCTGTTCGGCCAGGTGTCCATCGACAAGCCTTTCGTGGACTGGAGCGGCAACTGCGGCAACCTTTCAGCGGCGGTCGGGCCATTCGCGATCAGCAACGGGCTGGTGGACGCCAGCCGGATTCCCGAGGACGGCGTGGCGGTGATCAGGATCTGGCAGGCCAACATCGGCAAGACCATCATCGCTCATGTGCCGATCACCCATGGAGAGGTCCAGGAGACCGGTGACTTCGAACTGGACGGAGTCACCTTTTCAGCGGCGGAGGTTCAGCTGGAGTTCATGGATCCGGCAGCCGAAGAAGAAGGCGCCGGTGGCTCGATGTTCCCTACCGGCAATCTGGTGGACGATCTGGAAGTGCCCGGGGTCGGCACCTTCAAGGCGACCATGATCAACGCCGGCATCCCGACGATTTTCGTCAATGCCAGCGACATCGGTTACACCGGCACCGAATTGCAGGACGCCATCAACGGCGATCCGAAAGCGTTAAACATGTTCGAAACCATTCGGGCGTACGGCGCGGTGCGCATGGGCTTGATCGACAATGTCGACGAGGCTGCCAAACGCCAGCACACGCCGAAAGTCGCATTCGTCGCGGCGCCCGCGGAGTACGTGTCTTCCAGTGGCAAGCGGGTCGCGATCGATGACGCCGACCTGCTGGTTCGCGCCATGTCCATGGGCAAGCTGCATCATGCAATGATGGGGACCGCAGCGGTGGCGATTGGCACCGCGGCTGCGATTCCGGGAACCCTGGTGAACCTGGCGGCTGGTGGCGGCAAGCGCAGCGCCGTGCGTTTCGGCCATCCTTCGGGAACCCTGCGTGTGGGGGCTGACGCGGTGATCGTCGACGGCGAATGGCAAGTGAAGAAAGCCATCATGAGCCGCAGTGCACGGGTGTTGATGGAAGGCTGGGTGCGGGTGCCGGGGGATAGTTTCTGATCGTCTGACCAGCGCCTGATTTGCGCCGACATCAAATCCTGTAGGAGCCGGCTTGCTGGCGAACCGGGTGTGTCAGGTACCTCTGAATTGCCTGGCCTGACGCGTTCGCCAGCACGCCGGCTCCTACAGTGGTGCGGCGCTACTTGAAGCGCCGCTCAACCCCTTTTTCCACCAACACTTTCGCCGAGATTTCCTCGACCGAGAAATGGGTGGAATTGATGTTGGGAATGTTCTCGCGGCGGAACAGGTTTTCCACTTCGCGCACTTCGAATTCGCATTGGGCGAAACTCGAATAGCGGCTGTTGGGCTTACGTTCGTGGCGAATCGCGGTCAGCCGATCCGGGTCAATGGTCAGGCCGAACAGCTTGTTGCGATGCTGTTTGAGCGCAGGTGGCAGTTGCAGGCGCTCCATGTCGTCTTCGGTGAGCGGATAGTTGGCTGCGCGAATGCCGAATTGCATCGCCATGTATAGACAGGTAGGCGTCTTCCCGCAACGCGAGACACCCACCAGAATGATGTCGGCCTTGTCGTAATAATGGGTCCGTGCGCCGTCGTCGTTATCCAGCGCGAAGTTCACCGCCTCGATGCGCTCCATGTAGTTGGAGCTGTGACCGATGGAGTGCGATTTGCCCACCGAGTAGGAGGAGTGTGAACTAAGCTCCTGCTCGAGGGGGGCCAGGAAGGTCGAAAAGATGTCGATCATGAAGCCGTCGGAGGTCGCCAGAATCTCGCGGATGTCCTGATTGACGATGGTGTCGAAGATGATCGGGCGTACCTCGTCCTTCTCGGCAGCCTTATTGATTTGCGCAACCATGGCCCGCGCTTTCTCGACGCTGTCGATGTAGGGCCTCGTGAACTTGTTGAACGTAATGTTTTCAAACTGCGCTAGCAGGCTCTGGCCCAGGGTTTCGGCAGTGATGCCGGTGCCGTCGGAGATAAAGAAAGCGGATCGTTTCATTTGCGCCTTAGGCCTTAAGCTGGTGACGATTCTTGGATATCATAGGCGCGCTTGCGGGCCTAGACGTGCCGCATTCTAACGAGTTTTACGCGTCAGACTTCAAGATCCAGACCACGAGCGCGCAGAATCCGTTTTTCCTGTGGTTCCAGCGCCAAAGCTTTTCCCAACAACAAATCGGTTAGTGGAGAGATCACCTTGGTAGAGTACGTAGTTTCCCTCGATAAGCTCGGCGTCCATGATGTGGAGCACGTGGGGGGCAAGAACGCATCCCTCGGCGAGATGATCAGCAACCTGGCGGGCGCCGGCGTTTCCGTCCCCGGTGGCTTCGCCACTACAGCTCAGGCCTATCGTGATTTTCTTGAGCAAAGTGGTCTGAATGATCAGATTCACAAGGCACTCGATGCTCTGGATGTCGACGACGTCAACGCGCTGGCCAAGACCGGCGCGCAGATCCGTCAGTGGATCATGGAGGCTGAATTCCCCGAGAAACTCAACGCTGAAATCCGTACCGCCTTCGCCGAATTGTCGGCGGGCAATCCGGACATCGCCGTTGCCGTGCGTTCTTCGGCCACCGCTGAAGACCTTCCAGACGCATCCTTCGCCGGTCAGCAGGAGACCTTCCTGAACATTCGTGGCGTGGAAAACGTGATCCGGGCAGCGAAAGAAGTGTTCGCCTCGCTGTTCAACGACCGCGCCATTTCCTACCGCGTACACCAGGGTTTCGACCACAAGCTGGTGGCGCTGTCCGCTGGCGTACAGCGCATGGTGCGCTCCGAAACCGGTACCGCCGGGGTGATGTTCACCCTGGACACCGAATCCGGTTTCCGTGACGTGGTGTTCATCACCGGCGCCTACGGCCTGGGCGAGACCGTCGTGCAGGGTGCGGTCAACCCGGATGAATTCTATGTTCACAAGAACACGCTTGAAGCCGGTCGCCCGGCGATCCTGCGCCGCAACCTGGGCAGCAAGGCGATCAAGATGATTTACGGCGACGAGGCCAAGGCCGGGAAATCGGTCAAGGTCATCGATGTCGACGCTGCCGACCGCTCGCGCTTCTGCCTGAGCGACGAAGAAGTCAGTAACCTGGCGCGTCAGGCGATGATCATCGAAAAGCACTACAAGTGCCCGATGGACATCGAATGGGCCAAGGACGGTGACGACGGCAAGCTGTACATCGTTCAGGCCCGTCCTGAAACCGTGAAGAGCCGTTCCTCGGCCAACGTCATGGAACGCTACCTGCTCAAGGAGAAGGGCACCGTTCTGGCTGAAGGTCGCGCCATCGGCCAGCGCATTGGCGCCGGCAAGGTGCGGATCATCAAGGACGTGTCCGAAATGGACAAGGTTCAGGCAGGCGACGTGCTGGTTTCCGACATGACCGATCCGGACTGGGAACCGGTCATGAAGCGCGCCAGCGCCATCGTCACCAACCGTGGCGGTCGCACCTGCCACGCGGCGATCATCGCCCGCGAGCTGGGTATCCCGGCCGTTGTGGGTTGCGGCAACGCCACCGAGCTGCTCAAGGACGGCCAGGGCGTGACCGTTTCCTGCGCCGAGGGCGACACCGGCTATATCTTCGAAGGCGAACTGGGTTTCGACATCAAGCAGAACTCCGTCGATGCCATGCCGGAACTGCCATTCAAGATCATGATGAACGTCGGCAACCCCGACCGCGCGTTCGATTTCGCCCAGCTGCCCAACGCCGGTATTGGCCTGGCGCGTCTGGAATTCATCATCAACCGCATGATCGGCGTGCACCCCAAGGCGCTGCTGAACTACCCGAACCTGCCGCTGGATATCAAGGAAAGCGTCGACAAGCGCATCGCCGGTTATGACGATCCGGTCGGTTTCTACGTCGAGAAGCTGGTTGAAGGCATCAGCACCCTGGCGGCGGCGTTCTCGCCGAAGAAGGTCATCGTGCGTCTGTCGGACTTCAAGTCCAACGAATACGCCAACCTGATCGGCGGCAAACTGTACGAGCCGGAAGAGGAAAACCCGATGCTGGGCTTCCGTGGGGCTTCGCGTTACATCAGCGAAAACTTCCGCGACTGCTTTGAACTGGAGTGCCGCGCGCTCAAGCGTGTACGCAACGAGATGGGCCTGACCAACGTCGAGATCATGGTGCCGTTCGTGCGCACCCTGGGCGAGGCGAGTCAGGTGGTCGACTTGCTGGCTGAAAACGGTCTGGCTCGCGGCGAGAACGGTCTGCGCGTGATCATGATGTGCGAGCTGCCATCCAACGCCTTGCTGGCGGACGAATTCCTCGAATTCTTCGACGGCTTCTCCATCGGCTCCAACGACCTGACTCAGCTGACCCTGGGTCTGGATCGTGATTCCGGCATCATTGCGCACCTGTTCGACGAGCGTAACCCTGCGGTCAAAAAGCTGCTGTCCAACGCCATTCAAGCCTGCAACAAGGCTGGCAAGTACATCGGTATCTGCGGTCAGGGCCCGTCCGATCACCCGGATCTGGCGCGCTGGCTGATGGAGCAGGGCATTGAAAGCGTTTCGCTGAACCCTGATTCGGTACTGGAAACCTGGTTCTTCCTGTCCGAAGAAGACGCTCCAAAATGATGTAAGATGCCGGCCCGTTTCAGCGGGCCGGTCTCAAGAGAAGGGCGGTCTTGTTGAGTCCGCCCTTTTTTTGCGACTTTTTCCGTCTGCAAGGTTCAGCGCCGGGGCAGCCACGCCGTGCTATCTCTGGCGATGCGCCATTTTTTGAGTCAAGCAAGAGCAATATGCAAAGCAGCAGCCATCTATTTCCTGTGGCCCTGATCAGCGCCGAGCGACGTGGCGATCTGATCGAGGACGTTTACCGTCTCAAACCCGGCAACAGCCTGGACTTCACCGTCGAGTTGGCCGTGACCCGGCTGGGTCTGGTAGCGACTCCCGATGTGCGTGGCGTCCCGGTGATTCTTCTGCACGGCAGCTTTTCCAATCGACGTTTCTGGTATTCCCCGAAAGGCATCGGCCTGGGCGCCTATCTGGCTCGCGCCGGCTTCGACGTCTGGATCCCGGAAATGCGTGGGCACGGTCTCTCAGCGCGCAACGAAGCCTATCGGCATAACCGCGTGGCGGATTACGCCCGTTACGATTTGCCAGCCATTGCCGCGTTCGTTTTCGAGCAGAGTGGACAGGCGCCGCACTGGATCGGACACTCCCTGGGTGGCACGACGCTGGCAGCAGCTTTGGGCGGCCATTACCTCGCCGCCACGCACGCCGCATCGGTGGCGCTGTTTGGCAGTCAGGTCACCCGCAGCTACTGGCTGCTCAAGGTGCCGCCGCTGACCTGGAGCACCCGCCTGTTGCTCAAGCGTTTCGAGCACCTGTCCGGCTCTCGCTTCAAACGTGGCCCCGAAGATGAGCCGATGGGTGTGATTCTGGAAAGCATGCGCTGGCACGGGCTGTTCGGCCGTTTTGGTGACAAGAAGGAAGACTGGTGGTCGGGGCTGAAACATGTCGATGTGCCAACCCTGTGCGTCGCGGCCGTCGGCGATCATCAGGATCCAGAGTGGGCCTGTCGTGAGTTGTTCGAACAGTTCGGCTCGTTAGATAAGGAGTTTCTCCTTCTGGGCCGCGAGCAGGGTTTCACCGAAGACTTCGGGCATGTGCAGATGTTGGTCAGCAAGGCTGCACAGGCGCAGGTGTGGCCTCGGATGGCAGACTGGCTGAATCGGCGAGTAGCGGCCCAACAGACTGAATTAACGCTGAACAGGTTGGCAACTTCCTGACCCGCGGCCTGCCGGGCATTCCTATAAAAGTCTTCAGCCGCTAAGCTACCTCCAGTTGAGTGGCAATGACTGACATTGAAGTACGATCGGGTAGCGTGCAGCACTCGTCGGTCAGGATTTTGTTCTATATAAAGGAAGCATTGTGATGGCCGGCGCGGTCAGACAAGCGTGCCATCGGGATCTGCCGCGAGCCGATTCAATCCTTGTTAAACGATGCCTTTAAAGACAGGAGCACCCCATGCACTACATCACTCCGGATTTGTGCGACGCCTACCCTGAGCGGGTTCAGGTGGTCGAGCCGATGTTCAGCAACTTTGGTGGTCGCGACTCCTTCGGGGGACAGATCGTCACCCTCAAGTGCTTCGAAGACAATTCGCTAGTCCGCGAGCAGTCCGAGCAGGATGGCAAGGGCAAGGTGCTGGTCGTCGATGGTGGTGGCTCGCTGCGCCGCGCATTGCTGGGGGACCTGTTGGCAGAGAAAGCCGCGAAGAATGGCTGGGAAGGCATGGTCATCTATGGATGCGTGCGTGATGTCGATGTCCTGGCGCAGACCGATCTCGGTGTCCAGGCATTGGCCAGTCACCCGCTCAAGACCGACAAGCGCGGGCTTGGCGATCTGAACGTGGTGGTGAGTTTCGGCGGCGTGACGTTCCGCCCCGGGGAATATGTGTATGCCGACAACAACGGCATCATCGTCTCGCCAAGCCCTTTGAAGATGCCGGACTGACTGGCCGTTTCGTTTATTGATGCCAGGTAGCAGGACCGCAAGGACTCGAATGTTCGACGAAGAAAACGCGCAGTGGGGGCTGGTGCATGCCCTTGTGCTTGACGGCAAAGGCGGGGCGCGTTCAATAGCTCGGACCGAACTCGATAGCCTGCAGCTGGAGCCATACGAAAGCGTATGGCTACACTGGGATCGCAGCCATCCGCAGACGCAGACGTGGTTGCGCAACGCAAGCGGCCTCAGTCAATTCGTCTGCGACCTGATGCTCGAAGAGAACACCCGGCCACGGCTGTTGCCCTTGCCGGATAACGAACTGCTGTTGTTTTTACGGGGCGTGAACCTCAATCCCGGTGCCGAGCCTGAGGACATGGTCTCGGTACGCATCTTCGCCGCGGCCCAGCAGGTGATCTCGTTGCGCCTTCGCTCGCTGCGCGCCACGGACGAGTTGATTGAACTGCTCAAGCAGGGCAAGGGGCCCAGGGCCGCCTCCGAGTTGCTGGTTTACCTGGCGCAACTGCTCACCGACAAGGTGCAGGCGGTCGTCAGCGAGCTGACCGAACTCGTCGATGACATGGAAGAACGGATAGATGCCGACGAACGGTATATGCCCGAACACGGCAACATGGTGCACATCCGCAGAAGGGCAGCGGGGATGCGCCGATTCCTCGCGCCGCAGCGGGAAATCTACGCGCAATTGACCCGCAGCAAGATGCCTTGGTTCGTCGAGGACGATGCTGATTACTGGAACGAGTTGAACAACAGTCTGACGCGTTATCTGGAAGAGCTGGAACTGACCCGAGAGCGCGTTGGGCTGGTGCTTGAGGCCGAAGACAGACGCCTCAACGAGCGGATGAACCGGACCATGTACCGCTTCGGGATCATCACCGGGATCTTCCTGCCGATGAGCTTCCTGACCGGCCTTTTGGGCATCAATGTCGGGGGGATTCCGGGGTCGGATAATCCCCACGGTTTTCTGCTGGCGTGCGGTTTGATGATCGTCGTCGCACTGGGGCAAATGTGGCTGTTCAAGCGTCTGCGATGGGTGTGATGGAAAAAAAAACACATTGAGCAGCGTGCATTTTGTGACTCATGCGAAATTGCTTGCGTCTTTCAGTGACAATACGTGAGGTGCCCATGCACGACCCGTTTGAAGAATCACTGCGCGACATGCTCAATTCTTCGTCCGCCAGCCGGGACGACGATGCTGTGCTGGGCCGCGTCTTGAAGACCGCGAACCGCCAGGTTGGTGCGGGCGATTTGTTCGGTCTGCTCGGCCGTTGCACACAGGCATTGATGATCGCCGTGAACAACGGTTCGGCTCACGTTTCACCTGTTTCCCGTCGCAAGGCGACGATTGCCGGCAGAACATTTTTCGGCGCCCAAGACAAGGCTGATTGAATATGGAATTGGATCTCTGGACACAGAGCCTGGTCACTGCAATGACTGCGTTGTGGACCAAAGTCGCGAACTTCATCCCGAATCTGTTCGGCGCTCTGGTGGTTGTTCTTTTGGGTTTCGTGGTTGCCAAACTGCTCGATACCCTGCTGTCCAAGCTGTTGGCAAAACTGGGTTTGGATCGCCTGATGGGCGGCACCGGCCTGACCAAACTGATCAGTCGCGCAGGCGTCCAGGTGCCGATTTCGACACTGATCGGAAAGATCGTGTATTGGTTCGTACTCTTGATTTTCCTGGTGTCGGCGGCAGAATCCCTCGGCCTCGAGCGGGTCTCGGCGACACTGGACATGCTGGCGCTATATTTGCCGAAGGTGTTCGGTGCGGCACTGGTGCTGCTGGTAGGCGTTTTGCTGGCACAGCTGGTCCACGGTATCGTCCGTGGCGCAGCCGAAGGTGTCGGCCTGGATTACGCTGCGGGGCTTGGGCGTATCGCCCAGTGGCTGGTCATCATCATCAGCATTTCGGTGGCGATCAGTCAGCTGGAGGTGAAAACCGACCTGCTGAACCATGTTATCGTGATCGGATTGATTACCGTTGGTCTGGCCGTTGCGTTGGCAATGGGGCTGGGAAGTCGCGAAATCGCGAGCCAGATACTGGCAGGAATTTATGTACGGGAGTTGTACCAGGTAGGGCAACAAGTGCGTGTTGGAGAGGTCGAAGGGCAGATCGAAGAGATTGGCACGGTGAAAACCACCCTGCTGACCGATGAAGGGGAATTGGTCTCGTTGTCGAACCGAATCCTTCTCGAGCAGCGAGTGAGCAGCCGCTGAACCGGCAAATCTGCTAATGTATGCCGCCGCAAAATCCCGGAGAACCGGGGCTGTGGCGGACATTTACCTGACTGTCGGCACGACCTGTTTTGAATAAACCCCAACCGCTCTCACTGCGTTACGACCCCCGCGAGCTCTCCGATGAGGAGTTGGTTGCGCGCTCGCATGCCGAGTTGTTTCATGTGACTCGCGCGTACGAAGAGCTGATGCGTCGCTACCAGCGGACACTTTTTAACGTCTGCGCACGATATTTAGGGAACGATCGCGATGCTGACGATGTCTGTCAGGAGGTGATGCTTAAGGTCTTGTATGGATTGAAGAATTTCGAGGGAAAATCGAAATTCAAAACCTGGCTCTACAGCATCACATACAACGAATGTATTACGCAGTACAGAAAGGAGCGTCGCAAGCGTCGGTTGATGGACGCTTTGAGTCTCGACCCACTCGAGGAAGCGTCTGAAGACAAGACGCCGAAACCAGAAGAAAAGGGCGGGCTCGATCGCTGGCTGGTGCATGTGAACCCGATTGACCGGGAGATTCTGGTGCTGCGATTCGTGGCAGAGCTGGAATTTCAGGAGATCGCAGACATAATGCATATGGGCCTGAGTGCGACGAAAATGCGGTACAAACGGGCACTTGATAAATTACGTGAGAAATTTGCAGGCGTTACCGAAACTTAACTCGGCGCAAATATCTCTAACGGGCAGGCAAGTTCTGATAGACTTGCCGATGAGTTGTCCTCCGATAAGGGGACTGCTTTACAATCACCAGATGGGGATTTAACGGATGAAACTGAAAAACACCTTGGGCTTGGCCATTGGTACTATTGTTGCCGCAACTTCGTTCGGCGCTCTGGCACAAGGCCAAGGCGCAGTCGAAATCGAAGGCTTCGCCAAGAAAGAACAGTTCGACAGCGCTCGTAATTTCAAAAATGACGGCAACCTGTTCGGCGGTTCTGTTGGCTACTTCCTGACCGACGACGTTGAATTGCGTCTGGGCTACGACGAAGTGCACAACGTTCGCAGCGACGACAGCAAGAACATCAAGGGCGCTAACACCGCTCTGGACGCTCTGTACCACTTCAACAATCCGGGCGACATGCTGCGTCCGTACGTCTCGGCTGGTTTCTCCGATCAAAGCATCGGTCAGAATGGCAGCGGTGGTCGTAACCGTTCCACCTTCGCCAACATCGGCGGCGGCGCCAAGCTGTACTTCACTGACAACTTCTACGCCCGTGCTGGCGTTGAAGCTCAGTACAACATCGACCAGGGTGACACCGAGTGGGCGCCTAGCGTCGGTATCGGCGTAAACTTCGGTGGCGGTTCGAAGAAAGTTGAAGCAGCACCAGCTCCAGTAGCTGAAGTGTGCTCCGACAGCGACAACGACGGCGTTTGCGACAACGTCGACAAGTGCCCTGACACCCCGGCCAACGTTACCGTTGACGCCAATGGTTGCCCGGCTGTTGCTGAAGTCGTACGTGTTGAGCTGGACGTGAAATTCGACTTCGACAAGTCGGTCGTCAAGCCAAACAGCTACGGCGACATCAAGAACCTGGCTGACTTCATGAAGCAGTACCCACAAACCACCACCACTGTTGAAGGTCACACTGACTCCGTCGGTCCTGACGCTTACAACCAGAAACTGTCCGAGCGTCGTGCAAACGCCGTTAAACAAGTTCTGGTTAACCAGTACGGTGTTGGCGCTGACCGCGTGAACTCGGTTGGCTACGGCGAATCCCGTCCAGTTGCTGACAACGCAACCGAGGCTGGCCGCGCTGTTAACCGTCGCGTAGAAGCACAAGTCGAAGCTCAAGCTAAGTAATTAGCCCGCGCTTTGCAGAAGAACCCGGCCTCGGCCGGGTTTTTCTTTTTCCACTTTCCTAAAAAATCCGCAGATGGCGCTGATGTATCCAGCTTGATACCGAATTATTGCGTTGCAAGTGGCAATCTACTATTTGGCTTTATTCGCAAACTTTGCCAGGCACCACAGCGGAAACGGCAAGGTGACCAGCAACAATAGCCACACCAATGCGTACACCGCATCGACCCCGTCATTCTGCAAGTTCACGAAGAGTTTGACTGGAATGCCCTGCGGAAAGTAAGCAAAGACCATCACGATACCGAACTCGCCAATCACCCGGCCCCAGGCAATTGCAAGCCCTGTCGCCAATGCTCGGCGCGCGGTTGGCAACGTCACTCGATAAAAAGCCTCCCAAGGCGTGCAACCCAGGCTTCTTGCCGCTTCTTCCAGCGCTCCCGGTACACCGGTAAAGGCCGATGTTGCCGACAGAACGAAATACGCCAGCCCGCCATAGAGTTGCGCCAGAACGAACGCTGCGGCGTTGTTCGACAGCGAAACGCCGATGTGCGTGAGCATCTCGCCCACCGTCGTATAGGGCCCGAACGTTGATACCAGCAGAATGCCCATCGCGAGCGGCGGAGTCAGCAGAGCGATCAGTACCAAGCCTTGAACCCAGGCGCGCAATGGCGACGCGGTGCGCGCCAGCCAGAACGCTAGGGGTAGCCCCAGCCCCACCATAAGTACCATGGAGAACGCGGTCAGGCCTAGCGAGGTAAGAACCGCCTGCCAGTCGCCATAGGCCAGATGCAGGTCACCCCAAGAGGTCTCATCGATCAATGTCACGAATGGCAGGGTCAGCAATGCACACGCCGGAGCGCCCATCCAGGCGACGCAGCGTGCTTTGGGCTGGTAAGCCGTCATGGGTGCAGCGCTTCGCCTTTGGGCTGGCCGTAGCCGTTCTGGCGGAACAATGCCTGGCCTTCGGCGGAGCGCAGGAAGTCGACGAAGGCCTCTGCGCGTTTGTGATCGGGCGCGTGTTTCAACACAGCCGCGTAGAACACCAAAGGCTGAGGGCTCACGGTCTGTGGCTGACCTTTGCTATCAGTCAGGTTCAGGCTGACGGTGTCGTACCAGGTTTTGGTGAACGCCGGATTGCTCAGGTTGATCTCGTCCGGTAATGCCACGTAAGGCAGTTTGGCTGACAGCGTGGCGCTTTCGTAGCCCGATGCAGCGTCCAGCTGGCCAGCCTGCAAACGCGTCAGCAGACCGCCTTCGCCATAGACCTGCGCCGGGTTTTGCACATCGCCCAGCACCGCGTTGCTCAGGCCGGGTTGCTTGTAGTATTTCTCGGCCAGCATGACGCTGAAGATGATGTTCTGGCCTTGTGGATCGACGCGGGCGTCAGTGCGGCCGAACTTCAGGCCCGGCTGTTTAAGCACCTGCCACCAGGGCGTGGTTGCGTCGGGTCGGTTGCTCGCTGCCAATGCAGCGGCGAACTGACTCTTGGGGTTGTAGGCGATTACCATGCGCGTGCTGGCGACGGGAATCGCTTCGTCTACCAGCCCTGCTTTTTGCAGAATTTCGACAGGCCCCGGGGTGATGGACACGAACACGTCTGCCGTCGCCTTGCCAGAGGCAAGCAGGCGCGCGAGGCCGTAGGCGCCTTCGCCCTGGCCTTGGTAATTGACGTGCTGCTGAGTGGCAAACGACGGGCCGAGGAACTTGTCCATGACCACTCCCATCGAGCCGGCGTACGCCACCCGGAAATCCTCTGCGGCAAAACTCGAAGCTGATGTCGTCAGCAACAGTCCACCGAGGGCCACAGCCAATCTATGTTTGATCACAGTTACCACCTCTCATCGCGATATGTAGGACGCTATACAGCGCGCGATGGTAGCCGAGCGATGGCTCGCAATGCCTGTACTCACAGCCCCTGACTCGCAGATTGGGATCTGGCAGCTAAAGGCTGTCCGTTGAGCGCTATTGGAATCTGCCAAAGCGTTCGGCCCAGCGCCATTAACGCTTGAGCAGCCAGATCCATAGCAGCAGATTCAACATCAGCGACACCAGCGCAACCGCTCGCCAGACCTTCATGGGCTCGCGTTCCAGCAGCGGTCTGGGCCGCAGGTTCAGGCTGCCCGTTTCGCCCTGTCGCAGCTCAAGCAACCAATGCTCGGCGGTCTCGAAGCGCTTGGCGGGATCAGCTTGAAGAGCCTTGTCCAGGTGCCGATCGAGCCATTCGGGCGTGTCCGGGCGATAGCGGCTGGCTGAAACCGGA
The DNA here is from genome assembly GCF_002934685.1 of Pseudomonas bohemica. GTDB lineage: Bacteria > Pseudomonadota > Gammaproteobacteria > Pseudomonadales > Pseudomonadaceae > Aquipseudomonas > Aquipseudomonas bohemica. Next base: position 75,203 of record NZ_NKHL01000113.1, read on the forward strand.
TGGCCGAAATGACGGTGTTGAAAGGCTTCGATTTCGCCGTGGGGATAATGCCCGGTCAACAGGAAATACAAGGTGACGCTCGCGGCATATAAATCCAGGGCCGGGGCAGGGGGCGCGCCTTCGAAGGCTTCCGGTGCGATGAAGCTCGGGGTTCCGGGTACGTCGCCGGGCGCGTCGGCTGACAGACCGGGACAGAATGCCAGCCCGAAATCCAGCACGCGCAAATCGCCTCGGGCGTCGATGAGCAGGTTTTCCGGCTTGATGTCTCGGTGCAGGATGTTGCGTCTGTGCAGCAGACCGATCGCTGAGATCAATTCCCGCGCGAGGCTCAGCAAACGGCTCAGTTCCAATGGCCCGTGCTCGGCAAAGATCTGAGCGAGCGTCTGTCCCGGATACTCACGCATGACGTAATACAGGTGCTGACGATCCGGCAGCGGATGAATCTGCGGAAAGAAACGCCCGGCGACCCGACGCAGAAACCATTCCTCCAGCAACAACGCCTGCCCGGCACTGGCGTCATCCTGCCGCGAACGGGGCAGGGTTTTGAGCAGCCAGTGACGTTGCCGGGCGTCCTGGACCCGATACAGCGTCGACTGTCGGGAGTCGCCCAGATGCTCCTGCACCTGCCAGCCCTCGAACGACTGCCCGGCCTTCAGCGCCGCAGGCAAAGGCCACTGGTGCAGTTGAATAAGGGTGTCGCCCAGCGTGTCGGCGCCCAGTTGATCGACCTGAATCAGCAGGGCGGTAGCATTATCCTGGCTGCCTGCAAGATGCGCGGCGTTCACCAGCGTGCGCGCTGCGGCATCGAGATCCTCTTGCTCGTCGAGAATCGAACGAATGCGGCCGTCGCCCAGGGTCGCCCAGACCCCGTCGCTGACCAGCAGCAGACGCTCGCCTTGACGCAGCTCGCCGTCCAGATAGTCCATGACCAGATATTGATCCAGGCCCAGCGCGCGTTTGAGCACATGCTGCATGTCCGGCTGCTGCCAGAGATGGTCGTCGCTGATGCGTTGCAGCGTTCCGTCCAGCCACCGATAGGCCCGACAATCGCCGACATGGGCGAGGGTGAAACGCCGCCCCCGCAGGACGAGGGCGCTGAGCGTGGTTAGCAGCCCGTTGGCCAGCAGCCAGCGATTGTGGGCCACCAACAGCCGATCCAGGGCTTGCGCCACGCCCCAGGTTTCCGGCGTCGAATAGTAATCCAGCGCCAGAGCCTGCAGCGTGGAGCGGGAAGCCAGACCGCCATCGACGCACTGGCTGACACCGTCGGCCAGCGCGAACAGATAGCCTTTGCTGGCCGCCAATGCTGGGGCGGGCGTGACCAGGCGGGTGGCGTCCTGATTCTCCGCCCGAGGGCCGGTGGCGCTGAATTCGGCAAAGCGCAAGTGCAATCCCGTCGCTGTTGCCGGTTTCTGGGGCAGAGGCTGATTCACCGCCACGCTCCGGAGTAATCAGACACGCGCAGCTGTGACCGCAGCCGAGCCCCAGGTAGTTCTCCAGCGACGCTTGACGTTCATCAAACCGAACCAGGCGAGCACGCCGAGCAGTGCGAACAGCCACAAGCCCAGCTGATAGTCGCCGGTGTTCTGTTTGATCGCCCCCAGGCCCGCTGCCAGCAGGAAGCCACCAATGCCGCCCGCCATGCCGATCAGCCCGGTCATCACGCCGATTTCCTTGCGGAAACGTTGCGGCACCAGTTGGAATACCGCCCCGTTGCCTGCACCCAGGCCGAGCATGGCCGCGACGAACAAGGCCAGCGCAGCCCAAGAGCTAGGCAGGTTGAAACCCACCGCAGCGATGCAGATGGCGGACACGGCGTACATCCCCGACAACGTGCGGATGCCGCCGAAGCGGTCAGCCAGCGCGCCACCCAGCGGGCGCATCAGGCTACCGCCGAATACGCAGGCGGCGGTGTAATAACCCGCAGTCACCGGGCTCAGGCCGTACTGATCGTTGAAGTAGCCGGGCAGGGCGCTCGCCAGTCCGATGAAACCGCCGAAGGTGACGCTGTAAAAGAACATGAACCACCAACTGTCACGGTCGCCAAGCGCCTTGAAGTAGTCACCCAGCGCTTTGCGCGGTGGACGTTCAGGCGCGTTGCGGGCCATCAGCCAGAAGGCAATCAGGGTCAGCACCAGCGGCAGTGCAGCGAAGCCGAACACATTGCTCCAGCCGAAGCTTGCGGCCAGGACCGGGGCGATCAGCGCGGCGAATACGGTGCCCGAGTTGCCCGCGCCGGCGATGCCCATGGCCTTGCCCTGGTGTTGCGGCGGATACCATTGCGAAGCCAGCGGCAGGGCGACGGCGAAGGAGGCGCCCGCCATGCCGAGGAAGACGCCGAGCAACAGCGCCTGCTCATAGCTGTGCACGCCCAGTTGCCAGGCGCAGAGCAAGGCGACGATGACGATGATCTGGCCGATGATCCCGGCGGTCTTGGGGGAGAGCTGATCGGCCAGCATGCCCATCAGAAAGCGCAAAAAGGCGCCAGCCAGAATCGGCGTGGCGACCATCAGGCCCCGTTGCTGGGCGGTCAGGTGCAGGTCAGCGGCAATCTGTACGGCCAGGGGGCCGAGCAGGTACCAGACCATGAAACTCAGGTCGAAATAGAGGAACGCTGCGAACAGCGTGGGTTTGTGCCCGGCCTTCCAGAAACTTGTATTCATCTGTCACCTCATCTGCAGAAATCATCGCCGGCGGGCGGAGCGCCTGCGCCGCTGTGGGGTCTTGCAGGTGAAGCACCGGCACGGCGCTCCACCCGGCCCGTTGTCCGGGCCCAAAACGAAAAAACGTCGCAACCCTGTTCGCGTGTGGCGAAGGGGTGTGCGACGTCTTTGTCGTGAGGGGGGCAACCGCCGTTGGCTACCTGTGTGGTTGATAAAGCAAGGAGTGGGCCAGATGATTGATATCGAGAGCCGGGAAAATGGGGGCGGCTTACGCTGCTAACGGTGCATAACCGTTTACCCCAATAACTCGTTCATTGCGATGATCTGCTCAGCCACTTGAATCAGCTTCTGCTGTCGACTCATCGCCTGCCTGCGCATCAAGGTATAGGCCTCTTCTTCGTTGCAGTGCTTCATTTTCATTAGCAGGCCTTTGGCGGTCTCGATGCGTTTGCGTTCGGCCAGTTGTTGGTCGCGGGCGTGGAGCTGTGCCCGCAGATCCTGATCGCTTTCGAAGCGAGCCATGGCCACATCCAGAATCGGCTGCAACCGCTGGGCGTGAATGCCTTCGACGATGTAGGCGCTTACCCCGGATTTGATCGCCTGACGCATGACTCCCGGATCGTGCTCATCAGTGAACATCACGATCGGTCGCGGCAGGTCCCGGGTCACCAGCACCACCTGTTCCATTACATCGCGACCCGGCGATTCGGTGTCGATCAGAATCACGTCCGGGCGCACGGCCTGTACGCGTTCAGGCAGGTCGATGATCAACCCGGATTCGTCGATGACCTCGAAACCCGCTTCACTGAGCGCGGCCTTCAATCGCCCGACTTTCTTCGGTGTGTCATTGATCAGCAGGATTCGCAACATGTTCGCGGCTCCTTTATTGACCAGTCACGGGCGTGGCACCGGCCAGCGCGTGGAGTTTGAAGCTGTGGGCATAACCTGCCGGGTCGTTGCCATCCCAGACCTTGCCGTCGATCAACTGGCTGCTGCGCAACGGCGAGGACGGGACGCAGATGTTCAGTGCCTCGGCGGCCTGCCGATACAGATCCAGCTGCTGAACCTGTCGGGCGATGCCCAGATAATCCGGGTCTTCACGCAGCAGGCCCCAGCGCCGGAACTGGGTCATGAACCACATGCCATCGGACAGATACGGCATGTTCACCTCGCCCTGGCGATGGAAGCTCACGGCGTGATGATCCTGCCAGTGGTTACCCAGGCCATCGGAATACTCCCCGAGCAGACGCGCTTCGATGTCTTCGACGGGGGTGTTCACGTAGTCGCGGCCACTGAGCATCTGCGCAGTGCTGCGACGATTTTCCTGTGTTTGCTCGATGAAGCGGCTGGCCTCCAGCACCGCCATCACCAGGGCCCGCGCGGTGTTGGGGTATTGCTGGACGAATTCCAGGCTGCAACCGAGCACCTTCTCGGGATGGTTCGGCCAGATCGCCTGGCTCGTGGCCAGGGTAAACCCCAGCTTCTGGCTGACGGCACGGGCGCCCCAGGGTTCGCCCACGCAAAACCCGTCGATACGCCCGGCCTCGAGGTGCTCGACCATCTGCGGCGGCGGTACCACTACGCTGTCGACATCCTGCAAGGGATGAACGCCCTGACTGGCCAGCCAGTAATACAACCACAGCGCATGATTGCCGGTCGGCAGGGTCTGGGCGAAGGTCAGTTTTGGTCCGCTTTGGTGCGTGCGCCGATCCAGCGCCTCAGGAGTGATCACGCCTGCGCTTTTCAGGGCAGCAGAAAGGTTGATGCTCTGGCCGTTCTGATTCAGCCCCATGAGCACCGCCATGTCTTTGGCCTGGGCGCCGATCCCCAATTGCGCGGCATAGACAAGGCCATACAGACTGTGGGCAGCGTGCAGCTCGCCGTTTACCAGCTTGTCGCGCAGGCTTGCCCACGATGGCTGGCGATGCAGGTTAATGTTCAGGCCGTAAGGCTGGGCGAAACCCTGGGTGGCGGCGACGACCAGCGAGGCGCTGTCGGTGAGGGCCATGAAGCCTGCATCGATGCTGCTCAGTTCGGGCGCGTCGCTGCCATTGACCCAGGCGAGCGGGGGGTTAAGCGTGTCGTTCATGGCTTCGGATTCCGCTTGAAGGTGGCGGCCGTGTGATTGGACTGGCGACCTTCCATAAAAAAACGCCGCACCGTCCAGGCCATGGCCGGGGAGGTAGCGACGTCATTGTCCGATTCACCATCCGCCGTTGGATCGTGATCTTTGCACAGGTTCAAGCAAGCCATATGCCAGTGGTCTGGCAGATGCCGGGCAAAGTTCGCGACATGCCTCGCGCTCCACCCCCGTGGCCGTCTATAATCCGCCGCTGACTTCAGCCTCAAACGAGCCGCGCCCGCCCATGTATAACCTGGCCCGCCAGTTACTGTTCAAACTCTCTCCGGAAACCTCCCACGATCTGTCCATCGACCTGATCGGCGCAGGCGGCCGGCTGGGGCTCAATGGCCTGTTCAACAAGGCGCCAGCGCGGCTCCCAGTGACGGTGATGGGCTTACAGTTCCCCAATCCGGTGGGCCTTGCGGCCGGTCTGGACAAGAACGGCGCGGCCATCGACGGATTCGCCCAGCTGGGCTTCGGCTTCGTGGAAATCGGCACCGTGACGCCACGCGCTCAGCCGGGCAATCCGAAACCTCGGATTTTCCGCTTGCCCCACGCCCAAGGCATCATCAATCGCATGGGCTTCAACAACCTGGGCGTCGACCATCTGGTCAGCCGTGTGCAGGCTGCCAAATACACCGGCGTGCTGGGCATCAACATCGGCAAGAATTTCGACACCCCGGTGGAGCGCGCGGTCGACGATTACCTGATCTGCCTGGACAAGGTCTACGCCCACGCCAGCTACGTCACGGTCAACGTCAGCTCGCCGAACACGCCGGGCCTGCGCAGTCTGCAATTCGGTGATTCGCTCAAGCAGTTGCTCCAAGCCTTGCGCGTGCGTCAGGAAGCGCTGACTGTCACATATGGCAAGCGTGTGCCGTTGGCGATCAAGATCGCGCCGGACATGAGCGATGAGGAAACCGTGCTGGTGGCCAGTGCGTTGCTGGAGTCGGGAATGGACGCAGTGATCGCGACCAATACCACCCTCAGCCGTCAGGGCGTCGAGGGCCTGCCCCATGCCGATGAAGCGGGCGGTCTGTCCGGCGCGCCGGTGCGCGAGAAGAGCACCCATATCGTCAAGGTGCTGGCAGGTGAGCTGGGCGGTAAACTGCCGATCATCGCCGCCGGCGGCATCACCGAGGGCAAGCACGCGGCCGAGAAGATTGTTGCAGGGGCGAGCCTGGTGCAGATCTATTCGGGCTTCATCTACGAAGGCCCGGCGCTGATCCGGGAGGCGGTCGATGCCATCGCCGCCATGTCCCGTTAAAAGGCGCGGCACAAAACCCGGCCAAAAAAGAGGGGTTCCGTAATGGAACCCCTCTTGGGCTTTTGGCCCGCCGCCCGGGTGGGGCGTGCATGTTCAGGTGTTTACGACGCAGATTGTCGATTCTTTCGAAGAAACGTTATTGAGTCGGAATGTACCTTTGGTAATTTGAGTGTCAGCCGACCGCGTGAAGTTCGTTGAGTCTGTGTATACCCGCAGTGCCGGTCATACCGTCCCAGTTGTCGCCGCGTCCTTCCCGCCAGCCATTGATCCAGGCTTGGCGCACCGACGGTAGAGTAAATGGGCAAAGCTCACGGGATTTACCAGTTACGCCGTATTGATATCCGCGCGAAAATGCTCTTTCCAACGGATCACGCTTAAGTCTTCTCATAGGGTGTTGCCCTCGTTTGTTGACTGTTATGTCCCTGGAGACCTCATGTCGAGGCCGGGCAGAATCTTCTGCCTTTGGATGCCCGCTGCCGGCGTCGCGGGCGGTGATGCCATCGTCGTTGCGACGACGGCCTGAGGTGATTTCTAACTAATGCACCGGACGCTGTGAATGACCGTTTTGTCATAAGAACGTAACCCTTGAAGCTTTAACGCCATAAGCACTACCGCGTTTCGAATGGATTTTTTTGGCGAGCCCCCCTGATCCGAGGGTCTTCATGAACTTTGCGAGTCATTCTCAAGTAACGCTGATGGCTGATTGACGTCAGATTTAAAACGACGAAGGGTCAGGATGTGACTTTTTATTGCTGCCGTTGTCGGGCTGAATACTGGTTTTTTAATATCAAAATATGGGTCGGGCCGTTCCGACGGATATAACGCCTGTACTCGAAATGCATCGATGCGGCGGATCGGCACAATTTGTGTGCCACGCAGGCGTTCTCCATGAAAGACGTCTGTTGCAATCGGGCTGGGCAATGCGTTGTCCCGCCACTCAAGCCCAAGGCTCTGGAATACTCATGTCGGACCGTTACGAACTTTTCCTCACCTGTCCCAAAGGCCTCGAAGGCTTGCTCGCGGAAGAAGCCACTGCGCTTGGCCTCGAGGAAACCCGCGAACACACCTCGACCATCCGCGGCAGAGCCGACATGGAAACCGCCTACCGGCTGTGCCTGTGGTCCCGTCTGGCCAACCGTGTGCTGCTGGTGCTCAAACGCTTCCCGATGAAAGATGCCGAAGACCTGTACCACGGCGTGCACGACATCGAGTGGGCCGATCATCTGGAGGCGGACGGCACCTTGGCGGTGGAGTTCAGCGGTCATGGCTCGGGCATCGACAACACCCATTTCGGCGCCTTGAAGGTCAAGGACGCCATCGTCGACCGGCTGCGGACGGCTGATGGTTCGCGCCCGTCGATCGACAAGCTCAATCCGGATTTGCGCGTGCACCTGCGCCTGGACCGTGGCGAAGCGATTCTGTCGCTGGACCTGTCCGGCCACAGCCTGCACCAGCGCGGCTACCGCTTGCAGCAAGGCGCAGCGCCGCTGAAGGAAAACCTCGCTGCGGCAATCCTCATCCGTTCCGGCTGGCCGCGTATTGCCGCCGAAGGTGGCGCGCTGGCCGACCCGATGTGCGGTGTCGGCACCTTTTTGGTGGAAGCGGCGATGATCGCTGCCGACATCGCGCCCAACCTCAAGCGCGAGCGCTGGGGTTTCTCAGCCTGGCTGGGTCACGTCCCGGCGTTGTGGCGCAAGTTGCATGACGAAGCGCTGGCGCGCGCCGAAGCCGGTCTGGCAAAAACGCCGTCGTGGATTCGCGGTTATGAAGCCGATCCACGTCTGATTCAGCCAGGCCGCAACAACGTCGAACGCGCCGGTTTGTCTGACTGGATCAAGATCTATCAGGGTGAAGTGGCGACGTTCGAGCCCCGCCCGGATCAGAACCAGAAAGGCCTGGTGATCTGCAACCCGCCGTACGGCGAGCGTCTTGGCGACGAAGCGAGCCTGTTGTACCTCTACCAGAACCTGGGCGAGCGCCTGCGTCAGGCCTGCCTGAACTGGGAGGCCGCGGTGTTCACTGGCGCGCCGGACCTGGGCAAGCGCATGGGCATTCGCAGCCACAAGCAGTACGCATTCTGGAACGGCGCTTTGCCATGCAAGCTGTTGTTGATCAAGGTGCAGCCGGATCAGTTCGTCACCGGCGAGCGTCGCACCCCCGAACAACGTCAGGCTGAGCGCGAACAAGCGGCCTATGACCAGACCCCGGATGAGCCGCAAGAGCGCACGTTCAACAAGAACGGCAACCCGATCAAGCCGATGCCATCCCCTGCCCCGGTGATCGAACAGCCGCGCTTGAGCGAAGGCGGGCAGATGTTCGCCAACCGTTTGCAGAAGAACCTCAAGGCAATGGGCAAGTGGGTCAAGCGTGAAGGCATCGATTGCTACCGCGTGTATGACGCCGATATGCCGGAATACGCGATGGCCATCGACCTGTACCACGACTGGGTGCACGTTCAGGAATATGCCGCGCCCAAGTCCATCGACCCGGAAAAAGCCTCGATTCGCATGTTCGACGCGCTCGCCGCCATCCCTCAGGCGCTGAACATCGACAAGAGCCGCGTGGTGGTCAAGCGTCGCGAGCGCCAGAGCGGCACCCGGCAGTACGAACGCCAGAGCGCTCAGGGCAAGTTCAACGAGGTCAACGAGGGCGGCGTCAAACTGCTGGTCAACCTGACCGACTACCTGGACACCGGTCTATTCCTCGATCACCGGCCAATGCGCATGCGCATCCAGCGTGAAGCGGCAGGCAAGCGTTTCCTCAACCTGTTCTGCTATACCGCGACCGCCAGCGTGCATGCCGCCAAGGGCGGGGCGCGCAGCACCACCAGTGTCGACCTGTCGAAAACCTATCTGGACTGGGCGCGGCGCAACCTGTCGCTCAATGGTTTCTCCGACAAGAATCGGCTGGAGCAGGGCGATGTGATGGCCTGGCTGGAATCCAGCCGCGATGAATACGACCTGATCTTCATCGACCCGCCCACTTTCTCCAACTCCAAGCGCATGGAGGGGGTATTCGATGTGCAGCGTGATCAGGTGCAGTTGATCGACCTGGCCATGGCTCGCCTGGCCAGTGGCGGGGTGCTGTATTTCTCCAACAACTTCCGCAAGTTCCAGCTCGAAGAGAACCTGTCGCAGCGCTACACGGTCGAAGAAATCACCCAGCAGACGATCGATCCGGATTTCACCCGCAACGGCAAAATCCACCGCGCGTGGAAAATCACCGCACGCTAAGCCGGTACCGCACGGCCCATGACGCGATCGGCAAGCAAGCGTCATGGGCCGTGGTGCAAAGCGGACCGGTTATTGGATTCACGCACTCATCGTCGGCGGCAACTCCATCAGCTTGTCGAGGGTGATCGGCAGGTCGCGGATGCGTTTGCCGGTGGCATGGGACACCGCATTGGCCACCGCCGCCGCCAGCCCCGTGATGCCGATCTCTCCGATTCCCCGTGCACCGAACTCGTTGAGTTCGTAGTCGGGGTAATCCAGCAGGATCACGTCGATTTCCGGCTGATCGGCATGTACCGGTACCACGTATTCGGCGTAGTTGTTATTGACCGGCATGCCGTCGCGTTCGTCGAACTCGGTGGCTTCGAACAGCGCCATGCCCACGCCCATGACAATCGCGCCCTCGACCTGGTTGAGCGAGGTCTTGTGGTTGATCACCTTGCCCACGTCGATGGCACTGACCACGCGCGCCACCCGCAGCCGCGAAATGCCCGGATCCCAGCGCACTTCAACGAAATGCACCCCGAAGGAGCGGAACGAATGCTTGCTGGTGTCGTTCATCCCGGTCTTGGCTTCACCGAAGGCGCTTGCCTGTTTCTGCGCCTTGAGCACATCGGTGATGGCGAAGGTTTTCTCGCCGCTTTTCAATTGCCCCTGTTCGAAGCTGACCTGATCGGCCTTGGTCCCGGCGAACACGCCTTTGGGCGCGGTGGAGAAGGCCTTCAGTTGCTCTATCGCCTGACGCGTGGCCTCGGCAATCGCTGGCAGCACACTGGCCGTGGCCCAGGAACCGCCCGAAACCGGGGCGGGCGGGAAGGATGAATTGCCCAATTCCACTTCGATCTTGTCCAGCGCGATTCCGGTGATGCTGCTCACCACTTGAGCAACGATGGTGTAAGTCCCGGTGCCGATGTCCTGAACGCCGCAGATCGCATAAGCGGTGCCGTCGGCGCGCAGCGAAACCTGCGCCTCGGCAGGCGTGCGATAGGCGTCCCAATTACAGGCGGCCATGCCGTAACCGATGATTTCGTTGCCATCTTTCATCGAACCGGGTTTGGGATCGCGCTTGCTCCAGCCAAAACGCTCAGCGGCCTGATCGATGCATTCCTGCAGGTGGTTGCTCGACCACGGCAGGTTCTGGCTCTCGTCACGCTCGGAGACATTGAGTTTGCGAAACGCCAGCGGGTCCATGCCGATCTTGTCGGCCATTTCATCCATCGCCGATTCCAGCGCGAACAACCCCGGCGCAGCACCGGGGGCGCGCATGGAGGTGGGCGTGCCCCGATTGACCTCGATGATCTTGTGGGTCACCGATACGTTCGCGCAGCTGTACAGGCTCTTGGTCGACGTACCGCAGTTCTCCTTGAACGGATCGGTGAACGATGTGGTGTTGATCGATTCATGCCGCACCGACACCAACTTGCCCTTGTCATCAGTGGCCAGACGCAGACGCTGCCGGGTTTGCGGACGATGGCCGGTGGTGGTGAACATCTGCTGGCGCGGCACGACCAGTTGTACCGGCCGGTTGAGCACCTTGGCCGCGCCGCAGGCAGCCACCGAGTGCGGCCAGATCCACAACTTGCTGCCGAATCCGGAGCCAATGAACGGCGCACGCACTTCGACCTTCTCCGGAATCAGGCCAAAAATCTTCGCCAGCGAATTGCGATGCGCAACTACGCCCTGACTGGCTTCGTAGACGATCAGGCGGCCGTCTTCCCAGTTGGCGACAGTGGCGTGCATTTCCATCGGGTTATGGGTTTCGACCGGGGTGGTGTAGGTCGCATCGATGCTGTGGGCCGCGCTATCGAATGCGGCACCTGCATCCCCACGATTGTGATTGGGGCTGCCGTCCTGAAGTTTGCCCGCCTTCATACCCTGGTCGAGATTGGCCACGGCGGTGTTCTTGCTGTAGCTGACCTTGATCTTGTAAGCCGCGGCCCGAGCATGCTCAAAGGTGTCGGCCACCACCAGCGCGACGAACTGCCCGGCGTAGTAGACCGTTTCGTCTTCGAACGGCAGACGGCTTTCGTCGGACTTGGCCGCCTTGAGGATTTGCGCCAGAGACATCGGCAACGCGGAGTTGTGATAGAGCGGCGGAAAGTTGCCATGGTGGAAAATCTCCAGCACACCAGGCGACTTGCGCGCCGCGTCCAACTCCAGCGCGGTGATCTTGCCGCTGGCGACGGTGCTGAACACGCCGTAACCGTAAGCCATGTTTTGCAGATGATGATCCGAGGCGTACATCGCGGTGCCGGTGACTTTGCGGCGGCCATCGATACGGCGCGGGGCCGAGCCGATCATGCTTGAATCCGTCATTTGTCGATCCTCCCGGTCAGGCCGTCAGAGTGCTCAGGTTACGCACGATCGCCTGCTGCCCGAGGGCAATCTTGTAGGCGTTGTGGCGATAGGGTTTGGCGCCCTGTAGGGCGATGGCCGCGGCCTTTTCCATGTTCTGCGAGGTGAGGGTCGCGCCCTTGAGCGCGCGCTCGGCCTCCAGTGCGCGCCAGGGGCGGGTGCCGACACCACCCATGGCGATGCGGGCGTCGCGCACAGTGTCGCCATCCATCACCAGAATCACCGCGCTGGACGCCAGAGCGAACTGATAAGAGGCGCGGTCGCGCAGTTTCAAATAGCCCGATTTGCTGTTAGCGAGGGGCGCGTCCAGCACCACGTGGGTGATCAGCTCGTCATCCTGAAGGGCATGTTCTTTCCACGGTGTCGAGCCGGGCAGCAGGTGAAAGTCGAGGAAGTCGATGCTGCGTTTGCCTTTCGCTCCCTGAACTTCGACCCTGGCGCCAATCGCGGCCATGGCCACGCACATGTCCGAGGGATGCGTGGCGATGCATTGATCGCTGGTGCCGAGCACCGCATGCACGCTGCGATTGTGGCCGTCGATGGCCGCGCAGCCGGAACCGGGTTCGCGCTTGTTGCACGGCGAATAGCCGTCACGGAAATAGTTGCAGCGCACCCGCTGCATCACGTTACCGGCCGTCGTCGCCTTGTTGCGCAATTGCGTGGTGGCGCCGGACAGCAGCGCCTGAGACAGCACCGGGTAATGCGCGACGATGTAGTCGTGATAGGCGAGGGCGGTGTTGGTCACCAGCGCGCCGATTCGCACGCTGCCATCCTTCTGCACTTCGATCTGCTTCAGGGACAGATGATTGACGTCGATGACCTGATCGGCCGGCATCACGTCGAGTTTCACCAGATCCAGCAGCGTGGTGCCGCCAGCGAGGAAAAACGCCGTCTGGCTTTTCGAATGGGCGTCGACGGCCTGTTCGACGCTGCCGGCGCGGACATAATCCAGGGCTCTCATCAGGTCACCTCCTGCAGCTTGATTCTCGCGCTCTGTATCGCCGCAAGAATGTTCTTGTAGGCACCGCAGCGGCAGATGTTGCCGCTCATGGCTTCTCGCACGCTGTGGTCGTCGCTGCCGATGTTCTTGTCCTGCAGCATGGCCACAGCGCTCATGATCTGGCCGCTGGTGCAGTAGCCGCACTGATAGGCGTCATGTTCCCAGAACGCTTCCTGCACCGGATGCAGCTTGCCGTTTTGCGCCAGACCTTCGACGGTGGTGATTTCGTCACCTTCGTGCATGGCGGCGAGCGAAAGACAGGAGTTGATCGCGGCGCCGTTAATGTGCACGGTGCACGCGCCGCACTGGCCGTGGTCGCAGCCTTTTTTGGTGCCGGTCAGTTGCAGGCGGTCGCGCAGCACATCCAGCAGCGCGGCGTTGGCTGGAAGGTTCAGGGTGTGAGCCTGGCCGTTGACCTTGAGCGTCATTCGGCGCTCATCCTTCGCCGGTGCGTCGGTGTCGTCCGGCACCGCGGCCTGGGCTTCCAGGGCCTGGGCCCACATCGGCGCCGTGGCGGCGGCGAGGCCGGACACGCCGATGGATTTAAGAAAGTTTCGACGCGACGGCACGGTAAAGGCCGATAGGTCGCAGGCGGGTTCTTTGTTATCAGGCTGATCGGTCATGGACAGGTTCCTCGTCAGCATTGAGTCATGGCCGGCCCCGACGGTGGGCGGCGCGCGGGCCTGTATGGCAGTGCGAACATCAAGCGGTCTACGATAACCAATGTGCTGGCTGCGCATTGGTTTGAATAACTGCATACACTTTTGAGCATTTCTCTCTAATCCATGACGCACTCATGGCTCATGGCTCATGGCGCTGGCATCTCGCTGGATTCGGGAAGTGCAGGGGCTGCAAAAGAGGCACCGCAGTGGCCCAAGGATTGAGACCTGTCGCCATGCAGTTGGTTGCGGATTTTTACGGGGCAGGAGGGCAGGAGGGCAGGAGGCGCAGAAAAGCCCGGCCTAGCGGCGTGGTGTCCGCTCGACCGGTTGTTTGGGCATCAGGCCGCCGAGGCTTGTTCCTTGAGCGTCGCCATGTCGATGACGAAGCGGTACTTCACGTCGCCCTTGACCATGCGCTCGTACGCTTCGTTGATGTCCTTCATGTGGATCATCTCGATGTCGGAGACGATGCCGTGCTTGGCGCAGAAATCCAGCATCTCCTGGGTTTCCTTGATCCCGCCGATCAGCGAACCCGCCAGGCTGCGGCGTTTGAAGATCAGGTTGAACACCGATGGCGATGGATGCGGGCTGTCCGGGGCGCCGACCAGGGTCATGGTGCCGTCACGTTTGAGCAGGTTGAGGAAGGCGTCCAGGTCGTGTGGCGCGGCCACGGTGTTGAGGATGAAGTCCAGCGAATTGGCCTGCCTGGCCATTTCATCGGCGTTCCTGGAGACCACGACTTCGTTCGCACCCAGACGCAAGCCATCTTCGCGCTTGTTTGGCGAGGTAGTGAACAGCACCACATGAGCACCCATTGCGTGGGCAATCTTCACCGCCATGTGGCCCAGACCGCCGAGGCCGACCACGCCGACTTTCTTGCCAGGGCCGACTTTCCAGTGGTGCAGCGGCGAGTAGGTGGTGATCCCCGCGCAAAGCAGCGGAGCGACCGCCGCGAGGTTGTCGTTGTGGGAGATTTTCAGCACAAATTTTTCTTTCACCACGATCTTGTCGGAATAGCCGCCGTAGGTGTTTTCCCCACCGAAGACCGGGCCGTTGTAGGTGCCGGTAAAACCGTTTTCGCAGTATTGCTCGTCGCCTTCAGCGCAGGAGGCGCAGTGTTGACAGCTGTCGACCATGCAGCCGACGCCCGCCAGATCGCCGACCTTGAAGTTCTTGACGTTGGCGCCGACGGCCGTGACCTTGCCGACGATTTCATGGCCCGGCACCGATGGGTACAGGGTGTTGTTCCACTCGTTACGCGCGGTGTGCAGGTCCGAGTGGCAAACGCCGCAGAACAGAATATCGATCTGCACATCGTCGGCACCCGGGTCGCGGCGTTCGATCTGAAACGGCGCCAGTTTGTCCGTAGACTTTTGCGCAGCATAGCTGTAGGTCTTGATCATTTTGCGATCATCTCCAGTGGGCAAAGGTTATCGGTAACAGCATTCAGAGACAGGCCAGAGCAGACAAAGGCCAATGATTGACCGACGATTGATCGAGGTCGCTCAATGTACCCAGCGTGCGCCGGCAATCTTTCATTTCAACGCCAGTCTGCCGATATAGAGCCCAGACTTCTGAAAGCGTCACGTGAAATGTCGTGAAATTCCGTTTTTCCGTCGTTTATAGACAGCAAAAACGAATATGGCGCTTGCAACCATCTGTCAGACCCCATGAAGATAGCTCAGTCCCACGCTGGCAATGGAGCGCCTATGAATTCTCATGTCTCGAACCCCACTCAGAGCGCGCCAGGGGCCGAGGAGCAGGCGTCACTTCAGACGCATGACCAATCGGTGAATGCGTCATCGATGACCGACGAGAACTCCCTGGAAGCCTTGCTCAAGGCGGCGGCCTTTGCGGCCCCCGGCCTGAGCTGGGCGGCCTACCGCGCCAACCGGCACATGCACCTGCTGGGCCAGGGCGATGCGGCCACGGAGTGGCCCCGACACATTCCCCGGGAAGGCTTCGATGGGTTCTGTCGCGATCATGGCTTGCAGCGCTGGGTCACCGGCCAGGGCGAGGCTCCGCTGGGCTGGTTGCTGACCCCGGAGCGTGAATCGGGCAACCCGTTTCTGGTGGCATTGGCCGGTAGACTGGGCTTGCGCCTGCAGAGCGATGCCCTGGCCCGCGCCCAGGCCACGCAACGGGTGCTGTACGAAATCACCTATCTGGCCAGTTCGACCCGTGATCGTTCGGCGTTCCTGCAGGGCGTGCATCAGCAGCTGTCGACGCTGATCGATGCGGAAAACTTCTATCTGGCGCTGTATGAGCGTCAGACCGGCCGGATCACCTACCCCTATTACATCGACATCACCGACGTCGACGCCCTGGAAGCCGAGACCCACGAGTTTCTCGACCCGCAGCGGCTGTCGATGACCGGTTACGTGCTGACCACTGAGCAACCGCTGTTCGTCGACGCCGCCGCCATCGAACGCGCCCGGGCCGCCGAGCGCTTTTATTGCCTGGGTCATCGTCCAGAGTTCTGGATGGGGGCACCGCTGAAGAACGCTTCGGACGACGTGTTCGGCATGCTCGCGATGCAGGTCTATGACGTGTCGCGGGTGTACAGCGTCGAGGACCAGGAGCTGTTCCTGGTGGTGGCGCGCCACGTGGCCATGGCGCTGGATCGCATCCTGCACCGCGCTCATCTGGAAGAAACCGTGGCCCGCCGGACCCTGGAACTGTCGCGGCTCAACGATGCGCTGCGCAGCGAGGTTGCCGACCGCGAGCGCGCCGAGCACCTGCAGAGCGCGCTGTTTCAGATCGCCGAGCTGTCAAGCCAGCCGGGGGACATGACCGACCTGTTCAAGAGCCTGCACGGCATCGTCGGCGAGCTGTTGTTCGCGCTGAACTTCTACATCGCCCTGTTCGATGACGCGACCACCGAGGTGACCTTCCCGTACTACGTCGACGAACGCCTGACCCGCCGCCCGGATCCGCGCCGTGGCGAGCGCGGATTCACCGAATATGTCATCCGCCAGCGCCGCCCGTGCCTGATCGACAGCGCTGAGGCCCGCCGCCTGGAAAGCATTGGCGAGATCACCATCCAGAACGACATCAACCGTTCCTGTTCCTGGCTGGGCATCCCGCTGTTCGACGGCGACGTGGTGCGCGGCGTACTGGCGGTTCAGAGCTATTCGCCCCACGTCAGCTACTCGTTGCGTGACCAGGACCTGCTGACCTTCGTCTCGCGGCACATCGATACGGCGCTGTCTCGGCGCAGCGCTGCCGAGGCGATTCATACCGCCAACCTGCGTCTTGAAGCCCGGGTGCAGGACCGCACCCGCGAACTGGATTACGCCAACGCCAAGCTGCAGCACGAGAACGCCCACGATTCGCTGACCGGCCTGCCCAATCGCAGCCATCTGCAACAACGCCTGCAGGTGGCCTGGGAGGATTTCTGCCACAACGGTCAGGAACTGGTGGTGATGTTCATCGACCTGGACCGGTTCAAGATGGTCAATGACAGCCTGGGCCATCAGTCGGGCGACTTGCTGCTGATCCAGGCTGCGGACCGTTTGCGCAACTGCATGCGCGACAGCGATCTGCTGGCACGTCTGGGAGGGGACGAGTTTGCGGTCCTGGCCTATGCGGCACCGCCGGACATCACGGTGGCCATCGCCGAGCGCATTCTGTTGGCGTTCGACGTGCCGTTCTATATCGACGGTCATGCGGTGTTTTCCTCGTGCAGCATCGGCGTAGTGGGCGCCGATCTGCAGTTTCACAAGGAGCCTGCGGACCTGCTGCGCGATGCCGACACCGCGATGTACCGGGTCAAGAACGCCGGACGCGACAGCTATGCAGTGTTCAACCAGGAACTGCGCCGCGAGGTTTCCGACCAGATGGAGCAGGAGAGCGCGCTGCGTAACGCCCTCAAACGCACCGATGAATTGCTGCCGTATTTCCAGCCCATCATCGACGTCGTCAGCGGCAGGATTCTGGCCCTGGAAGCGCTCATTCGCTGGCGTCAGGCCGACGGTCGGGTGATTGCGCCCGGCCACTTCCTGCCCGCGCTGGAGGGGCTGCGTCTGATCGGCAGGCTTGACTTCTACATGCTCCAGCAGGTGGTGGCGATGCTGGCCCAACCAAGCCACGCACACTGGCCGACGGTGCACGTGAATTGTTCCAGCTACAGCATCAGCCGGCCGGAGTTCGCCAGTGAAGTGCTGAGCCTGCTCGCCCAGCATGGTGTGGCGCCGTCGCGCATCTGTCTGGAGCTGACCGAGGGCGCGCTGGTGGCCGAGCCGGAGCTGGCGCGTCAGGCGATGAAACATCTGGCCGACAACGGCGTGTCGACCGTGCTCGATGATTTTGGCGCGGGTTTCTCGTCCCTCAGTTACGTGCATCAGTACCATTTCAGCGGCCTGAAGATCGACAAGTCCTTCACCTTGGAACTGACCACCAGTTCGCGCAGCCGCGCCATCGTCCGGGCGATCGTGCGCATGGCCGAGTCGTTGGGATTGACGGTGGTGGCCGAGGGGGTAGAAGACGCTGAAACCTTGCAATTGCTCAGGGAGATGGGCGCGGGACAGGCGCAGGGTTATTACTTCTCCATGCCGGTGCCGCAGGACAAGCTGGATTTGAGTGGGTTAGGTCTATGAGGACATAGAGGGCCATGCACGGCACCCTACCCAGTGTGGGATCCCCTTGCTAGACTCGCGCTCATGCCCGACACCAATCCCAAAACCCAAGTCCCCGTCCCGACCTACGCCTTTTGCCCGGTAATTACCGCGCTCGAGGTGATCGGCGAGCGTTGGGTGATCCTTATCCTGCGCGATTTGCTACGTAACCCGAGCCGGCGCTTCCAGGATCTGCAGGACTCGCTCAAGGGCTGTGCGCCCAGCACCCTGTCAACCCGGCTCAAGGCGCTGGAAGCCAATGGTCTGATCGAGCGTCGCCTGTATGAGCAACATCCGCCGCGTCTGGAATACCTGCTGACCGCCAAGGGTCGTGAAGTCAGCCCGGTGGTTGCATCGTTGCGCGACTGGGGCTTACGTCTGCAGGAGCAGGACCCGCCCGGTTGACCCGGCAATGCGGCGAGGGCCTGCCGCTCTCGGCAGCCACTTTCGGCAAACCCACGCCGAGATTGCCGCTCGCGTCTCTCTGCGAAACCTTCCTGACCCCTTGTAGGCTGGGCCTTGCAGCGCATGTAGCAGGATGTGGCACCGGTTTTGCTGTTATCTGCGATGCATCGATAACCTGATGATAAGGAGGTGACAGATGATCATTGGTAACAGTGCCATCCAGCAGTTCGTGTCCAAGGTGGTGGCTCACACGCAATACGACACCGCCGACAACGATGCGTACACCAGCGCGATGGCCGGTGCCTCTGCGCCAGTTGCGACGATCGTCGACAATGGCGACAGCTCGACCCAAAGCAATGCCGAACAGGGCTACGACGAGTCTTTCGCCAAAATGATGGTGAACCTCAAGGCCGCCCTGGCCAACGTCACCGCATCGGTATCGGATGACGACAAGGCTGCCGCGGCGGCGGCGTTCTCGTCCAGCAACGACAAACAGATTGCAGCGTCGGACAGCGTGAGCAATACCGTCGATAAGGAAATCGCTGCGGTGGACGGTAGCGACACCAGCTCCTCAGCGGCTTCATCGGCCAAAGAGCAGTTTCTGGCCTACATGAACCAGAGCGATGCCGAAAAAGTGCGTCAGCAACTGACCGGCGTGAATAAGGAAGAGTACGACAGCATGACGCCGGAGCAGCAGGCGGCGGTGGACAAGAAAGTCAGCGAACTGCAGAAACAGAAGCAAGAGCAGCAAATCACCGAGCAAGAGGTCAAGACCAGGATCGCCATGGCGAAGGCGGAGATGGCCTGATGCATCGGTGGGACGGGTTGTGCGGGTAATGGATAAAAGGGGCAGCGGTTTTGACCGGTTGCCCCTTTTTTTAAAGTCGACTAGGTGTTGGCGTTCACGCGCGCCCCGGTTTTTCCAACGCAGCATCAGCCAAAAACGACGACCGACTCTTCATGTTGTGGTCGCGCACATACCGATCGATGCGCCGTATGGCTGCCAGGCACGATGAGCGTCCTTACCTCACCTCGTCCCGATAGGGCAGATCCGGCCCCTCCCGGGTGCAGGTAACGGCTGCCGCGGCCACGGCGAAGTTGAGCATGTCGGTCAGGATTTCGCGGCTGAGTGTCGGCAAACCGGCCGGGGCGTCGAGTTCGCGTTCGGTGAGGAAGGTGATCAGCGCGGCCTGGAAGGTATCGCCAGCGCCCACGGTGTCGGCGGTTTTGACTTCGCGCGAAGGCACCGACCATTGGCCCAGTTCGCGGCTGAAGACGGTGGCGCCCTGGCGACCGCGGGTCATGATCACCAGTTGGCAATTGTGCTGCAGCCAGCCCTTGGCCACGGTATCGGCGTCGATGTCGGGGTACAGCAGGTGCAGGTCTTCGTCGCTGACCTTGATGATGTGCGCGTGCTCGGCGAATTTCGCCACCTGGCCGCGCCACAGTTCGAGACTCGGTGCCGGGTTCAGGCGCACGTTGGGGTCGAAGGTGATCAGGCGTTTGCCGCTTTCTCGTTGCACCAGCGCCAGCAGCGCGTCGGCCACCGGCTGCACAACGAGGGAAAACGAACCGACATGCAGGCCGCGAACGCTGGCGTCGAGCGTCGGCAGTCGCGCTACCGTCAGCAACCGATCAGCACAGCCTTCGCCGCGAAAGCTGTATTGCGGCGAGCCATCGGCGCCAACCGCGACCATCGACAGGGTAGTGGGGGCGTCGAAATGGATCAGGAAGTCGTTACGCACGCCTTCTTCTTCGAGCACCGTTGCCAGGCGTCTGCCGAGATAATCGGTGGAAATCCCGGCGAAAAAGCCTGTATCCACACCCAGGCGACGCAGGCCGACGGCAACGTTGAACGGCGAACCGCCAGCGATGGCCTGATAACCTACTTTATTGTGTTGTCCACTGTCCGGCTGACTGAAAAAGTCGAACAGTGCTTCGCCACAGACCAGATACATAGGTGCTCCGTTAAGGGCCGACGGTCTTGCGTCAAATGCCCTGCAATTGATTGCGATAGTGCTGATAAACGGTTTGGTAAGCCGCGACGTGTTCGGCTACCGGCTGTGTTTCGCTGCTGGCGTCGAGGCTGACGCAACGCTCGCACAGCGCCTGCAGCGATTGGCCGTCACCTTCGGCACGGGCATGACACCAGGCTGCCTGAATCGCCGCGCCCAGGGCCGCGGCTTCACTGCCGGTGGTGCAGATGACCGGAGTATCCATGATGTCGGCAACGATCTGCCGCCATATCGGGCTTTTGGCGCCGCCGCCGATCAAGCGAATGTTGTCACTCTTGATGCCGCTGTCACGCAGCAGGTCCAGGCCGTAGCGCAGGCCGAAAGTGGTGCCCTCGACTACCGCGCGGCACAAGTTGGCCTGATTCAAGTTGGTGCTGTCCAGCCCCAGGATGCTGCCAGTGGCCTGGGGCAAGGCCGGCACCCGTTCGCCGTTGAGGAACGGCAGCATCAGCACTCCTTGCGCGCCGATCGGCGACGAGGCAATAGCGGCATTGAACGCGCCGATGTCAAGCGCGAACAGCTCGCGGATGGCGCTGGTGGCATTGGTCAGGTTCATGGTGCAGATCAGCGGCAACCATCCCCCTGAAGACGAACAGAACGTCGCCACCGAAGGCTGGGCGCTGACGTTGCCTGCATCGGCGAACGCGTACACGGTGCCGGATGAGCCCAGACTCATGGTGATCGAGCCTGGCGCGATGTTGCCGGTGCCGATGGCGCCCATCATGTTGTCGCCGCCACCGCTGGAAACGACCGCGTCGGGGTTGATGCCCAGGCGCTCGGCAATCGCCGGAAGAATCTTGCCTACCGCCTCATGGGCTTCAAGCAAATTCGGTAGCGCGCTGACCAGCCGGCCGCTCGGGTCGATGTGTTGCAGAATGTCCACATCCCACTCGCGGGTACGGACGTTGAAATAACCGGTGCCGGACGCGTCGCCGAATTCGCTGCAGCAACGGCCGGTCAGCCAATAATTGAGGAAGTCGTGGGGCAGCAGGATCTTGTCGATCCGGGCGAACAGATCGGGAAACTGCTCCTTGGTCCAGAGCAGCTTCGACACCGTGTAACCCGGTGCGATGGCAATACCCAACCGTTCCAGCGAACCCGCTTCGCCGCCCAGATACTCCAACAAGCGGTCGTTTTCAGGGGCCGATTCGGTGTCGCACCAGAGCTTGGCAGGGCGCAGCACATGGCCCAGTTGGTCGATCATCACCAGACCGTGCTGCTGGCCAGACACGCCAATGCCCTGAATCTCGGCGCCAGTGATTCCGGCCTGCGCAAGCGCCACCGCTGTGGCCTGCTCGAACGCAGTGAGCCACTCCTGCACATCCTGCTCGCGACGCCCATTGGCGCCGCTGATCATGTGATGCGCGCCGGAGCCTTCGCCCAGAACCTTGCCGCTGACGGCATCAAGCACAATCGCCTTGGTGCCTTGGGTGCCGCAATCGATGCCGAGAAACATGCTCACCTCAGACTGTTTTGGCCAACAGGTTTTCCAGGGTTTTGCTGACGCCCAGCTGCTTCAGGCTGTTCAGATTCTTTTCGAACGAGGCGACGAACTCGGCGGATTTGGGAATCGCCGCGCCGAAGATTTCCTCGACCTCCAGCAAACGCTGGGTGACCAGCACATCATCGGCTACAAGCGCCTTGCAGAAGTCGGCGCGCGGGTCGACGACCTTGTACGCGACGCCATTCTCGCCCTTGAAATCGCCGGTCGTGTTGCCTTGCAGGTACAGCGCCCAGGCGGCGACTACCAGCGAGGCACGATCCATGTTGCCTTTGTCCAGAATCAGCCGGTTGATGGTCGGCACGGTGAATTTCGGGAATTTCGACGAGCCATCGGAACACACACGCTCCAGCTGATCGGCAATCGCCTGGTTAGAAAAACGGTCGATCAGTGTCTGCTTGTAATCGGTCAGGTCGATGCCCGGCACGGGCGCCAGTTGCGGCGTGACGTCCAGGTCCATGTAGGTGCGTATGTAATCGACGAACAGCGGGTCGTTCATGGTTTCGTGAACGAAGCGATAGCCCTTCAGCGCGCCGAGGTAAGTCAGCGCCAAATGGCTACCGTTGAGCAGCTTGATCTTCATTTCTTCGTAGGGCGTGACGTCGTCGGTGAATTGCACGCCGACCTTTTCCCAGGCGGGACGGCCATCGACGAACTTGTCCTCCAGGACCCACTGCACGAACGGCTCGCAGACCACCGGCCATGCGTCGTCGATGCCTTTCTCATCATGCAGTTGCAGGCGATGGGCGGTGCTGGTCATGGGCGTGATGCGGTCGACCATGGCGTTGGGAAAGCTCACGTGTTCAGCGATCCAGTCGTGCAGGTCGGCATCGCGCAGTCTGGCGAACGTCAGCAGCGCCTTGCGGGTGACCGCGCCGTTGTGCGGCAGGTTATCGCAGGACATCAGGGTGAAGGCAGGCGTGCCCTCGGCGCGGCGTTTGGCCAGGGCAGCGCACAGATAACCGAATACGGTTTTCGGTGTGGCGGGGTGCTGCAGGTCATGCTGGATCTGCGGCAAGTGGCTCATGAACTCGCCGGTGCTGTCGTCGATGCAATAGCCGCCTTCGGTGATGGTCAGCGAGACGATGCGGATCTCGGGGCTGGCGAGCTTTTCTATCAGCGCCAGATCGTTGTCGGTGGACATCAGCATCTGGCTCATGGAGCCGATAATGCGGGTCTCGGTGTCCGGTGTGTCGCCCAGCTCGAACAGGGTGTAGAGAAAGTCCTGACCTCTCAAGGCTTCGAAGTTGTTGCGGTCTTCTTCGCGCAGGCTGACGCCGCAGATGGCCCAGTCCAGACCTTCTCCCTTGTTCATCAACGCATCGGTGTAGAACGCCTGGTGCGCACGATGGAAACCGCCGACGCCGATGTGCGCAATACCCTGGCGGCGATCTTCAAGCGCGTAGGCGGGCAGCTCGATCTTGCTGTTTTCGAGGCTGCCCAGATTCAGCAGGTTCTGTTTGTTCAGTTTCATGACTACGTTCCCGATTATGTGAAGGCTGCCGATTCAGGCAGCGGCCTGCAAGGCTTTGCGAATGACTTGACCCTGAGCGTCGAACAGGTGGCAGTGCGCGCTGTCCAGGTACAGGTTCAGGGTTTCACCGTACTGGCTGGCCAGGTCGCCGCGAATACGCATGGTCAGCGCTTCGCCGGAGTTGGTGCGCACGTGGCAAAAGGTGTCGCTGCCCAGGCGTTCGCTGACGTCGGCAACCACCTGCAGTTGGCAGTCGCCATCTTTGGCCAGTTCCAGATGTTCCGGCCGAATGCCCAGGGTCACGGCATCGCCGACACTCTGTTGGGCGTTGGTGAAGGGCAGGCTGATTGTGGTCCCGGCATCCAGAGTGACTTCGCAACCGGCGGCATCCACGCGGCTGACTTTGCCCTTGAGAAAGCCCATCTTCGGTGTGCCGAGAAAGCCTGCGACGAACAGATTGGCCGGGTGGTGATACAGCTCCAGCGGCGAGCCGACCTGTTCCACGCGACCGCCGTTGAGCACCACCACCTTGTCGGCCAGGGTCATGGCTTCGACTTGATCGTGGGTGACGTAGATCATCGTCGCTTCCAGCTCTTTATGCAGGCGCGACAGCTCCAGACGGGTCTGCACGCGCAAGGCGGCGTCGAGGTTGGATAGCGGTTCGTCGAACAGGAAGATTTTCGGGTTGCGCACGATGGCGCGGCCAATCGCCACGCGCTGGCGCTGGCCGCCCGACAGCTGCTTGGGCTTGCGCTCCAGCAGCGGGCCAAGTTCCAGGATGCGTGCCGCTTCGGCGACCTTCTTCTCGACTTCGGCTTTCGGTGTGCCGGCCAGGTCCAAGGCGAACGACAGGTTTTTGCCCACGGTCATGTGCGGGTAGAGGGCGTAGGTCTGAAACACCATCGCCAGATCGCGCTTGGCCGGGGTGACCTGTGTGATCTCGCGGCCATCGAGTTCAATGCTGCCGCTGGTGACGTCTTCCAACCCCGCGATCAACCGCAACAGGGTGGATTTGCCGCAGCCGGACGGACCGACGAAGACCACGAATTCCCGGTCTTTGACGTCCAGATCGATGCCTTTGATGATCTGGTGGCCGTCGAAGCCTTTTTGCAGATTTCTGATTGTCAGGTTAGCCATAGTGGGCTCCAGTTTTATTCTTCAAGAATGGCTGTAGATGATCGCTGGACCTCTAAACTCGCTGTAGGCGCGCGCTTGCCCGCGATGGCTGCGCGCCAGGCGATGAAACCGGCGCTGAGCACGGCAATCGCCGGCGCGCGCTCCTACAGGCTGGAAGTCGCTTCGCTCGATTTACTTCACGGCACCAAACGACAGACCGCGTACCAGCTGTTTCTGGCTGATCCAGCCGAAGATCAGGATCGGCGCGCAGGCCAGGGTGGATACTGCTGACAACTTGGCCCAGAACAACCCTTCGGGGCTCGAGTACGAGGCGATGAGGGCCGTCAGGGGCGCGGCGTTGGACGAGGTCAGGTTCAGCGACCAGAAGGCCTCGTTCCAGCACAGAATGAGTGACAGCAGCGCTGTGGAGGCCAGGCCTCCTTTGCAGATCGGGATCAGCACCTTGAAGATTTCCTGGCGCGTGGTGGCGCCGTCCAGTCGCGAGGCTTCGAGGATTTCGCCGGGGATGTCCTTGAAGTAGGTGTAAATCATCCAGACCACGATCGGCAGGTTGATCAAGGTGTAGATCACGATCAGCGCGATGCGCGAGTCCAAAAGGCCAAAGGTCTTGGCCAGCAGGTAGATCGGCATCAGCACGCCCACCGGCGGCAGCATCTTGGTCGAGAGCATCCACAGCAAGGTGCCCTTTGTGCGTTTGGTCTCGAAGAAGGCCATGGAATAGGCGGCCGGGACCGCGATCAACAGGCACAGGATGGTGGCGCTGAACGAGATCAGGATCGAGTTCCAGGCGAAGTGGAAGTAATCACTGCGCTCCTGGATGTGCAGATAGTTTTCCAGGGTCGGCGTGAAGATGAACTGTGGCGGCGTGGCGAACGCATCGATCTCGGTCTTGAAACTGGTCAGGACCATCCAGAAGATCGGGAAGAAAATCAGCGCCGCGATCACCCACGACAAGCTGCCGAGCAGCACGCTTTGCAGCCGACGGGATTGTTTGAGCGTCATCATGACCTTGCCCTCAAGATTTGTCGGTGAGGTTTTTGCCGATCATCCGGACCAGGATGATCGCGGCAATATTGGCAATGACCACGGCAATCAATCCGCCTGCCGATGCCATGCCCACGTCGAACTGCAACAGCGCCTGGTTGTAGATCAGATACGCAAGGTTGGTCGAAGCGAAGCCTGGGCCGCCGTTGGTGGTGGTGAAGATTTCGGCGAATACCGACAGCAGGAAGATGGTTTCGATCATCACCACCACCGCGATAGGACGTGCCAGGTGGGGCAGGGTCAGGTGCCAGAAGATCGCGATGGGGCCGGCGCCGTCCAGACGCGCGGCTTCTTTCTGTTCCTGGTCCAGCGACTGCATGGCGGTCATCAGAATCAGGATCGCGAACGGCAGCCATTGCCAGGAAACGATGATGATGATCGACAGCATCGGGTAATTGGCCAGCCAGTCGATGGGCTGGGCGCCGAACAGTTTCCACACCGAGGCGAGGATCCCGGACACCGGATGGAAAAGCAGGTTCTTCCAGATCAGCGCACTCACGGTGGGCATGATAAAGAACGGCGAAATCAGTAAGACGCGGACGATACCGCGACCGAGGAATTCACTGGCTTCCAGCAGGGCGGAAATCAATACACCCAGGATCACGCTGATGGCCAGCACGCTGCCGACCAGTAACAGGGTATTCATGGCGCCGGGGAAGAAGCCCGAGTCGGTGACGAAGTATTCGAAGTTCTCAAGGCCAACGAATTCGTTCTCGCCCGGATTGAGCAGGTTGTAGCGAATCAGCGAGAAATAGATGGTCATGCCCAGCGGGACGACCATCCAGACCAGCAACAACAGCACCGAAGGGCTGACCAGAAACCAGCCGGGCTTGGTGACACTGCCTTTCTTCTGATGGTCGTTATCGTCGGCCGAAGCCGCACGAGGGGTAATGGTTGAGGTGTTCATGATGACTCCGAACCGGGGCAAGAGCGTAAGCGGGGCAGCAGCGGCGGGGAGCCGTCTGCTGCCTTAAAACGAACGGGATCAACCCTTTTTCGGGTAACCCGCACGCTTCATGTCGCGCACGGTTGCGCTTTGCGCCTGAGTCAGTGCTGCATCGACCGTGGTAGAGCCGACCAGGGCTGCAGAGAACTGCTGACCCACGTTGGTGCCGATCTGCTGGAACTCAGGGATGGTCACCAACTGGATGCCCACGTAAGGCACTGGCTTGAGGGTCGGCGCCTTGGGCGTAACGGCCTTGAGCGATTCCAGGGTGATGTTGGCAAACGGCGCTGCCTTCTTGTACTCGTCGGTGTAGGTCGAGGCGCGAGTGCCAGGCGGTACGTTGGACACCCCATCAGTCTTGGCGACCAGGGCGGCGTACTCCTTGGAGGTCGCCCACTCGGTGAAGGCGCGAGCGTCCTTGTCGTTCTTGGCGCTGGTCGGAATCGCCAAAGCCCACGAATACAGCCACGCCGAACCTTTATCAGTGACTTCGTGCGGAGCGTAAGTGAAGCCTACGCTGTCGGCGACTTTGCTCTGAGACTTGTCTGTGACGAAGGAACCGGCGACGCTGGCGTCAACCCAGATGGCGCACTTGCCGCTGTTGAACAGCGCCAGGTTTTCGTTGAAGCCGTTGCTAGATGCGCCGGGAGGGCCGTCTTTTTTCATCACGTTGACGTAGAAGTTCAGCGCATCCTTCCATTCTGGCTGGTCGAACTGTGGTTTCCACTGTTCGTCGAACCAGCGCGCGCCGAAGGAGTTGGCCACGGTGCTGATCAGCGCCATGTTCTCACCCCAGCCGGCCTTGCCGCGCAGGCAAATGCCGTACTGTTCTTTGGATTTGTCGGTGAGTTTGTCGGCAAATTCGGAGATCTGGGTCCAGGTCGGACGCTCCGGCATGGTCAGCCCGGCGGCCTGGAACAGGTCCTTGCGATAATAGGTGATCGAGCTTTCGGCGTAGAAAGGCAGGGCGAACAGCTTGCCATCGACCGACAGGCCATCACGCACCGAAGGGAACACGTCGTCCAGCGCGTAGGACGCTGGCAGGTTGTCCATTTCTTTCAGCCAGCCCTTGGCGCCCCAGAGTGAGGCTTCGTACATGCCGATGGTCAGCACATCGAACTGACCGCCCTTGGTGGCGATGTCCGTGGTCAGGCGCTGGCGCAGGACGTTCTCTTCCAGGACGACCCACTTGAGTTTGATATCGGGATGCTGTTCTTCGAAGGTCTTGGACAGCCGCTGCATGCGGATCATGTCGCTGTTGTTGACGGTGGCGATGGTCACGTCGCCTGCACTGGCGCTGTTGCAGAGGGTCAGGGTGAGGGTCAGACAGGTTCCAGCAAGGAGAACTTTTGCAGAGGTCTTCATTTATCACTCCTCTTCTTCGCCGGGGGGCGACAGAAGCTTGGTTATTGTTTTTGTTCCTTCCAAAGACCAGGAAGAATGTCAGTTGATTACAACGGTCCGCACCGGCGATGACAAATCCTGCGGCACACTTGAACTGATACTTTCTTGCACTCGGAGTTCAGCTGGCGACGCACCAAAACTGCGTTCCGGCAGGCTGCGGCGCAGTTCCAGCGTAGTAGATGGAAGCGGGGAGGGGGCGAATCAGTACAGGTTTTGTTCGGTCAGGCGCTGTACGGCCAGACGCCGATAGTGAGAGGGCGTCATGCCTTTGAGCTTTTGAAAGCGCCGGTTGAAGTTGGAAATGTTATTGAAACCGGACTCGAAACAGACATCCGTCACGGGCTTGTCACCATCGGCCAGCAACTCGCAGGACTTGCTGATGCGCAGACGATTGACGAACTCGACGAAGCAGCGCCCGGTGGCCTGCTTGAACACGCGCGAAAAATACGTGGGTTTCATGCCCAGGTAATCGGCCACTTCCTCCAGCGGCAGTTCCCGCGCGTAGTGAGTGAAGATATAGTCCACCGCCTTGTTGGTACGTTCGACCGCATGATCGTCCGACAGCTGCGACGCCGTCGTCCCCGACAACAGTTGGTAATCATCGCTGGCCGCCAGCAGCTCGAACAGAATGAAAAAATGCCCGAGGCGGGTCATACCGCTGGAATCGGCAATCTTCTGCATCAGCTTCATGGCCTGGCGGATGGTGCGCTTACAGCGAAACTCGATGCCGTATTGCGCCCGCTCCAGCAGCGGGGCCAAGCTCTTCAGCTCGGCGAACACCTGGTTGCCGCTTTCCAACAGCTCCTCGGTGAAATTCACCAACATGTCGCGCTTGGGCACGACCTCGTCTTCCTCGACCTGGCTGATCCAGTTATGCGGCAGGTTGGGGCCAGTGAGGAACAACGTGCCCGGATAGAAGTTACCGATGTAATCACCGACGAACACCTTGCCGGAACTGGCGACGATCAGGTGCAGCTCGTATTCCTTGTGGAAATGCCAGCGCACCAGCGGGCAGGGAAAGCCATGTTCGCGGTAGATGATCGACAGACCGTTGTGATCGTCCATCAACTCGTAGGAGGGGTCGGTGCCTTTTATTGTTTTGATCATGCTGTTGCCGGGTTTGGAGAGTGGCGTGAGGGGTAATGTGCACTATTTTTCGGCGGTGTTACATCGGCTCGGACAAAATCGACGTCACTCACTGGTGGTTGAACGAAGCCATCATGAAATTACTCGTGGTTCTGCACAACGATCCTGATTGGGCCTATGGTGTGACAGCCCTGCCAGCCTGCGTGAGTTCCTTGACGCTCGCGTCAAAATCGATCAGCGCTACAGTTGCCGGTCGGGATTGCTGGCCACTGCGGCATTGCGCAGCTGCATGAATAGCGTTGGCAACGCTTTTGTTGAAGAATCGTTCTCATGAAAAAAATCCTTGTCATCGGCATCGGCGCCGGCAATCCCGAACAGATCACGGTCCAGGCAATCAAGGCGTTGAACCGCGCGAAGGTGTTTTTCATCCTCGACAAGGGGTACGCCGATGATGATCTGCTGCGCTTGCGTCGGGAGATTTGTGAACGTTATATCGAGGGCGAGGATTACCGCTTGGTGCAGGTAAGCGATCCCCGACGCGAAGACGATCCGCAGTCATATCAGAGCGGCATCGAGCACTGGCACGAGCAGCGTGCGGTGTTGTTCGAGCAACTGATAGCCAATGAGGTGCGGGACGGTGAGGCAGGCGGGTTCCTGGTCTGGGGCGATCCGGCGCTGTATGACAGTACGCTGCGCATTCTCGATCGCGTATTGGCGCGGGAGCGGGAGGTATTCGAGTATGAGGTCATTCCGGGTATCACCAGCGTGCAGGCGTTGGTGGCGCAGCATCGTATTGCGTTAAATCGCATTGGCGAGCCGATTCAGATTACGACGGGGCGACGCCTGGCGCTGGAGCAGGGTGCGGATATCGAGAATGTGGTGGTGATGCTCGACGCTCATTGCACGTTCGACCGGTTCGCTGAGCAGGATTTGTATATTTACTGGGGAGCCTATCTGGGCACGGCTGACGAGATCCTGATTTCAGGACCTTTGAAGGAAGTCAGCGAGCGAATCAAACGAGCTCGTGAGGCGGCGCGGGCGCAGAAGGGCTGGGTCATGGATACCTATCTGTTGCGTCGTGCTGTGGGTTGAGGGCTCTTGGAGGGCAACGGTATACCCTCAATCCGATAGCCCAAATCCTCAAAACAACTCAAGCATTCCTGTTCTTGGCCTCGATCCACTGGGACATGTACTGCGTGCTCTTGTGCTGATGATGACGAAGCATCGCCCCGGTAAAATTCGCTGCCCGATGAGCTGGCAAATCAGCAAGCAACTCACGAATGCGCCCAATCAGCGTCGCGCAATGCTGCTCATGGCTGAACCGCGCTCGCAGCACCTTCCAGCCCGCAGACTGCGCCGCTTTCCACAGCGCCTGATCCTCATAAAGCCGCACCGCAGCGTCCGCCAATCCTTGTGCATCACTGGCAATGGCACCGGGAAACGGCAGATCACCGTGCATGGCTTCAGCGCCGACAGGCGTGGTCACCGTCGGCGTGCCGCAGGCCATCGCATCCATCACTTTGCCCTTGATCCCTGCACCGAAACGCAGCGGCGCCAATGAAACCCGGGCACGCGACATCACTTCAAACGCATCCTCAGCCCAGTCCATGATATGAAAGCCCTGAACCGGTTTGTGTAGCGCCGTCGCCTTGGGCGGGGTATAGGCGCCGTAGACGTGCAACTGCGCGTCAGGCAACTGTTGGCGAATCATCGGCCACAGGGTGTTTTTCAGCCACAGCACCGCATCCCAGTTCGGCGCGTGCCGAAAGTTGCCAATGGTCAGGAAATGCGCACGTTCGTCGAAGGCTTTTGCGCTGTCAGGAATGTCGCGCAGCATCAACGGGCACCAATGCTGCAGCGTATCGGGCACTCGGAAGTACCGAGTCAGGAACTCGATTTCGACGTCTGACACCACCAGGCTCAGATCACAGCGATAGAACGACGCCACCTCTCGCTGAGCGAGATCCGTCACCGCCATGCGCTTGAACAACGTCGCCTCGGGAGCCGCGAACAGCGCGTCGTAGCACTCGCTGCCCTCCTTGAGCATATCTTTGAGGAGTTGGTGCCGGCTGTGCCGCAGGCTCTGCAGATCGCAGGATTCCAGCACCCGCAGCGCATGTGGGGCATGTTTCTCCACGCGCCAGCCAAATTGTTCTTCCATCAGGAATTGATCGAACAGCACCACATCAGGTCGCAACTCACTGATGAAAGTGTCGAAACTGTTGCTGTTCAGCTCGATGGCCACTTCGCTGATGCCCAGCACCTTGAGGTCGGCCCGGCGTTCGCCTTCACTGGCGGCGCTGGCGAAGGTGATCTGCCAGCCCTGTTCGAGAAAACAGTCGATCAATTGCATGATGTGGCCGCTGGCCGCCGATGACCGGGGCTCCGGCCACACATAACCGATGATCAGAACATGAACGTGACGCGCCGCTTCACTTGCCAAGAATGCTATTGACCTTGTCACGCAACTGATCGATGGAAAACGGCTTGCCAATCAAATGCATGCCGGCAGGCACATCGATATTTTCGGCGTAGCCGCTGGCGAACAGAATCGGCAGCGCAGGACGCAACTCGGCAGCTTTCTTTGCCAATTGGAGGCCATCCATGTCCGGCAGCCCCTTGTCGGTCATCATCAAATCGATCGTTTTGCCAGCGTCCTGCAAAAAAGCCAAAGCCTCGCCGCCATCTGCGGCTTCGAGTACCTGATACTCGAGCTCCTCAAGGACGTCGACGATCAGCATCCGGACGATGCTGTCATCTTCCACCACCAGAATCGTGCTGGTTGGGTCGGACATGAAAATTTCCTTCAAATGGACGAAATCCGGAACGGGCACGGTTCACCCGATCTGCTAAAAAATTAAGCAGGTGATTGTGACAACTTCCAGGCTTCAAAAACACAATTCAATTGAGTGTAGTCGAGGCGGCGAACCACTCGAACGTATAGTGCGCCTGCGTTTGGTCCATGACTAAAGTCTGAAAATTCAGCCGTATATGTCAGAAGCTGGAGTTTTTTCCTGAGCTTTACGGCAAACTCCGTGGTTTAGCCGAATCCACCCTGGGCCCTTTGCGATGATCCAAACCTCTGCCGTCGATGAGCAACGTTTCCGCAAACTTCTGAGCCGCAACGTCAGTTTACCCTTGGCGGTCGGCGTTCTCAGTGCTGCATTCTTCGTTATTCTGATCAGCTATCTGCTGTCGGTGATCCAGTGGGTCGAGCACACCGACCGGGTCATCAATAACATCAACCGCTCGTTGAAGCTTTCGGTGGACATGGAAACCGGCATGCGCGGTTTTCTGCTGACCGGTGACGAGCATTTTCTCGACCCCTACGAAGTTGCCAAACCGGGCATCATCGCCGAGCTGAAGGCCCTTGAGGAACTGGTCGCAGACAACCCCGACCAGGTCGATCGCTTCAAGCGTCTGGCGACAATGCAGGAATCGTGGAATCAGTTCGCCCAGGAGATGATCACCCTACGGCGTTCCGGTGGTGACTATGCGACGCCGATTCAGAATCGCCGGGGCAAGCGCCTGACCGATGAAATTCGCGATCAGTACGATCAAGCAGCGAACATCGAGCATCAGTTGCGTCTGACCCGCAATACCGACGTCACGCATACCACCGTGGTTTCGGTGACCCTGTATATCGTATTCATCGTGATCGTCAGTGGCATTCTGGCCTGGGTCGGCCGTCGCGACATGAAGGCGCTGTCCAGCACGTACGCCGCCAACCTCAAGGCGCAGCAGGAAGATGCCGATCGCCTGGCCCATGTGGCCTGGCTGCGTAACGGCCAGAGCGAGCTGGCCGAACAGGTGATCGGGCAACTGACGCTGAATCTGCTGGGTCGTAACGTGCTGCAGTTCTTCGCCCAATATCTGGGGGCGGTGGTCGCTGCCGTGTATGTACGCCAGGAGCACGGCGGCCTGATGCGCGTGGCATCCTACGGCTTCTCGCGCCAGCAGGAACTCCAGGAACAGTCGATTTATAGTGGCGAAGGCGTGGTTGGCAAGGCCGCCGAGCAGGATGAGATCATTACCCTCAACGATGTCCCCATGGACTATTTCAAGGTCTCGTCGGGCCTCGGCGACGGCTCGCCGCGCAGCGTGATCGTAGTGCCGACCAGCAATGACGATCAGGTCAATGGCGTCGTCGAGCTGGGTTTCCTGCGCGAGTTGACCGAGCGTGATGTCGAGTTCCTCGAGCTGGTGGCCGAGAACGTCGGCACCTCCATCGAAGCCGCGCGCTATCGCCAACGCCTTCAGGAAGTCCTGGCCGAGACCCAGCAACTCAACGAAGAGCTGCAGGTTCAACAGGAAGAACTGCGCACCGCCAACGAAGAGCTCGAAGAGCAGTCGCGGATTCTCAAGGAGTCTCAGGCGTATCTGGAAACCCAGCAGGCTGAGCTGGAGCAGACCAACGAGCAACTGGCCGAGCAGAGCAAGGCGCTGGCCGACCAGCGCGACGCACTGGACCGCAACAATGAAGAGCTCAATATCGCTCAGGTCGAGCTGGAAGCACGGGCAGACGAGCTGCAGCGCTCGAGCAAGTACAAGTCCGAATTCCTCGCCAACATGTCCCACGAGCTACGCACGCCGCTGAACAGCTCGCTGATTCTGGCCAAGCTGTTGGCCGAGAATCCACAAGACAACCTGACCTCCGAGCAGGTGACGTTTGCCGAGTCGATCTATTCGGCCGGCAACGATTTGCTCAACCTGATCAACGACATTCTCGACATCTCCAAGGTCGAGGCCGGCAAGCTGGACATGCGCCCGGAAAACAGCAGCGTCAGCCGTCTGGTTGACAGCCTGCGAATGACCTTCCAGCCCCTGGCCGCCGACAAACAGCTGGAGTTTACGGTCGAGGTTCAACCCGGGACGCCGGTATCGCTGTATACCGACCGCCAGCGCCTGGAGCAGATTCTCAAGAACCTGTTGTCCAACGCCGTCAAGTTCACCGAAAGCGGCTCGGTCAGTCTTACGGTCTCGCGGCAGCCCGGCGAGGGCATCGCCTTTACCGTGCGCGACTCGGGGATCGGCATTTCCGAGGATCAGCAAGAGAGCATTTTCGAAGCGTTCCGTCAGGCCGACGGCACCACCAACCGGCGCTACGGTGGCACCGGGCTGGGACTGTCGATTTCCCGCGACCTGGCGCGCCTGTTGGGCGGTTCGATTTCAGTCACCAGCGCGCAAGGGCAGGGCAGCATCTTTACCTTGGTGCTGCCGGAAGAATACGTCGAACCGGCGCCGTTCGGGCAAGAGCTGCCGGTGGTCGCTCAGGCTGCGGCAGCCCCGTCTCCGGCGCCGGTTGCCGCGCCGGTGATCGCCGCCAGACCTGCCCAGGTCAGCGAGCCCGTCCCGCGCTTTGCCGATGATCGTGACAAGACGCCGTTCACCAAACGCTGCATCCTGGTGATCGAGGACGAAGTGCGCTTCGCCCATATCCTCTATGACCTGGCTCATGAGCTTGGCTATCACTGCCTGGTCGCCCATGCAGCCGACGAAGGTTTCGATCTGGCGACGAACTTCGTGCCTGATGCTGTCCTGCTGGACATGCGTCTTCCCGACCATTCCGGCCTGACCGTGCTGCAGCGCCTCAAAGAGATGCCCTCCACCCGGCATATCCCGGTCCACGTCATTTCCGTGGAGGATCGTCAGGAGGCCGCCTTGCAGATGGGCGCGATCGGTTACGCGGTCAAACCGACCACCCGCGAAGAGCTCAAGGACGTATTCGCTCGACTGGAGGCCAAGCTTACGCAGAAAGTGAAGCGCGTCCTGCTGGTCGAGGACGACGCCTTGCAGCGCGACAGCATCGCGCGCCTGATCGGCGACGATGACATCGAAATCACTGCGGTGGGCTTTGCTCAGGATGCTCTCGAGCTGCTACGCGACAACGCTTACGACTGCATGATCATCGACCTGAAACTGCCGGACATGCTCGGCAACGACCTGCTCAAGCGCATGTCCACCGACGAAATCTGCGCGTTCCCGCCGGTCATCGTCTACACCGGCCGCAACCTGACCCGCGATGAAGAAGCCGAACTGCTGAAGTACTCGCGCACCATCATCATCAAGGGCGCGCGCTCGCCGGAGCGGCTGCTCGACGAAGTGACCCTGTTCCTGCACAAGGTCGAATCGCAGCTGTCGAACGAGCGGCAGAAGATGCTCAAGACCGCGCGCAGCCGCGATCGCGTGTTCGAGGGGCGCAAGATTCTCGTGGTCGACGACGATGTGCGTAACATCTTCGCCCTGACCAGCGCGCTGGAGCACAAGGGCGCGATCGTCGAAGTCGGTCGCAATGGTTTGGAAGCCATCGAAAAGCTCAATACCGTCGAAGACATCGACCTGGTGCTGATGGACGTGATGATGCCGGAAATGGACGGCTTCGAAGCCACCGCGCAGATCCGCAAGGACCCTCGCTGGCGCAAACTGCCGATCATTGCAGTGACGGCCAAAGCCATGAAAGACGATCAGGAGCGCTGCCTGCAGGCCGGTTCCAACGATTATCTGGCCAAGCCTATCGACCTCGACCGGCTGTTCTCGTTGATTCGTGTGTGGCTGCCAAAAATGGAACGTATCTGAATGGATCGGATCAATTGACCACCCTTATAGAAGCACCAGGTTTTACTGATGGCCCATGAGCGAGACACCGAGATCGAATTGCGCTTGTTGATCGAGGCGATTTACCTGAAGTACAGCTATGATTTTCGCGATTACTCGGGCGCGTCGGTAAAACGGCGCGTTGCTCATGCGCTGCGTCAGTTCGAGTTGAAAACCATCTCCGCGCTGCAGGAGCGCGTGCTGCACGATCCATCGGCGTTCATGCAGCTGTTGCAGTTCCTGACGATTCCGGTCAGCGAGATGTTTCGCGACCCGTCGCACTTTCTGGCGATTCGTCAGGAAGTGGTGCCGCTGCTCAAGACTTACCCCTCGCTGAAGATCTGGATAGCCGGATGCAGCACGGGCGAGGAGGTCTACTCGATGGCGATTCTGCTGCGTGAAGAAGGGCTGCTGGAGCGCACGATCATCTACGCCACCGACATCAATCCAACTTCGCTGGAGAAGGCCAAACAGGGGATTTTCTCAATGGAGAACATTCGCGGCTACAACGAAAACTACCTGAAGGCGGGCGGTAAGCGGCTGTTTTCCGAGTACTACACGGCCGCCTATGACTACGCGATTTTCGACAAGTCGCTGAGCGAGAATGTCACCTTTGCCGACCATAGCCTGGCCACCGACAGCGTGTTTTCCGAAACCCACCTGATTTCCTGCCGCAATGTGCTGATCTACTTCAACAAAAAGCTGCAGGACCGGGCGTTCGGTCTGTTTCACGAGTCATTGTGTCACCGCGGATTTCTGGTGCTCGGCAGTAAGGAAACCCTGGAGTTTTCCGCCTTCAAGGACCGCTTCGAACCTTTGGTCAAGCAAGAGCGGATCTATCGTAAATCATGAGAACGACCTTTTCCGGTACCGAGCCGGACCTGCCCGCGTTACCGAAGGTCGCTGCGATCGTCGTCGGCGCTTCTGCGGGCGGCGTCGAAGCGTTGTTGAAGATTTTCAAACCGTTACGCAGGGGTTTTAGGTTGCCGATCATCGCAGTGCTGCACCTGCCCGATGAGCGTCGCAGTCATTTGGCGGATGTGTTCAACTCGCACCTGGCGATTCCGGTGAAAGAAGCGGACGACAAGGAAGTGATCGCGCCCGGCACGCTGTATTTCGCCGCGCCAGGTTATCACCTGTCGGTGGAGGCCGATCTGACGCTGTCGTTCAGTCAGGAGGAACGGGTTTACCACTCGCGCCCCAGCATCGACATCCTCTTTGAATCTGCCGCCGACGCTTATGGAGCAAAGCTTGCCGGGGTGCTGTTGACCGGTGCTAACAATGATGGTGCCAAGGGAACGGCGCGCATCAAGGAATACGGCGGTCTTACCGTGGTCCAGGACCCGGCCCAGGCATTGGCGCGTACCATGCCCGAAGCTGCACTGGCCCTGCACACACCGGACTTTCTCCTGCCTTTGCCCGACATTGCCCTATTGCTTGTCGAGCTGGAACGAATTGCATGCTGAGTGAAATAAAAGCCAAATTGCTGATCGTCGACGATCTGCCGGAAAACCTGCTGGCCCTTGAAGCGTTGATCAAGCGCGAAGACCGTCAGGTATACAAAGCGCTGTCGGCCGATGAAGCGTTGTCGCTGTTGCTGGAACATGAGTTCGCCATGGCGATCCTCGACGTGCAGATGCCGGGCATGAACGGCTTTGAGCTGGCCGAGATGATGCGCGGCACCGAGAAGACCAAGAACATTCCGATCGTCTTCGTCAGCGCCGCCGGGCGTGAGCTGAACTACGCATTCAAGGGCTACGAAAGCGGCGCGGTGGACTTTCTGCACAAGCCGCTGGATATCCATGCGGTGAAGAGCAAGGTCAACGTGTTCGTCGACCTGTATCGCCAGCGCAAGGCCATGAAACAGCAGGTCGAGGAGCTGGAACTCAGCCGTCAGGAGCAGGAAGCGCTGCTGCGTGAACTCAAGTCCACGCAAAACGAGCTGGAACACGCGATCCGCATGCGCGATGACTTCATGTCCATCGTGTCCCACGAGGTGCGCACGCCGCTCAACGGTCTGATCCTGGAAACCCAACTGCGCAAGTTGCACCTGGCCAAGAACAATACTTCGGCGTTCACCATGGACAAGCTCAAGGCCATGGTCGAGCGTGACGAGCGACAGATCCAGAGCCTGATTCGCCTGATCGAAGACATGCTGGACGTATCACGTATTCGCACCGGCAAACTGTCGATCCGCACCAGCGCGTTCGACCTGTCGGAGCTTGTGGCCAATCTGGTGGAAAGCTATGCCGCGCAGATCGCCGCTGCTGAAAGCGTAGTGACCCTGCATGCCCGCGAGCCTGTGATCGGTGTCTGGGATGAATTCCGCATCGAGCAGGTGATGGCGAACCTTTTGACCAACGCCTTGCGCTATGGCGCGCATAAGCCCATCGAGGTGCGGGTTTACAGCGAAGGGAACGAAGCGCGCGTTGAAGTCAGGGATCAGGGCATCGGTATCAGCGCCGAAAACCAGAAGCGCATCTTCCAGCAATTCGAGCGCGTATCGGCCAGCCATGCGGTTTCGGGCCTGGGCCTGGGGCTGTTTATTTCCGATCAGATCGTCTCGGCCCACGGTGGCTCGATCACGGTGGAAAGCGAAGAGGGCTGCGGCTCGCTGTTTCGCGTCAGCCTGCCGCTTTGAGGGCCAATGTGGCCCGCCAGTCGCGGGCCAGAGCGCTCTGTTTAATACGTGCGAAGACGTTGTTCAATCCGCCTCGACCGCCTGAGTAAATATCTGATTTATCTGCGCAACCTCTAGAGCGGGCCATGGTCGTAATGGCAGCTATTTATAAGATTGAAGGCGTTCCCATGAGCTCTGATGCTGAAAATGTCGTACTGATCGTCGAAGACGAGCCGCTGATTCTGATGCTGCTGTCCGACTATCTGTCGGGGGAGGGTTATCGGGTGTTGCAGGCGGAGAACGGCGAGCAGGCTTTCGAAATTCTCGCCACCAAGCCGCATCTGGACCTGATGATCACCGACTACCGCCTGCCGGGTGGCGTGTCGGGGGTGATGATCGCCGAACCTGCCGTCAAGCTGCGACCGGAGCTGAAAGTCATTTTCATCAGTGGTTACCCGGCAGAGATCGTTGAATCCGGTAGCCCGATCGCTCGCAAGGCGCCGATTCTGGCCAAGCCATTCGCGATGGAAACCCTGCATTCGAAGATTCAGAGTTTGTTGAACTGATTGCATCTTTCAACGGTAGGAGCGCGTTTGTCCGCAATGAGTCAGGCCAGATGACCTCGTCCTGACTGACCCGTCGCAATCGCGGGCAGCGCGCTGCTGCAGGTTTAGGGCCTGCGCCTCACCCCTCAATCATCTCTCTTACCTTGGCGGTCAACTGATCGAAGGCGAATGGCTTGGTGATCATCTGCATCCCCTCGTCCAGGAACCCCGCACGGGTGGCGGCGTTTTCCGCGTAGCCGGTGATGAACAGCACCCTCAGTTCCGGGCGCAGTTGCCGCCCGATTTCCGCCAGTTGGCGTCCGTTCATGCCGGGCAGACCAACGTCGCTGATCATCAGATCGATACGCTGTCCCGATTCGAGAATCGGCACCGCGCCCACCGCATCGCCAGCCTCCAGATACGCGTAACCCAACTCGCTCAGCACCTGGCTGACCAGCGCGCGCACGGCCGGGTCATCTTCGACGATCAGGATGGTCTCGCCGTCGCGGGCTTCAATGGTCTGGCGGTCCAGGCTGGTATCTTCCTCGTCCTTGTCGCCATGGAAGCGCGGCAGGAACAATTGCACGGTGGTGCCGTGACCCACTTGGCTTTCAATGGAAACGTGGCCATGGGACTGTTTGGTGAAACCGTAGATCATCGATAGCCCGAGTCCCGTGCCCTGACCGATCGGCTTGGTGGTGAAAAACGGATCGAAGGCACGATTGATGACGTTCTCTGGCATACCGCAGCCGGTGTCGGTGACGCTGAGCACCACGTAATCACCGGGCAGCAGGTTTTCATACGCATTGGTGAAGCTGCGGTCGAGCTTGCGGTTGAAGGTCTCGATCATCAACATGCCGCCATCGGGCATCGCGTCCCGGGCGTTGAGCACCAGGTTGAGCAGGGCGCTTTCCAGCTGGTTGGGGTCGGCCTCCGCGGTCCAAAGTTGCGGGTCCAGGCACATGTCCAGGCGCACGCTCTCATTGATGCTGCGATGCAACAGCTCGCCCATCGAATTGACCAGCTCGTTCATCTCCACAGGCTTGGAATCCAGCGACTGACGACGGGAAAACGCCAGCAAGCGATGGGTCAGGGCCGCGGCGCGATTGGCTGAGGTCACGCCTAGATCGATCAGCCCGTCGAGGTCTTCGGTACGACCACGGGCCACGCGGCGCCTGAGCAACTCCAGGCTGCCGATGATGCCGGTAAGCATGTTGTTGAAGTCGTGGGCGATACCGCCGGTGAGTTGACCGACGGCCTCCATTTTCTGCGACTGACGCAGCACTTCTTCGTTTTGACGCAGTTGCGAGGTGCGCTCCTCGACCTGCTGCTCGAGAGTCTCGTTGAGCTGGCGCAGCTGGGTCTCGGCCTGCTTGCGTTCAGTGATGTCCGAGGTTACTCCGGCCAGCAGGCTGACCCGGCCATTGCGCGCACGAATGGCGCGGGCGCGCATGTCCACCCAGTGCAGCGAACCGTCGGGCCATACGTTGCGGAATTCGATAATGAAGTCGTCGCCCGTATCGAGGCTGCGTTGCAGCGCCGATTGCATGCGTGGCTGATCGGCGGGGTGCGCCGCGTCCAGCCACTCGTGATAGGTGAAGGGCGCCTGTTCGTCTCGCCCGTAATGCGACTTGCTGATGTCCGAGCAATCCAGTTCGAGGAATTCGGCTTCCAGTTGCCACGACCCGAGACGCCCGGCCTTGAGGGCATGCTGCAGGCGTTGCTCGCTTTCGAAGAGGTCTTCCATGCGGCTGCGCGCTTCATATTGCCTTCGGCGTCCGCGTACGGCGGTGCTCACCAAACTGACCAGAGTCGCCGGGTGAAACGGACGCTCGAGAAACGTCACGTTGCCGAGCATCTTGCCCAGCCGCGCCGACGGGTTCTGTTCCGGCCGGCCATGGTGGGTCAGCAGCACAATCGGCAGATCCGACCAGGCGGGTTGGTGGCTCAGCCAGTTGAGCAGAGGATTGAGATCGACCCCGCGCAATGCCTCGTCGGCAATGACGGCAAGGCCTGCGCCGGAAATCAATTCCTTGCACAGGCCTGCCAGGTCGTGGGCGATGAGCGCCGGGAAGCCCGCTTCCTGCAGGATTCTCAGGGCGATCTGGCTGTCCCGGCCCTGTGGGGCCAGGATGATTGCGCGTTCCGACAGTTGCCCAGGGGTACTCACACGTCTTCATCCCGCAACAAAGGATTGCTCTCGCCAAAATAGTGAGGCACGCCGCGCAGCACGCCCTGGAACGCTTCCAGCGGAGCCCCGATTTTCATGCCGGAGCCACTGATGCGGTATTCGCGGATGGTCGATTCATGAGTCCCTGTGCGTTTTTTGATGACGGAGATGGCGCGACGGACTTTGCCTAGCGCTTCGAAATAACGCAACAGGATCACGGTGTCGGCCAGATAGGTGATGTCCACCGGGGCGCGCATATCGCCGACCAGCCCGTGCTGTGCGACTGTCATGAATGTCGAGGCGCCCTGACGGTTGAGGTAGAGCAGCAGCTCATGCATGTGTAGAACCAGGGCGTTCTCTTCCGGCATTGCCGCTTGATAACCGTTGAGACTGTCGATGACCACGGTGCGGATATGCTTCTGGTCCACGCTGTGCCGTACGCGGTGCGAAAACTCGCCCGGGGACAACTCCGCGGCGTCCACCTGCTCGATCAGCAGATTGCCTGTGTCTTGCAATGCCTTGAGGTCGATCCCGATCTTCTTCATGCGCTCGAAGAGAAGCCGCAGCTCCTCATCGAAAATGAACAGTCCGACCTTTTCTCCTCGTGCCGCGGCGGCTGCGGCGAACACCAGCGCAATCAGCGATTTGCCGGTCCCGGCAGGGCCGAGAATCAAGGTGCTGGAGCCGCTATCGATACCGCCGCCAAGCAAGGCGTCAAGTTCAGGAATGTCGCTGCTCAGCTGCGTGCTTTGGTAGCCGTTGCGATGCTCGGCCGCCACCAGACGCGGGAACACGTGAATGCCGTCGGCCATGATGTTGAAGTCGTGATACCCGCCGCGATACTTCTGCCCGCGATACTTGACCACTCGCAGGCGCCGACGCTCGGCGCCGTAAGCGGGGGTCAGTTCTTCCAGGCGAATCACCCCGTGGGCGACGCTGTGCACGGTCTTGTCCAGGGCCTCGGTGGTCAGGTCGTCCAGCAGCATTACGGTGGCCTCGTAACGCGCGAAGTAGTGTTTGATCGCCAGAATCTGACGCCGGTAGCGCAACGAACTCTGCGCCAGCAGGCGGATTTCCGAGAGGCTGTCGATGACCACCCGCGTCGGCCTGACGCGCTCGACGATCTCGAAGATCTGCTTGGTCGCTTCGCCCAGTTCGAGGTCGGATGAATACAACAGGCTCTGCTGGTGCTCGGCGTTAAGCAGATCCTCAGGCGGTGTCAGCTCGAATATCTCGATCCGTTCATCCAGCTCCCAGCCATGAGAGCGTGCACCGTCACGCAACTCGCGTTCGGTTTCGGAAAGCGTGATGTACAGGCCTCGTTCACCTGCGGCAGCGCCCGCCAGAAGGAACTGCAGGGCTACGGTGGTCTTGCCGGTTCCGGGTTCTCCCTCGAGAAGAAACACATGACTACGTGAAAGCCCCCCCGCGAGGATGTCGTCCAGGCCAACGATGCTGGTTGCCGCTTTTGATGTAGTCAAGAACCGCCCTCTTGCGACCTGAAAAAGATGGGGTGCCGGTCTTCGATCGGTCACCCGGGCAGCGGCGAATGTCGCCTATTTGCACTTCTTCGCTGCCATGTTTCTGGACCATTGCCAGTGTTCTCGGTTCAGTTTTTCTGGATGGCCCGATGATGGCGGGGGGGATGTGCGACGTGTTGCGGTCCGGCAAATGGCGCAACCGTTGCCTGCGGCGGTCCGAGCGCCTTGATATAGTCCGGCGTCAAGGAATTCCACCCGCCCACCGCTCATTCATGTCATTCAAGTTATTCAATTCGAGGATCAAGGCCGTGTCCGACTACAGTGCTTTCAAGGTCGAGCTGACCGACCATATCGCTCACGTGCAAATCAACCGCCCGGAAAAGATCAATGCCATGAATGCGGCATTCTGGAGCGAAATCATCGACATCTTCCAATGGGTCGAAGACACCGATGAAGTTCGCGTGGTGGTCCTCAGTGGCGCAGGCAAGCACTTTTCTTCAGGAATCGACCTGATGCTGCTGGCGTCGGTGGCCAACGAGCTGGGCAAGGATGTCGGGCGTAACGCGCGACTGTTGCGGCGCAAGGTCCTGCAGATGCAGGAATCCTTCAGCGTCGTCGACCGTTGCAGCAAACCGGTGCTGGCGGCCGTTCAGGGCTATTGCATCGGCGGCGCCATCGACCTGATCAGCGCCTGTGACATGCGCTACGCGGCCGACGATGCACTGTTTTCCATCCGTGAAATCGATATGGGCATGGCTGCGGATGTTGGCACGCTGCAACGCCTGCCGCGGTTGATTGGCGATGGCATGATGCGGGAAATGGCGTACACCGGTCGCAACGTGAAGGCAGATGAAGCGCTGCGCATCGGTCTGGTCAACCGGACCTTTCCCAGCCATGAGCAATTGCTGGAAGGTGTGTTGGCCATCGCCGGCGAAATCGCTGAAAAATCGCCGATCGCCGTCGGCGGCAGCAAGCGCATGATCGCTTACATGCGCGATCACAGCGTCGATGATGGTCTTGAATACATTGCCACCTGGAACGCTGCCATGTTGCAATCGGCGGACCTGAAGCTGGCGATGGTGGCCCACATG
Organism: Pseudomonas bohemica; assembly: GCF_002934685.1. Classification (GTDB taxonomy): domain Bacteria; phylum Pseudomonadota; class Gammaproteobacteria; order Pseudomonadales; family Pseudomonadaceae; genus Aquipseudomonas; species Aquipseudomonas bohemica. The sequence goes on from NZ_NKHL01000113.1 coordinate 118,631, forward strand.
GGCAAGCAAAAGCCGGTCTTCGATAATTGACTGCGAAATTCACTTCGCAGGCGCCTGCCCTCGCCGGATGTCCGGGACCCGCTTGACGGGCCGGGATGTCGAGCGAGGCAGGCCGCTCACCAGAGGAGTTTTGTCATGACGCGCCCCAGGCGTTGGACCACCGCCGTGCTCGATACCCAGGCAGCTGGCGGCTGGGCCGTGGTCCATAGTGACCAGGGTTTTATGCTGGACGGCAACGGTGTGATGTTCCCCCGTGAATGGCTCAAGCGTCAGGATTTGCCGCTGCTCAGTGAGCACGGGATCGGCCATTTCGATGGCGAGCCGGTTTACGTGCAGGTGCTCAGGCACCCGGTAGACCTGGAAGGGACGAGCTGGCAAACCTTACGCCAGTTCATGCTGGCGGAAGATGCCGATGTCTTTCAGAAACTCGCGTATGCCGCACAGATCAGCACCTGGGCGCGCGAGCATCGTTTCTGCGGCAGCTGCGGTCAGCCGACGCAGCAGGTGCCGGGGGAGCGGGCGATGTACTGCAAGGATTGCGATCTGCGCGCCTATCCACGCATTTCGCCGAGCATGATCGTGCTGATCACTCGTGGCGACGAGGTGCTGCTGGCCCGATCCCCGCGTTTCGTGACCGGCGTCTACAGCACACTGGCCGGATTCGCCGAGCCGGGCGAGTCTGCCGAGGATTGCGTGCATCGCGAAGTCATGGAGGAGGTGCAGGTCAGGGTCAGGAACATCCAGTACAAGGGCAGCCAGTGCTGGCCGTTCCCGCACTCGATGATGCTGGGCTTTCACGCTGAATACGACAGCGGAGACATCGTGCCTCAGGTCGACGAGATCGAAGACGCGCAATGGTTCAGCGTCCACGACATGCCGCCGTTACCGGCCAGTCGCTCGATTGCGCGTTATCTGATCGACCTGTATCTGGCCCAGCGGCTTGGGTTAGCGGAACCAGTGTTGCCAGGCCAGGCGGACAGTTAAGCCCAGCACCACGGTGATGAACACAGGGCGGATGAATTTGGCGCCGCCCTGAATCGCCGTTCTGGCACCGAGAAACGCGCCCACCATCAGCGCCGAACCCATGGCCAGGCCGATGACCCAGTCCACCGAGCCATTGATCGCGAAGATCGTCAGTGCCGCCGCATTGCTGACGAAATTCATGCTGCGCGCTACGCCGCTGGCCTTGACCAGATCGACCGGGTACATCAGCAGTGTGCTGACCGTCCAGAATGCACCCGTGCCGGGGCCTGCCACGCCGTCATAAAAGCCCAGCCCCAGACCTTGTGGCAGCTGCCATTTGCGCTTGATCGGCGCGTCGATGTCCAGTGGCGCCTTGGGTGTGCCGCCGAACAACAGGTACAAGCCACAGCCGAATACAATCACCGGGAGCATCTGGTTCAGCAGCTCGGCCGGCAGATAATGCGCGACCACAGCCCCGACCAAGGCGCCGACGGCAGTGCCGATCAGTGCGCGGGTCCATTGTCGGGGGTGAAACAGCTTGCGTCGGTAGAAGGTGAACCCGGCGGTGGCAGAGCCGAAGGTCGAGCTGAGTTTGTTGGTGCCCAGCACCAGATGCGGCGGCAGGCCGGCCGTGAGCAGAGCAGGGGTGGTCAACAGACCGCCGCCACCGGCAATGGCATCGATGAAACCAGCAACGAAGGCGACAAGGGCGAGCACCACCAGCGTGGTGGGATCAACGGTGAGTTCGAACGGCATGGCAGAGGGCTTACTTGGCAGACAGGCAGAATGGCTGCCCGGAAGCGCGGCATTCTACCTGCAAGCCAGTGAATGCGTCACACCCGGGTGCCGCATTGGATATCGGCCACCCTCACCCAGCGCATCTCTGTGGCCGCCACCCGAATCGCCGTCGCCAACCGTTCCACTTGCAGCGCTTCGGCAAAATCCGTGCCTTTGCTATTGATGCCACACAGCGCCTGAATCAGCCCGTGCACTTCCAGAGTCTTGAGCTCGTTGTAGCCCAGTTGATGCCCGGGCGCGGGGCAGAACGCGGCATAGTCCGGCTGCGTCGGCCCAGCCTGAATCCGTTGGAAGCCATCGCGGCCCGGTGCACCGGCCCGATACAGACGCAGCTCGTTGAGCCGCTCCTGATCGAACGACAGCGTACCCAGGGTGCCACCGATCTCGAAACTCAAGTGGTTCTTGTAACCATGCTTGAGCCAGCTGCTGCCGAAAGTGCCACGGGCCCCATTGGCAAAGCGCAGCAGGGCGTAGGTCTGGTCATCGACGACGATCCGTCGCTGCTCCTGACTGCCGACGGATGCCGGGCGCTGGCCGTGGACGGTTTGCGAGTCGGCGCATACCGCTTCGATATCACCCAGCAGATGCCGAGCCATCGACAGCAGGTGACTGCCCAGGTCCGCCAGCGCCCCTCCGGCATGAGCCTGTTCGCACCGCCAGGACCATGGTCCCTGCGGATCGCCCATGAAGTCTTCGCTGAACTCGCCCTGAAAACTGACGATCTGACCCAGCTCGCCGCTTTCGATCATGTCTCGAGCCAGGCCGATGATCGGGTTATGGAGGTAGTTGTAACCCACACGGGTCACGACGCCGGCTTTCAGGGCGGCGTCGTGCATTTCCCGCGCTTGCTCAAGGCTGACTGCCAGCGGTTTTTCGCAATACACCGCCTTGCCTGCTTCGAGGGCGGCCATGGCCATAGGGAAGTGCAGGTGATTGGGCGTGGTGATCGCGACCAGATTGACAGTCGGATCGCTGATCAGCTGTTGCCAGTCGGCGTGACTGTGATCGAAACCCCAGGCGCGTGCGCACTCCTGGGCGCGGGCAGCATCGGCGTCGGCCAATGCGCTGAGTTTGAGGTTGACCGCAAGATCGAACGTGGTGCGGGCATTCTGGAAAGCCAGGGCATGCGCCCGACCCATGAAACCGGTGCCGATCAAGCCGACACCCAGATCCGGAAGCGAAGACTCGCGCATGGCAGCGTCCTTGAGGGATTGTTGTTGTGCGCAAAATGTATTCGCTGCGTGATCTGGATGGAAACTTTATTCCATCAAATAAACCTCAGATTCGCCTCAATTTCATCGATCCATGGGCGCGTGCTTGCCCGCGATTGCGGTCTATCCGTGACATTGAGGTCGTTTGATACCCAGCATTCGCACGCAAGCGCGCTCCTACGGTGACAGCCTGCATCGCCAATCAAGACAAAAAACCGCCGTCTACATTCAACGCCACACCCGTGGTGTAGCTTGAGGCATCGCTGGCCAGGTACAGCACGGTGCCGGCCATCTCGCTCGGCGCAGCGACGCGATTGAGCGGAATCTGTGCCAGTGCGGTGTTGAGGATCTTCTCGTTGCTGACCAGTGCCGAGGCGAACTTGGTGTCGGTCAGGCCCGGCAGCAGCGCATTGCAGCGAATGCCGAATTGTGCGCATTCCTTGGCGAACACCTTGGTCATGTTGATCACCGCCGCTTTGGTCACCGAGTAGATACCCTGAAAGATGCCAGGCGATACGCCATTGATCGACGCCACGTTGATGATGCTGCCGCCGCCGTGCTCACGCATCAGCTTGCCGGCTTCCACGGACATGAAGAAGTAACCGCGAATGTTGACGTCCACCGTCTTCTGGAACGCACCCGGATCGGTATCGAGGACGTTGCAGAACTGTGGATTGGTCGCCGCGTTGTTCACCAGAATGTCGAGGCGCCCGAACTCTTCGCGAATCCTCGCGAAGACGCCGCTGATCTGCTCCATCTCACCGATGTGGCAGGCTATTGCCGTGGCCTTGCCGCCCTCGGCGACGATCGCGTCGGCGACCTGCTGGCAGCCTTCGATCTTGCGGCTGGAGACGATGACATGAGCACCCTGCAGGGCCAGCAGTTTAGCGATGGCTTCGCCGATGCCGCGGCTGGCGCCGGAAACGAAGGCTATCTTGCCGTCGAGGTCGAACAGTTGGGTCTTGGGCATGTTGTTTTCCTTATCCTGTCGCAATCGGTGTCGGGGTCACAGGCTTGAGCGGTCGATGACTTGCAAGGCCATGTGTTCGAGCAACTTGTTCATGTGAATGAACTGGGCGAAGCGCTTGTCCTGGGTCTGGCCGTGGAAGAACCGGTAGTAGATCTGCTGGACGATGCCCGCCAGACGGAACAGCCCGTAGGTGTAGTAAAAGTCGAAGTTATCGATGCCAATGCCCGAGCGTTCGGCGTAATAGGCAACGAACTGCTCGCGGGTCAGCATGCCCGGCGCGTGGCTTGGCTGCCTGCGCATCAACTGCACGGGCGCCGGGTCGTCGGCCTGAATCCAGTACGCCAGGCTGTTGCCAAGATCCATCAGCGGATCACCCAGAGTCGTGAGTTCCCAGTCCAGTACGCCGATGATCTGCATCGGATTTTCGGGGTCCAGAATGACGTTGTCGAAGCGGTAATCGTTGTGCACCAGGCTCGAGGTCGGATGGTCGGCAGGCTTGTTGTCGTCGAGCCAGCGTGCAACCTTTTCCCAGCCTGGGGCGTCCGGGGTACGGGCCTTTTCGTAGCGCTCGGCCCAGCCGCGAATCTGCCGCTCCACATAGCCTCGGGGCTTGCCCAGATCGCCCAGGCCGCATGCGTTGTAGTCGACCTGGTGTAAATCGACCAGTTTGTCGATGAAGCTCTTGCACAGGGCTTGGGTTTGTTCAGCGTCGAAATTCAGCTCGCCCGGTAGTTCGGAACGCAGGATGATGCCCTTGACCCGCTCCATGACATAGAACTCGGCGCCGATCACCGATTCGTCGGTGCAATGCACGTAGGCTTTGGGGCAATAGGGGAAGGCGTCCCGCAACTGGTTGAGAATGCGATATTCGCGGCCCATGTCGTGGGCACTTTTGGCTTTGTGGCCAAAGGGAGGGCGACGCAGCACGAATTCCTGCTCGGGGTATTTGAGCAAGTACGTGAGGTTGGAGGCACCACCGGGAAACTGGCTGATCTGTGCGGCGCCGCTCAGGCCGGGAATCCGGGCTTTGAGGTAAGGATCGATCAACGCTGCGTCGAGCTCTTCGCCGGATCGAACCTGCGTGGACTGGTCGGTTAGCGCCATGCTTATCCCTGCTGTTTATTTTGGTGGGGCTTGATCATTGGCTAATCTAATGCGCACCCACAGGCCCGAACAAGCGCCACGAGGCCTTATTGGCGAGCGTGTTACAGGGCGATCAGCGTCTTTGATCAGCGTTGTTGAGAAACCATAGAGCAAAAAAACCGAAGCCCGGAAGCTTCGGTCAGACGCATTTTCAAACTGACATGCGTAGCAGCGCGCTTGCCTGCGATGGGTGACTCCCCGTGACATCTGGATAGCCGACACACCGCGATCGCGGCTTGGCGCGCCCCTGAGCAAAGCGTCTCTGGGCTTTACGACGGGAACAAGTCGCTCAGCTTCATCGCCAGCATCATGTCGCCTTCGGCGCGCAGCTTGCCGCCCATGAACGCCTGCATGCCATCGGTTTCGCCGCTGACGATGCCTTCCAGGGTCTCGCCGTCCATCACCAGGGTGACTTGTGCGTCCGGGTTTTCGCCTTCCTGTAACTCGCAGGTCTTGTCCTTGACGATCAGGGAGAAATTCTTGGTTTCATCGATACGGAAACCGAACACCAGGTCCAGGCCCGCAGCGGCTTCCGGGTTGAACTTGGCTTTCATGGCTTGAACGGCATCGGCTACGGAGGTCATGGTGTCATCCTTTCATATGAGTGATTGCAGGCACCTTGCGGGTGCGATTGGCCGGGCTCAGCGGTAGGTGATGAGCTCCGGCGCCTTCATCAGTTGCAGATGCGCGAGACTGTTGAAGGAAGCCAGGGACACCTCGCGACCACGAAACTTCAAGTGGTTGAGCGAGGTGTTAACAATTTGCCAGTTAAGTTCGAACGCCTGGGTCGCCGGCATTTGGGTGATCAAGTGGAGCAGGGCGGTAATGGTGCCGCCTGAGGTGAACACGGCGATGCGATCGCTCTGGCCGGCGGTGTCCAGGATGCGTGCGAGGCCACTCTGAACCTGCTCGACGAACGCCAGCCAGCTCTGCAGCGCCGGTGTGTCATATTGCCCGCCCAGCCAGCGACCGATGATCAGTGCGAACAGGCGCTGAAATTCTGCGCGGTTCTGTGCGGCGTTACGCATGACTTCCAGCGCTTCGGGCTCATCGGGCAGCATGGCCGGAAGCAGGGCTCGGATAACGGCTTCGGCGTCGAATTCGTTGAACGCAGAGTCGGTTTCCAGCACAGGCGTAGCGAGTCCTGCGGCATCCAGCTGGGCCAGCGCTGTTTCGGCAGTATGGCGCTGGCGAAACAGGCTGCCCGAGATGCAACGATCTAACCTCAGCCCTAGTTGCGCCAAGTGCGCGCCGAGGACTTCGGCCTGGCGATAACCGGTCGGCGACAGGACATCGTAATCGTCCGCACCAAAGGAGGCCTGGCCATGTCTTATCAGGTAGATGCTGCCCACTCGCGCGTCATCCTGGCACGTTGAAAGTGAAGCGAGGTTATGAGGACGGTGCTGGGTCTGTCAATAAAAAAACATACGCTTGTTTGAATTGCTCGATTGTCATGATCTTTGACAGTCCTGCGGCTGGCTCGGCGCAAGGCTCGCCGGTATGCTGGGTCCATTCGCGATCCTGTCTCGGATCTGACGTGTAGGTAAGGAGCATCTGTGGAGTTTATTTTCGATTACGCCAGCTTTCTGGCAAAAACCGTCACTGTGGTGATCGCCATTGTCGTGGTGCTGGTGGTCATCGCGTCGATGCGCGGCCGGGGTCGCCGGAGCGGTGGCGGTCAGTTGCACGTGACCAAACTCAATGATTTCTACAAGGGTCTGCGCGATCGTTTGGAGGGTTCGCTGCTGGACAAGGCGCGCCTCAAGGCCTTGCGCAAGTCTCAGGCCAAGGAGCTGAAGAAGGACAAGAAGCAGGCCGTCGTCAAACCCCGCGTTTATGTGTTGGACTTCGACGGTGACATCAAGGCGTCGGCCACCGAGAGCATGCGTCACGAGATCACTGCGCTGCTCACCCTCGCAACCGACAAGGACGAAGTGGTACTGCGTCTGGAAAGCGGCGGCGGCATGGTCCACAGCTACGGGCTGGCCTCTTCGCAACTGGCGCGGATTCGTCAGGCGGGCATTCCGCTGACCATCTGCATCGACAAAGTGGCGGCCAGCGGCGGTTACATGATGGCGTGCATCGGTAATCGCATCATCAGTGCACCGTTTGCCGTGCTGGGTTCGATCGGGGTGGTGGCGCAGTTGCCCAACGTCAACCGTCTGCTTAAAAAGCACGACATCGATTTTGAAGTGCTCACCGCCGGTGAGTACAAGCGCACGTTGACCGTGTTCGGCGAAAACACCGAGAAGGGCCGCGAGAAATTCCAGCAGGACCTGGACATCACCCACGAGCTGTTCAAGAACTTCGTTGCCAGCTACCGCCCGCAATTGCATATCGATGAAGTGGCCACCGGCGAGGTCTGGCTGGGCATGGCGGCCAAGGACAAGCAACTGGTCGACGAGCTGAAAACCAGCGATGAATACCTGTCGGAGAAAGCCAGGACCGCCGAGGTGTTCCATCTGCACTATGCCGAGCGCAAGAGTTTGCAGGAGCGCGTAGGCCTGGCGGCGAGCGGTTCGGTGGATCGTCTGGTGACAGGGTGGTGGAGCAAGCTGACGCAGCAGCGGTTTTGGTGAGGCGCCGATTGCTTTATGAGGTCCAAACCGTGGGAGTGAGCTTGCCCACGAAGCTGTATTTCCAAGCTCTGTATCTGATGTGAAGGTAGGCCTGCTCGTGAGCAAGCTCGTTCTTGAAGGGTGATGCTCAATACCGATGGGACCTTTCGGCGACAAACAAAAAGCCCCGGCTTCTCGCGAAACCGGGGCTTTTTTGTTGCGCATCGATCAGCGTCGAGTCAACGACGACGAAACAGCGGCAGTGGCTCGTCGGTAGCAGCCTGATAAGACACGGAGAAATCCTTGAGGCTTTCCAGCGCTTCGTACGGGTCCTTATCGGCGCGGATCGCGAAGGCATCAAAACCGCAGCGATGCAGATAGAACAACTGGTCGCGCAGCACGTCGCCAATCGCTCGCAATTCGCCCTTGAAGCCATAGCGGTCACGCAACAGACGCGCGTTGGAGTAGCTGCGGCCGTCGGTGAACGCCGGGAAGTTCAGGGCAATGACCTGGAACTGATTGGCGTCATCCCCGATTTCCTCGGCTTCTTCGTCGCTGTCCAGCCAGACGCCCAGGCCGCCATCGCGGGCCTTGAGCGCGTGACCGTGGTCGCGCCACAGCGCCAGCGGCACGATCAGGTCGTCGCAGTTGGACAGGCCGTCCAGGGTGGTGTCCTTGGGCAGCAGGTGCCAGGTCTCGTCGATGACTTCGTTGTTCTTAATGATTCGCTGCATAGACGCGCTCCTTGAAAGGGTCGATGCCGATACGCTGGTACGTGTCGATGAAGCGCTCGTCTTCGGTGCGTTTTTCGACGTAGACGTTGATCAGCTTCTCGATCACATCCGGCATGGCGTCCTGTGCGAACGACGGGCCAAGGATCTTGCCCAGGCTTGCATCCCGGCTGGCGCTGCCGCCGAGGGAAACCTGATAGAACTCTTCGCCTTTCTTGTCCACGCCCAGAATGCCGATATGGCCGACGTGGTGGTGGCCGCAGGCGTTCATGCAGCCGGAGATGTTCAGGTCCAGTTCACCGATGTCGAACAGGTAGTCCAGATCGTCGAAACGGCGCTGGATGGATTCGGCGATCGGGATCGACTTGGCGTTGGCCAGCGAACAGAAATCACCGCCAGGGCAGCAGATGATGTCGGTCAGCAGGCCAATATTCGGCGTCGCGAAGCCTTGATCGCGCAGCTCGCCCCACAAGGTGAACAGTTGATTCTGCTCGACATCGGCCAGGATCACGTTCTGTTCGTGGGAAGTACGCAACTGGCCGAAGCTGTAGCGTTCGGCCAGGTCGGCGATGCCGTCCAGTTGCTTGTCAGTGACGTCGCCCGGCGCAACACCGGTCGGTTTCAGTGACAGGGTCACAGCCGCATAACCCGGCTTTTTGTGGGTCAGGACGTTGCGGGTGCGCCAGCGGGCGAAACCGGGGTGTTCCTTGTCCAACTGGGCCAGCTGTGCGCTGTAGTCAGGCAGGGCTTTATATTCAGGATCGACGAAGTGTTTGGCGACGCGATGCACTTCGGCTTCGGTCAGGGTGGTCTGGCCGCCACGCAGGTGGGCCATTTCCGCCTCGACCTTCTCGGCGAAGACTTCAGGGGTGAGCGCCTTGACCAGGATCTTGATCCGCGCCTTGTACTTGTTGTCGCGACGGCCGTAGCGGTTGTATACCCGCAGGATCGCGTCCAGGTAACTCAGCAGATCCTGCCAGGGCAGGAACTCATTGATGAATGCGCCGACGACCGGAGTACGACCCAGACCACCGCCCACCAGCACGCGGAAGCCCAGTTCGCCCGCCGCGTTCTTCACCGGCTCAAGACCGATGTCGTGAACTTCGATGGCCGCGCGGTCGGAAGTGGAACCGTTGATCGCAATCTTGAACTTGCGCGGCAGGTAGGCGAATTCCGGGTGGAATGTCGTCCACTGACGCACGATCTCGCACCATGGGCGCGGGTCAACCAGCTCATCGGCAGCGACGCCGGCAAACTGGTCCGTGGTGACGTTGCGCAGGCAGTTACCGCTGGTCTGGATCGCGTGCATCTGCACGGTCGCCAGTTCAGCGAGGATGTCGGGGATATCTTCCAGCGCCGGCCAGTTGAACTGCACGTTCTGGCGGGTGCTGATGTGCGCGTAGCCCTTGTCGTAATCGCGGGCGATCTTCGCCAGCATGCGGGTCTGGCGGGAAGTCAGCTGGCCGTAAGGCACAGCCACGCGCAGCATCGGCGCGAAGCGCTGGATGTAGAGGCCGTTTTGCAGGCGAAGCGGGCGGAACTCTTCTTCGCTGAGCTCGCCGGCCAGATAGCGGCGGGTCTGGTCGCGGAACTGCTTGACGCGGTCCTCGACGATCCGCTGATCGTACTCGTCGTATACGTACATGGTGGTCCTGTTCTCAGGCGGTTCACTGCTGCTTAGACGGCCCAAAACAGGCGATGCGTTGTCGCGATGATTTCAGGCCGCTGAACAAATCTGCGCGCACGGTCGCACAGCCCCTAACGGAGCCGGGGGAGGTTACCAGTTTGAAGATATGCGCAAAAGTGATGTTTGAATATAAGCAAAGAACCGAACGTGCTAAGCCCTTCGTCAGTTCCCCATAACCCCACTTGTGATAAGGATAAAGCTCGACTTTACTTTGGATTGGGTCAAGGCCATGCGCCTTTCCTGTGTACCAGACTGCATAAGACATCACCAATAAGACTGACAAGAGGCGATGCAATGAGAAATCACCACCCTAAAGTTGCCAAGTCCGACAGCCACGTGGATGCCTGGGCGATCCTTTTCATCATCATTCTCGTCGTGGGGGCCGGGGTGTTCTGGGTGAGTCATCAATAGCGCAAATACTAAACCCTGAATCAGCGCAGCGCGAAGTCCAGCATCGATTGCACGATACCCATCAGCGCCAAGGCGAACACAGCGGTAAAGACAATACCGATGACCACGAAATGCGCAGGCTTGCGGTGGGTGAAGCCGCGCGCGATGCTTACGGCTTTGCACGCCGAACGCCGCGGCCATGACGCTGTGCAGCATCGGCCAGAAGGTGGGTGGCTTGGTGACGTCGGGGTCGCGGGGCGGCTCTTCGGTTGCCTTTTCAAGCGATCTTCAGCGCACATGGAGGGCTGAAGAAGAAATAGCCGGAAATCGAGCGAGCTTTTATAGGCGCACGCTTGCCCGCGATGTGTAATGTCTGTGAAAAAATGCGGTGTTGACACTACGCAATCGGCGAGCAAGCGCGCTCCTGCACGTTGATCTACGCGTCAGTTACTCGTCATAACCAAGGTTCGGGGCCAGCCAGCGCTCGGTCACGCGCATTTCCTGACCTTTGCGGGCGTTGTAGCTTTCCACCTGGTCCTTGTCGACCTTGCCCACCGCGAAGTACTGCGCCTGTGGGTGGGCGAAGTACCAACCGCTGACCGCCGCCGCCGGGAACATCGCGTAGTGCTCGGTCAGGAACACCCCGCTGATACCTGGCTTGCCGTCGCCTTGAGTCGGATCGAGCAGGTCGAACAGCACGCCTTTCTCGGTATGGTCCGGGCAGGCCGGGTAACCGGGAGCAGGGCGGATGCCGACGTATTTCTCCTTGATCAGATCCTCGTTGTCCAATTGCTCGTCGGTGGCGTAGCCCCAGTAGTGCTTGCGCACTTGCTGGTGCAGCCATTCGGCGCAGGCTTCGGCAAGACGATCAGCCAGGGCCTTGACCATGATCGCGTTGTAGTCGTCGCCCTTGTCCTGATAGGCCTTGGACACTTCTTCGGCGCCAATGCCCGCGGTGGTGATGAAGCCGCCCACGTAGTCGGTCACGCCGCTGTCTTTGGGCGCGACGAAGTCGGCCAGCGAGAAGTTCGGCTTGCCGTCGGTCTTGATGATCTGTTGACGCAGATGATGCAGCCTGGCCAGCGGCTGGCCGTTGTCGTCGAACAGCTGAATGTCGTCGTGGTCGACCTGATTGGCCGGCCAGAAGCCGAACACTGCTCGGCTGCGGATCAGCTTCTCGTCGATCAGCTTGCGCAGCAGCTCCTGCGCGTCGTTAAACAGTGAGGTCGCCGCTTCACCCACCACTTCATCCGTAAGGATGCGCGGGTACTTGCCGGCCAGGTCCCAGGAAATGAAGAACGGCGTCCAGTCGATGTAATCCACCAGCACGTTCAGGTCGATGTCTTCCAGCACCTTGACCCCGGTGAAGGTCGGTTTGGCGGGCTGGTACGCGGCCCAGTCGAACTGCGGCTTTTTGGCGATGGCGGCACTGTAGCTCAAGCGTTCGGTGCGGGCGCTGCGGGCTGAGGTGCGTTCGCGGACTTCGACGTACTCGGCGCGGGTCTTCTCGATGAAACCGGCTTTCAATTCCTTGGACAGCAGCTGCGTGGCGACGCCCACGGCACGGGAGGCATCGGTGACGTAAATCACCGCGTCGTTGCTGTACTTGGGTTCGATCTTTACCGCCGTATGGGCTTTGGACGTGGTCGCGCCGCCGATCATCAGCGGCAGGCTGAAATTCTGCCGCTGCATTTCGCGAGCGACATGCACCATCTCGTCCAGCGACGGAGTAATCAGGCCGGACAGGCCAATGATGTCGCATTTTTCATCCTTGGCGACTTGCAGAATCTTCTCTGCAGGCACCATCACGCCTAAATCGACGATGTCGTAGCCATTACAGCCCAGTACCACGCCGACGATGTTCTTGCCGATGTCATGCACGTCACCCTTGACCGTGGCCATGAGGATCTTGCCCTTGGCTTGCGGCTTGTCGCCTTTTTCCGCTTCGATGAACGGTATCAGGTGAGCCACCGCCTGTTTCATCACCCGGGCGGATTTCACCACTTGGGGCAGGAACATCTTGCCCGAGCCGAACAGGTCTCCGACCACGTTCATGCCAGCCATCAGCGGGCCTTCGATGACTTCGATCGGTCGCGCAAAAGACTGACGCGACAACTCGGTGTCTTCGACGATGTGGGTGGTGATGCCCTTGACCAGCGCGTGCTTGAGACGCTCGTTGACCTCCCAGCCACGCCATTCTTCGGTTTCCGCTTCCTTGACCGAGCCGTCGCCCTTGAACTCGTCGGCGATCGCCAGCAGACGCTCGGTGCCGTCTTCGCTTCGGTTCAACACCACGTCTTCCACGGCGTCGCGCAGCTTGACCGGAATCTCGTCGTAGATCTCCAGTTGGCCGGCGTTGACGATACCCATGGTCAGCCCGTTGCGAATCGCATGCAGCAGGAACACCGAGTGGATCGCTTCGCGCACCGGGTTGTTACCACGGAACGAGAACGACACGTTGGACACGCCGCCGGAGGTCAGTGCATACGGCAGCTCGTCACGGATGTAGGCACAGGCGTTGATGAAGTCGACCGCGTAGTTGTTGTGCTCTTCGATGCCGGTGGCGATGGCGAAGATGTTCGGGTCGAAGATGATGTCTTCCGGCGGGAAGCCGACTTCGTTGACCAGAATGTCGTAGGAGCGTTTGCAGATTTCCTTCTTGCGCGCTTCGGTGTCGGCCTGACCGGCTTCGTCGAAGGCCATGACCACGACGGCGGCGCCGTAACGCTTGCACAGCCTGGCGTGATGGATGAACTGCTCGACGCCTTCTTTCATGCTGATCGAGTTGACGATGCCCTTGCCCTGAATGCACTTGAGGCCGGCTTCGATCACTTCCCATTTCGAGGAGTCGATCATGATCGGTACGCGGGAGATGTCCGGCTCGCCGGCGATCAGATTGAGGAAGGTCACCATGGCCTTCTTCGAGTCCAGCATGCCCTCGTCCATGTTGATATCGATCACCTGGGCCCCAGCTTCGACCTGCTGCAGAGCGACTTCCAGGGCTTCGGTGTAATTGTCTTCACGAATCAGGCGGGCGAAACGCGCGGAGCCGGTGATGTTGGTGCGCTCGCCGACGTTGACGAACAACGACTGGCGATCGATGGTGAACGGCTCCAGACCCGACAGGCGACAGGCTTTCGGGATGTCCGGGATCGTACGCGGCGGATACTTGCCGACGGCGTTGGCGATGGCCTTGATATGCGCCGGAGTCGTACCGCAGCAGCCCCCGACGATATTGAGAAAGCCGCTCTGGGCGAACTCTTCGACGACCTTGGCCATTTCGGCAGGCGACTCGTCGTATTCACCGAATTCGTTGGGCAGGCCGGCGTTGGGGTGCGCCGAAACCTGGGTGTCGGCCTTGTTCGACAGTTCTTCCAGATACGGCCGCAGGTCGCTGGCCCCCAAAGCGCAGTTCAGACCGACCGAGATCGGCTTGGCGTGACGCACCGAGTTCCAGAAAGCCTCGGTGGTCTGGCCCGAAAGGGTGCGGCCGGAGGCATCGGTGATGGTCCCGGAAATCATGATCGGCAGTTCGAAGCCGATCTCATCAAACACACCCTGCACGGCGAAGATCGCTGCTTTGGCGTTCAGGGTGTCGAAGATGGTTTCGATGAGGATCAGGTCCGCGCCACCTTCGATCAGGCCTTTGGTGGCCTCGGTGTAGTTCTTCACCAGTTCGTCGAAGGTAACGTTGCGATAGCCAGGGTTGTTGACGTCCGGCGACAGCGAGCAGGTGCGGCTGGTCGGGCCGAGTACGCCGGCGACGAAGCGCGGCTTGTCGGGGGTTTCGAGGGTCTTGGCGTCAGCGACCTTGCGCGCCAGTCGCGCACCTTCGACGTTCAGTTCGTAGACCAGTGCTTCCATGCCGTAGTCGGCCTGGGACACCTGGGTCGCGTTGAAGGTGTTGGTTTCGAGAATGTCGGCGCCGGCGTCCAGGTATTCTTTCTCGATCGCGCCAATGACGTCGGGGCGCGTCAGCACCAACAGGTCGTTGTTACCCTTGACGTCGCTTGGCCAGTCGGCAAAACGCTTGCCGCGGTAGTCTTCTTCCTCCAGACGGTAGCTCTGGATCATGGTGCCCATGCCGCCATCGAGAATCAGAATGCGTTCCTTGAGAGCTTGACGAAGTGCTTGAAGACGCGCGTTGCGATCTGACATTGGCTTACCCGGATGAAGAAAAACGGAAAAATGGTGACGCTCAAAGGAGCGAAATAATAGCAAACCTGTACCGTTTTAAACCGTGACGAGCTTTAAATGAATTCTGTTCATGTTAATGGCCGCTCGCCATGGGTAGAATTACCGGGTTTTTTATTTTCAGGACGCTCGTTCCATGTTGCATCGCTTGTTCGCCATGACTGTGGCCCTGTTGTTTTGCGGTGCAGCGTTCGCGCAATCGCCTCCTGCTTCGCCTGCCATTTCCCCTGTTTCCTACAGTCGCGACATCCAGCCGATCTTTACCGAGAAGTGCGTCGCCTGCCACGCCTGCAACGACGCCGCCTGCCAGTTGAACCTGGGCAGCGGCGAAGGGGTGTTGCGTGGTGCTTCCAAAGTACCGGTGTACCAGGGCGATCGCAGTCAGGCCGTTGCGCCGACGCGGATCTTCTACGACGCCAACCGCCCTGAGGCATGGCGCAAAAAGGGCTTCTATTCGGTGCTGGACGGGCAGAGCAATCAGGCCGCATTGATGGCCAAGATGCTGGAGTTCGGTCACAGCACGCCGTTGGTGCCTAACGCCAAATTGCCGGATGACATTGTGTTGGGCCTCAATCGCCAGAACATGTGCCCGCTGCCACAGGAGTTCGAAGGCTATGCCAAGGCGCATCCGGGGCAGGGTATGCCGCTGGCGGTCACCGGCCTGACCGACGTGCAATACAACACCCTGCAAAGCTGGCTGGCAGCAGGCGCACCCGTGGAGCAGACGCCGGTGCAGCCGAACGCGGGCGAGGCAGCGCAGATCACCGAGTGGGAAAACCTGTTCAACCGCCCTGGTTCGACCGAGGCCCTGGTCGCTCGCTGGCTGTATGAGCATCTGTTTCTGGCGCACATCTATTTCACCGATGGCGAGCAGGGGCATTTCTTCCAGTGGGTGCGTTCGCGCACGCCAAGCGGCCAGCCGGTGGACCTGATCGCCACCCGCCGTCCCGATGACGATCCGGGCACCACCTTCTATTACCGCCTGATGCCGGTGCAGGGCGTCATCGTCCACAAAACCCACATCACCTATCCGATGGGTCCGCAGAAGCTGGCGCGGGTCAAGCAGCTGTTTTACAGCGGCAACTGGCGCGCCACCGAGCTACCGGGGTATGGCCCGCAGCGTCGTGCCAACCCTTTCGACACTTTCAAGCAAATCCCGGCGGTCGCGCGTTATCAGTTCATGCTGGATAACGCCGAGTATTTCGTGCGCACTTTCATTCGTGGCCCGGTGTGTCGTGGTCAGATCGCCACTGACGTGATCCGCGATCATTTCTGGGCGCTGTTCCAGGAGCCTGCCCACGACCTCTATATCACCGATGCGGCGTATCGCGGCAAGGCAACGCCGCTGCTGGCGATGCCGGGCCAGAACGACGATGTCGGCAGTGTGCTCAGCGTATGGCGCGGCTACCGCAACAAGCGCAACGAATACGAAGACCTGCGCAGCGACGCCTACGCGCATATGCCGCCGCCGGGCTGGGCAACGCTGTGGGCAGGCAATGACAACGCCTTGCTGACCATCTTCCGCCACTTCGACAGCGCCACGGTCAACAAGGGCCTGATCGGCGATCTGCCGACCACCGTCTGGCTGTTCGATTATCCGCTGCTGGAGCGCACCTATTATCAGTTGGTGGTCAATTTCGACGTGTACGGCAACGTCTCCCATCAGGTGCAGACGCGCCTGTATTTCGACCTGATCCGCAACGGCGCCGAAGTCAACTTCCTGCGCCTGATGCCCGCGGACGAGCGCGACGACATCTTGGGCAGTTGGTACCAGAACGGCGGCCAGGTGAAGATGTGGCTGGATTACCAGGCCATCGACAACGACACGCCGACCGGTATCAAGCTGGACGAGAAAGACCCCAGGCATGATTTCGAGCGCAAACTGATCGAGCGCGCCGGCACGCTCAACGTCGCGCCCGATCCGATCAACCGCTGCAGTGGCGCCTATTGCTCGCGGCAGGGCGTGGGGCCGGTATTCAGCGATGTCGAGCAATCCCTGAGTCGCCTGGTGTCGCGCCCGGCGGCGGGGCTGCGTGTCATCGATCTGTTGCCGGAAGCGACGATGCTGCGTATTCAGGATGGCAGCGGCAAGCGCATCGTCTACAGCATGCTGCGCAACCGCGCCCACAGTAACGTGGCGTTCCTGCTGGGCGAGGCCTACCGCTATCAGCCGGGCCTAGACACGCTGACGATCTATCCGGGCGTGCTGACCAGCTACCCGAACTTCATCTTCAATATCCCGGCCAACCAAGTGAGCGCGTTCGTCGATGCGATGGAGCAGGCCCACGAGCACAGAGAGGCTTTCGACAGGATCGTTCAGCGCTGGGGCGTGCGTCGCAGCAATCCGTTGTTCTGGACGTATTTCCATGACCTGGACCAGTACATTCGCGAGACCGAACCGCAGGAGGCGGGGGTGTTGGATATGAATCGGTATGAGAATTTGTAAGCGTGGTCGTGGGTAAGCCGTGATCCCCTTGTAGCAGTCCGGCTTGCCAGCGGTAGGAATTTTGCCGATGCCGCCGCTGGCAAGCCATGCTGCCTACAGGATCGCCGCCCTCGATAATTAATTGCGAAATCCTCAACTCCGCGTAACGCCCATGCATGCTGGCTGAGACCCCTGAACCCTTCTAAAACATGGCGTGCAGCCATTATGCAGCCCGTCAGTCTTGCCGAACCTTTTTGCCAAAACCTCAGTCCGAACCTGCGAGTCGTCCTGCAAGTATGGGCTTTTGAGGTCCTGGTCGTGGGTCAAACCAGAGTAAGCAAGAGGTTGCAGATGTTGATTTCGGTTCAAGCCCTGCGGGCACTCGCCGCGTGGGTCGTTGTGTGTCACCACTTCATGCAGATTTTTTTCGATTTCCATCCCAGCGGCCCGATCGGCCGGTTCTTTACCGAAAAAGGCGCAGTCGGCGTCGACATCTTCTTCGTTATCAGCGGTCTGGTGATCTACCTGTCTACAGTGGACAAGGACATTCCCGCCAGCCGCTTCATACTCAACCGCATTATCCGGATCGTGCCTGCCTATTGGCTTTACACCCTGGTCATGGGGCTCTTGGTTCTGGTCGCCCATCCGCTGTTGCCTCATCAGGTCGTGGATTGGCAGAGCTTCATGCTGTCACTGATGTTCATCCCGTCGGAGAACCCCGGCGGGTACGGGCTGTACCCGACGTTGAACGTTGGCTGGACGTTGAATTACGAAATGCTGTTTTACGTGCTCTTCTCGATGGTGTTTTTGTTCCAGCAGCGTCTGCGCCCGCTCATCATCGCCGCCGCACTGTTCGCCGTAACCGACGTTCTGGGGCGTTCCGGTTTGATCAGCCGCTTCTACGCCAACGATATCGTTTATGAATTCCTGCTTGGCATTGGCATTGGCGTCATCTACCGCCGCGGCTGGATCACCGAGCGCCTGTGGCTACCGCTGCTGGCCGTGGGTGGCGCGTTGCTGACGATCAAAGAGCTGCAGCCGGACCTGCGATTCATCCATTGGGGCGTGCCCAGCGCTGTAATTGTGGTTGCGTGCATTTCCCTCGAGCCTTACTTGCGTGGCAGTCGGCTATTGAAAACCATGGGTGATTGCTCTTATTCGGTGTACCTGCTGCACGTTCTGGTGCTGTACGGCGGCTGGCTGGCGACCGAACGCTACGGTCTGAACCCTTACGCGGCGTTTGCCGTGTGTGTGCCGATCATCGCCCTGGGGGCCTGGCTGAGTTATGAGTGGATCGAGAAGGGCCTGTATCGCCGGATGAAGGGCTGGCTGGACAGCAGGCGGGCGGTCAAGGAAGAGGCAGCGCTGTCGTGAGTGAGTCTGTCGTCGTGTATTACCTGAGCGAAATACTAGGACTTTGTCAGTTGCTGTGGAATGGCGTAAACTGCGCCCACGTCTGCGAGGAATTTTCATGACCGCTATTACTATTACCGATGCCGCCCACGATTACCTGGCCGATCTGCTGCAGAAGCAGAACACCCCCGGCATCGGCATCCGCGTGTTTATTACCCAGCCTGGCACCCAATACGCCGAGACTTGCATCGCCTACTGCAAGCCGGGCGAAGAGAAGCCGGAAGACAAGGCCATCGGCCTCAAAAGCTTCACCGCCTGGATCGATTCGTTCAGCGAAGCGTTTCTGGATGACGCCGTGGTCGACTACGCCACCGATCGTATGGGCGGTCAGCTGACGATCAAGGCGCCGAATGCCAAGGTGCCGATGGTCAATGCCGACAGTCCGATCAACGAGCGCATCAATTATTACCTGCAGACCGAAATCAACCCCGGTCTTGCCAGCCATGGCGGGCAGGTGACGCTGATCGACGTGGTCGAGGAAGATGAGGCGAATATCGCCGTGCTGCAGTTCGGCGGCGGTTGCCAGGGTTGCGGTCAGGCTGACGTGACGCTCAAGGAAGGCATCGAGCGGACGTTGCTGGAGCGTATTCCTGAGTTAGCGGGTGTGCGTGACGTGACTGACCATACTCAGAAAGAGAACGCTTACTACTAAGCGGTTTCGGCCTGGATCGAAGAAGCCCCGACGTGTTCGGGGTTTTTTTGTGGGTGGTGGCGGCTTCGCAGCGTCCATGCCGATCGGCCCAGGGAGCGTCGCCTGCGTTCGGCCTGCACCCAAGTCGCGCTCAGCGGTGTCTGGACTGTCGCGCAAAAAAGCTGTAGCAGCGTGACTTGACGGTGGCGTCTGGGAAGCCGGGGCCGTCGGCAAGCCGGACTGCTATAGGTTGTGCCTTGGGCTCTTATCGATGTGTTTACAGGCTCAATCACTTTCGTTCTTTACGGCCTGAACACATGCGCATGCCCCGCTCGATACAGCGACGATTCACCGAACACATCATTCCCCAGCACTCGCCCTACCAGAATCAGCGCGGTGCGCCTGAATCCCTTGGCCGCTACTTTCGCTTCAATGTCTGCCAATGTCCCGACGACCCAGTCCTGATCCGGCCAACTTGCACGATGGACCACGGCAATTGGGCAGTCCTCGCCATAATGCGGCATCAGTTCGGCGACGATTTTGCTGAGGTGGTTTACCCCCAGGTGAATCGCCATGGTCGCCTTGTGACGCGCGAATTCGCCGAGTTCTTCGCCTTCGGGCATGGCGGTTTTGTCAGCGTAGCGGGTCAGTATCACGCTCTGCGAGATGTCGGGCAGCGTTAGTTCAGTACCCAGCAGGGCAGCACAGGCAGCGGTGGCGGTGACGCCGGGGACGATTTCGAAAGGGATGTGGAGATCACGCAGGCAGCGAATCTGCTCGCCGATGGCGCCGTACAAACTTGGGTCGCCGGAATGCACGCGCGCCACATCCTGGCCCTGTGCATGAGCGGTTTTCATCAAGGCGATGATCTGCTCGAGGTGCAGCTCGGCGCTGTTGGTCACCTGAACCGCGTGATGGCCCTGGATGACGGCCTCCGGAACCAACGACCCGGCGTAGATGATCACAGGACAGCTACGGATCAGGCGTTGGCCCTTGACCGTGATCAGATCTGGATCGCCTGGGCCTGCGCCGATGAAGAAAACGGTCATTCAATCTCCCGAATGTCGATGTTTCGACGAACCCTGTAGGAGCGCCCGCAATCGCTTCTGTACCAGACGACACACATCCGCTGGACGTTGCAATTCTCTTCGCGGGCAAGCGCGCTCCTACAAATTACTGCGTCCAGTCCTCGCCTCAGCCAGCGCAAACGTTGCCCGCGAACTGTTCCGCCGCTCGATCACCAGCTTCGCCGGCGATCCACTCAAACGCGAAGCCATCGCCAGCGCCGCGCTTTCCGCCACGCCGTGACAACCCGTGTTGTCAAAGGCGATCTGCGAGCGATGGCTCAATTGCGGTTCGAATGCGGCCAGCTCATCAGCGCTGAAGAAGCCAAGAGGCAGCCCTAGATACTCGGCCAACTCCAGCAAGCCTGACTCTGAAGACTTGATGTCGATGGAGGCGAGGGCGGTGATATCCGCCAACGTCAATCGATGCTCCCGCAGGCTGACCTCGATCAGGCCCTGGAGCACCGACGTCGGGCAGCCGCGCTGGCACCCGAGGCCGATCACCAGGGTCGGTCGGCAACCCGCTTCATTCACAGCGCGGGATTCAGGCCAGGTTGCGCCGAGCGCGGCTCATAACGTTGGAACAGCCAGGCGCTGATCAGCCCCATCGCCACCCAGAACGCGGCGTTGGTCAGCAATGAGGCGATCTTGAATTGCGCCTCCAGCGCTTCAGGCGCCAGCGCCGAATGGACGTCCGGCTGAGGCGCACCCAGCACATGCGGCACCACCAGAATCGCCGCGCCCAACACTTTCAGCAGCCAGTTATGAGCGAAGACGATGAGCGCCAAACCCGCAGCGGTAGAGGCTGCGGTCCCGACCCACCAGATCTGCCGTTGAGTCAAATCGGCAGCAGCGGTGCCTGGCAACTCCGGCGGCAGCCCCAGGGTCGGGGCGAGCACGAAGACGGCAAACCCGGCCAGACCCCAAAGTGCGCCCTGGCGGATGTTGCTTGGCGTACGCAGGGTGTACAGCGCTGCCAGGATCAGGGCGAAACCCACCGCGACCACCAGATTGCCGCCGGTGGTGGACAGTACGCGCTGCCAGCCGTCTTCCGGTTCCCAGGCTTCGTCGTTGTGGACGTGAGCGGCCATCGCGCCTTCGGCGTGCTCGTGGGTTTGCACGGTAGGCGCTTTTTCGTAGGTTTCGGCCTGGAGGATCAACGGCGCTACCCAGAAGCTCTGCAAAAGCGTGAGCAACAGGGCGGCGAGCAGTCCGGTGAAACCGGCCGTTTGAGCGATTCGCTTGAACATGACGGCAGGTCTCAGTGGCAAGGGAAGGCAGAGCTGTGACGGGTGTCGTGCGCAGCGTTATGCACGGCGTCGATGTGCGAGAAGCCGGCGAAGTAGACCAGGCACGCGCCGAGAATCATCGCACTGATGGCGGCGGTGAGACGCTGGCTCTGGGTGTTGACGTTGCTGGTGGTCTGGCTGGTGGTGCTGATCGACATGGCGCTTCCCTCTGGAATGTCGGCGAAGGGAGGGCGCAAAGCCAACCACTGACGCATGTCAGTAGCGAACTCAACAGCGCCCGCCCACCGCGGGTTTGTTATGTGTCGTTGTCATTGTCGGGCCGGTCTCCGGGCTTGCGAGGGGCATTGGACATGCCGACAAGAATCCCCTTCCCATATCGCTGATCGACACAGTGGATCTGACTCTTCGCTCGCTTACCGTTGCGGGGGCAGCGCCGGACTTGCACAGACATCGAGGTCTGCACGCACCGGTTTCCCGTTTCACCCTGTGAAGGGCACCCGTAACAAGGTGTGTAGGAGACCACGGAGCAGGGCGGCAGTCAATTCCACATGGCGCGTCATCCGGCGCTATTAGCGCAGCCGGGCTGTAGGAGTGAGCCTGCTCAGGAAGGCTCACTTCCAGAATCGACATCTGCCGCGGATGTACGAGCCCTTTGTTGAGCACGCTCACTCCTACGGGGATCGGTAGCAGACCGACGTCCTGCGTTCACGCCGGTTTGCACGTTGACCTTCGCCAAGGCACTGCGTAGCCTTGCGCACTTGAGGTTCGCCGATCCGGGTCCAGCCGTCTCGGCGCTAAGAAGGGAATGTGGTTCAAGCCACAGCTGCCCCCGCAACTGTAAACGGTCATGTTCATTGCACAGCCACTGCGCGAGCGGGAAGGCGCATGAACGCGTGTGTTCTGGCGAAGATGCCAACACATTCGCCGCCGTGAGCCAGGAGACCTGCCTCAAACACCGGCCTGTTATCCCGACAGCCCGAAGAATTCTCATTACAACCGGGCGGGGTGATCCGGTGGCGAATCGAACGGCGGGCCTGTCGAGATGGGCGGTTGCGCGGTTCTCGTCCTGTTTGCCCGCCGCTGCGCCTGAGGGCAACCATGAAAACACTGGCCAAACTTCCCGTCACCATCGTTACCGGCTTTCTCGGTTCAGGCAAAACCACGCTGCTGCGTCACATGCTCGATAACGCCGAAGGCCGTCGCATCGCGGTGATCGTCAACGAGTTCGGCGAGCTGGGCATCGACGGCGAAATCCTCAAGCAATGCACCATCGGTTGCACCGAAGAAGAGGCCACCGGCCGGGTCTACGAGCTGGCCAACGGTTGCCTGTGCTGCACCGTTCAGGAAGAGTTCTTCCCGGTGATGCAGGAACTGGTGGCCCGTCGCGGCGACCTGGACCATATCCTCATCGAAACCTCCGGCCTTGCGCTGCCCAAACCCTTGGTACAGGCCTTCCAGTGGCCGGAAATCCGCAACGCTTGCACCGTCGATGCGGTGATCACCGTGGTCGACAGCCCGGCCGTAGTTGCCGGAACCTTCGCCGCTTTCCCCGATCAAGTCGATGCCCAACGCAAGCTCGATCCGAACCTGGATCATGAATCGCCGCTGCACGAACTGTTCGCGGATCAACTGGCCAGCGCCGATCTGGTCATCCTCAACAAGGCCGACATGCTCGATGCCGATGCACTCGCTGCTGTGCGTGCCGAAGTCGCCGAAGAACTGCCGCCCGCGGTGAAGGTCATCGAAGCCAGCAAGGGGCAGTTGCCGATCAGCGTCCTGTTGGGGCTGGGCGCCGAATCCGAGCTGCACATCGACGGTCGCAAGACCCACCACGATCACCACGAAGGTGACGACCATGACGATCACGATCATGACGCCTTCGATTCGATTTCCATCTCGCTGCCCCAGGCCGACGAAGCACTGTTGCTCGACGCCTTGGTTGAGGCCGTCGTGCAACATGGCATTCTGCGGGTCAAAGGTTTCGCGGCGATTCCCGGTAAGCCGATGCGCTTGCTGGTGCAAGGTGTCGGCACGCGTTTCGACAAGCATTTCGACCGCGCCTGGAAAACGGATGAGCAGCGCCTGACCCATCTGGTGCTGATCGGCCAGGAGCTGGACGCTGCGGTGCTGGAAGCCCAGTTGCGCGCTGCGCTCACCACCGTTGAAAGCAAAGCCTAGTCATGCACCTGCTGCGTACCCAGCCCGGCGGCTTCGTCCCGGATGACAGCATCGCGGACCTGGGTCAGACCCCCGCCGAGCTGGTGATTCTGTGCAGCGGTGATTCCCATCTGGCGTTGTTGGCCGAAACCGCGCAGCAATTGCCGGACGATTACCCCAGCCTGCGCCTGGCCAACCCCATGCAGGTGCAGAACCACGCCTCGGTGGACCTGTACGTCGATGAGGTGCTGCGTCACGCCAAAGTGATCCTCATCTCGCTGCACGGCGGCATCGGCTACTGGCGCTACGGCGTCGAGCGATTGGTGGAGCTGGCGGCCAAGGGTGTGAAGCTGATACTGGTGCCAGGGGACGACCGCCCAGACCCGGAACTCAGTGACCTGAGCAGCGAACCCGCAGAAGACCGCGAGCGGCTCTGGCATTACTTGCGTCAGGGCGGCAAGCAAAACGCGCTGCAGCTGTTTAATTGTCTGGCTAATCGCTGGCTGGGTCGCGCTTACTCGTGGCAAGAGCCACAGACGCTGCCCCGCGTGGCGATCTACCACCCGCACAAGGCCAGCGCCGTGCTGGGCGACTGGCAGGCGGACTGGCGAGCCGATCAGCCGGTGGCTGCCGTGCTGTTTTACCGCTCGCACCTGCAGGCGGCCAACACCGGTTTTATCGACGTGTTCTGCCAGCAACTGCTGGCGCAGGGGTTGAATCCGCTGCCCATCGCTGTTGCGAGCCTCAGGGAACCCGCGTGCCTCAGCGCGGTACAGGACTGGTTGGACGAAACCGAATGCGAGGTCATCCTCAACACCACCGGTTTTGCCCAATCCAGCCCGGAAGCGCCGCATTTGCGACCTTTTCGTCGCAATATTCCGGTGATCCAGGCGATCTGCGCTCAGGACAACGAACCGGCCTGGCAGGCCAGTGAGCAAGGGCTGGGTTCGCGCGATCTGGCAATGCACATCGCACTGCCGGAACTCGACGGACGCATCATCAGCCGGCCGATCAGTTTCAAGGACCTGGCCTGGTACAGCGAGCGCAGCCAGTCTGACGTGGTCTGTTACCGCGCCCAACCCGAACGCATGGATTTCGTGGCTGAACTGGCGCGGCGCTGGGTATTGCTGGCGCGCACGGCCAATGTCGACAAGCGCGTGGCACTGATTCTGGCCAATTATCCGACCCGCGATGGCCGCATCGGCAATGGCGTCGGCCTGGATACGCCTGCGGCGGCGCTGAACATTCTCAGGGCCATGCAAGGCGAGGGCTATCCCGTCGAGGGATTACCGGAAAATGGCACGGCGCTGATCCACGCGCTGCTTGGCGGCGTAACCAACGACTCGGACAGTCTCGACCAACGTCCGTGCCACCAAAGCATGGCGATGAACGATTACCTGGCAGCGTTCCAGGCCCTGCCCGCAGCCAATCGCGCGGCGGTGATTGAGCGCTGGGGTACGCCGCAGCAAGACCCGATGTGCCGCAACGGGCGCATGATGATAGCCGGGCTGCGCTTTGGCCTGACTTTCGTCGGCATCCAGCCGGCACGGGGTTACAACGTCGATCACAGCGCGGTCTATCACGACCCGGATCTGGTGCCCCCCCACGGCTATCTGGCGTTCTATTTCTGGCTGCGCAGAAGCTACGGCGCCCATGCCGTGATCCACGTCGGCAAGCACGGCAATCTGGAGTGGTTGCCGGGCAAGGGTGTAGGGCTGTCCGAAAACTGCTGGCCGGATGCGATTCTGGGCGCGATGCCCAATATCTATCCATTCATCGTCAATGATCCGGGCGAGGGCGCGCAGGCCAAGCGACGCACCCAGGCAGTCATCATCGATCACCTGATGCCACCGCTGACGCGGGCGGAAACCTACGGACCGCTGCGTAACCTGGAGCTATTGGCCGACGAGTATTACGAGGCGCAGTTGCTCGACCCTCGGCGCGCACGGGAGCTGCAAAAGGACATCCTCAAGCTGGTTCGCGAAACCCATATTGATCGTGAGTTGGCCCTGGACGAACATCTGGACAGCGATGCCGATGCCGCAATCTGGCTGCCGCGACTGGACACTTATCTGTGTGACTTGAAGGAATCGCAAATCCGCGACGGCCTGCATGTGTTCGGTGAGTCGCCGAGCGGGCGGTTGCGAATCGATACCTTGCTGGCGATTCTGCGAGTGCCGCGAGGTGACGGGCGGGGCGCGAATGCCAGCCTGGTGCGGGCCTTGAGTAGCGCGATGGGCCTGACGTTCGACCCGCTGGATTGCGATTTGGGTCAACCGTGGTCGGGAGTCAAACCTCGGGCGTTACTTGAAGTCAGTGCCGAACCCTGGCGTACGGTTGGCGATACCCGCGAGCGTCTCGAACTGTACGCGGGATATGTTATTGAACGGATTGTCGGTACTGGTGATATTGAAAATACTTTTGAAAACAAAGAGTTGAATCTCGTTATTAACGCGATAAAGGAAGTCGTGGTGCCACGCCTGGACGGCTGCGGTCCCGCCGAAATCCACGGTCTGCTGGACGCGCTGAACGGACGTTTTGTCCCGGCCGGACCCAGCGGCGCACCCAGTCGCGGACGGCTGGATGTGCTGCCGACCGGGCGCAATTTCTTCTCGGTGGATGTGCGCAATCTGCCAACCATGACCGCCTGGCGTATCGGTTTTCAGTCAGCAAATTTATTGCTGGAGAGGCACTTACAAGACAATGGTGACTATCTACGTCAACTGGGCTTGTCGGTGTGGGGGACGGCGACGATGCGCACCGGCGGTGACGATATCGCTCAGGCCATGGCGCTGATGGGCGTGCGCCCGGTATGGGCCACGGGCAGTCAGCGGGTCGACGACTTCGAGATCCTGCCACTGAGTCTGCTGGACCGTCCTCGGGTCGATGTAACACTGCGGGTCTCCGGGTTTTTCCGTGATGCCTTCGCTAATCTGATTCGTCTGTTCGATGCGGCGATTCAGGCGGTCGCAGCACTGGACGAACCTGACGACATGAACCCGCTGGCATCGCGCGTGCGTCAGGAGCGTGCCGAGCTGGAAAGAGAAGGGTTGAGCGCGGAGCAGGCGGCGAAGCAGGCCGGTTGGCGAATTTTCGGTGCCAAGCCGGGTGCCTATGGCGCGGGGGTGCAGAACGCGATCGAGGGTCGACTGTGGCAGAGCCGCGCCGATCTGGCCGAGGCCTACCTGAACTGGGGCGGTTACGCCTATGGGGCGGCGGATGAAGGCACGCCGGCGCGGCAGGATTTCGCCAGGCGCCTGAGCCAGGTGCAGGCTGTGGTGCAGAATCAGGACAACCGCGAGCACGACCTGCTCGATTCCAACGACTATTACCAGTTTCAGGGCGGCATGCTGGCTGCGGTGGAAAGCCTTGGCGGCGAGAAAGTCTCGAGCTACCACGGTGATCACAGCCAGCCCGACCTGCCGAAAATTCGCAGCCTCAAGGAAGAACTGAACCGAGTCGTGCGCTCGCGGGCGGCCAATCCAAAATGGATCGAGGGAGTCAAGCGACACGGCTATAAAGGCGCTTTCGAAATGGCGGCGACCGTGGATTTGCTCTTCGCCTTCGACGCCACCACCGAGTTGATCGACGATCATCAATACGCGTTGCTCGCCGACGCCTACCTGCTCGATCCATCGACCCGTGCGTTCATTCAGCAGCACAATCCGGATGCCCTGCGAGACATGACCGAACGCATGCTGGAGGCGCAGCAGCGCGGGTTGTGGGAGGACCCGGGGGAGTATCGCGAGGCGTTGGAGAACCTTTTGCTCGATATAGAAGAAACATAAGATCCGCCACTGTCGCTTTTGATTCTGGCTGGACTCCTACGCCCTCCGGGCAGAAGCAGACTGTGTGAACCTTAATAGTTGATGCATGAACAGAGCCCAACCATGACCGACATCCCCCATTTCCCCCTGGCCGCCGTGGTCGGCGCCGATGAGTTGAAGCTGGCGCTGTGCCTGACCGCCATCGACCCGAAGATCGGCGGTGTGCTGATCGAGGGCCCGCGTGGCATGGCCAAGTCGACCCTGGCACGGGGCCTGGCCGATCTGCTGGCCAGCGGGCAGTTCGTCACCTTGCCGCTCGGTGCCACCGAAGAACGATTGGTCGGTACCCTGGATCTGGATGCGGCGCTGGGCGAGGGCCGGGCGAGTTTTTCGCCAGGGGTGCTGGCCAAGGCCGATGGCGGCGTCCTGTATGTCGATGAGGTCAACCTGTTGCCTGATCATCTGGTCGATCTGCTGCTGGATGTGGCCGCCAGCGGGGTCAACTTGGTGGAGCGCGACGGCATATCCCATCACCACCCGGCGCGCTTCGTGCTAATCGGCACCATGAACCCGGAAGAAGGTGAGCTGCGTCCGCAATTGCTCGACCGATTCGGCCTCAATGTGGCGCTGAATGGCCACACCCTGCCCGAGCAAAGAGGACAGATCATTCGTCGGCGGCTGGATTTCGATTCCGCGCCTGACGCCTTCTGCCAGCATTGGGCCAGCGAACAGCAAGCGCTGAAGGCCCGCTGCGTGGCTGCCCGCGGTTTGCTGGCGAACATCGAACTGGACGACATCAGCCTGGCGACCGTCACCGAGCGCTGCTACGCCGCGGGCGTCGATGGTCTGCGGGCGGACCTGGTCTGGCTGCGCGCGGCGCGGGCTCATGCCGCCTGGCGTGGGGTGTCGGCGATTGCCCTTGAGGATATCGATGCAGTGGCCGAGTTCGCGCTGCGACACCGTCGCCGGGACGCTCAAGCGCCCCAGCAACAGCCCCAGCCACAATCACAGCTCAACTCTGACAATCCTGCGCAATCACCGCGCACACCGTCTGAGCAAGATGAAGGCCATTGGGGCGAAATGCCCGCGCCAGCGGTTGCCACTGGTGCGCGTCGAGAAGTGCCCAGCTGGCCAAAAAAGCCCTAGGCATCCGCCCTCGCCAAAAGACGGGGGCGGATGCCAGCCCCCGGCCAGGCAGTCTCGACGGAGGCAAAAGCGGTGCGGCCCGGTCGGGTGCCGATGGCGCCGTCGCCTGGTTGCCGACCCTGCTGCGCGGGCGGCCGCAGCGCCGTGCCGATCTCGTGCGTCAACCGCGAACCCGGCGTGAACAGATGTTGTGGCTGGTGATCGTCGACGCCTCGGCCTCGACCCGACGCAACCAGGCCTTGAGTCAGGCCAAGGGGCTGCTGGCCCAGTTGTTCGACGACGCTTACCGGCAACGGGCACGGCTGGCACTGCTCACCGCCAGCGGCGGCGCCCCGCGCTGGCAGCATCACGGGCTCAAGGCAGGATCAGCGTTGCAGCGGTGGCTGGAGACGTTGGGCGCAGGAGGCGGTACACCGTTGTTCGAGGCCATCGATCAGGCGAATCAATGGCTGAGCAGACGCCGAAAACGTTATCCGGCCGAGGCGCACCGGGTGCTGATTCTCACCGACGGCCGCGTCAAGGAATGCGCCGGCCTCAAAGCCCTGGATTACCCGAGCCTGTTGCTCGACATCGAACGAGGGCCGATCCGGCTGGGCAGGGCAGTCGATCTGGCGCGCCAACTGGGTGCCGCGTATCGGCATATCGACGAGACGACGGGCGACCCAGGTTCTTCTCTCTAAAGAAGGCAACGCCAAACAACCTGTAGCAGTCCGACTTGCCGGCGGTAATGAACTCGTCAACGTCTGCGCGGGCGAGCCTTGCTGCAACAACCTTTCATCAGCAGACAATCAGGCAGGCATGGTCCAGGGTTCGAGGCTGTAGCCCTCGTCGCTGATTTCAGCGCGGGCCTGTTCCAGAAACCGGGCCAACTGTTTTGGATCGGAGTAGGCGCTGCTTGGGATCTGTTTGCGACCGATACGGGTGCTGGTGCGATCGACGACGGTCAGGCTCAGTTCGCCGTTACCGTCCTGCGGAGCCCAGGCAACGCAGCGGAACGGTTCGAAAGCGTGACCGGCAATCAGCAAAGCATCGTTAAAGCGCAAAGGGGCGTTCATGCAAAGTCCTCAAATGCCCGTATCAATTCAATTACCGCCGGCGGGCGTCCCGAGCGGTTGCTACTTGTACTGATGACCGGCACGGGGGTGTAAGTCACAGGATATTTCGTTTTTTTCAAAATTATTTGATCGGCGCGATCATTTTCTTTCGGATGGTAAGCCGGGATTTTTGTGGCTAAACGGGTGTTACAGGCCTGATTCGGTCGTTTGATTACTCATTTAGTGCTTTTTCGGCTTCGTTAAGCACGTTTTGATCTGAGGCTTATATTTAAACAATCCAAGCGAGTGTCAAAAATTTGCTAATGTATTCGCTACGGTCGCCAAGACACTGTTTCTAAAAATGTTTTTGATCTGAAATATTATTTGAATCCTGGCGCCAAGGAATTTCTCATGCATGAACTGGCATCGATCCGCCGCCTGTTAATTGTCGAACCCTGCGAAGAGTGTCTGCGTCTGATTCCCGGCCTGCGCATCGCCGGCTGGGAAGTGGACAGCTGTACGCTGGAATCCGCCGCTTCCCGGTCCTGTGACGTGGGGCTGATCCGTCTGATGCCGCAACACCTGGAACAGCCTCAGGTCATCAGGGACCTGATCAGCCGCAGCCACACAGAATGGATAGCCGTGCTGACCGCCGATGACCTGCGCCGCGAACTGATCGGCGATTTCGTCTGTGAATGGTTTTTCGACTTCCATACCTTGCCCTTCGATGTCGCCCGGGTTCAGGTGACCCTCGGGCGGGCTTACGGAATGGCACGCTTGCGTGCTCAGGGTGCCCGATACGGCAGCGGCCCAGAGCATGAGATGCTCGGGGAGAGCAGGCCAATCCGGGAGCTTCGCCGCTTGCTGACCAAATTGGCGCCGACCGAATCGCCGGTGCTGATCCGGGGCGAAACCGGCACCGGCAAGGAGCTGGTGGCGCGCACGCTGCACATGCAATCGCAGCGACGTCTGCAACCGTTCGTGTCGATCAACTGCGGCGCTATCGCCGAGAACCAGTTGCAGGCCGAGCTCTTCGGTCATGAGATCGAGGGCGCCAACGGCGGCCTGCAACGTAAGCCGGGGCGGATCGAAGCGGCCAATGGCGGCACGCTTTTCCTCGACGAAATCGGCGATCTGCCGCTGGACGTGCAGGCCAATTTGCTGCGTTTTCTTCAGGACCGGCATGTCGATACCGGCGTGGAGCGTATCGCCGTGGATGTGCGCATTCTCGCCGCGACCCACGTCGACCTTGAGGCGGCGATTCGCAAGAAGCGTTTCCGCGAAGACCTCTATTACCGGCTCAACGTGCTGCAAGTGGGCACCGCGCCCCTGCGTGAGCGGCATGGCGACCTGGCATTGCTCGCCAACCATTTCGCGCATTTCTACAGCCAGGAAACCGGCCGCCGGCCGCGTAACTTCAGTCAGGATGCGCTGGTCGCCATGGGCAAGCACGACTGGCCGGGCAATGTGCGTGAGCTGGAAAACCGCGTGCGTCGCGGCCTTGTGCTGGCCGAAGGGCGGCAGATCGAAGCGTTCGACCTGGGATTGCTGGGCGAAGAGGAAATCAGTTCCAGCATGGGCACGCTGGATGAGTACAAATCCCGGGCGGAGCGCCAGGCGTTGTGCGACGTCCTCACTCGTCACAGCGACAACCTCAGCGTCGCCGCCAAGGTGCTGGGCATTTCACGGCCGACGTTTTATCGGTTGTTGCATAAACATCAGATTCGTTGAGCTGCCGATCAGGCGTTTTGCATAACCTGTGTGAGAGTGAGCTTGCTCGGGGTCGCCATCGGAATAGGCCAATGCATCCACAGTATTTTCATGGCTGACCCGCCGTATTGTGAGCAGGCTCAACCCCACAGACCCTGCGTGCGCCCTCGGTCTGTGTCACCAGCGCAACAACCGCTCTACTGCCTCAAACGCCTTTTCCCTGCGGTAGCTCCAAGTGCCTTCGATGACTTCATAACGCTGCCCATGCTCATCGAGCCACTGTTTGCTGGCGTCGAAGAATGCCTGACGTTCAGCCAGCAACGGTTGGCAGCGCTGGCCGTCGCCCACCCACTCGACGCCTTCGGGGGAGAGTAACAAGTGCAGGTCGTAATGCCGGGCCAGCAATTGCTGGTCAAGCCACGGCGGGCAGTCACCGAACAGGGTGCGGCTCCACAGAATGTTGCTTAGCAGATCAGTGTCGAGGATCAGCAGCTCGGGCTTTCGGATGCGGGCGGCGTCCTCCCAGGCCAGTTGGCCCTGCGCGATCACCGGGATGTCGGCGTAGCAGGTGTCCCGCTGTGCCTGATCGATGAAAAGACGCACGTACTCACCGACCAACTCGCCACCGAAACGCTGCTGAATATGCCCGGCGAGCCAGCTCTTGCCGCTGGATTCGGGGCCCGCCAGTACCAAGACTTTCATCGCAGGTTCAACGCGCGAGCGCAGGGTCGGCACGCCAGTCGCGCCACCCTTGCGCGGCCAGCAACGTAAAAAGGACGTACAGGGCTGCGGTCAAGTACAGCTCTTTATAAAGGAACAACCCGACGAAAATGACATCCAGCACGATCCACAGCGGCCAGCACTGCACGCGCTTCTGGGCCATCCACACTTGCGCCACCAGGCTGAAACCGGTCAGCGCCGCATCGAGCCAGGGTTGCGCCGCGTCAGTGAAGTGCGCCATGGCTGCACCGAGCGCCACACTAACCACCGCGCCGATGGCCAGGCTCAGCGTGAGAGCGCCGCCACCCAGAGATGTCACCTTGCGCCCGTCAATGGCGTTCCCGCGACGTGTCCACTGCCACCAGCCATACAATTGCAACGCGGCATAGACAACCTGCAGCAGCATGTCCGAGTAGAGTTTCACGTCGAAGAAGATCCAGGTATAGAGCAACACCATTACCAATCCGATCGGCCAGCCCCACGGGTTTTGTTTGACTGTCAGCCAGACGGCAATGACACCGAGTGCAGCGGCGAACAGTTCAAGCCCGGACATGGAGACTCCTGCGAAGGATGGAAGGAAAAAAAGGCCTGCGATTGTATGCCGTTTACGGGCAGTTGTGGCAGGCAGATTCGAGGGAGGCGAAGACCTGCCGGCGATAGGTAAAACCTTGTTTTTCTGCCAACTCACGTCAAAGGTTGCACGCCAATATCCATGCTAGAGCGTTCGCCGTGAAGGTCTGTTAGCATCGCGGCGCTCGCGTGCTTGAGCCTGCAGTCTTGACTGTTCATGCGGTTTTTACATCCGACCGTTTATCGTGCGCCGAACAGTGCTCAAAACATATCAAGAGGGCTTGCCATGAGTAGGCCCCACTTTGGGGGAATGATGGATCTTTGGACCGCCGCACAGGCGTTAATACTGGGTGTCGTTGAAGGGCTGACGGAGTTCTTGCCGATCTCCAGCACGGGGCACCAGATCATCGTCGCCGATCTGATTGGCTTCGGTGGCGAGCGGGCAATGGCATTCAACATCATCATTCAGCTGGGTGCCATCCTGGCGGTGATGTGGGAGTTCCGGCACAGGATTTTCCAGGTCGTCACCGGCCTGCCGACTCAACCGCAGGCCCGCCGCTTCACCGTTAACCTGATCATCGGGGTACTTCCAGCGGTAGTGCTGGGGGTGATGTTTTCCGACGTGATTCATGAATACCTGTTCAATCCCATCACCGTGGCCGCTGCACTGGTGGTCGGTGGTTTCGTCATGCTCTGGGCCGAGCGCCGTCAGCACGAAGTCCATGCCGAAACCGTGGACGAGATGACCTGGTCTGACGCACTCAAAGTCGGCTTCGCCCAATGTCTGGCGATGATTCCAGGCACGTCACGCTCCGGCTCGACCATCATTGGCGGTTTGCTCTTTGGTCTGTCGCGCAAGACGGCCACTGAGTTTTCATTCTTTCTGGCCATGCCGACGATGATCGCCGCATCGCTTTATTCCGGCTACAAGTATCGTGACCTGTTTCAACCCGATGATTTTGCGGTCTTTGCAGTAGGATTCGTGACGTCGTTCATCTTCGCGATGATCGCCGTGCGCGGGTTGCTCAAGTTCATCGCGACACACAGCTATGCCGTGTTCGCCTGGTACCGCATCGCTTTCGGGGTGCTGATTCTGGCGACCTGGGTGTTCGGTTGGATCGATTGGTCCAGTGTGCAGGCATGAGCCGATGAATCAGCGCTTCAAACCCGACGCCGTCAGCCGCGGCGAGAAGTCCGCGGTGCGGTTTTTCAAGTTCAAGTTGGCGCTGCTGGTCGTGCTGTGTGCGTTGCCGGTTTACGGGGTGATCTCGGTGGGTTTGCGCGGCGGTTCGTGGTTGCCAGCGGCGGTTTATCCGTTGATGAGCCTGGTCACGTTCGCGCTGTATGGTTATGACAAGAAACAGGCTCGCACTCAGGGGCAGCGTACGCCCGAGAAGGTCTTGCACGCAGCCGAGTTCCTGGGCGGCTGGCCCGGTGCGCTGGTGGCGCAGCAGGTGTTTCGGCACAAGACACGCAAGTTCTCCTATCAGGTGGTGTTCTGGCTGGTTGTGCTGTTGCACGAGTTGTTCTGGATGGACCGGGTGCTGATGGGCGGGAATTTTTTGGCTCGCCACTTTTATTGAGCCGCACCCGCTCGATTATAGCTTGAGCGCGACCTGGCGGCGTTTGGGAAGTTTGCTGACAACCAGTTGGTGGGAGCGGGTCAGCAGGTCGCGCAGTTCGTTGTCGCTCATGGCGTATGGGTGGGTCAGGGTGATCCAATGCGCGCGGGCCCGATAGGGGGCAGGGCGTATGCCGGGGCGGTCGACGTAGCCGAGGAACAGGTCCGGGCCGACCTTGAACGCGAGATCGTTGCCGGTCAGGCCCATGACGGCGAACATTTTCGTCTCTGCGATGGAGAACACCCGCACGCCACCCCATTTGTAGTCTTCTCGTGCGCCTGGCAGTGACAGGCAAAAGGCGGCGACGTGTTCGGTATTCATGAGGTTCCTCCGATTTGGTCTGGTCTGGGGCGGTGATGCGGGTTCGCCTTCTCAGGAGTGGAGAGCATTTTAGGCGCTCCTAGACACACCCCGTCGAGTGCACGCTGAATGCCTGCGCCACATGATCGAGCCATGCTCGAACCGCTGGCAACGCGCCTCGCCGCTGGGTGTAAGCCGCCTGAAGATTCCCCGTCGACATCGACCATTCAGGCAACAGCCGCACCAGGCTGCCGTCGGCCAGGGCATCGTGGCAGTTCATCATGGGCAGCATGGTGATCCCCAACCCCGCCAGGGCCGCTGCCTTGCGAATGGTGAAATCGTCGATGGCCAGACGCGGTTCGAGCATCACCTCATGGCGCCGACCATTCTGGTGCACCAACTGAAAATGCACCTTGCGATCAGCCTCGATCGCACCCAGCACTGGCAGGGCGCTCAGGTCCTCGGGGGTACGGATGTGCCTGTCGGCAATCAACGCAGGGGAGGCTACCAGAGCTGCTTGCGCGGGCGCCAGATGACGCACGATCAGGCTCGGGTCTTCATCACCGATATCCCGCACGCGCATGGCCACATCAATGCCTTCGTTGACCAGATCAACGCGGCGATTAAGCAGCAGCAATTCCAGCTGCACCTGCGGATAGCGCGCCAGAAAATCAGTGACCACCTCGCTCAGGTGCCAATGGGTCATCCCCACCGGGCACGAGACGCGTAATCGGCCACGCGGCTCGGCGGACAACGTGGCCACCACCTCGTCGGCCATCTCGGCTTCCAACAACATCGCCTGACAGTGCTGCAGATAACGCTCGCCCACCGCCGTCAGCGCCAACTTGCGTGTGGTGCGCTGCATGAGGCTGGCATTGAGCCGTGTTTCCAGCTCGGCGATACGGCGCGACAAACGAGATTTGGGAATGCCCAGCGCGCGCCCGGCCGCTGCGAAACCGCCGCATTCGACCACCTTGGCGAAGTAATAAAGATCGTTGAGGTCCTGCATTTCCAACTCGACTGTCCTATTGGCGGGACAAACTATCGCACTTTTGCCGACTAATCAGCTATTGGCTTAGAGGGTAGGATTATCGCCACTCGATCGCCACGCGGCGGTTCTCACTTGGGAAGCACATCATGAAACTCTTGCACATCGATTCCAGCATTCTTGGCGATCATTCCGCTTCGCGCCAACTGAGCCGCAGCGTCGTTCAATCGTTCACGGCGACACATCCGGGCACTGAAGTGGTGTACCGCGATCTGGCCAACGAAGCCCTGAGCCACTTCTCCGGCGCTACGCTGGCTGCCGCAGGCACTCCGGTTGACGGCCGCGACGCTGCCCAGAAGCTTGAAGTTGAAACCAGCGAAGCCACGCTGCAGCAATTCCTGGCGGCCGACGTCGTGGTCATCGGCGCGCCGATGTATAACTTCACCATTCCGAGCCAACTCAAGGCCTGGATCGATCGCATCACAGTTGCCGGTCGCACGTTCCGTTATACCGAAGCCGGTCCGGAAGGCCTGTGCAAAGACAAGAAAGTGATCGTCGTTTCCACGGCCGGCGGTCTGCACGCCGGGCAACCGACCAGCGCCGGTCATGACGATCTGCTCAAGGTGCTGTTCGGCTTCCTGGGCGTCAGCGATCTGCATTTCGTATCCGCCCACGGCCTGGCCTACGGCGAAGAGCCACGCGCCAGTGCCCTGACCGCCGCGCAGAAGCACATCGCCGAAAGCCTGTTCGCGTGATGGCAGCCAAGCGCTAGCCGTTATCGGCACAGCGCATCGAGTGATGAAAGCCCCGCCACCCAAGGCCTAAAGCCGACCGGTGCCGGGGCTTTATCGTTTCCGGATGCTTTAAACCTGCGCGTTCAGCCCGGCGACAGGCTTTGCGATTTCTTTACGCGTAGTCTTTGTCAATGGCGGTAAAATTGCGGCTGATTCGTTCCACCCTCTTCGCGACAATACGCCCGCGACCTTGATGTTTCTGAGCTTGGCCCGCCTTGTGCACTATTGATCTAACAACCTCCCTGAATGTTATCGGCTCTGACCGGTCACATGACGACAGGCAGCGTTTACAAGGACTTCAGACCGCACAGGTCTGATTCGAAGGGCACGGATTGAAAAGGTGAGGGGCATTGCGATGATGCGTCTTTGTGCAGTGATAGTGTTTAGCCTGTTCAGCGGCTTGATTTCGGTGCAAGCCAGTGAACTTGCAACCTGGAGCGTAGGCTTTCACGAGCTGACCTTCCTTGATCCGCTGGATTCCCAGCCGATGCACGCCTATGCCTTTTATCCCTCCACTGACCCGGACAACGTCACCCGGGTTCAGGGCTATCCCATCCAGGCAACAGAAGATGCAGCGATCGCCATGGGGCGCTTCCCGCTGCTGATGCTGTCCCACGGCAACACTGGCACCCCGTTGGCCCAGCATGATCTGGCGACTTCCCTGGCCCGCAAGGGCTTCGTGGTGGTCGCAGTATTCCATCCAGGCGATAACTATCTGGATCACAGCCGACTGGGCAGTCTGAGCAACTTGTATGGGCGTCCGTTGCAGATCTCGGAAGCGATCAGCGCGGCGTTGCTCGATCCAATGCTTTCGCCGTACATCAGCGCCCGTCGCGTCGGGGTGATCGGTTACTCGGCGGGTGGCGAGACCGCGCTGATCCTTGCCGGCGCGCAGCCGGATTTGAAACGCCTGCGCCAGTACTGCGTGGAGCGTCCTCAGGACCGCGATGCGTGCAAGACGCAAGGTGAGTTGCTGGCCGATCGAGACGACCTGCACGCCCAGGCCGACCCCCGCGTAGGCGCCTTGATGCTCATGGCCCCGCTGGGGCTGATGTTCGGTCGCCAGACGCTGGCAGACGTGCATGTGCCGGTGCTGCTCTACAGCGGCGACGGCGACGAGCTACTGGCCATCGACAAGAATGCCGAAGCGCTGGCGCGCAAGTTGCCCGAGGTATCGAATTTCAAGTTGCTGGCCGGTGCCGGGCATTTCGTGTTCATGGCCCCTTGCGATGACGAGCAGCGCGCCAGACAACCGGGGCTGTGCACCGATGCCATCGGCGTCGACCGCGAAGACATCCATCGCAACCTCAGCAGCGAGGCGGTGGCGTTTTTCGGCACCGCGCTGGGATCGCCCTTGAGTACGGCAGGAATGCAGACTGCCGTGCATCAGCAATAAACAAGTGGCCACCCCCCAGACGAAACACAACGGCCGATCAGCGACGGTCGGCTACCCTCTGATCACCTTGCCTTTACGCTCGGCAATCTTTCTCGCTTGCCCATCCCGTTGCTTGCCGGTGCGCGCTTCGCTGATCAACGCCGGGATCAGCGGGCCTTCGGGCAGGTTTTTCCAGAAGCGGGCGGGCAGGTGACCCTGCATGACCCTGGGGTTGAGCCGGGCCGGATTGAAGATGTGGCTGTAATAGGTCAGCCATAGTTCGCCATGAGGGTCATCGGCATTGCGCGCCAGCGCCTGCCACGCGTCGGGACATTGGCGCTTGTGGATCAGTTGCTGGCCGTCATAGAAAACCCCGTCCTTGGGCGTCGCGATCATCCAGCGGTGTCGACCGAGTCGGCCAACGAAATGCTCGCTTGCACTGCGCAATATGTCGTGAGCCGGTTCGTGCCAGGCAACGTATTCAGGCAGGGACTGAGTCTCCAGCAACGCCGCCTTGACTGCCAGATCCTTGGGATTGGGGCTGACGGGCAAGGCGATGAAACGTAGGAACGCATGCAGATGATGTGCTTCGCGACTGACCTGCTTGAGACGCCGATGCAGCTCGCTGCCGAGCTTGTCTCCCGCGAGCATGGCCGTCCGATCGCCGTGGCTGACGCGCCATAACACTTCATACAGCAGGCTCCAGCGCTGCTCGCCGCAATACTGCGCGGCGTTCTGCAACAATTCCACCAGCTCCAGCGGCACCCGCGCCTGAAACGGTCCCAACTGTTCAGGGTAGTGGTCGTCGCTGGTAAACAGGTCGGCATCCTCAGGCACGCTCCAGCTCACCTGATCCGGGTTGATCTGATGACTGAGCAGCCAGCGTGCCTGCTGCCGCCAGGTGTCGAACAGATCGCCGCAGTCAAGAACGATCATCCCCAGAGCGCCATCTGTTGCGGCTGCGGACGATCGCGCAGTTGCTCGCGCAGCATGACGCTGGAGCTTTCTGCCTGCCTTGGGTGGTAATCGCTAGTGATGATGAAAGGCCTGGCCTTGGCCAGCACGCAGCGCAGCCGGGTCAGGTCTTCATAACGGATGCGCCGTTGGCGACGCAGCTCGACCAGCCGCTTGGTAGTACGAATGCCGATGCCGGGGATGCGCGCGATCATTGCGGGTTCAGCGCAGTTCAGGTCCAGCGGAAAGACGTCGCGGTGCTCGAGCGCCCAGGCCAGTTTGGGGTCGATATCCAGCGCCAGATGCCCCGGCCCGTCGAGCAATTCATTGGCGCGGTAACCGTAGCCGCGCAACAGGAAGTCGGCCTGATACAGACGATGTTCGCGCATCAAGGGCGGAGCGGCCAACGGCACGCTTTTCGGGCTGTTGGGAATCGGGCTGAAGGCCGAGTAATACACGCGCTTGAGGCGGAAGTCGCCATACAGCGATTCGGCGGTGTGCAGCAGCGTGCTGTCGTCGGTGTCATCGGCGCCGACGATCATCTGCGTGCTTTGCCCGGCGGGAGTGAAGCGCGGAGCTCGCGGTTCGTTGAGGACAGTCTGCTGGCCGGTGTAGATGGTCTGCATCGCCTGCTTGATCGAGCCCATCTCCTTTTCGGGCGCCAGGGTCTGCAGGCCCAACTGAGTGGGCAGCTCGATATTGACGCTCAAACGATCGGCATAACGTCCGGCTTCTTCGATCAGTGCGGGGTCGGCTTCGGGGATGGTCTTGAGATGGATGTAACCTCGGAATTCGTGTTCTTCACGCAGCAGCTTCGCCACTCGGACCAGCTGCTCCATGGTGTAGTCCGCCGAACGGATAATGCCGGAACTGAGAAACAGCCCGCTGACACAATTGCGACGGTAGAAATCCAGGGTCAGGGTGACCACCTCTTCGGGGGTGAAGCGCGCACGCGGCACATCACTGGAACGCCGGTTGACGCAGTACTGGCAGTCATACAGACAGAAATTGGTGAGTAGAATCTTCAGCAGCGAGACGCAGCGTCCATCGGGGGTATAGCTGTGGCAAATGCCCATGCCGGTGCTGGAGCCAATGCCCGACTTGCCTTCGCTACTGCGCTTGGGCGCAGCGCTGCTGGCACAGGAAGCGTCGTACTTGGCGGCGTCGGCGAGGATGCTCAGCTTGTCGATTAGCTGCATGGAAGTTCTCGATACTGGTTTTATGTACAGTATCGAGTTCATTCGTTACGGGCAAGGGCCGATTGGATGAGCGGGGTCGCTCGCTCATTCCGTTTGACCAGATATGGCAATGTTCGCGTGGCTTATGGCCTGTAACGCGGCTTGCGGGCGGTAACGTTTTCAAAGGCGCCAGCGCCGACAAGCCGGACGGCTACAGGTCGAGCGCAAGGGGCAACTCAGCTGATGCGCTGCACCAACTGTTTCAACTCCCCAAAATCCTTCACCGGATGAAAATTGACGTGGCCGACGAA
This sequence comes from Pseudomonas bohemica, assembly GCF_002934685.1. GTDB lineage: Bacteria > Pseudomonadota > Gammaproteobacteria > Pseudomonadales > Pseudomonadaceae > Aquipseudomonas > Aquipseudomonas bohemica. Next base: position 158,685 of record NZ_NKHL01000113.1, read on the forward strand.
CTCCGAAAAGTCGGTATCCCCGTAACCCGCCACCTGAGCCCCTGCACCCAGACCGGCCTGCACGCCAGGAATGCTGTCTTCGACCAGCAGGCATTCCTCGGGCTTTAAGCCCAGCAAATCGGCGGCATGTTCGATCAGGATCGGCGAGGGTTTCCAGGCGTCTACTTCGTAGGCGCTGACGATCAGGCCGTGAAACACGTCGAGCAAGCCCACGGTACTCAGGCAGGTTTCGATTTTGCTGCGCGGGCCGTTGGAGGCCACGCACTTGGGCAGGGACAGGTTGCGAACGAAGTCCACTGCACCGGGCATTTCTTCGAGTTCGGCCTGCAACAACGGTAGAGTACGCGCCCTGAAGTTGTTGACGATTTCCAGGCTCGGCAACCACGGATAATCGTGGCAAAGGCTTTCCATGCACAGAGCGAACTGCACGCCGCGAAAGCGTTCCAGCACCTCGTCGACGCTCAGCGTAACCCGGTGTTCCTGCAGTATGTCGCGCAGAAGTCCCGCGGCCAGCCGTTCGCTGTCCACCAGGGTTCCGTCGCAGTCAAAGATGACGCCGGCAATGTTCAAACAGGATTCTCCCGTGTTCATGTTCGGGGCGGTTGGACCGGCATTATCCAGAAAAGTTGGCGGCAGGGGGTGAAGACTGACCTACGGTCGCGGCCCGGTCGGCGTTTGTGTAGAGGTAGGCCCGTGCAGCGTGGCGTGCCGGGAGCGACTGATGTAAGCCGCCAACGCCGGTACGCCAGGACGTTTCATACCGAGCTACAGGGAAACCGGCGTGACCAGCTCGCCGTCGTCGAAGAAGCGGCTGACGTTGGCGAACACCAGATCGGCCATTGCCTGCCGCGTTTCATAGGTACCGCTGCCGATGTGCGGCGTCAGCACCACGTTGTCCAGATTCAGCAGCTCTGCCGGAACGTTGGGCTCGTCTTCGAATACATCGAGACCGGCACCGGCGATGCCCGATTCCAGCAGGGAGGCGACCAGTGCCTGTTCGTCGACCACCGAGCCGCGTGCCACGTTGATCAGGTACGACTTCGGCCCCAGCGCCTTAAGCACCTCGGCGTTGATCAGATGCTGGGTGTCGGCGCCGCCCGGAACGATGACGATCAGGTAGTCCGACGCTTTCGCCAGTTCGACCAGATCGGCGTAATGGGTATAGGACACATCCGAGTAGGGCTGGCCACGGCGGAAATAGGCGATGGTCATGTCGAATGCGGCGGCGCGCTTGGCGATGGTCTTGCCGATCTTGCCCAGGCCGACGATGCCGCAGGTCTTGCCGCACAGGTCGTTACCCAGAGGCAGTTTGCCGGACGTCCATTTGCCAGCGCGCACGAAACGCTCGGCTTCGCTGATGCGTCGCGAGACGCACAGCATCAGCGCCATAGCGGTCTCGGCGACGGCGTTGTTCAGCACATCAGGGGTATTGCTCAGCCTGATGCCACGTTTGGCCAGATAGGCGGTGTCGATCGCGTCGTAACCGACGCCGAAGCTGTTGACCACTTGCAGATTCGGCAGCTTGTCCAGCAGGGCGTTATCGGTGCCATAGACGCCGCTAGTGACCACGCCGCGAATCCTGTCGCCGTGCTCACTGGCCCAAGCGTCTATGTCCTGGATTTGCCAACGATTATGCACGTTGAAGTCGCGGTTGAGATTCTGCGTCAGCGCGGCATGCACCGGGCCCCAGACCAGAACATCGGCTTTCTTGTCGCTCATTGTTTTCTCCTTGCGGCGCGGGCCCTTGGCAGGGACCGCATCCTGGTTGCGTCTACGAATAGCGTTTCAACCGTTCTTGTTTAACACAGGTTGTGGCTCGGAACGCCCGGTTTTGAACAGCTCGGCGATGGCCATGGTCAGCAGCGGAGCGAAAAGGGCGAAATACGAACTGTCGATCCCGTACGGGTTGCCTGCCAGAAACCAGCCAATGGTCGAGATCACGGACAGCATTACGCCGGCCAATGCGCCACGCCCGGTGCCGAACTTCGGCGCGTAGAAACACATCAGCACGATGACGGCGAGGGTGGCGCGCAGGGCTTTGCCGAGGAAGGCGATCAGCAGGATCTTGTCGGCATACAGCGCCAGCACCAGGGGCAGGAAGCCGATGACCACGATCGACAGGCGGATAAACACCACGGATTTCTGATCGTTTTTGCCCTTGTTGAAGAAGGGGTCGTAGAAGTCCTTCAACAGCAGGGTGGACGACGCCAGGGTGTTGGCCGAGATACCGCCGAACAGCGCGCCTGCCAGACCGATCACCACCAGGCTCGCCGAGAAGGCCGGCATGTGCGCGATGAGCGCCGGGAAGGCGTCGATGGACTTGATGCCGGGGTACAGATAGGCGCTGCACATGCCGATCATCGCGGCCATCAGGCCGAACGGAATCATCAGCGAAGACACGTAGAAGCATGCACGTTTGGCGGTCTTTTCATCCTGAGTGCTGACCAACGCCTGAATCACGTATTGGGTGGCGAAAATCGAGCCGACGCCGCCGATCATCCAGGCGAAGATCTGGCCCCAGCCCACGCCGGTGAAGTCGAACATGGTCGCCGGCATTCTGGCCTGCATGGCGCCGATACCGCCGGTGGCGTGCAGGGCGAATGCCAGGGCCAGGACGATGCCGATGTACTTGATCGAGGCGTGCACGAAGTTGGTGTAGACCACCGAACGCATGCCGCCCACGCTGACGTAGAACACGGTGATCACGCCCACCAGCAGGATGGCGAAGGTCTTGTTGATGCCCAGCACCGCCGCCAGCACCGCGCCGCCGCTGGCGTACAGGGCGACCGAAACGATGCTCAGCGCACAGATGGTCAGCACCGATGCGGCGTAGCGTGTGCCCTGACCGTAGTTCTGCGCAAGGATGCCGGAAATGGTGTTGAGGCCGGTTTCCCGGTATTTCTTCGCCAGTACCAGTCCCAGCAGCAGAAAGCCGAGGGACAGGGCGACCAGGTTCCAGGCAGCAGAAATTCCTGCCTCGAAGCCCTTCTGCGCGGTGCCGATGCTGACCGAGCTGCCGATGAATTCGGAAAGCAACAAGGCGCCGATCAGGAAGGGGGGAAAGCTGCGGCCGCCGCCGGTGAAGCCTTCACTGCTCTTGGCGTGTTTGCGCACGCTGTAGCCGATGTAGGACATGACGACGAAGTAGCCGGCGGTCAGGCAAAGGATGATTGTTATTCTTGGGTCCATGTTCTCTCCGTTCCCATTTTGCTGGGCGCGTGGAATGGTTAGATGTGCATGCGTTTACGCGTATGAGTGCCTTGCAGCGATACGCCGTTGTCAGACGACGTAGTCAGCTGTGGCCGGAATGCGGAAAGAGCTGCTCGATTCGCGCCTGCGCTATTGCGTGTTCGGAAATGGAATAAAGGACGGGTAATCGAAGAATGAGGCCTGGTTGATGGCCGTTGCAGAGCGAGGGAGTGTGTATATTTTCATTTTTATTAGAGGCTCGTGATTAACGTTGGATGGCAACTCAATACGATAGGCTTGTTATACGTCATCGTACAACGTCGCGCAATCTCACCTGTGCATCACTGTGAATCAAGGGCCGTTGATCGTTGCAGGGCCTGCGCAAAAACTGGCTGTCTCGTCCGGCTTGCCAGCGCTAGCGATCTCGATCACGCCACCGCTGGCAAGCCATGCTGTTACCGCGGCGCATGTATCCCGTTCAGGAAGTCCTCGGTGGAGATGACCTTTGCATAGGCAAACCCCAGCGCAGACATGAATGCTGCATGCACCTGCGCCGCAGGAACGTTCATGCCGTTGAACTCCATATCCCGAGTCGCGCAGGCATCGTGAATCACCCTGACGTTGTAGCCCAGATCCGCCGCAGCGCGGGTCGTGGCGTCAATGCACATATGGCTCATCGATCCGATCACCACCACATGCTCAACGCTGTGCTCACCCAGCATCTGTTTCAGCTCGGTTTCTCGAAAAGAGTTGGGGAAGTGCTTGAGCACCACCGGTTCCTCGCCTTGATTGATGACCTTCGGATGCAGCTTCGCGCCTTCTGAGCCAGGAGTGAAAAACGGCGCGTCTTCGCGGGTGAACTCATGGCGGACGTGAACGACCAGAGCGCCGGCGTCGCGGGTCGCTTGAATCACGCGGGCGGCGTTGTCGGCGGCCGCATCGGCGCCGACCAGGGGCCATTTACCGCCAGCGAAGTAGTCGTTCTGGATATCGACTACGATGAGCGCTGATTTGGACATGTCTGCTTCCTCGGTTGGGATGTGTGGCGTGGGGTCAGTATTGACCCTGGGCAATGGCATGGGGATTGGCTGCACCGACATTAAGCGGGGGAAAACTGACAATGAGTGCTGAACGGGCAATCGCCGAGATTGGCCTGCTGATTTATCCCGGCTCGCAAACCGCTGCCGTTCATGGCCTGACGGACCTGTTCGAAATCGCCAATCGCATGGCTGACGAACAGCGATCCAGGCAGCTGCCGCGTTTGCGGGTCAGTCACTGGCAGGCGGATAGCCATTGTGAGCCTCGGCGGGTGTTCGAGAGCTTTGCCTATGACGACGAGACCGCCCTGGCCGCGGTGCTGATTCCGCCCTCGCTGATGGGCGTGCCGGGCACCGAAGCGATGGAAGGGCTGTCGCGCTGGGTGTTGAATCAGCATGCCGCTGGAGCGACCATCGGCACCGTGTGTCTGGGCGCATTCGTGCTCGCGCAAACCGGCCTGCTCGACGGTCGCGCGGCTACCACCCACTGGACTCAGGCCCAACCCCTCAGCGAGCGTTTCCCGAAGGTCAGGATTCACGCCGACCAACCGATCATCGACGATGGCGACCTCATTACCACGGCGGGCCTTATGGCCTGGTCGGCATTGGGCCTGCGTGTGGTCGAGCGGCTGCTGGGACCGAGCATCGCTACCAGCACCGCGCGGTTTCTGGTGATCGAACACAGCGGCAGCGCTCAACACTGCGGCAGCAATTTCGCACCGATCCTCAGCCATGGCGATGCCGCTGTACTGAAGGTTCAGCACTGGTTGCAACGCACCGGCGCGGTTGAAGTTTCGGTGGCACAGATGGCACAACGCGCGGGTCTTGAAGAGCGCACCTTCCTGCGGCGTTTCCGTGCGGCGACCGGGCTCAAACCCACCGAGTACTGTCAGCATCTGCGCGTGGGCAAGGCCCGGGAAATGCTCGAATTCACCAATGGCACAGTCGACCACATTGCCTGGACGGTGGGCTATCAGGACCCCGCGGCGTTCCGCGCCACGTTCAAGAAGATCACTGGCCTTGCGCCCAGCCAATACCGCAACACATTTGGCGTCGGCTCTTCGGTAGCGCCCCGTGGTTGAGGCATGAGTCACTTGCTGCGGCGCGCTGTCCATATCGGCAATCCATTGTCCGAAGATCGAGATTCCATGCCCGCGAAAGGATTCACCCGCCACACCCATGCCGTGATCAGCCTGATGCTGCTGGCATTTCTGGCCGGTTGCAGTTCGCAACGCAACCAGGCGCCTGCACCGCCTCCGGATCTGGTGCGTAGCGAAATCTTCCGCCTGCTGCCAGCCAGCGTTGCCGATCGCCAGGGCTGGGCGACGGACATCTACACCGCGTTCGACACACAAAAAATCGCCCCGAGCGTGGAAAACCTGTGCTCGGTGCTGGCGGTGGCCGAGCAGGAATCCAATTATCAGGTCGACCCCGCTGTGCCCGGCATGGGCAAGATCGCTCAGGATGAAATCGATCGCCGCGCCAGCAAGGCCCACATTCCCAATCTGCTGGTGCGTAGCGCGCTGGACATCCGCTCGCCCACCGGCAAGACCTACGACGAGCGCCTGAGCGCAGCCCGCACCGAGAAGGACCTGAGCGCGATTTTCGATGACTTTATCGGCATGGTGCCGCTGGGCCGCACGCTGTTCGGCAACTTCAACCCGGTGCATACCGCAGGTCCGATGCAGGTCAGTATCGAATTCGCCGAGAAGCAGGCGCGCGATTATCCGTATCCGGTGGAGGGTTCCATTCGCCACGAGGTGTTCACGCGCCGGGGAGGGGTGTACTTCGGCATCGCTCATTTGCTGGGGTATCCGGTCAGCTACGACAAGCCGATCTATCGCTTCGCCGATTTCAACGCCGGTTGGTACGCCAGTCGGAACGCAGCCTTTCAGAGCGCCGTCGCGCGCCTGTCGGGCAAGCGCCTGGCTCTGGATGGCGACCTGATCAGCTACGGTTTCGGCCCGTCCCTGGGTCAGACCGAACTGGCGGTACGCAGCCTGCACGCGCAATTGGGCATGCGCAATACCACCATCCGCAACGCGCTGGAGAAGGGGGAGAGCCTGGAATTCGAGGACACCGACCTCTATAAGCAAGTGTTCGCGCTGGCCGACAAGGCCGCGGGCAAACCGTTGCCCCGTGCCATTCTGCCGGGCATCGTGCTGGAAAGCCCGAAGATCACGCGCAAGCTGACCACCGCCTGGTTCGCTCAGCGAGTGGAAGAGCGCCGGGTGCGATGCATGGCGCGCGCTTCCGGCAAGCTCATGTGAAACCGGCAGCAAGTGCAGTCTGACCGCTGGTCATGTTTAGGGCACCCGCGGCGCGCAACCGCCTCGAAATAGCAACCGCCCATTTTGTTCGGGCTCTGCAGAGAAGAGGTGCTTATGTCAGTCGCTCCCACCATGTCAGCCGCCCCGGACGAAGAGTTGCCTACTGCCGATCAGGATGTCGATCCGGATGCTTTGGATGACGAAGACGCTCGGGATGAGGCTGGTCTTGGACAGCAACCCAGCGAACTTCCGAAGGACTGGCTCCCACCCCCGGATGGGCAGAGCGAACGGCCAAAGGACTGGGATGAACCACCTGCCGCAAAGCCAGTGCCGCCAGCGCATGAGCCGACGCCGCTGTCCGATGATCTGCGTTGAATAGTTGAGTGAGCGCCGCGCGAAACGCCGGGGTTGCGTGTAATGCGCGGCTCTGGCTTTTTGTCGGTGCACGGCCAGGGAGTTTTTGGTTTTGAAACGTGAGACGGTAACACCCAATATCATCACCAGCAGCGTTGCGGTGGCCGATGTGGATAGCGCGCAGTCGCTGCTGTTTGGCACGCCCAAGGAGCGTCTGGACTTTTATCGCAGGGAAATTCAATACGAGACGGCGATTCTCTCCAACCGCACCAACGCCTATTTGTCCGCGCAGTCGTTTCTAGTGATCGCCTTCGCATCGTCCATGGCCAACCTGAATCCTGAGTGGGGCAAGTTGTTTACCCTGGTCGTGCCGCCGTTTCTGACGTTGTTGGGGCTGATCAGCTCCATGCATGCGTGGCCGGGCATCCGGGCGGCTTATGAAATCATCGATCACTGGCATTTCAAGCAGAGTCAGTTGTTGCACAGCCAGCCGGCCATGGGGCTTGCCTATGACGATTCGCCACTGTTCAGCGAGCACGAGTCGAGCGAGAAGGGGTATCGCAAGTCCTTGATGTTTTCGATGCGTACGCCCTGGTTGTTCAGCATCTTCTGGTTCCTGCTGGGGGCGTTTTCAATTTATGCGCAAACTACCGATATGGCGTTTTAGCGGTTCGGGCGCTCACTTGCGCTGTATATCCTTCCCTGGCGGTTTCGCGGGCGTCGAGCACGACCCGGCTATCGCCAGTGCCGCTCAGCGATCTACCCCCCTGTCATATTCATGAAACGCACCACCTGCACATCATCGTTGATCTCGAAATTATGCTTGTAGGGCTTCAGCTTCATGGCGGCGACGATGGCTTTTTCCAGTTTTTCGGGCTGGCCGGGGTTGGCGCGCAGTGTGGCTTTGAGGTCGGCGGAGTGTTCGTTGCCCAGGCACAGCAGCAGGCGTCCTTCCACCGTGACGCGCACGCGGTTGCAGGTGGCGCAGAAGTTGTGACTGTGGGGTGAGATGAAGCCGACGCGGATGTTCGGCGCTTCGGCCAGGCGCCAGTAGCGAGATGGGCCTTGGGTCGATTCGGTGGAGTTGATCAGCGTATAGCGTTCGGCAATGCGTTCGCGCACCCGGTCGCTGGAAAAGAATGATTCGGCGCGGCTGTGCTCGCTGATCAGGCCCAGTGGCATTTCTTCGATGAAGGTGATGTCCAGGCCGCGGTCGATGGCGAAAGCCACCAAATCATTGATCTCGTGATCATTGCGCCCCTGCATCACCACGCAGTTGAGCTTGGTATGGGTGAAGCCAGCGGCATTGGCGGCGTCGATCCCGGCGATGACCTTGTTCAGGTCACCCGTGCGGGTCAGTTCCTTGAACCGCGCAGGGTCGAGGCTGTCGAGGCTGATGTTCAGGCGTTTCAGCCCGGCATCGAACAACGGCGCCGCGAGTTTTTCCAGTTGCGAGCCATTGGTGGTCATGCACAGTTCGCGCAGGCCGGGCAGGGCGGCGATGTTCTTGCACAGCCCGACGATACCGGCGCGCACCAGCGGTTCGCCTCCGGTCAGGCGGATCTTTCTAGTACCCAGTGCTACGAAGCGCTCGGCAATCTGCTGGATTTCTTCGAGGGAAAGAATCTGCTGGCGCGGCAGGAAAGTCATGTCCTCGGCCATGCAATACACGCAGCGAAAATCACAACGATCGGTCACCGACATACGAACGTAATCGACTTTGCGTGAATACCCGTCTATCAGGACTCGATCGGACATTGTTTCCTCTACAGGGTGCTGCGTGGCAGAAGCGATTCGCGTGCCTGTTGGTTAGAGCAGCACGCGAGGCAATCGTTAAATCTTTTGGCTAACCGGTTGCTCAAGGCTTGCCGCGTCGTCGCTGGTGGCTTGGGCAGACCTCGAATAGGACACGTAATACGCCAGCCCGACGAAAATTGCACCACCCACCGCGTTACCGAGGAATACGGCGAAGAAGTTTTCGACGAAATCGACCCAGGTCAGCGCGTCGGCGAAGATTGCGGCCGGGATGATGAACATGTTGGCCACCACGTGCTGGAAGCCGATGGCCACGAACGCCATGATCGGAAACCACATGCCGAGGATCTTGCCGGTGACGTCCTTGCTCGCATAAGACAGCCACACCGCCAGGCACACCAGCCAGTTGCAGCCGATCCCGGAGATGAACGCCTGACTGAAGTCGGCACTGGCCTTGGCCTTGGCGATGGCCAGGGTCTTGGCCAGGAACGCTCCTTCGGTCAGGCCCAATACGTGGCCGAAGAAGTACGCAATGAACAGCGCGCCGACTAGGTTGGCGAAGGTCACCAGTATCCAGTTACGGGCCACGGCGCCTACGGAAATGCGGCCGGCGAACATGGCGCTGGGCAAGGTCATCATGTTGCCTGTCAGTAGCTCACCGCCGGCCAGGATCGTCAGAATCAGGCCAATCGGAAAGACCGCTGCGCCCAGCAGATTGCCCAGTGAAGCCCACGGGCCGGGGATCATGGTGCTGACGTGGATATCCAGCAGGAACCCCAGAGCAATGAACGCGCCGGCGAGAAAACCCAGCACCAGGATCGATAGGGTGGGCAAACAGGATTTCTTCACGCCGGCTTCGACGGTGATTTCAGCGATCTGTTGGGGCGTATTGATGGACATGTTTTATGGACTCGCACGCAAGGGTCGGCACCGCGACACGAAGCCGCGCGCCACGCAGATTTTACGGAGGTGATGTTCAAGCGTCCGGTCTTGATGCGCGAACGTGTCAGCGGACACGGCGCCAATCCATTTGAAGGCAACGATGTGCGACTTTCGGCCGCAGTTCAGATACGGCCAAAAAACACGTGATCAGTTGATGAGCAAGCTACCGATATCGCGCTAGAGCGTCCAATCGCTTGTTCCGATGAATTGATCGACAGGCTCTATCAGGAACCTCTATTCGGCCCACTGGTAATGAGTTGCCTATTGATCGTCCCGCGCCATACTGCGTTCGTAACGCTCCAGCAGCGGCTGAATGCTGATGCCGTGCAGCAGAATGCTCAGGGCGACCACCGACAGCGTCAACCCGATGATGGTTTTCACGGCCTCCATGGGCACGCCATGGGACAGCGCATAGGATAGGTAATAAAGGGTGCCGATGCCGCGGATCCCGAACCAGCCCACCAGCGCCTTTTGCGGTCGGCTCAGCAGTCGGCGACTGATCAATAGCCAGACGCTCAGCGGTCGGATCACACAGAACAACGCCAGTCCCAGCCCGACCGCGCGCCAGTCCCAATAGAAGGCGAGAGCGGCGCCGAGCAGGGTGATCAACAGCACTTCCATCCCGCGTTCCACCAGGCTGCCGAATGCCAGCATGTCGCCCATCATGACTCCAGCGGCCAACTGCGAATCACTGAGTTCCTCATGGCTGGCAACTGTCGCGGCCTGTGGGTCGCTGTCCATGTGACCCAATACCGGCTTGGCGATGTGCTCGGCGGGCACATCCGATTTGGTGGTGCGAACCTCGGCCTGACGCAGCCCCAGCCCCGCCGCGAAAACCGCAAGAAAGCCGAACGCGCCCAGACCTTCGGCACTGACATAGGCGATGGCGATCAGGGCCAGTGCCAAAAAGTCGTTGGGTGAGCTGGTGCTGTCGGCATTCTTGATGCGCAGGTAGATCATCAGATGCCCCACACCGCGGCCCAATCCATAGCCCAGCAACAGCCCCACGGGCACGCCCCACAGGATGTTTTTCAGCAGCCAGCCCTGGACCCAGGTGAAGTCCGACGAGCCGTGGCTGAGAAACAGCAGGGCGAAGATGACGAAGGGGAACGCCGTGCCGTCATTGAGCCCGGCTTCGCCTGAAAGGCCAAAGCGTACCCGGTCGAAGTCCTGAGCGTTGTTGACCTGCACCAGCCCGGCCAGCACCGGGTCGGTGGGGGAAAGCATCGCGCCCAGCAGCAGCGATATGGGCCACGAGAGATCCAGCAGGTAATGCGCGGCGACACAGACGCCGACGATGGTGGCGAGCATCACCGGCATGGCCAGCAGATAAGCCGAACGCCAGACAGAGCGGTGCAGTTGCAGGCGCAGCTTGATGCCAGTATTGAACAAAGAAAAGAGCACCGCGGCTTCGGTCAGGCGTTCCAGCCAGTGGCGGCCTTCGTGGATATCGATCTGGACCAGGTCCAGCCCCCAAGGGCCCATACATGCGCCGAACGCCAGGCACACTGCCGAGGTGGTAACCGGCATCCAGCGCAGGTAAGAAGACGTCAGTGCCAGCAGCATCAGCAGGACACCGAGCACGGTCATGCAAAGAATGAAACTCATCCGGCCTCGATATGCGTGTGGAGTAGGGTTGCGTTCTTGTATGACTGTGTAGATGAGGGATAGTTGAAGGAATGTTCGATTGATCAACGTTCAGCGCTGGGCCTCTGGGGTCAGCAGGCATTCGCCGAGCGTTTTGCGCCAGTTCCGCCTGTTCTCGGTATCGCGCCGCATGGACGATTGTCCCGAAGGCGGCGGGCGGGTCACGTAACTGTCGCAGCAGGCCGGACTTACCGGGGTGATCGTGGCGTTCAGCCTAACTGCCGGAACACGAGCGCCTTCAGGCCGCCGTCGGGCTCGACATCGGCGAACTCCGGCGGGTTGTCCAGCCGCTGTTCGAAGCGTAACCCCGGTGCTTCCCGCATCACGCCCTCGATCAGAAAATCCGCGCCCAGCGCCGGGTCGTTCATGCACGCGAGCACGGTGCCTTCGCTGCTCAGCAGTTCCGGCAATTTGCGCAGTACGCGCTGGTAGTCCTTGGTCAGCAGAAAGCTGCCTTTCTGGAACGAGGGCGGGTCGATGATCACCAGATCATAAGGTCCGCCGCTTTTCACCTTGCCCCAGGACTTGAACAACTCGTGCCCCAGAAAGCTGACCTTGCTAAGGTCATGGCCATTCAGGCGATGGTTGTCGCGACCCCGGCTCAACGCCGCGCGGGACATGTCCAGGTTGACCACGCACTGCGCGCCACCGGCGATCGCCGCCACGGAAAAACCGCAGGTATAGGCAAACAGGTTCAACACGCGCTTGCCGGATGCGTTGGCGCGCACCCAGTCCCGACCGTAGCGCATGTCCAGGAACAGACCGGTGTTCTGCTTCTTGCCGAAATCCACCAGGTAGCGCAGGCCGCCTTCAGTCAGTGTCCATTCGTTCGGCATCTGGCCCATCAGCGTTTCGGTATGGCTGTCGGGCAGGTAGCGGTGTTGCAGCAGCAGGGTGTGCGCCTGCGCGTCTTTGCACACCTGACCGTGGACGAGATCGAGCAGCAGACGTTTCAGGGCTTGCAGTTCCTCGGTCCCAGGCTCTTTGAACAACGACACCAGGATCACGCCTTGCATCCAGTCGACGGTCAACTGCTCAAGCCTCGGCCAGCGTCGCCCACGACCGTGGAACAGGCGGCGGGTTTCTGCCGGTGCGGCGGCGAGCGCGGCCAGCAGGTGCTCGTTGAGGGTGTTCAGTGCGTCGGAGTTCATCGGGTGGCGGCGGGTCGGAAGTGAGAAAGGGCGGCATTCTAAACCCAAATCCCGAGCATGAATGTATATCCTGTGACCTCCACGGAAGATCACATTCTCAAGAAGACCGCTCATGACCCACACCCTTACCCTGCGCGACGCCCACGAAGACGACATGCCCGCCGTTCAGGCGATCTACGCCCACCATGTGCTCCACGGCACCGCCAGTTTCGAACTGGAACCGCCCACCCTGGAGCAGATGCGTCAGCGCCGCGTCGATGTCTGCGCCAATGGTCTGCCTTACGTGGTCGCCGAGCGCCATGGCGAGGTGGTCGGTTATGGCTATGCGACCCTCTACCGGCCGCGTCCGGCCTACCGCTTCACGGTCGAGGATTCGGTGTATGTGCGTGAAGGCATGGCCGGGATGGGGATTGGCCTGGCGCTGCTGGAACTGATCATCCAGCGCTGCATCGAGGATGGCCGGCGGCAGATGGTGGCAATCATCGGCAATAGCGAAAACATCGCGTCGCTCCGCCTGCACGAGCGCCTGGGCTTTCGCAAGGTCGGTGTGTTCGAGTCGGTAGGTTTCAAACATGGCCGCTGGCTCGACACCGTAATCATGCAGCGCGAACTGGGCGAGGGCGATGGCAGCCTGCCAGGCTGAGGCATCGCGTTAACACCGGGGCCCGCTGTTCCCTTCGATGCCTGTCCGTCATTGGATTCGCCTGACGTCGGGCACCGTACTGTTACGCGCACGACAACTCTCTTTATCGCCCTGATATTTGAATCCGACGCGAGTCAGGAATAAGCTTCGCGCCATTGATAGCGCCCAGGGCCGTTCTATGTGGCGCTTTTCGCAAATCTTCGATCAGGAACTGCCATGTCCAGTCTGTTTCCCGCCGCTCGTCCACGACGCCTGCGCAGCAACGAACACTTCCGCGCGCTGTTTCAAGAAACCGAATTCACTCTCAACGATCTGGTGCTGCCGATCTTCGTTGAAGAAGAAGTCGACGAATTCGTGCCGATCAACAGCATGCCGGGGGTCAGCCGCATCCCCGAGTCGAAGCTGGCGCAGGAAGTCGAGCGTTATGCCCGCGCGGGGATCAAGTCGGTGATGACGTTTGGCGTCTCCCATCACCTGGACGCCAGCGGCAGTGACACCTGGCAGGAAAACGGCCTGGTGTCGCGGATTTCACGCACCATCAAGGACGCCGTGCCGGAAATGATCGTGATGTCAGACACTTGTTTCTGCGAATACACCGACCACGGTCACTGCGGCGTGATGCACGGTGCCCATGTCGACAACGATGCGACCATCGAGAACCTTGGCAAGCAAGCGGTGATGGCCGCCCGCGCCGGTGCCGATGTGATTGCGCCGTCGGCGGCCATGGATGGTCAGGTACGGGCCATTCGTGCGGCGCTGGATGCCGCCGGTTTCACCCATACGCCCATCATGGCGTACTCCACCAAGTTCGCGTCATCGCTCTACGGCCCGTTCCGTGAGGCGGGTGGCTCGGCGCTCAAGGGCGATCGCAAGACCTATCAGATGAACCCGATGAACCGCCGCGAAGCGCTGCGCGAATCGCTGCTGGACGAGGCCGAAGGCGCCGATGCGTTGATGGTCAAGCCAGCGGGTGCGTACCTGGACATCATCCGCGACATCCGCGAGGCGTCGAACCTGCCACTGGCGGCGTATCAGGTCAGCGGCGAATACGCGATGATCAAGTTCGGCGCCCAGGCCGGCGCCATCGACGAAGGCCGCGTAGTGCGCGAAAGCCTGGGGGCGATCAAGCGGGCGGGTGCCGATCTGATCTTCACCTATTTCGCGATGGATCTGGCGTTGAGCGGGATTTGAGTGGAAGTCTGCCGCGCTCCCGCGGACTTTGGTTTTCAGCGCTTCGGCCAGAATCGATACCGCGGCACGGTTCAAGCTTTTGATTCTGCCCGAAGGGCGTAGGCGCGCAGCTTGCTCGCGACCTGGCGCGAAACGCCAGTAAAATCAGACGACTCGGTGGAGTCAGACACACCGCCTGCAATGGCTTTGCTGCCGGTGTTCGGCAGATCGTCAGCAAGCTGGCCTCCTACGGCCTTCGGCCAGAAGCAAACGCCGGGACCCTCACACCTGCCACTCCTTGCTCGCCTCGGTGAGCATTTCATGGATCAGCACCCCGAACCTTTGACTCAGCAGGCTCTGTGGCCGGTCTTCGGGCAGCAGCAGGTAGGTCGAGAAGCGAATCGCCGGGTTGAACGGCCGGGTTTCGATGCCCATGTGCAGGTATTCCCGCGCGACCATCGGGCTGACGATGCTCACCCCCAGCCCTAACGCTACCAACGAACACACGGTCGCCGCATAGGGCGTTTCCAGGTTCAGCTTGCGGTACTCCTTGTCAGCCGCGAACGCCCGATCCACGCGGGTCCGCGAGCCGTCGTTCTGCGACAGCGAAATGAATTCCTCACCATACAAATCTTCAGGTCCGACCCACGCCAGTGCCGCGAGCCGATGGCCCTTGGGAAACACGCAAACCCCCGGCACATCGCAGATCCGCTGCGTGCGCACCCCCGGCATTTCTTCGCCGACGTACGACGCCAACCCCAAGTGGCAGAACTGCGATGCCGCCCAGTGCGCCACCATCGGCGAATCGCTGGTGTGAATCGAAATCGCGACGTCGGGGTTCTCCTGACGAAACCGTTGAATCACTCTCGGCAGCACGGTCAATGACAGCGACGGCACCGCGGCAATCCGCAATTGGCCGGTGCCGCCACGGCGAATGGTCTGCGCCGATTTTTCGAGGCTTTGCAAACCGATGAAGGCGCGCTCGACGTCGGCGAACAACGCAGCCCCTTCGTCGGTCGGCAATAGTCGTCCGCCGACCCGTTCGAACAGTTTGAAGCCACTGCCGCGCTCCAGCTGTGCGATCAGCCGGCTGATGTTGGGTTGTGAGGTGTGCAGCGATTCGGCGGCAGCGGTCATCGAGCCGCTCAACATCACGGCGCGGAAGGCTTCGACTTGTTTGAAGTTCATGACAGGCCATATCAATTCGGTATGGGTGACCAATGTATTGTCATTTGTTGGCATGAGCCAGAGGCTTTATAACTGTTTTTGACATCGACGGTGCCGCGCAGACGGCCGCGATGCCCAAGCGCACTTCAATCGCCAACCTCGCGCTGCAGTCCCCGCTGTTTTCTGCCCTTGAAATCGTTGCGTTGCGTCGCGTCGTGCGTCACTGCGCTGGTAGTTACCAGGAGGCATCATGTCGTATTCGTTGAAATCTCTCGTTCGGGCCATGGCCCTCTCATGTGTCTCTCTGGCGGGTCTGGCCCAGGTTCATGCCGCCGATCTGCCACCGGTTCCCGATGAAATAAAAGACGCAGGGCAACTGCGTGCAGGCGTGCGATGCGACCAGCCGCCGTATGGCTTCCAGGACGGCAATGGCGAATTCGCTGGGGTCGAAGTCGAGATGTCCAGGCAGATCGCTCTGTGGGCGCTTGGCTCCAGGGACAAAGTCACCTTCACCTGCGTAACGGCTGAAAACCGGGTGCCGCAGCTGCTGGGACGCAAGGTCGATTTCCTCATCGCGACGTTGGGTGTCACCCCGGAACGCCAGCGCGTCATCGACTTCACCACGCCGTACCGCTGGGGCGCCAGCGACGTGGTAGTGAAGAAGGACAGCCGGATCAAGTCGATCAAAGACCTCAACGGCAAGACCCTGGCCACCCTCAAGGGCTCGGTTCAGGCCAAGTGGTTCGAGGACCACATGCCCGAGGTCAAGACCCTGCGCATGAACAGCGCGGCCGACGCCTTGCAGACCTTCCGCCAGGGCCGCGCCGACGCTTACACCCATGATGCCGCAACGCTGGTGGTGGTGGCCGCCAACGACAGCGATGCGCGGCTGATCAACGAACCGTTCCAGATCTCCGATGCCGCCATTGGCGTGCGCAAGAATGACGAGCAGTTCCGCGATTACCTCAGTGCCGCCGTGGCGAAGATGCACGAGGACAAACTGTTCAGCGGATGGGTGCGGCAGTACGTCCCGGAAAATATCCAGAGCTACTACCTGAGTGTGTTCGAGCAGGCCAAACCTGCTGAAAAACTCTGACCGGACGCCGTCATGGATTTCGATTTCAACTACCTGTTGGCGCAATGGCCAGCGCTGCTCGACGGCATGCTGATGACGCTGCGGGTCTCGCTGCTGGCTATCGCGTTCTCCCTGCTTATCGGCGTGCTGGGCGGTGCGGTGCGGGCTTTGCGCATGCCGGTGCTGTCGCAGATCGTGGCGATGTACGTGGAGCTGATTCGCAATACGCCGATCCTGGTGCAGTTGTTCTTCATCTTCTACGGTCTGCCCGCTATCGGCCTTGAGCTCTCGCTGTTCTGGTCCGGCGTGGTGTGCCTGTCGGTATGGGCGGGCGCCTATCAGGTGGAGAACATGCGCGGGGGCCTGGCCACGGTGGAGCACAAAATGCGTGAAGCGAGCATGGCCCTGAGCCTCAAGCCTCACCAATACTTTTACCTCGTGGCGTTGCCGATCGCCTTTCGCACCAGTCTGCCGGCGGTACTCAACACGGCGATCTCGTTGCTGAAAAACTCGTCCTATCTGCAAGCAATTGGCCTGGCTGAGCTGACGTTCGTGGCGGTGGACCGGATTGCCACGGATTTTCGCGCCATCGAAATGTTCAGCGCGATCTGCGTGATGTACCTCGCCCTCGTTGCGATCCTGTCTCTGTTGACCGGTCGTTTGTCTGCCCACCTGCAACGGCCTTTCAGGCACTGAGGCCCCATGAACTTTCTGATCGAAAACTGGGGCTTCGTGCTCAAGGGTTTATGGATGACGGTGCGCCTGGCGCTGGTCATCCTGCTCTTCACCACGATCATCTCGGTGGTGTTCGGTGTGCTGGCGACCCTGAAAAATCGCCTGCTGTGGTGGACGATTCATGGCTACGTCGAGCTGTTCCGGTCGATTCCGCTGATCGTCAACGTGTTCTTCATCTTCTTCGGTGCGCCGATGCTTGGCCTTGACCTCAGCCCGTTCGCGGCGGTGGTCACCGGCCTGACGCTGTGGGGCAGCGCCAATGGCATCGAGATCGTCCGCGGCGGGCTGGAGTCGGTTGCCCGTCACCAGTGGAAAAGCGCCTGGACCCTGGGCTTGCGCCCCTGGCAGATCTACCTGTACGTGATCGCGCCGCAGTCGATGCGGGCGATTCTCCCGGCGTACACGGGCCTTTTGACCATGCTGGTTCAGGCCACGTCACTCGGCGCGTTGGTGGGGGTGGGCGAGTTTCTCAAAGTCGGCCAGATCATCGTCGAGCGCTCCACGGTCATGACCGGCGTCAGCCCCGCTTTCACCGTCTATGGGGCGGTACTGGTGGTGTACTTCGTCATCTGTTCATTGCTGAGCTGGCTCAGCCGTTATCTCGAACGTCGCTTGGGTCGCCCGGCGATGCGCGCAACTCGTTAAGGGGTTAGATCATGCAAGAGTCCAAAGTCAGTCGTCGCTTGAAGGAAACCACCGCCCCTGAGGTCAACGAGTATATCTACCGGCCGCGGCTGGAGGGTTTCGCCGATGGCTTCATCAACCTGGGTAACGTCAACAAGGCGCACATCGTGATGCTCGCCGAACAGGGCCTGATTCGCGGCGAACACGCGACGGCACTGGCCAAGGGCGTGCTGGACATGGAAGCCGCAGGCCCTGGCGTGGTCACTCTCGATCCGTCTCGCGAAGACGCCTACTTCAACTATGAAGCGCACCTGATCGAGCAGATCGGCACCGACATCGGCGGCCGTCTGCACACCGGCCGCAGCCGTAACGACATCCTCGCCACCCTCGACCGCCTGCGTTGCCGCGAGGTGCTGATGGGCCTGATCGATGCGCTGATCCAGACCCGCCAGACCGCGTTGAACAACGCCGAGGTCTTCGCCGAAGTGGTGATGCCCGGTTATACCCATCTGCAACCGGCGCAACCCATCACCTATGGCTATTACCTGTCGGCGGTGGAGCAGGCATTGGAGCGCGATTGCAAGCGTCTGACCCAGACCCTCGAATCCATGAACCAGAGCCCGCTGGGCGCCGCAGCCTTTGCCGGCACGCCGTTCGACATCGACCGAGCGCGTACCGCCGAATTGCTGGGGTTCGACGGTTATCTCGACAATGCGCTGGATGCGGTGGGGTCGCGGGATTTCATTCTGGAAAGCTTGTCGCACCTGAGCCTGTTGTCGGTGTTCTGGAGCCGCGTCGCGCAGGATTATTTCGTCTGGAGCACCCACGAATTCAGCCTGATCGACTTTCCAGACAGCGTCGCGGCGACGTCAAGCATCATGCCGCAGAAGAAAAACCCGACCGTACTTGAGTACCTCAAAGGTCGCACCGGGCATATCGTCGGCCTGCTGATGGCGGCGAGCGTGACGGTCAAGGGCAGCAACTTCTCACACACCGGCGACGCCAACCGTGAAGGCACGCGAGGGTTCTGGGAGGCCGCCGAGGAGACCCTGCGCTGCCTTAAATTGCTGGAGCTGGTGCTGCGTACCGCTACGCCCAATGTCGAGCTGGCGGTGCGTCGCGCGGGGGAGGATTTCTCCACGGCCACCGGGCTGGCAGACCTGATCGTGCGCGAGGTCGACCTGTCGTTTCGCGAGGCCCACCACATTGTCGGTGCGGCGGTGCGCATGGCGATGGATGCCGGGCTGCCTGCCCATCGGATCGACACCGATATGGTGGATGTCTGTGCAATGGAGCAATTGGGCCACGCGCTGAATCTGCCGGCGCACAAGGTTCGCGAGTGTCTGGACCCGACGACCAACGTGCAGTCCCGTGATTCCGCGGGCGGGCCAGCATTGTCTTCGCTGCGTCCGAGTCTGCTGCGGGCCAAGGCGCGGTTGCAGGTCGAGCGCCAGGCCAATCAGGCGCGACGTGATCGCCTGCTGGCGGCGCAGGAGAAGTTGCAGGCGGCCACTCGCGCGCAGGCCGGATTATGAGCGCGATGCTGACGGTCCGCGGACTGCACAAGCGTTTCGGCGAGCACGAGGTGGTCAAGGGCGTCGATCTGGACGTGCGCCAGGGGGAGGTGGTGGTGATCATTGGTCCCAGCGGCTCGGGCAAATCGACGTTCATTCGTTGCCTCAACAGCCTGGAGGAACCCTCGGCGGGCAGCGTTGTGGTCGATGGCGGTGAGTCGGTACGCGCGAATGACCGAAGAGCCATGGCCAGGCTGCGTGAGGACATTGGCATGGTGTTTCAGGACTACACGTTATTCCCGCACATGACGGTGATGGCCAACATGATTCTGGCGCCGGTCAGGGTCAAGGGCGTGAGCAAAGCCGACGCCCAGGCCAATGCGCTGGCGCTGCTGGAGCGTGTAGGCCTGAAACACAAGGCCGACGGTTATCCCGGCGAGCTGTCGGGCGGTCAACAGCAGCGGGTGGCGATCGTCCGGGCACTGGCGATGAAACCGCGTCTGCTGTTGTTCGATGAGCCTACATCGGCGCTCGACCCGGAAACCGTGGGCGAGGTGTTGAGCGTGATGAAAGGACTGGCGGCCGAGGGCATGACCATGATCGTGGTCACCCACGAGATGGGCTTTGCCCGTGAAGTGGCGGATCGGGTGGTGTTTTTCGATGGCGGCAAAATCGTCGAGATGGGACCGCCTGCGCAGATATTCTCCGCGCCGGAGCATCCGCGAACGCGACAGTTTTTGCAGAGTGTCTTGCATTGACGGATGGCAGAAGAGATTTTGGCCGAACCTGGGTTTCTGCTCGTCTCTGTTCATCTCTGATCGTTCCCATGCTCTGCGTGGGAATGATCGAACCAATGCGGTGGGTCAGCTCAGGATGTGCCATCTGGCAATCCGCCTTCGCGGCTGTCGCACAGCTCCAGCAGCTCCCACAGGTACAGCGCCAATCTTCAGATCCAAATCCAGATCCAGATTCGGATTCGGACTTAGATCTACATTTACATCCTGATCCCGGTTTTGTTTCTGCCTGTGCTTTTACGTTTGCTCTGCTGTTGATCTGCGCCAGTCCAGGCACCGCCGAACGCGACTTGGGTGCAGGCCGGGCCCACGGAGCGTCGCCGGAGTGAGGGAATCCGACCAAGTAGGACCCAACCAGCAGCAAAAGCCCTTGGTTACTTGGGGCTTTTCCAAGTAACTCGCCGAAGGCGAAACGATCCGGAGGTCAGGACGGACCTTATCCCACCCTCAACCGAAATAACGGATACACACACCGCCGCACCAACCCCCAAAGCTCGTCGATCCCCTCAAAACCGCTACAGACAATTAATTGAACAACCCGCGGAACCGATCCTGCCCTCGCTGCCACCCATCAGCACCAAGCACTTTCGCTGGTGATGACCCAGGAGTACTCAACATGGCAGGTATCAACCCAATCTCTATGGTCGGCGGCTTTGCCAACAGCGTGATCGGTGGCGGCGGTCAGGCTGTTCAACAGGCAGCCAGTGCCGCCACCCAAATCAAGACCGAAGGCAATATCGCCGACTCGGCCGCCCCATCCAAGGCCGAAAACGCCCAAAGCGCCGCCACCGAAAAGGCCGATGCCAGCCAGGCACGCCTGATCGCCATGCAGACCGACGCCGACATCCGCAAACAAACCAACGACGTCCTCAGCGCCATCCGCTCCGGCAAGGAAGACAGCGCGAACAAAGCCATCAGTGCCGAGGCGCAAAACGCCAAAGGTATCAGCTACTGATCATTCAGAGCGCCCCCTGAAAAAGGGGGCAACCCTTTGAAGTTGGAGGTTTCATGCTAAGTCTCAATGCCAGTATCAACCCCCTGCAGAACGCCCATATCGGCACTGTAGTGTCCACCGGCTCGATTGGCGGCCAGCAGGGGCCACAGCAGTCGCTCAAGGACGTGATCGACCAGCTTTCCCAGGCGCTGACCAAAGACGGCCACCTGGACCAGGACTCGCCGCTGGGCAAAATGGTCGGCGAGCAGATGAAGAAGATGAACCCCCTGGCCGCTGCGTTAGGCGGTGGGTCACCTGACATGGTCAAGGCGGCCCTGGGCGAAGTCATCAAGGACAAGTTGGGTGACAACTTCGGCGCGGCGGCAGACTTCGGCCTCAGTGGCGGCGCGAGCGGTGGCGCGGGCAAACCGGATCTGATGTCCCAGGTGCTCAATGGGTTGGGTAAAGCTTCGTTGGATGACCTTCTGAGCAAGCAGGGTGATGGAACGAAGTTTTCTTCCAGCGACATGCCGCTGCTCGACAAGGTCGCGCAGTTCATGGACCAGAACCCGAGCAAGTTTCCGGCCCCGGACTCAGGCTCCTGGAAGAACGAACTCAAGGAAGACAACTTCCTCGACAAGAGCGAAACCAGTGCTTTGCGAGCTGCGCTCGACATGCTTGGTGGTCAACTCGAACAGCAGCAGAACGGCCTGAGCGACACAGGCAATACCGACGGCGGCCTGGGCGGCGATACATTGGGCGGCAATGCGCTGAGCACCGATCCTGCCAGCGGGCAAAACGCGCTGAGCAGCAGCCCGGCTCAGGATTTGGGGCAGTTGCTCAGCGGCCTGCTGCAACAAGGCCTGAACGCCAGCGTGGGCAACGGCGGCGGCAATAGCGTGGGTGGTGGGCTGGGCACTCCGGTCAACGACGCCGCGCAGTCGGGTAATTCGGGCAACAGCGTCACCCAGGATTTGGGCCAGCTGCTCAGCGGCCTGATCGAGAAGGGCCTGGAAGCCAGCCAGAACGGCAACGGTAATGGCGCCGGCGCTGGTGTCAGCGGCACGGGCGGTCAGCAGAATCCGTTGTTCGCGCAACATGACCTGCAAAACAGCCTGAGCCAGGCTGCCAACGCGATCGTCCAGGCATTGACCGGATCGGGCAGCGCCAGCCTGTCCTGATCCAGTGCCTCTTATCGACCCGTCTGCCGGAGAACACCCGTGACCGTTTCCAATATCAATCAACTCAAATCGTCATCTCCCGATCTTGAGCAGCACCTTGATCAGGGACTGGTCAGCGGGCCTTCGCAGGCGGACGTCGATCTGTTCAATGCCGCCATGCGTCCTGACGTGGCGTTGCAACAAAGTCATCTTTCCGAACAGATTGCCAGTGCCTTGTCCGAGCGGTTGGGATCGATGGACAAATCTTCCCAACAAGCGATGCGCAAGATGAAAAGAGCCTCCGGCACCGACGATCCGCTGGAGATCGCGCAGATGAGCCGATCCTTGTCCCAGTATTCGTTGCAAATGGCGTTGACCACCAAGGTCGTCAACAAGAGCGCTCAGGCGTTCGACAAGCTGACCAACCTTCAATAGAGGTCCGGCGTGAAATATCTGACTGCGGGTCTGATGTGCCTGACGCTGCTGCTCGGCGGATGCAGCGACGAGACCGATCTGTTCAGCGGCCTGTCCGAGCAGGATTCCAACGATGTCGTCGCCAGCCTTGCCGATCAGCATATCGATGCGCGCAAACGCATGGAGAAGACCGGAGTGGTCGTCACCGTGGCGACGGCGGAGATCAACCGGGCGGTGCGCATTCTGGACGCCGCCGGGTTGCCCCGGCACTCGCGCACCAGTCTGGGCGAGATCTTCAAGAAAGAAGGGGTGATTTCGACCCCGCTGGAAGAGCGCGCCCGCTACATCTACGCGCTGTCCCAGGAGCTGGAGGCGACGCTGTCGCAGATCGATGGGGTGATCGTGGCACGGGTGCATGTGGTGCTGCCCGAGCGGGTCGCACCGGGTGAGCCGGTGCAGCCCGCGTCGGCGGCGGTGTTCATCAAGCACACCTCGGCACTGGACCCGGACAGCGTGCGCGGGCGGATTCAGCAGATGGTCGCCAGCAGCATCCCGGGGATGTCCGGTGAGCCTCTGGATTCGAAGAAATTCGCCATCGTCTTCGTGCCTGCGGCGGAGTTTCAGGACACCGAGCGGCTGGTGAATTTCGGCCCGTTTCTGGTCGACAGCGCCAATCTCGGTTTCTGGAAAAGCATGCTCTGGGCCGCGCCCTTTGCCGGCGTGCTGTTGATTGCGTTGCTGGTGCTGATGCTGCGCGGTGACTGGCGCAGCGCCGTCTGGCAACGGATCGGCCTGCGTCGCGGCGAGCGTTCGAGCATGCCGGTGCGGCTGTGATGCAGATTCGCGACGAGCGCTGGATTCAGTGGTGGTGTGCGCCCTGGCAATGGGCGCACCCGGGCTGGATGGCGCTGTTCGTCGAGCGCAGCGGTTTGTCGGGCGTAGAGGCACAGGCGTTACTGAGAGGCCGACACAATGCGTTTTTGCAAAGTGTCGGCATTACCCCGAGCCAGCCCCCTGAACCGGCCGATTCATGGGTGCAATGGTTACTGCTCGGTGTCGATCAGCAGCGTCAGGCCCTGGAGTTGGCCGGGAGTATCTGTCTGGGACGCACTTCGGATCGAGCCAGGCGGCTCAATGAACATGAAGCGCACCACGAAGACTGGTGCCGTTCCGTGGCCAAGGCCTTGCGCCCTGGCGTCTGGCTGGAACCTTCGATTGACGACCCACGCATTTTGCTGGCGGCTTGGGCAGGTGAAACATGCTGGTCCCGATTGCGTCTGAGCTGGGCACCTGACGAGGTCCGGCAACTTGTCACAGACCTGCCGGCAAACAAGCTGCAAACCCTGTGGCAGTCGGTGCTCTGGCGGGTTACCAGTGCTTGAGCCGCCGACACGCAATGATCTTCTGGCACTGATCCTCTGGAAAGGAACCCGACATGCTCGCCAAACGCAGCCTCTGCCTGCCGTCTACCGCTGTGCTCGTCGAAACCCTCCTGCGTCGCGAAGACATCGCCGACATGCAGCTGGCGTCCGAGGTGCTGCGCGATGCACATCTTGAAGCCGAGCAGATCCGCGCCCAGGCCCGCGAACAGGCGCTGCGCGAGCGGGATCAGGCTCACGTACAGTTCTGGGAAAGCGCCAACGCCTTTCTGCAGGATCTGCAGCAACAACGCCAGACCTTGCAGCGTGACTCCATGGACGCGGTCGAGGAGGTGCTCAACAGCAGCCTGACCGGACTGCTCGACCAAACCACGCTGCCCGAACGAACCCGCGCCCTGGTCCGTCAACTCGCCGAGGGCCAGCGCTTTGAAGCGGTCGCCACTCTCAGCGCCCATCCGGACATGCTCGACGACCTTCGGCAATGGCTCGGTGAAAGCCGCTTCGCCGAACACTGGCAACTCAAGGGCGACCGGTTGATGGCGCCTCAGGCCCTGCGTCTGAGCGATGCCAACGGCGCGTTCGAGATCGACTGGGCCAGCCTGCGCAACGGTTTGTTGGGCCAGGCGGCCGAGTGAGTGACGTTTACCTGACGACGCGCTGACGTTTTTTTGTAACCACGCAGGGAACCGGAGCGCAGGCAACTTCCACTCAGGGGATGAACCCTCACGTTGGAGTCGCCACCGATGATCAGTTTCAAATCCTTGCAGAGCCACCTCGATCACTCCTACAGCCGCGCCCAGAACGACATGCAAGACGCCGCCGAAACCGCCTCGGAAAGCGGCACCATGGAAGACCTTCAGGCGTTCAACGATGCCTCGCAGCAGACCAATGTCGCCAACATGATCCTCAACGAAGGATTGCGCGCCAAACACGGCATCACCAAAGCGATCATCGATGGAATTCAATGAATTCACGGCGATCCTCGCCCAGTGGTGTGAGCAGCGTCCGCTCACGCCGCTGGACTGTTGGATCGACGATGCCAACGCGCGGCTGGCGGTGCTCGGTAACGGCGTGCGGATCAGCCTCGATCTGCTCGATCCCTACGACGGCAGCGATCCGCAGCGCCTCGAAGCGTTGCTCGGGCAGGGCGGCGCCAGCGTGGCCTGCGCCTGCAGCGGCGCACTGGCGATCGATCCCGACACCCGCTGCGTCGTGCTGCTCAACTGGCTGGCGAATCCGTGCAGTCAGACCGATCTGCTCAATCGTCTGGAGCAACTGGCCAATCAACGCGGCGCGATGCTCAGCCTGATGCAAACCTCCATGCGCCACGCCACGGCTTCGTCGTCGCCCCGCGCAACCCTCAATACCTGGCAACCGGGAGTGTGAAATGCGCAAGGCCTTTATGTGGTTGCCTCTGCTGATGATCGGAGTTGCCATGCCCGCGCTGGCTGCAGTGCCCGATGCCTGGAAACATACCGCTTATGCCTACGATGCGCGGCAGACCGATCTTGCGACCGCGCTCAAGGATTTCGCCAGGGAGTTCGGCATCGGCCTGGACATGGCGCCGATCCAGGGCACGCTGGACGGACGCATTCGCGCACAGAATCCGCAGGAATTCCTCGACCGCCTGGGTCAGGAGCATCATTTCCAGTGGTTCGTCTACAACGAAACCCTGTACGTCAGCCCCACCAGCGAACAGACCTCGGCGCGCATCGAAGTCTCTCCGGAAGCGGTGGACGACCTGCAGCAGGCGCTCTCGGACGTCGGCCTGCTGGACAAGCGTTTCGGCTGGGGCGCATTGCCCGACGAAGGTGTGGTGCTGGTGCGTGGCCCGGCGAAGTACGTCGACTTCGTGCGCAACTACAGCAAGAAGGTCGAGGCGCCTGAGAAGGCCGAGAAGCAGGACATCGTGGTCCTGCCGCTCAAATACGCCAACGCCGCCGACCGCACCATCCGCTATCGCGATCAACAGCTGACGGTGGCCGGGGTCGCGAGCATTCTTCAGGAACTGCTGGAAAGCCGCTCCCGTGGCGAGTCGATCAATGGCGTGAATCTGCTGCAAGGGCAGGGCAGTACGGCCAGCGGCATGGCCGGCAACAACGCCTCAGCCTTGAACTACGGCGGCCTTGAAGGTGGCGGTTTCGACACCGGCGCGCTGGAGCAGGGGCTGGATCGCGTGCTTGGCTCCGGCGGCAAACGCGGGGGCAGCTCGCGCGATGGCGCAGGCGGTCGCTCGAAGATCCGCGTCAGCGCCGATGTGCGCAACAACGCGGTGCTGATCTATGACTTGCCCAAACGCAAGGCGATGTACCAGAAGCTGGTCAAGGAGCTGGACACACCGCGCAACCTGATCGAGATCGACGCGGTGATTCTCGACATCGACCGCAACGAGCTGGCGCAATTGTCCAGCCGCTGGAACTTCAATGCGGGCAGCGTCAGTGGCGGCGCCAACCTGTTCCAGCAAGGCACCAGCTCGACCCTGTTCATTCAGGATGCGGGGAAGTTTTCCGCCGACCTGCATGCGCTGGAAGGCAACGGCGCCGCGTCGGTGATCGGCAACCCGTCGATTCTCACCCTGGAGAATCAGCCCGCCGTGATCGATTTCAGTCGTACCGAATTCCTCACCGCAACTTCCGAGCGCGTGGCGGACATTCAACCGATCACTGCCGGGACCAGCCTGCAGGTGATCCCGCGTTCGCTGGACAAGGGCGGTAAATCCCAGGTGCAGCTGATCGTCGATATCGAAGACGGCCAGATAGACACCTCCAACATCAATGAAGACCAGCCGGCGGTGCGCAAGGGCAACGTCAGTACCCAGGCGGTGATCGCCGAGCATGGCTCGCTGGTGATCGGCGGTTTTCACGGGCTGGAGACCAACGACAAGGTCAACAAGATCCCGTTACTGGGGGACATTCCGGTGATCGGCAAGCTGCTGTTCCAGAACCGCAGTCGCGAGCTGAATCAGCGTGAACGGCTGTTCATCCTGACCCCGCGGCTGATCGGCGATCAGGTCAACCCGTCGCGCTATGTGGAGATCAGCAATCCTCACGATGTGGATGACCAGATGAAGCGCATCAATCAGCGTCGCGATGGCGGTGAAGAGCCGACCCGAGGCGATGTGCAAAGCGCCTTCACCCAGTTGCTCGACGGCGTGGCACCGGTGGGCTTCAACAGTGGCGAAACCCTACCGTTCGAGGCCGACAGCCTGTGCGACCCCGGAGAAGGGCTAGAGCTGGATCGCCAGCGTTCGCAGTGGTTTTCGAGGAAGGATTGGGGCATCGCCGTGGTCGTCGCACGCAACACCACGGGCAAACCGGTGCGGATCGACGAGAGCCGTTGTGGCGGCCGTTGGGTCATGGGCGTCAGTGCCTGGCCCCATGCATGGCTGCAACCGGGTGCGGAGAGTGAGATCTACATCGCCGTGCGCCAGCCACAGGTTTCGACCAAAGCCAAACAGAACCGACCTTCGCTGCTCAAGGGGGCAACACGATGAACGCACGCGTCTACGTCATTCTGCTCGTGCTGTTCGCCACGCTGGGCGGCTGCGCAAGTCATTCCGGTTGTTCGGGCTACGCCTGCAAACGCCCCGACTCCAATGATCGTGAACTGGTGATCTGGTGGCCGCAGGACATGCGCCAGGGCCTGGACGAACGCGACCATGAGCTGGATTTCACCGTGGTGCCACTTAAGGATTGAGCATGATTCGGGTATCGGAAAAAGCAGCGTTCTATGCGCACGTCGCAGCCGAACGCGCAGCGATCTGGCCAGTGGCGACAGGGGTGGCATTCGTCAGCCGACGCGAACACCGCGACTGGGGCATCGCCCTGCACATCGAAGGCCGCGCATTGCGGCCCGAGCAACTGCGCGACGCCCTGGAGCGGCGGTTCTCCCAGGCGGAGGTATTCAACGACTACTTCCTGTTCCTGGATGTGCAGCGCGACTTCGTGGTCTGGCACGCCGTTCCCGGCACTTCAGACTCCTCGACCAGCCTGGACAGCATCCGCCAGCAGGAACTGACGCTGGCAGGGCTGGATCATTTGAGTGATGTTGCCGGGTGAATCGAAAGCCTTGCTCGCGGCGTCATCTCGCTTCTGCGCAGGGCCAATCTGCTTCTGCCCGGAGCGCGAAGGCGCTATCCGAGCAGGCCACAGGGCATTTTCAATATCCGGTGATTACAGACTGAACGGCCAGCCAATCACCTTCTTCGGACGTGGCGTGGCATAGGTGCGCACCTTGGAAGTCTTCAGGCCCAGGCGCACCAGCGATTCGGCCAGCGCGACCGCGGCTGTTACGCCATCGACCACCGGGACTCCTGCACGGTCGCGGATGAGTTGATCCAGGCCGGCCATGCCGCCGCAACCCAGGCAGATCACCTCGGCCTTGTCCTGGGTCACTGCTTCAACGGCCTGCCCGGCGATGGCTTCGAGGGCGCGGTCGGGCATCTCTTCGAGTTCCAGCACACTCATGCCACTGGCGCGAACCGACGCACAACGCTCGAACACTCCCGCCAGTTTCAGGCGATCTTCAATCAATGGCACGGCGCGATCCAGCGTGGTCACCACCGAATATTTGTGCCCCAGCAACATCGCAAGGCTAGCAGCCGCCTCGGTGATGTCCACTACCGGCACCTCCAGCAACTCCTGCAGACCCTCGCGACCGTGCTCGCCATAACCGGCCTGAATCACCGCGTCGTAGGGCTGATCGTAAGACAGCACCCGATCCATCACGGCAATGGCGGCCAGGTAGCTTTCGAAGTTGCCCTCCACCGACTCTGCGCCGAAGCGCGGGGTCAGGCCGATGATTTCGGTACCGGGGGCCGCGACGCTGCGCGCCTGCTCGGCGATGGTCTGGGTCATCGACTCGGTGGTGTTCACGTTGACGATCAAAATACGCATGGGTGACGGTCTCTCGCTTGCGATCAATGCTGGATATCTTGCACGGCAATGGCTTCACCACTGACGTCTTTGAAGCGTTTGCGACGGTCGGCCAGCAGCAGGTACAGCGCTGCGCCAATGGCCGCGCCCATCAGCCAGGAAAACGGCGATACCGATTCGAATGCCGGCACCAGCGCCGTGATGATGGAAATCAGCGCCGCCGGAATGAACGCCCACACCGCCCGCAGGTTAATCCCCCGGCAATAGTGATAGGCGCCGGCCGGGTCTTCGGTATACAGCTGCGGCACATCGACACGACCTTTGCGCAGCAGCCAGTAGTCAGCGGTGATCACGCCATACAGCGGGCCGAGCAGGGCGCCAAGTCCCGACAGAAAATACACGATCACTACCGGGCTGTTGTAGAGATTCCACGGCAGGATCAATACCGCCACGATAGCGCTGAGCATCCCGGCGCGACGGAAAGTCAGGTAGCGCGGCGCCAGGCTGCTGAGCACGAACGCCGGCGCGACGAAGTTGGCCATGATATTCACCGCCACCGTGACGATCAGAAACGCCAGGCAGCCGACCACCAGAAAGAAGGTATTGGGGATCGTCTTGATGATGTCGGTGGGGCTCTGGATGATCTGGCCGTTGATCGAGAACTGCGCACCGCAGATGACGACCGTGATGAAAGCGAACAACAGCACGTTCACCGGCAGGCCCCAGAAATTGCCTTTGCGAATGGTTTTCTTGCTGGGGGCCGAGCGCGAGAAATCACAGAAATTCAGGATCAGCGTGCCGTAGATCGCCAGCCACAAGGCGCCTCCGGCAAAAATGCTGCGCCACATCTGCGCGCCTTCCAGCGGCGCCTTGGTCGACCAGGCAATCTGCCCATGGGCCTGGGTAAACATCCATACGGCAAGGCTGGCCACGGTCAGCAGAATCACGGGACCTGCGAACGCTTCATAGCGTCGCACCATTTCCATGCCGTAAGCGAGAATGACGAACTGCACGACCCAGATGCTGACGAAACACAGCCAGCCCAGACTCGACAGTCCCAGCCAGGCGTCGTGATCGTAACTGTCCAGCGCCGGGTCCAGTGCAGTGAGCAGTACCCGTAAGACCACCGAGGCCAGGTAGGTCTGTATGCCAAACCAGGCGATGGCGATGACCGCACGGATCAACGCCGGAATTTGCGCGCCGAAAATGCCGAAGCTGACCCGGCTGATGACTGGAAACGGCACTCCGGTTTTCTGGCCCATGTCACCGGTCAGGTTCATGCACAGGTAAACCAGGGCTGCGCCGATGGCCAGCGACAGCACGATCTGCCACCCGCCGAGACCCAAGGCATAAAGGCCGATGGCGAACGAGTAGTTGGCGAGATTGTGTACATCATTGGTCCAAAGGGCAAAGATACTGTATCCACCCCAGGTGCGTCCTTCGCGTTTGCTGGGCGCAAGATCGTGGTTGTACAGACGAGGACTGAGCGCCGGATAGTCAGCAGCGGAAGCCGGCGTGGCAAGGATTGGATCGAGGGTGTTGTCAACGGGCATGTTCAACAATCTCCGGCGCTATTTGTATTTGTTATTGTATACAGTGCGCAGGAGAGACTAACGCAAATGACAGTTGAGTCAACGCGAAGATTACAGATGGTGGGATTTTCGGGATGTTGTGGGAGGTTCGGATGCAACTGTTTTAGCAGCCCGGCATGCCGGAGGTCGCGTCATCGAGATCGCTACCGTCGGCAAGCCGGACCGTTACAGGAGGGGCGTCTACAAGTCCGTTATCGTCAATCCTTCATCGGCACCGGCGCCTGCGCGGCGATGAACCCCTGATCGCGCATTGCCTGCCAGAAGCCGTCTGGCACCTGGGCACTGAGCGCGGCGACGTCTTCAGCGATCCGCGAGGGGCGGCTGGCACCGGGAATCACCGCCGCGACCAGCGGATTGGCCAGAACGAACTGCAGCGCCGCCGATTTGATGTCGACCTGATACTGGCGAGCGATCTCCTGGATGTGCGCAACCTTGTCCAGCATGGCTTGGGGCGCTTCCTGATACTCGAAATGCTTGCCACCCACCAATACACCCGAGCTGTAGGGCCCGCCGACGACGAACTCGGCATTATGCTCGCGGGCCTTGGCGAACAGACGTTGCAACGGCTGATCGTGATCAAGCAACGAATAGCGTCCGGCCAACAGGAAACCGTCCGGTTGTGCCTCACTCAGGTCCAGCGTCAGTTCGCACGGTTCGACCCGGTTGACGCCCAAACCCCAGGCCTTGATCACGCCTTCTTCGCGTAACCGGGTCAGGGTGTGGAAGGCGCCTTTGCGGGCGACGTTGAAGTGCTCGATCCATTCATCGCCGTGGGCGTCCTGGGCGATGTCGTGGACAAACACGATGTCCAGGCGGTCAGTGCTCAGGCGTTTGAGGCTGGCTTCGATAGAACGCATCGTCGCGTCAGCCGAGTAGTCGGTGAGAATCTTGTTTTTCAAGCCTTCGGTGAACGGACCGCTGCGGGCCTGGGTATCGAGTTCATCGCAAATCAGCCTGCCGATTTTGGTGCTCAGGGTGTACTCATCGCGCGGTACGTGGGCCAGCGCCCTGCCCAGACGTTGCTCGGACAGCCCTGCGCCATAGATCGGCGCCGTATCGAAATAGCGAATGCCCTGGTCCCACGCCGACTGCACGGTGGCGGCAGCTTCTTCTTCGCTGATGTTGCGGAACATATTGCCCAGCGGCGCGGCGCCGAAGCCGAGGCGGCCAATGATCTTGTCGTGCAGACTCATGAAGATGTCCTGTCTGGCGTCATGAAGGCCCGGATATGCACTGTTAAGTCAGTGTCCGGTGTTGTGTACTGATCGTTCATTGACGCAGGAGTTCTGTCTGACAAAGCAAGCCGGCTGCTACGGGACTCCACCGTCGACCACACCATGCAACTTTTCCCGGCCCAGCGCCTTCCAACGCTTGGACCGCGTCGATAACCGGAAAGGGAGGGCAGTCGATGAGCGAGCACATCGTCCATTTCCACTGTGGGGTGGATCAGACCACCACCGAGCATTTTCGCGATCGCTGCCTCGCGGCTCTCGAGAAGGGCGCGACCGGGCTGTTGTTGAATCTGTCGACCGCTGGCGGCAGCACCGCGTTGGGCTTCACGATCTACAACTTCCTGAAGTCCCTGAAAGTGCCGATTCGCGCGCTCAACAGCGGCAATATCGAATCCATGGGCATTGTCATCTACCTGGCCGCGCAGGAGCGCATCGTTTGTCCCCATTCAAGATTCCTGATCCATCCCATGAGCTGGTACTTCAACCAGAGTTCGGTGGATCACTCGCGCATCCGCGAATACCTGCGCAGCCTGGACAACGACCTGCAACGCTACGTCAACATCTACCTGAGTGAAACCGAAGGCGCCGCGCATCCGCTGGATATTGGCCGGTGCCTGTCGTCGGAAGAGAAGGTCATACGCGCCGAGGATTCCCTGGCCTGCGGCATCGCCCATCGGGTCGAACAGCTACAGTTCGATGAAGACGCCGTCCACTGGACGGTCAGCGCAAGCTAAGCTCAATCAACTGAACCGGGTCGCAAAAAGGCCGCCTGAATAAATGAGGATCCTGCCATGTACGCTCAATCACACGACACCCCGCACCCTGCGGACCACGGCGCCATTCAGACTGCTGAAGAGGACGTCGAAGTGGATGTCGACAACGATCCGGGTAATGAAGATCCGGGTTCGCAGTTCGATCGCGACGCGACGGTGCCGCTGATCGAGTCGGATGAATGAGAGGAGCGGGCTTTACAGAAAGGAGCCGCAAAACAAGAGAGCGAGAGCTTTCGCCCTCGCTCGTTGCGTTGATCAGTTGAAAGTCCGCTTCGGATCAGGATTTGCGGCCGGCGCCGCCATGTGGCGTCGAGCCACCTTTCTTATCGCTGCCAGTTGAATTGGAAGCTTTGCTACGGTCATTGGCGACATTGCTGCCACCCGAAGCCTGGCCGCCTTTTTTGCCTGCTTCAGATGCTTTCTCGCGATCGTTAGCGAAATTGCCTGGGTTCGGTTTTCCGGTGTTAGCCATGATTACGTACCTCTTGTTATGAAGAATGGCGAGTCAATTGGCCCGCATTAAATGGGATGAAGCAAGCGGCACTTGGTTTAAACAATCAGGGCGTTAACGGACAAACGGCGCGATAGCCAATTGTCATAGGTTGGCGCTTCGCAGCCCTGACTTACATATGGACTTCCACCGCCAACGGCAAATGGTCAGACAGGTGGGTCCACGGCCTTGTCCCGAGAATCTTCGGGTTATGGCTGGTGGCATTGCGCAGGTACACCCGGTCCAGACGCAGCAGCGGAAAACGCGCTGGATAGGTTTTCGCCAATCGCCCATGACTGCGCTCGAAGGCTTCATGCAGGTAGTTGCAGCGCGCCAGGCGTTTGTTGCCTTGCAGCTGCCAGTCGTTGAAGTCACCGGCAATCACTACCGGCGCGTGGTCCGGCAGGGAGTCCAGCAGCGCGCAGAGCAAATCCAGCTGTAACTGGCGATGGCTTTCCAGCAGGCTCAGGTGAACGCAGATCGCGTGTACCTCGTCATGCCCCGGCACCTGCAGCACACAATGCAGCAGGCCGCGCCGTTCGGGGCCGGTGATGGAAACGTCGAGATTGCGGTAATGCAGGATCGGGTATTTGGACAGAATCGCGTTGCCGTGATGGCCTTCGGGGTAGACCGCGTTGCGGCCGTAGGCGAAGTCGCTCCACATGCTGTCGGCGAGAAACTCGTACTGGGATGTGCCGGGCCAGTCATGGTAACGGGCGGCGTGGCGATCATGGCCGCCGAGAACCTCCTGAAGGAACACCAGATCGGCGCCCGTGCTGCGTACCGCCTCGCGCAACTCGGGGAGGATAAAGCGTCGGTTCAGCGCAGTGAAGCCCTTGTGCGTATTTACGGTCAGGACGCGCAGCTTGTGCACATCGCGCGCACCCGCCATGTCCGAGGGGGGAAGACTGATGCCAGCGGGGTCGGAGGTCACACGCACGCTCCATTTGCGAGGGGATGTGTAATTCCGACCGGCTGGGACCGGGGCAGTTCAGCCTTTTCTATAGCAGGCTCAGTTGCGTTCGATCAGACCCGGGTGTCTACGGCGGGGCGACGCGACAACAGCAGCGTCAGTCCCAGCGCGAGGATCGACAGCAGCGCGGCAAAGAAGAAAATCCAGCCGTAGCCCATACCCAGCGCTATCGCCCCCATCAACGGTCCGGCAATCGCCAGCGCCAGATCGAAAAACACCGCGTAGGCTCCGAGCCCGGCGCCGCGGCTGCTGTTGGGAACCTGTTTGATTGCCTCGACGCCAATGGCCGGGTACACCAGCGACAGGCCGAACCCGGTCAGCCCTGCGCCGATCAATGCCACGGTGGTGTTGGGTGCCAGCCACAGCGCTACCAGCCCGAGCGTCTCGACCGACATGCAGGTGATGGCCGAGTGGAAGCCGCCGAAGCGGGTAATGGCGTTGATGAAAAACAGCCGGGCGACGATGAAGCACAGGCCGAAGACCGTCAGGCACCAGGCCGCGCCTTCCCAGCCGCGGCTGACGTAATAGAGGGTGATGAAGGTGGTCAGCGTGCCGTAACCGATGGACGACAGGGTCAGGCCCAGGCCATATGGGGCGACTCGGCCGAATACCGACCAGAACGCCATGCGCTCGCCACGCACCACCGGCACCGGCGGCCTGTTGCGGATCAGCAGCAGCGCGCCGACTGCCAATACTGTAAGCACCAGCCCAAGGCTGACGAAGCCCAGCGCCTCGACCATCACCACGCCCAATGGCGCGCCAATGGCGATGGCGCCGTACGAGGCAATGCCGTTCCAGGAAATTGAGCGCGCGGTGTGCTCTGCCCCGACCTGGCCGATGCACCAGCTGATGGTACCGACGCCGACCAGCCCTTGCGAGCCGCCGAGGATCAAGCGGGCGATGACCAGGATGATGAGGCTGATGCCGGCGAATCGTTCCAGCAACACGGCCAGCACGGTCAGCACGCCGCTCAGGGCGATGCCCGCCAGGCCGTAGACGATGGCGCGTTTGGTACCGATGGTGTCGCAGATCCTGCCCGCCACCGGACGGCTGAAGAGGGTCGCCAGGTATTGGGAGCCGATGACCAGGCCTGCGACTACGGCGCTGAATCCCAGTTGGTTGTGGACGTAGCCGGGCATCACTGCGATGGGCAGGCCGATGCACAGGAAGGCGATGAACGTGTAAAGGACGATGGAGACGATTTGCAGGGTGATCGCCATTGAACTGGCGTTCCGATTGGGCGAGTTGGGCGGCAGGGCGGCGGACATGGGACTCTTCGCTGGAGCGGTGTGAGTGCGTCATCATCGCCCGTGGTGAGCGGAAATGAAAGCAGGCTAACGGATGTTGGGTTGCCGATTTCCGGGTTTGGGTAGATAGCCGTTGTTCGTTGGAGCGCTTTTGTGGCGGGGTTCGGTTT
>NZ_NKHL01000110.1:0-160 GCF_002934685.1 Pseudomonas bohemica
TCTGGGTGACAGATATCACTTACATCCGCACCTATGAAGGATGGCTCTACCTGGCGGTAGTGCTGGATCTGTTCTCACGCAGCGGATTCCACGCCATCCGGACACTCAGCCCACCAACATCCGGACACTCGTTCCACGCTGATCCGGACAGGCAGTCGGA
>NZ_NKHL01000110.1:170-21414 GCF_002934685.1 Pseudomonas bohemica
TAGCCGCCTTAGCGTCACGTAATAATTTCGATTGCCCACCCTCGACATTGTAATCACTCCATAAGCGAGCGGGCATAATGTAGTGCATGTCGAGGTCGGAAATGCCTCGGATTGCCGTCCACCGTCCGTAAGAACCTACTTGAAGATTGTTGGAGGTAGACGAGTCCGTGTCTCTGAACTCTTTATTCAGCGCAGTTGTGATCTCTCCATATCTGAGACTGATCTGGCTGGCATTATCAATTTTAATGTTTTCGAGAAATTCTTTAAATGTATCGGCGATGCTCATTGATGCCTCCTTGCTCAATTTTCAGCACACTTGCTACGAGTGTCCTGATGGTCCTCGAGTGCTTGATCAGGATGAAACAATGTCGAAGTCGACATGGGAGATGCCCAGCCACGCTTCGAGTCAGGGACGAATATCAGTAGGTGAAATTATTTAGCCATCACTATAGGCAGTTGCTTTATTGACAGCAAGGGGCGGATGCGCCCGATTCGGCATGGGCGCTCACGATCCAACGCGCCCCGACGACCACACCTTTCATCGGTGGGGTAATTACCCCTGCTAACGACTTTTCTAGCCTGAAATCTGTCTACCGCAGGGTGAGGGTTGCTGATCATTCGTTGACGCGAGCGCTCGCGACCCCGAGAAGGTCAGGCAGATGAGATCAACTTATGCGAATCAACAGTCCAGAAACGCTTGAAAGGCTGCACCGTCAGCTCCAGGGCTGTCGGTATTTGATATGCCTGGATTTAGAAGCGACTTGCGACGAGTATCCAAGCGGGATGGCAGAGAGCGAGCGCGAGCACTATCCCCTTATCGTTCCCGCGGATGAGATGGAGACTATTGAGTTGGGAGTCGTAGTGATAGACCTCCAACGGAAATGTAAGCAGATCGATGAGTTCGATAGCTTCGTGAAACCATGGCTCCACCCCGTCCTCTCGCCCTTTTGCACACAGCTGACGACGATTACCCAAGATCAGGTTGATGCCGCAGACACCTACGATGAAGTCAGGGTGAAGTTCGATGCCTTCATCGGCAGCTATCTTGGATCGGGAGTCGTGTGGTGTTCGTGGGGTGATTACGACCGTCTACAGCTTGAAGCAGATGCGAGACGAACCAATACCACGCCGATGCTTCAGGGGGTCCCTCACGTAAATGTGGACCAGGTATTCACCAGTCTTATCGGGTCGGAATCTCCAGATTTGAAAACCGCCGTAGAAGCCGCGGGACTGAGATGGAGTGGCCAATATCATCGAGGAATTGATGATGCCAAGAATATTGCCCGTCTGATGGCCAAGTTACTGAACCGAAATGTCTCCCCATCCCAAGCGCGAGGCGGTGTCATCGGGAAGCCCGGAGATTCGTAGCGAAGCTTGCGAGTCGTGAATGGAGCCATGGCTGTGAGATGGATATGGTGTCGCTGGATTCGAGCCCTTGGTAATTGATGGGCATTTCTACACTGGCTATCTCGTTTGAGGGGGCGACGGGAGTAGGGCAGATGGTTCGCAACCCAGGCTATGAGCGATTTGGTAAAGCTTCTCGAGCGTAAGGTTCACTTCGCCTCTTTCAATGCGGCCCATGTAGCTGCGATCAACCCTGCACATCAGTGCAAGGCTTTCTTGAGAAATCCCTCTGAGCTTTCGAGCTCCTCTGATTTGTTTACCCAGCTCCTTCGCCAGATCCCACATAGCCGCCTCGTCTACCTGAGGCGGCACTATCTTGCGTTTGCGGATAGACAAGCCACGGACTATAATCCGTATTTCTATGTACAACGCGTTTCGTCGCGCTCAACCTGCCTGCCAATTTGTGGCCAACGGAGCAGAGCAACCTGCTGGTGCAGAAGTAAGGGCGTTACCAGATCTCAACTCGTGCTGCAGCAGGGAGCCAGCCAAACTCACGATGGTGTATCAGTGATATACGTGCTCGACCCCGCGCGCCGCTCCGTTGAAGCCAGGTCGCATTGCGAAGTGGAAGGCCTGTGCTTCCTTGCGACAATCACTTCAATCCATACAGGCAAACAGGATCGGGCGGCGATAGTGCGTTGCGCCTATGAGCTCCAGAGCTACTTAAATTTTGCGAAGGGGGTGGGCATTGAAGGCGTGCAGATGTTGTGCCCTCCCGATTTAACCGGTCGACCGGCATGGAGTTTGGAGACCTTGGTCCGAATTGTGTGCTTTAGAGGTGTTGAGACCGAAGAGTCGGCGGTGGTTTATGAGACCTCGATGGGTACCTACAAGCTGGGTGAGCTGGACCTTCGCAGGAAGAAAACGCGCCAAGTATGGTACTCAGAGCGCCACCTGCGCGCTCATACGCCGCATGTGCCAGACCATGCTGTTGACATAAGCGAGCTGCATTTTTACGGCTCGACCATGTGGACTGGAGCCTGATAGATCCTACGATGGGCATTTTCATGTCTAGCCGACAAATCAGACGCTAAGCGAGTGTTCAATGGCAACTCTGGGACAAGCGAGAGAAGCGCTGAGAAATGCCAAAACTATTGTATGTTTTTCCGGTGCTGGCATCTCCGCCGAGAGTGGTATCCCCACCTACCGCGATGGGATGACTGGTCTTTGGGCGGGTCAGTCTGCTCAACAGATGGAGACGGCCAAGGCGTTCCGACAAAACCCTCAGCTTATTTGGGGGTGGTATTTGTGGCGCAGGCAACACGTGGCTCGTGCTCAGCCCAACGCAGCTCATCGATCGCTGAGCCAACTAATTCGCCGCGAGCGGCCAATCCCAATCATCACGCAAAATATCGACGATCTGCATGAACGAGCCGGATCAGTCGACGTGGTTCATTTGCATGGTTGTTTATCGTCTTCGAAATGCTTTGCGTGTCATCGGCCAGCACGGGTGACGCCGGTTCCCATTCAGGAGGAGGGCGCACTGGTCGAGCCACCGAGGTGCGTTCACTGTAATGGAAGATTGCGTCCAGGGCACGTGTGGTATGGAGAAGAACTACCTGCTGGCACCTGGAAATCAGCCGTATCGCTGGTAAAAAATTGTGACGTCTTGCTATCCATAGGAACATCCGGAGTGGTTACGCCCGCTGCCAGCCTTCCAGGCATTGCACTGTCTGCCGGCGCCACGGTTATTCATGTTAATACTGCTGATGTAAGCTTAGACGCGGCCAACGAGCTCATGCTCATCGGCAAGGCGACCGAAATCCTCACGCAGTTGTGCTCACCCCTGGTTATCGCGGGTCGTGCTCAATGACGACAACTCATGAGCGGACACGCAGTGTCGTGGAGGCCGGAGAGTTTCTCGCAAAGCTTTCGCAAGACAGCTCCCTGCCAGACCCAGTGAGGTGCGAAGCCAAGCGCCTGCTCCGTCATTACCCCAGTGTTCAGGACATCTCACGGGCCGGACACTTAGAAAGCGTGCGGCAGCGAGCCATTGATGAGCTCTCAACTGGGGGGTTGAAACTGCCACCTTCACTTGGTACTTGGCCACTCTGTGAGCCGTTTTTCTCTGACGACAACGACCGGCCTGCGGCGGTTGTCGTATATTCTTCGAAGGAGCTCGGTGATACTGCCCCAGCGTCTGGATGACAGCAGACGATTAGCTTGATTAGCCTGCCGCTCATCACCGGGCAGCAAGCCAGTCGCTGCTGGCTTTCGCTAGCAGGTAGGCATCATCGGGCAGGGCACTCAATGCCGTGCCGACCAAGGTCAACAGTGTGGCGATAATGATGGCGCCGGTCTGGTCAGCTAACGCGCGGGGCAGGGTTATTTCCCCATGGTAGCGGATATTGTCGAAGCACAGGCGCATGTGTGTTTTCAGGATGGCCAGCTCAGCCGTGGCTCTGGAGTGAGCCTCCTGTAGCGCACGCACATCCTGACGCAGGGAGGCCAGTTCGCGAAGCTCGGGGCTGGGGTAGTTGTGTAGTCCGGTGATGTTGGTGAAGGTGGATGACTTGTATTCGGCCACTGCGGCCGTCGGCTCAAATGTCGCGCGCAGCGACTGGACCTTCGCCGCGGCGGCTAAGGCAATGGTAACCAGTCCGGAAAACATCGCGAGCAACAGACCGAAGATCAGCATATGGTTAGCTTCGGCTAGGCCAAGCAAGGTAAAGATGGCCACAACCAGGGCCATCACAATCGTCATTCCAATCATCGTTTTCATGAGCCTTCCCTGTGCTCTGGTGGAGCGGGACAGTATGGGCAGAGCAGAGCGGAGAATCCAGCGACCGCGTTACTGTTGTTCGCCCTCGCCGGTGCTGCCCTCCGCAGCAGGATCCGCGGTCGTGAGTAACTGGCTAGCGCGACTGTCCAGCAACGAACCTGCCTGAAAATAGCCCATCACCGTGCTAATGCTGCGGTGCTCGGTCATGGCCATGACTTCTCCAAGGGGAACCCCTTGGCGTCCTGCTTCAGTAACGAATCCAGAGCGCAGGCTGTGGGCTGCCCAATCCCCCTCAAGCCCTGCCAGCTTCGCGCGGCGCTGTACGATTCGAGCCACCTGATCGGCTGACACCCCGTCCCGGCTGACCCTCCCGCCTTTATAGAGACGCCGAAAAAGCGGGCCGGAAGCGGCAGGGGCGACTTCAAGCCAGGCGGCCAACGCGTGTGCAGCGGGACCACGCAGTGGCTTTTCCCGCCGCTGACCGCTGGTGTCCGTTTTGGTCGCGCCCAAGGTGTAAATCCAGGTATCGCTGTCCAGCGGTCGCACATCATTGACGCTGAGGCTGACCACTTCCGAGCGCCGTCGACCGCCCCCACTCCACGCCAGGAGCAACAGGGCGCGATCACGGACGCCGCGCACGCCATCGCTGCAGGTGGCCAATAAAGCCTGCAGAGGCTCCAGCACCACCGCGGTCTTCTTACGGACCTGCAGACCCTGACGGCTTTGTGCCTTGCGTGCTTCACGGAGCAGGGTCTTGACGGCGATGGACTCGGTGGGGCTTGGCCATTGATGCACCTGATGCCATTTGCTCAGGACTGCCAAGCGATGGGCGACTGTGCTGAAGGCCAGCGCACCGAGTTTGCTTTTCACTTTGGCGGCGACCAAGGCCGCGTCGATCGCGGCGGGGAGGAGGTGGGACCAATCGCCACTGTCCAGTGGCCGCGCGAGGTGATCGACGATGAACTGCAAGATCACGGTGTCCGGCAGTGGACTGTCATCCAGGGTACGACCGTAGCGCAGTTGCAGCCAGGCCGACCAGTAAGCGAGCGCGCTGCGGTAGCTGCGCACGGTATTGGCGGCGGTGCCTGCGGCGATGAACGCCTGTGCAGCTTGCTGAGCGTTATCCGCGAGCCGATTCAGCTCCAGCGGCGCATCAACGGACGTTTTCAACTCATTCGTTTTATTCATTACGTTCAACGTAGTAAAATAGTAGATACTAAAAAATAGAGTCGGATAACATTTAATTATCAGACCTAATATACCCGGAGGTGAGTCATGGCAGTAGGGGTGCCGGAAAACGACGTGTTTGCCGCGGCAGACGCGGTGCTGGCGCGCGGTGAGCGGCCGACGGTGGAGCGTGTACGTCTAGAGCTGGGGCGCGGCAGCCCAGCACGAGTTGGTGGCTTGCTCGATCAATGGTGGGAGCAGCTCGCCGGGCGTCTCCGCGGGGAGACCCGGCTGCCTGGCCTGCCCGCGGAGGTGGCACAGGCGTTCGTTGCTATCTGGCAACAAGCAACCGTGCTGGCCCAAGGCTTGGTCGAGCAGTCCCTGGCCGGCCAGCGCCAAATACTCGAAGAAGAGCGGGCACACGCTGCGGGAATCGAAGACGCAGCGCGGCAGGACGTTGCTCAGTACCGTCACCAAGCCGCCGCTGCATTGACAGAGCAGCAGGGTGCTGAGCGCCGAATGGCAGATCTCGAACGCCTGCTCAACCAGGGCCAGCGACAAATCGAAGACCTCGCATTGCAGCGAGACGGTTTAAAAGACGAGCGTGATGCCGGACGCGCTCGGATTCAGGAACTGGAGAGACAGCTACTGACCAATAGGTATGAAGCGGAACAGGCTCGATCCGCGCATGAGATGTATGTGCGAGGAGTGGAGGAGCGGGCTCACCGTGAAGTTGATCGTGCGCGCGAGGAAAATAAAGCGACTCAGTTGCTGGTCAAACAACTGGGCAAGCAGGCGGATCAACTGCGGGAGCGACGCGAGCTCGCAGCCGCGCAATTAGGCGAGGCGCGAGAACAAAACGCCGGGTTGCAGGCATTGGCGGAGCAGCAAGAGCGCCAAGTACATAGCGCTCAAGATGCGCTCAAGCGGGTCCAGGATGAATTGTCCCAAGCCATGAAAGGCCTAACCGCTCAACAGGCCCGGGCTGAAACTTTGGAACAGATGATCGCGCAACTTCGCTTGCCTGCGAAACCCACGCGCAAGAAGGCGCCGACCAAGCCCAGAAGACCGAATCCTAATTAAGCATCTCTCTCACCAAGGTCTCGGCCAGAAGCCGCGTGCCGGCATTGCCGTGAACTGGCCATATTAGAATGTGATCAAGGATCCGTCGCCTATTTCGTGCAGAGGCAACGGGGTGAACGCAGGCCGGAGCGCCGTAAGCGGCCAGCAAACACACCTTCAAAAATCCAGAATTAAGGGCAATGGTGTCCGCCTATTTTAAGCGGACGCGATCACCCTTATCGCTAGGATTTCCATGCGCCAACGAAGCTCTTACCCCAAACCCTTTAAAGCCCAGGTCGTTCAGGAATGTCTGCAACCCGGCGCCTCAGTTTCCAGCGTCGCCATCAGCCACGGCATCAATGCCAACGTAATTCGCAAGTG
Organism: Pseudomonas bohemica; assembly: GCF_002934685.1. Taxonomy (GTDB): domain Bacteria; phylum Pseudomonadota; class Gammaproteobacteria; order Pseudomonadales; family Pseudomonadaceae; genus Aquipseudomonas; species Aquipseudomonas bohemica. Next base: position 6,907 of record NZ_NKHL01000110.1, read on the forward strand.
GTTGCCGATTTACCGCGATAAACCTGTCGCGCCACTTCCCGCGTTTGTGCCGCTGCAACCGATGCCTAAACGGCACGCTGATGAAGCGGTAATTATCGTATAGCCGCTGGGCGAAAAATCTATCACGGTCAAATGGCCCATCTCCGACCCGGACGGCTGCGCACGCTTCATTCGCAGCCTCTCGCAATGATACGCATCGACGCCATCTGGCTCTCGACCGCGCCCATGGACATGCGCGCTGGCACCGAGACTGCGCTGGCCCGCGTGGTGGCGGTGTTCGGTGCGGCAAAGCCGCACAGCGCTTATCTGTTTGCCAACCGCCGCGCCAACCGGATGAAGGTGCTGGTGCATGATGGCGTGGGCATCTGGCTTGCCGCACGCCGGTTGAACCAAGGCAAGTTTCACTGGCCTGGCACTCATCGCGGCCTGGAAGTTGAACTCGGCGCTGAACAACTGCACGCGCTGGTGCTCGGTTTGCCATGGCAGCGTGTAGGTGTGAACGGCGTGATTACGGTAGTTTAGTCCTGCCTTTGAGCTGTGTCGGATGAGTTGCTTTGGTAAAATCCACGGCATGACTTCCTTGCCCAATCTCGACCAAATGACACCCGACCAACTGCGCGCACTCGCTGCGCAGTTGCTGTCGAAGGTCGACACCATGGGTCGAAAGATCCATCGTGACAAGACGATCATCGAACAGCTCTCTCACGAAATTGCCATCCTCAAACGCCACAGGTTCGCCAAACGCAGCGAGCAGATCAGCCCAGCTCAAGGCAGTTTGCTGGATGACCTGCTCAACACCGACCTTGAGGCCATCGAGGCAGAACTGGACGCGCTTCGTCCTGCCCCGACGCCAGACGAAACCCGCCAAAAGCCCAAGCGCGCGCCGCTGCCGCCGCAGTTCCCACGCACCGTCATTCGTCACGAGCCAGAGAACACCCAGTGCGCTTGCGGCTGCCAGCTTCAGCGCATCGGCGAAGACGTCAGCGAAAAGCTGGATTACACACCGGGCGTGTTCACCGTTGAGCAGCATGTACGTGGCAAGTGGGCCTGCCGCCAGTGCGAAACGCTGATCCAGGCGCCGGTGCCCGCCCAAGTCATCGACAAGGGCATCCCTACTGCCGGTCTGCTGGCCCATGTGATGGTGGCCAAGTTCTCCGACCATTTACCGCTGTACCGGCAGGAAAAGATCTTTGGCCGTGCAGGCCTGGCGATCCCGCGCTCAACACTGGCTCAGTGGGTGGGCCAAACTGGCGTGCAACTCCAGCCACTGGTGGATGCACTGCGGGAAGTCGTACTTGCCCAGCGAGTCGTGCATGCCGATGAAACGCCGGTGCAGATGCTGGCCCCCGGCGAGAAGAAAACGCACCGAGCGTATGTCTGGGCTTATTGCACCACGCCGTTCTCGGTACTGAAGGCGGTGGTCTACGACTTCAGCCCCAGCCGTGCTGGCGAACATGCACGTAACTTCCTTGGCACGTGGAACGGCAAGCTGGTCTGCGATGACTTCGCGGGCTACAAGGCCAGCTTCCAGCAGGGCATCACCGAAATCGGCTGCATGGCCCACGCTCGCCGCAAGTTCTTTGACCTGCATGTGGCAAACAAAAGCCAGTTGGCCGAACAGGCACTGCACTCAATCGGCGGCCTGTACGAGATCGAGCGCCAAGCCAAAGAAATGAACGGCGAAGACCGCCGGCGATTACGTCAGGAAATAGCGGTTCCCGTCGCAGCAAAGTTGCATGAATGGATGCTGGCTCAACGCGAGCTTGTGCCAGAAGGCTCGGCGATTGCCAAGGCCTTGGACTACAGCCTGAAACGCTGGGTAGCGCTGACGCGCTACCTGGGTGATGGTGCCGTGCCCATCGACAACAACCCTGTCGAGAACACGATCAGGCCTTGGGCGCTTGGGCGCTCCAATTGGTTGTTCGCCGGGTCTCTGCGCAGCGGCAAACGAGCGGCCGCGATCATGAGTTTGATCCAGTCGGCACGCATGAATGGGCATGATCCGTATGCTTATCTCAAAGATGTGCTGACACGGTTGCCGACGCAGAAAGCCAGTGAGATTGAGCATCTGCTGCCGCATCAATGGATGCCGGACTGACTTACTCAGCCTGAGTTTGGCAGCCTGCTTGTCGCCCGCGTGACGTCCATTAGCTCTTCACTGGCCAACTGTTTCCGCATCGGTGTACAAGCCAGCTCAAGACCGGAGGGCGAGGTATAGATAGCTTGATTATCTCCGTGATAGCCACACCGACGGTAGAACGCGGTTGCGTTAGGGGTAGCATCTAAATGGATGTCGACGATTCCGGCTTTAAAGGCCAGTCGCTCAAGGTATAGGAGCATTGCCTTGCCAATCCCCTGTCCCATGAATGCAGGCAAAACGAAAATAGCGCCTATCTCTCCAGACTGGAAATCAATCAGACCTGTTGCGACCGGTGTCTCGCCCAACCAGGCAATGTGGTACTCCTTTTCCACCCAAGCCCGATATCGGTCTGTGAGCGGCACATCAGTCCACGCCATTACTTGCTCAGCGGTATAGACGGTAATGCATTGATGCCGGATCGCCTGGAGGCGTATATCAAACGCGGCCTCGGCGTCAGTACGTTTGGCTGGGCGAATCAACAGCATCTTCACTCTCCTTGTCATCAATGATTTGGAAGGGGAATGAAAAAGCCCCATCCATTTCTGGCGGGGCTTCTGGTCAATGCTTCTGCTCTAAGCGCGCATCGCCCTATGGCCCGCCAAAGGCAGTCATCAAGGGGCGCATCATGCTAACGAGATTTGTAGGGGGCATTGATTGATAATCTGGAAATTTGAGCACTGTGTCAATAACCGAAAATGCAAACTGGCGAGTCGCTCTTTCGTGAAATCTGATCGTATTTAGACCATTTGCTTTGTCCAGACGACTTCACCAGACGCTTACGGAGCGCCGTGCTTTTCTGTGCTTGCACCCAAATCCATTTTTGTGGACGAGTTTTGCGTTGAGGCTATGGCTGAGGGCAACGCTGGCAATCGAAGCGCCGGATTGAACACACTCTTGAATGGCCTGGGCCGCGAAGGATTTGGAATACGAACGGCGTGTCGGCTGCATGAAATAACCGCTTAAAAGGCTAGAACTGGTGCCCAATTAAATTAAGTGCACACCATGTCTTTGCTTTGCAGGGCTGGGTAGATGAATTTGCCGGACGCATACGGTCGTTTCGCTGGTGATGAATTTCTTATGATCTAGAGCGTTGCTATTGATCCGCAACTTGCGGATTCCACGCCATCCGGACACTCAGCCCACCAACATCCGGACACTCGTTCCACGCTGATCCGGACAGGCAGTCGGAGCGCAGCGACGCAGGTTCGCATTGTTAGTCTGAAGTCCCTGTCGTCGTCAATTTCGTTGCGCGCCTGCGCATCGATTCGCCCTTCAACTCGATTCTATAAGCGTTATGCACCAGCCGGTCGAGGATCGCATCGCCCAAGGTCGGGTCGCCGATCAGTGCATGCCATTTGCCCACCGGCATCTGGCTGGTGACCAGCGTCGAGCGGTTACCGTAGCGGTCGTCCAGCAGCTCAAGCATGTCGCGCCGTTGCGCGGCGGTAAACGGTGCCAGGCCCCAGTCGTCCAAGATCAGCAGGTCAGTCTTGGCGTAGCCAGCCATCAGTTTGGCGAAGCGGCCGTCGCCATGAGCCAGGCCCAGCTCCTCCATCAAGCGCGGCAGACGCAGGTAACGCACGCTGTAGCCGTCGCGGCAGGCCTTGTGCGCCAGCGCGCAGGCGAGCCAGGTTTTGCCTACGCCAGTTGGCCCGCCGATGATCAAGTTCAGGCCATCACGCAGCCACTGGCCACTGCCCAGTTGCAGGATCATGGCCTTGTCCAGGCCACGCGGGCTGCGGTAGTCGATGTCTTCCAGGCAGGCGTTGTGGCGCAATCGCGCGGCTTTGAGGCGGGTGGTCAGGCGGGCGTCTTCGCGCTCGGTCAGCTCGCGATCGACCATCAGACCGAAGCGTTCGTCGAAGCTCAGATCATTGATATCAGGCGTTGCGTGTTGTTCGCCCAGCGACTTGATCATGCCGTGCAGGCGCAAGGTTAGTAGCTTGTCGAGCGTTGGATTCGGTAGCATTTCGAAGCTCCTTTCTCAGGTCAGTGGTAGTAGCCCGGGCCACGCAGGTTGATGTGCTCGTCGGGCAGCAGCGGCAGGTTTTGCTGGGCCAGCGGCAGGCGCTCCAGCCCTTGGCGCAGGATCGACTCGAGGCTTTTGTAGCTGCATGCGCCCAGTGCCAGCGCACGCTGGCACGCGGCTTCCAGCCGCGCTTCGCCGTGCTGTTTGCTCAGGCGCAGGATGCCCAGGCAGGCGCGGAAGCCGTGTTGCGGATGGATTCGGCGTTCGAGGATGTAGGTGATGACGCCGGCGGTGTTAGGCCCGGTCTGCTCTGCCCAGCGGATCAGCCGTTGCGGTGTCCATTCGGCGTGCTCGCGGTGGCTCTTGGGCATGTGCTCGGTTTGGGTGGTGTGGCGGCCTTTGTGCTGCGAGCGAAGGTGGCTGGCCACGCGCTGGTTGGCGTGGAAGCACTCGACGGTCTGGGCCGTGAGCCGCACTTCGAGTTGGTGCTTCACTAGCTGGTACGGCACCGAGTAAAAGTGGCCATCGACCTCAACGTGATAGTCGATATGGACGCGTACCTTTTTCCATTCGGCATAGACGTACGGGTGTTCCGGTAGCCCTTCCAGGGCCGGTTGGTCGATGGCCTCGAAGGCTGATCGGCGTGAGCCGGGCAGCTTTTTGAAGGGCTTGTGGTTGAGGCGATCCAGCAGTAGCGCGATGGCTGTGTTGAGTTCGCCAAGCGAGAAGAACTGGCGGTTGCGCAGCACCGCCAGGATCCAGCGTTCGACCACTTGCACGCCGACTTCGACCTTGGCTTTGTCCTTGGGCTTGCGCGAGCGAGCAGGCAAGACGGCGACGCCGTAATGCTCGGCCAGATCGCGGTAGCTGGGGTTGATATCCGGCTCGTAACGGTGCGCTTTAGTCACGCCACTGCGCAGATTATCGGGCACCAGGATCTGCGTTGTGCCGCCGAAAAAAGCAAAGCATCGGACGTGCGAAGCCAGCCAGTCGGGCAGTTTCTGCGACCAGGTGGCCTCGGCAAAGGTGTAGCTGGACGCGCCGAGAACGGCGACGAAGATCTGAGCCTGACGGATCTCGCCGGTTTGTCGGTCGATGACCGGCGCTGTTTGCCCGGCGTAATCGACGAACAGCTTTTCGCCAGCACGATGCTCCTGGCGCATGACCACGTCGACCTTGGCGGCCCAAAGGCGGTAGTGCTCGCAGAACCAGCTGTATTGGAAGCCTTGCGGGTGGGCGAGTCTATATTCCTGCCAGAGCAGAGCCAGGGTTACGCCGGGACGGCGCAACTCGGCATGGACATGAGCCCAGTCAGGCATCGGACGTTGATCACTGGGCACAGCGGGCGGCGGCGGAAAAAGATGCCGTTGCAGCTCGGAGTCAGTCAGCGTAGACGGCCAGGTCAGGCCGTTGGCAGCAAAGCGATTGAGGTACTCACCGACGCTGGCTCGACCTACTTGCAAGCTGGCAGCGACCTGGCGGGAAGATAAGCCGACCTCGAATTTGAGACGTAGCACTTCTCGAATCTTACGCATGGATAACCGCTCCACGACGACCTCTCTGCTTCGATAAAAGAGGTCGATGGTAGTGAATTAATCCTGCTTTGCTGCCTGCCTTATTGGTGACCGGATAGCCGTGGAATAGGTGGCCGGATGACCGTGGAATCCGCAAGACGGCCTTGTGCAGCAGAATTTCCCGCAGCTTCGACCAGTGCTCATCACTGAGCAGTAATCGGGGCATTTCAAGCTCGTATTGTTGTTGTGTGGGAGCTACAACGATACGAGTTTGCTCTTATAGATCAATGGCTTAGATCGAAACGGGAACTGACCCTAGGCGAACGAAAGGAGGACGTGACCGTCTAGCGCAGCCTTACCGATACCGCCTCCGCGCAATTGATCGAGTGAGCCATGCGCATCTATAGTTGTACTGGACAACTTATTGCGTTAAGATCAAATCACATCAGTCGCCACACGGTCGGGAGGCCAATATGGGGCAGGAACATATCCACCTTGTGATCATTGATCCGCAGAATGACTTCTGCGATCTGCCAGATACCTATCTGCCCCCAAGCACGGCTTCTTCTCCCAGGATCGCTCCGAGGCTTCCGGTTGCTGGAGCGCACACCGACATGTTGCGTGTAGCAGCCTTGATCGAGGCCGGTGGGGGCGCCCTTACCGAAATTTCGGTTACTCTCGATTCGCACCAGCACATTGATATCGCTCATCCGACGTTCTGGCAGGACGGCAACGGTAACACGATTTCCTCTTTCACCCAGATCACGGCCGCAGACGTTCGTACTGGGCGCTTTGTGCCTCGGCACCCGAGTGCTCAGCCCCGCGCACTTCACTACCTCGAACAGCTTGAGTCAGCCGGCCGATACAACCACATGGTGTGGCCCGTTCACTGTGAGATTGGTACCTGGGGTCACAATGTTCACCGTGATGTCCTCAGTGCTTATAACCGCTGGGAAGAGGTCTCGCTGCGTACCGTCAATAAAGTCGTCAAGGGTATGAATCCCTGGACCGAGCATTACAGTGCGATCCGCGCTGAAGTGCCTGATCCGGCAGATGCCCATACTGAGCTGAATGCTTCCTTCATTAATCAGTTGCGCGACGCCGACAGGATCCTGATCGCAGGCGAAGCGGGTAGCCATTGTGTAAAGGCCACAACCGAACACATCGTGGAGCAACTGGGTGCAAGCAAACTCACCCTGCTGATGGATTGCATCAGCCCTGTCACCGGGTTTGATGGGCAGTACCGCAACTTCATCGAAGCGATGCGTTCCATGGGAGCCACCATCGCCACCCACACCGACATCCTTTCCTCACTGCCGGCCAACGCCGCCCAGCTGGAGCACTGATCATGACGCAGAACCGACCCATCGTTCGCAGCCTGTTGGAGAACGATCTCTACAAATTTACGATGTGGCAGTCGCTATTGCACAGCCAGCCCGGGGCACAGGCCGAGTACGGTTTTGTGTGCCGCAATGCAACTGCCTATCCACTCTCCAGCCTAAAGTCCGCAGTTGAAGATGAACTGGATCATCTGTGCAGCCTGAGCTTTCAACAGGATGAACTCGATTATCTGAGCAGCCTTAGGTTTATCAAGAGCGACTTCGTTGATTTTCTTTCGCTGTTCCGCTTCCAGCGTCGGTTTATCACGGTCGAAACAGAGGACGAGAAACTCATCATCAAGGCACGCGGACCGCTAGTACACGTGATGGGCTTCGAAATCTACGTACTCTACATCGTGAATGAGCTCTACTTTCGTGGCCTGACGGAGAATTGTGACGTACACGCGGTCGCACGGGCGCGGTTGCAGGAAAAGATTGAACTCGTGAATGCCCAGCGCGAAGCACTGCACGCTCAGTCCGACTACCCCTTTGTATTCTTCGACTTCGGACTTCGTCGACGCTATTCAGGTGAATGGCATCAGGAGGTCGTAGAAACGCTTTCCGAGGCTCTGCCTGATTATTTCCGCGGCACTTCAAATGTGTATTTCGCCAAACAGTTTGGTCTCACGCCGATTGGAACAATGGCGCACGAGTATCTGCAAGCCTATCAAGCCTTCGGTTTCCGCTTACGCGACTTTCAAAAAGCGGCACTGGAGGGCTGGGTGCAGGAGTATCGCGGCGACTTAGGTGTTGCCCTTACCGATGTGGTAGGCATGGATGCTTTCATGAATGACTTCGATCTGTACTTCGCGAAACTCTTCGATGGATTACGCCACGACTCGGGAGACCCTTTTGAATGGGGCGAGAAGGCGCTCGCGCACTACAAGAAGCTGCGGATTGACCCTGCCTCCAAACGGCTGGTGTTTTCCGATGGGCTCAATCTGCCGCGTGCAATGGCGTTGCACTCGCACTTCAGCGGTCGTATCGCGACGAGCTTCGGCATCGGCACGAATCTCTCGAACGATACGCCGCACGGGGCACTCAACATCGTGATGAAGATCATGTCGTGCAACGGCCAGCCGGTGGCCAAGCTCTCCGACTCCCCAGGCAAAACGCTGTGCGAGGATGAGGTGTATCTTGCCTACCTGCGCCAAGTGTTCTCCCCTTCCCAAGGCTGAGAATAACCGGAGACAAACATGCTTAAACTAACTGTTGCCCAGATCAACCCGACCATAGGGGACATCGACGGTAACCTGGCACTAATGAGGGCCGCAGCCCGTAAGGCGGCCTCTGAAGACTCGCAGATAGTAGTATTTCCCGAGCTCTCGCTGACTGGGTACTACCCAGGCGACCTGCTCGATGAGCCGGGCTTTCTCGCCGAGATTGAGCGCGGTCTGAACGCTGCCATTCAGGCAACCAATGAGACGCCGGATCTGTACTGGGTTATCGGTTCCCCGGTGACCCGCAGCGGCCCCGGCAAGCGACTCCAGAATGCCCTGTTAGTTCTACACGACGGCAAAGAAGTGCTGCGCTACGCCAAGCAGCTATTACCGACCTACAATGTCTTCGATGAACGACGGCATTTCGAGCCAGGGCCAGATGTTGCACGCATACTTAAGATCGGTAGCACCCGAGTGGGATTTATGATCTGTGAGGACGGCTGGAACGATGCAGGAACTGACTACGCCGTAAATCCTTGCAAGCGGCTCGCGGACGCTGCACCGGATATTGTTGTATCAATCAATGCGAGTCCGTCAAACCTGGGTAAACGCGAGCAACGTCACACGCTGTTCGCTGCGGCTAGCCGACGCAATCGATTACCAATCCTTTACGTGCATCAAGTCGGAGGTCAAGACCAGCTCGTATTCGATGGTGCCTCGTTCGCGACAACACCAGAAGAAGGGGTAGTGTTCGAGGCTAAGCGCTTTGAAGAAGATGTCGTAACCTTGATATTCGAAAACGGCAGCTTCCTCCAGAACGACCTTTCTGCATTCTCCTTATCTGTAGCGAACGCCGTCTCGCCGATGACCTTCTATCGCAAACAAATTGTGCTTGGGCTGCGCGACTATGCACGCCGTTGCGGCTTCCAGAAAGCAGTGGTCGGCTGCTCCGGCGGAATTGATAGCGCGCTGACGCTGGCGCTGGCAGTTGAAGCACTCGGGGGTGAGAATGTGGTTGCCATCACGATGCCTTCACGTTTTTCTAGTGAAACGAGCATCGGCGACTCCGAAGTTCTATGCCGCAACCTTGGCATAGAACTGCTAACTCATCCAATCCGCGACATAGTTTCAGCCTTTGAGGTGGGCTTTTTGCAAGCGACTGGCAGTGCGCCGCAGGGCCTCACGCTGGAGAACCTACAGGCGCGCGTGCGTGGTTCAATCCTAATGGAGTTCAGTAATGCTCATGGCCACCTGCTGCTGACCACTGGTAACAAGAGTGAGGTCTCGGTTGGTTACTGCACGCTGTATGGCGACACCAATGGCGGACTCGGCCTCATTGGAGATATCTACAAGACCGAAGTCTTCGAGCTATGTCGCCACATCAACGCAGCGGAAGGCCGGGAAGTGATTCCACGCACTATAATTGAGAAGGAGCCTTCGGCAGAACTTGCCCCTGGCCAGAAAGACACCGACAGCCTGCCGCCTTACTCAGTGTTGGACGATATCCTCAAACATCTGATTGAGGGCGATAGGATAGGTGAGCCGGAACAAGCATCTGTCCAGAGCCGCATTGCAGAATTGACAGCCACCGAAACTGGTCGCGCATTGATTGCTCGCATCAAGGGAATGATCGGCCGCAACGAATATAAGCGACGGCAAGCCCCACCAATCCTCCGACTACGTGCGCGCTCCTTCGGCAACGGCCGGCAGATGCCAATTGCGGCTCGACACATCTTCTAATTTTGGTAGGAGCCTCCGATGAACAACTTCGATATCGCGGTCGTGATTGGCCGCTTCCAGCCTTTTCATAGGGGACATGCTACGCTACTGAAACTTGCACTCGAGCGCGCCGCGCGCGTTGTGGTTGTTCTTGGTTCCGCCCATCGCGCACGCGATGCGAAGAATCCGTTCACATGGGAAGAGCGCGCCGCGATGATCGACCTGAGCCTCCACGAGATGGATCGCGAGCGCGTGTCCTACTTACCTGTGCGCGATCTCTATGATGACCGCCGCTGGCAGGCAACGGTGAGCCAGGGTATTTCACAGCGGCTTACCGACAAAGCGGTTCGGGTCGCACTGGTCGGATTCAACAAAGACGCATCGAGTTATTATCTCGGACTTTTCCCCTCTTGGGAATTCATTGCCGCTCCACGTGAGCACGAGATCGACGCCAGTGATCTACGACGTGTGATGTTCGAGGGAGAAGACGTCGACGCAACTGACGCACTGCTTGCAGGTCTTACTCATCCCAAGGTTCATCACTATCTGCGCGGTTGGTTGCTCCAGAGCTTTGTGGCAGGACTGCGTGCAGAGCACATCTCGATCGCACGATACAAGCGTGCCTGGAAAAGTGCCCCGTATGAACCGATCTTCGTAACAGTCGATGCGGTGGTAAAGGTGGGCAAACATGTCTTACTGGTGCAGCGCAAAGGTGAGATGGGCAAAGGGCTCTGGGCACTGCCTGGCGGATTTCTCGAACCTCGCGAGCGGCTACTGCAGTCCGCCATCCGAGAATTGAGGGAGGAGACTGGGCTTGGAATCCTTTCGGTGACACTGGAAGGGGCTTTCAAGGACACCATGGTGTTCGACCACCCGGATCGCAGCCAGCGCGGGCGTACTATCACACATGCACATTTCTTCGATCTAGGGAGCGCACGGCTACCTGAGGTGTGTGGTGCCGACGATGCAACTCTGGCGCAATGGATCTTAATCGAGTCGATTCCAAGCATGGAGGAGCAAATGTTCGAAGATCACTACATGGTACTTGCCCGTTTTTTGAATCTTTGAAAAGGCGCGATTCAATGACGCGGACACTGAAGGAATCTACCAAGATGAAATTGGAGCCGTCAGATCGCTACGTTGGCAGTTTGTTCGGCCTAGCCTGTGGCGAGGCAGTGGGAACAGCTGTTGTAGTGGTCTAATGAAACCGGACACTCATTTAGGCAAAAATATCCGCCAGACTGAGGTGTCAGATGACCACTACACGGTCACCCGATTTTTGGTCTTACGGGCATGAGCCTAAAGGACCTTGCCGCCACTGATACGACAGCCTTGCGTGAGAGTAAGCCACGAAGTGGAATGATGGCAGGTACGCCATCGACTCAAATCTGTCCCGCATCTCACATTGGTCAGTTTGGCATCAGCCCCAACGCCCAACAAAGCAATAATAGCCGCGATAAAGCAAGGTTTCACGGTTTTTATTGTCAAGTTTGACCAGCGTGAAACGTTGACTGCCAGGGGAAATATGGGCAACTTAGGAGCGACTTGCGCACGCGAACTTTTGGAGTTGCACCATGCCCCTGACCGATCTCATCATCCAAGGAGCCGAGCCTGCCGCCAAACCGATCAAGTTCTTCGACGCCGCCGGGCTCTGTCTGGAAGTGCCTCCCTCCGGCGTTAGATGGTGGCGCCCGAAGTGTCAGTTCGCTGTCAATGGACGCCGTCTTCCTATCGGCACCTACCCTCATGTCAGCCTCAAGGAAAACCGCATCCGCCGAGCTGCTGCCAAGATACAGTTCTTCAAGGGTAGCAATACATCAGCCGCAGGCCAGGCTATTATTCATAAGCAAGGCATCAACACAGAAAACAACTTTGAAAAGCTCGGTCCAGATTGGTGCGTGCAATGGAGGTACCCCCGTGCTGCCGGCCACACAACGCACGTCGTTCGACGTCGCGACGTCGATCTATTTTCACCGTTCGGTACAAGGCCGATCGCTTCAATCACGACGGTGGAGATAGTGCCAGTGGTCAAGAAAAAACATGCGCGCGGTGCACTCTATATCGCCAAACGTACCCTACATAGCACCGGGGAAATTTATCGTTTTGCTGTTGGCAACGAACAGATCGAGTGCAACCTAATAGCAAAGATGAAACCTGCGGACGCACTCACGCCAAGTATCAAGCGCCACATTGTGCGAGTCACCGGAAATGAATTGCCTAAACTGCAGCGCAAAACGGCAGTGGCGTACATGCGAACTATAGAATTGATTAATATCCGTGGGGAGTCATTCGAATTTAAGAGCAATATCAGCATCTGGCGTAATCCCGCCGCGCGCACTAAGATAAGGCATTCGCCCATCATCCCGCTCGCTCGATTAATGGTCCCCTTCCTCGATCAACGACGCAAGTTCATGGGAAATGGAGATTTCTTATCTCACGGGGACCGAAACGCTTGCCAGTTCATTAGCAATAACGCGCTCCTGGTTGCCAACTACCGAACGGGTTATTCCCCCCGTGTAACGGGGAACGGCTTCCGGGGTTTCGCTTTGGCGTTCCTTCAAGACCAGCATTATAAGCACAAATACAACGAATTTCAGATTGGCCATCAGGATAAGCGCAGGTGCTTCAACGTGCGTTGCAGCGAGCGGTGGAATTCGCTGCCGTTGAAAAGCGGGGGGAGTACCCGCCGGTGATCAGCTTCTTGTACCTTTTCCTGCCTTTTACGTTAGCGTTCGTTATCCCTCCCTGGGTCGCCCCGCTTTATTGGTTGCTTGCGCTCATCAGCGAGATGGTTGAACAGCGCCTGCGAGGCAAAGTCAGCGTGATATATCTCTGGATGCTGGCCGCCAATACCGCCGTCGTCCTGGCGACCTTTCGCTCGGTTCCTGGCATCTGGCAAGCGGGGGCAGCGGCGGTTTTCGTTGCGTTTCTGTTGATCTGCTTCGAGACTGTTTTCAACGCTTGGGCCGGACTCCGTGTGGTGACCTCCTCAAGCGGCCCGACGTTTCTCCCCGCTGATTCCCTTTCAGAACGCGGGCCCAGCGCCTGGGGTGCCCCCGCGCCGATGACGCCCTGCGGAGAAACCGTTCGGGTTTTGCGATGCGCCGAATTCGCGATGGGCTCCCCAGTTATCTGCGACTATCTTTTCGCCGATGGCAGCCTCGTCACCGACTGCGGCGCCTCGACCGGATTTACTCCAGACGGGCGCTACTTCATTTCTCCGATGCCCTCAAGAGGATCTTGGGGGCTTCTCATTTTTGATCGTCATAGGCACCTCATACATCGTTGCGACATTGATGCTTTCTGGGAAATCGACAAAGTAGACGACCATACGGTGACGGGCAGGCACAGTCCATTGACCGATAACCAGAGCCTCATGACGACAATTGACGAACTCATTGGGCACTGTAGTACCGAGCCAATGGTCGATGTGGTCGATTTGAAAGTCGCCCGTGGCACCGCCCAGTCCTGGCAGAAGCCCCCCCCCACGCTCAACCTCCCGACCGCGCCGGGACCGGGACCGGGACCAACGGTGACATTGCAACCGTACAAGCCCAAAAGTCTCGCGCAATTTGAAAATCCGTCCGCGCCCTTGATCTCACCAAGACACCTTCTACTGGTAAATGGTGAGTCCAGCGGTCTGCTCCTCTCAGCCAAGTCACACGAATTTGTTTGGCGAGACGACGCGCAGGCTTTTTCCTGCCGCGCATCGACGCATCTCGAAAAAAACACGCCCCGATACTATCTGTGGTTAACTGGTATTGGATGGCGCCCGATCAGCGACAATGACCCCGTCTCGCATGCAAACCCCGTCATCTTTGCGCGAAAAGCCATCGCACTCGACGCCCGCGATCTGACCATCGTCTGCGAGATGACGCTGCCCGGTCTAAGTCACGACAGTTTCGGCCGGCTCGATCGCTACGTCAACGGGGGCTCCTACCACATCCAAGGAGAAACTTTTCACTCCGCCGTGCTCTACAAGAAAGTCCCACTCCCAGACACCCCAAACCGCGATTTACGATTTGAGAGTAAATCACTGCACCAAGGCAAAACGCTCGTCTGGCATTTCCTGCACCAGGATGACGAGCTCTCATGCGGCGTATTCTCCTGCTCACTGGAGGGCCGACGATTTGACGGTCTCTGGCGGATTGAGCATCGGGTGTCTTTGGATCAGCGACAAGTCGCGTTAGTGGCCTATGAGCCTCCTCCCGCCATTGCCTACCGAATTGCCATCTTGAATGCTGAAACTGAATCCCTCAGTTGGGTCGCTTACGAGATCCCTGATCCGCATCTGGTTGGCTTTAGTGAGCATTCGCTGCATCTTATTCATTTGGTAGGCCGTCTGAACCGGCAGGCGGATGGCGCTTCCCCAGCGCCCGACACGTCGCCCGAACTGTTCGATGAAGATGTCCCCCCGGTGAGCCAAGGTCGCCCGTTCCTGCGCTACCGCGAGAACTCCAGCCTTTTCTATCAATTGGCGACGCTCTCCTATAAGGATGGTCAATGGCATTACAGTAAATACTCGGCGGCGGAAAACGCAATGGGTGATCCCCCCTGAAACCAGTGCTCGTCAGAAATAGAATTTTCTCCTAATCGGATCAAGGAAATTTTGCATGAAGACATCACG
>NZ_NKHL01000110.1:21424-150306 GCF_002934685.1 Pseudomonas bohemica
GCAGCGGCGCATCGAACGTGGCCGCCGTGTGCCTAAGCCAATGGGCAGAAGCAGCTTTAAGGCTGATCAGCTCGTGCTCCTCTCGGTCTTCATCTCGCATCCGAGACAACGCGTTATCAAAAACAGCCTGGAGGAGGGCGCGCACCTGTCGTCCTGAAAGACCTGATCTGCCGCGCAGCGTAGTGAGCAGGGGTGTCTTTTCCTCCCACTGTGGCAACTCGGGCAGGCCAACGAAACGCCGATAGCGCTTGAGATATTTAGTGACGTACTCGTCTCTAACGGCAATCTTTCCGGCTTTGTTGCCTTTGCCGATGACGTGGTACCACCAATTTCCTTCTTCGTCCTGTCGAAAATCTCCCATGATCGGGTGCCAATTAGGTCTGCCGACGATATCTGAAACCCGAAGGTACATGGCGAAGAGGGTAGCTACGATGAACAGCGTTCGCTCATGACGCTCAGGTTCGGTCAACGCCATCTGTTCAGCGGTTTCCAGAACGTAGTCCCACTGAAGAGGCGTCAATGCGCGATGAGCGCCTTCTTCTTGCGGAGTGCTCCGATTCTGCCCCTTTTTCTTGATCATGCGGAACGGATTGGCAGCAACTGCTCCGTCTTCGACCAGATGTTCGAAAAAACGACTACTGATTGAGTACACCTGATTGATGGTGCCTTGAGACGCTTTGTAGCTCTCGGGTAGTTCCACCCCTGGGTGCTGACCGCAGCTTTCCTTCTCACGACGAGCAGCTTTGGAAGATTTCAGGCTGAAAGGCCTCCATTTGTCGTTCGGCATAACCAGATCGCCCCACGTTGACTCTGTGTGACTGCTGGAGACAAACCGCCCGCGAACAATTGGGCCAATCCAGTCTGCCGGCGGGTTCCGGCAGAACTCAAGGTAGTCCTCGGCGTCTTGACGCTTGAGCTGGCTAAATGGTTTGCGCTTAACAAGCATCGACCATAGGAGCAATCGTTCCACATGTGTGCGGTAAGACGTGAAGGTGAAACTGTTGTCCGAGAATGACCTCAGAAAACTACGCACCGCTAGGTAACCCTTGTGTGCCTCAACCATGGGCTCAAATGAGTCCAGGTAAACTCGAACACACACCATGCCAGGCTCAGGCGAACTAAAGTCTTGATCAATGAAGATCTCATAGGACTCAAATATAGGCCGCGGCAGTTGAGACATTAGAAGGCTTTACCGAGTGATTAGCTTCAGCGAGAAACTTCCAGTATTGGAAGTAACTGGAAGTTAGAAGGGTGTCTTTCATAATCCCGTCCTCGCCATCAGCTGATTAATAGAATGATCGTTTGACAATGCCCGATACTAGTCCTCTCTGTGCTTGCGTGCAACTCCGCTCTTCAAATTCCATGATGCGTACATGATCGATAGAATTCGATCTTAAGTCTTGACTTAAGCTTGCGATCGCACTAGGGAGACAGTCTGAAATATCCGATTTTTCGGTTTAAACGTATATTGTCGCTGGGGTTATTAATTAAAGGCGTTCACTCTATTTTCTGGTATTTCTTATCATATGGTTTTCTTGTTAATTGAGAGTACCAGTTAGGATGTCTGTATCAATCTGTTTTGACTTAAATTGAGTACCGGGATTGCCGGGAGGTGTGGATTGGCTTTGTGGCTCCCCTTAGGGTTAGCTTGCCTGGGCCAAGTCCGGGCGTTGGCTGGCGGCTGGCGGCTGGCGGGGACAGTCTCAGCCCGCGCAGGGCATGTCGACAAGATTGGAGCGGCCGGCCCGAAATCGACCGCAATACCGATGGGCATTTGCCTATGGCCGGCCAGGCCGATTACAGATAAATGTAGCGGGCAATAGAATAGAGCTAATACTTATTTTTCAGTGTGTGGCTGAAAATTATTGCCGACCTAAGTTCTTTACACGGCCTTACGCGTGTTTACGGTCTTGAATTTAGAGCAACTCTCGATGACAACAATTTATTGCAATACCTACAAGTGCTCAACAGACTCTTATTGTGCAGATGTGCCGCAGGTATTTTTTGCAGTGCGAGCAGCTCATGTACTCATCCCATCAGAGAGAATTAGGAAAGAATGAGTTTCTACAGGTTTTTGCAATTTACGTTTCTACAGATTAGTGAACAATGAACATTTCTACAGATTGTTGAAATAATGGCGATTCTACTTGTTGTTGAACAAACAGCCCTTAACTAGCCGGATTCACGGGAACACGCATGTGAATACGACGTGGTTGAGCGGCAATCTTGGGCTAACCCCCAACATTGAGGGAGTAGATTGAGCGTGTCAGTACCTACTGGGCTAACGTTGCGTCGGAGGTGCCGGTGTTAGTACAGAAAAACACCCTGTAGGCCGACACAGCAAGGCCTGCAGGCGCAAGGGCTACCTAGGCATCAATCCAGCCACCGAACCTGCTGACGTTTCTCCTAGTAAATGAAAGGTGGGCGCTTATCGTCGTTTGTGAAAAATTGGCTGCAGGCCACGCAGTCCGGGGCTATCAGGCTATTTTGGGTGAATAGATGAGTGTTCGACCGTTCTCGTAGTTTTTGCAAAAAAGGGCTATGCCGTCAATGGGCGAAAACTCGGACTGAAATCCAATAATCTTCATGTATAACAACGGGATAGCTCGATATTTGGTGTCTACAGGTTTTTGCAAAATCGACGTCCTGTGCAAGCCCGGCAAGAACGCTGGAGGTCACGTCTGACGCGGGGTTCAAGGAAGGCCGGGGTGGTTTTCTACTAGTTTCGCGAACGCTTCACTAGAAGCAGGATGCTAAACCTAGGCGTGTCCAAGCCAAACGATGAGCAGCCAGGTCCAAAAAGATGACGCTATATCATAAATACGTTGCAATATCCGGGTCTGGCATTTATCGGATATTACGTGGGCGGTGCTGATTACTGTGGAGGGCATCCTCAACAGTCGCTAGGTAGTAGGTATTCGGATATCACTTGATCCTGACGGATTTACAGAGCACCTCGGCTGCTGCAGTCTTTCAAGCTTCCGCAGTATCCTGCTCCATGTCGATGCCTCGCGTCTTGACGCGACTGGTGGCTTGGCGATCGAGTTATTGAGCGGCGATCGCTCCGATCACATGAATGCAAGCGTCAGACGATCCCGGGTAGCCTGTCCGAACTCAATGGCTCTCAGTGGCAATCAGCCGGTTCTGGCTCTTACTGTCGGAAACCATGCAAATAGCCAGTTACCGGAAGAGGCAATTTGTGAACATAACCTGTCCCGCATGTAACGGCTCTGGCGAGTGTACCGACGTTGAATGCGGTGAATGTGATGCAACGGGTTTATCTGAGGATATGGAGGATTGTCAGTCGTGCTGCGGCACGGGCGTCCTTAAGCACTCAGTCTGCGGCCTGTGTGGCGGGATGCGTACCGTTGATATGTCTTGGGCTGAGCCAGAGACAGATTAGGATGGCAATGTCGTC
The DNA here is from genome assembly GCF_002934685.1 of Pseudomonas bohemica. Taxonomy (GTDB): domain Bacteria; phylum Pseudomonadota; class Gammaproteobacteria; order Pseudomonadales; family Pseudomonadaceae; genus Aquipseudomonas; species Aquipseudomonas bohemica. The sequence continues at coordinate 24,843 of NZ_NKHL01000110.1, forward strand.
TCAATGGGCATGAGAAGATTGCCGTAAATCCCTGAAAAAATTGGCTTGTCATGTTTACCTGCTTTTTTGCCATGTTTAACAGCTGCTCACATCACCGCTCAAGCAACGCTATGGGGCTTCGTATAATGTATATTATGTTAAATACGGCATCTGTCTGAGTCTTCGCTAATTATCTAGCCATATTCGCAGCTACGTGTCCATCGGTTCGGTAGCGAGCCAAATGGTATCGATACGGATCACTGGCGCAGCCAGATTTATCTTTTAACGCTGACACTTTTTCCCGCAACCCCACACAAACCACTTGCACGATCAATCTTATGGTATACCATCATACCAAATACAAACCCCACGAATAATCTGATCAAGAACCCGGGAGCCATTCATGAGTTTTGAAATCCGCAAAATCGTCAGCTACCTCGAAGAGACCCTGATCGAAGGCGGCAAGGCCACCGACACGCCGGTGACCATGGTGGGTCTTGCCGTGGTGATGAAGAACCCCTGGCTGGGCCGCGGTTTCGTAGAAGACCTGAAGCCGGAAATTCGCGCCAACTGCTCCGACCTGGGCGCCTTGATGGTTGAGCGTCTGACCGGTTTGATCGGCGGCGCCGACAAGATTCAGGCCTATGGCAAGGCGGCCGTGGTCGGTGCCGAGGGCGAAATCGAACACGCCTCTGCGGTCATTCACACGCTGCGTTTCGGCAACCACTATCGCGAGGCAGTAAAAGCCAAGAGCTACTTGAGCTTCACCAACAAGCGTGGCGGCCAGGGCACCTCGATCCAGATCCCGATGATGCACAAGGACGACGAGGGTTTGCGTTCGCATTACATCACCCTGGAAATGCACATCGAAGACTCCCCACGCGCCGATGAGATCATTGTCGTGCTGGGCGCTGCCAACGGCGGCCGCCTGCACCCGCGCATCGGCAACCGCTACATGGACCTCGAAGAACTGGCGGCCGAGAAGGCTCAGTGACCCGTTCGACATACTAATAAGGCCTGTGCAGGAGCGATCCATGATTCGGCTCACCGCTGAACGCACCCCGGCCGGCACCAGTTATCTGGCGACCGGCCAAGGCCACCCCGTGGTGTTGATTCACGGGGTCGGCCTGAACAAGGAGATGTGGGGAGGACAGATAGTCGGTCTGTCCCCGCACTATCGAGTCATTGCCTACGACATGCTCGGTCACGGCGCCAGCCCGCGTCCGGATCCCGAGACAGGGCTGCCCGGTTTCGCCGAACAACTGCGCGAGTTGCTGGAGCACCTGGGCCTGCCGAGCGCTACGGTCATCGGTTTTTCCATGGGCGGTCTGGTGGCACGGGCGTTTGCCCTGCACTTCCCGCAGCACCTTTCGGGGATGGTCATCCTCAACAGCGTGTTCAATCGCAGTGCCGAACAGCGCGCCGCGGTCATCGCCCGCACCAGCCAGGCCGCCGAACATGGCCCTGATGCCAATGCTGCGGAGGCACTGTCACGCTGGTTCAGCCGCGAATACCAGGCCGCCAATCCGGCGCAGATCGCTGCGATCCGGCAGATTCTTGCCAGCAATGATCCACAGGGTTATTTGACCACCTATCAACTGTTCGCGACTCAGGACATGTACCGCGCCGACGATCTGGGGCAGATTCGTGCGCCGACACTGATCGCGACCGGTGAGTTGGACCCTGGCTCGACGCCTGACATGGCACGCCAGCTGGCGATGCGCATCCATGGTGCACAGGTGCAGATACTTGCCGAGCAGCGGCATATGATGCCGGTGGAGTCGCCGCGGCTGGTCAACCAGATGCTGCTGGATTTCCTCAAGCATTCAGACGCGCAAAACAATTCGGTAAAGGGGATCGTTGCATGAGTCTCACCCGTTTCCAGATGTGCATCGACGGCCAGTGGGTCGATGCACTGTCCGGCAAGACCTTCGAAAGCCTCAACCCGGCGCTGGCCCAGCCCTGGGCCGAGTTGCCCGACGCCGATGAAGCCGACGTCGAGCGCGCCGTTCAGGCCGCGCAGGCGGCCTTTGAAAATCCGGCCTGGCGCAAACTCACCGCCACTGCCCGCGGCAAATTACTGCGTCGTCTGGGCGATCTGATCGCCGAAAACAAAGAGCATCTGGCACAGCTGGAAAGCCGCGACAACGGCAAGCTGATCCGCGAAACCCGCGGCCAGGTCAGTTATCTGCCAGAGTTTTTCCACTACACCGCAGGCCTGGCCGACAAGCTCGAGGGCGGCACCCTGCCGCTGGACAAGCCCGACCTGTTTGCCTACACGGTGCACGAACCGATGGGCGTGGTGGCCGGCATCATTCCCTGGAACAGCCCGCTGTACCTGACCGCGATCAAGCTCGCCCCGGCCTTGGCCGCTGGCAACACCATCGTGCTCAAGCCTTCTGAACATGCCTCAGCGACCATTCTTGAACTGGCGCGTCTGGCCCTCGAAGCCGGTATTCCGCCGGGGGTGGTCAACGTCGTCACCGGTTTCGGCCCAAGCACCGGTGCCGCCCTCACCCGCCATCCGCTGGTGCGCAAGATCGCCTTCACCGGCGGCGCCGCAACAGCCCGGCATGTGGTGCGCGGCAGTGCCGAGAACTTCGCCAAACTGTCGCTGGAACTGGGCGGCAAATCACCGAACATCATCTTCGCTGACGCCGATCTGGACAGTGCCGTCAACGGCGCAGTCGCCGGGATTTACGCGGCGTCGGGGCAAAGCTGCGTGTCAGGCTCGCGCCTGCTGGTGCAGGACGAAATCTACGACGAGTTCGTCGAGCGTCTGGTGCAACGCGCCCAACGTATCCGCATTGGCAATCCGCAGGACGAAACCAGCGAAATGGGTCCCATGGCCACTGCTCAGCAACTGGCCGTGGTCGAAGGACTTGTGGCCGATGCGCTGGCAGAAGGCGCGCGTCTTCGTACGGGCGGCAAGCGTGCGCAGCTAGACAACGATGGCTGGTACTACGAGCCGACGCTGTTCGAATGCGACCGCAACTCGATGAAGATCATGCAGGAAGAAGTCTTCGGCCCGGTGGCCTCAGTGATCCGTTTCAAGGACGAGGCTGAAGCGCTGGCCATCGCCAACGACTCGCAATTCGGCCTGGCCGCCGGTATCTGGACTCGCGATCTGGGTCGCGCCCATCGCCTGGCTCGCGATGTGCGCTCGGGGATCATCTGGGTCAATACCTATCGCGCCGTGTCGGCCATGGCGCCGATCGGCGGTTTCAAGAACAGCGGCTACGGTCGCGAGAGCGGTATCGATTCGGTACTGGCCTACACAGAGCTTAAAACGGTGTGGATCAACCTCTCGCAAGAACCGATGCCCGACCCTTTCGTGATGCGTTAAGAGGTTTTCGACATGATCGAACCCGGGATTTACAAAGACGTCATGGCGTCATTTCCCTCTGGGGTCACGGTGGTCACCACCCTGGATCCGGACGGCGGCATCGTCGGCATCACCGCCAGCGCGTTCAGCGCGCTGTCGATCGATCCGGCACTGGTGCTGTTCTGCCCCAACTACGCCTCCGACACCTATCCGATTCTGCGTGACAGCAAGCGGTTCGCCATTCATTTGCTGTCGGCCGACCAGACAGCCGAGGCTTACGCTTTTGCCGGGAAAGGCAAGGACAAGGCAAAGGGCATCGAGTGGCATCTGAGTGAACTGGGTAACCCGCTGCTGGCAAAGGCCACTGCCATCATCGAGTGCGAACTGTGGCGCGAGTATGACGGCGGCGATCACGCCATCATCGTCGGCGCAGTGCAAAACCTGATCCTGCCTGAGGTGCCGGTTACGCCGATGGTCTATCACCGGGGCAAACTGGGACCTTTACCGGTTCTGGCGTGAAATTCGCTGATAGAGAGTTGAAATCAGGCCCATCCCGGCGATGGGCTTGCTGGTTGGCGGCACACAGCGTGGTAAACTGCGCAACGTTTTGGCCCTAGGGTCACCCCAGTCAACTACATGGCTGCCTGAAATGACTGCGCGCTCGATCATCAAGCCGCTTTTTTCGCATGGACAGCCATCTTCAGAGCGGACCCCATGAAACGCCTGCCACTCGACGACAGCTTCAAGGTCAATCGCAACCCCGTCACCCTGCGGGAAATCGTGCTGGACAAACTGCGCAGCGCGATCATGAACTTCCAACTGCTGCCCGGCGATCGCCTGGTCGAACGCGACCTCTGTGATCGCCTCGGTGTCAGCCGCACTTCCGTACGCGAAGCCCTGCGCCACCTGGAATCCGAAGGTCTGGTGGAATTCGCCGACGCCAAGGGCCCGCGCGTCGCCATCATCACCCTTGAAGACGCCTGTGACATCTATGAGCTGCGCTGCGTGCTCGAAGGGCTGATCGTTCAACTGTTCACCCTGCGCGCCAAGGCCAAGGACATTCGAGCCCTGGAAAAAGCCCTGAACGAGAACAGCAAGGCGCTGGAAGAAGGCGAGCTGCAGCAGGTGCTTGATTCGGTGCAGAGCTTCTACGACGTGCTGCTCGAAGGTTCGGGCAACCACGTTGCCGCCACTCAGCTGCGCCAGTTGCAGGCACGCATCAGTTATCTGCGCGCGACCTCCGTTTCTCAGGAAAACCGTCGCGGCGCGAGCAATCGGGAAATGGAAAAAATCGTTGCGGCGATCAAAAGCGGTGACCCGCTGGCTGCGCATCAGGCTTCGGTCGATCACGTACGCAGTGCGGCCAAGGTTGCGCTGGATTACCTCAAATCCAAACAGGACGATGGCACCAAAGTGCGCGATATCGTCGAACCCGTGGTTCTGAAGGAACCGCGCATAGGACGCTGACATGCCCGCCCCGCGCTTTTGTCCGCAATGTGGCAGCACTGACCTCGCTCAGCGCACTCCTGACGGAGATACCCATCAGCGGCTGATGTGCGGAGCATGTCAGTACATCCACTACGTCAACCCGAAGATCATCGCCGGCTGCATCATCGAGCGCGAGGGCAAGTATCTGCTCTGCCAGCGCGCCATCGCGCCGCGTCCCGGCACGTGGACCTTGCCGGCGGGTTTTATGGAAGCGGGCGAAACCACCGAGCAGGCGGCATTGCGCGAGGTCTGGGAAGAAAGCGGCGTGCGCGCCGAGATCATCTCGCCCTACTCTGTCTTCAGCGTCCCGCAGATCAGCGAGGTGTACATCGTCTTTCGCGCCATCGCGCTTGAGGTCACCGACCAGTTCGGCCCGGAGACCCTGGGCTGCAAGTTCTTCGACCCTGAAGACATCCCGTGGGACAGCATTTACTACCCCGCCATCCGACAGATTCTGGAACGCTACATCGCCGAGCGACAGGCCGGGGTGTATGGGATTTATGTGGGCAATGACGATGCCGGGAAGATCCATTTCATTCGGTGAGATGCCAAACATCGCCAGCGACCAGACAGTCACGCACCGAAGGTCGAACACAGGCTCTTTGTGGGAGTGAGCTTGCTCACGAATGCAGTGGATCAGGACTGACCCGACGCCTTCGTGAGCAAGCTCACTCTCACAGAATCAGCGCATGGCCGATGTCATGCGAACCATCAAGCAACCCGCGCCCTACCCCGCAAACGCCTCGACAATCACGATCTCCGCATGGGCAACGCCCTTTCTGTGGCTTATCGCTTCCTGATACTGGGCCGAGTGATAACAGGCCAGCGCCTGCTCATAGGAGTCAAACTCGATGATCACGGTGCGCTGCGGGGTCTTCCTGCCTTCGAGTGCTTCGGCGCGGCCACCGCGTGCGAGAAACTTTCCACCGTATTTGGCAAACGCCGCAGGGCCGCGCTGGGTGTATTCGGCGTATTGCGTCGGGTCAGTGATGTCTACGTGGGCAATCCAGTAAGCCTTCATCGCACTCTCGCTTTTTCTCAATGATGTGATTTCAAATCAGCCAAATCTGTGAAATATTCTGTCTTATGGTATACCGCAATTCTTCCATGATAAAACAGAGAATCCCAGTATGGCGTTCGACCGCATTGAAGACATCATCGAAGATTACCGCCACGGCAAGATGGTCCTCCTGGTTGATGATGAAGACCGGGAGAATGAAGGCGACCTGCTGCTCGCGGCCGACCGCTGCACCCCGCAGGCCATCAGCTTCATGGCCAACGAAGCACGCGGCTTGATTTGTCTGACGTTGACTGACGAACGCTGCCAGCGCCTGGGCCTTGAGCAGATGGTGCCAAGTAATGGCAGCGTGTTCTCCACCGCTTTCACGGTGTCCATCGAAGCAGCGACTGGCGTCACGACCGGCATCTCTGCTGCTGACCGCGCTCGCACCGTTCAGGCCGCCGTCGCTACTGACGCCAAGCCTGACGATCTCGTTCAGCCTGGCCATATTTTCCCGCTCCGCGCCCGCGAAGGTGGCGTATTGAGCCGGGCCGGTCATACCGAAGCCGGTTGCGATCTCGCCCGCCTGGCCGGATTCACGCCCGCCTCGGTGATCGTGGAGGTGATGAACGACGACGGGAGCATGGCCCGGCGGCCCGATTTGGAACGCTTCGCCGAGAAACACGGAATCCGCATCGGCACCATCGCCGACCTGATTCACTACCGCTTGAGCACCGAACACACCATCGTGCGCATCGGCGAACGCGAGCTGCCGACGGTTCATGGCACTTTGCGCCTTATCAGTTACGAAGACCGCATCGAGGGCGGTGTGCACATGGCCATGGTGATGGGCGAGGTGCGCCGCGACGAGCCAACGCTGGTGCGCGTGCATGTGGTCGACCCGCTGCGTGATCTGGTTGGCGCCGAGTACAACGGCCCGGCCAACTGGACGCTCTGGGCCGCCCTGCAAAAGGTCGCCGAACAGGGGCGCGGCGTCGTTGTGGTGCTGGCCAATCACGAGTCGTCCCAGGCGCTGCTCGAACGCATCCCGCAACTGATTCAACCCCCGCGCCGATACACCCGTTCCCAGTCACGAATTTATTCGGAAGTCGGCACCGGGGCGCAAATCCTGCAAGACATTGGCGTCGGCAAACTGCGTCACCTGGGCCCGCCGCTCAAGTACGCGGGGCTGACTGGATATGATCTGGAAGTGGTTGAAAGCATTCCATTTCCCGGTTGAAAAACCGCCCCGCCCCTGGCTCTTCCGCTTCACCGGTCAATCGGCGTTTGGCCCCGTAAATACGGGGCCGGGCCTCACAAATAATTTAAAAATACGCGTCATTCAAAACGGCAAAGTGCTTGCAGAAAGTTTGGAATACCATAATATGACATTCCGTAGGCCGAAGCATTTTCAGTCAGATGCGCCCGTAAGGGACAGCACAAACAACAGCCTCTGACCGGCCCCGATTTTCAGATCCAATGGATCCACTGCTCCCGACAGGTGGGCAATAAAGGCCCGCTCAAAAACACAACAAATGAGGGCGTGAAAATGGTGTTGATTCAACGTGCAACAGCGGTTCTGACAGCAGGTGTGTTGGCGCTCTCATGTCACGCGGCAATGGCGGCGGACAGCGTCAATTTCGTCAGCTGGGGCGGTTCTACTCAGGATGCACAAAAGCAGGCCTGGGCGGATTCGTTCAGCAAAAGTTCGGGCACAGCCGTTGTGCAGGATGGCCCGACCGACTATGGCAAACTCAAGGCCATGGTCGAGAGCGGCAACGTGCAGTGGGATGTGGTGGATGTCGAAGCCGACTTCGCTCTGCGTGCTGCCAGCGAAGGCTTGCTCGAACCCCTCGATTTCAGCGTGATCAAGAAAGATCGCATCGATTCGCGCTTTGTCGCGGATCACGGCGTCGGTTCTTTCTACTTCTCCTTCGTGCTCGGCTACAACGAAAGCAAACTCGGCAAAGCCAAGCCCGATGACTGGACGGCCCTGTTCGACACCAAAACCTTCCCTGGCAAACGCGCGCTGTACAAATGGCCAAGCCCTGGCGTACTGGAACTGGCCCTGCTGGCTGACGGCGTACCGGCCGACAAGCTCTATCCGCTGGACCTGGACCGGGCCTTCAAGAAACTCGACACCATCAAGAAAGATATCGTCTGGTGGGGCGGCGGCGCCCAGTCGCAGCAACTGCTGGCCTCCGGTGAAGCTTCGCTCGGCCAGTTCTGGAACGGTCGGGTCTACGCCCTGCAACAAGACGCAGCGCCAGTGGGTGTGAGCTGGAAGCAGAACCTGGTCATGGCCGACTTCCTGGTGGTGCCAAAAGGTGCGAAGAACAAGGACGCCGCGATGAAGCTGATCGCCGAAGCCTCCAGTGCCAGGGGGCAGGCTGATTTCTCCAACCTCACCGCTTATGCCCCGGTCAATCTGGACAGCGTGCAGCGCCTGGATTCAACCCTCGCGCCGAACCTGCCTACCGCCTACGCCGAGGATCAAATCACTCTCGACTTCGCGTACTGGGCCAAGAATGGACCGGACATCGCGACACGGTGGAACGAATGGCTGGTCAAGTAAAAATGACGGCCATTGCGTCCCGTCAATCCAAGCCGGTCGGTGGTGCGCCCAGCACCGCCGGCACGGCACCCGCTCAGGTCGTGACGATCAAGCAGACGGTTGTGTTGTCACAGCGCTGGAAAGGCAGCCGCAACCTGTTCCCCGCCCTGATTTTCCTCGGCCTGTTCTTCTTTGCGCCCTTGATCGGCCTGCTGCTGCGCGGCGTGCTCGAACCGACGCCGGGCCTTGGCAACTACGAGCAACTGTTCGCCAACTCCGCCTACGCCCGCGTGCTGTTCAACACCTTTTCGGTGGCAGGCCTGGTGACGTTGTTCAGTCTGTTGCTGGGCTTCCCGCTAGCCTGGGCCATTACCCTGGTGCCTCGCGGCTGGGGCCGCTGGATGCTCAACATCGTATTGCTGTCGATGTGGACCAGCCTGCTGGCGCGCACTTACTCCTGGCTGGTGTTGCTGCAGGCTTCCGGGGTGATCAACAAGACGCTGATGGCGATGGGCATCATCGATCAGCCGCTGGAGATGGTGCATAACCTGACCGGCGTGGTGATCGGTATGAGCTACATCATGATCCCGTTCATTGTGCTGCCCTTGCAGGCCACCATGGCCGCCATCGACCCGATGGTGTTGCAGGCGGGTTCCATCTGCGGCGCCAGCCCATGGACCAACTTCTTCAAGGTGTTCCTGCCGCTGTGTCGCTCGGGGCTGTTTTCGGGCGGATTGATGGTCTTCGTCATGTCCCTCGGCTACTACGTCACCCCGGCCCTGCTCGGCGGCGCGCAGGACATGATGCTGCCGGAGTTCATCGTTCAGCAGGTGCAGTCGTTCCTCAACTGGGGCCTGGCCAGTGCGGCCGCAGCGTTGCTGATCGCGATCACCCTGGTGCTGTTCTATTTCTACCTCAAGCTGCAGCCGGAATCCCCGGTCGGCGCCAATAACACGAGGTAACCGCCATGCTCCTGACACCTAATGCCATGAGCCCGCGCCTGCGCTGGGGGCTGTACTCGGTCACCGGGCTGATCGCGCTGTTTCTGCTGCTGCCGATCGTCTTCATCGTGCTGCTGTCGTTCGGCTCCTCCCAGTGGCTGGTGTTTCCGCCACCTGGCTGGACCCTGAAGTGGTATCAGCAGTTCTTCAATAATCCGGAATGGATGGCTGCTGCCTTCGCCAGCCTGAAAGTCGCCGTATTGACGACGATCTTCGCCGTGGCACTGGGGCTACCGACCGCGTTTGCGCTGGTGCGCGGACGCTTCCCCGGACGTGACATGCTGTACGGCATTTTCACCCTTCCGATGATCGTGCCACTGGTGATCATCGCGGTGGCGGTGTACGCGCTGTTCCTCAAGCTGGGCTACACCGGCACGCTGTTCTCGTTCGTGGTCAGCCACGTGATCGTTGCGCTGCCGTTCACCATCATCTCGATCATCAACTCGCTCAAGCTGTTCGATCAGTCCATCGAGGACGCTGCGGTGATCTGCGGCGCGTCGCGAATCCAGGCGGTATTCAAGGTGACCTTCCCCGGCATTCGCCCGGGTATGGTGGCCGGCGCGCTGTTCGCCTTTCTGGTCTCGTGGGACGAGGTGGTACTCAGCGTGATGATGGCAAGCCCGAACCTGCAGACGCTGCCCGTCAAGATGTGGACCACCCTGCGCCAGGACCTGACCCCGGTCATTGCCGTCGCCTCGACGCTGCTGATCGCCCTGTCGGTGCTGGTCATGTTTATCGCCGCGACCCTGCGTCGCCGCAACGAAGCGAGGATGCCTTCATGAGTGCCGTGATCAAAGACGTTGCACAACAACCCCAGACGCTGGTCTGCCTGCGCAACCTGAACAAGCATTACGGCGACTTCGCTGCGGTGGACAATATCTCGCTGGACATCCAGGACGGCGAGTTCCTGACCTTCCTCGGATCCAGCGGCTCGGGCAAGAGCACCACGCTGTCGATGCTGGCAGGTTTCGAAACGCCAAGCTCCGGCGAAATTCTGGTGTCCGGCAAATCCCTGGTGAACGTGCCGCCACACAAGCGCGACATCGGCATGGTCTTCCAGCGTTATTCGCTGTTCCCGCATCTGTCGGTGCGCGACAACATCGCCTTCCCGCTGGCCATCCGCAAACTGGCGGCGGCCGAGCGCAACAAACGCGTCGATGCCATGCTCAAGCTGGTGCAGTTGGATCAGTTTGCCCACCGCCGCCCTTCGCAACTTTCCGGTGGCCAGCAGCAGCGTGTCGCCATCGCCCGGGCGCTGGTCTATGAGCCACGCATTCTGCTGATGGACGAACCCCTCGGCGCGCTGGACAAGAAACTGCGCGAGGACCTGCAGGATGAGCTGCGTCAGCTGCATCGTCGGCTGGGCATCACCATCGTCTATGTGACCCACGATCAGGAAGAGGCCATGCGCCTGTCTCAGCGCATCGCGATTTTCAGCCACGGCAAAATCGTCGGTCTGGGCAGCGGTTACGACCTGTATCAGAACCCGCCGAACGCTTTCGTTGCGTCGTTCCTGGGCAACTCCAACTTCCTCAGGCTCAAGGCGCAGGGTAATGCAGTGGCGACGTTCGAAGGGCAATTGCTGTCGATTCGATTGACTGCCGGCCTGCAAACCGGTCAGGACACGCTGCTGATGATTCGCCCGGAAAAGGCGCAGGCGCTCAGCGTCGAACAGGCCGCAGCCCAACCTTTGCAGACGGGCTGGAACGAAGTCAGCGCCAAAGTTGGCGAAGTGTTGTTTCTCGGCGAGAGCCAGACCTGCGCAGTGCTGACACAGGGTGGGACGGCAATGACGGTCAAGGCGCTGTCTGCTGCTGGCATGCCGCTGAAGACCGGCGAACAGGTGCGCGTCCGCTGGGCCACGGCCGATGCGTGTGTGTATACGCAATGGGCCGAAAGTGACCTGAACAAGGCGGCTGGGGCGCATTGATCATCGAAGTTGCGGGTATTGATTCTGCCTAACGGCAGCACTGCTTCGCCTTCGGCCCGTTACCTGGAAAAGCACCCCAAGTAATCAAGGTGCTTGCTGCCGACTTGGTCCGACTCGTCGGATACTCACACTCCGACGAGGCTCCGTGGGCCCGCACCTAACGGACATCCATGTCCTAGCGCGTGCGACCCACAAACCTGTGGGAGTGAGCTTGCTCACGAAGGGGCCGGTACATTCACATGACATCCACCGCCTGAAAGTCAGTCTTCGTGAGCAAGCTCACTCCCACAGTTACTGCACTAACCTGCTATCCCAATCCCAATCCCCGCGCTTTCGCTGCGCAGATCAAGGCCGACGTGCCAACCCCAAGCCGTCCGCAAGAGATCTGATCATCGTCTGTAAATGGCTTTACGCCTGTGCCGACATGCAGCTGCTGAAAATCGATGGCGACAGCACTTTCGTTTACCTGACCACCGACCTGCCATGGCCCGCCGACACCCGCGACATGGTGCCGCGAGTGCAGACCGAACAGATCGAGGATGGAAGCGTGATACGGCATTTGAGCGCAGTGATCGGCATGGAACCGGTGGTCCCGGGGCTGATTCGTGTCGAGCAGTTGCAAGGTGTGTGGCAGATGGTGCCCAAGGGCGAGCGGGAAACCGAGGTGACTTACCAGCTGCACGCCGAGCCCGCCGCAAACATCCCGTCGTGGCTGGCGAACCGCTTCGTGATCGACGCGCCGACGGTGACGCTCAAGAGGTTACGCGCCGTGGCCGAACGCCAAGGCGGCATTCGGCGGATGTGCAGCGCAGACCTTGATGCCAAGCGCCTACGCCTTGGGCAGAATCACAAGCAGGCCTACTCCGCGTACCCCAACCGCGCCGCCTTGGCTCGCGCACCCTGCCCCCGCGTGGCCAGACAGTAATACAACGGGCAGGTCACCAGCAGCCCCACGAGCCAGGACAGGTCAACGCCCTCCAGGTAATTCGCATACGGCCCGACATACAGCGAGGTATTGGCAAACGGCAGCTGCACGATGATGCCGATGAAATACGCAATGATCGCATGGGGGTTGACGCGTCCGTAGATACCGCCATCGGCGCGAAAGATCGAGGCGATGTCATAGCTGCCGCGCTTGATCAGGTAGAAATCGATGAGGTTGATCGACGCCCATGGCACCAGCACGATCAGCAGGGTCAGGATCAGGCCGATGAACTGCGAAATAAAGTCGCTGGAGGCGCCAACTGCGGTTACGCAGCAGCCCGCCAGAATCACGGTCGCCAGCGCCACGCGCACCTTGATGCTCGGTGTCCAGTCGCCCGCGAAGGTCTGAATCGAAGTGACGATCGAAAGCACCGCGCCATACAGATTCAGCGCGTTGTGGCTAATGATATTGAGTAGAAACAGCAGCATCAGAATCGGCCCGAGAAACCCGGTGGCCTGCTTCACCGCAACCATCGCCTCGGTGCCTTCAGGTGTCGCCAACACCGCCACCGCGCCGAAACTGAACGACAGAATCGTGCCCATTGTCGCGCCGAAATAGGTAGCCCAGAACGGCTTGGCGATGCCGATATCGCACGGCAGGTAACGCGCGTAGTCCGACACGTATGGCGAGAAGCTGATCTGCCAGATGATCCCCAGGCAAATCGTCGCCAGCCAGCCGGAAAGGTTGAAGCTGCCGCGACTGAAGAAATCCAGCGGCAGGTGCTGGCTGAAGATCATGATGAACCCGGCCAGCAGCGCCGCGCCCATCACCCAGGTGCCAATGCGGTTGAGGGTATGAATGAAGCGGTAACCGATCACCCCAATGGCCGTGGCGCTCAGCGCGCCGATTACAATGCCCGCCGGCATCGGCACAGCAGGCAGCATGCCGTGAATAGACTGCCCGGCCAGTACGATGTTGGAGATAAAGAAGCCGACGTAGATCAGCGCCGCGAAGAACACGATCAGCAACGCGCCATAGCGACCGAACTGCCCACGGCTCTGGACCATCTGCGGAATACCCATGCGTGGCCCTTGCGCCGAGGCCAGGGCAATCACCACCCCGCCGATCATGTGACCAAGGGCAATGGCGATGAGGCCCCAGAGTAGATTCAAGTGGAACACCTGAACCACCATCGCCCCGGTCACGATGGGCAATGGCGCGATATTGGTGCTGAACCACAGCGTGAACAGGTCCCGTGCCTTGCCATGGCGTTCGGCCAAGGGCACGTAGTCGACGGTGTGATTTTCAATGAGCGGAGCTGCTTTGCAGTCGTGGGAATCGGAAGTAGTCATCGTTTCGCCTGAATTCTTGTCGTTGTGCGCAGCTAAAACCATGAAGCGCTGGCGGTCGCGGAGACCTCACTGCGCTTTTTCAATGTCGTAGACACTTCCCTGCAGTCACGAGCGACATAACCATATTATGGTATGCCAACAATTTACAACCGTCTGATTGTGCTTTTCTGATCGATTGCAAGGGTCAGACAGTGACTGAAAAACCGGTTCAGCGCTGTCTGTAACGCCGTTCTACATGGGGTGCAGGCTTCGTTATCGATCATCTGAAGCGACCCGCAAAATAGAAAAAATGCTTGCACGATTAGTATTACGGTATACCATCAGACACACAAAACTAATCACCTTCGGCCTGACCGCAGAGGTAGCAAAATGATCGACGCAAACGCTTATAAGAACGTCATGGGCTCCTTCCCTTCCGGCGTAACCGTGATCACCACGCTCCATGACGATGGCGAAGTGGTCGGCCTGACCGCCAGCGCTTTCAGCTCACTGTCGATGGATCCGCCGCTGGTGCTGTTTTGCCCCAACTACAGTTCAGATTCATATCCGACGCTCATCAAGAACAAGCGCTTCGCCATTCACCTGCTTTCCGGCACCCAGCAGAGCGAGGCCTATGCTTTCGCCCGCAAAGGCAAGGACAAGGCCGCCGGTATCGAATGGACCTTGAGCGAGCTGGGCAACCCGCTGCTCGCCAATGCAAGTGCGATCATTGAATGCGAGTTGTGGCGCGAATACGAAGGCGGCGACCACGCGATCATGGTCGGCGCGGTAAAAAACCTGATCCTGCCAGCGCAGCCCGCCGGCCCGCTGGTGTATTGCCGCGGGAAGATGGGCGCCCTGCCCGCTTTCGCGTGAGCCTCCTGTACTTGATGACCGACAATACGAAGTATTACGGTATACCGAAAACGCCCGACCGTTTTACAGCGGACGGTAAGAAAAATCCGAGGAAAGCGTCATGAAATTTTCGTTGTTCGTACACATGGAACGCTGGGACGAGTCAGTCAGCCACCGCCAACTGTTCGAGGACTTGACCGAACTGACGCTGATGGCCGAGCAAGGCGGCTTCAGCACCGTCTGGATCGGCGAGCACCACGCCATGGAATACACCATTTCACCAAGCCCGATGCCATTGCTCGCTTACCTGGCTGCGAAGACCACCACCATTCACCTGGGCGCCGGCACCATCATTGCGCCGTTCTGGCACCCGCTGCGGGTCGCCGGTGAATGCGCGCTGCTGGATGTGATCAGCAATGGCCGCATGGAAGTGGGCCTGGCACGGGGCGCGTATCAGGTCGAGTTCGATCGCATGGCTGGCGGCATGCCGGCTTCTGCCGGTGGCCAGGCGTTGCGCGAGATGGTTCCGGTGGTCAAGGCGCTGTGGCAAGGCGACTACGCCCACGACGGCGAAATCTGGAAATTCCCCACGTCTACCAGCGTGCCGAAACCGATCAAGACCCCGCCGATGTGGATCGCCGCCCGCGACCCGGACTCGCATAATTTCGCAGTAAAAAACGGCTGCAACGTGATGGTCACGCCATTAATGAAGGGCGACGAGGAAGTCGTCGATTTGAAGAACAAGTTCGAAGCCGCGCTAGCCAACAACCCTGACGTGCCGCGCCCGCAACTGATGGTCCTGCGCCACACCCACGTGCATGCGGACAATGATCCTGAAGGCTGGAAAATCGGCGCCAAGGCGATCTCGAAGTTCTACCGCACTTTCGATGCCTGGTTCGGCAACAAGACCACGCCGGTCAATGGCTTCCTCGCGCCAAGCCCGGAAGAGAAATTCGCGGAGCGTCCGGAGTTCGCACTGGAAAGCCTGCACAAGACCGCGATGATTGGCACACCGGAAGAAATCATTCCGCGCATTAAGTACTACCAGGAACTGGGCGTCGACGAATTCAGCTTCTGGTGCGACAACAGCCTGCCCCATGCCGAGAAGAAGAAATCGCTGGAGCTGTTTATCAAGCACGTTGTCCCATCTTTCCGTTGATTTGGCTTTTGTAGGAGCGCGCTTGCCCGCGATGCGTCAGCCCAGTCACTGCGAGGTCGACTGGCTCACCGCAATCGCGGGCAAGCGCGTTCCTACAGGCTGTCGCGCAACTCAGTGGTTATAAGCGCTCTCATTGTGCTCAGCCAGATCCAGTCCCATCTCCTCCACATGCTCGTCAGCGCGCAAGCCGATCACGGCCTTGATCACCTTGAGGATGATCCAGCTGATCGCGAAGCAGTACACCGTGGTGAACAGCACGCCTTTGATCTGCGCGACGACTTGACCACCCAAGGTCACGTCTTCCACCAGACCGCCCAGCGAAGGCACGCAGAACACGCCCGTAAGCACTGCGCCGATCATGCCACCAATGCCGTGCAGGCCGAACACGTCGAGGCTATCGTCATAACCGAAACGCTTCTTCAGCACGGTCACGCTCAGATAGCAGAACACACCGCACAGCAAGCCGATCGCCAAGGCGCCGCCGACGCCGACGTACGCACACGCCGGGGTGATGCCGACCAGCCCCGCCAACGCACCACTGGCCAGCCCCAACGCGCTGGGTTTGCCGACCTTGAACCACTCAGTGAACATCCAACCCAGAATGCCAGCGCAAGCGCCCAGTTGGGTATTGAGCATGACAATCCCGGACAGCCCATTCAGCCCGCCGCCCGAACCAATGTTGAAACCGAACCAACCCACCCAGAGCATCGCCGCACCGGTCATGGTCAGGCTCAAGTTATGCGCAGGCATCGGCGCGTTTTCGTAGCCTTTGCGCTTGCCCAGCATCAGACACGCCGCCAGTGCTGCCACGCCTGCGTTGATGTGCACCGCCGTACCACCGGCAAAATCCAGCACACCCCAGTTGTGCATCAACGCGCCCGCTCCACCCCAGACCATATGGGCTACCGGGGCGTAAACCAGGGTGAACCAGACGGCCATGAACAGCAACGCCGCCGAGAACTTCATGCGTTCTGCGAAAGCACCGGCGATCAGCGCCGGCGTGATGATCGCGAAGGTCATCTGGAAGGTCACGAACACGCCTTCAGGGATATCGCCCACCAGGCTCTCAGGCGTCATGCCCGCCAGAAATGCGCGACTCAACCCGCCGACGAAGCTGTTGAAGCTGACCTGCCCTTCGACCATGTTGGTGGTGTCTACCACCATGCTGTAGCCGTAGATCACCCACAACACACCCACCAGCCCTGCCACGCCGAAGCATTGAGTGAATAACGAAAGCATGTTCTTGGCCCGCACGAGACCGCCATAAAACAGTGCAAGGCCCGGCAGACACATGAACAGTACCAGCACCGCTGCCGTGACCATCCAGGCGGTGCAGCCAGTGTTAAGTGTCGGGGCCTCGGCCGCATGGGCCAGGGGAACGAATGCGCCGAGCGCCCCGAACGCAGAGACAGACGCGAGAAGAGATTTGCCGGGAAGACGGTTAACCATTTTCGAAGCTCCTGCAATGAATGGAAAATTGTCTGGCAGAAAGCGATGTGATGAAGCCTCGGGCTTTGCTGGCCTCTTTTTAATTCGATGAACGTGATCCCGTGCAGGAGCGCGCCTGGTCTGGGCTGCATCCGGACGACTGCGATATGTCTAAACAAAGGGTTGTCTGACACGACACTATCGTTCGAATACTGCCCAGACCAGGCGCGCTCCTACAGGCTGTGGCGCCTGTCAGTACTGCGAACCCGGAATCCACGACGTCCCTGCCAGTGGCACCCGGGCCATGGCCGCCGACTCCACGGTCAAGGCCACCAGATCCTCGGGGTCGAGGTTGTGCAGGTGCGACTTGCCGCAGGCGCGGGCCATGGTTTGCGCTTCCAGCACCAACACACGCAAATAGTTGGCCAACCTGCGGCCACCCTCGACCGGGTCCAGGCGCTTGGACAGCTCCGGATCCTGGGTGGTAATGCCTGCCGGGTCGCGACCGTTCTGCCAGTCATCATAGAAACCTGCCGCAGAGCCGATCTTCTTCAACTCTTGATCCAGACGCGGATGGTTGTCACCCAGCGCAATCAACGCCGCCGTCCCGATAGCCACGGCGTCAGCGCCCAATGCCATTGCTTTGGCCACATCGGCACCGTTGCGAATGCCACCCGAGACAATCAGCTGCACCTTGCGATGCATGCCCATCTCCTGGAGTGCCTGAACCGCCTGCGGAATGGCCGGAAGAATCGGGATGCCGACGTGCTCGATGAACACTTCCTGGGTCGCGGCAGTACCGCCCTGCATGCCATCGAGCACGATCACATCAGCGCCAGCCTTCACCGCCAGCTTGACGTCGTAGTACGGGCGACTGGCGCCGATCTTCACGTAGATCGGTTTTTCCCAATCAGTGATTTCGCGGATTTCGGCAATCTTGATCGCCAGATCGTCCGGCCCGGTCCAGTCCGGGTGACGGCAAGCCGAGCGCTGATCCACGCCAATCGGCAAGGTGCGCATACCCGCCACGCGTTCAGTCACTTTCATCCCCAGCAGCATGCCGCCGCCACCCGGTTTGGCGCCCTGCCCCAGCACGATCTCGATAGCATCGGCCTTGCGCAAATCGTCCGGATTCATGCCGTAACGCGACGGCAGGTACTGATAGACCAGATGCTGCGACTGACCGCGCTCTTCCGGGGTCATGCCGCCGTCGCCGGTTGTAGTGCTGGTGCCCGCGATGGTCGCGCCGCGGCCCAGGGCTTCCTTGGCGTTGGCCGACAACGCGCCGAAGCTCATGCCGGCGATGGTCACCGGGATCTTCAGGTGAATCGGTTTTTTGGCGAAGCGGTTGCCGAGGATCACGTCGGTGCCGCATTTCTCGCGATAACCCTCCAGCGGATAACGGGAAACGCTGGCGCCGAGGAGTAACAAATCGTCGAAGTGCGGCAACTTGCGCTTGGTGCCGCCGCCGCGAATGTCATAGATACCGGTTTCCGCGGCGCGCTGGATCTCCTGGATCGTCAGGCGATCGAAGGTGGCCGACTCGCGCAGGACGGGTGGGGCTTTCGGACTGTTGGAATCGCTCATGTTCTTGCTCCTGAATCAGTACGCGGAGGCGTTATCGACTTTGAAGTTGTACAGCTGACGGGCAGAGCCATAGCGCTTGAAGTCCGAGGCTTTCTCATTGAAACCGGCGCGATTGAGCAGTTCTTGCAGTTCCTCGAGGTGCTCGGCGCGCATCTCCTTGGCGATGCAGTCCGAGCCCAGCGACTCAACCTTGCCTTTGACGTAGATGCGGGTTTCGTACAGCGAATCGCCCAGCGCATCGCCCGCGTCGCCGCACACCACCAAACGCCCGGCCTGGCCCATGAAGCAGCTCATGTGACCGATGCTGCCGCCCACCACGATGTCGATGCCCTTCATGGAAATCCCGCAACGGGCACCGGCATCGCCTTCGATCACCAGCAAACCGCCGTGGGCCGTGGCACCGGCCGCCTGCGAAGCGCTGCCCTTGACCCGCACATAACCGGACATCATGTTTTCGGCGCAGCCCACGCCGACGTTGCCATGCACGGTGACCGAGGCTTTCTGGTTCATACCCGCGCAGTAGTAACCGGCGTGTCCCTGGATATCGACGGACACCGCTTCGTTAACGCCGACAGCCAGGTTATGGGCGCCGTTGGGATGGGTCACCACCCACTCGCGCTCTTCGAGATTCTTGACTTGATCGTGCAGCGCCTGATTGAGATCACGCACGCTGGCAGTGGAAAGATCGATGGTTTTCATGTGCGAGCTCCTCGTTCCCAGATGTACAGGGTGGCGGGAACGGGTTCCCAGACTTTGGCCTTCTCGATGCCCGGCAGGCTCGATAGCGCCTGATACTCGGAGGCCATGGCGACGTAATCGTCGGTTTCGGCGAGGATGGCCGGTTTGCAGGCAATCGGATCGCGGATCACGGCAAAACCATTGCGCGTGCCGATAGCGAAGGTGAAGAAACCATCCAGCGCTTGCAGCGAACTGTCCAGCGCGGTCTTCAGCGAATCGCCCTGTTGCAGACGCCAGGCCAGGTAGCCGGCGGCGACTTCGGTGTCGTTCTCCGTGTCGAAATTGATCCCTTCGCGGCGCAGTTCCTGACGCAAACGGAAGTGGTTGGACAACGAGCCGTTGTGCACCAGGCACAGGTCGGCGCCAGTGGAAAACGGGTGGCTGCCTTCCATGGTCACGGCGCTTTCAGTGGCCATACGGGTGTGGCCGATGATGTGGCTGCCCGTCATGCTGCCCAGGCCAAAACGCTTGGAAATCTCTTTGGGCAGGCCCATGCCCTTGAGAATTTCGATGCTCTTGCCAGCGCTCATGATGCGCACGGTCGGCGCCAATTCACCCAGCGCGGCGCGCACGACGGCTTCTTCAGCCTTGATCTTCAGGACGATGGCGCTGGCGTTCTGGAACCAGTCCAAAGGCGCAGCAATCTTGCTTTCCAGCGCAGCGATCAGCGCTTTGAAGTCGTAGTTTTCAGTGGTTGCCTGCAAGGTCAGCTTGACCCAGCCGTCGCCCACTTCATCGCCATAGAGAGCAAATCCTGCGCTGTCCGGACCGCGATCGGTCATGGCTTCGAGCATCGGCTCGAAGAGCTTGCCGAGCTGAGATTCCAGCGCCGGGTTTTTCAGATACAAACCAACGATTCCGCACATTGAGGCAGTCCTCACTTCGTTCGGGAGCTACGAGCTGCAAGCTGTCCCGGTTGATTGAAAATCTTGTATTCGCCGCCGAGTCGCCATTTCTTTGGGCTTGCGGCTGCTTTCAAAAGAATTCTGTGTAGCGCTTGATCTCCCAGTCGCTCACATGGCGGCTGTATTCGACCCACTCCATGCGCTTGAGCTTAAGGAATTCGCCAACGATCTCGTTGCCCAGCACTTCGGCGAACAACGGGTCGGCTTCCAGCGCATCGCAGGCTTCCTTGAGCGATTGCGGCAGCGTTTTGATGCCGCGCGCGGCAATCTCTTCCAGGCTCAATTTGTAGAGGTTCTCGTTGCAGACGTTGTCGATCTCCAGCTTGCGGTCGATGCCGTCCAGGCCCGCTGCGATGATCGCGGCGCTGACCAGATACGGGTTGCAACCGGCGTCCGGCAGGCGGAATTCGAGGCGGCCGTAAGGCACGCGAACCATGGCCGAGCGATTGTTGGAGCCGAAGGCGATGAAGGCTGGCGCCCAGGTCGCGCCGGACAAAGAGTTGCCGACGACGAGGCGTTTGTAGGAGTTGACCGTCGGCGCGGCGAAGGCACACAGCGCCGGGCCGTGGGCGAGCAGACCTGCCGCGAAGTGATAGGCCATTTTCGACAGGCCCATGCCACTCGGGTCGCTGGCGTCGTGGAACAGGTTCTTGTTGGCGGCGCTGGCGATGGACAGGTGGAAGTGCATGCCGTTGCCCGCACGTTTCGGGTCAGGCTTGGGCATGAATGAGCAGATCATGCCCATGTCGTTGGCGATCTCGCCGGCAGCCATGCGAAAGAAAGTAAAACGGTCGGCCGACTCCATCGCATCGCTGTAGGTGTAATTGATCTCGAACTGGCCGTTGGCGTCTTCGTGGTCGATCTGATAGATGTCGAAACCAACCGGTTGCAGCGCTTCGGTCAGGCGCTCGAGAAATTCGCGGGAGCGCGACAGACCTTTGTAGTCGTAGCATGGCTTGTCCAGCGAATCGCTGCCGTCGACCAGTTGCAGCGCACCTGCGGCGTCGCGCTTGAACAGGCTGAATTCAGGTTCCAGGCCGGTATTGAGGGTCCAGCCACGGTCGCTCAGACGCTGGACTTGCCTATGCAGCACGTAACGACTGTCGTACGGCCATGGCTTGCCCTCGACGTGACCGATGCACACGACGCGGCCATAACCCTTTTGCCATGGCACCGGTGTCAGCGACGACAGATCGCCCTTGGCCATGAAGTCCGGCCCGTGGGGCTCCATGCCCATGCCGCAGATGGCGAAACCAGCGAAACCGGCCCCGTCTTCAGCGACCATTTCCAGGCCCGACACCGGTACCGATTTGGTCTTGGACGAACCATGGATATCGACGAACTGGGCCAGCACGTATTTGATTCCGTGCTCCTCGATCAGCCGCTGTGTTTCGGGTGGCAACATGAGCGTTCACTCCTGGAGAAAGGCAAAACGTTGAGGTTAAGAACCGCAGTTTCGCTGCCTGGGCGGAGGTTATTCCGATCAGGAAACTTACTTTCCCATCAGGAATGCAAGTGCCTTGCCAGTTTGGTATGCCAGGAATCAGATTCACGCCACAGCGGAATTTGCGCTGTATATATGTGAAACTCGTTTTCACTGTGAGAATAATCCGCTGCTGACCTGACAGCCGGAAGGCAAATCGCACATTCCTGGTGCGAATTTAAAATTATTGAACGGAAACCGTGCAGAACCGATGAATACGCCTGAAGAACACCAGCCGAAGTTGAAACTCGAGCAATATCTGGGCATTCAGATCAAACGCCAGCGCCAGGCGCAAGAACTGAAACTGGCCGACGTCGCGCGCATTGCCGGGATCAGCCAGGGCATGTTGAGCAAAATCGAAAACGCCCAGGTCTCCACCAGCCTGGATAACCTGAGCCGTTTGTGCGACGTGCTGGGCATGCCCATGTCCAAGCTGTTCAGTCAGTACGATCAGCAAGGCAGCAGCGCCCTGCTGGTCAAGCATGACGAAGGTCTTGAGGTGGTACGCCGCGGCACCGAGAAAGGCCACACCTACCACCTGCTGAACCACACCCGCGGGCCGAAGAAGAGTTTCGAGGCTTACATGGTGACCATGGACGACGCGAGCGAGGAGTTCCCGACCTTCTCCCACCCCGGCACCGAGTTTCTGCATTTGCTGGAAGGCGAGCTGGTATACCGCCACGGCAATCAGCTGTACCACATGGAGGCGGGCGACAGCCTGACGTTCGACGGCGATATCCCTCATGGTCCGGAGGAATTGGTGCAGGTGCCGATCCGCTTGTTGTCGATCATGAATTACGGTGCGCAGGGGGAGTAAAAAACACGCAAGCCCCCTTCAGAACCTGTCGGCGGCACAAATCCTGTGGGAGTGGACTTGCTCACGAAGGGCTTTCGGCCGCTCAAAATCGAGCGCCTGTATTGACGCTTCGTGAGCAAGCTCACTCCCGCACAGCAGAGCCGTGCAGCCTTCCTCTGTAGCGCGATGCGTGAGTCCTGACACGTTAAGGCGCCTGATGTACCTCGATCGCGAGCAAGCACGCTCCTACAACTGTCCGCCATTTCAAATATTTCCCACCAGTTAAGAAAGTTTCCAGAAATCTCTGGACGTGCAGTTTCCGTTCGCCTATAAAACAGCCTTCGAGAATATTTAATTCCTGTTGGGAATTTTTATTCACGCACGAAATATCTGTTCACCCCGGAATTTTTCGCGCTGATCGTTAGCCGCTTGCTGAACTGCCGCCATCTTCCAGAGGACATACCATGCAACACGACAAGAACCATTTCATTCTCAAGATCAGTTGTCCGGCGACCTCCGGCATCGTCGCGGCGGTCACCTCGTATCTGGCGGGCAACAGCTGCTACATCGGTGAGATGGCGCAGTTCGACGACGAATTCAGCGGCAAATTCTTCATGCGCGCAGTGTTCCGTTTCAACGACGGTCACGCGGGCGAAATCGCCCAGCTCAAGGCGGGTTTCGATGACGTCGCCAAGGCGTTCGACATGCAGTGGGAACTGCACGACACTCGCGAACCCATGCGTGTGCTGTTGATGGTGAGCAAGTTCGATCATTGCCTCACCGACCTGCTCTACCGCTACCACAAGGGCGAGATGGACATGACCATCACCGCCATCGTGTCAAACCACCTCGACCTGCGGCCCATGGCCGAGCGCGAGGGCATTCGTTTCATCTACCTGCCAGTGACCAAAGACACCAAGGCCCAGCAGGAAGCGGCATTGATGCGAGTGGTCGACGAGACCGGCACCGATCTGGTGGTGCTGGCCCGCTACATGCAGATTCTGTCCGATGACCTGTGCAAGCAACTGTCGGGCCGGGCCATCAACATTCACCACTCATTCCTTCCAGGATTCAAAGGCGCCAAGCCTTATCACCAGGCCTACGAGCGCGGCGTGAAGCTGATCGGCGCCACTGCCCACTACGTCACCAGCGACCTGGACGAAGGCCCGATCATCGAGCAGGAAGTTCAGCGCGTGGATCATGTGTACCTGCCGGACGATCTGGTCGCCACCGGCCGTGACACCGAAACCGTAGCCCTGTCGAAGGCGGTGAAGTACCACTTGGAGCACCGGGTTTTCCTCAACAAGGACAGAACGGTGATCTTCCGGTGAACACTTGCAAAATAATCGATGGCAATGCCGCAGCCGCCCGCGTACTCGCTCACGTCAAAGCCGAGGTGCAGATGCTGAAAAACAAAGGCATCGAGCCTGCGCTGGCAGTGATCCTGGTGGGGCAGGACCCGGCCAGTCAGGTCTACGTGCGCAACAAGATCCTGCGCGCCGAAGAGGCCGGCATTCGCTCGCTGGAATACCGCCTGAGCGCCGACACCACTCAGGCGCAGTTGCTCAAGCTGATCGCCGAATTGAACGCGGACGACAGCGTCAACGGCATCCTGCTGCAGTTGCCGCTGCCTGCGCATATCGAAGAAACCCGCGTCCTGCAGGCCATTGCGCCGGGCAAGGACGTCGATGGTTTTCACAGCGAAAACGTCGGTGGTCTGAGCCAGGGTCGCGACGTACTGACGCCCTGCACGCCCAGCGGCTGCATGCAGCTGCTCGAAGACGCCTGCGGTGACCTGAGCGGCAAGCACGCGGTGGTCATCGGCCGCTCGAACATCGTCGGCAAACCCATGGCCGCCCTGCTGCTCAAGGCCCATTGCTCAGTGACCGTCGTGCATTCGCGCAGTGTCGACGCCAAGGCCCTGTGCCGCCAGGCCGACATCGTCGTCGCCGCCGTCGGCCGTCCACGGATGATTGACGCCGGCTGGCTCAAGCCCGGCGCGGTGGTGATCGACGTCGGCATCAACCGCATTGAAGAGAATGGCCGCAGCCGCCTGGTGGGTGACGTCGATTTCGACAGCGCCCTGCCACAGGTTTCGGCGATCACCCCGGTGCCGGGCGGCGTTGGCCCGATGACCATCGCCTTCCTGATGAAAAACACGGTGACCGCTGCCCTTCAGCAGGCGCAGCACGCCCAAACGCAAAACAGCGCCTCGGAGGCCGTATGCCTTTCAATCTCCTGAAATACGGGCTCAGCTCGGAATACCCGGTCGAGGTCGATCTGCCTGCGCCCAAAGAGCTGAAATCCTCCTACGACGTGGTGATCATCGGTGGCGGCGGCCATGGTCTTGCCACGGCGTACTACCTGTCGAAATACCACGGCATCACCAACATCGCGGTGCTGGAAAAGGGCTATCTGGGTGGCGGCAACACGGCGCGCAACACCGCTGTGATCCGCTCCAACTACCTGACCAGCGAAGGCGTGCGTTTCTACGCCGAATCGGTGCGCATGTTCGAGGGCCTGTCCAACGAGTTCGACTTCAACATCATGTATTCGCACCGAGGTCAGCTGACATTGGCTCACACCGACGCCACCGTGCGCTCGTTCCGCCAGCGCGCCGAGGTCAACAAACACTTCGGCGGCCGCACCGAGATGATCGACCGCCAGCAGATCCGCGAACTGGTGCCGTCCCTCAACCTCGATCCGGGCCATCTGCCGGTGATCGCTGGTCTGTGGCACATCGACGGCGCCACCGCCCGGCACGATGCCGTCGCCTGGGGTTACGCCAAGCAGGCGGCCAAACGTGGCGTGGAGATTCATCAGCTGACCGAAGTGCAGGAACTGGTCATCGAAAACGGCACCATCACTGCCGTCAAAACCAATCGCGGCACCATCAAGTGCGGCTGCGCGGTTCAGGCCGTCGCGGGCATGAGCTCGCAATTGATGAAGAAGGCCGGGATTCGGTCGCCGATCCAGACCTTCCCGTTGCAAGCCATGGTCACCCAGCCGTTCAAGCCATTCCTGGACCCGCTGGTGAGTTCGTCGGCTCTGCACTGCTACGTGCAGCAGACCAGTCGTGGCGAAGTGGTGTTTGGCGGCGGCTCAGACCCATACCCGCTGCTCAACACCCGTTCCACGCTCGATCTGAAAGAAAGCCTGCTGGCCCACGCCATCGAGATGTTCCCGTTCCTGGCCAACGCCAAGCTGATGCGCCAGTGGGCCGGGATCACCGACATGACTCCGGATTACAGTCCGATCATGGGCCTGTCCCCGGTGAACAATTACTACCTCGACGCAGGCTGGGGCACGTGGGGCTTCAAGGCCACGCCGATCTGCGGCAAGACCATGGCCGAACTGGTGGCCAGCGGCGGCAAGGTGCCTGAGCTGATTAGACCGTTCGGTCTGGAACGCTTTTCGACCTTCCAGCAAGTCAACGAAATGGGCGCCACAGCGGCCAGCCACTGACCGCCATTGAGTAAGGAGAGACACATGAAAGTCATGACTTGCCCGCTCAACGGGCCGCGCAATATCAGCGAATTCACCTACGGCGGCGAGTTCAAGCAGATGCCCGATCCGCAGACCTGCAGCGATGCCGAATGGGCCGATTACGTGTTCAACAGTGAAGACATCCTGGGCGTGGTCCGCGAATGGTGGATGCACAACCCGTCCAGCTACTGGTTCCTTGTCGAGCGCCACACCGGCAGCGACGAAATCCTGCGCACCTTCGATCCGAAAGAAGTATTTAACGCCCGCGTGGAATTCACTGCTGTTACCGCCAAGGAGACCGCCCGATGAGCCGACTTCCCGCCCCCATGGGTCTGTTGATCGATCGCAATCAGCCGCTCGATTTCAGTTTCGATGGCAAGCCGTATCAGGGCTTGGCCGGCGACAGCATTGCCAGCGCCCTACTCGCCAACGGCCGGTTTCTGCTGTCGCGCTCGTTCAAATACCACCGCCCGCGCGGGCCGCTGACCATGGCCGGGCAAGACGCCAACACGCTGGTTCAACTGCAAAGCGAGCCCAACGTGCTGGCCGACAGTCACCTGCTGGAAAGCGGCGTGCAGGTCACCGGGCAGAACTTCAACGGCTCGCTGGACAACGACAACGACGCCTACCTCGGCAAGTTCTCCAAGTTCATGCCGGTGGGCTTTTATTACCGCTCGTTTTACAAACCCAAGGGCGCGTGGAAACTGTGGGAACCGATCATCCGCAAGAAGGCCGGCCTGGGCGTGCTCGATCTGAAGTTCCAGCCCGAGTATTACGACAAGGCGTATCTGTTTGCCGATCTGGCTGTGATCGGCGCAGGCCCTGCCGGTCTGCAGGCCGCGCTGACTGCGGCCAACGCTGGCGCCAAGGTGCTGCTGATCGAGCAGCAGCCGGTACTCGGCGGCTCGCTGACTTACGCCCGCTTCGATCTCGAAGGCAATCGCGCCCAGACCTTGCGCCGCGAGTTGGTCGATGCGGTCGAAGGCCACGCCAACATTCGCGTGCTCAAAAAAGCCACCTGCAACGCCTGGTTCACTGACAATTACCTGCCAGTGATTCAGAACAAGCGCATGTACAAGGTTCGCGCGACGCAATGCCTGATCGCCAGCGGCTCGTTCGATCAGCCGGTGATTTTCCGGAACAACGATCTGCCCGGCGTGATGCTGACCAGTGCCGCGCAACGGCTGATGAAGCTCTATGCAGTCAAGCCGGGCAAGCGCGCAGTTGTGCTGACCGGCAACGATGATGGTTATCTGGCCGCGCTCGACCTGCATGATCAAGGCGTTGAAGTCGCGGCGTTGGTGGACATGCGCAACAACCCCGCCGACCGCGCCCTGCTGCTGGCGCTGGAACGGCGCGGCATCGTCTGCCATCTGGGCAGCACCGTTTTTGAGGCGCTGCACGAGAAAGGCATGCGTCACGTCAGCGGTGCCGACATCCGAAAAATCACCGGGCTTGGCCAGGTGGCCAGCAGCGGCCTGGTTCTGGATTGCGATCTGCTGTGCATGTCCGGCGGCTACATGCCGGTCTATCAGCTGTTGTGCCAGGCCGGCGGCAAACTGGCCTACGACGATCAACTGGCAGAATTCACCCTCAGCGGCCTGCCGAAAAACCTCACCGTTGCAGGCTCGGCCCACGGTTATCACGCACTGGACAATGTGCTGGCTGACGCCATTCATGCCGCTGCCGAGATCGTCGTGGCGCTGAATCTGGAGTTGACATCCAAACCACTGGCGACGCGCCCTGAAGCACAGGTCAACTTTCCGTGGCCGATCTTCCCGCATCCCAAAGGCAAGGATTTCGTCGACTTCGATGAAGACCTGCAAGTTCGCGACATCATCAACGCTACCAAGATCGGCTATCGCGACATACAACTGGTCAAGCGTTATTCCACGGTCGGGATGGGCCCGTCCCAGGGACGTCATTCGGCACTGCCGACGGCGCGGCTGGTCGCTGCTTGCACCCAACGCGGCATCAGCGAAACCGGCGTCACCACGGCTCGCCCACCTTTCGAAGCAGAAAAACTGGCCCATGTCGCAGGACGTGCCTTTGATCCGTACCGGCAGACGCCGATGCACAAACGGCATATGGATGCAGGCGCCAAAATGATGCCCGCCGGCATCTGGCAGCGTCCGGCCTATTACGGCAAGGCCAGCGAGCGCGACGCGTGCATGCAGGCCGAGGCGCTGCACGTGCGCAATAAGGTCGGCATCATCGATGTCTCGACGCTGGGCGGTCTGGACGTGCGCGGACCGGATGCCGCCGAGCTGCTCAACCGTCTGTACACCTTCGCCTTCCTCAAGCAGCCGATTGGTCGCTCGCGTTATGCGCTGATGACCAATGAGCATGGCGTGGTGATCGACGACGGCGTCTGCGCGCGCTTCGGCGAGAACCATTTCTACGTCACGGCCACCACCAGCGGCGTTGATCGCATCTATCAGCAGATGCTCAAGTGGAATGCGCAATGGCGGCTGAACGTCGACATCGCCAACGTCACCGCGGCTATTTCGGCGGTCAACGTCGCAGGTCCGGACTCACGCAAAGTGCTGGAAAAGGTCTGTCAGGACCTTGACCTGTCAGCTGAAGGATTTCCCTATCTGGGCGTGCGCCAGGGTACCGTGGCGGGGATCAAGACACGCTTGCTGCGCGTCGGTTTCGTCGGCGAACTGGGCTACGAAATTCATGTTCCCGCTCGTCACGCACTGAAACTGTGGGACGCATTGATGCAAGCGGGCCAGGCGTTCGACATCCGCCCGTTCGGCGTCGAAGCCCAACGTTTGCTGCGTCTGGAAAAGGGCCACGTGATCATCAGCCAGGACACCGATGGCATGACTCATCCGGCCGAGATCGACATGGGTTGGGCAGTGAGCCGGACCAAGCCGTTTTTCGTCGGGCGGCGCTCGGTGGACATTCTCGAAGCCCAGCCGCAGAAGCGCAAACTGGTGGGTTTCACGTTGCCCAGGGTCAGCCCCCGGCCGCTGGAAGGCCATCTGGTGCTGAGCGGCGCGGACATCAGCGGCAACGTGACCTCCTGTGAGTACTCGCAATCGCTGGACAAGATCATCGGCCTGGCCTACGCCGCGTTCGATCAAAGCCAGCCAGGGCAACAGATCCCGATTCGTGTGGAGGATGGCGTGATCGTCCATGCCACGGTGGTGAAACTGCCTTTCTTCGATCCTGAAAACCAGCGCCAGGAGCACTGATATGTCGAGTCTCAATACTGAAAGCCACATCGAACCCGCTCCGCTTCAACTCGGCACACTTGAGCAATGCACGTTGGTCGATCTGACCGAGCTACCGAGGGTCGGCTTTCGCGGTCAGCAGAGCGCCGAGTACTTGCAGGCGCGGGGCTTCACCCTGCCGGATGCGCCGAACCGGGCTGTCACTCAGGCCGATGGCAGCCACGTGGCGCGGCTATCACAGACCGAATACCTGATTCTCGGCAGCCTGCAGGATCGCGGTGAACGCATCGCTGATGAGCAAGCGCGCTGGGAGCTCGATCACAGCGCCAACTACCTGCTGCCCCGGGAAGACAGCCACGCCTGGCTGCAGCTGAGTGGTGTGTGCATCGCCGAAGTCATGGCCAAGCTCTGCGGCGTCGACCTGCGCTGCGCCGCCTTCCCGCCGGGCGCAGTCGCACAGACCTCAGCGGCGCGAATCAACGTGATCGTGATCAACCTGGGATCGAAGGGTCAAGCGGCGTTCCAGATCCTCTTCGACCGCGCGTCGCTGGAGTATTTCAAGGACGCGGTGCTGGATGCCATGGCCGAGTTCGATGGACAGGTGCTGGAGATCGAAGCACTCCAGTGAACTCAATTCCTGTAGCAGCACGGAATGCCGGCGGTGAAGATTTTCAAAGAGGCCACCACTGGCAAGTCGTGCTGCTATGGGCCGCAGGAGGGCTGTTATCAAGGAGCCACACCATGAACATGGTTGAAACGCCCGACAAAGAGACCGACTACAGCGTCCCCGCTCTCGCCCGCGGGCTCAGTGTGTTGGGCATGTTCAACGTCCGCACGCGCAGCCTGAGCATTCAGGAAATCGCCGAGCGGTTGGGGGTCAGCACCTCGGCGGTGTACCGCATTCTGTTCACGCTGACCAACATGGGTTACCTGAACAAGCACAACACTCAATACGAACTTGGCGCGCGAGTCGTCAGCGATGGCTTCAGTTATCTGGCCAGTCGCGACATCGTCGAAGTGGCGATGCCACACCTGAACGAACTGCGTGATCGCACCTCATTGTCCTGCCACCTGAGCATCCGCGAGCAGACCGACAGCCTGTACCTGTATCGCGCGTTTGCGGCGCAACGGCTTTCCGTGAACATCCCGGTGGGTACGCGCATCGGCTGTCACTGCACGGCCATGGGCCGCATGCTGCTGACCGCGCTGGACGATTCGCAGTTGGGCGCGTTGTATCAACACATTCGCCTGGATGACTACCCCACCCCGGCGCCACGAACCCTGCCGGCGTTGCAGGCGTTGATCGAAGGTGATCGTGAAAAAGGCTGGGTGCTGCATCGCTCGGACTATTCGACAGCGATCGCCACGTCGGTGAAGGACCACACGGGCCAGGTCAGCGCGGCGATCAACCTGTCCGGGCCAGATGCCGTGATGGATCCCGACGGTGCGCGGGAACGGTTTCTGGACCTGCTGCTGGAGTGCAGCGCGAAGATCAGCCGCGATTTGGGGTATCGCGACTGATCAACCCGCGTCATCGTGAATGCTGTCGGCATTCACGCCAGGGCCGGTGGGCTTTGTTGTCGACGCGCTGGGTCTATGCGCTCTACATCGAAGGCTGTCGGACGGGACACGCAGCGGTCCAAAGCGGCAGTATGGATATGTTCACAGTCAGGTCTGCGCAGCGCCATCAATCTGACCGTTCACGCCCATGCCGCGAAGCAGCAGGTCTGTCAGAAAATCACTGTAACGTGCGGCCAATGCATCCTCGTCGGGTTCGTGATCGAACAGCGCCTTGAACAAAGGTTGCGCCGTGGCAAAGAAGGTACAGGCGCCAAGCAAGGCGACATGCAGAAAGCGTGCATCCATGCTGATCGCCTGTGCTTCTGCGGGGCGCGCCTGCAGTAAGGCATCACTCAGTGCGGCGCCACGACGGGCCGTGAGATTGAGTGAGTCCCAAGTGGGATCATCACGTTCGCCGCGCTCACCGGCAGCGTAGATCTCGCGCATGACCAGCTTCAGAAAATGCGGGTTCTGACGACCCGTATCGATAATAAGCCGCACCCGATTGCCCAGCATCGCCGCCAGCGATGGCTCGTCGACGTGTCGTTCGGATGCCTGTTGGATACGGTCCATCAAACTGAGCGTCGCAGCCCGAAGCAGACCATCCTTGTTACCGAAGTAGTAACGGACCAGCGCCGGGTCGACACCCACCGAGGTGGCGATCTGCAACAAGGTCAACGCTTCCGGTGGCGTGTGCTGCAACAGCGTGAGGGTCGCGTCGATCAATCCTTCACGCCCTACTCCTTGGGTTTCCCGCGGCCGGCCGGCTTCGCGTTTTTTATTGGTCCCCACCATATCTGCTCTACCGCCCAGGTTAATAACGTTCATTCGGTGGCAAAAAGTATCACAGCTGCACCGTGGTGATACCCGTAGCGCCACAGCACGTCATGAATAGCGCGTTTCACCTATGAATAAACGGATAACCAATTGATTTAAAAAGATAAATAATTATTTCCTTCAAAAAGGAATTAATGGCATCGGCCCTGCATGAACCGCGGCCTCCTCCACAAAATAGCGAGCGGATTCATGAAAGCACTTTCCATAGGCATCCTGGGCGCCGGTATTGGCGGCCTCTGCGCCGCGATCGCGCTGCAACGCGCAGGTCACCACGTCACCGTATTCGAACAGGCCAAGGCCTTCATGCGCGTGGGTGCCGACATCAACTTGACCCCTAACGCGGTCAGAGCACTGGATGGCCTCGGAGTGGGTGAAGGCATCCGTCGCTTCGCCGCGCGCCCGACCCATCGCATCAGCCGGATGTGGGACACCGGCGAAGAAACCTCTCGCCTTGAAATGGCCGATGCTGCCGAACGCCAATATGGCGCACCGCAGTTGACCATCCACCGCGCCGACCTGCTGAGCGCATTGGCCGAAGCGTTCCCGCTGGAGCACGTGCAGTTCGGCAAGCGCGCCGTGAAGGCAAGCAGGCAAGGTGACGCCACGGTCCTGAACTTCGCCGACGGGACCCAGGCGAGGATGGATGTACTGATCGGTGCGGATGGCATTCACTCGGTGGTACGCAACGCGCTGTTTGGCCAGGAACACCCGCGCTTCACCGGCGTGGTGGCATTTCGCGCGGTGGTGCCAGCCACCCGCGTCGCACACGTGCCGAACATCCAGGCATTCACTAAATGGTGGGGGCCAACGCCACAGAGCCAGATCGTGACCTTCCCGCTGAACCGCGGTGAGGACATCTTTATCTTCGCCACCACCGCGCAAGACAACTGGCATGAAGAAAGCTGGACTACGCCGGGCAGTGTCACCGAGCTGCGCGAAAGCTATGCCGACTTCCATCCCGACGCTCGCGCCCTGCTCGACGCCTGCGATGAAGTCCTGAAGACCGCGTTGTATGAGCGCGATCCATTGCCTTACTGGACCGAGAATCACATGGCGCTACTGGGCGATGCCTGTCACCCGATGATGCCGTTCATGGCACAGGGCGCGGGTCAGGCAATCGAGGATGCCGTGGTGTTGGCCCGAGCATTGAGCGAGGTTCAGGCGTTGGCAGAAGTCGACTCGGCGCTGACCGGCTATCAACAGGCACGTATGGAACGCGCCAGCCAGATCCAGGTGGGCTCGCGGGGCAACCAATGGCTCAAGGCCGGTGGCAACGCCGATTGGGTCTATGGCTATGACGCCTGGAGCGCGCCTACACAACCTGCAGCATGAAACTGATTCACTGATTATTCACTGCAAGTACTCTACAACCCCCGCGTTAACTGGGTGTCTTCGCGAACTCGCTGTACTCGCGAAGATGCCCCTCCAATTATTCACTGATTAAACATCCGCTGTTTTATATATAAAACAGCGTTTCGAAAAAGCACTTAAAACACGCGCAGCGAGGTAACAGCGCACGAGAAACGTGCAGGGGCGTATCACTAAGTAGACAGCGTTTTATATACGAAACATCGATAAAAGCTATAACTTTACTTAACCTTCTGATCTATATGTATTTTCATAATTATTAATGCCAAGTTTATATCTGGCATTGTTCATGCACTAAACACTGTATCACTAGTAAAACAGACCAGAGACCCTTCCCAATGGCTGTGAAAGAGTTGTTTGCAATCAACCCCGACTGGAACGAAGCCGCACGTCAGGCCCCCGAGCCGACCGAGATCGAGTTTCGCAGTGTCGGTAAATGCTTCCCTGCCAAAGGTAAGGCTGAAGCGCCATTTGCCATTCGTAACGTGAACTTCAAGATCCGTCGTGGCGAAGTGGTCTCCATCATCGGCCCGTCAGGTTGCGGCAAGAGCACCATCCTCAACATGGGCTCGGGGCTTTATCGTCCCAGCGAAGGCGAAGTACTGGTCGGCGGTGAAGCCGTCAACGGCCCGGTCAAGCGGGTCGCCTTCATGTTGCAGAAAGACCTTCTGCTGCCTTGGCGCAGCATTCGCCAGAACGTCGAACTGGGTCTGGAAATTCAGGGCATGGCGCCGGCCGAACGCAAGGTTATCGCTGAAGACTTGCTCAACCGTTGCCACCTTCAGGGTTTTGCTGACCACCACCCGTTCCAACTGTCCGGCGGTATGCGCCAGCGCGCAGCCTTGGCTCGCACCCTGGCCATGGACCCGCAGGTCTTGTTCCTGGATGAACCGTTCTCGGCGCTCGACGCCCAGACCAAGATGGTCCTGCAGCAAGACATGGCACGCATGCTGTTCGAAGAAAAGAAGACCGCGCTGTTCATTACACACGACTTGGTCGAAGCCATAGCCATGTCCGATCGCCTGCTGGTAATGAGCGCCCGTCCCGGCACCATCGTCGAAGAGATCGTCGTGGATCTGCCCTACCGTGAAAACCCTCTGGAGCGTCGCAAGCTGCCCGAAATCGGCCCCTTGGCCGGTCGGCTGATGGAGCTGCTCAAAGTGGGCGAAGACACCGAACTGCATTGAACACTGCCCCCTACAGACCCTCAACGTATTCAGGAGTCACCATGTTCAAAACCGCTGTCATGACGCTTTCGGTTGCAATCGGCCTGAGCCTGGCATACACCGCCCAGGCCGCCACTGACGTGACCTACCTGCTGCCTGCTCCTCCAAACTCACCGGCCTTCGCGCCGTGGATCATTGCCAAGCAACAGGGCTACTACAGCAGCAAGGCCCTGAACGTCACCTTCATCGCCGCCAAGGGCGGTGTCGACGTGGCCAAGCAGATCGGTGCAGGTAACGCAATGATCGGCGGCGCCATCGGTGACACGCCAATCGTGGTGCGTGCCAACGGCATTCCTGTGCGCAACGTTGCCGTGCTCGGCGCCGGTGGCGTGACCATGATCGCCACCAACGCTGACGAGAACATCAACTCGGTCAAGGACCTCAAGGGCAAGACCCTGACCGTGATGTCCTACTCCGACACCACTTATTACGCCCTGCTTGCCTCACTGCGCAAAGCGGGCCTGGAAAAGACCGACGTCAATGTCCAGGCCGCTGGCCCAGCCGGCGTATGGCAATTGTTTGCAGCCAGGAAATCCTCAGCCATGGCAGGCGTGCCTGACTGGGTCACCGATTCGCAGGAAGCAGGCCTCAACGTCAAGCTGATTCCTCAAGACCAGATATTCGAAAGCATGGCGCAGTCGATCATGGCTTCCGACGATGCCATCGCCAACCACCCCGAAATCATCGGCGGCATCGTCCAGGCCACCGTGCGAGGCATGCGCGACATCATCAGTGATCCTCACGCTGCCGCAATCACCTTTGCCAAAGCCGTACCCGCTTACGCCGGCAAGGAAGAGCAACTGGAGAAGACCTTCAAGCTCTATGTCGAGCACGTCTACGCCAATCAGACCGTGCCTGGCCACATCGACCCGCAACGTCTGGACAAGGTGCGTCAGTTCTACGTCAGCGAAGGCATCGTGAACAAGGAACCCAAGCTCGAAGACCTCTACACCAATCAGTTCATCGACACCCCGACCACCGCCGCCAAATAACCACGCGGCGTGAAGGCGTTGCGAAAGATGGTGTGAAATAAAAGGTACGACCGTGATGAAAAGTCTCAACAACTCAATGTTCGGCAGCGTTGCCCTGCTGATCCTGTTTCTTGCACTTTGGCAATGGGGCCCTGGCCTGCTGAACATGCCTGAGTTCGTCATGCCCAAACTAAGCCGCGTGGCCGAGGAAGGCGTTCTAATGTGGCGTACCAGCGGTCTGCTGGAACACTCACTCATTACCGCTGTGGAAATTGTCGTCGGCTTCGCCCTCGGCGCGCTGCTGGGCATCGTCATCGGCACCTCGCTGGGCCTGTCGCCCAAGGCTGAAGCGATGCTCTCTCCCTACATCCTGGCGCTGCAGATTGCGCCGAAAGTGGCCTTCGCCCCGCTGTTCGTGATGTGGCTCGGCTACACCGTGTACCCGAAGATCCTGATTGCCGTGCTGATCGTGTTCTTTCCGGTGATGATCAACGTGCTTTCGGCAATTCGTACCGTCGATCCGGACATGATCAACCTGGTGCGCACCATGAACGCCAGCCGCTGGCAGATCTTCCGTCTGGTGGAGTTCCCTTCTGCCATGGCAGCGCTGTTCTCCGGGCTGCGAATCGCTTCCACCCTGGCAGTGATCGGCGTCACCGTCGGCGAGCTGGTTGGCGGAAATCAGGGCCTGGGCTTTCTGTTGGTTGACGCTGAAGGTCAAGGCAACACGAGCGGTGTATTCGTCGCCATCGTCATGCTCACTGTCATCGGCGTGCTGGCCTACGGTGCCGTGGTCTGGGCCGAAAAGCGCGTTCTGCACTACATGCCTAAAGCCATGCTGAGCACCAACTGATGAATACCACAACTGAACTGCTACAAGGCCGTCGCGTGCTGGTCACCGGTGGCGCCCGCGGCTTGGGCTACACCTTCGCACAGGCAATCGCTCAAGCCGGTGGGCGTGTGGTCATCGCCGACATTCTTGCCGACCGTGTACAGAAGGCTGCTGCCGATCTGCAAGCGCTAGGCCTGGATGTCTGCGGACTGACTGTGGACCTCGCTGACCCCGCGTCGATAACCGCCTGCGCCACGCAGGCCACTGAACTGCTCGGCGGTCTCGACGGGCTGGTGAACAACGCTTCGGTGACTAACTCCGGCGGCAAGACGTGCGAAGAATTGAGTATCGATACCTGGGATCAGGTCATGCAAGTCAACGTACGCGGTACCTGGTTGATGACCACCGCCTGCTTGCCAGCGCTACGGTCGAGCGGCCAGGGCGCGATCGTCAACCTGGCATCGGACACGCCTTTGTGGGGCGCGCCGAACCTGATCGCCTACGTTGCCAGCAAGGGCGCGATCATCGCCATGACCCGCAGCCTGGCGCGGGAACTGGGGACCGACAACATCACCGTCAACGCCATCGCGCCGGGCCTGGTGCTGGTAGAGGCCACCGCCTACGTGCCCGAAGCCCGGCATCGCCTGTACACCGAACAACGCGCCATTCAACGGCCTCAGCTGCCTGAAGACGTCAGCGGCGCCGTGGTGTTCGCCCTGTCGAACCTGGCCCGTTTCATTACTGGACAAACCCTGCCGGTCAACGGCGGGTTTGTCATGCCCTGATTGATCAACGCCCCTGAAAACGGAGACTGCCATGACTGACCTTTCCACCACCACCGCCGCCCCGAAAAGCTGGGAGCGCCCAGAAGGCGCCAGTCTCCAAGACTGGATGCAGACCCGCGTTGCCCGCTACGAGACGCGCAAATACGACTGGAACGCCTTGAAGTTCCAGGCCGACTACGACCCCAAGTTCCGTCGTGCACAGATGCGCTATATCGGCACCGGTGGGACTGGGGTAAACACTGACATGAACACCATCCCGTCGGAGAATTTCACCTTCAGCACCATGGTGATTCCGGCCGGCCACGAAGGCCCGCCGCACTTGCACACCGACGTCGAAGAGGTGTTCTTCGTATTGCGCGGCAAGCTCAAGGTCATCATCGAGAAGGACGGCGAGCGCTACGAAACCATCCTCACTGACCGTGACGTGATTTCCGTGCCGCCAGGTGTGTACCGCGAAGAGATCAACGTCGGTGACGAAGACGCCCTGATGTGCGTGATGCTTGGCGCGAAAAAACCAGTCACCCCGACCTACCCGCCAGAGCATCCTCTGGCCTCGATCAAACGCGGATAAGTTCATGTTGCCAGCCACCCTAACCCTCGCTGCGACAGCTGAACTTGAAGCCTTGCTCGAACAGCGCTTCGGACAACGCTCACTGGTGTTCAACGAGAGCCGTCAGGCGATTCGCGAAATCGGCAGTGGCCCCGCCGTCGTGCTGTTGCATGGCATCGGCTCGGGTGCCGGATCGTGGCTGGAAGTGGCGATGCAGCTGAGCCAGCACGCCCGTGTAGTGGCCTGGGATGCTCCCGGTTATGGCGACTCGACGCCGCTGTCCCCGCAGGCACCCAAAGCTGAAGATTACGCGGCACGCCTGCTGCTGACCCTCGACGCGCTGGACATAGAAAAATGCGTATTGGTCGGCCATTCCCTGGGCGCTATCACCGCCTGCGCGTTTGCCCGTCTGCATCCGCAGCGTGTAAGCCGTCTGGTACTCATCAGCCCGGCACGCGGCTATGGCGACCCGGCGCGCGAGGTCCAGCGCCAGCAGGTGCGCACCAAACGCCTGGGCAGCCTGGAACAACTGGGCATTGCGCAAACGGCTGCCCAGCGCAGCAGCGCCATGCTCTCGCCGCGTCCCTCAGTCAAGGCACTGGAGTGGGTGCGCTGGAACATGTCGCGATTGATTCCCCATGGCTATCGACAGGCCATCGAGCTGTTATGTGGCGATGACCTGCTGCGCCATTCACCGCTGACGGTGCCCTGCGATGTGCATTGCGGCGAAGCCGACGGTATTACCGCCCCCGAAGCCTGCCTGACATTGGCCAGGGCGCTGGGCGCAAGCTTCACCTTGATCCCCGATGCCGGGCACGCAAGCCCCATCGAACAACCCCACCTGGTAGCTGGCCGCCTGGCCTTCGCCCTCAAGGAATCACTGACAGGTACTGTTGAATGAACGACTCCGAACCGAGAGATTCGCAGGACAAATACATCGTGCCGGGACTGGAGCGCGGTCTTTTGCTGCTGTGCGAATTCAGTCGCCAGAACCGCACCCTGACGGCCCCGGAACTGGCGCGTCGGCTGGAACTGCCGCGCTCCACCATTTTTCGCCTGCTGACCACTCTGGAAACCATGGGGTTCGTGACCCGCACCGGTAACGAATACCGCCTGGGCATGTCGGTGCTGCGTCTGGGTTTCGAGTACCTGGCTTCGCTGGAGCTGACTGAACTCGGTCAGCCGCTGCTGGCACGCCTGTGCGACAAGCTCAACTACCCGAGCAACCTGGTGGTCCGCGACGGCCGCTCGATTGTCTACGTGGCCAAGGTGTCGCCGCCGTCGGTGTTCTCAAGCGCCGTCAACGTCGGTACCCGCCTGCCGGCCCACGCAACGGTGCTGGGGCGCGTTCTGCTCGAAGACCTGTCACTCAGTGAGCTGCGTGAGCTGTATCCCGAAGAACATCTGGAGCAGCACTCGCACTGCACGCCAAAGACCGTGCTGGAGCTGTTCGATCTGCTGCAGCACGACCGCGAACGCGGCTTCGTCAGTGGCGAAGGCTTTTTCGAGTCAGCGATCTCGACTGTAGCTGCCCCGGTCCGCGATCACACCGGCCGTATCGCGGCCGCACTGGGCGTGACCATCCCGACTACGCAGATCGCTCACGTCAATTTCGAGGAACTGCTCGGCCAGGTTCGCCGCAGCGCAGACGAGCTGTCTCGGTTGCTCAACTACACCCCAAACCATGGCAGCCGTGTGACTGCCCTGATGAGAGACTGAAATGAGCCTTTATCCCCTCCAGGGCAGCACAGCCATCGTGACCGGTGGCTCGTCGGGCATTGGCCTGGCCTGCGTCGAGCTTCTGCTGCAAGCGGGTGCCAACGTGGCGTTCTGCGGGCGCAACGAACAACGCCTGCGCAGCGCCGAAGCCAGTCTGCGCGAGCGGTTTGCTGAAGGCCGCCTGCTGGCTCGGTTATGCGACGTTCTGGACGCGCAGTCGGTCAAGGCGTTTGCCGCCGCCAGCCTGGACGCGTTCGGTCCGGCGCAGGTGCTGATCAACAACGCTGGCCAAGGGCGTGTATCGACCTTTGCAGACACCACGGATGAGGCCTGGAGCGAAGAGCTCAACCTCAAATTCTTTTCGGTGATCTACCCGGTGCGGGCTTTCCTGCCGCAGCTGAAGACGTGCAGCAATGCGGCCATCGTCTGCGTCAATTCACTGCTGGCCAGCCAGCCAGAGCCGCACATGGTCGCCACCTCGGCTGCCCGTGCCGGGCTGAAAAACCTGGTGCGCTCGATGGCTTTCGAATTTGCCCCGGACCAGATCCGCGTCAACGGCATCCTCATCGGTCTGGTGGAGTCAGGCCAATGGCGACGCCGCTTCGAAGCCCGCGAAGATCGCGGTCAGGACTGGGCGCAGTGGACCGGCGAACTGGCGGCCAAAAAACAGATTCCTTTAGCCCGCCTGGGCCTGCCCATTGAGGCAGCACAGGCCATTCTTTTCCTGGCATCACCCCTGTCGGCTTACACCACAGGCAGCCATATCGACGTTTCCGGAGGCCTGTCCCGCCATGCGTAATGACAACCAAGTAACTGTGGGCGCTGCGATCACCGCCTTTCTCGAACAGTGCGAAGTAAAAGCGGCATTTGGCGTGATCTCGATTCACAACATGCCAATCCTCGATGCCTTCGCGGTGCGTGGCAACATCCGCTTCGTGATGGCCCGCGGTGAAGCTGGCGCAACCAATATGGCTGACGCCTATGCCCGCACCAGCGGCCGACTCGGGGTGTGCCTGACCTCTACCGGCACAGCCGCGGGTAACGCAGCGGGCGCGATGGTTGAAGCGTTGACCGCCGGCACCCCACTGCTGCACATCACCGGGCAGATCGAGACGCCTTACCTGGACCAGGAATTTGCCTACATCCATGAGGCACGGGACCAACTGACCATGCTCAAGGCCGTGTCCAAGGCCGCCTTCCGCGTGCGCAGCGTGGAAACCGCACTGAGCACCATGAAGCTGGCCGTGCAGACCGCGCTGACAGCGCCCACCGGGCCGGTCAGCGTCGAGATTCCGATCGACATCCAGTCGACTTTCATCACCATGCCCACTGACCTTGCGCCACTGCCGGTGCCGGTCGCCATACCTTCTCCCGAAGCGCTGGATCAACTGGCAGAATGCATGCTGCAAGCCAGGCGTCCGCTGCTGTGGCTCGGTGGTGGCGCACGTCACGCAGGCAAGGCGGTCAAGCGCTTGCTGGACATGGGCGTTGGCGTGATCACCTCGACCCAGGGCCGTGGGGTGGTCAACGAAGACGACGAGCGCTGCCTGGGGGCTTTTTCGCAAAACCGTCTGGTTGAAACCTTCATGCAAAGCTGTGACGCGCTACTGATTGCAGGCTCGCGCTTGCGCAGCAACGAGACCTTCAAGTACGCGCTGAAGCTGCCAGCCAAGACGCTGCGCATCGACGCCAACCCAGCCATTGAGGGGCGCAGTTACTCCAGCGACATGTTCGTGTGCGGCGACTCGGCGTTGACGCTGGACGGTCTGGCCGATCGCCTTGAAGGTCGCCTGCAGGCCGATCCGCAATTTCTGGTCGAACTCAAAGAGGTGCGTGCAAAAGCCCGCGCTGCACTGGTCGCTGATCTGGGCCCTTACTCGGCGATGGTCGAACAGCTGCAGAGCCTGACCGGACGCAACTTCAGTTGGGTGCGAGATGTAACGTTGTCGAACAGTATCTGGGGCAACCGCCTGCTCAACCTGTACCACCCGCTGGCCGGCGTACACGCCTTGGGCGGCGGTATTGGTCAGGGTCTGGCAATGGGCATCGGTGCCGGTATCGCTGCCGCCGAATACGATGCACACCGCAAGGTATTTGCCCTGGCCGGCGATGGCGGTTTCATCCTCAACCTCGGGGAACTTGCAACGCTGGTGCAAGAAAAAGCCAACGTGGTGATTCTGCTGATGAACGACCAGCGCTACGGCGTGATCCGCAACATCCAGGATGCCATCTACGGCGCCCGCCACGCATACGTAGAGCTACACACACCTGACTACACCCAACTGGCCGAATCGATGGGCATCCGCCACGCAGTGGTCAGCGACCTCAAGGATTTCGGCGGCATGCTGGAGAACGCCTTCAGCCAGCCAGGCCCTTTCCTGCTGGAAGTGGACATGCTGGCGGTTGGCAATTTTGCCACCCACTTCGCCGGTCCGCCAAACAGCGAAACCAAAGCCCAGAAAGCGACAGCCTGAGGATCGCGTCATGCTTCATATCACCATGATCGGCTGCGGCGCCATCGGCGTTGGCGTTCTGGAATTGCTGGAGAAAGACCCGCAGTTGTGCGTCGACAGCGTTATCGCTTCGGCAGGTTCCGAAGACCTGGTGCGTCAGCGTCTGGCCAGCTTCAAACAGCCGCCGCAGGTGCTGACCGAATTGCCAGCCGATGCGCATCCGGACTTGCTGGTGGAATGCGCAGGCCACCGGGCCATCGAACAGCATGTGCTACCCGCCCTGGAGCGCGGAATCGCCTGCCTGATCGTTTCGGTAGGCGCGCTTTCGCAGGTCGGCCTGGTGGAGCGTCTGGAGGCTGCCGCCCAACGTGGCAACACCCGCATCGAGCTGTTGCCTGGTGCCATTGGTGGCATCGACGCGTTGTCCGCCGCGAAAGTCGGCGGGCTGGACTCAGTGGCCTATACCGGTCGCAAGCCGGCCAAGGCGTGGAAAAACACGCCAGGAGCGCTTGTCTGCGACCTGGACACCATTAGCGAAGCCACTGTGATTTTTCAGGGCAGCGCCCGCGAAGCCGCGCGCCTTTACCCGAAGAACGCCAACGTCGCCGCGACCCTGTCACTGGCGGGGCTGGGCCTTGACCGCACGCACGTGACGCTGATTGCCGATCCGCTGAGTGAGGAGAATGTCCATCAATTCGAAGCGCGCGGCGCATTCGGCGGCTTCGAACTGACCCTGCGCGGCAAACCGCTGCTGGCCAATCCAAAGACCTCCGCTTTGACCGTTTACAGCGTGGTGCGCGCCCTCGGCAACCACGCCCATGCGATTTCCATCTAGGGCTACTGTTTCAGGAGAAGTCCGATGACCACCGAACAAACTTTACCCATCTGCATCGCCGGCCAATGGCGTCTGGGCCGTGGCGAGCGCTACGCCAGCTATTACCCCGCCACAGGTGAAGCCGTGGCCTGGCTCAACGCCGCCAGCCTGGAGGACGTGGAGGAAACCGTGCTGGGCGCTCATCAGGCCTTCCTGCACAGCGGTTGGGCGCAACGCAAGCCGCACGAGCGTGCTGGCGTGCTGTACCGCATCGCTCAGTTGATTCGTGAGCAGAGCGAGGAGCTGGCGCAATTGCAACGCCAGGACAACGGCAAGCCGATAGGCGAAACCCGCAACCTGGTGGCCAGCGCGGCCGGCACCTTCCAATTCTTCGCGGCTGCTTGCGAAACGCTGGAGGAGACCATCACCCCGTCGCGGGGTGATTTCGTCACCATGAGCGTCTACGAACCCATGGGGGTGGTAGCCGCCATTACCCCATGGAACTCACCGATTGCCAGCGAAGCGCAAAAAGTTGCCCCTGCTCTGGCAGCCGGTAACGCAGTGGTGATCAAGCCTGCGGAGATCACTCCGTTACTGGCCCTGCAACTGGCGCGAATCTGTGAAGAAGCGGGCCTGCCCAAAGGCATGATCAGCGTATTGCCAGGCAAGGGCTCCGTACTCGGCGATGCCCTGACCCAGCATCCGCTGGTCAAGCGCGTGTCGTTCACCGGTGGCACGCGTACCGGCAAACACATTGCTCATATCGCTGCCGACAAGATGATGCCTGTGTCGCTGGAACTCGGCGGCAAGTCACCGACCATCGTGCTCGATGACGCCGATCTGGATCACGCCGTGGCTGGCGTGCTGTACGGCATCTTCA
Organism: Pseudomonas bohemica; assembly: GCF_002934685.1. Taxonomy (GTDB): domain Bacteria; phylum Pseudomonadota; class Gammaproteobacteria; order Pseudomonadales; family Pseudomonadaceae; genus Aquipseudomonas; species Aquipseudomonas bohemica. The sequence goes on from NZ_NKHL01000110.1 coordinate 67,990, forward strand.
GCTCCTCGGGCGAAGCCTGCATCGCGGGTTCGCGGCTGTTCGTCGCTCGCTCGCTGTATGAACCGTTCATGCAGCGACTGTGCGCGGCAGCCGCCACCATCAGAGTCGGCAATCCGGAGGATGAAACGACGCAAATGGGCCCGCTTATCAGCGCCGCACACCGCGAGTCGGTAGAGCGCTATGTCGCGCTCGGCCTGTCAGAAGGCGGACGTCTGCGCTTGGGCGGCGAGCGTCTGCGCGGTGGCGATTACGACAAGGGCTTCTTTTTTCCACCGACCGTCTTCGAAGGTCTGAGCAACGACCGGCAGGTGTGTCAGGAGGAGATCTTCGGGCCGGTGTTGGTGGCCATGCCTTTCGATGACGAAACCGATCTGGTGAAACAGGCCAACGACAGCATCTACGCGCTCGCCGCAGGTATCTGGAGCCGCGACTACAAGCGCGCCTGGACCCTGGGCCGCAAGATTCAGGCCGGCACCGTCTGGATCAACACCTACAAGCAGTTCTCGATCTCCACGCCATTTGGCGGCTGGCGCGACAGCGGTCTGGGCCGAGAGAAAGGCCGCCTGGGGATCCTGCAGTACATGGAACAGAAAAGCCTCTACTGGGGCATGAACGAACAGCCGTTGGCCTGGGCCAGCGAGCACCGCGAGGTAGCGCCATGAGCGTATTGGGTATTGATGAAGTCACCTACGGCGTCGAAGACCTCGACACCTGCGTGCGCTTCTTCGCCGACTGGGGCCTGAACAAGGTCAGCGAAGCGAGCGATGAAGTGGTTTTCGAAACGTTGAACGGTTGCCGCGTGGTGCTTGCCGCCCACGACAAGCCAGGTCTGCCAGTGGCGATCGAGGGCGGTTCGACCATCCGCGAAGTGGTCTGGGGCGTGGAAAGCGAAGCTGATCTGGCGCTTTACAGTCAACGCATCGCCAACGATCCAGGCTTCGTCGAAGGTAACGGCCGTATCGGCTGCACCGACCCCAACGGGCTGGCGATCCGTCTGCAAGTGACGCGCAAGCGCTCTGTGGACATCGAGTGCAGCGGCCACAATACCTGGCAGGTCAAGGGACGTATCAACAAGCCTGCCCCGGTATACGAACACGCCACGCCGATCGAAGTCGGCCACGTCGTGTTTTTTGTCACTGACGTCAACGCCTGTGAAGCCTTCTACCACGAACGCTTCGGTTTTCAAGCGTCGGACCGCTACCCTGATCGTGGTGCCTTTTTGCGCACTGCCGAGGAAGGCGGTCATCACGACCTGTTCATGCTGCAACTGCCCTCCCCGCGCGCCGGCCTCAATCACGTGGCGTTCACGGTCCGTGACGTGCATGAAGTATTCGGCGGTGGCATGCACGTATCGCGCCGCGGCTGGGCCACGGAAATCGGCCCGGGACGTCATCCGGTGTCGTCCGCCTTCTTCTGGTATTTCAAGAATCCTGCCGGCGCGCTGGTCGAGTATTACGCCGATGAAGACCAACTGACTGCCGAGTGGCAGCCACGGGTATTCGAGCCCGGCCCGACCGTGTTCGCCGAGTGGGCAATTGCCGGTGGTATCGACGGCAATACCCGTCGTCAGCACAACGTCGAAGCCCCCCAGGGCAAATTCCTTACGGACAAACCCAAGCCATGACCGACACGATGCTGTTGACGGTGCTGCTCAAGCACGATCAGTCAAAGAACCTCGGCGACATTCAGAGCCACATGAAACAGGTCGACTGGTGGGAACGCTTTCCCGTAGACGGCGTGGACGTGGTGTCCTGGACCGTGGCGATGGGCCTTGGACAGATCGTCACGTTGCGTCTGCCGCCAGCATTGCTGCCCAAGCTCAATGTCGAGCTGGAACGCTCTGCATGGGGTGTCTTTCGCACCGAATGCTACCCCACCTATGACTTTGTCCCGGTACGCGAAATGATCCGCGAACGGGTTCGTAACGGAGGCCAATGAGATGAGTGAACCCTACAACGAAACCCACCAGACCCGCGCGCGCCCGAACACCCCATTCGAAGACTTGCTGGGCGACTCCATCGAACGGGCGTTCGGCGCTGGCAAGCACGACCTGCCCAGCCTCCTCGAGCACCTGAACATGGCGGGGCCACCTTGCCCGCTCAACAGCGGCGAATGGACCCCGGAAACTTATAGCACCCTGATGGCCAAGCTCGGCGCGTGAGCCTCGGAGGATAAGAAATGAACATGCAACTGACCGTAGATCCTGTTGAAAATATTCTCGTCAAAGGCCTGAAGGACCTCTGGTTCCCGCTGCTGCCTTCAGCGCTACTGGGTGACAAACCCGTCTCGATTCGTCGTTTGGGCTACAAGATCGCGTTATGGCGCGACAACGATGGCACCGTTCACGCTCTGGAAGACCACTGCCCGCACCGCGGTGCGCCGCTTTCCCAGGGGCCGGTGCTGGGCGACCGCCTGCAGTGTCCGTACCACGGTGTCGAAGTTCGCCATGACGGGACCGTCACCAAGGTGCCCGGCAGCCCGGGTTGCAAGTTGGAAGGCAGCCGCCCCACCCGCATGTTTCACGTGCGTGAAGCGGCGGGCGCGATCTTTGTCTTCAACGCTACGGATCCGCACCTGCCTGAGCCTCCTGAACTGGTCCTCCCGGAGCAGCTGACCTCGCCCGAGTGGAGCAGCTTCCTTTGCTACACCGAATGGAAAGGCGACTACCGCTACGTCATCGACAACGTCATGGACCCAATGCACGGCACCTACCTGCACAAGATGTCGCACTCCATGAGCGAAGGCGAAGCAACCGCCAGGTTCGTGACCCGTGACACCGAACAAGGATTCATCTTCGAGAAAGAAGGTCAGCGAGGCGTCAACTTCGACTGGACAGAATTCGTCGATAACGGCTGTCACTGGCTGCGCCTTGAAATCCCTTATCCGAAGACCGGCGGCCCGGGCGGCAACTTCACCATCATTGGCAGCTATACCCCAGGCAACACCCAGATGTGCGGCGTCTTTCACTGGCGCGCACGTCCACTCACAGGCTGGCAGCGCGACACGTGGCGGTTCCTTTACAAGAATCGCCTCGAGGCACGGCACTGGGCAGTTCTGGAACAGGATCGTGTGCTGCTGGAGTTCATGGAATTCGACGCCAACCAGCGTGAAAACCTTTATCAGCACGACCTCGGCGTCGTCCGCATCCGCCGCTACCTGAAAAGCAAGGCCAAGGAGCAGATGGCGCTGATCGAGACGAAGGCTGTCTCATGAGCACCGTATGCACCGCCAACACCGCAGTGCAGCGCGTCAGGGCCCCAAGCCTTGGCGAGCTCGCCACCGCCACATGGTCCAACGCCCTGCTGATTGGCAACGAGGTGGTGATGTCCGGCATGACCGGCCATCCCGCTACGCGCCAGGCCGCTGAAGTCGGCACGCCTCTGGGCGCCTATCAGCAGACGCTGGTCGTCCTGAACAAGGCTCGGGCTCTGGTCGAAGCCGCCGGGGGGCATATCGGTAACCTGTATCGGCTGACGGTGTACGTCACCGACATTGCCGACAAGGACGAAGTAGGCCGCGCGCGCCGCGATTTTTTCGAAGGCTTCTCCGCCTACCCGACCTCGACGCTGGTGCAGGTCAGCGGCCTGGTGTTCCCCGAACTGGTGGTGGAAATCGAAGCCAGTGCGCGGCTGGACATCGATCTGCGCGCAGCAGTGGCGCCTGTTACAACGTCTTTGGAGAAGGGCTGAATCATGTCCAATGCGTCTACCATTACCGCGCTGGTCCATACCCTGCGCCATGAAGCCGAAGGCATCATGAGCGTCGAACTGCGCCCCTACGGTGACACCGTATTCGCGCCGTTCGACGCAGGCTCACATATTGATCTGCACCTGCCGAACGGCTTGGTGCGCAGTTACTCATTGCTTAACTCACCGACCGATGAGGGCCGTTATGTCGTCGGCATTCTGCGGGACCGCAACAGCCGCGGGGGCTCGCACTGGGTGCACGACCAGCTGCGCGTCGGCACTACCCTGCAGATTTCGCGGCCCCGCAATAACTTTTCCCTCGATATCCAGGCTTCACATAGCGTGCTGGTTGCAGGTGGCATCGGCATCACGCCGATCTACTGCATGTTTCGCCAGTTACTGGCACTGGGCAAGTCCGCGGAGCTGATCTACTGCGCCCGTTCGCGTCGCGAAGCCGCCCTCGTGGAGGAACTCGGTGGCCTGGACGCCAAGGTGATCCTGCACTTCAACGATGAGAAGGAAGCGGCTCCGGACCTGCACCATTATCTGGCGGGACAACCGGCCGATACGCATTTCTATTGCTGTGGCCCAACGCCGATGCTGGATGCTTTTGAAAGCACTTGCGAAAGCCTCGGCTACCCACACGCGCATATCGAACGCTTTGCGGCCGCCGAAATGCCGCCTGCCGAGGATGCTCTCAACAGCTACAGCGTCGAGTTGAAGAGATCCGGCAAGATGCTGTCGGTCGAGCCAGGGCTTAATTTGCTCGATGTACTGCTCGAAGCGGGTTGCGACATTGACTACAGCTGCCGCGAAGGCGTGTGTGGTTCTTGCGAGACTCGGGTCATTGAGGGCGATGTGGATCACCGCGACGGCGTTTTGAGTAAAGCGGAGCGCGCTGCCAATCAGTCCATGATGGTGTGCGTATCCGGTTGCAAGAGTCGGCGTTTGGTACTTGATATTTAACTGTGCTCCTTAAAACTTCGGCCGACATTTCTGTCGGTCTTTTTTTGCGCGTCGGATAAGTAAGGCACTCCACGTTTAATTTTTATTCACGGTCATCGCCGCACTAAAAACTGCCCCAATAAGTTTCTATTCGCACCACCTTTGCCCGCTATTAGGGTGGATGAGTAACTCATGGACACCGTGGTTTCACTGGTGGTACGAAGCATGTTGTTTCACAGGTAATTAATTGATATTCAAGGGATTTAAATATATTTAAAGTTTTCGGCGGCTTGGCATAGTTTCTGCTCTCTATCTAATAGGCTCACAGGCAAGACGGTGTGCCACCCTTGAAACAAAAAAACATCAACGTGTGCAACTTCAGGAACACTTGTCCGTAGAGATAAGCGGCCTCCTGTTGCCAGCCAAAACAGTTGCCGAATAACGTGCGGGTGAAGTCGCAATGAAAAAATACATCTTGGGAGCGGGGTTGTTGCTGAGTGCGGGCATGTGTGCCGCTGAACAGGGCCCCGATGTCACTACTACGCCGTCTCCGGCTGCGCCGATCACGCCGAAACCTGCAGCGCAGAAACCATTCCCGCACATTTCGTGGCGCAGCGACACTGGCGACGCGAGCTTCGATCTGGGAGGTGCCATTCGTACCAACTGGCGTGATGAGCATTGGGACACCACTGAAAACAATACCCGCTGGTTGTTCGATACTGTGCGCTTCGATGTCAAAGGCACTTACAAGAAAGCTTTCTTCGACATCAATTACTGGTTCTACGACCTGAACAAGCGCTCCATCGACCGCGGCTATGTCGGCTATAACCTGACCTCGCAGTCCAACCTGCAAGTCGGTCTGCCGTTCAAACCATTCGGGCTGGAACCTTATCCGCAATACGGTTGGAGCTATCACCTGCCCTTCTTCCTGGGCTATGGCGTGAGCAACGGCCTGGGAGCCAAGTACAGCTACAAAGACCCTGAGTGGGACGTGCAAGTGGGCTTTTTCCCGCGCATGTCGCCGAACAATGTTCGCTACTCCGGTGAAATTTCCCGCTACGCCGACGCCAAAGACAACGCTGTAGCAGTCACCCAGTCCCGGCAGGACAACGAGAAGCGTAACCAAGTCAACGGCCGTGTGGCTCGAACCTTTACCAGCGGCGACTTCAAAGCCGAAGTGGGCGCATCGCTAGCTGCCTCCCAGCTCTATAACGAGACCACGGACGATAACGGCAGCTACTGGGCGGCAGGTCTGCACACCGTGCTGAGCAAAGGTGCCTGGGGCGCTAGGGCCGAGGCCATACGTTACGAATACGATCCGAAAAACCCGAACGGCGTCAGCAAGGATTCTGTTCTGATGGCTGGCAACGGTCTGACTCCGGCGTATCTGATTGCCTCAAAAGCAACGATTGCAGCGCTCAACATCAGTTATGACATCCCGACCCCGGGTCTGGGCCAACTGAAGAAGGTCAAGCTCTACAACGACTACAGCCGGATGATGAAAGACAAGAGCGGCTGGGATGACTCGCAGATGTACACCGTCGGTGCGCAACTGTTCGCCATGCCGATCATGGCGTGGGTCGACCTGACCTGGGCCAAGAACTCCAACCCCTTTGGAGGCGCGGAGAACGGCACGGGCTTCACCAGTACCTCATCCATTGGCAGTAACCAGTGGTACTACCGCACGAACGTGAACATCGGCTATTACTTCTGATGCCTGGCGGCCCACTCCGGTGGGCCGCTTTCTGCGCGAAACGATAAAACATGATCCCCTGGCGCCGGGTGGCACGAAGGCGATCTAACTGCTCACCCGTTGCCGCAGAACGAGTTCACGCACGGCAGAAATCGCGGGGTCGTAGTCGTCCACCCGCCATATAGCATGGCTTTCGTACTGTGTCTGGCTCTGGATCGGCTTGAACACGACATTCTCGAAACATGCGTTGCGCGCGTCCTCCGGCACGATCGCCACCCCCATGCCTGCACTGACGAGTGAAAGAATCGCGTGAGTCTGATCCATGAACTGCACGTACCTCGGTTTCACCTTCGCACGCTCGAACATTGCCATCAGCAGATCATGAAAGTACCAACCGACTTGGCTGTACATGATGAAGGGCAGGTCCTCCAACTGTTTCAAAGCCACGACCTGGCGACGGGATGCCAGCGGATGGTTTCTGGAAACTGCCAGAGCAAGATCGCCTTTATCGATGCAAATCGATTCCTGGCCCTCGTGCTTGGGGCCAGGGCGAATGATGCCCAGATCGATACGACCGAAAGGCAGAGCCTCCCACTGATCACGAGTAGTCATCTCTCGAAAAATGACATCAATGTTTGGCAGTTCAATCTGGGCGAGTTCTGCCAGTTTTGGGATGAAGCTGTAAGCCGCAGACCCCATAAAGCCAATGGTCACCGATCCACTGAGCATGTTTGCAGCCCGTCTGGCCACTTGGACTGCACGTTCACTTTGTTCCAGCAACTTGCGCGCCTCCCCCAGAAATGCCGTGCCGGCAGGAGTCAGCGACACCGAGCGTGACGTCCTCTGAAGCAGGACTACCCCTAGATGATCCTCCAGCAACTGTATCTGCCTGCTTAGCGGTGGCTGCGTCATATGAAGGAGCAATGCTGCCCGGCCGAAATGCAGTTCAGTCGCTACAGCGACGAAACAACGGAGTTGGGTAAAGCCAATCATCGATTCACCTTTTGGATCGTTCAGATACCAAATATGGCTTAGACACGAATTGATTGCCAACTTATTCTCGGTCCCAAGGGAGTGCTGACCGACCCATGTTGGGCTAGCAGCATCTCGGTAACGCACTCCAAAACAAAAACAAATGGAGAAGGAACCTATGTCCCACATCACCCGCGTAGAAATCTTCGACTTCACCTACGACGTGCACAACCTCGCCGCAGCAGGCGAGCACACCCACAACCACGTGGCGTATAAAAAAGGCGCGAAGATGACCCTTTCCAAATACGCCGTGGTCATCGAAACCAATGACGGTGTGCGCGGAGAATATGTCGCGATGTGGGGCGGCACCCGCCCCGCTTTAGCACAATCTCTGATGCTTGCCCCCGACCTGCTGGGCCGCAATCCAAATGACCGCGAAGCGATATATGACGAGTTCAAGCGCAAGCTTCATCACTTCGACCACATGGGCCACGGCCCGATCGACATCGCGCTGTGGGACCTGACCGGTAAGCAGCTCGGTGCCTCCATCCAAACGCTACTTGGCGGCTATCGCAGTCGGCTGAAAGCCTACGCCAGCACCTTCCATGGCGACCGCAACGGTGGCCTGGACAGCCCACAGGCTTACGGCGAGTTCGCTGTACGTTGCCGCGAGATGGGCTACAAGGGCTACAAGATTCATGGCTGGTTTGACGGCAACCCAAGAGAAGAAGCCGCAGCCATTCTGGAAACGCGCAAGGCTGTCGGCAGCAGCATGGAGCTGATGTATGACGGCGCCTGTGACCTGAAAACGTTCGCCGATGCGCTTTACGTGGGCAAGGCCTGTGACGAAGCCAGCTACTTCTGGTTCGAAGATCCGTATCGCGATGCAGGGCTATCTGCCTTCTCCCACAAAAAATTGCGTGAAATGCTAAAGACCCCACTGCTCATTGGTGAGCATGTTCGTGGCCTTGAGCCAAAGACCGATTTTCTGATTGCCGGTGGCACCGATTTCGTACGGGTCGATCCTGAATATGACATGGGGATCACCGGGGCCATCAAGACCGCGCGCATGGCTGAAGCCTTTGGCCTGGATGTTGAAATTCATGCTGTCGGCCCTGCGCACCGACATGTCATGGGCGCGATCCGCAACTCGAACTTCTATGAGATTGCGCTGGTAGGCCCCGATTGCGCGAACAACATTCCACAGGTTTACGCCTGCGACTACTCCGACCAGCTCGACTGCATCGATGCAGACGGCACCGTACCGGTGCCAACGGGCCCAGGGCTTGGTGTGACTTACGACTGGGACTACATCAAACGTCATACCACTGCTCATCACGTGTTTGATCTAAATAAACGCTAAGCGCCCTTCCATCTTTCTGGACCTTGAGGAGGTCACATGCTCAATACTGCAAAGGGCGTCTATATCGTGGCGCAAACACCATTCGACGAGGCCGGTAACGTCGACCTGGACAGCATCAATTCGTTGGTTGACTTCTACCGGGAACATGGCGCGAGCGGATTTACTGTTCTTGGCGTCAGTGGCGAAGCGGGCAAGCTTTCGGCCGAGGAAGCGCGCCAGGTTGCACAACGCTATATCCAGTGCGCAGAAGGTTTGCCCGTGGTGGTCGGCGTCAGTAATCCGAGCCTGGCGCAACTCTCGCAGTTCAGCTGCGAGGTCATGGATCTGGGTGCAGCGGGCGTCATGATCGCTCCACCCGCAGGCTTGCAAACCGATGAAGACATTCTGAACTACTTTGGCGAAGCGTTTCGTCGTGTCGAGGACACACCCACGGTGCTCCAGGATTTCCCCTTTGCTTCGAAGGTGGCGATGTCCGTACCGTTGATTCATCAGCTCATCAATCGGCATGAAGAGATCCAGTTGATCAAGGAAGAAGACCTTCCATGCCTCAACAAGATCAGCCGCCTTCGTGCCGGGTTGAGTCGACGTGTAGCAATCCTCACTGGCAACAACGCCATGTATCTGCCGCTTGAACTCCAGCGTGGCGCGGACGGGCCGATGGCCGGTTTCTCCTACCCCGAGATGCTGTCTCAGGTCTACAAGCTGCACAGCGCTGGGCGCTTCGAGGAGGCAGACGATCTGTTCGACATTTACCTGCCACTGCTGCGCTACGAAGCCATGGGCTTTTGGGGGGTCAGCGCTCGCAAGGAGGTTATGCGGCGGCGCGGTGCGATTCGTCACGCCACAATGCGTACCCCAGGGCCGAAGTTGTCGACAGAAGATCTCGGCGAGATCGACCGTTTAGTCACACGGCTGGAGAAACGCCTGGGCCGGTAACGCTTTCCCTTCTCCGAATAAAAATAATCCTGGAGACGTTAGATGAAAGACCAAACCCTGGACCTTGCAGTGGTCGAGAAGCGCTCACGCGTTCGATATGGCACCCTTGCCATGCTGGTGATTGCAAGCGCCGTTGCACTGGCTGACCGAGCAAACCTGTCCATCGCGGGTTCCGCGATGAGCGCAGAATTGGGCATCTCCCCGATTCAACTGGGCTATCTGTTCTCGGCTTTTTCCTGGGCCTATGTGCTCGCACAGTTGCCCGCAGGCTGGTTGCTTGACCGCTTCGGCGCTATCAGGGTGTATGGCTTGGCCTTGTGTATCTGGTCGGCTATCACCCTCGCCCAAGGATTCATCGGTTTGGGCCCCACGGGCTGGGTGGTTGCAGGGCTTTTTGCCCTGCGTTTCCTGATGGGCCTGGTAGAGGCTCCACTTTCGCCTGGCAACAGCAGCATTACGGCCAGTTGGTTTCCTGTTTCAGAACGCGGCACCGCCACGTCTGTGTATAACTCTGCACAGTACGTCGCGGTATTGGTTTTTGTGCCGTTTATGGGAATCCTGGTCCATAAAGCTGGCTGGGAGTGGGTCTTCTGGGTAATGGGCGGTCTCGGTGTAGTGCTAGCCGGCGTCTGGGCCAAGACGATGCATACCCCAATGCAGCATCCTGGCGTCAACGCCCTTGAACTTGAGCACCTACGCGAAGGAGGGGCAAATGTTGAAGGTGGTTCGGCCCAGCGCCAGAACAGCAGAATCCGTCTAGTGGATCTCAAGCTCTTCTTGGGCAGCCGTCAAATGCTCGGGATTTACCTGGGCCAGTACTGCCTGACGTCGATGCAATATTTCTTCCTGACCTGGTTCCCTATCTACCTGGTCAAAGGACGCGGAATGAATATTGTCGACGTAGGGTTTGTCGCGATGCTACCGGCAATCGCCGGGTTCATTGGCGGTATTCTCGGGGGGATGCTTTCGGATGGACTGACCAGGAAGGGTTACAGCCTCTCTATAGCGCGCAAGGTCCCATTCGTTACAGGCTTGTTGCTGTCCTCAAGCGTGCTGTTCTGCAATTTCGTCGACTCCACCTACGTCATTGTGGGCCTAATGACTTTGGCACTTTTCGGCAAAGGCCTTGCCGCCGTCAATTTCGCATTGGTCGCGGACACGGCTCCCCGCCATCTGGTTGGTCTTGCCGGTGGGCTGTTCAACCTCTTCGGCAGCATCTCGGGCATCGTTACCCCGATCGTGATCGGTTATGCACTGCAAGCCACAGGTTCATTTACCCAGGCCCTATGGTTCGTCGCCGCTCATGGCTTGATAGGTGCCCTCTCCTACCTGCTGATTGTCGGAAAGATCCATCCGCTGGCACACCCCATCAATCCGCGCCGTATGTGATAAGGCCTAAAAGCCTCACTGGTGCTGTACATCGTCTTCTGAAAATAACAAGTCGTTAGGCTGACGGAGGTTCCATGTCCACGTCCCTGAAAGCGCACACCGTTCATGCAGCAGCGAGCACTGCTGCGAGGACCCATGTCCGATATTACGTGCTGGCGCTGATCGTGCTTGCCACGGCGATCAATCTTGGCGACCGGGCGAATCTGTCGATCGCCGGTGACGCCTTGTCCCATGAGCTTGGGCTCGATGCAATCACCATGGGATATCTGTTCTCAGCGTTCGCCTGGGCTTACGTACTGGGGCAACTGCCAGGCGGATGGGTGCTCGACCGCTTCAACTCGGTTAAGGTCTATGGGGCCGCGCTGTTCCTCTGGTCGTTCCTGACATCCTTGCAAGGAACGATAAGTTGGCTGCCATCAGGAATGGTGGTCGGTACGTTTTTCGTGCTTCGCTTCCTGGTGGGTTTCGTCGAAGCCCCCATCTACCCGGCGAACAATTACATCGTTTCAGCCTGGTTCCCGCTGAAAGAACGCGGTTTGGCGACGTCGATCTTCTCTTCCGCGCAATACGTAGCCGTCGTGTTGTTCGTCCCGATCATGGGCATGCTGAGCCATGCATTGAGTTGGCATTACGTCTTCTGGTTCATGGGTGCGATTGGCATGTTGCTGTCACTGTTCTGGTTCTGGCAGATGCGGACTCCAGATACCCACCCAAGGGTGAACAAAGCGGAGCTTGAGTACCTCAGAGAAAACGGCGCCCTGATCGACATTGAAAGCGCCAAACGCAAGACCCTGCCGCCTAAGCTGTCCTCCATCTGCGTGCTCTTCAAGAGTCGCATGATGCTGGGTATTTACATCGGGCAGTACTGCATCACGGGGCTGCAATACTTCTTCATCACCTGGTTTCCGATCTACCTGGTGAAGGGCCGGGGCATGAACATTCTCGAAGTAGGATTTATCGCCGTATTGCCCGCCATCTGCGGTTTTATCGGAAGTATTCTTTGTGGAGTGCTTTCTGACAGTTTGCTCAAGCGTCGAGGCTCGGTGACGATTGCGCGCAAAGCCCCGTTCATTGTCGGAATGGCCTTGGCCTCGGGCTTGGTCTTCTGCAACTTCACCGACTCGATCTACGTAATCGTCGGCCTCATGTGCCTGGCACTTTTTGGCAAAGGTCTCGCACAAATCGGCCTCGCGGTGGTAGTTGACACATCTCCTCCCCCAATCGTCGGCATGGCGACCGGTGTGTTTGGCATCGCCGGCAATATCTCCGGGATCATCACACCGATCGTGATCGGCTACACCGTTCAAGCCACAGGCTCGTTTACCGTCGCGCTGTATTTTGTGGCAGCTCACGCGTTGGTCGCCATGCTCAGCTACCTGCTGATTGTCGGCCCGCTGCGACGTCTCGACATGCCCGAAAAAACCTCTGATGAAGCTGGAGCACACTAATGCCTGCTGCAACTCAACGCTTTGACCCTCACGCACTCGAAGGCTTCGCCTGCAAACTCTTGGAGCGCGGCGGCGTACCCAAGGAGCGAGCGATCCCCATGGCGCAACGAATGCTGGACGCTGATCTGTTCGGATATAGCACCCACGGGCTTGCGTATATGAGTGCGTACCTGGAACGGATAGAGGCAGGGCACATTCGGCCGCGCGCCGAATTGTCAGTGCTCCACGACCAACCCAATGCATTCTCCTGGCATGCCCAGCGTGCGCCCGGCGCATGGGTGATGGGTCTGGCCATGAAAGAGTTGCTCAAGCGTGTTGCGGATCAGGGGGTGGTCAGTGCAACCATCGCGGACTGCTCGCACATAGGTTGTCTTCAGGCTTACCTGCTTCCCCTTGTGCAAAAAAACCTGCTGGTGACGCTCAACGCTACAAACCCAGGAATTCGTTCAGTAGCGCCCTTCGGCGGAAGAGATCCTGTGCTGACGACCAACCCGGTTGCTTGGGGCATTCCAACGCGAGGTACGCCTATTCTCATAGACCAATGCACCTCGGTGGCCACCAACACTTTTTTCAGGGACTTCGCCACGCAAGGCCGCGAGCTACCAGCCGCCTGGTTGCTTGACAGTGAGGGAGAACCAACCCTTGACCCTGCGGTGCTGCAACGCACACCGCCAGGAAGCATTTTGCCTTTAGGAGGACTGGATCAGGGGTACAAAGGTTTTGGTTTGGGTCTGATGGTCGAAGCCTTCAGCCTGGCGTTAGGTGGGAGCGGTAGGCGCCAATCACCGGATATGTATGGCCAGGGAGTCTTCATTCAAGTCATCGATCCAGATAGCTTCGCTGGACGCGAACTTTTCCTGGACGAGATGGAGTATCTCGTTGCCAGCTGTCGACAAAGCAGACCTCGCGCTGGATCGGCAGGGGTCAGATTGCCTGGGGAACGAGCAATGGCTAACCGCGAACGGCAACTATCTGAGGGCATTTCTCTGAGCGATGAAATCATATCGCGGTTGCGCCCATGGGCTGAACGATTTGAGGTGGCGTTTCCTGACGTACGGCGCTGATCGGCGTACTCGGTATGCTTCTGTGGAGGAGGTTCTGAGCCGCCTCGGGGATACAGCGGCGAGCGCTGTCACGAAGTACCACCCTCATAATTCGGCAGCGGTTAAACTGAGCTAGGCGTCTCCAGGGTACAGTCATCTATAACGTTCTGAGCGCCGAAATGGGGAGAAAGATGCAAGGGAGTAGGTCTGGAGAAATCCGCAATGGGTCGATAGCGGTCGGCCGGGCGAGCGGGTTTCCACGTAAAAACCAGGTCAAAGTGGCATTCCCATCTCAAAAGCACGCGTCTCGAACCCTAGCTCCTCATACAACCGAATCGCAGGGGTGTTAAACGTCCAAACGGCCAATCTTATATCTTTGGCGCCGTGTTCAATCCCCCACGCCTGGACCAATTGCACAAGTTTGCGACCGATACCGCGCCCCCAAAAGCGCTGCGCCACGCATACCGAGCCGATTCGAACAAATTCCATTGGTTGCATCAGGGGACCACTGCCTGCCGATAGGCTGGCAGTGATGAACCCCGCCGCTATCTCACCGACATGTGCCATGAAGACAATCTGCCCCGGTCTCTCGAAAAAACTCATCCAATGGGGGGCATCCCGAGAGGGGTCATGTGTAGCAGCGGTGTAGATTTCTGGCCGTGCCGAGTGATGGATCGTGTTGAGCAACTGACCCAACTCACAAATAGCAGGCACATCAGCGGCGGTAGCCTGACGGCAGTTGATCGACTTATCCATTCTCTTTAATGCTCCTATTCGCGATATTGCAGACAACTGCGCTGTCGCACGATGAAACCTATTTTAATACTTTCCTCGTAATCAATGCGCCTGATGCTTTGACCGCGCCTTCCACGCCGACCCGCTGCTTGGCAATGCAATGGCTCCAGCCTGATTGGCCCTTCAATTGCTTGTGCATCGGCAGCCTGAGCACGCACGGAGTCATGGGATGAAAGAATGGATCACGAATCAGCAGGTCGATACAAGCTTCATGCAGGCGATCAGAAGCGGTGTGATCGATACGGGCCGTGAATTGGCCCGGACGTATGGCGGGAACGCTCAATCAATTGCCTGCGCCATCACCGAACATTCGTCGCTGGTCGGAGGCGTCACAGGCCGCACCGAGTTCAAACGGCTATTCATCGACTTTCTATGGATCGCTCCGCAGTGGCGAGGCCATGGGCTCGGGGCGCAGGCATTGCACAGGATCGAGACACTCGCCGCTGAACGAGGCTGTGTAGACGCCATTATTGAGACCCTGGATAACGGCATCGCCCAATGGTATCAACGAACAGGCTACATCACCCTCGTCCAGGTGCCTGAGTACTGCGGTCCTTGGACTCGACACACGCTGCTGAAACCACTCACCGCCTGAATTCAGTCCTCGGCGTAGAAGATCATTCGAGATGACGGACAATCCGAGTAAATTCATGGAGCAGCAACGGTGGTTGAAAGAACGTATTGCGGACGATCCAGCACGGATGAGGATTCTCAGCCAAGTCCGCGCGCTGAATGCCCCGGATTGCTGGGTCGCGGCGAGCTCGTACAGTCTTCCCTGAAGTTCGTGCGTCCTATTCGTGAGGTTGTCCGAGTTGGCCGCGACCTGTCGAGGAGGCATGGTCATGCTGTTGATTGCGTATGTGAGTGACCGCTATCGACCAGATGCGCACCTGTTTTAAACGGACAACTCGAAACGATGCATCCGGCAGATTTCGGCGAAGGATAATGGGTTAACCAGGAGTTGTTAAAAGAGTGCCCGGGAGTGAACGCAGGCGCCAGCGAACACGTCGCCAGCGCTGCGTCATCGTTAACGTGCTTGCACGCGCGGCGGTTTAGGGAATGCTCCGCGGGCCAGCTCATAAGCCTGGGCAACACGTAGTACCAAGGCGTCCTTGAAGCGTGGTGCGACGATCATCATCGCGACCGGCAAGCCGTCTGCAAGGCCGGCTGGAATTGACGTTGCCGGATGCCCGGTCAAGTCGAACGGCGCCGTGTTGGCCAGCATGTCGAGGGCGCTGTGCACATACTCCTCGACAGGCGCATCAGCCGCGGTCAACGGAGTCGCCAGGAACGCCATGGTCGGCATTACCAGCACGTCGAAATGCTTGAATGCCTCGTCGTATTGCCGGGTGAGTTCAGGCACCAGCATCCGCGCTTTGGCGTAGTACGCGCCGTGCAGGTTTTTCAGGCTGTAGTGACCGGTCAGGGCGACCGCTCGCACGCTGCTGGACAACGCGTCTGCGTGTTCGCGACGCTTTTCACCGAAGTAACTCATGATGTCCGGATCGTAGTAGCCGTCGACGTTCATGCCGTAGCCATTGCCTTGCAGCATCTGGTAGGCCGCACCGTCGGTAGCGATGACGTTCCATAGGTTCATGGCGACGCCCGAATGCCAGGGGGCACTGGCCTCACCGACGGTAGCGCCCAGTTTTTCAAGCTGCTCGACGGCCGCTTTCACCAATGCGTCGACTTGGGGGTCAGAGACGCCTGGAATGGCAAACCCTTCGCGCAACAAGCCGATTTTCAGGCCGGCCACGCCCTGATCCAGGGTCGCAACGCAGTTGACCGCAGGCGGGCTTTTCTGCCGTGAATCAAGGCCGTCGGCCCCAGCGATG
This sequence comes from Pseudomonas bohemica, assembly GCF_002934685.1. Classification (GTDB taxonomy): domain Bacteria; phylum Pseudomonadota; class Gammaproteobacteria; order Pseudomonadales; family Pseudomonadaceae; genus Aquipseudomonas; species Aquipseudomonas bohemica. Next base: position 84,095 of record NZ_NKHL01000110.1, read on the forward strand.
ACGTCGAGCATCATCGCCACATCGCGCACGTTATTAGCCATTGGGCCGACGTGATCGATAGTGCGTTCGATGGGGAATGCACCGGTGTACGGCACCAGGCCGTACGTCGGTTTATGCCCGACAACGCCGCTCCAGGCCGAAGGCATACGGATCGACCCGCCCTGGTCGCCGCCAATGGCCATGTCGACCTCGCCGAGTGAAACCAGAACTGCGCTACCGCTGGAAGATCCGCCGGCGTTGCGAGTCATGTCCCAGGGGTTTTTCACCGGACCGCTGGCGGCGGTGAAACTGGCCCCGGAAAAACACAGGTCTTCGCACACTGACTTACCGACTACCGTAGCGCCGGCCGCCAATAGGCGTTTGACCACCGTAGCGTCTTCGGAAGGGATGTAGCCGTCCAGGCTCAACGAGCCGTTGGCCATAGGCACACCGGCCACCGACACGTTGTCCTTGATCACAACGGTCTTGCCCGCCAAGGGCCCCTGTGCGGCACCGGCGATGCTGGTTTTCACGTACCAGGCGCCATGCAGGTTATCGGCGTCGGGCGCCTTGCTGTACTCGCGCTTGGGTGGCTGCTGCGCAACGTTGGCGGCGTACAGCTTGTCGATGGCTTCGTAGGAATCCAGCGTTTCATCAGCAAGGCTGAGGAAGGACTCCATCTGGCTGTCGGACAGGTGATAGCCATGATCTTCGGCAGCGATCAAAAAGTCGGCTTTGCTGGGGCGTTTTACGGACATGGTGTGTTCTCCAGATCAGATTAACGATGGCCCGCAGATCGGGCGATCATCGACTCGAACCGGCTGTGCTCGATGCACAGGCTGCGGCTCTCCGGAGGACTCCGTTGTCCAGGCCGGTCGCCACGCAGCGCTCCATACTTGCCGAGTGAGGGCGTATGGCAAACGTCCACGCAGAAGAGGATCCGGTCCGCGAAGGCCGGGCTCAAAGACTGTTCAGGTACAGGCGCGTTGAAACAACTCGTGGGCCTTGACCAGCGCCTCGGCAATTTTCTCCACCGGTTCGCGTTTGGCCATGGCCTGATCGCGCAAGGCGTTGTAGGCATCGATTTCCGACATGCCCTTGGTTTCGATCAGGATTATTTTCGCCTGCTGCACCGTACGCATTACCGCCATGCGTCCTTCCAGCCGCTTGACGTGCTTTTCGCGCTCGCGGGCCTTGCGTGACTGGCTGAGGGTGATCGCCAGCGCGGTGAGCAGACCGAATGATCTGACCGGTGAAGGGATCACCGAGCAGGCATTGAGCTGCACCAGCGCCTCGACGATGATCGGGTTTTCATAAGCGATCACCGGAATGATCGGCGGCGTGCTGGCGTGCAACAGCCACGGGGTGTTGGTTGACAGGCTCTCCGGCGATACCGCCAGGACGATGACATCGGTTTCAAGGGTCAAACGCTCCGGGATCGGCCACTGCACACGCACCTGGCAGCCGATGCGCTGCAACTGCTCGATCAGGTTGCGGCCGTCGTCATCGTCCGGGTGCATCACCAGCACACTGATGTCACGCAGATCCTTGATGCCCCCGGCGCTGTCGCTGCGCAGGCGTTTTTTGGCGGCACGCAAGGTCATGGCAGACTCCCGGCGGAGCTGGACCAGTCATTGAAATTCGGTGCGATGGCGTAAGGATCGGGTTTGAGCGCGGCCTGGCTTTCGTAAAGAATGTCGAACTGGCCTTCGGCGTTGGCTCGACCGATCCGCGAAAACAGGTACGTGTGGTGGTTGTTGGCGTCTACTCGGATGCGACCCTGCGGCGCTTCGAACTCAAGGCCGCGCATGGCTTGCAGCACATCCTCCACTTCGGTGCTGCCCGCGCGGATGATCGCCTTGGCCAGCAGGTGTACCTGAAAATACGCGGCCTCCCAACAGCGGTCGGTGACCTGATGCTGACCGAACAGCTCACGGTACCGCGCGATGCACTCACGATTGTTCGGCGTGTCCACCGACTGGAAATACGTGGCCGCTGAAATGTGCCCCGCCCCCAGATGCACACCCATTTGCTTGAGGTCGGTTTCGCTGGTGGTCAGGCTGGCAATCGGCATGATCGCAGGATCGAAACCGGCGTCGGCGTAGGCCTGATACAAGTGGCCCATGGTTTCCCCAACTACAGTGGAGAAGATGAACGACGGTTTCAGCTCCTTCGCCTTGAGCATCAGCCTGGCGAAATCTTCAGGCCGGGCATTTTTCAGCGGCAGGTAATACTCCCCCAGCTTGGTGCCTGCGCGTTCGTATAGCAGGTCGCTCATCAGGCGGTTGGTTTCGTAGGGATAGACGTATTCCGAACCGATCATCAACACGCGATTGCCGAAGTTTTCCAGCATGTAGTTGCCCAGCGGCAGTGCGTTGTGGTTCGGCGTGGCACCGGTGTAAATGATGTTGCGCGAATATTCGAAACCTTCGTAGTACACCGGGTAAAGCAGCAGTGCGTCGTAACGCTCGACAATCGGTAGCGCCGCTTTGCGCGCGGCGGAGGTGTAGCAACCGAAGAAGAAACGCAGGTGTTCTTCGCGGATCAGCGACTCGATGTGCATGGCGTATAGCGCAGGGGTCGAGTCGGGATTACGGGTAATCAGCTCCAGGAGCCTGCCATCGACACCACCGGCTGCGTTTATCTGCTGGATCGCGAACTGCGCACCGCGCATCGTCGAGCCCTCGGCGGCAGCGGTGACGCCGGTGTCGGAAAACAGACCGCCTATGCGGATCGACTGCTCAACCATGGGTAAAAACCTTGTTCAACGTGGGATGAGACGCCCGCTCGTGGTCGGGGGTCTGGAAACTGTGCGAAGGAAGACTGAGCGGAACGCCGTCATACCGCAACGGCTGCTCTCAGGCCGGTTGTGCCTGGGGCTGGCGCGACAACGCTGTCGGGGCCAGTCATGCGAGAGGCCTTCCACACCTGCCGAGAATGGGCGTGTGACAAGGCACCCTGCGAGGGTGTCGTCCAAGACTAATGCAGATAGTGGGCCATCGCCAACGCAAGCCTGATTACCGCAGAACATCCTGGAGCCCTATCGCAGCCTTGCGGTGCTCGTCAGCGCCCCTACTGCAAAGGCTTAATTTCGGTATTGGGCGTAACGCCGTCTCATAAAATCCCGGCGCATTGGCTCACAGTTTTGGTGCGCGGACGACCGTTTCGCGCCAAAGCGGCGCAGGCGGCTTCGACGGTTCTATAAATGCAGGGACATGAACCGTACCACCGCACAGATGCCGAAAAGCCGAGCTGTCGGTAATTGGCACCGCCCTTGCTATAACTCCTCTGAGACATCGCGCCAGCTGTTTGCCCTACGCCCCGCTTGGCAAGTAGGGAGACACCTGGCGTACGACTGGATCGGACACAGTTGTCCCGCCAGATTCGGCACAAGAAGCCTGACCTCTCGGTTATTGATTTAACCGGGACGTCGGGCTTTTTTTATTTCCGGGGAGAAACGCAATGCACAACGAGAAACGCCGCTTGATCAAGCACGCTCTGCTCTTGGGAGCCTTCAGCCTGCTGCCGTTTTCGCTGGTTAGCCAGGCACAGGCAGACTCTGTGAAAGTCGGCATCGTCCACTCGCTGACCGGCACCATGGCCATGAGTGAAGCTTCGGTAGTGGATGCAGAAAAACTGGCCATCGAGCAAATCAACGCCAGCGGTGGCGTGCTCGGCAAAACCATTGAGCCGATTGTCGAAGACGGCGCCAGCGACTGGCCGACCTTCGCCGAGAAAGCCCGCAAACTGCTGGAAAACGATCACGTCGCCGCCACGTTCGGCGCTTACACCTCCGCATCGCGCAAGGCCGTATTGCCGGTGTTCGAGCGCAACAAGGGATTGCTCTACTACCCGACGTTCTATGAGGGCCTGGAAAAATCCCCGGCCATCATTTACACCGGCGCCGAAGCTTCACAGCAAACTCTGGCCGCCGTCACCTGGTTGATGGCGAACAAGGGCAAGAGCGTCTACCTGGTGGGCTCGGACTACATCTGGCCGCGTACCACCAACAAGCTTGCGCGGGCATCGGTGACCAAGCAGGGCGGCTCCATCGTCGGCGAGGATTACCTGCCATTGGGCAACATCGAGTTCTCCTCGGTGATCAACAAAATCAAGGCCGCCAAGCCGGACATCGTACTGTCCACCATCGTCGGCGGATCCAACGTTGCGTTCTACAAACAGCTCAAGGCCGCCGGAATCGACAGCAGCAACCAGACGCTGATGGCCCTGGCCGTGACCGAGGAAGAAGTCACCGGCATCGGCGCAGAAAACCTCACCGGCTTTCTGACCTGCATGAGCTACTTCCAAAGCCTGAAAAACCCGATCAACGAAAAATTCGTCGCTGCGTTCAAGGCCCGTTATGGCGACAAACGCGTCGTGGGCGACCCGATGGCAGCGGCCTATACCGCCGTTTACCTGTGGAAGAAAGCGGTGGAAAAAGCCGGCACCTTCGATGTGCCGGCAGTGATCGCAGCCTCTTCCGAACTGGTTCTGGATGCGCCTGAAGGCGAGATCAAGGTGCACAAGGACAACCATCATCTGTGGAAGCGCGCACGCATTGGGACCATCAACGCGCAGGGTCAGGTTGACGTGATCTACGAGTCCGCGCCCATCGAGCCCAATCCATTTCCGAAACTGTGATGTAGGGTCGGGCGCGATGTGATGCGCGCCCTTTTCCGCCCATGTGGCCGGTCAACGTGCAGCAACAGGTAGCGACGCAATGACATTCGATATTTTGGTGATGCAGATATTCAGCGGGTTCTCGCTGTTCTCGGTGCTGGTGCTGATGGCGCTGGGTCTGACGATCGTTTTCGGTCTGATGGGCGTGATCAACATGGCCCATGGCGAGTTGATGGCGATGGGGTCATACATGACCTACGTCACCTCCGTGGTGTTCCAGCGCTATTTCCCGGACCACATGGGCTGGTATTTCATCATCGGCATCGGTGTCGCCTTTGTGGTGACGTTCGCCTTTGGTTTCCTGCTCGAACGCTGTTTCATCCGTTTTATGTACAAGCGCCCGTTGGACACGTTGCTGGCGACCTGGGGCCTCTCCCTGGTGCTGCAGCAACTGTTCCGTCAGGTCTTCGGTCCCAAGGAAGTTACCGTGCCCACCGTTCAATGGCTGCAAGGCGCTTGGAAGATCAGCGAAGGACTGGAATTGCCGCTTAACCGGATTTTCATCATCGGCCTGACCCTGGTCATCGCCGCTGCCGTGTTTCTGTTTCTCTACCGCAGCCGCTGGGGCCTGCGCATCCGCGCCGTGACCCAGAACCGCGCCATGGCCGGGGCCGCCGGGATCAACACCGCCCGCGTCGACGCCGTGACCTTTGCGCTGGGCTGCGGCCTCGCCGGGATCGCCGGCAGCTCCTTCACCATGCTTGCGTCCACCGGCCCGGTCAGCGGCCAGCAGTACCTTGTGGACACCTTCATCGTCGTGGTGTTTGGCGGTGTCGAGAGTCTATTGGGTACCTTCCTCTCGGCATTCGCCATCGGCCAGACGCAGATTTCCCTGGAGTACCTGACCACCGGTTCCATGGCCAAGGCCATCACCCTGTTGGTGGTGATCGTGCTGCTGTTCTTGCGCCCCAACGGGTTGTTTGCCGCGAAAGTGAGACGCTGAGATGAATGACATGACAGACAAGTATGCCCATCGCCCACAGGCTCCGGCGCACGTGCCGCACTGGTTCAGTGGCGGCTTGTTACCGATGATCGAGCGCTACAGCCTGATCTGGCTGTCGATCCTGTTGCTGGTAATCCTGCCTTTGGCTCTTGGCGATTTCCGCCTGGGCCTGGCCGGCAAGTACCTGAGCCTGGCGTTCTGCGCCGTGGGCATGGTGATGATCTGGGGCTACGGCGGGATTTTGAGCCTGGGCCAAGGGATTTTCTTCGGCCTGGGCAGCTACATGATGGCGATGTACCTCAAGCTTGAAGCCACCGCTAACGATGAAGCGGCCAGCGCCCTCGCCGCGTTTTACGGTTCGGCACTGCCGGACTTCATGATCTGGAACAGCGTCGACGCCCTGCCCTGGTGGTGGAAGCCCTTCGAGTCGGCGACTTTCACCTTCGCCGCGATCCTCATCCTCCCGGCATTGCTGGCCTTCCTTTTCAGCTACGCGTATTTCAAGAAGCGTGTGGGCGGGGTCTACTTCTCGATCATCACCCTCTCGCTGGCCGCGATCATGTCGATCATGATCATCGGTCAGCAAGGCTACACCGGCGGGGTCAACGGTCTCACCGACTTCAAGACCGCCTTCGGCCTGAGCCTGCAAACGCCGCAGACGCCCTGGATTCTGTACCTGATCACCGCGCTGCTGCTGCTCGGCTGCGTCGCCTTGTGCGGCTTCATCCTGCACAGCCGGCTGGGCAAAGTGGTGGTGGCGATCCGCGACCGCGAAGACCGTGTGCGGTTTTCCGGTTACAACACGGCGTTGTTCAAGGCGTTCATCTTCGCGGTCGCGGCGCTGATTTCGGCGCTGGGCGGCGTGATGTTCACCCTGCAAGTGGGCCTGGCGTCACCTTCATTGGTAGGCATCATCCCTTCGACCGAGATCGTCATCTACGCCGCCCTCGGTGGACGCCTGTCGCTGGTGGGCGCGGTGTACGGCACGCTGCTGATCGGCGTGGCCAAGACCTACCTGTCCGAGAACTTCGTCAATTTCTGGCAGTACTTCATCGGCTTCCTGTTCATGGGCGTGGTGCTGTTCCTGCCCACCGGGCTTGCCGGCCTGCTGCAACGCGTGAGCAAAAAGGAGGTGGAGTAATGAGCGCCATGTTGCTGAGTGTCGAAGACCTGACCGTGTCCTTCGACGGCTTCAAGGCGGTGGACAGCCTTAACTTCTACGTTGAGGAAAACCAGGTGCACGTGGTGATCGGACCCAACGGCGCGGGCAAGACCACGCTGCTGGACATGATCTGCGGCAAGACCCGCCCCAGTGCCGGCAGCATCCGTTTCAAGGACCTGCAACTGGCGAACATGATCGAATACCGGATCACCCGCGCCGGAGTCGGCCGCAAGTTTCAGAACCCGTCGGTGTACGAAGACCTCACAGTTCGCGAGAACCTGGACATCTCCTCGCCCGACAAACGCGGAATCTTCAACTGCCTGTTCGCCCGCAAGGACAAAGCCCTGCAAGCGGAAATCGAACAGACCGCCGAGATGATCTTTCTGCAGGACCAGCTGGAGCGCAAGGCCGGGCTGTTGTCCCACGGCCAGAAGCAATGGCTGGAGATCGGCATGCTGCTGATGCAACGCCCGGAACTGCTGCTTCTTGATGAGCCGGTGGCGGGCATGAGCGCCGGCGAAAGGGAAAAAACCGCAGGCCTGCTAAAGCGTATCGCCAAGGGGCGCGCCATGGTGATCATCGAGCACGACATGGAATTCGTAAAGTCAGTGGCCGACAAGGTCACTGTTCTGCACCAGGGCAAGACCCTGGCCTACGGCTCGATGGATCAGGTGCAAAACGATCCTCGCGTCATCGATGTCTACCTGGGGCACTGAGCATGCTGAGCGTCAATCAACTGAATGTGTATTACGGCGACAGCCATGTGCTGCGCAATCTCGACCTGGAACTGGCGCCTGCCGAGTCGCTGGCGATCATGGGCCGCAACGGCATGGGCAAGACCACCCTGCTCAAGAGCCTGGTGGGCATGCTGCCAGCGCGTAGCGGCAGCATCAGACTGGCCGGGCAGGAACTCACCACAGGCAAGAGCTATGAGCGGGTCGCCGCCGGGATCGGCTTCGTGCCTCAGGGACGGATGATTTTTCCTTACCTGACAGTGGAGGAAAACATCCTCACCGGCATGCAGGGCGCCCCCGTCGCCCCGATTCCCGACTACATCTATGAGTACTTCCCGGTGCTGTTCGAGATGCGTGGGCGCAAGGGCGGCAACCTCTCTGGCGGGCAGCAGCAACAGCTGGCGATCGCCCGCGCGCTGGTCTCCAACCCCAAGGTGCTGATCCTTGATGAGCCCACCGAAGGCATCCAGCCGTCGATCATCAAAGACATCGCCCGCGCCCTGAATCTGCTGAAAAAAGAGCGCGGTTTCTCGCTGATCGTCTCCGAGCAAGTGCTGTCGTTCGCCATGGCGGTGGCTGACCGTTACCTGATCATCGAAAAGGGCGAATTCGTCCACAGCGAAGTCCGCGAAACCGTCGACCGGGAACGCATCCTGCGTTACCTGACGATCTGAATCCGACCTTTGGAGAGCACGCCATGTTGATACTCGACCGCATCCTCGGCCAGGCCAGCGACCCTGCCCTCGCCGACCGATTGCACGACCTGAGCCACGCAGGCCAGGTAGAAATCCTCAGTCTGTCCGGCAGTGACATCCAGCGCCATCGCCTGCGCCTGGCCAGTGATCGCGGCACCGACTGCGCCATTCGCCTGGAGCGCCATCAACAGTTGCGCAACGGCTCGGTGCTGATGCTCGACGCCCAGCGCGCCATTGTCGTGCAGATGCAGGACCAGCAGTTCCTTAGCCTGCAACCGCGGGATACAGCGGCCGCGCTGGAACTCGGTTATTTCGCCGGCAACATGCACTGGACCGTGCGTTTTGCCGGCGACACCTTGCAAATTCCGCTCAACGGCCCCGAAACCGACTATCTGGAGCGCCTGGCGCCGATGCTCGCCGACGGCCGGGTGCAGCGCGCATGAGTCCGCTCGGCAGCAGCCTGCTGGCACTGCAACAGGCCGACAGCTTTTTCCCCGGCGGCGCCGTCGCCTGGTCATGGGGGCTGGAAACACTGGTGGCGGACGCGCACCTGGGCACGTCGCCGATCACCACCATCGGGCGTCGCCAGAGAGGCCTCAGGCACGACCGCAGCGAAGAGGTGCGCGCCTTCGTCGAAGGCCAGCTGCGTCATCGCTGGAACAGTTTTGATCGTGCGTTTCTGGACGCCGCCTGGCAGGCCGCCGACGACCTGCAATCGCTGATGCTGCTGGACGCCCAGGTCGAAGCGCTGACACTGGCCGAAGAACTGCGCCAGGGATCGCGGCGGGTCGGGCAATCGTTGCTGGGGGTGCATGTCGCGCTGGGTACGCCGGGCGCCGCGCCCTACCAGCAGAACATCCTGGCGGGCACGACGTCGGGGCATCTGCCGGTGGTTCAGGGCCTGATCTGGCAAAAGCTGGGCATGCACCGCGATCACTGCCAACTGGCGGCTGCCCATGGCTTGTGCACCGGACTGGTCAGCGCTGCGGTGCGGTTGGGCGTGATGGGCCATGTGGACGCACAGCGGGTGCTGACTGACATCCAGCCGCTGCTTCTGGAACTACTGGACGAAGCGCCCTGTGCGCCCGATGACGCCAGCGGTTTTACGCCCATGGCCGAGATCGCCGTGATGCGCCACGAGACCCAGAACCTTCGTCTTTTCGCCAATTGAGCGGGCAGGCTCACGGCCTGCCGCCGACACAGGAGCTTCAACATGCTGCTGACCCCCACCGAGCTTGAGCGGCTTACGCTGTACACCGCCGCCGAACTCTCGCGCAAGCGTCGCGCCAAAGGCTTGCGCCTGAACTTCCCCGAAGCCTCGGCCCTGATCGCCGATGAAATTCTCGAAGGCGCCCGCGAGGGCCGCAGCGTCGCCGAACTGATCGGCTTCGGCTCAACGATTCTCGACACCGATGACGTGATGCCCGGCGTCGCCGAGCTGCTGCCGATACTGCAAGTGGAAGGTACGTTCCCCGACGGCACCAAACTGGTCACCGTGCATCAGCCGATTCGCCCCGGCTTTTTGCCGTTGGCGGTGATGCCTACCCCCGGCGAGATTCTTTCGCCGAACGAAGATATCCAGCTCAACAGTGGACGCCCCACCGCCCGCTTGCGAGCGATCAACACCGGCGATCGACCGGTGCAGATCGGCAGCCACTATCACTTTTTCGAGGTCAACAAGGCGCTGGATTTCCCCCGGGAAATCGCCTTCGGCATGCACCTGGACATCCCGGCCGGCACGGCGGTGCGTTTCGAACCGGGTGAGTTGCGCGAGGTGCAGTTGGTGCAATTCGGCGGCAGCGGCGACATCCACGGCTTCAGTGGCTTGACCAATGGCAACCTGCACGATCCGGCCTGCAAGGCGATTGCCCTTGAGCGTGCCCGTGCCCGGTTCTTCAAGGGGGCTTGAAACATGGCAACAATGACTCGCAAGGAATACGCCGCCATGTACGGCCCCACCACAGGGGACGCCGTGCGTCTGGGCGACACATCGCTGCTGGCCGAAGTGGAATTCGATCATTCGATGCCGGGCGATGAATGCCTGCACGGCGGCGGTAAAACCCTGCGCGATGGCATGGGCCTGATGCCCGGTCACGACAGTGAAGACGGCGCCCTCGACATGCTGATCTGCAACGCGCTGATCATTGATCCGGTGATCGGTATCGTCAAAGGTGACATCGGAATCAAGGACGGTAAGATCGTCGCCATCGGCAAGGCCGGCAATCCGCAGGTCATGGATGGCGTGCACCCACAGTTGATCTGCGGCGTCGCCACCACCGTGCGCGACGCCGAGGGCTTGATTGTCACGCCCGGCGGCATAGACGTGCATGTGCATTTCGATTCCGCTCAGCTATGCGACCACGCGTTGGCGGCAGGCCTGACCACACTGATTGGCGGTTCTCTGGGCCCGATCACTGTGGGCATCGACTGCGGCGGAGAATGGAACGTCGGCAAGATGCTGCAAGCGGCCGAAGCCTGGCCGATCAACTTCGGGTTTCTGGGACGCGGCAACTCCAGCAGGCCGGAATCGCTGCTGGGCCAGCTGCGCGGCGGTTGCCTGGGTTTGAAAATCCATGAGGACTGGGGCGCCATGCCGGCGGTCATCGACACCTGCCTGAAGGTGGCCGACGAGTACGATTTTCAGGTGCAACTGCACACTGACACGCTGAACGAATCGGGCTTTCTCGAGGACACGCTGGCCGCCATCGCCGACCGCACGATCCACATGTACCACACCGAAGGCGCGGGCGGCGGACATGCGCCGGACATCATCAGCGTGGCGGGAAAATCCAACTGCATCCCCTCCTCCACCAACCCGACCAACCCTTACACCGTGAACACCTTCGACGAACATCTGGACATGATCATGGTCTGTCACCACCTCAATCCGGATGTGCCGGAAGACGTGGCATTCGCCGAATCACGGGTGCGTCCGCAGACCATTGCAGCCGAGGATATCCTGCACGATACCGGGGCCATTTCGATCCTCGGTTCGGACAGCCAGGGCATGGGCCGCATTAACGAGGTGATCTGCCGCACCTGGCAACTGGCGTCGAAGATGAAGGATCAGCGCGGCCGTTTGCCAGAGGAGAAAACCGCGTTGGGCGACAACGAACGCATCAAGCGTTACATCGCCAAGTACACGATCAACGCTGCGCGAGTGTTCGGCATCGACAGCTACATCGGCTCGCTGGAGCCGGGCAAGATCGCCGATCTGGTGCTGTGGCGCCCGGCCTTCTTCGGCATCAAGCCGGAGCTGGTGGTCAAGGGCGGCTTCATCGTGCATGGCGTCATGGGCGACTCCGCCGCCTCGTTGTACACCTGCGAGCCGTTGATGATGCGCCCGCAATGGGGCGCCTTCGGCGAAGCCAAACAAGCGCTGTCGGTGAACTTCGTCAACCGCCTTGCGGTGCAGGCCGATACCGCGCAGAAGCTGGGCCTGAAAAAGGCCATGCTGCCGGCCTTCGGCACTCGCACGCTGCGCAAGTCCGACATGCTGCACAACGATGCCTGCCCGGACATCCGTGTAGATCCGCAAACCTTCGATGTGTACGCCGACGGCGAGCGCCTGACCTGCGAACCGGTCAGCGCAGTTCCCCTGTCCCAGCGTTACATGCTGCGCTGATCGCGTCTGATAAAAAGGAACATTATGATGAGCACTGCACTGAACGCCCTGCCCCTGCCGCAAGCCCATCCTGGCGCCGCACGCGTCGGCATCGGCGGCCCGGTGGGTTCGGGCAAGACACGTCTGCTGGAGCAACTGATCCCGCGTTTCATCGCCCGCGGTATTGAACTGGCGATCATCACCAACGACCTCGCCACCCGGGAGGACGCCGAGCGGGTGCAGCGCAGCGGCCTGATCGATCCACAACGGGTAATCCCGGTGGAGACCGGCGCCTGCCCGCACACGGCGATCCGTGAAGACCCGACGCTCAACCTGCAGATGGCCGATGCGCTGGAGGCGCGCTTCAAGAACCTTGATCTGATCCTCATCGAATCTGGCGGCGATAACCTGGCGTCGACATTCTCCCTGGATCTGGTGGATTACTGGATTTTCGTCATCGACGTGGCGGGCGGTGACGACATCCCGCGCAAGCGCGGGCCTGGGGTGTTGAGTTGCGATCTGTTGGTGGTCAATAAATACGATCTGGCGCCCTACGTTGGTGTTGATCTGCCGCGTATGCGTCGCGAATCCGCCCAGGCGCGTGACGGGCGCCCTGTGCTGTTCACCAACTGCGCCACCGGTGACGGAGTCGATGCTGTGGTCGATGCCATCAGCCGCGCCGTGCTGTTCGACCAACCATGAACGCGACGCAAAAGCTGTTTCGCCCATTGGCTCCTCCAACACGCGCTGAACCTGAAGCGCAGGCACGCATCGCTTTTAGCCAGGCGCCGTCCGGGTCCAGTTATATCAGCGGCCAGCAGGTGGGCTATCCCTTTCATCTGGGCCGCACGTTAAAGCTGCCGGATGATCCGGCCGGCATGGCGGCGGTGTATCTGCAATCCTGCTCGGGGGGTATCTTCGCTGGCGAGGATTTGCACGTGCAGCTGCGGGCCGGTCCGGGCAGCCAGGCCCACGTTAGTACTGGCGCGGCGACCATCGCTCACAGCATGCTCGAAGCGTCGGCACGACAGACCGTCAGCCTGACAGCCGAAGCGGGGGCGTTGCTGGAGTACCTGCCGATGGCCACGATCCTGTTCCCCCAGGCCAAATTGCTCAGCCGGGTAAACATAACGTTGCATCCCGGCGCCAGGGTAATGCTGTGTGATGCGTTTTGTCTGCACACGCCGCAGGGCAACAGCGGCCTGTTCGACTTTTACCGGGCAGAGCTGGAGGTGCGCTCCCCATCCGGACAACTGCTGGCGGGAGATCGCCTGGCGCTGACGGGCCTGGACATGACGCGGCGGTCACCGGGTGTGAGTGGGCCGTTTCAAGCGCTGGCGACCTTCATGCTCATCGGCCAGGGCTTGCCGATCGAGGTATTGAAAACCCTGTTGCGCAAGGCCCTGCGCGACCTGCCTGACAGCTACCTGGGGGTCAGTGCGTTAGCCAATGACAGTGGAGTTTCGGTACGCATCCTGACCCTGGACGCTGTAGCGCTGCGCAATGTCTTGCGTATTGCCTGGGCAACCGTGCGGGAACAGCTGTTGGGTATCGCACCGCGTGTGCGTCGCAAATAGCCGACTGCATTCGGTGCACGATTTAACTACTGGATCAAGGAGGTCTTAAACGGAGCGACGATCATTAAACGATGGCCGCTCTTTTACTGAGCCCACGCTATCAGAGATTACCCGCGCACACGGTCCGACGACGATCCATACCCAAAAACGAAAGCAATGTTCTCGCTTGACCATCCTTTGCACCCAACCTGAACTCGTCGAACCGGAGCAATTGGCCCCGGAACTAACCCTGCTCATGGAAGGCGTCCAGGTAATGGCACAAAACCAGCGGATTGCGCGAATAGACGAACGCTTGACCGAGATGGAACAGCGGCGCCTGGAACGGTGACGGCCAACGGCGAACCCGCTGAATAAAACATACGTGAAACCGTCCCTTTCACCGCCCACCCTACGACGTTTTGAAAAGCCCGCTATGGATCAGTTGACAAGCTTTCCAAGGCCTAGGGGGAGCAATTGTTGTCAGGTGTTGGTTTTAAGCTTGGTCCAAAGCCGGGTGGTCAATCGCGCAATGGCGGCCGGCAGTTCCTCGACCGTAAACAGCTTGTCGAGCACATTTTTGGGGGGATAGATGGCCAGGTCCTGTTTCACTTCGGGAACCACATATGCGTCGGCCGCAAGGTTCGCATTGGAGTATTTAATGCTGTTGCTGATGTTGGCGATGACTTGCGGCGTCAGCAAGTAGTTCATGTAGGCGTAGCCGTTGGCTTCATGGGGCGCGTTTTTCGGCATGACCACCATGTCGAACCACAGGGTCGAGCCTTCGTCCGGGATCGAATAGCCGATGTTGATGCCGTTCTTCGCTTCCTTGGCGCTGGCAGCGGCCTGGACGATGTCGCCGTTAAAGCCGATCACCGCACAGACGTTACCGTTGGCCAGGTCGCTGATGTATTTGGACGCATGGAAATACTGGATGTAAGGCCGGATTTTAAACAACGCAGCCTCGGCTTTTTTGTAATCCGCCGGTTCATGGCTGTGCGGTGGCAGCCCTTGACCTGCGTGGAGGAGCTTGCACAGTTCTCGTTGTTACATCGTTCAGCGGACAACCTGGATTGGGAGAAGTGGCTAGTCGCCAACGACGGCAAGCCTCTACACACGTATCGGCATATACCGTTCAATCTCGATGAGCTGGCACTGGATGCCGCTGCGCGAGGGCTGGGCGTCGCGATGACCGACCTTACGCTAGCAGCGGAATCGATAGAACGAGGTGCGCTGATGATTCCGTTCGGAAAACCTCTGAAGACACGAGGCGTCTACGTTTTGCGTTTGCAACCCGCAGCGATGGCCCATCCTGCCTTCGCGCTTATCATGCAGTGGCTTCGCGATGACCTCTGCACGCCTAATCACAGGTGATTTACGACGGTGACTGCCATGGGTCGAAAGCTGCCCGTGCAGCCAACTTCAATCAACTCGTGGGAGGCGTTGTATACCAAGGCAGGATCGGATCGAAATTTGCGCACGGCTCCATCATTCGAACTTGACCAAGTCCTTGAAGATCAGTTGACCCCAGCTATTTCCGCGCGCTTGAACCAACAGCCCACCCTCGCAAAGCCCGCCAAGCTTGATCGGCGAGAAGCCGAGATTTTCCGCAAGCGCACCAATCTCCGCTGCAGCAGCGTCATCGTCGCTCGCCAGAAACACGACTCTCCTGCCACCCTGTACGGCCGGATCCTGGTCAAGGACCGCTGCCACCAAATGATTGAAGCCCTTGACCAGCCGTGCGCCAGTGAAGGCCTGCGCCACTGCCCTGGAAGAAGGCTGCCCCCCCAGCTTCTCGGGAGGCACGCCGTAGGCATTGGTCACATCGACGATGATCTTCCCCTGCCACGTGGGCAGCGCCTTCGCGACATCCGGGTGCGACTCGAAACGAACGGCCAAAAGGATGATGTCCGCCTTGACGGCTTCCGCCAGTGTTTTGGGAATGATCGTAGGTCCGATCGCGGCCGCGTCGGACGCAAAGCTTTCCGGCTCGCGCGTGGTGGCAACGGACACCTTGATGCCGTTGCGAGCAAACGCCTTGGCCAGCGCCTGACCGATGTTGCCGAAGCCGATAATTGCGTAGCTCATATATTTTCCTGTTGGTTTACCGCGCCCCTGGGGCGCCGACTATCGAATGGAATGACTGGCGGCCTGGCACGTCAGAGTTGCGCAAGGCCCCCGTCGACGGCGACTTCGCTGGCGGTCATGAAGCTGCTGTCCGATGACGCGAGAAAGGCGGCAACGGCTCCGATCTCCGACGGATCGGCCATGCGCTGAAGCGGAGTCATCGCACCGTAGGCCTTCTGACCCTCCTCGCCCAGCGCTTCCTTCGCGAGTTCAGTCGCCGTCGCCCCGGGCGACAGCACGTTTACCCGGATGCCGGTGCCCTTCAGGTCCTCTGCCCAGGTCCGCGCCAGATTGCGCACTGCCGCCTTGCTCGCGCTGTAGGCGGTGAATCCAGGGGCGCCCGTGGTTCCAGCGCTCGATCCGGTCAGGATGATCGAGCCGCCCTGGCCCATCAGCGGCAGGGCCTTCTGGACCGTGAAGATCGTGCCCTTCACATTCGTGTCGAAAGTTTCGTCAATGTGCATGGCGGTGATCTGGCCGAGCGCAAGTGGGCTTCCCGCGCCAGCATTGGCGAAGACGATATCGAGGGCGCCGCGCTCGGCCTTCACCGCCGCGTAGAGCCGGTCGAGGTCAGCCTCATCCGAGACCGAGCCCTGCACAGCGCGGGCATTGGGCCCCAGGTCGGCCACAGCGGCATTGAGCGCTTCCTGCCGACGGCCGAAGATGAAGACAAAGGCACCCTCGGCGATGAAACGTTTTGCCGCCGCGCGACCGATGCCGGTGGCGCCCCCGGTGATCACTGCGGTCTTTCCGTTCAGTCTCGTCATATCGCGCATCCTTCGTTGGCGTTGTACGCAAGCACGAATTGCCTGCTTGAGAATGAGGATGCAGCGCTGATAACCTAAGGACAAGTATGCACCTTTTGGTAAGTATCAAAAAATGACGACGTCTTCTGAAATCTGCGGTACCGGATGCGGGCTCAACGCCACGCTGCGCATCATCTCGGGCAAGTGGAAACCGCTGGTCCTGTTTTTCCTGCGCGACGGCCCGAAACGCTACGGCGAACTCAAGCGATTGATCCCGGGCGTGAGCGACAAGGTGCTGATCCAGTCATTGAAGGATCTGGAAGCTGATCAAGTGCTGGCGCGGACCGACTACAAAGAGGTGCCTCCGCGCGTGGACTACACCCTGACCTCCCTCGGCGGCAGCCTGGCTGACGCGATCATCCCCCTGTGCACCTGGGGAACCGAGAACGCGGCGCACATGGCGAAAATCTTCGCCGAGCGCGACACGTTGCCCTAGCAAGATGCTGAAGGACTGCTGAGTCGGACCGCTCCGTGCATTATCGAAGGAAGCAGACCCTGTCATGGAGGGACTCGATTCGGACGACGCGAACACCAAGCCGCAAAAGGACTGCAGCTCTTAAGCGTCGTCGTTCCCGCTCACCCAAACGACGAACCAGGTCTGTAACCAGCCAGGCCGTGCTTTGGTGTAACCCTTGGTTCATCACGCAGCTCCCGACACAAGGCCGCGGACAACCAGAAACACCCGCCCCCAGATAGCAGACACGCAGCGAGCGGCCCCGACCTGGCGCGCCAGCGCTGAACGTGCCGCAAATACCCCGATCACTGCGATGCACAGAATCGCGAATGCTGGCAACGTCGCGGGCCAACACCGTCTCGCCGCGTGGCTGTGACACTACGATACGGGGCAACCCCAGGGCACACGGTGACCAGCGCGGTGGGCATATCCGCCTGCCCTCGCTGTCAATATCCGTAAGAGTACCGCTAGCCGATAGCGGCCGGACAATAGGGTTTTGCCAGGCTCTACCACTGGTAACTCACAGAACCGATGACACTGCGCTCGTCGCCGTAACGGCACGAGGTGGTGCATGAAAGATAAGACTCATTGGTCAGGTTCTGTGCCTTTGCGGCCAACTGCCAATGCTCGTCGATGTCGTAGCTGACCCGCGCATCGAAGCGGGTGTAAGCGGGAATCTTGCGATCGGTGACGGTCGGTGTGGTGCGGGTGGTGCCGGTGTATAGCGCGCCCACGCCGACCTTGACCTGCGGCAGACCGAACGCAGCCAGACGATAGTCTGTCCAGAGTGAGGCGTTGTGGTATGGCACCCCTTCAAGACGTTTGCCGATGTTGGTGACGACGTTGTCTTCTAGCACATGGGCATCGGTATAGGTGTAGCCCGCCGTCATGCTCATGTTGTCGGTCAGGTCGGTCTTGGCTTCGAGCTCCAGCCCCTTGGAGCGGCTCTTGCCGTATTGCTCATACTGCGCGGTCAGGGCGTCGTAGGTGATGGCGTTGGTCTGAGTCAGCTCGTAGACCGCTGCGCTGAGCATCGTGTTGCTGCCCGGTGGCTGGTAGCGAATGCCCACTTCGTACTGCTCGCCTTCGATCGGATCGAACGTCCCTGCTACGCCAGGGTTGGCGACATCGGCAGGCTGGAACGACTGGCTGTAGCTGACATAGGGCGCCACGCCGTTATCGAACAGATACAACAGCGCGATGCGGCCGGTAGGTTTCTGATCGCTGCGCGGCGTACGGTCGCCATTGACGAAGGAATAATTACGGCTTTCCGCCCAGTCCTGACGACCGCCCAGCAGGAACACCCAATGGTCGTCAAAGGTGATCTGGTCTTGCAGGTAGAGACCCACCTGACGGCTGTGGATATCCCAGCCGGACTCCGGTGCGGTGTTGGCCCCGACGCCGGTATAGGCAAAGGTCGACAGGTTCAGGCTAGGTGCCAGTTGCGCCGCCGTGGCGCTGATGTGGCGATGGGTGTCATAGGTCTTGTGGTAGTAGTCCATGCCCGCCAACAGCGTGTGGCGCCAGCGGCCTGCGTCGATCTTCCATTCAACGTTGTTGTCGCTGGTCCAGCCGGTGGAGCGTTCTTCGCGTTCGCTGTAACGGCGGGTCAGCGTGTTGCCCGAAATGCTGTACGGCAGCAGGTAATTCCACGACACGTTGGACTGGTAATAGCGCAGGGCGTGACGGACTTTGAGGGTGTCACTGAAGCTATGTTCGAAGACGTAGCCGAGGGTGTCGATGCGGCTGTTGAAGTGATCGTAACCGGGCTCGCCGACAAAATCATCGCGGCCGATCTTGCGACCCGAAGTAGGGCTGTAGGTGGTCATGGCGTATGTCAGCGGCGGCGTCAGGCCGGTCAGCGCTTCGGTGTGGCTGGCGAGTACGGTGAGCGACGTATCGTCGTTCGGTTTCCAAGTGAACGAGGGCGCGATGTAGCGTTTGTCGTCGCGGATGTGGTCCACCTGAGTGTCGGCGTCGCGCCACAGACCATCGAGCCGATAGGAGAATTCGCCCTGCTCGTCCAGCGGACCGCTCAGATCGAAGGTGTACTGCTTGCGATCATGGCTGCCGTACTCGGCAGTGACCCGGTGCAACGGCGTGTCGGTGGGCCGCTTGCTCACCGCGTTGATCAACCCGCCCGGCGACAACTGCCCGTACAGCACCGAAGACGCACCCTTGAGTACTTCGGCGCGCTCCAGACCAAACGGCTCGATGCCGCCGTCGTAGACGCTGGACTGCAGTTTCATGCCGTCGAGCAGAATGCCGCCGGTCCCGGAGCCAACGTTGAAGCCGCGCAAGGTGTAATCGTCCGCCACCCGGCTGAAACCATTGGGCTGGCTGACGAACCCAGGGGTATAGCCCAGGGCATCGGCCAGGGTGTCACTCTTGCGATCGTCCATTTCGGCGCGGGTAACCACGGAAATCGACTGCGGCGTTTCGATCAGGGGCGTATCGGTCTTGGTCGCGCTGGCGGCGCGTTTGGCCACATAGCCGTAGACCGGAGCGTAAGCCGATTCCTGATCGGACACTGCATTGACGTTCGACACACCCAACGTCAGCGCACCCGTCTCGGGCTGTACGCTCAGCGCTCCGCTGCCACTGATCAGTAGCGACAGCCCGCTGCCCTGCAACGCCTGCTCGACGGCCTGCTCTGCCGTCAACTGACCGGAAACGCCATGGGCCTGTCGCCCTTTGACGTCATCCGGCAGGAACACCACCTGACGGCCACTGCGCTGACCGATCGCGATCAGGGTCGCCTCCAGGGGACCTGCGGGCAAGGCGTACATCTGGCTCGCCGCCGCGCTGACCGGCTCGGCAGCGAAAGTGATGTTTACAGGCGCAACGACAATGCTGACAGCAATGGCCAACGGGCAAAGAAGCTGGGGACGCATGAATGAATGACTCTCCGGTGTCAGGACAGAACAGCTGCAAACGGCACAGCACTGTCTTCCTTGTGCGATGAGCCAGCGAAATATTAAGGGCCGACTGAAAATATTTTCCGGCGGGCCTCAGCCCAGGGTCACACGCGTCCAGAGGCCCAGAAAATGCTCGACGCGCAGCGGCAGGACGTCGGCCATTGCAGCCAGGGCCTGGTCACTTCGATCGAGGCTGAATACGCCGGAGATTTTCAGTCGCGCAGCTTCAGGGCTGAGGGTCAGCACGCCTCTGTGATAAGGTCGCAGCGCCTCAATGACCGTCGCCAACGTCTGGTTGTGCGCTTCCAGCATGCCCTGCGACCAGGCCGACGCACTGTTCGCGGACGTACCGATCGGCGCGATGCCTCGGGCGGTCAGCCGCACACCCTGCCCTTCCGCCAGCGTCACGCCCGAGCCATCGAGGTGTGTCACCCGCACGCTATTGTGCAACGCCCAGACCCGGGTTTCATCCGGGAAGAGCATCATCATGCAGCGTCCTTCGGCCATACTCGCAATTCCCAGGCGGCAGCACAGCCGCAGGGCATCCCGCTCGCTGGCCCGCACGTCGACGATGGCACCGCCGTCGAGCAGTTCAACGTCGCGCGTGTGCCCCTCGAAACGCAGATTCACGGCGCTTTGCGCGTTGAGGAGCAAAGACGAGCCGTCTGGCAAAGCGATGCGTTCGCGCTGGGCGGTGCCGGTACTCAGATCGGAGCGTAGCCCCGCCAACTGCCAGCCCGGTCGGGTCAGGCAATAGCTGCCGGCAGCCATCCCGCCCAGCCCCAACGCCCCACGCAGAAAAGCACGACGACGGATCGATCGGTCCTTGGACAGCATCCGGCCCGACACACCGTCTACACCCGCAAACGTTGCCTGCAATCTCTGCTGCAACTGTTGCCAGGCCTCTTGATGCTGTCGGTCGGCCGCCAGCCACTGCTCGAAAGACAGCTGCTGCTGCGCATCGAAGAAACCGGAACGCTGACAGGCCATCCAGTCAATGGCTTGCTGCACGGCAGCAGGTAACGCAGCTTTCATAGCCGCGCCTCGAAACAGGCACGCAGCCCCTGGACCACGTACTGGTGAACCCGCGGCGCGGATACCCCCAGCTCACGGGCGATTTCGAGGTAGGTCATGCCATCGAGCTGGCTGTACAGGAAGGCCGCTCGGGCTCGGGACGACAATCCCTCAAGCAAGCGATCAATCTCGACCAGCGCTTCGATTGCGAGCGCCTGCTGCTCTGCTGACGGGGCAAACTGCTCAGGCTCGCTGGCCAACGCCTCCAGATAGGCACGCTCCAGATCGCGACGGCGCCAACTGGCGTACATCAAACGCTTGGCGATGGTCGTCAACAGTGCCCGTGGCTCGCGAATCGAATGTGGATCGTCCAATGCCACGACGTGGGCAAAGGTTTCCGATGCCATGTCAGCGGCATCGTTGGGACAACCCAATCGCGCCCGCAACCGGTCGAACAACCACCCATGGTGATCGCCGAACAGTTGATGGAGCAGGCTCTGGCGAGCAGTCAGGTTGACGCAGGCGACACTGGGATGGGCTGCCATTGCGAGGATCACTAATGAAAATGGTTCTCAATTCTGACAAATCCAAACCCCTCTCGCAACGAAAGTCATGAGTTGAGACTGAAATCAGCCCTTCATGGGTGGTCACACCCCGATTCGTTTTGCATCAGCGATCCTCCGACGCATAGCGGCTCGGCAATTCATTGCAGACAGTTGAGCAGCCGCAGTGTGGATGGCGGCCGTCGGCCAAGAGCGGACGGCCGGACTGATGTATGCTTGCACGGTACACAGCCATATCAGAGAAAGCGCTTTGTCCTCGCCTTTAACCCCTGTCCGTGATAATTCCGACCCTACCAGAGGGCCGGCTGATCAGTTGGCCGAGAATCTGCGAAGAGTGATCGGGAATCTTGTCCGCGAAGTGCGTACTGGAGCGCAGACCCCTTCCTCTGCGCAGTTCGAAACGCTGGGCTTGCTCGACCGTCATGGCCCAAGCAGCATCAGCGCCATGGCCGTGCATCGTCATGTCAAGCACCAGAGCATGCGCCTGGTGGTCGCTCAACTCGAGCAACACCAACTGGTGTCCCGCGGGCCTGATCCGAACGACGCCCGCAAGCAGCTCATCGAACTGACCCGCCAGGGTCGAGACGCGCTGGAGATTAGTCGCCATCAACGCAGCGACTGGTTGGCTCGTCAGCTAGAAGAGAAGACCACCCCAGCACAGCTACAGACGCTGGAAGCTGCGGTAAGGATCCTGGAGCAACTAGTGGCCACAGATCAAAACGGCTTATCAGGCTAATCGCAAAGCTGCCAGCAAACCAGGCAACGAATTGATCCCCCAGTGCTCGATGTATTGGCCGTTACTGATTCGCACAATGTCGATAACGTCGATAGATACTGCGCGTCCCGTTGCCGGTATGCCCAGAAGCGCGCCTGAATGGCAGCCAGTAATGCGCTTTCGGGTAGTAACCCTGTCTCCTTCTGCGATCTGATCCAACACCTCGACCTTCAGACTGGATAAGCCTGGATGAAGAACATCCTGGAAAGTGTGCCATAACGCCTCCCGGCCGCTGGGCTGCCCGGCGGCTACCGAGTGGTTGGTGAAGTCTTCGGCGACGAGCATTTCGAAGGCCTCGCGGTTGCATTTCTCAATGACCTCAAGGTTGAAATCACAGACGATAGATTTGTTCGCTGCCGACATGACGCCTCCAAGTTCCACAATATTTGAAGAGCAAATATATACAGTCAGACTGTATATATCCAGAGTAAGGTGCAAGAAGCCTAATACGGGTAGGGGCCGGATGTCGCTGCCCCTCTCGGGCTCCTGCCGAGACTGTTTAAACTTCTGACTTCCCTGCTTTGAAGCGTTATCGGCTGCTGGCGAGCTTTGCTCGAAAACAAAACTCTGAGGAGGTGCTCGGTGAAGTCATCTGCCACTGAGAAAAATCAAAGAGCGTGTTTTCCCATGTGCGCTCGACTTTTTTTCAGAAACAGTCAGAGAGTAATTTGCGTATTGTTGCAACGGGGGTCAAAGGATCTGTCGAATCGAGGATTATTTCTTTCCGACATATGATCCAGCCGTGGCCAGATACTGCAACACGAACCCCGAGATCTGGCTGTATGTGATAGCAATCCCCGCGAAAAGAAGTGCCCCAGCTGCTCACGGCTTCGAGGGTCTGACCCCGCGACATCAGACCTTTCGCTACCATTTGCGCCACTGCCGCAGTTGTCCCTGTGCCGGCTGGGCAGCGCGACACCGAACGAGGGTAGACAACAGGAGAAATGCGACGAGTGAAGTCAGTCGTCGAGCCGATCGTCGGTGTCGCGGCGAACAGAACCAGTGCCACGCGACCCTGGTCGCCAAGCACGGGATGTCTGGGGTTTTCAAGCCATGCCAAAGCTTCCATGAGCTCGTAAGCAAACTGACCCTGCGCGGCCTCTTCGTCACGGTTTAGGTCAAAGCCATATCGCTCTGCAGAGACCACGGCGTACCAGCAACCAGCCCACACCAAGTCGTAAACAACCTCGCCACGCCCTTCAACCATCACTGACAAGTCGCTTGCAATCAAGCTGGCCGTGTCGTCCGGTCGGAACGTAACCGATATGACTTTGGCTGCGCTCAATTCAACTTCGACCCCGACCAACCCTCCCGGCGATTCGAGCATGAGCGTATGTAAGCCATCAGATAACGGGATATGGCCCTCTTCCACCAATGCGATCGCAGTTGCCATGGTGTTTGACCCGGAAAATAGCGGGTATCCCAGATACTCCATGATCACGAACCCGGCAGCTGCAGAAGGATCTTTCGCAGGCAACACCAGATCGGCGAAGTGCGAGGGATGCCCTCCACGAGGCTCATCCAGAACAATGCGGCGCAAATCGTCCGCCCGATCACGTAGAAAGTCACGTTGTTCCAGTACTGTTTGCCCCGGTATCGAACCGATGCCTCCCAGTATGATTTGGTGGACATCACCTCCTACGTGTACGTCTGTGACGCGCAATCGATACCTGGTTCGCTTCATTGAAATCTCCCCGATTCAGGCCGCAGGTACTTCGACCCCAAGACGAGAAGCCATTGCCACGAGCATTTCCCACTCTTCTTCGCGCACGATGACTCCATTTTTCCGGTAATCATCTTCCTTATCGACAGCACCGGTACCAGGAAGGCGAACCTTCGTAAAACCCTCTGCTGGGCGACTGCCTGTAAGTGTTTCGACCATCCGCTCGGCTGCTGCGAGGAACGCGGACGGCACATGAAAATGCTCGATAGAGATGGCAATAAACGTCTGCGAGTAGTGTGCCGGACGCTCCTGCGAAGTGGCCACGGTCTCGTTCTCCCAGGATCGCTCGCCGCTCAACAGACCCGCCAGTAGCTCGACCAACAACACCATGCCGAATCCTTTCGGCCCGGCGGGCAGAAGCGCGCCGGACATCCGCGACTCTCGGTGCATGTTGTTGAGGATCACTCGGGAAGGGTCATCGGTGTAAACGCCCTCTCCATCAACCACGCTCTTGCCATCCAGCAAGACGCCATCCCGAGCAGCCAGAACCACTGCGCCCATCGAGCAGGCGCTGGTCGCCATATCAAGGACAATGGGATCCTTGCTTCCAGCAGGGACGGCCAGTGCCAGCGGGTTAGTGCAGAAACGTGCATCGCGACCACCCCACGGGGCTACCAAAGAGGGGCCGGTACTCATGGAAATACCAATCAACCCTTGCTCCATCGCCTGGATCGCATAATTGGATGCCATCCCGCAGTCACCTGAGTTACGCACCGTCACAAGCCCAATCCCCACTGCTTTAGCCTTTTCGATGGCCATGGACATTGCGCGAGTAGAGATGATCTGACCAACCCCAGCGTGACCATCGACTAATGCCGTAGCGGGAGACTCTTTAACCACCTCGAAAGCCTGGCCAAAACGAGTCACGCCGCTGGCGAACAACTCTTCAAGATAGGGAGCCAGCCCGATACCTTGTGTGTTGTGGCCGCGCAGATCGGCTCGCAACAGACAGTCGGCGAAAACCTGAGCATCAGCATCATTAGCGCCATAGCTCAGTGCAAATTTCTTATAAATTTCCTGCAGCCGCTCAACTCTGATTCGCATTGCAAGCCCCGAAAGAACGTTGATTGTGTGTGTGAGATCAAAGGTGGTTCAATCGGGACTTCAGTCCTTGCGTTGGCTACCGTACACAGCAAACGTGAACGCCAGATACGCCGCCAGGGTCGAGGTCATGGTGCCCACATCGGTGCTCGGATTGACCTCGGTAATCGCCATCGCATCGCAATGCGGAGCCAGCAGCTCGATCATCTGCAATGCTTCATCAGAGCTGATCCCACCCGGCTCATGCGCACCGGCACCTGGCGCGTAGCAAGGGTCGATCGCATCGATGTCGAACGACAGATAGATATGATCGGCGCCCTTCACGCGCTCCAAAATGCGCTCAACCGTTGCCACCGGGCCCAAACGAAGAGCTTCACGTGCTGAAATGTGAACCAGGCCGTAATCGTGTTTGAACTGTCCCGATGCCGGGAAGTTGAAGTGACGCTCACACACTTGAATGCAATCGGCGGCCTGAACCCGATCCAGTTCGAGGGCGCGGCGCATGCCACTCGACTGACTGTAGCGACCTTGCTTCGGACTCTCGTCCATCAAATCCAGATGAGCGTCGAAGTGAATGATGCCAATGCGCCCGGGTAAGGCGTCATGCACACCGCGCGCTACAGGAAACAGAAGACTGTCGTCGCCGCCGATGACGATAGGCACACGGCCATTGGCGATGGACTGTTGCACGGCGGCGCTGGTCGCATCGAAAGTCTTCTGAGTGTCGTGGGGCACTACCGCCACGTCACCGCAGTCGGTGAACAGATTCTCACCCACGTCCATGAAGCTGTCGGTCTCCAGGCAGTAGACCTTGCCCTGCTGGATACGCATGTTGATCCACTTGGCCGCCTCGCGCACCTTGGCGGGGGCGAACCGGGAACCGGGCCAGCCGAGGGTGGATTCGCCATCGAAAGGTACGCCCAGCAGGTCGAAACCGCGTTTTTCACTCATCATTGATCACTCTTGCAGAAGGTTGAAATCAGCCACGGCGAGGCTGCAGGTAGGCAGCCCAGCGCCATTCGGCGAAACGGAAAGCACCGACCAGCACGAAGGTCAGCAGCAGATAGAGGGCCCCCGCCGTGACGTAGGGCTCAAACTGGATGTAGTAATTGAGGGTGATGTTGCGCGCGACACCGGTGATTTCCATCAGGGTCACGGTGCTGGCCAAAGACGTGGCGTGCAGCATCATGATGGTCTCGTTGCCATACAGCGACAGCGACCGGGTTAGCATCGCCGGCAACAAAATCCGTCGCGCCTGTGTCCATGGCGACATGCCGTAGGCGCGCGCGGCTTCGATCTCGCCAGGCGGCAGATGACGCAGACCACCGGCGAAGATTTCAGTGGTGTACGCGGTCGTGTTCAGCACGAAGGCGATCAGCACGCAGATCAGCGGGCTCGACAGCCACGGCCAAACGAAGCTCTGACGCAACATCTCGAACTGCGCCAAGCCGTAGTAGATCAGAAACAGCTGGATCAGCAGCGGCGTACCGCGAAACACGAGGGTATAGGCACCAATCATGTGGCGCAGCCACCAGCGAGGCGAATCGCGCAGTAACGCCAGAACGATCGATAAGGTGAAAGCGATTCCCAGCGCGATGACCGTCAGCAGCAACGTAAGCTGCGCGCCGTCGAGAAACCGTGCGAAGTTATCGGCAATGACATCCCAACTCATCGGCTCAACTCCTTCACACCCATGGAGTACCGACGTCCGACCCAGACCAACACACCCAGCGACAGCACCGTGATCGCCAGGTAAAAACCGCCCGCCAACAGGTAGAACGTGAACGGCTTGCCAGTTGCCTCAGCGGCGCCGCGTGCGCGGAACATGATGTCCTGCAAGCCCAGCAGCGAAACCAGAGCAGTCGCCTTGACCAGTACCAACCAGTTGTTAGTGAAACCGGGAAGGGCCAACCGGATCATTTGCGGCAGCACAATGCTGCGAAACGTGCGTACTCGCCCCAGGCCATAGGCATACGCTGCCTCGACCTGGCCATGCGGAATGCCTTGCAGTGCTCCTCGAAAGGTCTCAGTCATGTACGCACCGAAGATCAGTCCCAACGTTGCGCAGCCAGCGACGAAGGGGCTGAACTCGACGGTGTACATCGAGCCCATGGATTCGAACCACTGGTTGAGCAAGGCCGGAAAGCTGTAGAAGATCAGGAGCATCAGCACCAGATCAGGAACGCCGCGTACGACTGTGGTGTAGACGCCCACCATGAAGCGCAGCACACGGCTGCCGGAGCGTTTGCAAAGCGCGCCGAGCAAACCCAGCACGACCGCCAGTACCAGCGAGATGAATGCCAGTTGCAGGCTGATCCAGCCTGCGCCGAGGACGGTTGCGATGTAGTCGCTCAGCATCGTGCTTACTCTTGAGGGCCGAAGTACTTGGCATCGAGCTTGTCGAGCTGGCCGCTGTCACGCACAGCTTTGAGCCCTTCATCGATGCGCTCGACCAAAGCCTTGTTGGATTTGTTGATGGCAATCGCCACCCCTTCACCGAACTCTGGCGCGTCCTTGCCGGTCAGGCGTGGGCCGACCAGTTCGAAGTTCTTGCCTTCGTCCTTGCGTAGGAAGCTGTAGAGAATCTGCGCTTCGTAGCTCAGATGGACATCGGCACGGCCCGCCGCAAGTTCCAGATAAGGCTCGCTGCCGCCGGCGTAGCGCTTGATGGTGCTACCGGGGAAGTTCTTGGTGACGTAGGCATCCATCGGCGTACCGGTCTGCACGGCAATGGTCTTGCCCTTCAGGCCGTCCGGGGTGATGGTCAGATTCGTGCCTTTGCGTGCAACGAAACGAAAGGTCGGCAACTCATACACTTCACTGAACGCCATGGCCTTGCGGCGTGCGTCGGTGACTGTCAGCTGAGAAATCAGCGCGTCGTATTTCTTGCTGATCAGGCCAGGGATCATGCCCTCCCAGGCGGCGCCGATGATGTTGCAATCCAGCTTGGCCTCTTTGCAGACAGCCTCTGCCAGTTCGATGTCGTAACCCACCAGCTTGCCGTTGGCATCGACCGATTCGAAGGGTGGGAACGTTGCATCGGTAGCAATGGTGACGGTGTCGCCGGCGACGGCGCTGCCCGAGATCACCAGAGCCATGGCGGCGAACAGCAATTTGTACTTGGAAGTCATGTGCATTTCCTGTCGAGTCGTGTGTTGGGGCAGAGTCAATACGCGTGGTGCTGGTCTTTTTATGGCTGCCAGCATGCCGCTACGACCGGGTTAAAACCGGTCGTTAGGGGCGCGATAGACAGCGCATTCGGTTGTTGCTTGAAACGGTTACAGCGGAATCGGTCGCGTAGGCGGCCCATTGGATAACTTGATACTGGTCAGCTCCGGGTGACTCACCAGCTTGTCGATATGCAGGCTGGCATCGTTAAGCCACTGCTCGGTCACCTGCAGGTAATGATTCATGTCCCTGCAGTGCATACGCAGGGTGTAATCGAAGGCGCCGCTGACCAAGTGGCATTCGGTGACTTGGACGCACTCGCGCACACATGTCTCAAATGCGCGCTGAGCAGCCCGCCCACTCTGGTTGGAAAGCGCGACCAGCACCCGCAAACAAAGCCCTGGTGAGACCAGCTGTTCGTCGACCACCGCGCTGTAACCTCTGATGAATCCACGCTGTTCCAGCTTGCGTACACGCTCAAGACACGGGCGCGGCGTGAGGTGCACACGTTCAGAGAGTTTCTGATAGCTAATCCGGCCATCGCGCCGCAGTACGTCGAGAATCGCAAGGTCGATGCGATCGAGACTTGCAGCCGAACCGTTGGGCGTAGTGGTCATCAGGCTCTACTCGCTTACTTCAGGCGGCCAGAGAGGAACTGCTGCAAACGCTCACTCTGTGGACGGTCAAATAACTCGCCCGGATGGCCCTGCTCCTCAATCAAGCCCCGGTGCAGAAACAGGGCTTGAGTCGAGAGATTACGGGCGAAGCCCATTTCGTGAGTCACGACCACCATGGTTCTGCCCTCTTCGGCCAGCGCCTGCATGACCTTTAGCACTTCCCCTACCAGCTCGGGATCCAGTGCCGAGGTGGGTTCATCAAACAGCATCACTTCGGGCTCCATGCACAGCGCACGAGCGATCGCGACCCGTTGCTGCTGCCCACCGGACAGATGAGCCGGGTACTGTCCGAAGGACTTGGGCAGCAGCCCGACCTTGGCCAGATTCGCCTCACCCAACTCTCGTGCCTCGGATCGAGTCAGACCGCGCACGTGCATCGGCGCCTCCATGACGTTTTCGAGAACGGTCATGTGAGACCACAAGCAAAAGTTCTGAAATACCATCGACAGTTGGGCACGGATCCGTTGCAACTGACGCGCATCACTTGCCATCAGCTCGCCGGTACGGCGGTCGACGGTCGTCGCCAGCAACTCGTTACCAACGCGGATCTCGCCTTTGTGAGGGCGCTCCAGCAGGTTGATACAACGAAGAAAAGTGCTTTTGCCCGAACCGCTGGAGCCAATGATGCTCACCACGTCGCCTGCCTTGGCATTGAGGCTGATGCCTTTGATAACTTCATGGGCGCCATAGCGCTTGTGCAGGTCAGTGACGATTAGCTTGTCCATCATGATCTCTAATTAAAATGAACCTGAAATCCAACCACTCAAAAAGGTGGAGGCACGATCACCCACAAAGCGGTACAGGTTTCGTCCTCCGACGGGTTTCGCCACGAGTGAGCAATGGTGGGTGGGAAAGTCAAAGTGTCCCCAGCCTTCAACAGATAAACATCCCCGCCCACACGCATTTCCATCTGGCCGGTTTGCACGTGAACCATGTCGGTGTCAGCTTTGATGGTGAAGGTTTCATCCCCCGAACCCCCGCCTGGTTCAATGATTGAATACAGCGCCATCATGTGTTCGTTGCCCGCGCCGCCTATCAGGTATTCGCGCATCTTCTCGCCGCCCAGACTGATTGGCGTGCCCTCGCCCGCTGGAACGAATGCGGTGGAAGGCGGCGAGAACAACTCGGCGGGCTTGATCCCGATGGCGTCGCAGACTCGGAGCAAGGTCGCTACTGATGCCTGCACGACGTCCCGCTCGAACCGACTGATGAACGACTTACTCACTCCCACACGCTGCGCCACATCCTCAATCAACAAGCCTTTGGCTTGACGAGCCGCGCGCAAACGGCTTCCTACGTTGAAACCCTCAATGCCGATGGGGGGCGCATCAATCGCACGGTTTTGGGCCTTCGGGGTTTTTGACATGATGATCGCCAGTTACCTGATAAGTACTTTTTTGTTATCCAGCAATTAACAGGCCAGCTTTCAAAGCATGGCGAACAACCTGCATACGTGGGTTATTTCAGCGGTTAACGGTTGCCAAATACGAAACAGAACTTCTCGTCAGTGAACTTATAGTCAATTTATCGCGTTCCTTTCTGCACCGCATTCGGGCGCAATGCCCTCCTCATGCACCACGATCAATCCAGCGCGCTGTCCGATTGCCACGTCTGGGTTAGGGAAGAGAAGGTAGGCCCTGTCGTGCTCGACGTACCAACGCCGCGAGCCGTCCACCGCAATGAGCGCGCCCGGTGCCAGTGGTTTGAAGTCTCCACTTCATCGTCAAGATGGAAACGGAAGGCATCGCTGAGTTTGATCAGACTGCTGGCCGCCCGCATTCGCGGCGGTAAAGCAAGGTCAGGATGGGTGGCCATCTCACGAGCTTCGCTTAACGCCGTAATTGCTTGCTCGAACGCCGCAGTGTCCAAACCGGTATTTGCGCCGAAAGGGCGTGCCTTTCCAAGCTCCAGGGTGAAACTCTCCACGTCAGGGATTTGGGAAGTGAATGCTGAAAATGTGTGACCTGGACGCTCATGACTCAGCACCGCCTGCATACCGGCTACTGCCAATCGCAGGTATTCAGCGTCCGGCAGAGAGCGGTCTGGTTGCCAGGGGTAAAGCGCGAATTTTTCGAAACGCGAGCGGCGGATCGCGGTATGTAGGTCGTAATGCAGTCCGGCGGTTGCACCTTCAAAGAAAGCGCTTGCCAAGCGTTCCAATCGAGCAGCTCGCCTGCCCTCCAAGCCTGGGCTTTGCAGATGTGCACCATTGAACAGGCGGTTCATGTCCTGCTCGACATATCGGGTTCCCGCGCGTAATGCCGCAGGATTTCCCAGCATCAACATCAGCGAATGACGCGGAACAATTTCGCCCGCTACGATCCTGCGCAGCCAACGGTCCAGCAACTCCACAGGCGCCGTTTCATTGCCATGCACACCAGCCGATAGCAACAGGTGCCACGTGCCGGGCAGCGGGGGATCGACTCGTAGCACGCCTTCGGCCACCCAGCGCAGCACTACGCCATTATCCAGCGGCTGGCGGGTGATCGCAGGCAACTCGTTCGACAGGGTGATCGGCAACAGCTCACCCAGGCTCACAACTGCACCCCCGGCGCCAACACCGCTGGTAGCGTCAGTTGATCAGCCGCGAGTGAGGCAACTGGCCACGCACAATAATCTGCGGCGTACCACGCACTGGGGCGGTGGTTGCCAGAGGCGCCCACACCACCAAACGGCGCACTGCTGGAAGCACCGGTCAACGGCTTGTTCCAGTTCACGATGCCCGCTTGGCTCAACACGCTGAAGCGCTCGAACGACGCTGGTGAATCCGAAATCATCCCCGCAGCCAAACCGAACCGAGTGTTGTTGGCTTCCTTGATGGCACTGTCCAGGTCGCTGTACCGAATGACCTGCAACAACGGCCCAAAGAACTCTTCGTCCGGTCGCTCGGCAAGACTTGTGACATCGACGATCCCAGGGGTCAGTAAGGCCGATTGCGCATCGGGTTGCGTCATAGGCAACAACACCTTTGCGCCGTGTTCACGCAACCCCAGTTGCGCCCGGAGCAACTGATGGGCGGCCGCTAGCGAAATCACAGTTCCCATGAACGGCGCCGGTTGCT
This sequence comes from Pseudomonas bohemica, assembly GCF_002934685.1. Classification (GTDB taxonomy): domain Bacteria; phylum Pseudomonadota; class Gammaproteobacteria; order Pseudomonadales; family Pseudomonadaceae; genus Aquipseudomonas; species Aquipseudomonas bohemica. Next base: position 115,772 of record NZ_NKHL01000110.1, read on the forward strand.
CATCGAACGCACCAATGCGCGCGCTCCGGGCAACCTCAACCAATCGCTGTAAAAGCCGTTCACCCCATTCTCCCTGTGGCACCAGTAAACGTCGGGCACAAGTGCAACGCTGACCGGCGGAAATGAATGCGGACTGGATGATGGTGTACACCGCAGCGTCCAGATCAGTCACCGGCTCGACTATCAACGGGTTGTTGCCCCCCATCTCAAGCGCCAGCAAACATTCAGGACGGCCTGCGAACTGTCGATGCAAGGCTGCCCCGGTGACACTTGAACCGGTGAAGAACAGACCATCGATGGCTTGATTGGCCAGAGCGATACCGGTCTCACGTCCGCCCTGCAACAGATTCAACACGCCCTTGGGCAGCCCGGCCTGTATCCAGCAGTGCATGGTGAGTTCGGCAATCCGGGGCGTAAGCTCACTGGGCTTGAACACTACGGTATTGCCTGCCAGCAACGCCGGAACGATATGACCGTTAGGTAAATGACCAGGAAAATTGTAGGGGCCAAACACCGCGATAACACCATGAGGTCGGTGACGCAGTGAGACGCTTGCATCGGTCATTTCAGTATGGCGCTCGCCGGCTCGCTCGGCTTGGCTTCGGATCGATATCTCGACCTTGGCCACCATGCTCGCAACTTCGGTGTGGGCCTCCCACAGCGGCTTTCCAGTTTCTTCACCGATGGCGATGGCAAGCGACTCGGCATTGCGTTCCAGTACTTGGGCAAACTGCCGGACATACCCGGCGCGCTCAAGATTGGTCAAGCACGCCCAGCCTTCGAATGCCTCACGAGCGGCGGCTACACTCTGATTTGCCTGGAGCTCGTCCGCTTCCTGGCCTCGCCACAATGATGCTTGATCCAGCGGGTTAACAGAGCTGAAGGACTGCCCTTGGCCCGAGCACCATTGGCCATTGATGTAATGTGTGGTCATGACAGGTGTTCCCTCAAATGGGCGTGCGATGAAGACACACTTAATGGCACGGCACGCACTTGTGCACCGGCATCGAGTTTCAGGCGCCTAGCAGTGGTCGCGCTGACCACTAAGCTGCCCGCCGCGAGACGTGCAGGGGCGCAGGTGATCCTGCAATCAGCCAAACTGCGATTGAAGATCAAGTAGTCCTCGCCGTTATCCGGAGTGCCGACCGAGAGAACCAGAGTCTGACTATCCCGAACGGCGCGAATCTGCGAGGTTTCGCATTCGATCACAGCACCGCCATCGAAAATGTCGACGTATCCGCGATGACTGAACCCTTCGCCCTGCAACAGGCGTAAAGCCGCTTCCGTGTGACAATGCACCTTGCCTATCACCGCCCGTGAAGCCTCCGGCAACAAAGGCGTGTACAACGGAAAGCGCGGCATCAGCTCCGCAATGAACGCTTTGTTGCCAATGCCGGTCAGGTAGTCGGCCTCCGCGAACGGCATCTTGAAAAAATGCCTGCCCAACCCCTCCCAAAAAGGCGAGCGCCCTTCCTCATCGGACACCCCGCGCATCTCGGCAATGATCCGCTCACTGAACAGATGGGCGAACTCGGCGAGAAACAGAAACCGGGATTTCGAAAGTAACTTGCCATTGGTGCTGACACGTTTATCGGCGCGCAGGAACAGCGAGCACACCTCCGAAAGGCCGCATAGGTCGTTCACCAGAAACAGCGTGGGGATTGGCCGATAGATGCCCAGTTTTGGTGAAGCGCTGAGCGTCATGCCGACCCGGTAGTTGTACCAGGGCTCACGCAGCCCGACGGCCCCGGCGAGACCGGTAATACCCAGCACCTGGTCATCATCATCCACCATGACAAACAGGTAGTCCGCATCGGCGCGCTCCACCGCTCCGGCGAACGTTTTTTCCGCCCAGCCGACACGGTGGGCCAGGCGCTCCAGGTCAGCAGGCAAGGTGGTCAATCCGGAACCTGCACTGCGCGCCAGCTCCAGCAGTGAGGGCAAGTCATCTTGACGAACGGGACGTACGATCATGCTGTTCTCCTACAACCTTGCCAGGCGCACGTGGTCGCCTTCGTTTAGCTGCAACGCAGCGGCTTCGACCGCGCTGATCGCCAATGGACGTCCGGCTAGCCAGTTGCTGCGGACGATCACTGCGCGATAACCCGCCAACCGCTGATTACTCACTAGCCAAGCCGGCGCAGTGGGCATGGAGATATGACTGGTTATACGCAACGGCACGACATGGCTGTCATACACGCTGCGTACCTGAGCCGTGTTGGCTTCCAGGGTCGGCCCGGCGTCGTAGACGTCAACGTAGCGCTCGCTCTCGAAGCCTTCGCGCAACAAGATGTCGTAAGGTCGTTTGGCGCCGGCATGTACCTGCCCAATTACCCCCTGCGCTTGCTCCGACAACAACGACACATAAATCGGGTAATGCGCCAGCAGCTCGGCGAAATAGGTGCGATTGGTGGAAGCGTCCAGCGCCTCAGCTTGGGCGTAGGGCATGCCGTAGAAGTGTTGGCCAAGAGCATCCCAAAACGGCGAATGCCCGTCCTCATCGGTATGACCCACCATTTCGGCTACTAATCGTGAAGAGAACCGGCGGCGATGTGCAGCAATGAACAGCAAGCGGGCTCGGGACATAAGCTGTGAGGCTGGCCCCTCGCGCAAGGCTGACGTCACATGAAAGCCCTTGAGCAAGCTGTTACCACCAAGGTCGTGGCACAGCGACAAGGCGTGCACCTTGTGCTTGATCCCCAGCGATGGCGACGCATGTACGAACACATCGTGACGGAAACTGTAAAACGGCTGGCTGAAACCGCAATTGGCCTGAACTCCGGCACATCCGAGCAATTGGCCACTGACCCCATCCTCCAGCACGAACAGGTAATCTTCCTCACTGGGATAGTCCACTTCACTGGCGAACGATGCCTCGGAACGATGTAACCGCTGCTCGAGCCTTGCTTGATCATCCGGTAATGATGTCACCCCGACCAAGCTCTGCTGTGCCAGACGATGAAGCCTATCCAAATCAGCAAGTCGGGCTGGGCGAACGATCCATTGACTCATGCCCGAGCCTCTCTGATCTTGCTCAATGCACGATCCAGCCGAAATAGACCCTCGTCGATGTCTGCAGAGTCGATCACCAGACTCGGTGCGAACCGCAACACATCAGGCCCAGCCTGGAGCAACAGCACACCCTCCTCGGCAGCTGCCGTGACGATAACCTTGGCCAGCCCTTTCCAGTTGTCGAGCAAGGGGCAGCCGATCAACAGACCCAGCCCGCGCGCAGGCCCGAACATGCCGTGCTTGAGCGCAAGTGCGTCGAGCCGGTCGACGAACGCGGCACGACGCTGCATAACACCCTGGCGCACCTCATCGGTATCGACTACCGACAGCACCGCCTCCGCCACCGCGCACGCCAGCGGATTGCCGCCGTAAGTGGTGCCATGGGTGCCAGGAGGAAAATGCGCGGCGAGTTCGGCACGCGTGAGCATGGCCCCCACTGGAAAGCCACCGCCCAGGCCCTTGGCGCTGGTCAGGATGTCCGGCGTCACGCCGTAATGCTGATAGGCGTAAAGCTCACCGACGCGCCCTACCCCGGTCTGCACCTCGTCAAAAACCAACAAGGCGCCGTGTTCGTCGCAAATGTCCCTGGCGCCTTGCAGGTATTCACGGTCAGCGGGTATCACCCCGCCTTCGCCCTGCACTGGCTCAAGCACGACCGCACAGGTGCTGCCGGAAACCGCCGTTCTCAGGGCATCGAGGTCGTTGAACGGCACGTGACGAATGCCCTCGATGGCGGGGCCGAAGCCCTGCGAATATTTGGGCTGCCCGCCGACGCTGACGGTAAACAATGAACGCCCGTGAAAGCTGCCGTGGGCCGCGACAATCTCGTACCGCCCAGCACCGCCACGATCAAAAGCCACCCGGCGCGCCAGCTTGAATGCTGCCTCGTTGGCTTCCGCCCCCGAGTTGCAGAAGAACACTCGCTCGGCAAACGTCGCCTCCGTCAAACGGCGGGCCAGGCGTAGCGCAGGCTCGTTGGTGTACGCATTGGAGACATGCCACATCTCGCCGACCTGTTTGCGCAACGCCTCGACCAGCACCGGGTGGCAATGGCCCAACACGTTGACAGCGATGCCTCCGGTGTAGTCGATACGCTCGCGCCCTTCACTGTCCCAAACACGCGAACCTTCGGCTCGCACCAAGACAAAGGGGGCCGGGGCATAGGTGGGCACCATCAACCGGTCAAAATCCGCGCGAACGCTCATAACTGCACCTCGTTATGTGGGAGAAAGATTTCCGCCAGCATGCAACGGGCGCTGCCCCCTCCTACCCGCTCAATGGTGTCGATGGCGACTACCAAGGGGGACACATGAAGTTCAATGCAAGTGCGCTGCTCTGGAGAAAGTGAACGCCAGGCGCTGCGCGACATGATCAGCAAGGCGTCGCCTTGATCGTTGTGTACCTGCAGCATGTTGCCGGCGAAACGCTCCAACTGATCAAGGCTCAGATCCAGCACGTGTTTGCCGCAGTCCTGCAAAGTGCGCAGCAGATTCTGTCGTTGCTTCGGATCGGCAACACTGGCTAAACAAACCAGCGCCAAGGCACTGCCAACGCTCATCATCACGTTGGTGTGATAGATCGGAACGCCCTGTCGGTCGACTGCATCGAATGCCACCACGCGGTATCCCATCTGCTCGGCGAACTCATCGAGCAAGGCATCGTGGGTGCGAATCGAACGGCACGCATATGCGATTCGAGCCACACGATCCAGCACCAGACTGCCAGTACCTTCGAGGAAACGCTGTTGTTGCTCATTTGCCGTCAGATCCAGCGTGGTGTGGATGGCGAACGCACAAAGCGCTGGCACAATCCCCTTACTCCGCTCCAGCCGGCGGTTCTCACCTTGCATCGGATACAGCACCAGCGTGCCATCCGGGTGGGTACTGAAGCCGTTATTGGGGAAGATCGAGTCGGGGGTATGCGGAACTTCCGTGTCCTGCACCACCAGCACCCGAACCCCTTGATCACGCAGCGCTGCCACGTAGCCGTCGAACTCGTTTAAGGCTAGAACTCTTACCTGGACGGGATCCAGGTCATCGTGCTGAAAAGGATTGTTGCCTGCAGTGTCCGCATTGAATGCGAAGCAGGCTGGACGAACCATGAGGACGGTCGAGGTGGTTTGCATGTCTCATCATCGGTGGCAAACAGATGATGAAATTCTGGGGCATCACCCCGGATCGAATGCGGTGTTTGCCCCCCTTTCGCCGACCGGATCGGTTGACTTTCTCCATTGTGACGGCCGATTCAGCCGCACCAGCCCCGAGTGGCCTCCCTCCAGCAGGTGAACATAAAACGAGAACAGATGGACTTCATATCAGATGTGGTAATCAAGCTGCTTGCGCATCGTATTGGCGTTTTGCTGAGCTTGCTGACCGGCGGCCGCTTCAAGGGAGAGAGCGGTTTCGCATGGGGCCTGGCAGTCGCCATCGGGGCTTGGTATTGCTCGCCTCTCTCGCAGCTGCCATAGCGTGGCTCATCTACCTCAAAGGTCGATAGGGAGCGTCAGTAATGGGTCGAAAGCGGTCTAGTCGGCAAGCAGGCTGCCACGCAGAAAGCCAGTTCAAACTGGCATCCCAACTCAAAAGTATGCGTCTCGAACTAGCTCCTCACGCGCCCTCACGGCGGGGGTAGCCAGCCAGAGTAAGCAGCGCATCTAAAGAGGCATCCAGTCCTATGACGACTTCGAGGCCGATAGTCTGGCAACTCCAGGGCACATCTTGTGCATGGGCACTGATGCTGAGCTGCTCAGTATCCGGCCAAGGACCTTCGGCCCGCCGTCCCACTCGACACCTTGGATGACGCAATGCGCTGCCTGATCGGGCTAATGCACCGAATCCGTTCGTCTTGACTGTTGACCAGATCACAACGGTAGACGCATCCGCACCCCAAGGTCGGTCTGGAGAACACCTTGAATTTCACCGCCTTCAGATACTTCAACGAAGTCGTACAATCCAAAGCGATCCGCCGCGCCGCCGACCGTTTGCACGTCACACCTTCCGCCGTCAGCCGACAAATCGCCCTGCTTGAACATGAACTGGGCACGCCACTGCTGGAACGCACCAATACGGGTGTGGAATTGACTGCCGCAGGCGTCATGTTGGAGCGTTACACCCGAACCCTGTTTCGCGACCTGGAGCGTGTACGCGAAGGCATCGCCGCGTTTCGCTCTCTGGATCAGGGCGAGGTGAAAATCCATGCGATGGAAGGTGTACTGTCGAGCTTCCTCCCTGAAACGATCGCGGCCTTTCTTCAACTGCACCCACGCATCGATTTTCAGGTCACTACGTGCTCCAGCGACCTCATCGTCGAGGCGCTGATCCGCGATGAAACCGACATTGGCATCATCTACAACCCAGAGCTGCGCTTTGAGATCAGTGTGGTGGCTGAACGCAGGGAGCCCGTGGTTTGCCTGGTCGCCGAGCACGATGAGCTGGCCTGCGAACCCGTGGTGACCATGCAGCAACTGTGCAAAAGGCCGCTCGCTCTCCCTCGCCCAAGCTTCGGTTTACGTCAGTTGTTCGACCGTACCCCGGAGGCTCGTCAACTCAAGCCACGCATCATCGTCGAAGCCAACAATCTGGACATTCTCCGGGCCACAGCGGTACTCGGCGCCTGCGTGACGATCGGTCCGGAGATCTCGGCACGGCGAGAGATCGACGCCGGATTGCTCAAGGCGATTCCCATCGACCTCGACGCGTTCAGAAACGTGCGCTCGGCGGTCTGCGTGCACCAGGAGAGGGTGCCGAGCTACGCCACCAACGCTTTTCTCAAGTTTCTCAAGAGCCGTTTCCCGCTAGGTCACCCGGCGTGAGGGTGTTCGAATTTGGGCAACATGGCATGCAGCAATCGCAGTTACGTACCGCCCTATTCCCCGTGCAATAAATAGTCATCCGCGAAGATTACCCATCTGACATTCGCGACAAAACCGACCAGGGGAAGCGAGATGCCGAGCATGTTTACCAATGGAATCCAGACCCACTACCAGGTTCAAGGCAGTGGACCCGCGCTGGTTTTCGTCTCCGGACTTGGCGGCGCCGGCGGCTATTGGGCACCTCAGGTCGAACTGTTTGCCAAGCACTTCACCGTCGTGACCTACGACCAACGCGGCGCCGGCAAATCTGACCACCCGGACGAACCGTACAGCATCAAGACGCTGGCCGATGACCTTCAGGCGTTGATCGAAGGGCTGGAACTAGACCGCCCCGTGCTGATCGGCCATTCCACCGGGGGTGCGATCGGCCAGCTACTGGGCGCCCGTGAACCTCAGCTGCTGGCTGGCATGGTGCTATACGCCAGCTGGTCGAAATCCGATGCGCATTTCAATTGGTGTTTCCGGATGCGCCGGACGCTGCTGGAAGGCACCTCGCTGGATGAGTACGTTCACGGCAGCGCGCTGTTTCTGTATCCGCCTGAGCACATCCGTGACCACGCAGAGTCGCTCTCTCCCGGCTTGCTGGCGTCGGTCGCCAACTTCCCGGCTCGGGAAATCGTCCTGCGTCGCATCGACGCGATCATGGCCCATGACGCCACGGCTCAGCTGTCGATGATCCGCATCCCGACCCTGGTGGTCTGCGCCGAGGACGACATTCTCACGCCGCCCTATCAGTCCCGCCTACTGGCCGAGTCCATCGCCAGTGCCGAGCTGCGCATCGTGCCCAAGGGCGGCCACAGTTTTTCGGAAACCGAGACCGCGACGTTCAACGGCCTCGTCTCCGAGTTTTTATCTCGCATCGGTCTCCTGAAAACCGAAGCCTCAGTCCTCTGATTCAAGGAGTTCATCATGCCCGGCAACGACAGCAAAAGCGTGGAGTTCGGTGTTTTTCTGCCCGTTGGTAACGGCGGCTGGATCACCTCCACCACCAGCCCGCAGCTTCCTGCGACCTACGACTACAACAAGCAAGTCACGATTCTGGCCGAAGCGCTGGGGTTTGATTTCGCGTTATCCATGGCCAAGTGGCGCGGCTACGGCGGCCCTTCGCAACACTGGGACATCACCCTGGAAAGCATGACCACCATGGCCGGTCTCGCCGAAGCCACCAGCCGCATCGGCGTGTGGGGCACGGTGCACACCATGGTGTTTCACCCAGCCGTCGTGGCCAAGATGGCGGCGGTGCTCGATCAGATTTCCAACGGGCGTTTTGGCCTGAACATCGTGTCCGGCTCAAACCCCACCGACCAGGGCCAGATGGGTTTGTGGAAAGACCTCGACCATTCCGAGCGCTATGAAATGGCTGAAGAGTGGCTGACCGTGCTCAAGCGCCTGTGGACCGAGGACCGTGTCGATCACAAAGGCAAGCACTACGAACTGACCGACTGCATGTCCAACCCGAAACCCGTCACACCGCCGCCGATCATCTGCGCGGGTGCGTCAGACCGTGGCTTCCTGTTCACCATGCAGCACTGCACCGGCAGCTTCATGCTGGGCTCCGATCACGATGACTTCATAAAGACCGGTCTGCGGGCCAAGGAACTAGCGACCCAACAAGGCAAGACGGATTTCAAGACCTATGGTCTGTTCACCATCGTGCCCGGCGCCACCGACGCCGAAGCCCGCGAACGCGTCGCCCTTTACGACTCGGGCGTAGACACCATCGCGCTGGACAACCAGACCCGCGAATACTCCGGTGACAAGAGCTTCAAGCAGAACACCATGGCCCAGCGGTTCGTCTCCCAGGGCGAACAACGCAACTCCATGACCCGCGCCGCCCTCGTCGGCTCGCCGGAAACCATCGGCAACAAGCTCGCCGAAATCATCAAGGGCGCGCAGCTCGATGGCGTGACGGTGATCGTTCCCGACTTCATCGACGACCTGAAAGTCGTAGGCACCGAGGTGCTGGAAGTGCTCGAACTCAACGGCGTGCAGACCAACGCACGCGCCCACCAAAAGGCGGAGCGCTGATGAAGATCGGTCCCTGCAACCCCAAAGGCCTCAAGCAGCAGACCTACTACAACCATGCGGTGGTGCGGGCCGGACAACCGGTGTTTCTGACCGGCCAGGTGGCCTGGGACGCTGACGGCAACGTGGTCGGCAAAGGCGACATCGACACCCAGGCGAAGAAGATCTGGGAAAACATCGGCCTGGCTCTCGCTGCATTCGGGGTCGGCCCGGAAGTGGTGGTCAAGCTCAACACCTATGCGTTGTCTCGGGAAACCATCCCGGCGTTGCATCGCGCCCGTTCGGCGTTCTTCGAAGGTTACGACCTGCCCGCCAGCACCTTCGTCGTGGTGGCCGGGCTTGCCGATGCAGACCTGCTCGCCGAAATCGACGTGACCCTGATTCTGCCGCAGGACTGAACAGATTCTTCAAGCCAGCCCCTTTGCCAATCGTCGCGGTGCGACCAGGAGTTTCGACATGAACGTTCATCAAATCTTAGCGATCGCGGCCACCACCACGCTGGGCTTGAGCTCATTAGCGAATGCAGCCGACGCCCCGCGCGTGGCCGCGTTGTTCACTCAGACAGTCACTCAAGGTACATGGGATAGCGCGGGTTACGCGGGCTTCAAGGCAATGGCCGACAAAGACGGCTTCAAGCCCAGCTACCTGGAAAACACCTCCTACGAAGCCGCGCCCGCAGCACTGCGGCAACTGGCCTCCGATGGCGTGAAACTCATCGTCGCGCACTCGTCGGGCTACTCGGCCGCGATCAAGGAAGTGGCGCCTTCCTACCCGAATACCCAGTTCGTGCTCTATTCCTATGAAGGTTCCACCGCCAACCTGCCCAACTACTCGGCGTGGTCGGTGGACTGGGACGAATACGGTTTCGTGCTCGGTGCGCTGGCGGCAGCGGCCAGTAAATCGGGGCACATCGCAGTCATCTCTGGCGAGCCGATTCCCTCGGCTGAACGCACCATTGAGTTCATCAAAAAGGGCGCGGCGTACGTCAATCCCAAGGTGCAGGTGGATTCAGCCTACGTCGGCTCGTTCGTTGACGTCGCACGGGCCAAAGAGATTGCCACCGGCCTAATCGCTCGCGGTGCCGACTTCGTGATTCCTTCCGCCGACACCGCCGACGCTGGGGTGCAGCAGGCCGCCGACGAAGAAGGCGTCCTGACCATCGGCTCCTACGGCGACCAGTCGAAGGCGTATCCCAACTCGGTCATGACCTCCACAGTTATGAACTTCAGAAAATCCTACGCCGACATCGGCGAGGACTACGCAGCGGGCAAGCTTGGCAACCGCATCGTCACCGAAAACCTGGCTTCCAACGGCTGGGGGCTGGTCATGCCGTTTACCCACGTTGATTCCAATGTTCAAGCCAAGGTCACGAAAGTCATGGACGACTTGAAGGCCGGCAACATCAAGATTGAAGAGTGACGAACATGCCAGTCCCGATCATTCAGCTCGATCACGTTTCCAAACGCTACCCCAATGGCTTTCTCGCCCTGGAGAACGTGTCGCTCGCCCTTCACACGGGTGACATCCACGCCCTGCTGGGTGAAAACGGGGCCGGCAAATCAACGCTTATGAACATTCTCTACGGCGTGCATGAGCCCACCGAAGGCGGCGTGCTGATGGAGGGCCGCGAGGTCGTCCACCGGCGCCCCGCTGATGCCATCGCCAACGGGATCGGTATGGTCCACCAGCACTTCAAGCTGGTCATGCCCTTCACCGTGACCGAAAACCTGGCTTTGGTCGCCAAGGGCGCCAAGCGCAGTGCGTTTCGCCGTCACACCGACGCTCGCGCCTTTATGGAACGTTTCGGCATCGATCTGGACCCAGCCGCCGTGGTCGGGCAATTGCCGTTGGCCTTGCAGCAGCGGGTCGAGATCCTCAAGGCGCTGGTCAACGAAACGCGCGTGCTGTTGCTCGACGAACCGTCGACCATCCTGACGCCTGCCGAAATCGATAATTTGTACTTCACGCTGCGCCGTATTTGTGATCAAGGCACCGCCGTGGCCGTGGTCACCCATAACGTCGACGAGGTGCTGGCCAATACTGATCGCTACACCGTGCTCAAGCGTGGCCGTACCAACGGCACTGGCCTGATCGCTGAAACGAACTCGGCGCAGCTGGTCGAACGCATCGTCGGGCATGCCGTGTCCAACGCGGCCCGGATCGGCGCAGAGCGCACGCCCGGCACTGAATGCCTGGCATTGCGTGACGTGTCGCTACGTCCTTCGAGCGGCTCGCCGGGCCTGCATCAGATCGACCTGACCTTGCGTGCAGGCGAAGTCGTCGGGGTGGCAGGTGTCGAAGGCAATGGCCAGACCGAGCTGTTCGATCTGCTGGCCGGGCAGCGTCAGCCGGACAGCGGCTCGCTCAAGCACAGCACTCAGGACATCAGCGTGGCGCTGGTGCCCCAGGATCGCCACCACGAAGGCCTGTCGCTCGACCTGTCGGTGGCTCAGAACCTGCTCTACCCACGCATCATGGCAGGCGAATTCCGTCGCGGCGGGCTGCTTGATCATGGCGCCGTTGGCGAACAGGCCAAGGTGATGATCGATGTCTCCGACATTCGCACGCACTCCCACGCCACCCCAGCGCGCTCGCTATCGGGGGGCAATCAGCAAAAGATCGTGCTGGCCCGCGCGTTGGATCAGGCGGCGTCCGTCGTCGTGGTGTATCAGCCAACGCGAGGCCTCGATGTGGCCGCCGCCGAAGCGGTTCTGACGCGCTTGGCGCAAGCCGCCGACAACGGCACCTGCGTGGTGGTCATCTCCTCGAACATCGAAGAACTGATCCGCGTTTCAGACCGCATTCTGGTGGTCAACGGCGGGCGAATGACCGGTGAAGTCAAAGGCGCCGAAATGTCCGTCAAAGCTATCGGCCCGTTGATGACTCTCGGTCGGCAATCCCATTCAAGTGCACTGGAGACGGCCGATGCCTGAGCCCACCCAACAAATGGCGGCGCTGCGCCTGTTACTGGCGAAACTCAGCGTTCCCCTTTCGCTGCGGGTCACCCTCGGCGCGTTCGCAGGTTCGCTGATCCTGGGCTTGGTCTTGATCGCGATGCTTGGTTTTCCGGTGCTGTCAGCGATGCGCGTGGCCGTGGAAGGGGCGTTCGGCGATGCGCGGGCCATGGCTGACACGCTGGTGTTCATGACGCCAAGGCTGCTGGTCGCCCTCGGTGCCTTGATCGCCATTCGTGGCGGCTTGTTCAACCTTGGGGGTGAAGGCCAGCTACAGATGGGGGCCATCGGCGCGATGCTGCCCTTCCTGGCGTTTGGCGATATCGGTCCGCTGCTGATGCCGCTGGCGATTCTTAGTGGCGCACTGTGCGGTGCGTTGTGGGGGTTGATCCCGGCCGTGCTGAAACTGTGGCGCGGCGCCGACGAGATCATCGTCACGCTGTTAATGAACTTCATCGCCATCTACTTCGTGAAGTATTTGGTTCAGGGTCCGATGCGCCCTGTGGGGTCGACCTTCAACATGTCGGCACAACTGCCACGGGAAGGCATCTTTGTGCCGCTGATCGACGGCACTCGCCTGCATCTGGGCGTGATTCTGGCGGTGGTCATCGCCCTCGCGATTTGGGTCCTGCTGCAACACACCGCGTTCGGCCTGAAGCTACGCGCCAGCGGCCAAAGCCCCGGTTTCGTGCGCTTGCAAGGCCAGTCGGCGGGCCGGGTGGCGCTGTCGAGCATGGCGCTGTCTGGCGCCATCGGCGGGCTGGCCGGTGCTTTCGAAGTGCTGGGCGTGCAGTACCGTCTGATCGACGGTTTCTCTTCGGGGCTCGGTTTCGAAGGGCTGGCCGTCGCCTTCCTCGCAGGCCTGGAACCGTTCGGTGCAGTGGTCGTGTCGCTGTACTTCGGCGCGATCAACAGCGCCGCCCTGGCCTTGCAAAGTTCGCTGTCGATCCCCGCGGCGCTGGCCGACGTGCTCAGCGGCTTGCCGATCCTTCTTCTGGCCGTGATCAGCGGCGTCATGCTCATCAAAGGAAAGCCTGTATGGACCTCAACTCGGTAACGATCGCGCTGTTTCTGGCCGCAGGTGTTCGCATGAGTGTGCCGGTCTTGCTCGCGGCACTGGGCGAACTGGTGTCAGAACGCGCGGGGGTTTTCACCATCGGCCTTGAAGGTTTGATGCTGTTCGGCGCCGTTGCGTCAGCGGTGGGACTGGCCATGACTGGCTCTCCTGTCGCGGCGCTGGCCATCGGCATGCTCGGCGGGACTCTCGCGGCGGTGGTGCTGGCATTGGGCACCGTGCTGGCCCGAGCCAACCAGATCGTGATGGGCATCGGTTTCAACCTGCTGGCCATGGGCGTCACGTCGCTGATCCGTCAACTGGTACTGGGCGATACGCCCCCGGCAGGGTCGCTGCGCTCAGTGACGATGATGAAGCTGCCGTGGCTTTCGGATCTGCCGGTGGTGGGCCGTGCGTTGTTTTCTCAAAGCCCGGTGTTCTATGCCGCGGTTCTGCTGGCTGTGGCGCTGTGGCTGATGTTTCGCTTCTCTCGATTGGGCCTATTGCTACGCGCGGCGGGCGAAAACGCCTCGGCCCTCGACGCTGCCGGACAGCCCGTTTTGCGGCTGCGTTTCGGCGCGGCACTGTTCACCGGAATGCTGGCCGGTCTGGGCGGCGCCTACCTGTGCATCATCGCGTCGGGCGGTACGTTCATCGACGACATGACCGCCGGACGCGGCTATCTGGCCATCGCGATTAGCATCTTCGCCCGCTGGCTGCCACTGCGCACGCTGCTGGTGGCGTTTGCCCTGGGCCTGCTGGAAGCCCTGCAATTTCAGGGGCAATACCTCGGCATTCAGATTGCCACCCCATTGTTGATGGCCACGCCCTTCGTGGTCGCCCTCGTCGCGTGGGTCGTCATGGGGCGCGTAGGCGCTGCACCGGGTGATCTGGGCAAACCGTTTTTACGCGGCGCCGGACATTGATCCACGGCCATCGCTGAACCCATTCAACCCACGTTTTGACACATCAATCAGGAGTGACACATGAACCAAGCAATCAACCCTGAAGGCTGGATCATCGGCAAAACCGCCACCGGCCTCAATCATCTCAACTGGGGCATCAAGGCCGGCAACCATGTGTATGTCGCAGGCATGCTGTCCACCGATCCGGTTGACGGCAGCCTGGTAGGCGAAGGCGATATCGAAGTGCAGACCCGCCGCGTGCTCGACAGCATCAAGGTGGTGCTGGAGTCCGCTGGCAGCAGCATGGATCACGTCACCATGAACCAGATTTTCCTTCGCAATCTGGACGACTACCACGCCTTCAACGAGATCTACGTCACCTACTTCCCGAAGCTGCTGCCCGCCCGTTTCTGCGTGAAGCTGGAAATGGTGAAGCCGGAATTCTTGGTCGAGATCGCCAGCACGGCAGTCATCCCGTCCTGAGTAGCGCGTGAGGGCTGGGGCAAAGCTCGCGGCCCTTTGGGCGACCTGCATCTGTGTTTGTAAGTGAGGGTGTTTGACATGCAATACCGCTATTTGGGCCGCAGTGGCCTCAAGGTTTCCGAACTGTGCCTGGGCACCATGATGTTCGGTGGTGCCACCGATGAAGCGACCTCGCAGCGGATCATCGCCAGCGCGGCTGATCACGGGGTCAACTTCATCGACACCGCTGACATGTACAACAAAGGCGAATCGGAACGTACCGTTGGCCGCGCCATCGCCCATCAGCGTGATCGCTGGGTGTTGGCCAGCAAAGTCGGCAACCCAATGGGCGAGTTGCCGAATCAGAGCGGCATATCGCGCAAGTGGATTCGTGAGGCGACCCATGGCTCGCTCAAGCGCCTGGGCACCGATTTCATCGACATTCTATACATGCACAAAGCGGATTTCGGCGCACCGCTCGAAGAGATGGTGCTGGCCTTCGCCGATCTGATTCGCGAAGGCAAGATTGGCTATTTCGCAGTCTCCAACTTCAAGGCTTGGCGCCTGGCGGAAACCGTGCGATTGGCCCGTGAAGCCGGCATTTGCGGCCCGGTCGCCTCACAGCCGCTGTACAACCTGGTCAACCGCGAAGCCGAGGTCGAAATCCTGCCAGCGGCAGCGCACTACGGTGTCGGCACCGTCTGCTACAGCCCTCTGGCACGGGGCATTCTCACCGGCAAATATCGCGAAGGGGCCGCCCCCGAGGCCGACAGTCGCATCGCCCGCGCCGACCCGCGCATGCTCGAAGCCGAGTGGCGCCCCGAATCGCTGGCTGTCGCAGCGAAACTGGTGGCCTATGCCGAGCAGACCGGGCGCAAGCCTGCGCATCTGGCCCAGACCTGGGTCATGCGCAACGCCCATATCACCAGCACGTTGGTAGGCCCCAGAACGTTTGAGCAATGGGACGACGCGCTCGCCGCGATGGCCTGCCCGTGGACGCAGGAAGACGAGCGCTTCTGTGACGCACTGGTGTCCCCCGGTAAGAGTTCGACCTTGGGCCCGGTGGACCCGCACCACCCCATCGAAGGCCGCATCGCGCGTCTGTAACCGACACATTGAAAACGGGCCGCCACCCTCGGCCCGTCGATTTCCAGAGGATGAACATGAAACCTGCATTGGCCGACGACGCCCTGCGCCTGCTGTTTACCGAGGCGCGCACCCACAACGGCTGGACCGACGAACCAGTGCTGGATGTCGTTTTGCATCGCCTGTACGACCTGTTGAAAATGGCCCCGACCTCGGCTAACTGCTCCCCCGGCCGATTTGTATTCCTGCGCACTGCCGAAGCGAAACAACGCCTGGCGCCAGCGCTATCGAAGGGCAATCTGGAGAAAACCATGACCGCCCCGGTCACGGTGATTGCCGCCTGGGACACCGCGTTTTTCAACCACCTGCCGACATTGTTTCCTCACGCCGACGCCAAAAGCTGGTTCACCCACAGCCCCCAGGCCGCGCACGACACCGCGTTTCGCAATGCGTCGTTGCAGAGCGCCTATCTGATCATCGCAGCCCGGGCGCTGGGGCTGGATGCAGGCGCCTTGTCGGGGTTCGACGCGAAGCGGGTTAACGAGGCATTTTTCAGTGATTCCACCTGGACAGTGAACTTCATCATCAACCTGGGCCATGGTGACTCAACCCGACTGTACGACCGCTTGCCGCGCTTGGACTTCGACCAAGCCTGCACCCTGCTCTGACCCTTTTCGAACCCGGTATCCGATCATGCACACCTCACTTGCCGCCACCCGCAACATCACTCCCAAGGCCGATCACGTCATGCTCAGCAAAACCGATTTCCGTCATGCCATGTCGCGCCTGGGTGCGGCAGTGAACATCATCACCACCGACGGCCCGGCAGGCCGTGCAGGGTTCACAGCATCTGCCGTGTGCAGCGTGACCGATGAGCCGCCTACCCTATTGGTTTGCCTCAACCGCAGCGCCTCCGTCTACCAGACGTTCAAGGGCAACGGCGTACTGTGCGTGAACGTCCTCGGCGCGGGCCATCAGGACATTTCCAACCTGTTCGGCGGCAAGACGCCCATGGATGAGCGCTTTGCGGCAGGCGATTGGTCGATGGGGGCCTCGGGAAGCCCGCTTCTAGATGACGCCAGCGTGTCGTTCGATTGCCGCCTGAGCCAGATCACCGAAGTGGGGACCCACGACATCCTGATCTGCGAGATCATGTCGATCACCGTCAGCGAGCAGGCACGTGGCCTGATTTACTTCAACCGGCAGTATCACGAGCTTTCAGTGGGGTGAGATGAGTGTGAGTAGACTTGTGGCTGCGCATAGGTTTAACGAACAGTGAGAGGGAATGAGCGGCTACTTTCGTCCAAGAGCAGTCGTTAGGGCATAACAATAAAACCCATGCGGGATACGAGAGCAGATGGACTTCATATCAGATGTTGTAATCAATTTGCTCGCGCATCGTATTGGCGTTCTGGCGCTGAGCTTGCTGACCCGCGGTCGCTTCAAGGGAGAGAGCGGGTTCGGGTGGGGCTTGGCAGTCGCCATCGGAGGCTTGGTATTGCTCGCTCCTCTCGCAGCTGCCATAGCGTGGCTCATCTACCTCGGCGGTCGATAAGGAGCGTCTGCAACGGGTCGGTAGCTGCCTCAGGATTTCGTGCCAGGGTCTCGGACTGCGCTGAGCACTTATACGCCGTTAACTTTCTCCATCCTCAACGAGTCGCCTGGAACACGTTCATGCGTTCGAGAACGTCCTGGGGATTTGGGTGATAAGGTCCCTGCTGCCCGTGCTAAGAAGGCGATTTCACCGATCAATCTTCAGGCAGTTTGGGAGAACCGACTTTTCAACAGAATTGGCCGGAAGCGGCCTTCCGCAAAGGGCCGCTTCCGGCAGGTTGGCTCTTCCAACGGCCTCAACGCGTGGCAATACCATTCAGGAACAGCCCCACCAAATGAGCGACACGTGATTTCGGCGAGCCGTCCTGTTCAACCGCGAGGGAGATCGCGGTCGCCACGCACACCAGGTCGGCGAAGCTCACGTCTTGACGCAAAGCCCCTGACTCCTGCGCACGACGAAGCAGGCGCATGCCTTCCTGGCTCGTCGCATGGCAGCCGGGCGTGCCTGCCTGTAGAACCGTTCCCAGCGACGTGGCGAGCCCGCGATAAATGTTCGTGTGCATGACCAGTTCTTCAAGATAGATATGTACCGAACCCGCAGGATCCAGCTCGGCATCGCGGGAAAGGCTCGCCTTTGCCAATGACAGGAAACGCTCGCTGTACATTGCCGCCAAAAGCGCTTCACGGGTTGGAAATCGCCGATAGAGGGTTCCAATGCCCACGCCTGCACATTTTGCTACGTCATCCAGCGAGGCCCCTGCGCCCCGCTCCAGAAAGACCTCTTCAGCTGCAATCAGGATACGTTCACGGTTTCGCTGTGCATCCGCGCGCAATGGGTTTTCGCTAGTCAAAGTTTTTTCTCGATGTTACTTGCTAAGTGGAGCGTACCTCCATATTTTAAATGGAGCAATCCTCCACTTAATCTCCAAGCGAGCAAATGAAATGACAGATCGATTTGAAAACAAGGTCGTGGTGATCACAGGTGGCAGTGACGGTATCGGCTTGGCGACAGCCAAACGCTTCGCGGCGGAAGGCGCGCATGTGTACGTGACGGGACGACAACAAGAGCGGCTCGACAAGGCCGTGCAGGAAATTGGTCGCGGCGCCGTAGGGATCCAGGGAGACGTTGGCAGGGCCGCGGATCTCGACCGGTTGTACGAGCGTATCCAGCGTGATTACGGCAGGGTCGACGTGTTGTTTGCCAATGCGGGGGTTTCCGAGTCCGCGCCGCTTGGTGGGATTGACGAAGAACACTTTGATCGTGTGTTCGGCACAAACGTCAAAGGTCTGGTGTTCACCGTGCAAAAGGCGTTACCGCTGATGATGGCCGGAAGCACAGTGATCCTTACCGGTTCAGGAGCGGGGAGCAAAGGATTCCCCAGCCTGTCGATCTACAGCGCTACGAAGGCCGCGATCCGTTCGTTCGCGCGAACCTGGACGACCGATCTGAAAAGCCTGGGCATCCGCGTTAACGTGATATCCCCTGGTATGATCTACACGCCTGCGATGCAGACGTACCTGCAAAATAACGCGGGTTCGGAGCAAGCGTTAAAGCAGATGACGCCTTTCGGAAGGCTCGGTGAACCAGATGAGGTCGCCCGGGCGGTGCTTTTCCTGGCGTCGGACGAAAGCAGTTTCGTTGCAGGGGACGAACTTTTTTTGGATGGCGGCTTCATGGCGGTCTGACATTTCGATTGGTGAAAGCAACGCACGCTTCGACTCGACCGCGTTTGGGTGTACGGCCGGCTAACCCGCGAAGTGGGATGTTACAGAAACGGGTCGGGCAGCAAAAGAGCTGCACCCGGCCCGCTGTAAGGGCTATTCCGAGTCGTAGGCGATCGAAGTCGAACGTCCGCAATTAGCCCAAAGCCGCCTGTCCGGCAGAAATCCACCCAAAGCCGGCATATGGCTGCTCCAAGCCATCGAGCTTGATCGGCGCTTGATTCCCAGAATGGCAAATCAAACGACAGTCCCATCACTCAAGACAGATTCGGCATACGCTGGCCCGCGATCACCATGATTTCAATACGGTAATGCGGCTGGGCCATCGGCGCCTGCACGCAAGCGCGCACAGGTGCTGCGACGTCGGCCAACCACGCATCCCAGAGCTGATTCATTGATTGGTAATCTGCCATGTCCTTCAGCCATATCTGCGCGCTAAGCAGCTGGCCTTTGTCGCTGCCTGCCCTCTGCAGGGTTTCATCGATCTGTTTCAGCACATCAGCGGTCTGGGCGTGAATATCGCCGTCAACCATTTGCGATACCTTGCCCGACAGGTAGACGGTCTGATTGTGAATTGCCGTTTCGCTGAAACGGGGGGTGGTGCCGATTTTCTGGATCGATTCCGACATTGCAATGCTCTCGGTTAACGTAGGGAGGTATCAGAGGTTGTCGCTCAAACCAGCCCCTGCGCCTGACAGGCGTGAGGCTTCGGAGGCGGGCACGTAGGTGCGGGCGGCCAGACTGTCGAGATAGTCGTGGACGCTGTTGGAGAGTGTCGGGATAGAGCCGCTTAGCGCTTGTCCAGCCCCACTGGTAGTTTTGATGCAGATGCAACTGACGCCCTCGACGTGCGCGCTGGCGAAATTGTCGGCCTGTATAAGAACGGCCTGCCCGGCTGGCGAAAACTCGAGGGTGCAACCCTGCCATGACAATTGCAGCGCAATGCCCAGCTGCCTGGCACTGGCGGTGGCAAAGGGCATTAGCAACTGTGGATGGGTCACTTTCCCGAGCAGGACTCGGCCGTTTTCGTGTAACAAGTAGGCATGGTCGCTCAGTGTTACCCCGGCGATCAGCGGGCACATCGACCTCCCCGCCCGTTCCCAGCATTCAGTGCCAATATCAGGAGTGAGCTGGGGATACACGCAACCGTCATCCAGACGCAACTGCGCAGCCAACAGCGCCGGACCATCCAGACCATTGCCGCTAAGCCAGCGCGCTGCTCTGCCCGCCTCTTCAGCCAGTCCCCAAGACAGTCCAGCACCGCGAGCGGCCTTCTTACAGAGGTTTTCGATTTCATTCAACGACGCATTCACGATGCTGCTCCTGACTGTCCAGACTCGGGCAGGACCAATCGTCCGCCGGCATTTTCGTCAATTCATGGGGGAATGGCGCGCCCTGGTACAGGGTGATGCGCACCCAGCGATCCGAGCGCGGGTCAAAATGCGTGGCACCGAAAAACGACAGCTTGCAACGCACCAGGTCTATCGGCAGCAGTGCCTGATCAATCAGGTTGTCCTGAATGTCGGCGTACGGAAACGCGGGCGCCAATTGCACTCTGCGCACGCTGTGACGATGCTCCGGATGCTGGAGCAGGAAACCCGCCAGCCGTTGCTCATCCATGTAGGGGTGCAGTGCTGCCTGTAGGCGGTGGATGTCACGGGCCACCGCCAGAGGTTGTTCGAGGTCTTGTCCGGGTTCGTTGAAGCGCTGACCGATTCGAGGTTCGAGTTTTTCTTCGGACACGTACCAGAACAGCGCCTGGCTGCTCTCACTGGCGAAGTCGATGCTGGCAACCCAGCCATAGTGGGCCTGCAGAATTTCCCGCAACCGACCTACGCTCATTCCGCCATCGATGACAAAGTTCTGCTGTTCGTCCGCGTGCATGGCGCCGCCCAGGTCATCCACCAGATGCGCATAAGGCTCCAGCAACAGTGAGACCAGGCACTCCTGGGCTTCCAGCGACAGCACGCCTTCAGCCCAGCGATAGAGGGCATCCCAAGGCGCGTTCTGATCCAGAATTCCATCGTCCAGTTGTCGTTCGACCCGAGACAAGTCGTCCTGGAGCTTCAGAATGCGTGCCCGTTGAAGTTCGTGTTCGCAGTGCCAGTGACTGACGCTGGCACTGGCCCGCTTGAGGTAGTCGGCAAACACCCGGCGTTCCTCGGCGCACGCTTGTTGCACAGCACGAACCCTTTGCAAGGCCGTCTCTCGGGCGCTGACCCAGTTGTTCAACAGCACCGGGTGGTTGAGCAGAAACGGAGCCATGCCCAACCCGGTGGAGTTGCCGATACCGAAACGACGACGCAACTCCGGTGCCAGGCTCACTGCGAGTTGCGGTGCGCGGACCTTGGCCATGTGCTCGACCAGATCCAGCGTGAACGCACGAATCAGATACACGGTGAGCATTTCCGCCTGAAACGGCGCAGCCAGCTCCGGCCGCAGTGCGATGCTTTCACGATCGGCAGCGCCAAACTTGCCACTGCCGTAAACCGCGGTGGTGCGCATCAGATAGCCCACCTCATCGATCTCTTCGCGCTCGGGCTGGTGGCCCTCGGAAAGAGTCTGCACGACATGATCGAACATTCGCACCGAGCGGTTGGCCCGGGCCATGCACAGTTCGCGCGATGAAATACGTCCGGCTTCCTGCCTCGGGACGTTGGCCTCAAGACGCGCCAGATCGTCGGCATCGGGTATTCCGTCGAACAGGGCGAAGGTGGCATCCCAGGCGGTGGCGATGACCCGATCCGAGCGCATCGCCGGATCCAGATCATGGGCGAACGCCACGAGACTGTAACTGCGCAGTGGTCCGGTCGCGGTGTACACGGCTCGTCCTACGCCCTGATTGTCGACGGTCCACACCGAACGTTGGAACTGCCAGTGCTCGTCCTTGAGGCGGCGTAGCAACTGGCGCATGAATGAAAGTCGCGATTGGTGAAACGCTCCCAGTCGCGAAGCCTTCATGACGGTAGCGGGCGATCGCATGCTCATTCAGTTCACTCCCTGGTCGCGGGCCATCTGCCGGGCGATGCGGATCGCATCCCAGACCGACGGCAGAATCAGCAGCGAAACCGGGACCGCCGTGATTACGATGAATGATTGCAAGGCACTGACGCCCCCTTGGCCGAGCGTGATCAACGTAGCGCCAACCAACCCCATGCCTGCTCCCCAAAACACCCGCAGCCAGGCCGGCGATTCTCCTTCGCCACTGCTGACAGCCATGGCCACTGTGTAGGACATGGAGCCCGCGCTGGTCACTACCGAGAAGAAGCTGAGGAACAGGAACAGTGCAGAAATCAGGTTCGGCATGGGCATGGATTGGGCGACTCCGAGCAATAGCGCCTCCGGTTGCACGCCGTGACTGATCACGCTGCCGGGTGACTGCAATTCAACACCGATTCCGGTACCACCCACTAGCGTGAACCAGATCATGGTGATCAACGGTGCAGCCACTGACATCAGGGTGATCAGCTCACGAATGGTCCGGCCGCGAGAGACCTTGGCCACATAGATTCCCATCATGGGTGCATAGCCGATGAACCAGCCCCAATAGAACAGCGTCCAGCCGTTCAGCCATGAACTGTCGTCGCGGTACAGGGCCGTCTGGAAAAAGCTGGTGACGTGCAGTGCCAGGCTTTGGGCAAAGGTCTCGCTGAGGAACAGCGTCGGGCCGAAAATGAACAGAAACGCAGCCAGACCAAGCATCAACCACACATGCACCTTGCTCACCAGGCGCAGGCCGCCCAGCCCGATCACGCAAGACAGCGTATAGATCACCGTCACCGCGAGGATCACCATGGACTGGACCATCATGGTATTGGGTACGCCCCACACTGAGTGCAGCACGAAGGCGATCTGCAGACCGAGAAACCCCACTGGCCCGATCGTACCGGCGACCACCGCAATGATCGCCGAGGCGTCAGCGAACACCGCGATCGGGCCCTTGAGGGCGCGCTTGCCCAACAACGGATAGAGCAAGGTGCGCGGCATGAGCGGCAGATTTTTTTCGTGATGCAGGTACATATAAACCACGGTCAGCAGGCTGCCGAGCACCGCCCAGGCCATGAAGCCCCAGTGCAAGAAAGATTGCGACAACGCCGCCACGCCGGCAGGGCCGGTTTTTGCGGCGACTTCGAAGTAAGGCGGTGGCGTGAGGAAGTGCATCATGGGTTCTGCGGCCGCCCAGAACGCGCCGCCACCGGCCAGCAACGCACACATGATCATCGACACCCAGTTGAAGGTGCTGATGCTCGGTTTGTGCGTCACTCCACCGAGGCGCACCCGCCCCAGACGGGTGTAACCGATGTACAGGCTGGCGGCAAACGTCAGCAGCATCAGCACCTGCCAGTACAACCCGAAGAAACGCGTGCTCCAGGCAAAAGCGTTGCCAATCAGTGAAGAAAGGGTGTTCAGGTCGATCAGGGCGATGACCAGAAACAGCAGGAAAAAGCCGCCGCTGATCCAGAATATCGACCAGTTGAGCGCACCCGCCGGGCTCTTGCGCCGTGCAGGTGTCTCGAGGCCCGCGTTGATTTCGCTTGGGATTTCCATAGTGCCTCCGCAAAGTGATGGCAGTCGCTAATAATTGTTATGGGCGCATTTATTGTTCTTGGTGCTTGGCGATGCCCTTGGCAGGGCTTGCGTCAGGACAATCTGTAAATGTTTGGGAACCTCAAACCGCTATCCAGGAAGGCTGAGCGCTGGACTCGGCGGGTGTATGGGTCTGTCGCTGCACTGGGGTGAAGCTCTCCTCAAAAAAGCGCAACCAGTTACCGCCCATGATTGCGCTCGTATCGGCCGCGCCGAAGCCCACGGCCCGCAGCCCCGATTCAATGTTGTGAAAGTCGCGGTTATCACGGAACCATTCAGGCTGATCGGGAAACCCCGGCTGCGCCTTGGAGCCTTCGCCGTAATCGACCTCCAGCGTCCAGCGACCGACGCGCATCCAGTCGACCACGCTGTTGGGCTGGTCCTGGCAGAGGTCCGATCCGATGCCCAGATGCTCGACCCCCATCAACTCGGCGCAGCGCGCGATCATTTCGCAAAAGCTGCGCACAGTGCAGGCGCTCTTGTCCTTGAGGTGATGCGGGTACAACGAGAAACCGAACATCCCGCCGCTCTCACCCAAGGCCTTGAGCACGGCGTCAGACTTGTTGCGCAGCGCCGCATGCCAGAACGCCGGGTTGGCGTGAGTAATGGCAATCGGACGTTGAGAAAGCTCGATGGCTTCGAGGGTCGAGCGTTCAGCGGAATGCGACATGTCCACGACCAGCCCGACCCGGTTCATCTCGCGGATCACCTGCTTGCCCATGCGGGTCAGGCCTGGGTCGTTTTGCTCATAACAGCCGGTCGCCAGCAGCGACTGGTTGTTGTAGGTCAATTGCATGAAGCGCGCACCGAGGCTATGCACCACCTCCACCAGGCCGATGTCATCTTCTATCGGTGATGGATTCTGAAAACCGAAGAAGATCGCCGTACGCCCGGTCTGTCGGGCAAGCGCGATATCACTGGCCCATTTACCGTGCAGAATCAGGTGCGCGTAGCGCTGAAATCGTTGGTTCCAGGCTTCGATGTTGGCGACCATCTCGCGAAAGTTTTCGTGGTAGGCGATGGTCACGTGCACCGCGTCGACGCCGCCGACACGCATCTGCTGGAAAATCTTCTCCGACCAGTTGTCATACTGCATGCCGTCGATCCGCGGTCCGCGGGCGGCGAACGTTTGCGCCGGGGTCATAGCGGTGCTCCAGCGGCAATGTAGCCGGTCTTGACATGGGTGTAGAATTCCACCGCCGATCGACCTTGCTCCCGCGGGCCATAGCTCGAATCGCCACGGCCGCCAAACGGAACGTGATAGTCAGTGCCCGCGGTGGGCAGGTTGACCATCACGCAGCCTACCCGAGCACTGCGCCGGAAGTGAGTGGCACGGGCGAGGGAGCGGGTCATGATGCCGGCCGTCAGGCCAAAACGGGTGTCGTTGACCAGGCTAAGCGCCTCGTCGTAACTATCGGCCTTGATCACACAGGCGATCGGTGCAAACAGCTCTTCGCGATTGATGCGCATGCTGTTCCGGCCGCCGACGAACAGCGCCGGTGCCTGGTAAAACCCCGACGTGGACCGTTCAAGGCGTTGACCTCCGGTGAGCAGTTCGGCCCCTTCCTCACGGCCTGACTGGATATTCGCAAGGTTGGCCTGCAGTTGCGCCTCACTGGCCACTGGACCGATCTGGGTACCGGGCTCCAGCGCATGGCCGACTTTCAGCGCCTGAGTAGCGACGAGCAGTTTTTCGACAAAGGCGTCGTGAATGTCCGCATGTACGATCAAGCGCGACGATGCAGTGCATTTCTGCCCGGTGCCACCGAAGGCGCCGTTCACTGCGCAGCTCACGGCCAGGTCCAGATCAGCATCGTCCATGACGGCCAAGGCGTTTTTCGAGCCCATTTCCAGTTGGACCTTGGTCAGGTTGGCAGCTGCCGAGGCTGCGATGCCCTTGCCCACGTCCACCGAACCGGTGAAGGAAATAGCGTTGATACCCGGATGCTCGATGAGCGCCTGGCCGATCTCGGAACCTGCACCCATCATCAGATTGAACAGGCCTTTGGGCAAATCCTGACGAGAAATGATTTCCCCCAGAATGACCGCGCTCGCCGGGGTCAGGTTGGCCGGTTTCCAGACCACGGCGTTGCCGAATGCCAGCGCTGGCGCGATTTTCCAGCAGGCGGTGGCCATGGGGAAATTCCACGGGGAGACGATCGCCACCACACCCACCGGCTCACGGCGGACGTCGATTTCGATGCCGTCACGCACCGAGTCGGCGGTGTGGCCCAACTGACGCAGAGTTTCTGCGGCGTAGTAGGTAAAGAACTGTCCGGCGCGATACACCTCACCGCGGCCTTCTGCCTGCGGCTTGCCTTCTTCGCGGGAAAGGACCTGGCCGATTTCCTCGGCACGTTTTATCAGCTCCTCACCAATGCTCATCAGCACCTTGTAGCGCTGCTCAATGCCGCTGTGTGCCCAAGTTTTCTGCGCGTCATGGGCTGCGTCAATGGCGCTATCCAGTTGCGCTCGGGAGGCCTGGGCGTAAAGACCGATCAGATCGTTGGTATCGGAGGGGCTGCGGTTTTCAATGTCACTGGCGCCTGCAAGCCACTGGCCGGCGATGTAGTTGCGATGCTTCTGACTCATGAAACTCTCCTGAGCGGCACACTCGGCAAGACGTAGCCTTAGTGTGGGTTGAGAGAATTATGAGCCGGCGTTAATTTAAGTAAATCTAATATAATTTAATGGTTTTTAAGTATTATTTAACGCGTATTTTCAGTCACCAGGGTTCTCCATGAGTATCAAAATCTCCAACCTGCAGTTCTTCGTCGCGGTCGCCACCAGCCAGAACCTTTCCCAGGCCGCCCAACGTCTGCATCGGACGCCTGCGGCAGTGTCGTTATCGCTCAAGCAGCTGGAGGAAGAACTGGGCGGCTCGCTCTTCGAGGGGGAACGCAAGAACCAGCTCAGCCCACTGGGGCGTTTTGTCTTACTCGAGGCTCAACGGGAACTGGCGCATTTCGAGCGCACCATCAGCACCATAAAGACCTACGCCAAGGCGGAAACCGGACTGGTCAGAGTGGCAGCGGTGCCCTCCTTCGCGATCACGTTGCTGCCACCAATACTCAAGCAGTTTCATGAACGACATCCGCAATTCCATCTGGACATCCGCGACATGGATTCCGCGCGGGTGGTACAGGCAGTGCTCAGCGGCGACGTGGATATCGGCATTGCCACGGTGCCAGCGATCATCCCCAACATCGAACAGGACCACCTGTTCTCGGATGCATTCTGCGTTGTGTGCAGCAGCGACAGCGGCCTCAACCAACTGACGCGGCCGGTGCGCTGGAGCGATCTGGAGGGACATAACTTCATCAACAGTGGGCTTGGCGCCGAAATCAACGCTGCCGAATTTCGCCACATTCGTGACCAATCGACGCTCAGCGTGAGGAACACAAACTCGTTGTTGGCCCTGGTGACGCAACGTATGGGGGTGACCTTGCTGCCGGAGCTGCTAAGCCGCTCAAGCGCTAGCGGCAATCTGAGCTTCCTGCCCCTCGAAGACAAGCGCATCGTGCGCTCGGTGAGCGTCATTACCCAGCCCAGGGAGACCCTCAATCATGCGTCCTACACGTTTCTGAAGGCGCTCAAAGAGAGTCGATTTGTCGCTCATGAAGCACAACTTCCAGGGTAAACATCGACGTCAAAGCACCTCGCTTCGCGCTTGAAAGCGAAAATCGCCAACAGCTGCATCGCTATTGGCGTTCAGGGTGCCAAGGGTTGAGTCTTGAAATCCCGATGCACACCGAGCAAACAACGCCTTGTCCGGTGCTGGCCGCATGAGGCACTAGAGGACGAGGTGCAGGTCTGATTCTGCAATGCGTCGGACATGCTACAAATCCGCAAGCGTATAGATGGCGTGTTCGCAGAGGCGCAGTTCCCGTGCGCTCGGCTCAAATTTTCAACTTATAACTTAACTAGGAAAATCAATACCTTATAAATGCTAATAGCAAATAGTGTTTGAGTTAGTCACATTTCCGACGATCAGCGCTCGACGCTTATTGTATTGAGCCCTCAGCCACCGCAGAATCCCCACCATCGCCGGTTGTTTATCTCTCGATTTGCCAAAAGGAAGGTGTGCAATGATGAGCGTTTTCGCGATTGTGATAACCATCTGTACGGGGTCTGAAGGGTGTTTGGAAGAGCGCCAGCCGGCGGCGTATTCCACTCGGGACCAATGCATGGAAAGCGTTGCTACCATGCCCGTCAGGAAGGGCATGAAGTATCACTGCTCATCAGTTCCGCCGATCATAGTCAAGGATCAACGCCGCGCAACTCAACCTCACCTAGTGACAACCTCGGACGAAGCAACGGCCAAACCTTGAGCCGGTTTTATCCTGGACTTGGCGATGGACGGTGGACGGTGGACTAACGATCTGCAGTGCGTAGCTAAAATTCTGACGTGCCAGCTCATGTGGTCCGATGGGAACGTCCATGTCCCACGGATCGTGATGCAGAGTGCAATGAGCTGCGCGGCGCGTCGGTTCGGCTTCTCCTCGCGCCAATGACAGTTGAGTCAATTGAACGTTAGCCTGATGGTCCGGATAAGAAGTCGCTTACTTCTTCGACCCGCCAGGCAGCACCGCGCCCAGCACCTGCTTGGCCGTTAGAATGATGACCCCTGCTTCGTCGGGATCACCCTGTAACAAGGTGGACGCGAATTTCTTCGCTTGCTCCAACTTGATGTGCGGCGGCAGCGGCGGAACGTTGGGGTCGGTCTTGAATTCAAGCAACACCGGGACGTCGGACGCCAGCGCCTTTTCCCAGGCTTCTGCCACCTGATCTTCACGATCCACGAAGATCCCTTTGAGCCCTATCGAAATGGCGAACAGGTGGTAAGGGACGTCCGGGATATTCTGCGATGCTTCGAACTTGGGATCGCCTTCCATCACGCGCTGTTCCCAAGTCACCTGGTTAAGATCTTCATTGTTGAATACCGCACAGATCCACTTTGGGCTGTCCCATTGCTTCCAGTATTTGGCGACGGTAATAAGTTCGGCCATGTTGTTCATTTGCATGGCGCCGTCCCCCACCAACGCGATGACGGGCCGCTCGGGAAACGCAAACTTGGCGGCAATCGCGTACGGCACCGCGGCGCCCATGGATGCCAGCCCGCCAGACAGCGAGCACATCATGCCTGGGCGAATCTTCAGATCACGGGCATACCAGTTGGCACACGAGCCTGAATCGCTGGTAATGATCGCGTGATCGGGCAGACGCGGCGAGAGTTCAAATACCACGCGTTGAGGGTTGATCGGATCGGCCTTGGCCAGCGCGCGCTTTTCCAACGTCTTCTCCCAACTTGCGCGCCAAGCCACCACTTTCTTGCGCCATGAGCGTTGCGTTTTTTGCTGAAGAAGAGGCATGAGGGCCGTAAGTGTCTCGCCAGCATCACCTACCAGATTGACTTCCATTGGGTACCGCAGGCTCAGCATGTCAGGTTGCAGATCGATCTGTACGCCTCGCGCCTGTCCTTCCTTGGGAAGAAACTCGGAGTAAGGAAAACCAGATCCAATCATGAGAAAGGTGTCGCACTCGCTCATCAGCTTGTAGCTCGGCTCAGTTCCGAGCAGGCCAATGCTTCCCGTGACCCACGGCAAGTCATCAGGCACTACCGCTTTGCCAAGAAGCGCTTTGGCGACGCCGGCGCCCAGCTTTTCCGCAACTTCAATGACTTCATCTGTCGCCCCCAGAGCACCTGCTCCGACCAGGATCGCGACCTTTTCACCGGCATTGAGTACGTCGGCTGCTCTCTGCAGATCAGCCTCGTAGGGCACGACTCTCGGTTTGCTGTACCCGACCCCGGAGTGAATGGTTCCGTGTGCTCTGGCGGGGTCCTTGAACTCTGCTTCTTGCAGGTCGTTAGGCAGAATGATCGCCGTCACTCGGCGTTCGCCGACGGCGGTGCGAACCGCGCGGTCGATGAGATGGCGCACTTGTGCAGGTGAAGATGCTTGCTGAACGAATGCGCCGGCCACGTCCTTGAACATCGAGACCAAATCCAGCTCTTGCTGATAGTGCCCACCAAGGGCATTGCGGGCCTGCTGCCCCACGATAGCCAACACCGGCATGTGATCCATCCGCGCGTCATAGAGACCGGTTATCAAATGGGAGGCGCCGGGGCCGAATGTCGCAATGCAGACGCCCAATTCTCCGGTGAACTTCGCATGGGCAGATGCCATGAAGGCGGCCATTTCTTCATGTCGGGCCTGCACAAATTCGATCTTTCCATTGGCACGGCGCAGTGCACCGAACACGCCATTGATACCGTCGCCGGGGTAGCCAAAAATTCGCGTGACACCCCACTGGCTCAGTCTTTCGACTAGAAAATCCCCTACTGTCCTCATTATCCATCCTCGCGTGTCGTCTAGCGTGGTGCGACCTCAAGAACCTCTCCAGGATCGTCCCCGAGCGTAAAGTCTGGACAGCGAAGGCAACTTTTTAGTTCGAGTAAATCTTCAGTACCTGCTAGAGGCGATTCGCGAGCTCAGCATTGAATATCCGGCCCCGCCGCTTTTCGGCTACTCGGCGAGCAGCGAAGCGACGTTCCGTTTAGTCGGTCCGATGGAACATTTTCCAATACCTCGTCCTCTACGGCAAAACGAGCCCTTGGAGGCCCCGTCATGATCGACCCTAAAACAGGCATGAAACCCGGCGAGCGTTATTCAGTGGAGCTTTTGGGCGACACGCATCCGTTTACCGGCTTTTTTCTGGATGGAAAGTATTACCTCGCTCCCGAGTTATTGACCGCGGTCGGTTGGCTGGAAGGCCAACAGTTCATTTATGACGACCTCGACGAGACAGGAGAGCCTGTGTTTCCAAACCGGCTTGCTGGCACTATCGAAGACCTCACACTTACCTTGGTGGGCGGTGATTCGCTAACGCTAAACCACGATGATGCTAGCGCTTCCGTGGATTCTCCTGCCCCCCGATATGTCCCAGCTGATTTACCTGAGCCATCCCACATGGGCCCCCTGGATGGGCAACTGGTCGTCATCACTGGCGCATCAAGCGGCATAGGTCGAGCGACCGCCAAAGCGTTCGCCTGTCAAGGCGCTCGCCTGGTGTTGGCAGCGCGTGATGAAGAGGCGCTTTATGAGGTGCTGGATGAATGCACCGATTGCGGTACCGACGCCGTCGCAGTGGCCACGGACGTTACCAAGAGCGAGCAAATGAAACATCTCGCCGAGCGCGCTGCGGAGTTCGGCAATGGCCGAATCGATGTTTGGATCAACAACGCAGGCGTCGGTGCGGTTGGAAGCTTCGAGGACACCCCGCTCGACGCTCATGAGCAAGTCATCCAGACAGATCTTCTTGGCTACCTGCGCGGCGCTCACGTTGCCCTCCCCTATTTCAAGGCCCAGCAAAGCGGAATACTGATAAACACCTTGTCATTGGGAAGTTGGGTGGCCCAGCCCTATGCCGTCGCTTATTCAGCTGCAAAGTTCGGCCTTCGCGGGCTGACTGAAGCGTTGAGAGGCGAGCTGACGGAATTCCCTGATATCCACGTCTGCGATATCTACCCCGCTGTCATGGATACGCCTGGATTTCGAGACGCAGGTAATTACACCGGCCACGCTCTCAAACCCCCATCGCCTATCTATGACCCTCAACTGGTAGCCGAGGCGATGGTGAACTGCGCCATCACGCCGCGTACGACTACGACGGTGGGCCGCGCGGCGCATGTAGCCCGCCTGTCTCATTTTTTAGTGCCCGGGTTCAACCACCTGGCTGGATGGCTCACTCGGTGGGGCATACGCCGCAGCCCGGCAGCTGCGACATCCACTGGAAATCTCTTCGCGCCGCCGAGCGGCACCCGCCAGATGGAAGGTGGATGGCGTCAAAAGTCCCACGGAACGCCCACGGTCCTGGCACTGGCTTCGACGTTGTTGATAGGAGGCTGCGCTTATGCGCTTTTACGCAACAAACGGAGGTAATGGAGCGCTCAAGCCAGTGCTATTTAACGCCAGCGCGTACAGACCACGCGGCCAGAGGCCGCATCATTTACCGTCAGAGGTCAAACTGGATAGGCGCGTGCCGACATGAGCGAGGCAACACTAAAACAGCCTCTACGTCGGCCCGTCTTCGGCACCGAGCAGGAACTCGATTAGTGTTGCAGCACAGGCCTCTATCCCGGCGTCATCAATGATTTCGAAGCCATGCGTATTTTCGGTGGGAATAGCGATACAACCCGCTTTTGCAGAAATACCGTTGCTCATCACGGCACTGGCATCGGACGCGAAATCGACGAGCAACGCGATTTGGGCTGAATATCCTGCGCGTTTGGCAGCGGTCACCAGCCCTGCCACGATTTCACGGCTGTAATAGCCCTTCTCGTCTCCCGTGTTGATAATGGGGTCTGCACAAAACCTGGTACCGTACTCTGCCAAAACTGGCCCGACCTCCACGGCAATGGTTACATCTCCCGGGAGTCGAGATGCCGCGTACATCGCCCCTGCATTCGATTCTTCTTCCAAGGTCGTGCACACGAACCAGACGTCTTGTTTGAGCCGCTCGCGCCGCTGCGCAACGCCCCGTGCAGCCATGATCGTTGCCAATAGGGGCGCGCGGTCATCAAGGAAGTGTGCAGCGATGGCATTGGGTAGTCGAAACGGCTGGCGCCAGTGTTTGCTCAGTACGACCCGCGTACCCGGTCGAACGTCCAGGTTGGCCAGCTCCTCAGTGCTGCGTCGAGTGACGATGTGAACATCTGACCAATGAACGTCTCCGGTAAGCACATCACGGCCTTGCGATGTACTACCACTGTTGTGCATCGAGCCGAAAGAAAGCACGCCGGGCAGAGTTGAACTCCCCAGGATGTCGACAGGACACGCGCCGAAGCTGATGGGCTGCGCGCCCCCGAGAGCAATGACCTCAAGTGTGCCGTCATCATTGATCCGCTTCACGAGCATCGCGATCTCATCGAGATGCGCCATGACTCGAATGCCTTCATCAGGATCGGTCGAATGCTCCGAGCGTATTACGCCTACGACATTGCCGGCCCTATCGACAGTCACCTCATCACAATGCCGTTCAAGCTCAACCCGACAGACGCTACGCACCTCATCTTCCTGGCCACCGGGCCCATGTGCCAGAAGCAGACGCTCCAACAAATCCATAGTGTCCTGAGTCATTGTGTTCCTCGCAGAGAAAACGCCTGGTGTTTTCTGCCAATCCTTCACTGCCAAAGTCAGGCGCTGGAATTCATCAGGCACGTTGTCCCTTTCTTGATTTCCCTGCATAACCGTCTCTGGCAGCACGTCAGTTTTTTTAGCCTACGCTGGACGCCACTCAACATCGGTGACCCCATGTTTCTCAGCCTGAGGTTTGCTGAGCTTGGGCGTCGGATCGCTCCGGTATTTGGGTAGTTGCCCAATCCCGGCATCCACGGTTGCCCAATGCCAGGCTTCAACGTTGTCCATCTTCGCTGCTCGGATGTAAAAAGTCTTGTACGTGCCGTTGAGCAAGTAATCGATCCGATAGTGGTGTTCCTGGGCCATTTCAGTCTCCTTGGCATTGCGGTACCCAAGCCAAAGATCCTGCGCGCAAAAAAAAAATTCCTTATTTAAAACAGTTCATTACGGATCCACTCAACTGAGTGTAAATCCATGCGCCAAACCTTCATCACACCTTGTAGGTCAGTGTTGTGCATTCGGCGTGATTTCCTCGAACTCTTGCCGATGACAGGTTTCACATGAGCATGCTTGCGGCGCATCGAAAGAATGAGCGTGTGCAGACGCTCAAGATCGCAACGTTCAATATCAACGGGATTGGGAACTGGACACCGCCCTTCGGGCTGATTTTACAGAGACGCGGCAAGCCACCACCGCTGAAATGCGTCGGCGTGTGGGCCTCGAATAACCCAACCAGGAGAAGCAAAATGGAAAATTACCACATCATCAAAACGGATAACGGATGGGCTCTGACCAAACAGGGTGCCGAACGTGCCTCGAAAACAGCTGCCACCAAGGCCGAAATTACTGCACTCGCCAGCGAATTTCTAAACGGCAAAACCGCGTCGCTCAAGATCCACAAAGAGGACGGGACGATTCAAGAGGAGCGCACCTATCCCCGCAGCGCTGATCCAACCCAAACCAAAGGTTAAGTACTTAGCTCGCGCGGCGCCCGATTTGGCCAACGATGCAAATTTCAAGCTTCGGGAAGCATGGAAAATGCTGGCGGTGGTTGTCACTGTTCCCCGCACGGGGCAGCTCCATCCATGCTACGTAGCGGGAAAACTGCTCAAGGACGTCCCGTCCGGCTGAGATTTAATAGGCTGAACTAAGGCACCGCTCGCCCATTCTCACGTTAATGCGGACACCTGCTTCCATCTCGTTTTCATGGAGCAAGGGTGGTCAAGACTTCCAGCAAGGAGCATGTGGCATGAGACTGTTCAGAAAGCCCAAGCGATGTTCGTTAACCACCGAGATGTTGATAAAGGTCCGCCTGAAGGGGATCCGGCGATGGTAACTGTACTCATAGTCGACGACGAATTCGTAATAGCGGAGATTCTGAGTTTTGCGCTCCAGGAGGAGGGAGTGACAACGATCATCGCGGGTAACGGGTTCACGGCTCTTGAGATCCTGGACGGCGAGTGGCCTGATCTCATCATCACCGACTTCATGATGCCCGGCATGAACGGAATCGAAATGGCTGAAGCGATCAGAACCAGCAAAGCGCATGGGCTAACACCCATGATCCTCATGAGCGGCGCGCAGGCAGATTTAGGACTGGCACGGCCAGACCTTTTCGTTGGGGTTGTCGAGAAGCCTTTCGACATTGACGTGATCATCAGCAAAGTCAAAGCCATCGTTGGCCCCACTGACGGCAACGCGACAAGGCAAACCTAGGCCTGCAATCGTCGTGAATCGCCGAAAGTCGTCCAAGGGTCATGCTCGGAGGCAACTCGCTGATGAGTACGTATTCGGTTGTTCGGCCGCAAACTCGCGCTGTTGGTCAAGCAACTCTTGCAGACTCCCGCTGCCGCATCGAGTTGCGAGGATGTCCCAATAGCGTCGTGACCACCACGGACTTTTACACCGGCACACACGGAGCTTAAGCGTCTCTGGAACTCGAGCTTTCGACATGTTTCTCGCCGGATTTTAATGCCATACGCGCTGGTGTTTTATGTGCGAAATGGAAAAAACAGCGACGGTGAAATTTAAGCCCAAAAAAACCGTACTTTGCACGGGCGATAAAAAGGATAGCTACGATCCACTGTTGCCGCTGACCGAAAACTGACCCATTAACGGCTGTTCTGCCGACTGAAAACTGACCCAGGTGTTCAACTGCTTCTG
>NZ_NKHL01000041.1 GCF_002934685.1 Pseudomonas bohemica
TCATTTGCTTCATCATCGAAAAGCTCGGCGATTGGTGTTCCGGGATTTTGCCAAATCAGGAAGTCTTTTTCAGAATTTCCTTAGCGCCGCCGCCAATATATCTCTTTTGGCCACGCATAATCTCGTCATAGTGCTCCTTCGACATATCAAACTTTTCGCGCTGAAGTTCTACATATAGATTAATATCACTATACGCGCGAGTCATTTCGACATTGAAGTGTTTCAGCTGATCCTGGAGGGCCTTTATACCAAGCCCTTGCCTTGTCATAATCCTCGAAAATTTCTTACGAAACTGATGCGATGCAAGATTCCACAATTTATCTTTATACTTAATATCGTGAACAGATACAAAACGTTTGAAACTTGCAGCAGAGGTGCTATCCGAAGTTCTGGACCCTACAGCTGCATACGCGGGAAATAGAAAAGTCCCACTTCTTCGGCGTCGAGCGAGCCCTATTTCAGCAGCATCCAAGGCAGATTTTACCAACGGAAGCGTTTGCCACATATATCGAACAGGTTCTGCCTGAAGCTTATTAGTAGATGATATTACAAAATAAAATTTCTTCTGGACACCCTCATTAACAATTTCTTCCTCTTGCCAGTTTTTGCTTGCACCCGTCCGAATAGAAACAACTTCGTGCCATCGCATCCCAGTCAACATCGCGATTACGATGTAACACGCCGTGGCTAGTCTGGCCTCCCATCTGACTATCTCTGTACCCGATCCCATTCCGTATTCATGCCAAGGAAAAGGATTCAGAAGTATCTTGTTAGCCCCGTAATATCTTGGAACGTAACGCTGGCGTTCCTCATTGAGCCGGTGGAGGGTATCACCAATAGAAAGATCTGCCAGAGCACAAGTAAAAACGGCAGAGGCCACTTCATCTGGCATCTCGATAGTCCTCTGACTGCCTCGGGGTATTAATTTCTGACAACAAGCGTTAGCCCAACGCCCAGCAGAACCGTAGTGCCCAAAGGGATTATGATGCAAGCCATCCTCAAGTTTCGATGACTGCTCGAATAGCCAGCTCAACCCTGACACTCTTGCCCTCAAAGCAC
The DNA here is from genome assembly GCF_002934685.1 of Pseudomonas bohemica. Lineage (GTDB taxonomy): Bacteria > Pseudomonadota > Gammaproteobacteria > Pseudomonadales > Pseudomonadaceae > Aquipseudomonas > Aquipseudomonas bohemica. Next base: position 1,060 of record NZ_NKHL01000041.1, read on the forward strand.
GATCCGTAATAGCAGCTTGCCCCTTGACGGACTCACTCGCTAAGAGTTCAAGGAACTGCTCTAAGTCAGTAGCACCTAAATCCGAAAATTGTCTGAAAGCATGGTCATCCATATACCGCAAAAGTCTAGCCACACCCTTATGATAAGTAGAACAAACAGTGGACCACTTAGGCCTTGATGACGGTGGATTAATCAGCATCGAATAAAGATATTCTAAGACCGACCTGCGATAATGCGCTTTGCACTGCGACGTTAGCGTAGTGCCGTCGTTGAAGTAGATTCGAGACAGATGCAGCGTGACATTCGCCGGGTGCAAATTTGGATGTTCCTGCGATAGATCCCAGGCGTCACTAATATATGTTGATTCGGCAGAAATCTTGATTCCTGCTCGGACCTCATCAGGTATGCCTTTGAGGCTGGCGTGAATAGGATGACCCTGCGACAGAGAAGAGCTTTCAATTATCGTGCTGGCTAGAGCTTTATTCATAACCACGCACCCTGAGCAACTGTAGACCATACTTCAATAGGGTACAACTCTGCATCGACCCGAATTGATGCTAACAAATTGGAATTATACTTTGGCAATATTTGGTCCTCCCACACGAGTCTCTTCTCCTCCGTCGCCCACTGATGGTCTTCATCACTAATTAGGCCACTCTCTAGCAACTGCTCGTGGTAACGCATATAACAGAAGTACTTTTTTATGTCTTGATGGGTGATAACAAGATTGGGGCATGCCAAACAAACCTCATGACCGGCTGTACAGAGTTCACCATGCCTCTGGCCTGCCACCGGCGATTGACAAGGGTCCTTACAAGAATTCAGCATTACGCTGGTGACTCCATCCGCCGAATGTTCAATCTGCTGAGGGGACAAAACGTCCAGTAGCATCGCCTCAATATGCACGCCCCTTCTAAATTTAAATACTGGGTCTGATACACGGCGCAAATATTCTGCTGTAGTTGAAATTTTTTCATGCCCCAAAAGAGTTTGGAGATACCTGATATCTTCGGTGCGCAAATATTCTTGCCATGCCATAGTCGGGCGTATCAGCTGCGCTTGCAAACTCAATGGCTCACCGGATGTTCTTCGCAAGTTGTTTTTCTTTGAGAAGTCCTGGACAGCGCATTTAAACCCTGACTCTCCTATCGGTAGAGATCTCTTATGGCGATTCAAATTAGAAATCCACAATTCAATTTGACCTACCTCGCGAATCCCCGCAGTCACCTGCATAACTTTGTTTATCAACATAACAGGCCAACTGTCTTGAGACTTATCAGATGGAATACTTAAGCCTTTCTTAAAAGACCTAAACTTTACATATGACACTATTTTTCTTTGAGGATCGAGAGGATCAAGCTCAATACTTTCAGTCGTCAATCGCTGGATAGTGGAAGGATTTAACTGCGTTCTTATCAACAGCATAATATAAAAAGGGACCAAATCGATTGCCGACATCCAAGCGCACAGACCCAAGTCATTATAAAAGCCTCGGAATCGTCCATTAAAATACTCTTTGATCGCTCCATACATCTCGGGGGAAGATTTTTTAAGCTTCGACTCGGTTATAACCTGACAGTCGAGCTTGTTTTCCCAATACCAAATTAAATAATCAAGCTTCCTCCAGGGCGTAAGATATTTAATCGGGCAAGGCTTGTTCAGATACTTTGACACATAGTCAGGACCTGCGCCCAATGCATCATAAAACTCTCGAACGCCAACCATTCTCCTACTGTGTTCGTCTTTAAAGCTGGCAATGAAATTTTGACCCTGCGGGATGCTACAAAGCTCTGCAGTTGTGAGACGTTGACAGTTGCAGTGATTTTCCCACCACCAAATTTTATATTCTAGGCTATTCCAAAATGACCGCCTTCCATTTGCCGAGGGTGGTGCAACATCTTCAAGTGGAGGTGGTGCATCGCGCCATACTGGCCTGTACTGAACGCCAAACTTCTTCATTGTTTCACGCATGCCACCGACCGCTGCTCGCATGATGCTTTTCAGCTCTTCTTGATCATATCCTTCATTCGCGGCCTGCAAACTTGAAGACTTTGGAAATGGGTTAGGCTGGGGTATAAAATCTGACGAGACATCCGGATGCTTACTCATCTGGCGAAAGGTTGGCGACAGTAACCTAAAATGAGCGCCAGCTGTTGAATACGAGAGACCGACTTGCTGTTTCAGCCAGTAAACATATGCCACCAGAGTATCTTGGTTTAGCTCCTGAGGCTTTCTAACTTCTTGCTCATTTAGAAAATTAAGGAATCTCCAAAAGCTTTCACGCTGAGTGATTCTGGTCCTATGCCCCATCTCGTTACGACGCTTGTATAAAGCCCAAACAAAAATCCCTGTAATTTCCCTCAAGCAATCATATTGTTTTCTATTGCCAAAATCGTAGGTGTACATGCACCCATCGTTTTTGCATTTCGTTGTGAAGCACAATTCAGTGGCAGCTCTAACCTCATCTGCCGCCAGCGACACGATAGTTGCCATCCTGCTCACAAATCAAATCTCCTCGCAACTTTTGTCTAAGCTAATCTGTAGTTTTTCATAGCTCTCCGCGTGTGCAACTAGGTTAGCAACATTCACATAAAATTTTTCTGTTGTCGCTTCGCTTTCGTGGCCCATTAATTGAGAGAGCATTACAAGATCACGGTTATACAAATAATGATAAGTACCGAAGGTATGCCTCAGCGTATGAGGTACTGCCCATATCCCCATTCTGGAAGCCACTCGCACGAATAATTTTTCTATCCAATTAACCGTTAGAGTTTTTCCGTGCTCAGAGATAAACAGACTGGCAGCGACTTCCCTATTTTTTTCTGAGAGCTTATCAACAATGTACTCCCGACTAATATCCATGTACGCCCACAGATCAGAGAGAAGGCCATTTGGAATCAGTATAAATCTCGCCTTACCACCCTTACCCACAATTCGCGCAGGAGTAGAGTGACCGGCGTGATTTATAACAGGCAGATCACAAACTGGGAAATTGACTGCCTCGGATACTCTCAAACCGCATTGCAGCATAAGTTTAGCCATCAGTAGGTTCCTTTCTTTAGAACGTGCGCACAATGCAGAAGTTTCATTCAGCACTCGCAAAAAATGAATAGCTAAATCCATGTGCAGAAACTTAGTCGGCTCAACAAATTTTCGACTTGGATGTGTTTTCGTCTCATATTGTTGAAATCCGCGCCCTAGAACCGCAGGAGCTTTTTCCAGTGTGATATGTTCATTAAACCCGTTTGATTTGCACCAAATCAAAAATCTGTGTGCGCCACCAATTCGGCTATTGACGGTATTCCAAGACAAAGCGTTTCCTTGACGGCTTTTATATCCACACTGAGCGGCGATGTAATATTCAATATCATCATCGGAGACATCGACAATTGCACGGCCATTGGCTTCTCGCCATAATATGAACTCTTTGACATGCTCCGCAGTAGTAATAATACTTTTTTCGCGAAGATATCTCGCCTTCGATAATAAGTATGAATTTTCTATTTGATATGGGTGTCCACTGCTTTTGAAAAACTGCGGGACCTTATAAGAAAGGTTCACCAACCCCGGTTGTGCTGCTTGAGCAAAGGAGACATAAACCATTAGAGCCATAGGAACCCTCAATGTGAGTGTTTTCCTCGTCCAAGCCCCAGATGTTGGCCCTAAGAGCTTGAATACCATTTGTGAGTCATACTAGGTTTTGTACGAAAAGTATTGCCGCATACAACGTAGGCTGCAGGCCAGCGTGACCATGGCTGCGTAGCTCTTGGCC
>NZ_NKHL01000098.1 GCF_002934685.1 Pseudomonas bohemica
GTAACGCAGGTTTCTTTTTGGTTGGCATACATGCACCTCTTGCTCATGTTATGCCCGAACACAAAATTTCTGACACCCTCGTCGTAACCGCCGACGTCTCCTGCAGCGATTGCATTAACCTTCAAATCGCTTGCCGTTAACAATTCGGACGTTAGGACGAACCATAGCCCGCGTCACCCGAAATAACGGATATACCCACACAGCCCCGCGTCAATACCAAAACACAATGGCATCAACCAACAGTGATAGGCGGCAATTCCGTCAGACTCACCGTCTGCTCCTTACGCGGCGCAAGAATCTCTGCCTCACCATCAACCACCAACTCATCGTTCTGATTGAACACCCGCGTCGCAATCCTCACCCGAAACTTCGGCAGTTTTTCGAGAATCTCCAAACGCACCGTCAAGGTGTCGCCAATCTTCACTGGCTTCTGAAAACTCATCTGCTGACCCAGATAAATCGTCCCCGGCCCAGGCAACTCGCAGGCCACTGCCGCACTGATCAACGCACCGCTGAACATCCCGTGGGCGATACGATCCTTGAACATGCTTTTGGCGGCGAACTCCGCATCCAGATGCACCGGATTACGATCGCCCGACATCTCGGCGAACAGCTGGATATGCCGTTCTTCCACGGTCTTGCTGTAGCTGGCGGTCTGGCCGACTTCTAGGGCTTCGTAAGGCGTATTGGTAACTTGAGTCATGCTGCGGTCCTGTGACATGAAAATGAAAAGTGAATAAAGAAGTGAATCCTGATTGATTAATCGCTGCGCCGACGACTTGGCTCGGCAAGCGCTTCTTTGAGCCAGGCGAGTAGATCACGGGTGACCTCCTCGCGGTTGGTCTCGTTGAGAATTTCATGCCGCGCCTGCGGATAAATCTTCAGTGTGACGAGCGGATGATCCGTGCCCGTCAGCGCGTCAGCAAGATCCTTGAGACGCTTGCCCTCGCTCACCGGATCACATTCGCCGCCAATGATCAGCAGCGGCAGGTTTTTATCGATCTGCGAAAGGTTGGACGTTTTGCTGATTTGCTGCAGGCCGCCGAGCATGTCCAGCCAGAACTGATTGGTGCAGCGAAAGCCGCACAGCGGGTCTTGCACGTACTTGTCGACTTCCTGCGGATCACGGCTCAACCAGTCAAAAGGCGTACGCACCGGCTTGAATTTATTGTTGAAAGAGCCGAACGACAGGAACTCGATCACCGCGCTGCGCCCGGTCGGCCCTTGACGCCAACGCTCCATGCGCGCCACGACGGCGGCGGTGCGATAGAGCGAAACCGGCTGGAAATTCGAGCCACTGAGCACGGCGCCCTGCAGGTTGGCGCTGTGGTGCAGCAGATACGCTTGGGCGATGTAACTGCCCATGCTGTGGCCCAACAGAAACAACGGCGCGCCAGGATGACGTTGCGCAATCGACGCGCTGAGGCTGGCTAGATCACCCACTACCTTGCTCCAGCCTTGCTGATCGGCGTAATGGCCGAGCACGCCGTGGGTGGCGGTCTGGCCGTGACCGCGCTGGTCATGAGCGTACAGGGCAAAACCCGCCTCAGTCAGCGCCGCGCCAAGACGCTCATAGCGGCCGCTGTGCTCAGCCATGCCATGAGACACCATCACCACAGCCTTCACTGGTTCGGCATCGGGCAACCAGGCGTTGACGAACAGGCGAACGTGATCGGCGGTGTCCAGCCAATAAGCATTTTGTTTCATGGCATTTCCCTGGCCTTGTAAGAAATTGTCGTGAAAAGCGCTGTGGCGAGTGCTTTTCAGCAGTGTATAGCCGCTGCGGGATGACGGGCTGATCACCCGCGAGATTCACGTCATTGATGACGCCCGGCGGCCTATTTGCCTTCTCCGGGTTAGCTGCTAACGTCCGGCAATCACCCGTGCAAGACCGCGGGGCAGCACTCTCAGGTAAGAGGATAAAAACAACATGCGACCTGAATTCTGGAATGACAAGCGCCCGGCGGGCGTTCTCTCTGAGGTGGATCTGCACGCGTACGAATCAGTGATCGAGGTGTTCGAGCGCAGCTGCAAGAAGTACGCGGATCGCCCAGCCTACAGCAACATGGGCGTGACGCTGACCTATGCCGAGCTTGAGCGGCACTCGGCGGCCTTTGCCGGTTATCTGCAGCAGCAGACCGAACTCAAACCCGGCGACCGCATCGCCGTGCAGATGCCCAACCTGATCCAGTACCCCATCGCTGTCTTCGGCGCGATGCGCGCCGGGCTGATCGTGGTCAACACCAACCCCCTCTATACCGCTCGCGAAATGCGTCACCAGTTCAAGGACTCCGGCGCCCGCGCGCTGGTGTACCTGAACGTCTTCGGCAAGAACGTCGAGCAAGTGCTGCCGGACACCGAGATCCAGTACCTGATCGAAGTGAAGATGGGCGACTTGCAGTCTCCGGCCAAGGGGTGGGTGATCAACACCGTGGTCGACAAGCTCAAGAAGATGGTCCCCGAGTACCATCTGCCCCAGGCCGTCTCGTTCAAGAGCGTGCTTAAGCTGGGGCGGGGCGATCACCTGCGGCGGGTGCAGTTGGATCTGGACGACATCGCCGTCCTGCAATACACCGGTGGCACCACTGGCTCGCCCAAGGGCGCGATGCTCACCCATGGCAATCTGGTGGCGAACATGCAGCAGGTCTACGCCTGCATGTTGCAGCACGGCCCGGACGGGTTGCCGATCTTCAGGCAGGGCAGCGAGATCATGGTTGCGCCGTTGCCGATGTATCACATTTACGCGTTTACCTGTAACTGCATGTGCATGATGGTCAGCGGTAACCACAACGTGCTGATCACCAACCCGCGGGACATCGGCGGCTTCATCAAGGAACTGAAGAAGTGGAAGTTCTCGGCGATGCTTGGCCTCAACACGCTGTTCGTCGCGCTGATGGATCACCCGGATTTCAAGCGTCTGGATTTCTCCAGCCTGCGCCTCACCAATTCGGGCGGCACGGCATTGGTGAAAGCCACCGCCGAGCGCTGGCTGCAACTGACCGGCTGCCCGATCGTCGAGGGTTACGGCCTGACCGAAACCTCACCCGTGGCCACCGCAAACCCCTACGGTGACAAGTCGAAACCGGGCACCGTCGGCATGCCAGTGCCGGGCACCACGGCCAAGGTGATCAGCGACGACGGCGCCGAATTGCCGGTCGGCGAGCGTGGCGAACTGTGTCTCAAGGGGCCGCAGATCATGCTCGGCTACTGGCACAAGCCCGACGCCACCGCTGAAGTGCTGGACAGCGAAGGCTGGCTGAAGACCGGCGATATCGCGGTGATCGACCCGGACGGTTTTATCCGCATCGTTGATCGCAAGAAGGATCTGATCATCGTCTCGGGTTTCAACGTCTACCCCAACGAGATCGAAGACGTAGTGTCGCGTCATCCCAAAGTCGCCAACTGCGCGGTCATCGGTGTGCCGGACGAACGCTCCGGGGAGGCGGTGAAGCTGTTCGTGGTGCCGCGTGATTCGGGGCTGACGACTGAGGAATTGAAGGCTTACTGCAAAGAGAACTTCACCGGCTACAAGCTCCCCAAATACATCGTGCTGCGTGAGTCGCTGCCCATGACGCCTGTAGGCAAGATTCTCCGGCGAGCGCTTCGCGATACCGCCTGAGGCGGCTGCTATATATAGAAACGGCGTGTCAGGCACGCCGTTTTTTTTGGAAGTACGTATGCTTGTAGGAACGCGCCCGGCGATGCGTCAGTTTAGCCACTCCGTCGTGAGCGAACCTCTGCTTCACGGGCAAGCGCGCATGTGAAATGAAGCTGTGATTTCGACATTTAGGTTTATTGCTCTAAATGTGACTGTAGATAATTCAAGAGTCACGTTCATGACTGTAGAGGCCGCTTTTGCCTCTGGTCGGCCTCTGGCAAAGCTGCTACGCTCGGCCCGCTTTTTGTTCTGTCGATAAGCAAAAAGCTGTGGCTACAAACATTCCAAACACAAGAAATCATCGCATCGAGCGGTGTGTAGAAACGCTGTCGCTGAGGAGTCGGCTTCCATGATCGAAAACTTCTGGAAGGATAAATATCCGTCTGGTATCGCTGCCGATATCGATCCGGACGAGTATCCAAACGTTCAGGCGGTATTGAAACAGTCCTGCGAGCGTTTCGCCAACAAACCTGCATTCAGCAACCTGGGCAAGACACTCACTTATGGTGAGATGTACGCGTTGTCCGGGGCGTTCGCTGCGTATCTGCAGCAGCACACCGACCTGCAGCCGGGCGATCGCATCGCCGTGCAACTGCCCAACGTGCTGCAGTACCCGGTCGCGGTATTCGGCGCCATCCGCGCCGGGCTGATCGTGGTCAATACCAACCCGCTGTACACCGCGCGGGAAATGGAACACCAATTCAACGACTCCGGTGCCAAGGCACTGGTGTGCCTGGCGAACATGGCGCACCTGGCCGAGAAGGTCGTGCCCAAGACAGGCGTCAAGCATGTCATCGTCACTGAAGTCGCCGACCTGTTGCCGCCACTCAAGCGCCTGCTGGTCAACAGCGTCATCAAGTACGTGAAGAAAATGGTCCCGCCGTTCCATCTGCCCAAGGCCATCAAGTTCAATGACGTGCTGGCCAAGGGGCACGGTCTGCCGGTCAACGATGCAGCACCCAACGGTGAAGACGTGGCGGTCCTGCAGTACACCGGCGGCACCACAGGCGTGGCCAAGGGCGCGATGCTGACCCACCGCAACCTGATCGCCAACATGCTGCAGTGCAAGGCGCTGATGGGCTCCAACCTCAATGAAGGCTGTGAGATCCTGATCACGCCGCTGCCGCTGTACCACATCTATGCGTTCACCTTTCATTGCATGTCGATGATGCTGATCGGCAACCACAACATCCTGATCAGCAACCCGCGCGACCTGTCGGCGATGGTCAAGGAACTGTCGAAGTGGAAGTTCAGCGGTTTCGTCGGGCTGAACACGCTATTCGTGGCGCTGTGCAATAACGCCGACTTCCGCAACCTGGATTTCTCCTCGCTCAAAGTGACTCTCTCAGGCGGCATGGCCCTGCAACAGGCCGCCGCCGAGCGATGGAAGGAAGTGACCGGCTGTTCGATCTGCGAAGGCTACGGCATGACCGAAACCAGCCCAGTGGCGACCGTCAACCCGATCCAGAAGATTCAGATGGGCACCATCGGCATTCCGGTGCCATCGACCCTGTGCAAGACCATCAACGATGCCGGCGAAGAACTACCGTTCGGCGAGGTGGGCGAGCTGTGCGTCAAGGGTCCGCAGGTGATGAAGGGTTACTGGCAGCGTCAGGAAGCCACCGATGAAATGCTCGACGCCGAAGGCTGGCTGAAGACCGGCGACATCGCGGTGATCCAGCCCGATGGCTACATGCGCATTGTCGATCGCAAGAAGGACATGATTCTGGTGTCCGGCTTCAACGTCTATCCCAATGAGCTGGAAGATGTGCTGGCGACCCTGCCGGGCGTGCTGCAATGCGCGGCCATCGGGGTGCCGGACGAGAAGTCGGGTGAGGCGATCAAGCTTTTCGTGGTGGTCAAACCGGGCGTGACCCTGACCAAGGATCAGGTCATGGAGCACATGCGCGCCAACGTGACCGCCTACAAAGTGCCGCGCAGTGTAGAGTTCCGCGACGCCCTGCCGACCACCAACGTTGGCAAGATCCTGCGTCGCGAATTGCGTGATGAAGAGTTGAAAAAGCTGGCGCTGAAAAAGCCGGCCTGACCGTTCAGCCCGGACAAATCCCGCCATAGTGCGGGGTTTGTTGTTTTTCACGTCCGGCGCCCCCCTGTGGGAGCGCGCTTGCCGCGATCACGATATGGCTGTACCACAAATGTTGGATTTGCCGACGCCATCGCGGGCAATCGCACTCCTACAGCGGACATGAAGCCTACTCGGGATTCGCGAGCCGGCTCCTGCAGGTTTCACATATATCCGCAGATATGCATGACCCCCGCCAAATCTGCGACAATCCGCGCCCTGCATTCAGATAGAAAAGACTTCGCGCCCTGATGACCGACGAATCGCCCTCCATCGACCAACTGTTCAAGAACCTCGACCACGCGATGATCAGTGATCGTCATCGCCTGCGTCGCCAGTTGCACGAACTGCGCAAGAAGCCCGACGAGGCGAAGCTGACGCAGTGGGTCGAGCGTGTTCAGGCCTCGTGCGCGCTGGTCACAGGTCGCAAACAAAGCATGCCGACCATTCGCTACGACGAAAACTTGCCGATCGCCGCCAAGCGCGATGAGATCAAGGACGCACTGCTCAAGCATCAGGTGCTGATCATCGCGGGCGAAACCGGCTCGGGCAAGACCACGCAGCTGCCGAAGATCTGCCTGGAAATCGGCCGCGGCCAGCACGGTCTGATCGGCCACACCCAACCGCGGCGGATTGCTGCGCGCAGTGTCGCCAGCCGCGTCGCCGAAGAAATCGGCACGCCGCTCGGCGCGCTGGTCGGCTACCAGGTGCGTTTCGAAGATCAGAGCGACCAGAACACGCTGATCAAGCTGATGACCGACGGTATCCTGCTGGCCGAAACCCAGCACGACCGCTTCCTGGAGCGCTATGACACGATCATCGTCGACGAAGCCCACGAGCGTAGCCTGAACATCGACTTCCTGCTCGGCTACCTGAAAACCCTATTGCCGCGCCGTCCGGATCTTAAAGTCATCATCACGTCGGCAACCATCGACCTGGAGCGCTTCTCCGAGCATTTCGACAAGGCGCCGATCATCGAAGTTTCGGGACGCACTTTCCCGGTCGACACCTGGTATCGCCCGCTGACCTCCGAGCAGGACGAGGAGGGCAACAGCGTTGAGGACGACCTGACCGTCGATCAGGCGATCCTCGCCACCCTCGATGAACTCGCCGATCTGGAGCGCCGCGAACGCAAATCCCCCGGTGACGTGCTGGTGTTCCTGCCCGGCGAGCGCGAGATTCGCGACGCGGCGGAAATGCTGCGCAAGGCTCAACTCAGGCACACGGAGATCCTGCCGCTGTACGCGCGCCTGTCGCCTGCCGAACAACAACGGATTTTCCAGTCCCACCCAGGGCGTCGCGTGGTACTGGCGACTAACGTTGCCGAAACCTCGCTGACCGTTCCGGGCATTCGTTACGTGATCGACACCGGTACCGCGCGGATCAGCCGTTACAGCTACCGCGCCAAGGTTCAGCGCCTGCCCATCGAAGCGATTTCCCAGGCCAGCGCCAACCAGCGCAAGGGCCGTTGCGGTCGGGTCGAGCCGGGGCTGTGCGTGCGTCTGTACAGCGAGGAGGATTTCCTTTCCCGCCCTGAATTCACCGATCCGGAAATCCTGCGTACCAACCTGGCAGCGGTCATCCTGCAGATGCTGCACTTGCGCCTGGGCGAGATCACCGATTTCCCGTTCATCGAGCCGCCGGATGGCAAGGCGATCAGCGACGGTTTCAACCTGCTGCAGGAGCTGTCGGCGGTCAACCGCGAAAACCAGTTGACCCCGCTGGGTCGCCAACTGGCGCGCTTGCCGGTGGACCCGCGCATGGGTCGTATGCTGCTGGAGGCCGCGAAACAGGGCAGCCTGCAGGAAGTGCTGATCGTCGCCAGCGCCATGTCGATTCAAGACCCGCGCGAGCGTCCGCCGGAGCGTCAGCAGGCCGCCGATCAGGCGCATGCCCAATGGAAGGACCAGGATTCGGATTTCGCCGGGCTGGTCAATCTGTGGCGCGGTTTCGAGGAGCAACGCCAGGCGCTGACCGCCAGCCCGCTGCGCAACTGGTGTCGGCGCAATTTCCTCAATTACCTGCGTCTGCGCGAGTGGCGCGATTCCCATCGGCAGCTGAGCCTGATCTGCCGTGACTTGCAACTGACGGTCAACAAGGATCCTGCCGATTACCCGAAATTCCACAAAGCAGTGCTCTCGGGTTTGTTGAGCCAAATCGGGCAGAAGACCGAAGAAGGCGATTACCTTGGCGCGCGTCAACGACGTTTCTGGGTGCACCCATCTTCGGGGCTGGGCAGAAAACGTCCGCAGTGGATCATGGCCGCCGAACTGGTGGAAACCACCAAGCTTTACGCGCGCATGGTCGCCAAGATCGAGCCGGACTGGATCGAGCCGCTGGCGGGGCATCTGGTCAAGAAAAACCACTTCGAACCCCACTGGGAGAAGAAGCGCGGTCAGGTCGTTGCGTTCGAGCAGATCACCTTGTTCGGCCTGATCGTGGTCGGGCGCCGTCCGGTGCATTTCGGGCCGATTGATCCGGTGGTCTCCCGTGAGTTCTTCATTCGGGAAGCTCTGGTGCGTGGCGAGATTCAGTCCCGCGCCAAATGCCTGAGTGCCAACACCAGGCTGCTGGAACAGCTCGACGAACTGGAAGCCAAGGCCCGTCGCCGCGATATTCTGGCGGACGAAGAAACCCTGTTCCGCTTCTACGACGAACGCCTGCCCGCCGAGATCCACCAGACCGCGACGTTCGACGCCTGGTATCGGATGGAAAGCCAGAAAAATCCGCAGCTGCTGATCATGCGCGAAGAAGATGTGCTCGCCCGTGAAGCCAGCGAGGTGACGGCCAATCAGTACCCGGACACCCTGCGTCTGGGCGAACTGACCCTGCCGCTGACCTATCACTTCGAGCCTAACCATCCTCGCGATGGCGTTACCCTGCGTGTGCCGGCGCCTTTGCTGCCGTCGCTGCCTGCCGAGCGTCTGGAATGGCTGGTGCCGGGCCTGCTGGAGACCAAGTGCATAGCGCTGGTTCGCAACCTGCCCAAAGCCCTGCGCAAGAACTTCGTGCCAGTGCCGGATTTCGTCAAGGCCGCCTTGCAGCGCATGGTGTTTGCCGAGGGTTCGCTGCCTCAGGCATTAGGCCGTGAGCTGCTGCGCATGACCGGCGCCCGAGTCACCGACGAGGCCTGGGCCGAGGCTGCGCAGCAGCTGGAAAGCCATCTGAAGATGAATCTCGAAGTGGTCGACGCCAATGGCAAATTCCTCGGTGAAGGCCGCGATCTGGATGAGCTGACCGCACGTTTCGCTGAAGCCGGACAGGCTGCGTTGGCAGTGCCGCAATCGTCGAAAGGTCAGCCTCCGGTGGAGGCCAAAGGTTTCTCCAGGGTTGCAGAAAAGACTCAGCAGAAGATCGCCGGGCTGTCGATGACGGTGTATCCGGCGCTGGTGGAAGAGGGCGGAACCGTCAAGGAAGGCCGTTTCTCGACCCAGACCGAGGCCGAGTATCAGCATCGCCGCGCCTTGCAGCGCCTGCTGCTGCAGCAACTGGCCGAACCTGCGAAGTTCCTGCGCAGCAAACTGCCAGGCCAGACCGAGCTGGCATTGCTGTACCGCGACATGGGCCGGGTCGATGGGCTGATCGAAGACATTCTGCTGGCGAGCCTGGATGCGTGCATTCTGGACGGCGAAGCCACGTTGCCACGCGATGGCGCCGGGCTGATGTCGTTGGCCGAACGCAAACGTGGCGCGCTGACCGAACAGGCGGAACGGCTGGCGAAGCTGACGCTGGAAATCCTCAAGCTCTGGCACGGCCTGCAAAAGCGCTTCAAGGGCAAGATCGACCTGGCCCAGGCCGTGGCGCTCAATGACATCAAGGCGCAGCTGGGCAAGCTTGTCTATCCAGGCTTCGTCCGCGAAACCCCGGCTGTGTGGCTCAAGGAGCTGCCGCGTTATCTGAAGGCCATCGAAATGCGTCTTGAGAAGCTGGGCAGTCAGGTGCAGAAAGATCGCGTCTGGAGCATCGAGCTCGGCAATCTTTGGGCGCAATACCAGACCCGCGCTGACAAACATGCTCAGGAAGGCAAGCGTGACCCGGAACTGGTGGTGTATCGCTGGTGGCTGGAGGAATACCGCGTGTCGCTGTTCGGCCAACAGTTGGGGACCAAGGTGCCGATTTCCGATAAGCGTTTGAGTAAGCAGTGGAGTCAGGTGGAGGGGTAACCCCATCACGCGCGGGGAGGAGCCGGCTTACTGGCGAATGCGTCGGTCCACTCAGTGAGGTAACACTTGATTCAACATTGGACCAACTGTGGGAGTGAGCTTGCTTACGAAGGCTGACTTTTCAGATGCTGAAGATGTATTACTCCCGCCGCCGCGTCGTGAGCAAGCCCACTCCACAGGGGGTTGTGTGCTCGGCGAGAGCGAAGTACGGCCACTCAGTCCATTGATAGCGCCAAATTCCGGCCGTTATGGCAAACTTCGCGGCTAAAACGCTCGAAGCGTCACAAATACCCTCTCCCGAATATGGGGGACTTTATCGTTGCATTGGTACTGTCGTTCCAGAAACAGCCAGCACCATGCTTGAGCAGGCGTTTTGTCTGCCGCCATCAACAAGCTGCCTTTAGAAGAGAGGAACGACCGTGTACGACGTCGTCATCAGTGGCACAGGGCTCTACACCCCGCCCAACAGCATTTCAAACGATGAACTGGTGCATTCTTTCAACACCTACGTCGCGCAATTCAACGCTGAAAATGCTGCTGCCATCGAGGCTGGCCAGATTCAGGCGTTGACCGAGTCCAATGCAGCCTTCATCGAGAAAGCGAGCGGCATCAAAAGTCGCTTCGTCATGGACAAGGACGGCATTCTCGATCCCCGGCGCATGAAGCCTCGCCTGCCTGAGCGCTCCAACGACGAATGGTCGATCCTCTGCCAAATGGGCGTCGCCGCAGCTGAACAAGCCCTGCAGCGCGCGGGCAAGAGCGCTGCCGACATCGATGGCGTCATCGTCGCATGCTCCAACCTGCAACGTGCGTATCCTGCAATTTCCATCGAAATCCAGTCGGCGCTAGGAGTACAGGGTTTCGGTTTCGACATGAACGTCGCCTGCTCGTCGGCCACCTTCGGCATCCAGACCGCTTGCAACAGCGTCAAGCTCGGCCAGGCCCGCGCGCTTCTGGTGATCAGCCCGGAAATCTGCACCGCGCACCTCAACTTCCGTGACCGCGACAGCCACTTCATCTTCGGCGATGCGGCGACCGCGGTGGTGGTTGAGCGTGCCGATCTGGCGACGTCCGAACATCAATTCGAGATCGTCAGCACCAAGTTGCTGACCACTTTCTCCAACAACATCCGCAACAACTTCGGCTTCCTCAATCGCACCGCCGACGAAGGCGAGGGCAAGGCGGACAAGCTGTTCGTTCAGGAAGGCCGCAAGGTATTCCGCGATGTCTGCCCCATGGTCGCCGAGTTGGTCGCGGCGCATCTGGACGAGAGCAGCCTGAACGTCAGGGATGTGCGACGTTTCTGGCTGCATCAGGCCAACCTGAGCATGAACCACTTGATCGTGAAGAAACTCCTGGGCCGAGACGCCTCCGTCGAGGAAGCCCCTGTGATTCTCGACAGCTATGCCAACACAAGCTCCGCAGGCTCGGTGATCGCTTTGCACAAGTATCAGGATGACCTGCCAAAAGGCGCACTGGGGGTACTCAGCTCGTTCGGGGCGGGGTATTCGATCGGTAGCGTAATTTTGCGCAAGAAGTGATCTGACGCCAGCGCCAGCGCCAGCGGTGCTTGGCGCACAACGCAAACCAAATGGCCAGCCTCACAAAGGAGGCCGGCCATTATATAAATCCGTCGGGCGTATCTCCGTCCGGGCGGGTCGATCGCTACGTCAGCTTCGTTCATCCCAGTGTCGCAGCGACGGGCCTGAGCTGTAGATCAGACAGGCGTGCCCGGCTCGATATCGTACGCCTTCTGCACCAGCTCCGTACGTTTTCCAAGACCCTCATTGCTTTTACGCGTCCAGGCAGAGTCCATCTGCTGACGTTGTTGGGCAATGATTTCCTTGGGTTCGACATTTCGGTAGCTGTCAATTTCGCCGGTGATCACACCGATGGTGGTTTCGAAAACCGGCTCCGGATCGTATTGCTCATGGGGAAAAGCGAGTTTGCTGTAATCGAACAGACGCCGGGAAGGATCGTCCTGCCAGGTTTTCCATGTCTCGAACATTCGATCATTGAAGCCTGTGAGGAAAGGACCCGGGTTGACCGTGGCGACGTCAACACCGAACTCTTTGAGTTCCTGATTCATCGCTTCGGCGATGGCTTCAATTGCATGCTTGGATGAAGCATAGGCGCCAGCGAACGGGTCTGTCGTCAGACCTGCCACCGAAGACATGAAAACAATCTTGCCTTTTTTCTTCAGCACCATCTTCTTGGCGATCAACTGAGTCAGCATCAAGGGGCCGACAACATTGACTTCATACTGGCGGCGAAGGTTTTCCGCAGGAATATCAACCGTCGCACCGCCTTCTGAGATGCCGGCGTTGTTCAGCAGCACATCCACATCCCACTCGGCAGCCTTGCGACGGTCGCCCTCATGGGTAACGTCCAGCTTTTCGATGCGAAGCTGGACACCACGACGCTTGGCTTCCTGTTCCAGTGAATGCACCTGTGCCACGATTTCCACGCCGGCGATGACATCCAGTCCTTTCGCCGCCAGCCTGAGGGCTACTTCGTAGCCGAATCCTGTGCCTGCGCCTGTTACGAGAATAGTCATGATCATTTCCTGTATAGGTAGTGAGAGGGGTTAAAGCGCTGCGACCGCTGCTTCGGCCACCGCTTGATCCTGGTCCGCCGTCCCGCCGCTGACGCCCACGGCGCCGACGAACGATTCGCCGCTTTTGAGGGGAATGCCGCCGGCGAAAGTGATGATCCGGCCGTCCACCGAGTTGGCTATGCCATAAAGCGGCGCGCCTGGTTGCGCATCTGCGGCCAGGTCCTTGGTCGCTGTCTTGCAGGCAAGGCTGGTGAACGCCTTATTGATCGAATGGGAAATACTTGCCAGTTGGGCGCCGTCCATGCGCACATGGGCCACCAGGTTGCCGCCAGCGTCGACGACTGCCACGTTGCTGGGCGAGCCTATCTGCGTTGCTTTGGCCTCGGCTGCATTGATGATGCGCTTGGCATCGGAAAGTGAGATTGAGGCGATAGTCAGCATTCAGGTTCTCCTCTGTAGCGCGGTTCTGATTCAGCTGAATCAATGTCTGCCTATTAGGTGACCCTGGAAAAGCGCACGTGTTCTGTTTTTTCTTACCGCGCGACCTTTTACCGCAGCCCGGCTGCCGAGCCCTGGCGCTACATCTTTCGGTGAGGCTGCGCGTGAATCCGCTCGGTGAACCCTGGTATGGAGCGCTCATGGCGGCTCAAGTGAGCAGTTCGATCAGACCGCCATGCGTGAGGTAGTGCGATGGCGACAGTGACGCGCAAGGACCCAAGCCGAGAGACCAGCCTGCTGGAGACCTGTAGGAGTGGATGAGGGGGTAAGACAGGGCGTCGCTGGGGTGGGGGAAGTCACTTCAAATCCCGAGGGAGGACTCAGGATTCGAAGCTTTCAACTTGAAGCTCGCTGCATCACACTCGCAGCTTCGCCTCCCTTAGAACTTGGCCAGCACGTCCAGCTGCAGCGTGTTGGCATCCGCATCACGCTGAGAGGCCACGGCAAAGTCGGCCTTGGTCCGGAAGTAGGTGGCGCCGATCGAGAAGTTCTTGTCGATGTCGTAAGAAACGCCCAGCTTGTGGCCACGCGAACCGGTGGTGCCGTTGGCGAAGTCGGAGTCGGTGAACGCCCCAACCACTGCATTACGTCGCACGTCGCGGTAGTTGTAGTCCAGACCGAAGCCGAACACCTTGGTTTTCACACCGGCCAGCCAGCCTGTGTCTTCGTCGCTGTCAGTGGCGTTGTTGGTTACGTACTGACCGTACACGGCCAGCGGCAAGGCCAGGCCGTTGAAGTCCACCTGGCCGAAGCCTTCGAGCAGGCGGAAGCGGTTGGTGTCGTTGCCGTTGACCGCCAGCGCTGCCGAATCCTTGTCGTTCTGGTACTGGTAGATGCTGCCGCCAGCGGTGATCTTGAGCGCGTCGATCGGCGTGAACCTGGCGCCCAACTGAGCCGCGTTCAGACGCAGGTCGTTCTTGAACTGCGTACCGTCGCCGTCGATGTTGTCCTTGAGGGTGTAGTTACCCGCGCTACCAAACAGCTCGAAACCTTTGCTGATCGGCAGGCTGTAGGTGGCTGCCAGACCTTCCGGGTTGATGTCGCTGTCCCAGATGATGTCACCCATGCTCACCCAGGGCTGAGCCATCTTGCCACCGATGATGTGCAGGTTAGGCAGGGCAGTGGGGTGGTAATCGATATAACCCATGTCCAGCCACAGGTCTTTCTTGACGAAATAGCCGTCCAGGTCCTGGTTGGTCGAGCGGGCATCGTTGCTGCCACCGGTGGCGATACGGATACCGGTGCTGACTTGCGGGTTGATCTCGGTGTAGGCGCCCAGGCGCGCACGAATGCGTTGACGGTCCTTGTCCTGGCTGTTGTTCTGACCATCGATCTTGATGGTTTCCTGACGAACGCGAACGTCGCCCTTGAATTGGGTCTTGGCGGCCCATGCCACTTTTTGTTCGAATGCCGACAGGTCCGCCGACTTGGTTTGAGCAGCCGCGATCTGATCGGCTGTCGCTTTTTGGGCCTGTTGCTGAACCTGCTGATCTTTGGCCAGCTCGGTTTGCAGTTCGGCGTACTGGGCGGGCGAAATCGAGCCGTTGGCCTTGAGCATGTCGAGCAGTTTCGCGTCGACTGCGGCGCTGGCCGGAACGCTCATGGCCAGCAACAGACCGCCACACAGGGCTGCCGCAGTTTTGGTGGAAGCAAGACGCATATCAATCTCCATAGATGAGAAGGGATGACGAAGCCATCCAGGGACGACGGTGAGTGGACGGAAAAGAAATCGGCGTTTTGAGAACCGAGGGCTCCAAAACAGGCGCAAGTATTACGGCCGTTTATGACGAAATGGTGGCTAAGTGATGGCATCTGCATGACGGTTTGTGTCAGTGAAAGTCGCGAGCTAGAGCGTTTGCTGCACACAGGCCATGTGAAGTTGCTGTGAATGGGCGATACTCGCCACGCTTGCGAGCCTGGAAGTGGGGGTAGTGATGTCGTTACATCGTTTGGATAACCTGTCGGAGCTGGCACCCGCAGAGTGGGACGCGCTGATACCCGGCGACTCGCCTTTTCTGCGCCATGCCTTTCTCAGTTCGCTGGAAGACAGTGGCAGTCTGGGGCCGCGCTCCGGCTGGCGTGCCGAGCATCTGTTGCACTATGGGAACGACAAACTCATCGCCGCGCTGCCGAGCTATCGCAAATGGCATTCCTACGGCGAGTACGTGTTCGACCACGGCTGGGCCGATGCCTGTCGACGTGCCGGTATTGCCTACTACCCCAAGCTGCTGGTGGCAGTGCCCTTCAGTCCGGTGAGCGGGCCGCGATTGCTGGCGAAAACGCCTGAAGATGGCCGAGCGCTGATTGCCTGCCTGCCGGGTTATGCCGAAGCCGAGGAGCTGTCCAGCGTTCACGTTAACTTCACCGATGCTGCCACTGACGCGTTGCTCGCCGAGCAGGCGGGCTGGCTACAGCGCATTGGCTGTCAGTACCACTGGCAGAATCGCGGTTATCGCGACTTTCAGGATTTCCTCGACGCCCTGAGTTCACGCAAGCGCAAGCAGATGCGCAAGGAGCGCGAGCAGGTCGCGGCGCAGGGGTTCGAATTCGAGTGGCTGGAAGGTCATGAGTTAAGTCAGGCGCACTGGGATTTTGTCTACGCCTGTTATTCCAATACCTATGAAATACGTGGTCAGGCGCCGTACCTGACACGGGAATTTTTCAGCCTGTTGGCCGAGCGCATGCCCGAGGCGATTCGCGTGGTGTTGGCCAGGCAGGGGGCCCGGCCTGTGGCGATGGCGTTCAGTCTGATCGGTGGCGACAGTTTTTATGGTCGGTACTGGGGATGCCTGGCCGAGTTCGACCGACTGCATTTTGAGACGTGTTTCTATCAGGGCATGGACTACGCGATTGCGCGGGGCTTCAAGCGATTCGATGCCGGCGCCCAGGGTGAGCACAAGCTGATTCGGGGCTTCGAACCGGTGATCACCCATTCCTGGCATTACCTGACCCACCCCGGATTACGTGAGGCCGTGGCGGGGTTTCTGGAGCAGGAGAGGGTAGGGATTCTGGCCTACGCCGAGGAAGCGCGGGGGGCGTTACCGTACCGGCAGGTCGGATAACGCCCATCCAGTGTAGGAGCTAGCTTGCTGGCGAATGCGGTGGGTCAGGCGATATTGACGTCTCTGACCTGACGCTTTTGCCAGCAAGCAGGGGCCTATAGCGACTGTGGTGCCAGGGGGAATTCATCGACTCCCACAAACCCACCCGTCTGATGAGCCCACAGCCTTGCATACAGCCCTTTATGGGCCAGCAGCTCGGCATGGGTACCGCTCTCGGCAATGTAGCCGTTTTCCAGCACGACCAGTCGATCCATCCGCGCGATGGTCGAAAGGCGGTGGGCGATGGCGATGACCGTCTTGTCTTGCATCAGCGTTTCCAGACTTTCCTGAATCGCTGCCTCGACTTCAGAGTCCAGCGCTGAGGTCGCCTCGTCCATGATCAGGATCGGGGCGTCCTTGAGCAGCACGCGGGTGATCGCGATCCGCTGGCGTTGACCGCCGGACAGTTTCACGCCGCGCTCACCGACATGCGCATCCAGCCCGGTGCGGCCCTCGGAGTCCGACAGCAGCGGGATGAACTCGTCGGCGCGGGCCTTGCGCATGGCTTCCCACAGCTCGGCATCGGTGGCGTTGGGCTTGCCATAGAGCAGGTTGTCCCGAATGGAGCGGTGCAGCAGCGACGTGTCCTGAGTGATCATGCCGATGTGCGAACGCAGGCTTTCCTGAGCGACGTGAGCGATGTCCTGATCGTCGATGGTGATGCGCCCGCCTTGCACGTCGTACAGACGCAGCAGCAGGTTCACCAACGTCGATTTACCCGCACCCGACGGCCCGATCAGACCAATCTTCTCGCCCGGCTTGATGTCCAGGGTCAGGCCATGAATCACGCCCTTGCCCTTGCCGTACTGGAACTGCAGGTTCTCGAATTTCACCTCGCCTTTGCTTACGGCAAGCTTCGGCGCGGCCTCGCGGTCGGTGACGCCCACCGGCTGGGAAATGCTCTGCAGGCCGTCCTGCACCATGCCGATGTTTTCGAAGATGCCGTTGACCACCCACATGATCCAGCCGGACATGTTGACGATACGAATAGCCAGACCGGTGGCCAGGGCAATCGCTCCCACCGAGATCAACGACTGCGTCCACAGCCAGAGCGCAAGGCCGGTGGTGCAGACGATCAGAAGGCCGTTGAGGGTAGTGATCACCGTGTCCATTTCGGTGATCACGCGACCAGCGAGTTGAGTCTTCTCGGTCTGTTCGCTGATCGCCTCGCGAGCGTATTGCTGCTCGGAATTGGTGTGGGCGAACAGCTTGAGGGTAGTGATGTTGGTGTAGCCGTCGACGATGCGCCCCATCAGCTTCGAGCGCGCATCGGAAGACACCACCGAACGCGCCTTGACCCGTGGCACGAACCAGAAGAGCGCGATGGTGAACACGATGATCCAGCTGATCAGCGGAATCATCAGCCGCCAGTCGGCCTCGGCGAACAGCACCAGGGCGCTGATCGAGTAGATCAACACATGCCACAAGGCATCCACCGACTGCACGGCCGAATCGCGCAGCGCGTTGCCGGTCTGCACGATGCGCTGGGCGATGCGCCCGGCGAAATCGTTCTGGAAGAAGTTCACGCTCTGCTTGAGCACGTAACTGTGGTTCTGCCAGTTGATCATGCTGGTCATGCCGGGACTGATGGTCTGGTGCACCAGCAGATCATGCAGGAGGACGAAAATCGGTCGCAGGACCAGAGCCACGATGATCATCCAGACCAGCTCGAAGGCATGCTCGCTGAAGAAATTCGGGTTTGGCGTACCCTGTGCCATGTCGATGATGCGGCTCAGGTAGCTGAACAACGACACCTCGATCAATGCGCCGATCAGGCCGACCACCAACAGGGCCAGGAAGCTCGGCCAGACCTGCCTGAGGTAATACACGTAGAACGACATGACCTGGTTCGGCGGGGCGGCGGTGGGAGCGTCACGGAAGATATCAATCAGCTTTTCGAAACGACGATAGAGCATTGGCTATGACGCCCACGCTTGAGCGGGCTCTCCTTTGTGCAGGACTTTAGGACGGGCTTTTGGATGCGTCCCCGGATCAGACCACAGGAACAGCCGATTGCTCACGCTTTTCGAGCGATCTGGGTTCCAGAAACGCAAAAAGCCGGGCAGAAACCCGGCTTTGGTGCACCTGTTGAGCTCAGTTCACGCGCTTGACCGATTTGATCAGAATCGGGTCAATCGGCACGTTTTGCATGCCTTGCTTGGTGGTCGTCTGAGAGTTGACGATGATATCGACCACGTCCATGCCCTTGACCACTTTGCCGAACACGGCGTAACCGAAGTCACGAACGCCGTGGTCCAGCATTTCGTTGTCCTTGACGTTGATGAAGAACTGGCTGGTGGCCGAGTTGACGTCGGAAGTGCGTGCCATGGCAATGGTCCCACGCACGTTATGCAGGCCGTTGTCCGCTTCGTTCTTGATCGGATCGTTGGTGGGCTTCTGCATCATCTGCGTCGTGAAACCGCCGCCCTGAACCATGAAGCCCGGGATCACGCGATGGAAGATGGTGTTGGTGTAGAAGTTACTGTCCACGTACTTGAGAAAGTTTGCGGTGCTGATTGGCGCCTTGTCCTGGTTCAGCTCGATTTCGATAGTGCCGTTGGTGGTTTCCAACACAACGTGAGGCGCAGGCGCGGCCATCAGGTTGGAAGCGAACAGCATGGCGGCGGCAGAAAGGGCAATTTTTTTCAGCATGAGGTGGAGGTCCTGAAAAGTGATTTCGACTGCAAAAACAGGCGACAAGGGAAGCACGTTTACGCGGATTTTGACAGGGCGTCGTGCTTGCGGCTGCGGCAGACGATATACATGCGCTCGAGCCGCTGCGGGTCACCGAGCGCCAGCTGCGAGCCCTCATCTTTCGCCGATACCGCGTAATGGGTGCGCCCAACCTTTATCTGCACCTCGCGGGCTGTTACCAATCTGCTCAATTTGAGCGCGAATCAATCGACTATTTGCACCAAATTGACTCAGTGGCCGGTGGATCAAAGATTAAAAACTCAAATTGGCGCCAATATTAGCTGAGATTTCGGCGGTTGGTCCGGTCCTTGCTGTCATCTTCCGAAACAATGGCAAGGGGGGTGGCATGAGCGGTTTATTTCCGTGTTTTGAAATCAGTGGTTCGCCGTTCGAACGAGGCGTGCAATACGGGCGTGCCTGCCCGCAGATCATTGCCCGAAGCATCGAAATCTATGGCAGGCAATTGCTGGACATGGGCTACGACTGGGTGGGCATCAAACGCCTGGTGAATCAGTTCAAGCCACAAATCGAGGCATTCGAGCCGCTTTATCTCGAAGAAATGCGCGGCATCGCCCAAGGCTCGGGTCATGACTTCGAAGCGATCATCCTGATTAACGCACGGACCGAGATCATCCATCTGGGTCGTCGTAATCAACGCGACACTCCCGAGCTTGACGGCTGCACGGGCGCTATTGTCTTGCCCGAAGCCACGCTGGAGAACGAGTTGTTGCACGGCCAGAATTGGGACTGGCGCGCGGAATGCGCCGAGACCGGCATAGTGCTACGCATTCGTCGCGACGACGGCCCCGACCTGCTGACGTTCACCGAGGCGGGCGGCCTGGCACGCGTGGGGCTGAATTCCATTGGCACCGCCATCACCGGCAACAACCTTGAATCCGACCGCGACTATCAATCGCTTGGCGTGCCGTTGCCGTTGATTCGACGCAAGGCGCTGGAGGCCAATCATTTCGCGCTGGCAATGAAGACCGTGGCGGTCACCGCCAAGTCGGGCTCCAACAACATGATGCTCAGCCACGCGGGCGGTTTTGCGATCAACTACGAATGCGCGCCGGATGAAGTGTTCCCGCTGTACGCGGTCGACGACCTGGTGGTGCACGCCAACCATTGGCGCAGCCAGGTGGCCCAGATAAAGCTGAAAAACACCGGCATCGGTGGCGCGCCGGAAAGTTTTTACCGCGACATTCGCGTCGAAAAGTTGCTGAAAAAGCATCACGGCAGCCTGACGCTGGAGCATGTCAAAGCGGCATTCTTCGATGACTTTGGCACACCGTTCGCGGTATGTCGTCCGCCACGTCCCAGTTCCAGCGGCGAGGACAATCTGTCGGCTACCGTGGCGATGATCCTGATGCGCCCCGCATCCGGGTTCATGGAAATTGCGCCGCTGCCGGCGATCAACCGCCAGTTCGCGCAGTACCGACTTGAGATGGAGACCGATTACGCTCGCTACGCCGTGTGGTGAGCACTGACTGATTGCCTGCCGTAATGCCGACACTCATGTCACCGGCTTCACAACCGAGGGAAATACATGCTCCGTTTGATCCTCCAGCGCCTGGCCATGGCGGTGCCGACGCTATTGCTGATCTCCATCGCGGTATTCGCGATGATTCGCCTGATCCCTGGCGATCCTGCACTGTTGATGCTGGGCGATATGGCCGACCCGACTCGCTTGGCGGCCCTGCGCCAATCGCTGGGGCTGGATCAGCCGCTGGCGGTGCAGTATCTGATCTGGCTCAAGGCAGTTCTCAGTGGCGACCTCGGCGTCTCGATCACCAGCGGGCAGGCGGTACTGCCCTTGATCCTGGAGCGCTTCAGCGTGAGCGCGACCATCGTCCTCAGCGCTGTACTGCTGGCGGCGCTGATTGCGGTGCCGCTGGGCATGCTCGCGGCGTGGAAGCAGGATTCGTTTCTTGATCTGGGCCTGGTCACCTCGGCGACGTTGCTGCTGTCGGTGCCGGGCTTCTGGATGGGGTTGCTGCTGCTGTATGTGTTCGGTCTGGAGTTGGGCTGGTTCCCGGTAGTGGGCTACGTGTCGTTCAAGGAAGACTTCGGCAAAGCCCTGGCGTATGTGGTGCTGCCGATCGCGACCCTAGTGTTGCATGAGAGCGGCGTGATCATTCGGATGGCCCGCGCCAGCACTATCGAGGTCCTGCGTCTGGATTACATCGCCCACGCCCGAGCCAAGGGGCTCAGCGAACGCTCGGTACTGTGGGGTCATGCCCTGCGTAACGCCTTTGCACCGACCTGGACGCTGATCGGCCTGATCCTCGGCAATCTGCTCGGAGGCATCGCGGTGATTGAAACGGTGTTCACCATTCCCGGCATCGGCCGGCTGATGGTCGATTCCATCTACGCCCGTGATTACCCCGTGCTTCAGGGCAGTCTGCTGCTCATCACCTTCGTCTACGTGCTGGTCAATCTGCTCGTGGATTTGATGTATCCGCTGTTTGATCCTCGGGTGAAAATATGAAGACGCTCAGGGACGCCGCGCCCGCCTCGATCCCCGCGCCGGCACGTCTACGGCAGCGAAACCTGCCTTCGTTCAACGCGCTGATCGGCGGCACGCTGCTGTTGGTCCTGCTGCTGCTGGCCGTCGGCGGCATTGTCTGGACGCCCTACGATCCGCTGCGCCTGGACCTCGGCCATCGGTTTCTGGCGCCCTCGTGGTCGCACTGGCTGGGCACCGACGAGTTCGGCCGCGACGTGCTCAGCCGCATCATGATCGGCGCCCGCACCAGTTTGTGGATCAGTCTGCTGACGGTGTTGCTGGCGATTACCGTCGGGACACTGTTTGGCTTGCTTGCTGGCTATCTACGTGGTTGGGTCGACCGCTTGCTGATGATGGTCAACGATGCGTTGCTGGCATTTCCCGGGATGTTGCTGGCGCTGGGCTTGCTGGCGATCGTCGGCGCCAGCCAGTACGGCATCGTGCTGGCACTGGGCATCGCCTATGTGCCTACCGTGGTGCGGGTAGTGCGCAGCACTGTCTTGTCGTTGCGCGAACGTGAGTTCATCGAGGCATCGCGGGTGATTGGCAATTCCGAGATGTACACCATGTGGCGGCACATCGCGCCCAACTGCGTGGCGCCGCTGATCGTATTGGCCACCAGCATGTTCGGCTGGGCGATTCTGTCCGAGAGCGCATTGAGTTTCCTCGGGCTTGGCGTACCGCCGCCCGCCGCGACGTGGGGCAACATGCTCGCCTCCAGCCGTCCGCATCTGGTCACGGCGCCGTGGCTGGGATTCTTTCCTGGCCTGATGATTGCCATCGCGCTGGTCGGCATCAATCTATTCGGCGACGCGCTGCGCGATCGTCTCGACCCACGGATGAGCCGCTAATGAATACCGTCAAGCCACTGCTTCGCGTCAGCAATCTGTGTATTCAGGTGGGCGATGAAGGCCCGCTCGCCGTCGATCACTTGAGCTTCGACATGGCCCCCGGTGAGATCGTCGCGCTGGTGGGTGAATCCGGCAGCGGCAAGACCATGGCAGCCCGCGCCGTTATCGGCCTGCTGCCACCGCCGATGCGTGTCTCGTCCGGTAGCCTGATGTTCGGCGACGATGATCTGTGTGCCCTCGATTACCACGGCCTGCGCCGGGTACGAGGGGCCCGGATCGGCATGGTGTTCCAGGAGCCGATGGTGTCACTGAACCCCACCCTGACCATCGGCAGGCAAATGGCCGAGGGCATGCGCTTGCACACCGACCTGGACGACAAGACCATTCGTGCACGCTCGCTGGAGATGCTGCGGCGGATCGGCATCGACGACCCTGAGCGCTGTTTGAAAGCCTTCCCCCACGAGTTTTCCGGTGGCATGCGCCAACGCATCATGCTCGCCTCGGTGATGCTGCTGCGACCGGCATTGTTGATCGCCGATGAACCGACCACGGCCCTGGACACGCTGGCACAGGCAGACGTCATCGCGCTGATGCTGGAACTGACCAAGGAGGTGGGCACCGCCGTATTGTTCATCAGCCACGACCTTTCGCTGGTGGTTCGACACGCCCACAAGGTGGTGGTCATGCGTCAAGGCAAGGCAGTCGAAGCCGGGCCGACACAGCAGATCCTGCTCGGCCCCAAGGCAGACTACACCCGGCAGTTGCTCGACGCGCTGCCAACTCGTGGGCAGTTGACCGCGCCGCCATCGGCCTCGCCGCTGGTGGAGATGCGCAACGTCATCATCGACCACCCCGGCCGCCATGGTTTCCTGACCCGTGGCACCGCCAAGCGCGCCGTGGACGGGATCAATCTGCAGATCGGCGCAGGAGAAACTGTCGCGCTAGTGGGCGGCAGCGGTTCGGGCAAGACCACCCTGGGCCGGTCCGTTGTCGGCTTGATCAGGCCGGTGTCGGGTGAAATTCTCTTCGACGGCGTGGACATCCTCGAAGGCGTCAACCGCGAGCATCGCCTGCAATGCCAGATGATTTTCCAGGACCCGGTGTCGTCACTCGATCCTCGCGCCAGAATCGCCGACATCCTCGTTGAGCCATTGCGCCATGTATCGGGCCTCACAGCAGCAGATCGCGCCGAGCGGGTGAGGGTGACTCTTGAAGATGTCGGCCTGGGCGAGCAGTTCGCCAATCGCTTTGCCCACCAGTTGTCCGGTGGTCAGCGACAGCGCGTGGCGATCGGTCGGGCGTTGATTCGCAAACCTCGTTTGGTGATCGCCGACGAGCCCATTTCCGCGCTCGACATGACGATCCAGAAACAGATTCTCGAATTATTCGAACGGCTGCAAAAGCAGTACGGCTTTGCCTGCCTGTTCATCTCCCATGACCTGGCCGCGGTGGAGCGCATTGCCCATCGGGTGGCGGTGATGCAGCAAGGCCGGCTGGTGGAGGTCGGCACGACCGAGGATGTTTTCGACCGTCCGCAGCATGCATTCACCCGGCGGCTGCTCGCTGCCGCCAATCCGCTGCAGCGGCTGGCCGACGGCAGTTATCGACTGCGCGGCAATGGCATGTGAAGTGTTGGACTGCCGTTTCAATCGGAAGGCCCGAACGTTTTGTCTTGAACAAGGAATCGCTGATGAAAAGCTCTTTGAAAAACGCGCTGGCGCTCGGGCTCATCGCCTTGGTAGGCGCTGGTGCCGCGCAGGCGCAAACGCTACGCCTGGCATTGAACTCGGACATTCGTAGCCTCGACCCAGGCGTCAACCGCGACGACCGCACCGACGAGGTGCTGCTACACATGGTCGAGGGGCTGATGGCCTATGGCGAAAAGGGCGAGGTCAAGCCATTGCTGGCGCAAAAGGTCGATGTCTCCGCTGATGGCCTGACCTACACCTTCACCTTGCGTCAAGGCGTTACCTTCCACAACGGCGAGCCGTTGACTTCGGCCGATGTGCTGTGGAGCTGGAACCGTGACATGGACCCGAAAACCCAGTGGCGTTGTCTGCCGGAGTTCGATGGCAGCGGCCTGAGCAAAGTGACCTCGGTCACCGCGCCTGATCCGCAAACCGTGGTGATGCAACTGGACAAACCCAGCGGGATGTTTCTCGCCACGCTGGCGCGTACCGACTGCGGCGGCACGGCGGTGCTGCAAAAGGCCTCGGTCAATGCGCAGGGGGAGTTCGTCCAACCCATCGGCACCGGCCCCTACCAGATGGGCGAGTGGAAACGCGGGCAATACATCAGCCTGAACCGGTTCGACAAGTACCAGTCGCTGCCCGGCGCGCGTGACGGTTATGTGGGTGGCAAGCAGGCGCTGGTCGACGAAGTGCGTTTCGTGATCATTCCCGATCAGGCGACCGTCAAGGCAGCGTTGTTCTCTGGCGATCTGGACATGGCCGAGGTCACTGAAACCGATCTGCCGGAGGTCAAGGCTCACGCCAACCTGAAAGTCTCCACGGCGCCGAGCGCGACCATGAACGTGCTGATGTTCCAGACTCGCGACCCCTTGCTCAAAGACCCGCGCATTCGTCAGGCGATCGCCGCAGCCATTGATATCGATCAGTTAGTGGCGACCACCAGCAACGGCTTCGGCGTTGCCAACAACTCGATCATCAGCGTGGCCTCCAATTACTACAGCGCCGCGGAAAAAGCCGGTTTCAAATACGACCCGGCCAAGGCCACCGAGCTGTTGAGGCAGGCAGGTTACAACGGCCAGCCTCTGACCATCGTCGCCAATCGCCGTTCGATGGTGCCCAGTTACGACCTGGCCATCATCGCCCAAGCGATGCTGCAGGCAGTGGGCATGAATGTGAATGTCGAAGTGATGGAATGGGGCACTCAGCTTGAGCGTTATCAGAGCGGTCGCTATCAGGCCATGTCGTTTACCTATTCAGCGCGCTTCGATCCGGCCCTCAGTTTCGAACAGGTGACCGGCAATAAAGACAAAGAACCGCGCAAGGCCTGGGATGACCCACAAGCCACGGAATTGCTGGGGCAGGCATTGAGAGAGGGCGATGTGGCCAAGCGGCAGGCGATCTTCGACCAGTTGCACAAACGCTTCATCGATCAAGTACCGATGATCGTCATGTACAACGGCCTGGACATCATGGCGTTGAATCAGAAAGTCGAAGGTTACAACTCATGGATCGGTCAGAAGCCGCGCCTGTGGGGCGTCAGCATCAAGCCCTGAGTGCGTCGTTTCAGTCGACCAGCGGCACCTGGCGGATGTGCGCGGCGATCAGCAGTTTGAGGCGCTCCATGTCTTGGTCGCGTAGGGCATCGAGCATCTGGAAATGCTCGCGGCTCGACTGCTGGGCGCGCAAATGCGTGCGCCAGGTCCCGCCAGGCGAAGTGGGGGGACGGCTGCGCATTTCTTCGATGAACTCGATCAGCAGGCGGTTGGTGCATAGGTTATAGAGGGCGCGATGAAAATCCAGGTTGGCGTTGTAACACTCCAGCAGCGTGCCTTCTTGAAGCAGCGTGTGAAAGCGTTGTGCGGCGCTGTCAATGAGCAGCAGTTGCTCTTCGCTGACCACCATCTGGTTGACCGCTGCGCATTCGAGGGCGACACGGATTTCCCGCGCGTCCGACACCTGCGCCAGGTCCGGGGTATGAACGTAATACCCCCGGTTTGGAATGTGTTCGACCATTCGTTTGAGTACCAGCTGATCCAGCGCACGACGCACCTCGAGTCGCGTACACCCGTAGCGGGCCTCCAGGTCGATCTGCTTGAGCCAGCTGCCGGCCGGAAGAAGGCCGGCGTTGATGTCCTTGGACATCAAGAGCACCAACTGGCTGCGATCAGTAACGTTTTTCTTCAAGAGAAATCCACAAAGCCCGAACAGGGCGTAATGACAGACAGCGAGAAACGTCGGCGAACCCCGCTTCTCGCTTACAACGGTTGCCAATAATGGCACAAATATCAACGAGGTTTAACGATGTTGGCCAACCCTGAAGACTCTCCGCAAGCACGTCATCGCAAGATGTACTACCGCGGCAGCACCACCATTTTTTCCTGCCGCAAGGACCCGCGTTTTGCGTACTGCCTGTACGTGCCGCAAAGTTTTGACGAGTCGCCGGACGATCACCAGTTGTTGGTCGCGGTGCACGGCACCGGGCGGACGATGGTCGAATACCGCGATGCGTTTGCCGAGTTCGGACGCTTTAACCGTTACATCATCCTTGCCCCGTTGTTTCCGGTCGGCCCGTTGGGTGACGGCAACCCGCACGGTTTCAAATATCTGAAAGAGGGTGATATTCGGTATGACGAGGTTCTGCTGGCGATGGTCGATGAAGTCGCCCAGACGCTTGGCACCGCGTTCGACAGGTTCTCGCTGTTTGGCTATTCAGGCGGCGGCCACTTTGCCAACCGCTTCTATTATCTGCACCCCGAGCGTTTGCGCTCTGTGTCCATTGGCGCACCGGGCTCCGTGACATTGATCGACGAGAGCCGTGAGTGGTGGGTCGGCACTGGCGGGATTGAAGCCATCTTCGGCAAACGTCTGGACCTGGAGGCGTTGCGCCAGGTGGACGTGCAATTGCTGGTGGGGGCAGCGGATCTGGAAACGTGGGAAATCCACTATTCGCCGGATTCGGTGCAGTACAAAGAAGGTATCAACGACTCAGGCCGCACGCGTGTTGAACGCAATACGACACTTGCGCTCAATCTGCAACGCCACGACATTCGCGTGCAGCAGGACATAGTGCCCAACACCGCTCACGCCGGTATGTCGGTGGTGCCCTACGTCCAGGACTTCCTGTTGCAATTGCCTCGCTGAAGCTGCTGCTGGAGCGCTCGCGGTGCGGTCGGCCGCGATGCTGCAGCAGCACTGATTGCAGGGTCAGCCCCCTTGCTTCGGCGCTACGAACGGCGCATCCAGTGGCGCAGTGTCGAAGGTCTGGACCAACTCGATGAGAATCTGCGTCGCAGGTCCCAGCGGTTTGTCCTTGCTCGCGTAAAGATAGAACGTCGGATTGCGGCTGCCACCCTTGTCCAGCGGTAATATCTTGAGCACCCCCTCTTTCATCTCGCGCTCGATCATGTGCCGTGGCAACCAGGCGAAGCCCAGGCCGCTGCTGACGAATTTGGCTGCGGTCGCCAAACTGCCCACGGTCCAGCGCTGTTCCGCGCCCAGCCAGCCGACATCACGGGGCTGGTTGCGACCGGAGTCGCGGATCACCACCTGCAGCTGGCTTTCCAGATCCTGGAAGGTCAACTCGCGGTGCATCTGATGCAGCGCGTGTTCGGGATGGGCAACGGCGACGAACTCCACGTTGCTCATCTCGGTGCCCAGATAGCCCGGAATGTTGAAGCCGCTGATGGCCAGGTCTGCCACGCCCTCCAGCAGGACCTCCTCGACGCCGGACAACACTTCTTCGCGCAAGCGCACACGACAGCCGCGGCTCTGCGGCATGAACGCCGTGAGCGCGCGGACCAGCCGGGCATTCGGATACGCGGCATCGACCACCAGACGCACCTCGGCCTCCCAGCCTTGTTCCATGTGATGGGCAAGGTCCTCCAGCTGGCTGGCATTCTTCACCAATTGCCGCGAACGGCGTAACAGTACCTCGCCCGCTTCGGTCAGCACGGCTTTGCGGCCATCGATGCGCAGCAGCGGCACGCCAAGCTGGTCCTGCATCCGGGCCACGGTATAGCTCACCGAAGACTGCGAGCGGTGCAGCGCTTCGGCGGCCTGGGCAAAACCACCATGATCGACCACGGCCTGCAGAGTGCGCCATTGATCAAGGGTCACGCGGGGCGCTTTCATCTGTCGCTCCTATTGTCCTAAGCTGGCACCCCCTGAGTGGAGACTGCCGCATGAAAAGATTCTGTTGTGTGCTGCTGACGATGTTGCCCCTGAGCGCCTTTGCCTACCCCATCGATGTGGAAAAACACATCAACGGCGTGCAAATCGACTACAACAGCCACGACACCGCTTACGACATCGGCAATATCACCGTGAACAACTACGGCGACGTGCCAGCCAAGTGCACCGCAGTGTTCAGCAACGGCCCTGAAGCGCCGCGCACACGCCGGGTGCAGATTGCGCCGAAAACCAGCAGCAACATAGCCGTCAAATTCAGCCGGGAAATCGTCAAATTGCGGATCAAGCTGAGCTGCGATCCGCAATGATCCGTAGCCTTCCGGCGCGAGAGCCTAGTGCGCTTCCTTCGAAGAAACAATTTATTAGATGTTTAGTAGCAGTTTTATGCGCTTTTTCATCGAGACAGCCACCTGCAGCCTCCAGCCCCCGAATTCAGCCGCACAGGCTCGCTGGCTGCATGGGGGGGCTTAATCACCAGTTAATGCCTGCAAGCGATCATCCTCTCGTTCATCGAAACTCCTTTGGCACTTGAAATGCTCCTGAGTGCGTCGCCCGATAGACCCGCCTGATAGCGCCGGGTCATCGGGTTTTTTATTGCCCCGGGGTCGGCTGAGCCAAGCGGATGTGAAAGCGTGAAAACCACCGCCGATTCCCCGAAATAGTTGAACCGGACGCTTGCGCCTCCGACATCATTGCAATTGATGTTTGATATCTCCACGCGTGGTTTTTCATGAACGAGCCAACCGAATAGATTGGCCCAACGAAACGACTTACCCACCCACTCAAACTCAACTTGCCAAACACTTACAGGAGATTCAGACCATGAAAAAATCCATCGCATTCGGCTTTGCACTTTCCATGCTGGCAGCAGGTTTTGCTGTTGCCAGCCCTGAAAAAGTTCATCAGCGCGCGCTCCTAGATGCCGCCAGCGCAATCGTCCGGGATAGCAAAGTGGCCAGCAAAGAAGCAGTGAAGCCCTTTGACGGAAAGGCCTCCGGCGCGGTAATCGTCGCCGACAACCGCAAAGAGTTCGGTTCGAGCTATCAGCGTTACTGAATAAAGGGCGAAGTTCAGCCTGATTTGAAAGGGTACGTTTGATTCGCAGACCGCGGGCCTGCTGCATGCCGGACCAGCTCTTGACGATTCGGACATCAAACGCCACCACAAACCACTGTTGCCAGCAAGGTTTGAACAGCGTTACGCAGCAAGCTTGCAGTGTGACTGGAAAAATCGGGGCGATTCAGCGTAGCCCTCGAAGGGGCGCAAAAGTTCCTCCAGAAACGGGCTCTGATTTGCAAGTCTGTATAAGGTTTTTATGATCCCGAAACCGCAAGAAATTGGTGGAGGTGAGGTAGCTTTTTAATTTGAAATTTCTCGGAAACCGTGGCCTTATGGCATAGGTGAGTTTACCTGTACACGCTCCGGGACATAGCTTATGAAACGATTCGGCAAAGTAATAGTTGGTGTTGCTTTTTCGCTGTTATTGCCCCCTCTCTGTTATTCCGCATCGCTCAATCAAATACTCGGATGGGAAGAAGAGGGCTCGCTTTTACCCGATCATACTTCGGTAAAAGTGGCACTTGATACGGGCTCCGAAAATTCCAGTCTGGCGGCGGCGAATATAGTGCCTTTCGACAAGGGGGAGGAAAAGTGGGTGCGGTTCGCTTTGCAAATACCCAAGGGTCTTACTGGCTCTTTGGTCGACGTTCCTTTTGAACAAAAGATTGTGCGCACCGAAAAAGCCAAGGGAGCGATTGGCAGTAGTCACCGCCAAGTGGTCAAGATGAGCTTGTGTCTGGGTAACCAGATCTACCAGGAGGAGTTCAGCCTCAAACCCCCAGGCAAAAAAGGTTACAACGTAACCTTGGGCAGAAGCTCATTGCAGCACATCGCCGCCGTGGATGCTTCGCGTACCAATACGGTCAAGCCGGACTGCAGCAGTCCAGCCGCGAAGCCGGCGAGCTGACGTTTCGTTGTCTTCTCCCTTTGCTTGTACCGGCAGAGGGTTGCGAATACTCGGCGAGCCGCGTTCCTCATGGTCAATGAAGGCCTTTCTCCCAGGCTTTGTGGTTCTTCCGGGCATCTTGAATGAAGGGCGACCACTGGATCAGTTTGAGCACGCATTTATTGAGTGCATTGCCCACCCGGTCGAGGGGGCGGTGGACGTCCAGGAACAGCACAACACGCACGCCGTCGGTGTCGTTCCAGACCTGATGGCGATAGGTGTCATCAAACACCATCAGGTTACCCGGCTCCCAATGACGGATCTCGTCCCCCACCTGAATACGGCAATTGGCTTTCGGTTCCGGGATGATCAAACCCAGATGGGCACGCAGCAAACCGTTGTATGGGCCGCGATGCGGCGGTATGTGCTTGCCGGGACTCAAGATGGAAAAGAACGCCGTAAACATGCCGGGGATAGACTCGACAATTTGTGCGGTCTGCGGGCATTTGGCGCAGTTGCCATCCATCCTGTAACCATATCCGTGCAGGAAAAAGGTCTTCCACCGGTCATCTTGCGTCAGGTTGACCTGGTCTTTGGAAATGTCCTGAAAGTTAGGAATGCCGTCATGGTTTTTCAGTACGGCATTCAACTCGTCGACAATCACAGGCCACTTGGACTCCAGCATCTGCGCCCATTCGAACAGTGTCGGATCGAAAAACGGAGTGTTGCCAACCGTGGAGTGCCGGCGAATGAACCGCTCAAGCTTTTTGATGATCCACAAGCCGACTGCAACGCTGGGACGATGTTTACGTTTGCCTTTTTTTTGTGGGGCTTTTGACGGCTCTGTTTGCATGTCTGATCCTGACGGCAAGGTGTTTGAAATACTTAGCGAAGCTGACGGTTTTTCAATAACCGCCATAACAGCGGCCAACAGAAGATGAGTGGATAACGACGCAGGCGCGCACTGACGACCACAGGTTCGCCAAGGTGGCGTTCGAGCTTCCAGATGACGTAATCCAGGCCGTTCTCGAAGGTGTAAAACGACTTGATCAGTCGCAACACGTTGAGTACTCGACCGGCAATCCTTCTGCGTTGCCACCGAACGGCATGCGATCTTGCCCGCGCATCTGCGGGCGATTGGGCGTATCGGTCATCCTGCCCCTCGACAGGAGATAGCCTTGGCACAGACTGCACTGCGGCGCGGGTGATACTCGCGTAGTAGCTGACATCGTGCCGGACGATCTCCGCCGGCCGACTGGCGCGCTCCGGGCGCAGCTCGGTGCGATAAGTCAGCGTCAGTGCGCGCTCCCACACGGCGGCGCTTTCGAGTACGTCCTGGTGGTCGGTCAAGGCTTCGGACATCATTTTCACGACGGCGTTGGCCAGGGCCATATGCACGCGGGCGCTGATGGTTTCATCGCGAGAAAAGACGAGCCGGGAAGGTTGCGAGAACCGTCCCCACAGATAACCGTGGAACCACGATGAAGTGCCCCTTTCGAAGTCCGATAGCGTAATCAGCGCGCATTTGGCCCGAACAGGCAAACCGTCCGGGGCGAACACGTTGATCGAGAAAACGGTAGGGGGCAGCCAGGCGTCCATCAGCTCCTTGAACTTGCTTGTCCGAACGTTGGCGTAGCTGTCCACCAACACATAAAGGTCGACCAGACCTTCTGAAAAATTACTGCTGCGCAAACACGACCCATATAAAAGAATGGCGCTGACGGCTTCACCAAATCGCGAGAGCAACTCATCGGTCAATGCCTTCAATGGATCAGCAACGGGGCGCGCGCATTCCTTTGACACAAGGTCAATCAGCACGCTGGATGTTGAAGTGGGGCAGGCCTGGTTCACATGCGGCCTCTCTTAAAAAATCACAAAACGAATGGAGGCGGTCGCCGATAACTCAAGCGGCCCTTGCGTGGAGAAAATCTCGCCGTCCAGCAGGTACTCGGTCAACCCTTCGATGGTGGTTTTGTTCAGGTTATGGCTGACGTAAGCCTGATCCTGGGTGATGGCCGGAGCGGTTTTGCCGCGCAACACATAAAACAGGGATCGCACCAGCTTGGGCGCCCGGTCGCTGATCGCAGTGAAATGGATCGGCGCTTTTTCGGTGCCCCAGTAGGGCGTGCTTCTGAGTAGCAGCGTGTCCAGGGTGGTCGCGAGAATGACCATCCATCTGGCGTTCAGCGTGTGCTGGGGAAGGTTCAGTCTGGCGGTAGTCGCAGACGCGAAAGGCAGACTTCGTTTCCAGAACAGCGACACCAGCATCCTGCCGAATGCAAGCGAGGGCCCCAGAGCGCCACGCACGCCTGTGCCACGGACGTGGCTGTGAAAGTACCGGACACCTTCGACCACTGCGCCGGCTCCGAAAAACAGACCGCATTGAGACTGCAGCGAGCCTGGGTCCGATACCTGAAGCGCGCTGCGCAATCTCGATGCGGGGGCCGACCGCGCACCGCGACGCCAGTCATGCAGCGCCTGGAGCACCTTCAGTGGACGTTGCCGCACGCCCAGATCACGCGCGCTCATGTTGGTGGTGCCTGCCGGGACAATGAGGACATTTGGCCAGGTGGTCGGCTGCAACTGGATCAGCGCCGTCAAGGCCGCCTGCAGACTGCCATCGCCTCCGACCACGACCAGCAGATCCTTCGGTTCGAGTGCGAAGGACACGATCGCTGCGCTGATTTGCGCCGGTGTTGAGGCTTCAACAATGCAGGCATCGGAAAGCTGGGCGACGAGGTGTCTGAATTTCGTCAGATGGCGACGCACGTATCCGCCCTTGGGATTGAGCACTACGCCAATTCTCTGCGCGGAAGCGGCTTGATCATCAATCATCGTTACGACGGCCTGCAAAGAATTCGGAGCAATGGCTTGGGGGTTGGAAAGAGCAATGGCCATGTCAGTGTCACGCCGCTCGATCGAATCGGTAGACCAGCCACAAGGCGACAGCCAGGAGCACAAGCGAGGGAGCCAGCGTCGTGAGCATCACGTTGCCGTTGAGCAACAGGCCAAGATTGGCCACGATCTGATTGGTTACATAGATCAGAAGTCCCACGACAGCGCCGATGGCCAGGCGGCCGCCCAGCCCCGGGGAGCGTTGCTGGACGAACGTGAAGGGCACCGCGAAGAGAATCATGGCCAGGGTCAGGATGGGCCTCCCCAGTTTCTGCCACATGGCCATTTCGTACTCGCCAGTGGGCTGGTCGGATCCATTGAGAAAGAGGATGTAGTGATGCAGTTGCTGGACAGAAAAACTGTCGGTGGGCAGCGACAGATCTCTCAGGCGACGGTCAGAGAACACCGCGTCCCACACCATCTGATCCTGTTCGCGCACCGTCTCCTCGTCCTGGCCCCACTCCTTGATCCGCGGGTGGTTGAGCAACCACGAGCCGTCGGGCCGCACTTCTGCGCTGTCCGCAAAAATATAGGAGGACAGGCGCAGGTCAGAGGTGAGCCGGAAGATTTCCACGTTGAGCGGGGTGTTGTGGCGTCCCATCGCGCCTATTCGTGCAACTTCATTGCCGCGACGCGCCCAGATGCTTCCGGTCGGTTTGGCGGCTTCGCCAGAAATGGCCAGCGCTGCGTTGCGGATCTGCACGCTGCGTTGCTGAAGCGGTGACGCAACCCACTCGTCGATGGCGCCCAGCGCGACCACTACGATCAGGCCCGCCGCCATGGTCGTGATGGCAATGCGCAAAATGGAGACCCCCGCCGCACGCATTGCCGTCAGCTCTTGAGTCAACGCCAGTTGCCCGAGCCCGGTGATACCTCCTAGCAGGGCGATGAAAGGCCCCAGATCCACAGCGCGGCGGGGCAGCGTCATCACGACGACTTCGACAGCCTGAGTCCATCGATAGCCTCCGGAGGTCACGTCATCGAGCTCCGCGATGAGATCGAATGTGGTGAACAGCGGCAGCAGCAACAACGCAGCTGCAGCGAATCCGACCAGCACATTGCGTATCAGGTAGAAACTGATCCTTCTCATTTGAGACGCCGACGCAAAAGTGACAGGTCTCTGATCAGAAACGCCAGTAATGCAACGCTCATGACCAGCGGAATCAGCCACACGCCTGGAGTAAGAGGAATAACGGCGTTGCCGACCAGTGTTCTGCAAATGTTGCCGGCATAGAAGATCACCGCAAAAACCAGCGCGACGGGGAGGAGCGTCGAAAAGCGCCCTTTGCGCGGCGCGGTTCTGCTAAGCGGTACCGCAAGCAGGGCGAGGAGCATTGCGCTGATACCACGCGTTTCACGCCACTGGAGTTCAGCCTTATCCTGAGGTTGCGCCGAAATACTCAGCATCGCTGTGGAGGTGGATTTTCGCTTGTTGTCAGGCTCCAGCT
The DNA here is from genome assembly GCF_002934685.1 of Pseudomonas bohemica. Lineage (GTDB taxonomy): Bacteria > Pseudomonadota > Gammaproteobacteria > Pseudomonadales > Pseudomonadaceae > Aquipseudomonas > Aquipseudomonas bohemica. Next base: position 34,279 of record NZ_NKHL01000098.1, read on the forward strand.
CCAAGGGCTTCAGTTGCAGCAGCAGCTTGTTGTTGAAGGTGTTCACGACGTCCCTGGAGTCCTGATGATCCAAGGTGTATGAGCTGCCTTGTGTAAGTTCAACCACCGGTGCGGCAGGATTGGCATCGATGACTTTCGCGGAATGAGCTCGAAAAATTCGGGATTTGCCCTCGGCCGGGTCGTAGATCAGGGTTTCACTGAGATCACCTGATTGCTTGTTGATGGATTCGGCGAGGATCATCCGACCGTTGTCCGGGTTCAGGTTGAATCGTTGGGGAAGAAGGTGACTGACGTCCAGATCGGTTTTGGACTGCTGTTCCAGTTGGTAGCTCTGCGTGTACGCCCAGGGGCGTCCGTAGACGGACAGTACCGTCACGGCGATGGCGACAGGCAGCGAGATCAGGGCAATTGCCTTATAAAGACGTGCAGGGCTGCTCCCCGAGGCGAAAATGGCGGTAATTTCCGAGTCGTGATAAAGCCTGCCCAATGCCATCGCCACGGATGTGTAGAGAGCGACGGGAACCAACATTTCGAGACCAATGATGACCTTGTACATCACCATGTCCGCCACGGACTGCAACGCGAGCGTGCCATTTGTGGCCTGTGTCAAATAACGTTCTGCGGAGTAGCTTGCGAAAATGAAGGTCAGGATGCTGACCATGATGGTCACAGGGCGACGAATCTCGGCAATGATGTAACGTTCGATCAGACCCATTGCGTTGTTCCCGCAGGCTGGCGACTGCTCGTTGTTCTGGATGAATGCGCGAGCCTGGCGGTTTTCAAATGGATGCTCGCTGCCGGAGCGTTTTCTCGACAAGTATGAAGTCGTCAACGGTGTCGATATCAACGGCTGCGTCGGCAAACGGCATGATCACCGCGCCCACACGAACGCCCACTGCACGTGACATGCGTTGCATGGCCTGATCCAGGCTTAAGGTTCCGAGCAGATATCTGAGGGTTGAAGTAAAACCCAGCGCGCCCATGACGGTTCTTTTAGGATTTTTACGACGCTGCTCGATGTCTTTCCAAAAGTCGGCGACCTTTGCGCTTTCCTCCGTCATGAAGGCGAACAGGTTGCTGCCGCAGAAAGGCCCGCCTTTGAGTTTGATCGCTGTCCGTCTGTTGTCCGGGAATTTGGCCAATACGGTGGCAAGTGGCGTCAAGGCCACAGTCACGTCGCATCCGCTCATCTGGGAGCGTTCAAGAAAGTAATCGACAATCTCCGATTGCAGCAGAGCGTGATCGGCAGTCGTTACGAGTACCGGGCGTGTTCGAATGTGCGTCAATCCGCGATAGGCGCTTTGACTCGGTGACGCCGCAGGCTCAAGCATCGACAGCGCCCCGCAAGCGATCATGTCGCGCATCGTCGAGTCACCATCAAGCATCCGGCTGCCTGGGCCGACCAGCGTAATGTCCGATACATGCCTTGAGCCCTGTAATGCGCTCACTACCCGATAAAGCATCGGTAGGCCGTGTACGGGGGTCAACGCCTTGCAGCCCGCTTCACCCAATGCGGCTACAGGGTCCCCCGGATGTCTGTCACCTGCAAGGATCAGCGCCGAGAATCGAGCCAGCTCAGATGTGCTTTTCATAGAGCCGGTACCGCTTATAGGCTTTAGCACCTATGCGCTCCAGAATCCCACGCATTCCGGCGTTCGTTTCGAGGATCCAGGACATTTCCAGGGCCTCAATATTGCGCCGGACAAAAGGGGCTTTCAGTGCTTCGATGAGCAGTAATGCCAGGACTGGGCCTTGTCGGCTGAACTGATATTGCTGCCTGACACCCATCAATGGCACGCGTGCGGTACGTGTTCCGGAAACTTTCAGCTTCCAGATCAAACGCAGCCAACCGAACGGCAGCAATCGTCCTTTCAGGGGAGCGATAGCCTCATGAATATTGGGCATGGCTACGATGAATGCACACGGTTCGTCGTTGATTTCAGCAATATAAATAAGGTCACTTGGAACGAGAAACTTCAACTGCTTACCAAGCTCGGAAAATTCATGCTCGGTAAAAGGGACGTATCCCCAGTTATTGGCCCAGGCATCGTTGAATATCTGCCTCAGGATTTGCATTTCTGCGTCAAACTTACTCTTATCGATCGGCCGAATCCGGATCACCGATCTTTCTCTGTCCATCATTTTTTTTAGCGGGGCCGGAAAATCGAGCTCTTCGGTACGCATCCAGTAAGCGATCAAATCCATCGCAGGTTCGTAGTTCGAACCCAACACGTGATTTTCATAATAGGGATGGTTGTGATTCATGAACGCGGACGGCGGTGTATCAAACCCGTCGATTAAAAGGCCGCTCTCTTGATTGATATTCAGAGTGAAAGGCCCCGTAATCCGCTTGGCTTCTTGATCCCTAAGCCAGTGCTCGGCAGTGGCAATCAACACGGCAAAGACTTCAGGCTCGTCGATGGCGTCGAGCATGCCGAAGTGACCCGTGTCGGCTCCGTGCAAGTCCCGATGTAGAGCGTCTACCTGGGCGAGGATGCGACCTATCACCGCACCATCACGTCTTGCGAGCCAGGCTTGCCACTTGACATGCCCTGACGCAGGGTTCTTGTCTGAGAGGTGCTCTTGCCTTTCGACCCGCAGCGGTTCGATCCAATAGGGGTCGTTTTTATAGAGCATCCCGGGAAAGGTTATGAATTCGTTCAGCAACTGCCGATTTTCTACTGCCTCAATGGTAATCAGGTTGTTCGTGTTATTCATTGGCCTGCAGGTCTTCTAGGCAAAATGGTGAACGGTGAAGCCTGATTTCCAAATTTGAGCTAGGTATCCGGCGACGACCCCGGACTATCGCTGAAATATTTTGTTACGTCTACCCACCCTCATCAATGTGCAGTATCGATCAATTTGATAGTAACTCTCGATCTACAAGGCTGTAGTCTCTTGCGGAAGCTGTGGCAGCCTGTTTTTGAATATGGCTTGGGTTGGTGAGCCAATATTCTGCTCGAAATGATACCTGACCATGATCAGGCGTCCTTGATCCGGCTGTCCCTACGAACCTTGCCTTCCGCGTATACAGCAGCGTCTGCGCACCAAGCGCCAGTTGTCGTAGAACCTGATTAGAGTCCAACTTAATGACAGTTTTATATTTGTCCGAAACCAGCTCTGCTCACGAGCTGGTGCAGCGCCTCGCAGACTTCCCTTCTTTGACCGACGCGCTCGACTATGCAGCGTTGGGTCGTACCGGGATGAATTTCTACGATAGGCGCTGTCAGCTTACTGCAGTGCTTGAATACCGGGAGCTGAAGGTGAGGGCCCAGGGCGCTGCGAAAAGACTGCTGACTTTAGGTCTATCCAAAGGTGATCGTGTTGCGCTGATTGCGGACACGAAACCGTCATTCGTTGAGTTTTTCTTCGCGTGCCAGTACGCAGGTCTGGTCGCTGTTCCATTGCCGGTTCCTGCCGGCGTCGGGCAGCACCAATCATACGTTGAAAAGCTCCGTGGGCTGTTGGCAAGCTGCTCTCCGTCGGCGGTGCTGGGAGAGGAGGAATGGCTGCCATATGCGCGCGAAGCGCTGGATGCAACCGCTGTCAAGTTCATAGGCACGGATGACGAATTGGAGGCGCTTCCCTTGGGGCAGCCCACGTTCGTCGCCGCTCAACCTGATGACGTTGCCTACCTGCAATACACCTCCGGCAGTACTCGTTTTCCGCGCGGCGTCATGGTCACTCAGCGTTCGGTAATGGCCAATCTTCGAGGCATCAGCCTGGATGGGATCAGATTGCGTCCCGGTGATCGATGTATTTCCTGGTTGCCGTATTACCACGACATGGGCCTCGTAGGTTTTGTGCTGGCGCCCATGGCGACTCAGATTTCGGTCGATTACCTTCGCACTCAAGATTTCGCGATGCGCCCTAAGCAGTGGCTGAACTTGTTGAGTCGTAACAGAGGTACGGTTTCGGTTGCGCCGCCTTTCGGCTTTGATCTTTGCGTCCGTCGTTGCAGCCCTGCTGACGTCGACAGCCTGGATCTCTCGAACTGGCGAGTGGCAGGCGTGGGCGCGGAGCCGATTTCCATCGCTACACTCGATCGGTTTGCCGAGCACTTTGCGCTCGCTGGCTTCAAGGCTGATGCATTCATGCCGTGTTATGGGCTGGCGGAAAATACGCTGGCCGTGAGTTTCGCCCGAGCCGACACGGGTGCTCAGGTTGATCGCATCGACCGAGATATTCTGGAAACCGAGGGTAGGGCGGTCAGTGCTACCGAAAAATCGACAGCGGTCAGCGCTTTTGTCAATTGTGGCCGCCCACTGCCAGGGCACGAACTGCAGATCGTGGACGACTCTGACAACGTCTTGGCGGAGCGCAAGGTGGGCAGAATCGTGATCTCCGGCCCGAGCCTGATGACAGGCTATTTCGAAGATCCTGAGTCCATTCAAAAGCTGCGGGCAACACAGCGTCTCGATACCGGAGATCTTGGATATCTCTTTGATGGAAATCTTTACGTCACGGGGCGAAAAAAGGATCTCATCATCATCCGGGGACGCAACATCTGGCCTCAGGACATTGAGCTTATCGTCGAATCCGAGCCAGAAATCAGGCCGGGGGATGCGATCGTTTTCATTACCGATAAGGACGCCGAACCGTCGGTCGTGATCCAGGTTCAATACCGCATCCTCGACGAAGAGAAGAGAGCGCGCTTGTCGCATACCCTATTCGCAAAGATCCACAGCGAGTTCGGCATATCTCCCACCATCGACCTCGTACCGCCGCATAGTATCCCACGAACCTCGTCGGGCAAACCTGCGAGGGCTGAGGCCCGCAAGCGCTTTATGAGTCTTCGCGCAGCGCAGCGTGAGAGCTTTGCTGCTGCAGGACTTGCATGACGCCGCTAACGATCGCCCTGACCGGAGGAAGCGGGTTTATCGGCGGTCAGATTGCAAGGATGCTCGTGGCTCGCGGCGCTCATGTGCGCGCACTTAGCAGGACTCAATCCGGGCTGGAGAACGGCATCCTGTGGATCAAAGGCACACTCGAGGACGAGGATTCGCTTGCAAGGCTGGTTGAAGGGGCGAGCATCGTCATTCACTGCGCGGGGGCGGTTCGAGGGCGAAGTGCCCGTAGTTTCCAGATTGCAAATGTGCAAGGCAGTCGTCGTGTCGCACAAGCGGCTTGCAATTCCGGCACCTGCGAGCGCTTTCTGTTGATGTCGTCGCTTGCAGCCCGCCATCCGGAGCTCTCCTGGTACGCAAAATCCAAGCATGATGCCGAGCAGGAAGTCCTCCGGGTAGCGGGAACCATGGGGATAACCATCTTCAGGCCTACTGCCGTCTATGGCCCCGGCGATCGTGAATTGCGGCCTCTGTTTACATGGTTGCTCAAGGGGCTTTTGGTCAGACTCGGCGCACGCGATTCGCATCTGAGTTTTGTGCATGTCTTTGACCTTGTAGCGGCAGTTGCCCACTGGTTGGGATCGCCGATTACAAAGTCGGCCATCTACGAGATCAGTGACGGCACGCTGGGCGGATACAGCTGGAAAGGTCTGGCAAAAATCGCGGCTGATATCCGTGCGGCTCCAGTTCGATCGCTTGCCATATCCACGACTGTTCTCAGAACGATTGCCTGCGCAAATTTCGCGATTTCTTACATGGTGCGCAGGGCTCCCATGCTGACTACCAGCAAAGTCAACGAACTCACACACCCTGACTGGACATGCAGCAACACTGCGATCACGGTCGCAACGGGTTGGATTCCTCAAATCAAGTTGCGGCGTGCTCTGCAGGAAGGTTTGTTTTGAACGTGTGCGAATTCGCGCGCTAACGAGGCTGAATATGTTTACGCAAGATGTGATTCTGGAAAATGTACTGGTGTGTCTTCGCGACATGATTCCGGGTGCAGAGACGGTAGGCCCGGATAGCGACATGGTCGACGACCTTGGCCTTGAGTCGGTCAAGATGATGGACCTGTTGATGAAGCTTGAGGACGATTATGACCTGTCGATTCCGATCAACATCCTGATGGACGTTCGCACCCCGAGACAACTCGCTGCGTCTCTGATTGGCTACCTGGAGAAACGTAATGGGCCTGTATGACAAGTTTTCCCGCCTGGCAGCCGAACGCTCCAGCCTGCAGTCGCTTGACCCCAGTCCCTTTGGCACTCGGATAGACGTCGTATACTCATCGACGCGCGGGCGCATTGGTGGAACCGATGTAATTCTGGCCGGCACCAATAACTACCTGGGCCTCACGTTCGATGAGGACGCTATCGAAGCCGCGCGGCACGCATTGACGGTAGAAGGTACGGGCACCACCGGTTCCCGCATGGCCAATGGCAGCTATGGTAGTCATTCGGCGCTTGAATCCGAGTTAGCCACATTCCTCAATCGACCATCGGTCATGGTTTTTTCAACCGGTTACGTGGCCAATCTGGGCATTATCGGAACGCTGGCCGGCCCGCGCGAAGTGGTGCTGCTCGACGCCGATTGTCACGCGAGTATCTATGATGCATGCACCTTGGGTGGGGCGGAAATCATCCGTTTTCACCACAACGATGCCAAAGATCTTGAGCGCCGCATGCTGCGTCTGGGCGATCGGGCCAAGGATGCACTGATCATCGTGGAGGGCATCTATAGCATGCTCGGCGACGTTGCTCCGCTAAAGGAAATCGTGGACGTAAAACGCCGTCTCGGTGGCTTCCTGCTCGTCGACGAGGCGCACTCGTTCGGTGTCATGGGGGCTAACGGGCGAGGGCTGGCAGAGGAGCAGGACGTAGAAGATGATGTGGATATCATCCTGGGAACCTTCAGCAAAAGCCTGGCAGCTATCGGTGGTTTTGCGGCGGGCCGCAGCAGTGAGATGGAAGTGCTGCGCTACGCCAGCCGTCCCTATATTTTCACGGCGTCACCATCACCCTCTGTCGTGGCATCCGTAAGATCAGCGTTGAAGACCATTGCTGCTCGCCCACAACTGCGCGAGAAACTCTGGAGTAACGCACAAAGGTTGTATGACGGCCTGGCGGCGCTGGGCTATTCGATGGGGCCGCGTGTGAGTCCTGTTGTCCCGGTGATGGTAGGGAGCAAAGAGCAGGGAGTGAAGTTTTGGCGAGCGCTGATCGATCAGGGTGTGTACGTCAATCTGGTGCTTCCACCGGCCACGCCGTCGGGCGTCACGCTGGTTCGCTGCAGTGTCAGCGCAGCTCATACGTCCGTGCAAATTGATCAGATCATCGAAGCCTTCGCAGCTCTGCGACCATCGCTGAAGCTTACGGCCTGAGGGTGTGGAGCGCAGACGGCGGTTGTAGCGCAGGGCCGTGCCTTGCGTTGCAGAGAACCTTGTATCCAATGTGAGTGTTATGCGAATTATTTTTGCTTTTGGTCGTTCGTATCCAATACGAACGGCACTGATGCTGCTAAGCCTTGTTGTCGCGGGGCTGGTTGAGAGTGTCAGCCTGACGACCATGCTGCCCTTGATGTCGGTGATGCTGGGCGACAACGCGCACTCTACGTTTGGCGCCCTTGTCGGTAACGTGCTTCAGTCTGCTGGGTTGGAACCCACGATCATTACGCTGCTGATCATTATCGTCGTGGGCATGGCGATCAGCAGTCTTCTGATTCTGCTCGCCAACCGCCAGGTCGGCTATACCGTTGCGCATGTCGCGACCGACCTGCGGGTGGATTTGATCAATGCGACTTTGGGCAGTCGCTGGGAATACTATCTGCGTCAACCGGGTGGAGCGTTGGCTAACGCAGTAGCGACCGAAGCCTACCGAGCATCGACCGCTTATGAGCATGCCGCCAACATGGTTGCGCTGTCCATCCAGGCGATTGCCTATGGTGTCATTGCGCTGTTCGTCTCTTGGCAAGCTGCGTTGGTGTGCCTGTGCGTCGGCGTGGTAATCCTGTTCGCGCTCCGCGGACTGGTCAAAACGTCTCGCAAAGCGGGCAAAGGCCAGACAAGCCTGATGCGCGAGTTACTGATCAGCCTCAGCGATACGCTGGGGTCAGTCAAACCGTTGAAAGCAATGGCTCGGGAGGATATTGCCGATTCGTTGTTGCGCCATCAGGCCGCAGAACTTAATGGGGCGATGGAGAAAGAGGTTACCAGTCGCGAAACCCTGCGGGCGCTGCAGGAGCCTTTGCTGGCCATCCTCGCGGCGGCCGGTCTTTATGCAGGCCTGGTCATCTGGAAGCTGCCGCTGTCATCGGTCATGGTGCTCATCTTCATGGTGGTGCGAGTTCTGGGTCTCATGCATAAGGCGCAGCAGCGCTATCACCGCATGGCAGCTCAGGAGAGTGCATTCTGGGCATTGCGTGAAGCAGTCGTGACAGCCAAGGCCGAAGCCGAGCCCGTTGGCGGCACCGTGCAACCAACCCTCAGCAACCGGATCGAGTTTCAGAACGTCACCTTTACCTACGGTGAGCGCAAAGTCCTGAACAACACCTCACTGGCCTTCGACGTCGGAACAATGACGACGCTCGTGGGGCCGTCCGGAGCGGGGAAAACCACAATCCTCGACCTGGTGTGTGCACTGCTGAACCCTCAACAAGGGCGAGTGCTCATTGATGGTGTCGCGCTTGCTGAGCTTGATCGCCGTAAGTGGCGTCGCATGATTGGTTATGTGACGCAAGAGACACTGCTGCTGCATGACACCGTGCTGGCGAATGTCACCTTGGGTGAGCCTGCCTTGACCGAAGCGGACGCCGAGCGCGCGTTGCGCCAGGCAGGTGCATGGGAGTTTGTCTCGCAACTCCCCCACGGCCTGCTGTCGGTCGTGGGCGAGCGGGGTGGCAAGCTGTCGGGCGGTCAGCGGCAACGAATAGTCATCGCGCGTGCACTGGCTCACCGGCCTCAACTGCTCATCCTCGATGAAGCGACCAGCGCGCTGGACCCGGAAGCCGAGAAAGGTATCTGTGAGTCGCTGAAGGCCCTGGCGCCGGAAATTACCATCATTGCCGTTTCGCATCGTCCAGGACTAATCGACATTGCTGACGAAATCATCGAGCTGAGGGACGGCGAAATCAGGCGACTGAAAAACCGTACTTACCTGGCGACCGACGTTTCAAATACGCAAGCCTGACGCTGCAGCTCGTTTCTTCTCACTCGTACAAGATGGCCCGACGATGTCCTCGACCTATACCAATCAGCAAGCACCTGCGCCGGATCATCGAATGGATCGATCCGTTGAAGCCCAGAATCTAGAACGCCCGCAGCGCTCGGACAGTCGAGGACAGAAACTTGGGCCGTTGATCGCCTTTGTGGGATGTGACGGCTCCGGCAAATCAACGGTGTCCGAGGCAATCCTCAACTGGCTGAGTGAATCGCAGGCGGTGCAAAGCTGCCATTTGGGCATTCAGTCGAAACAAATCGGTGAGAGATTGGTGAGGTTGCCGTTGGTAGGCAAGTCGATCGGTCGCCTGATCGCCGCCAATTCGCCACGCGGCAATAAGCAGCACGCGCAACAGACAAAAGGCCCGAGCACATTGGCGGCTCTGGCGATATTCCTGTTGTCGGTACGCCGTTATCGTCGCTACGAGAAGATGATGAAACTGCGACGCCAGGGGATCACGGTAATCGCCGATCGTTTTCCACAAATTGCGGTCGCCAATATGAAGATCGATGGCCCGGGGCTGCTGGCTGCCAAACACCGCAATGGGTTGATTCGCTTTCTTGCCTGGCGCGAGAAAAAACTCTACGACTACATGATCAGCTACCGCCCGGTTCTGGTGGTTCGGTTGAACGTGGATGTGGAAACCGCTTTTGCGCGCAAACCTGATCATCGCTACGAATCGTTGGCGCTCAAGATCGCCAATGTCCCCAAGCTTGAATACCAGGGAGCGCCGATTCTGGATCTGGATAGCCGGTTGCCCCTCGAAGAGGTGATTGCGCAAGCCAAGGCCGCAGTGTCTCGCAGCCTTGCAGAACGGTAGGGGATGGATGGCTAACGTGCGCTCCCTGTTCGGCACTCAGTCCGCGAGAGCCAAGCGTTCTCTGGCGCCACTTGTGGCCATTATTGGGTCCGACGGCGCTGGAAAAACCACAGTGGCCGAGCACTTATGCTCGGCTTGGGCAAGCGAGGGCGCTGCCTATGCATACCTGGGATTGGGCACTGGGGCCATAGGGCTGAAAATTCAGGCCTGGCCGTTGATTGGGCCCGCCGTCAGTCGAAGATTGGCGGCCAAGGCGACGCAGGCTCGTACCAAAGGCGAGAAAATCCCCGGGGTCTTCACGGCGTTGATCATCTACGGCTTCTCGCTGCTGCGTGTCCGTCGTTTCAATCAGATGCAAGCTCTACGTAACGGGGCCTCAGTCGTCATTTGCGACAGGTATCCCCAGGTAGATGTGCCGGGGTTCTACGATGGCCCCGGTCTCAATGCATCAACACCTTCCGGCCGCGTTACGGCATGGCTGGCGAAGCGGGAGTTTGCCCTTTACCAGCAGATGGTCAGCCATCTGCCGACGCTGGTCATTCGATTGAACATCGACACTGAAACGGCATTTTCCCGTAAGCCCGACCACAACCTTTCATTGCTGCGACAGAAGGTACAAGCGACATCTTCGCTACGTTTCAATAACGCGAAAATCATCGACGTGGATGCCAGCCAGCCGCTAGAGCGTGTGCAGGCCATATGCGCCCAACTGATACGTCAGTTGCTCACCAATCAGCAAAGCGATCTCACCCAAACGCCAAAGCACAATATTTGAAGCGTTCAGACGCGCTTTATCTCAATGACCCCGCGTCGTTGCATCACAGGGTTCGGTGCCTGAAGGTCTGCCGCGCTCACGCAGAGCGTTTTAATCGAGGATGTTATGAAAGCTAAAGTCTCGCCACCTGCTACACCGAACCGAACAGGTTGGGCGCACCTGGGCTGGGCCTACCTGTTTTTTTGGTATTTCTCGGGGGTCACACAGCTTCTCATCATTCGAGCCGGCGTTGCAGGCTGGAAGGGGATGATCCAGGCGTCGATGGTCACGCTACTGTGGCTGGTTCCCCTGATCCTGTTTCCGGCCCGTGCGAGGATCCTGTCGGGTGTAATCGGTCTTGTTCTCTGGGCGTCCTCATTGACGGGGCTGGGTTATTTCCTGATCTACGGGCAGGAGTTTTCTCAAAGCGTGATTTTCATCATGTTCGACTCGAACATGCAGGAGTCGACCGAGTACCTGGGGCATTATTTTTCCTGGTCGATCGTGGCAGCGATCGTTGCGTACAGCTTGGGCGGCCTGCTGTTGTGGACGCGGGTCAAGCCGGTGTATTTGCCCCGCAAGGCGCTTGTTACATGCTGCGTTCTGTTCATCGCTGTGGGTGTTGCCTTCAATGCGATCAATCAATACCGCAAGCGTGCGACCATTCAGCTGGCTGCGGCAAAATTCGAAGAAAACATCGAAGCAGCGGCTCTTTGGCAGATGGTGGTCGGCTATCACCAGTATCGTCAGCAACTCGCCGAAATGTCGAAGATGATGGCGACCCAGGCGCAAATACCTCCGCTGAAAAACCTCACCGATGTCCATGCGGGACAGCGCTCCACACTGGTATTGGTTATTGGCGAATCAACGAACCGGGAGCGTATGAGTCTCTACGGTTACGATCGCCCAACGACGCCGAATCTGGATCAACTGCGTGGCCAGTTGCAGGTATTCAACCAAGTCGTAGCGCCGCGTCCCTACACGATCGAGACGCTCCAGCAACTGCTGACATTTGCAGACGAAGAGCATCCGGATCGCTACCTGAGTACCCCAACGTTGATCAGCGTGATGAAGCAGGCCGGTTACAAGACGTTCTGGATTACCAACCAGCAGACCATGACCAAGCGCAACACGATGCTGACGCTATTTTCCCAGCAGGCGGATGAGCAGACATATCTGAACAATAACCGCGATCAGAACGAAACCAGTCAGTACGATGGGGATGTGCTCGATCCGTTCTCCAAAGTGCTGGAGGACGACGCGCCACGCAAACTGATCGTGGTTCACCTGTTGGGCACGCACATGAGCTACAAGTATCGCTATCCGCCGACTTACGATTACTTCAAGGATCGTGTTGGTGTGCCAGCAAATGTCACTGAAGGCCAGCTGGCTGTCTATAACAGCTACGACAACGCGGTGCGTTACAACGACTATGTCGTCTCTTCGCTGATCAAGCGTTTTAGCGACACGGATCCCAACGGTTTCCTGCTCTACCTTTCCGATCACGGCGAATCGGTATACGACCCAGTAGCACCGCAGGTGTTGGGGCGTAATGAGGCAGCGCCCACCCGGCCGATGTACACGGTGCCCTTCATCGTTTGGAAGTCACCCAGCTGGAAAGCAGCACAGGGGACGACCCTTGAGCCAGCAGACTATCTGGCACGCCCCTACAGTACATCGCATTTCATTCACACCTGGACTGATCTGGCAGGGTTACGTTTTGATGAGTTCGAGCCAAATAGAAGCATCGCTAATGCAGGATATAAGCCTGAACCTCTGTTGATCGGCAATCCGCACAGTCCTGGCAGTCTGAGGGACTTCAGTCAGCTTCCTGCCACACCCGTGCAAAGCGTCGTTGCACAAGGCGTACAGTAGGAGAGATGAGAGGTTCTCGGCACTGAATCTGACGGTAGAGAAGACAGCGCTGCTGTGGCGCAGTCACTCTTCTAAAAGCGTTTGCAGCATCCAGCATAGGATGAGCAGAGTGCCGACTGCAGCAACAGGATTCTTCAGAGGGGGTCGCTGCGTCATCCCGCGAGCAGTCGCCCATAGTTCCTGGAAGCGCAGCCAGAGGGATGAAGTGTCCAAGAGCGCAAGATGTCCTGAAGAAAAAAGCGGGCGCGATTGGAGCATTGTCAGGTTGCCCAGGGCACTAGCGGGAAAATCCATAACAAAATAGGCCCTTTGAGGTAAAGAAACTCGGCGAATGCGGCTTAAACCGGTAACCTATGCGACTGTTTTTTTGTATTCCGCCGAGGTAACACCCGTGTTCTCCCAATTCGCCCTGCACGAACGCCTGCTCAAAGCCGTGGCCGAACTCAATTTCGTCGAGCCTACGCCTGTGCAAACAGCGGCCATTCCGCTGGCGCTGGAAGGACGCGATCTGCGGGTGACGGCGCAAACCGGCAGTGGCAAGACCGCCGCTTTCGTACTCCCGATGCTCAATCGCCTGATCGGCCCGGCCAAGGTTCGTGTCGATATTCGTGCGCTGATCCTGCTGCCGACCCGCGAGCTGGCGCAGCAGACCCTCAAGGAAGTCGAGCGCTTTTCCCAGTTCACTTTCATCAAGGCCGGCCTGATCACTGGCGGCGAGGACTTCAAGGTTCAAGCCGCCATGCTGCGCAAGGTGCCGGATATCCTGATCGGCACGCCGGGTCGTCTGCTGGAGCAGCTGAACGCCGGCAACCTGGACCTCAAGCACGTTGAACTGCTGGTGCTCGACGAAGCCGACCGCATGTTGGACATGGGCTTTGCCGAAGACGTCGAGCGTCTGGCCAACGAGTGCGCCAATCGTCAGCAGACCATGCTGTTCTCTGCGACCACCGGTGGTTCGGGCTTGCGCGAGATGATCGGCAAAGTGCTGAAAGACCCGCAGCACCTGCAGGTCAACAGCGTCAGCGAGCTGGCCGAAGGCACGCGTCAGCAGATCATCACTGCCGACCACAACGTGCATAAGGAGCAGGTCCTGCATTGGCTGCTGGCCAACGAAACCTACAAGAAAGCCATTATCTTCACCAACACCCGCGCCATGGCCGACCGTATCTATGGCCGTCTGGTGGCGCTGGAATACAAGACGTTCGTGCTGCATGGCGAGAAGGATCAGAAGGATCGCAAGCTGGCGATCGATCGTTTGAAGCAGGGCGGGGTGAAAATTCTGGTGGCGACCGATGTCGCGGCTCGCGGTCTTGACGTTGATGGCCTGGACATGGTCATCAACTTCGACATGCCACGCACCGGCGACGATTACGTCCACCGCATCGGTCGCACTGGCCGTGCCGGCGCCGAGGGCTTGGCGATCTCGCTGATCACCCACGGCGACTGGAACCTGATGTCGAGCATCGAGCGTTACCTGAAGCAGAAGTTCGAACGCCGCACCATCAAGGAAGTGAAGGGCACCTATACCGGGCCGAAGAAGGTCAAGGCCTCGGGCAAGGCGGTTGGCGTGAAGAAGAAAAAGTCCGACGCCAAGGGTGTCGACAAGAAGAAAACCGCCGCCAAAGGCCCGACCAAGCGCAAGACGGTGAACCGTCCGAAGGCTGAGTCGCTGGTGAGCCAGGATGGTTTGGCGCCGCTGAAGAAGCGCGTTACTCGGCCTCCAGTCTCTGAGTAGACAGCAATCTTTGGAGGAGCGCGCTTGAGGTCCGTCAGGTCAATATTTCGCAACTGACAGAATGCAATCGCGGGCCAGCGCGCTCCTACATAGCTACATCCGGTTACTCCTGCGCATTCTTCGCCGCCTCATCCATCTCCTTCATACGCTGATCGATCAACTGGCATTTGTCGGGCACGTCCTTGGCAGCCGTTTCCAGCTGCATGTCTTTTATCTCCTGATTCAATTCCTTGGCCTTGGCCGGATTCTGCTGCGTCAGCTTTTGCACTTCCTGGGCGAGCTGCTCGCGTTTGGCTTCGGCCTCTTCGGGCGTGCAACCCCAGGCGGACATAGCGGCGAGCAGCGTCAGCGCGGCAGTGATGCTCATCAGGGTTTTCATGGTTGCCTCTGTTTTCATTTGCGGGCTTGTTGAAATGGAGGGGCAGGTGTCGGCAAAAGTTCAGCATTCGACCACTGGGCCAGCGGGCTGAACGGCTAACGGCGCGGCCGGTCACACCTGATGAGCACCAGGCCCGACGACCGGACGTCGCGGGTTGCAATCCCCACTTCGCCCCGCTGCTGGAGGTAGGAATATGTCGAACAAATATGATTGGGACCTGATCGAGCGTCTGCTACACGAAGTACAGAACGGCGCCGATAAAACGTTCGCCCCACGTAAATACGCCGAAGAACATGCGGCGACCAAAGCACAGGCCGGAGAAAGCGTCGAAAGTCTGGATGCGCTGAAAATGAGTGCGGCCGATCTGGAAGCGCTGCTGCTCAAACGCGGCTTCATCGAGTCGCGGCCGGAAGAAGAAGGCGGCAATGGCGAGAATTTCATTCTGACCCCGCGCGGGTCGAGCCTGCTGGCGATGATCGACAGCAGCATTCCTGGTAATGCTCCGCCGCGTCAGGTGCTGGACGATCAGACCGATGCGCTGGATCCGAATACCTTCGATACGGTGTCGTCCAAGGCGCAGGTGGCTCCAGGCGCCATCTGATCCCGGTGTCATTTGAATGGTAGGAGCGCGCCCGCGAAGGCGGTTGATCAAACACATTCATATCAACCGATCTGCCGCATTCGCGGGCAAGCGCGCTCTTACAAAGACGCGTGTTCCCGGCTGGCTTTCAACGGCGTTTCAAGGCGCCTTCTTTACCCCTTTCAGACAACTCAAGTTCGTAAAGTCCTGACGCACATCCGCGATCTTCTCCAACAATTTCTGCCGCTGCTCAAGCGAGCTCTGCGCCATCAAGTCAGTGATCAGCGAAATCGCCGCCTGTTCGGTATGGTCGTACGCCTGGCGATATTCCGGGGTCCAGAAGGTCTGCCGGTCCTGTAGCAACTTCGTGATTTTCTGATCGAATTCCGGCGCCTGCCGCTGCTTGACGGCGCTGAGCAACAGCGCCTGCCAGTGCGCGCGGTTGTCGATCCATAGACGGTTCTGTTCGCCCAGCGATGTCGACCATTGCATCACACGCTCTTTCTGTGTCGGACTGAGTTTGCCGATCCACGGGTTCAGGCGCTTTTCCATGCGTTGAGCGCGGTCCTTGATCTGCCGATCCAGTGGCTGGTCGACGAAATCCGATTCGTGCTCGCTCATGTCCTTGGCAAACGCGGCTTGCATCTCCGCCACTTGCCGATCATCGAGCTGGCGTAGCAACTGGACCGCGGAGGGGGTGATTTCCCGGGAGATGGTGGCGATGGCCTGACGGGCTTCGGCGGTGCGCGCCTTGAGTTGGGTTTCATTGACCTGATTAGTTTCGACCATGCCCTGCAGCCGATCGAGCCAGCTCAAATAGCTGGGGATCTGCGTCGTGCAATGCCAGCTCAAATGCTCCTTGAGACGCTCATCCAGCCAATCCTTCTGCGAGGCGTTCATGTCCAGATAGTCGCCGAGCGACCAGGGAATGATCAAATCCAGATGCCGGTAAGTCAGACCAATCTGGCTGCAACCTGTCAGCAACATCAGGCTCAGCCACAGTGAAGTGCAGGTCCTTAACACAATACCCATGACAGCTCCTTGCCGGTTCGTCTCCCAGGTATAGAGCGAGCCAGGTCAAGGCGGTTCAGCCGATCAGAAGAACGAGCGCACGATCTTCAGCGTCACGGCGCTTTCGCACTGGGTGTTGTGCCCGCTGTAGGCACTGCAATCGGCACCGGTAAGGCTCGAGCCGCTGTACATCAGGTTCATGTCCATGCCCAGCCACGGGCGCGAGATATTGAACGACCAGTCGTTGTAGGCGCTGACCACGCCGCCGCCGTCGATGACTGACGGTGTTTCGAGCTGGTGATTGCCGTATTGCATGCGCAGGTCCAGCCCCAGCGGAACGAGGCCACCGAGACCGCCCAGATCGAGAAACAACGTGCTGTCCTGACGTCCTGCGTCGGTGCTGACCGCTGTGCCGATGCGGCTGTCGAAGATGCGAAAACCGGCGTACAGCTCATGGCTGTCGATCTGATTGGTGTTGGGGTAGCTGTAGCGAATAACCCCCAGCTCATAGCCCAGGGTCTTGTCGAACGGCTTCTTGAAGCCCAGGTAGGAATCGACTTCGAGCGAGGTGTCCGGCGCAAGCCCGGCGCTGGGCGACCATTGCCCGAAATAGAAACCGCTCTCATGGGTAAGGTCCAGCCCGCCGTGGAAGTTGGTATCGCCACTGCTTGGCGTCACCAGGCCCTGGGCCATGGTACGGCTCGGCGTGGTGCTGACCTTGAGACTGAAGTCCCCCAACTCCCGCTCCAGAACCTGAGCGCTGGCGGATTGGTACACGAGCATCGCGCCGATCAGCAGCGCGCCGGAACAGCGTGTAAAACAGCGAGCATTAGGCATGCTTCACTCCTTTCAGATTCAGAGGAGTGGATCGAAGGTGTCATATCGAAATGCCAAAAGGCTCGATAGGAACCGCGAGCTAGAGCCTCGCAAGCATACCGGCGAATGCCGTCATGAATCGACCGCTGGTCGATTCATGGCAGAAAAATTGAACTTCGCGATCAGTTGTTCTGCGAAATCAACTTGTTGACGACAATCAGCGCTTGAGAAAACGACGGGTAGCCGCTCCGGGCGACGTCAAGTTCATCGTATTTGGCACGGTATGCCCGGGCCTGTTCCTGATCCACCGGGCCCGACAATTGCGCGAGCAAAGCGATGGCCAGCGGGTATCTGTGATCGGCCGACTCCTGCAGCAGGTCGTGCACCCTGGAGCCTTCCGTATTCAGACGCAGCAACAGCACGGCTTGGTAGAACTGGGCCTCGCCGGTCTGATCATGTTGTGCGGCGCGGGTCAGCAAAGCGCTCGCCAGCTCATAGCTCTCCTGGCGACGCTCGTTGATGATCCATTTGGCTTGCAGCATGTCGTTCTGATAGAGCAGGTAATCGGTCCGACAGCTACTGCCTGGTGTCGAGGTGTCGCAGCCGTGCGTCGCACAACCACCCAGGCCAAGGCAGAGCAGGGCGCCGAAAAACATCCATTTGTTCATATCGGGTTTCCGCAGAGACGTCTGGTCATTCAGGGCATCGTCCGGTCTGTCGCGTGTCGCAGCCCATTCAGGACGAGCGGCTATGTCGAGACAGTAAAGCAGAGGTTTGCAGAAGCGGGCTTAATGAGTCAGGGAGCGATGGACCTGGCGCCTTGTGATCAAAGCGCCTGGGATGTCGACCGCGGAGGCGGGGAAAAATTACTTTTTACCGAGGGAGATCTGTTTCGAGGCGCCAAAGGTCTGACCGCTTACGCCTTTGGCGATCTGCTGGATCTCGCCGCCGGATTTCAGGAAAGCTGCAATTTGTACGTTGATCGAATCGCTGGTCTCAACGGCTGGAGCTGGCTTGGCTTTCGAGTTGGATGCTTTTACGCGCATGGCTGCTATTAACCTATATAAAATTAATACGGCCGGCCATCTTATCGGAATTCGTGGGAAATTGCTTGGCAATCATCCGAGCGGTTCGCTAATTATCCATTCGACACCGCAGGCCGATTAATCCCTGCGACGCAAAGCCTTTCGCGCGGATATCGGCTAAATGCCTGTTTTAATTGCCAAGTCCCGCGCCGATTGTGGCGTAATTTCTTCAGGAATATCCTTCGGCGTCTCCCTGTTCACCTGACGAATGGCGCTGATGTCGCCTGCGTCTGGCAGGCTGCCATCGCCAAAAGCCTGATTTTCAAGGCTTGCACGCAAGCCACGCCACGCCTCCACGCGCGACCGGCAATGAGCGCGCAAACTCGGGTAGAATGCCGCCCACGCAATGAGGGAATTGGACATGGCTTTAGTCGGGCGCTACAACAGTTTGCAAGTGGTGAAACACACTAACTTCGGTTTATATCTTGACGGCGCTCAGGACGGCGAAATATTGCTGCCCAATCGTTATATTCCCAAAGATATTCCCAGTGAAGATGAAGACTGGTTGAACGTCTTTATTTATCTGGACAGCGATGACAAGTTAATCGCCACCACTGAAAAACCAAAAGTTCAGGTCGGTGAGTTCGCAAGTCTGAAAGTGGTCGAGGTCAACAGCATCGGCATCTTCCTGGATTGGGGGCTGCCCAAGGATTTGCTGCTGCCTTACTCCGAGGAAAAGCGTACGCTGAAGGCTGGCGACTACTGCGTGGTGCACGTCTATCTCGACAAGCACACTCGCCGCATCACCGCCACCACCCGGCTGGACCGCTACCTGGACAAGGTGCCGGCCAACTATGCAGTGGGGCAGCAAGTCGACCTGCTGGTTGCCGAAGAAACCGCGATGGGATTCAAGGCGATCATCAACAACAAGCATTGGGGGCTGATTCATAAGAACGAAGTCTTCAAGTTCCTGCGTTCGGGCAAACAGGAAAAAGGCTTTATCAAGGAAGTGCGCAGCGACGGCAATATCAGCCTGAGTCTGCAACCGGTGGGCGAGCAGCTGGCCAGCAGTCTCAATGCCAAGATCCTCGAGAAGTTGCGCCAGAACAACGGCGTGCTGCCGGTCAGCGACAAGAGCGACCCGGCGCTCATCAGCAACTTGTTCGGGGTCAGCAAGGGCAACTTCAAGAAGGCCATCGGCGCTCTGTACAAGCAGGGCCAGATCGTGATTCATGCCGATCGTATCGAACTGGCTTGATGCGTACCGCACGCGCGTCTGATTGACCAGGAGGCAGCGTGCGTTTGCGTCAGATGTAGCGGTTGACGAATGCCTTACAGGAGCGCGCCTGCCGGCGATGGCTGTTCGTCTGTGCCGTAATGGGTGACTGATACAGCCAATCGCAGGCAAGCACCTGCACACTCCGCTGACAGCTACTTCTGCACAAACCCCAGAAAACTCAGATTCGCCCCATTCGGACGCATGTCCTTGAGGTAGGAATCCTTGTCCGCCGACAGCTCGAGGCTCACGGTTGACTTGCGTTTGCCTTCGTTGCGAACCACCACGCCTTCCTTGTGCTCGCGCAGGAATTTGGTCGTGACTTTCAGGTGAATCAATTCATCGGTGCTCGGCGTGTGCAGCAGCAGGTGCAGCCATTCGTACTGGCCGACCGCAAGGCGGCTTACCGGAAGGTCGAACCACCAGATGTTGCGCTTGGGGTCCAGGACGGCGAAATGGGTGTTGTTGGTGCCCAGCACGGCGCCGCCCAGTTGCTCATTGCGGCGCGCGATGGCCTGCTGTTTGTCGAGTTTCATAACGTTCCTGTGGATCTCTATCTCGTGAGCCTGAGTGTGTATCCGCTGACAGAGCAGGATAGCCACCCGGTTCGGCCGCGCATTCTCCGGGGTTGTAGGCTAAACATAAAGGCGAAATTGGTGCCGGCGATGAAAAGCGCGGTTGCGTTTGCGAAAAAACCGCCTGGAAAATATTTGAAACTCTGGTGAACAGGGGCCGGTCAACCCCTATGTCGAGGTTATGACACCTGTTCTTACCGAGGAGAAACAACGATGAGCAGCACTGGCGATAAGATCAAAGGCACCGCGAACGAAGCAGCCGGTAATATCAAGCAAGGCGTGGGCAAAGTTACCGGCGATGACAAACTGCGTGCAGAAGGCAAGGCGCAGGAAGTCAAAGGCGACGTGCAGAAAAAAGTGGGCGATGCCAAAGACGCCGTTAAGAAAGGCGTTGATAAGGCCTGACGGCCCGCGCGCTTCGGGTGCACATACCTCAAGCGAACCAAAGAGTCATCCCTAGCGGCCATCAATTGATGGCCGTTATTGTGTCCGGTCCAGGATTTGCTGATCGTGATTCGTTGAAACGTATCGAACATGGCAAAAGTGCTTAACTGGATGTAAAAAGTCCGCCCGCTATGCGGGCTTACGGAATTTCAAAGCGTTTGCCCGCTCGTATAGGTAAATGTGCTTCAGATACGTCTACGTCGCGAAAGGAGACGCCATGATATTCCCGGATTTGCGCCGGCTACGTGTAACAACGGTGTTGGTCAGAACGGTCAAAGAGTTTCTCGATGACGAGATGTCGACGTACGCCTCTGCACTGGCTTACCAGATGTTGTTTTCGCTGTTTCCGTTCCTGCTGTTCCTGATCGCCCTGATCGGCTTTCTGCATTTGCCCGATTTCTTCAGTTGGCTGCGTCTGCAATCCGAACTGGTGTTACCGCCGCAAGCGCTGGATCAGGTCAATCCGGTGATCGATCAGTTGCAAGAGTCCAAAGGCGGCTTGCTCTCGATCGGTATCGTTATCGCGCTGTGGAGTGCTTCGGCGGGCGTGCGATTGATGATGAGCGCCATGAACGCCGCTTACGACGTGGTCGAAGAGCGCCCGGTGTGGAAACGTATTCCCTTGTCCGTGCTGTACACCATTGGTTTTGCGGGTATGTTGCTGGCCGCAGCGGCCCTGATGGTCACAGGACCTGTCGTCATGAACTGGCTGGCGGCGCAGATCGGCATGGAAGACTTCATCGTCACCTTGTGGACCATCCTGCGCTGGCCGCTGATCATCCTGCTGCTGATGGTTTCGGTGGCGATGATGTATTACGTCATGCCCGACGTTAAACAGGAGTTCCGCTTCATCTCGCCTGGCTCGGTGCTGGCGGTCGTGGTCTGGATTCTCGCTTCCCTGGGTTTTGCCTATTACGTAAAAACCTTCGCCAACTACGATGCCATGTACGGCAGTATCGGTGCGATCATCGTGTTGCTCCTGTACTTCTATATTTCCGCTTCGGTGTTGCTGTTGGGAGCGGAGATGAATGCGGTGATCGAGCACATGTCGGAAGAAGGCAAGGACAAGGGCGAGAAAACCCCTGGCGACGACGGCGTGGATGCCGACCCTGAGACCGCGCATGAAAAGCAGCATGTCTCAGGGCTGGGCCGTGATCACCGTCACGACCAAGACCATGACCACGATTATGAGCAGTCGCTCCAGGTGCTCAAAATCGACAAACCGTGACCAATCCTGTGTCAGGATGCGCTTCTGTGCGGCGCATCCGCCGTTGCCAAAGGTTCTTCCATGATTCGTGAAATCCTGAAAATGGGTGACGAGCGTCTGCTGCGCATCGCGCCACCCGTCCCCGAATCGATGTTCGGCTCCAGCGAACTGAAAACGCTGATCGACGACATGTTCGAAACCATGCGCAGCGTCGGTGGCGTGGGCCTTGCCGCGCCACAGATTGGCGTCGATCTGCAATTGGTGATTTTCGGTTTCGAGCGCAGCGAGCGCTATCCGGATGCCGAAGCCGTGCCGCAGACCATACTGCTCAACCCGCTGATCACGCCGCTCGAACCCACGATGGAAGAGGGCTGGGAAGGTTGCCTGTCGGTGCCAGGATTGCGTGGGGTGGTGGAGCGCTACGAGCACATCCGCTATGAAGGCTTCGACCCCGATGGCAATAGCCTCCAGCGTGTAGCTCGCGGATTCCATGCGCGGGTGGTGCAGCATGAGTGCGACCACCTGATCGGGCGCCTGTACCCGTCTCGGGTCAAGGACTTCACCCGCTTCGGCTTCACCGAAGTGCTGTTCCCGGACATGGACCCGAATGCGGACGATTGAGAGCCGTGGAAAGATTCCATGCAGGTGCGCGGCTCGCCGACGATTGCAGTGTATCGGTGAATCGACAGGCGGCTGACACACCGCTCCGCCGGCAAGTCTTGCAGCTACAGGGCAAAGACCGGATCACTTACCCGGCTTGATAAACCGTAACGTCATCCGGTCCGATTCGCCGACGGCCAGGTATTTCGCCTTGTCCTGCTCACCCTTGATCAACACGGGCGGTAGGGTCCAGACGCCGTCGGGATAGTCCTTGGTGTCCTTGGGGTTGGCGTTGACTTCGCTTTCACCCGCGAGTTTGAAACCCGCAGCCTGGGCCAGTTTCACCACGTAATCGGTGGGCAGGTAGCCGTTTTTTTCGTTGTCCTTGGCGGTGGTTCCCGGCTTGGCGCGGTGATCGACTACACCCAGGGTCCCGCCCGGTTTCAGTACGTCATAGAACGCCTTGAACGTCGCTGCTTCGTTGCCGGCGTCGACCCAGTTGTGCGCGTTGCGAAAGGTCAGAACTGTGTCGGCGGATGCCGGCTTGCCAAACACCGGCGTTTTGGGCGCATATTCGACCACTTCCACCTTCCCGTAATGCGCGGGGTCGGCGGCGTATTTCTGTTTGAGGTTGTCAGCGGATTTTTTCGCGTAATCGCTCACCGAAGGATCGACGATCGCCGCCACGTAATGCCCTTTGTCCTTGAGCAGCGGTGCCAGCAACTCGCTGTACCAGCCGTTGCCGGGGGTGATTTCAATCACGGTCTGGTCGCTACGTACGCCGAAGAACTTCAGGGTTTGCTCAGGGTGACGATACTGGTCGCGCGCAGCATTCTGCGGCACGCGCCAGTCGCCGCTGAGCACCGTTGCGAATTGTTCGTGGCTGATGTTGGACGTGGGCGCGGTGGGTGCGGCAATGGCCACGGTCGAGCCGAGAAGCGCGGCGAGAGAGAAAGCGATGAGCGTTGGTTTCATGTGCGTCCCGTTTCAACGGCAGGAGGTGATGAGCGAGGCTAGCACGCGGGCTTCGCAGGCGATTGGCACATTTGGTTTGGTCGCGATAACCAATCGATCTACAAGATTGTGCGGCGCCGATGCACAAACAGGTATCAGCCAAGTGCAGGAGCGGCAATGCCCAATTATCTCGACAGCGCCCAGCGTGAAGACATCGTCCGTCTGCGCGAGAGTTTTATCGGCCGCACCGAATGGCCGACGTGGCTGTTGCTGATCGGCGTATATGCCGCGTGGTTTGCGCTGTTGCTGCTCAGCCCGCGGCTGGGCGTGTGGCCGACCACTGCGTTGATGATCCCGCTGACTGTGCTGTGGATGTCCTTGCAGCACGAACTGCTGCACGGCCATCCGACTCGCTGGCTGTGGGTGAACAAGGTGCTGGGCTACGCGCCGTTCGCGGTGTGGTATCCGTACACGCTGTACCGCGACACGCACCTGCAGCACCATCGCGATGAAGACCTGACCGTTCCGGGCCTGGACCCTGAAAGCCGCTACCTCAGCCAGTTGAACTGGCAGCGTACGGGCCCGCTCATGCGCCTGTTGCGCTGGCTCGACAAAACGCCGCCGGGGCGACTGGTGTTCGGTGTGCCTTTAGCGCTGGCCGGTCTGATCCGCGGGGAATCCGCCCGGCTGCTGCGGGGCGAGCGTCAGGCCTGGGCGATGTGGGTGACCCACGGGTTTTTCCTGGTGCTGATGTTCGTCTTTATCGAGCGCTGCAGCGCCCTGTCGAGCCTGCATTACCTGCTGCTGGTCAGCGTGCCGGCCCTGGCGATTTCGATGGTGCGCTCCTACTACGAGCATCGTCCTGCCGAGCATGCCCATCAGCGCACGGTGATCAACGAGGCTTCATGGCCGTGGCGCTGGCTGTTTCTCAATCTGAATCTGCATCTGGTGCATCACGACTTGCCGGGCCTGGCCTGGTATCACATTCCAAAGGTCTATCACGACCGCCGCGAGCAATGGCTGGCACGCAGCGGTGGTTTTCTGTTGCCCGGATATGCTGAACTGTTTCGCCGTCACAGTTTCAATCCTATCGACAGTCCTCAACATCCATACGTCTAGGTCCGGTATTCGCACATGGCTCAGGGTTTGGCTGAATTACTGATGTACCTCGCCCCCGAGCGAGTGCGTGTGGCCCAGGAGCAATGGCTCGGCCGCGTGCTTGAACTGCTCGGCGCAGAGCGTCTGGATGCGCAACCGCCGGACCTTGAACGGCTATGGCTCTCCCCAAGGCTGCTGCTGACTCAGACGTGCGGCTATCCGCTGATGACGCTGCTGCGCGGCAAGGTGCAGGTAGTCGGGCGTCCGGTCTATCAGTTGCCCAACAGCGCGCACGGCAATCATTGCAGCGTGCTGGTGGCGCGGGCCGACGACCCGCGTCAACAGCTTGAAGACTTTCGTGGCAGCCACGGCCTGCTCAACTCTCAGGATTCCAATTCCGGCATGAACCTGTTTCGTCATGCGCTGGCGCCTTTGCAGCGGAACGGACGTTTCTTTGCGCAGGTGTCGCTGACCGGCGGGCATCGCAATAGCCTGGCGGCGCTCAAGAAAGGGCGAGGGGATCTGGCGGCGATCGACAGCGTGACCTTCGATTATCTGGCACGGGACCACGGTGATGAGGTGGCCGGGTTGAAGGTGATTGGCCGCACGGCGAACGGGCCGTGTCTGCCGTATATCACGCGATTGGGCGCAGACGGGGAGCGTATTCGTCAAGCGATGAATCAGGCCCTGAAGGAGTTGCCGGAGGTCGCGCAAGTGCTCGCCATTGGCGAGGTGTTGCCAGCGAGCGAGGAGGATTATCAGGTTTTGCTGGATTACCAGGCTCAAGCACAGGAGTTGGGTTTAGCAATATTGTAGGCGCGCCCTTGCCCGCGATGGCTGGTTGTCCGTGCTGTGATTGTTGACTGATACGCCCAATCGCGAGCAAGCGCGCGCCTATGCCGAAATCTTCCTATATTCTTTAAAGGTTTATAAAAATCACTTTTAAGTATTATTAATGCATAAAAACCCTTGTTAGCATGGTGCTACCCACTCACCGGGCAGAACAATAATTCATGCCAAGGGAATTCTTATGTCTGGCGTCGATCTGTCCCATCGCCAATACCTCAGCGAGCTTTTCCAGCGCCATTACGCTTGGCTGTGTGACCGCCTGCGGCGTCATCTGGATGGGCCGGAAAGTGCCGAAGACATTGCCTCGGAAACCTTTGTGCAACTGCTGTCCTCACCCAATGTGGTGCCGATTCGCGAGCCCCGAGCGTTGCTGACGACCATCGCGCAGCGGCTGATCTACCAGCGCTGGCGTCGCCGGGACCGGGAGCGGGATTATCTGGACGGGCTGATATTCGAAGAGGACGCCCACGTGCCCTCCCCGGAAAGCCTTGCCGCCACCCTGCAGACCCTGGACCGCATCGATCACCGTCTCAATCGCCTGCCGCCCAAGGTCAAAACGACCTTCATGCTGTCGCGCAGCGCCGGTCTGACCTATCCCGAAATCGCCACCCAACTGGGCATCTCCTCGCGCTCGGTCAGTGACTACATGGAAAAAGCCGAAACCTGTTGCCTGCGCGCTTGTCTGGAATGAAGCGTGTGCTGTGCTAAACCCTACTGAGCCGTATCTATTCCCGAGCCGACAACTGCGAGAGACAACAATGACATCGATCAAACACCTGCTGGGCGGCTCGCTGCTGGCGCTGGCGGTACTGACTCAGTCTGCCCACAGCGCGGAAAAGACCGCGCCGATCCATTTTGGTGACATCACCTGGGAAAGCGGCAGCCTGATCACCGAAATCCTGCGCACCATCGTCGAGAAGGGCTACGGCTATCCGACCGACAAACTGCCGGGCAGCACGGTGAGCCTCGAGGCGGCGCTGGCCAAGAATGACATTCAAGTGATCGGTGAAGAGTGGGCCGGACGCAGCCCGGCGTGGGTCAAGGCGCAAGCCGAGGGCAAGGTTTATGGCCTGGGCGACATCGTCAAAGGCGCGACCGAAGGCTGGTGGGTACCGGAATTCGTGATCAAGGGTGATCCGGAGAAAGGCATCAAGCCGCTGGCGCCGGACCTGAAGTCGGTGTCCGACCTGCCCAAATACAAAGACGTGTTCAAGGATCCGGAGTCCCCTGACAAAGGTCGCTTCCTCAATAGCCCGACCGGCTGGACGTCCGAAATCGTCAACACGCAAAAGCTCAAGGCCTACAAGCTCAACGACAGTTATGTGAATTTCCGCACCGGCTCCGGCGCTGCGCTGGACGCGGAAGTGGCTTCGTCTATCCGTCGCGGCAAGCCGGTGTTGTTCTACTACTGGTCGCCAACGCCGTTACTGGGTCGTTTCAAACTGATCAAACTCGAAGAACCGCCATTCAACGAAGCGGCCTGGAAAACGCTTGCCGATGCCAATAACCCTAACCCCATCGGTTCCAGCTCGCTGGCGGCACACCTGGCCATCGGTGTGTCCGAGCCTTTCCATAAGCAGTACCCGGACCTGGTGAGCTTCTTCGAGAAGGTCGACCTGCCGATCGATCAACTGAACCAGACGCTGGGTGAGATGAGCGAAAAACGCCTGGAGCCCGATGCCGTTGCCAAAACATTCCTCAAGAATCATCCCGAAGTCTGGACGCCGTGGGTGCCAGCCGAGGTGGCGAAGAAGGTGACGGCGGGTCTTTGAGCCAGGCTCGAACATTGACCGCTGATCCCTCGTAGCAGCCCGGCTTGCCGGCAGCGGCGGTCTTGAAGCCGCTGCCGCGGATTAGCCGCGCTGCTACAGAGTGAGACGTACTTATCCTGTGAGAATTATTCCGCTTCCCTCCCGCGCTACCCCCACTGCACCTCAACCTTGCCCGGATTCCGCGGTCTGAATCCTGAACGCCGGGTTGACGCCGCGTTGACGTGAGTCTGGCCGGCTGGCAAACCATTGCTTGGCTGCCAGCGTCACCGTTGATCACACACATAAAAGTCGCCGGGAGAGGACATGGGATATAGCAGATCAACTGCCTTGACGATTCTAGGTAAGGTCGCCCTGTTGGGGCTGTTGATTCAAGCGCCTAATGTTGCGCTGGCGGGGGAATCGGCACCTGCAACGACTCCGTTGCACTCCGCCCCGTCCAGTGCGCTGGCTTTCGTGCAGGACCGGCATCTGGGTGAGGGTCTCGGCTGGCTGGGGTATCAGGTGGCATCGCGCACTGTGACCTTCGCCACCATTGTCGAAACGGTGGGGCGCACCAAGGCCCAGGAAATCGTGCAGGACGAATTGCAATATCTGCAGCCGCAGTACCAGCAAGAGTGGGATCGAAACCTCGCTGCCGCCTATGCGGCGTCGTTCTCACCCGAAGAGCTGACGGCCCTCGACGTCGGCGACCCACCGCCGGACATCGCCAATAAATTCCGCGCCAAGCAACGCGATGTCGGCCTGGACATGAAAGGCCGCTCCAGCGAGTTGCTGAAGGTTTATGTGTCGACCGCGCTGGACAACGCGCTGAAAAAAGCCAAGCCTTGAGCTTTCGGGCCTTTTGCGAAAAAAGGCCTGGCGCATTCTTTTTGATTCAGACGGGGAAGGGATAAACATGGACTCATTCATGCAGGCGGCCATCGACGAGGCGCAAAAGGGGCTGGAGGAGGGCGGTATTCCGATCGGCTCGGTGATCGTCCACGACGGCAAGATCATCGGCCGCGGCCATAACCGCCGAGTTCAGGAAGGTAGCGCGATCAAGCATGGCGAGATGGACGCCTTCGAAAACGCCGGACGTCAACCTGCCAGGGTTTATCGCGAGGCTACGCTCTACACCACCTTGTCGCCCTGCGCGATGTGCAGCGGGGCGATCCTGCTGTATGGCATTGGTAAAGTGATCGTCGGCGAAAACCAGACGTTCATGGGCGAAGAAGAACTTCTGCGCTCCCGTGGCGTGCAGGTGGACGTGGTGCACAACGCAACCTGTGTCGGGCTGATGAAGCAGTTCATTGCCGACAAGCCTGAGCTATGGAATGAGGATATCGGCGAGTAGGTTTCTTAGGCCGCACGCAACTTCCAGCGGTATGGCGTGCCGGCGGTGGCGTCCTCGAAGCGCTAGCGCCGGCAAGCCGTGCGGCTACACATCACATTGCCAGATGCCACCGGTCAGCAATTCAATCGAGCCGCAACGTCGAATTGAACTGGCTGATCGCATCCACCACATGGCGCGAGCCTTGTTGAATCTCCAGAATCACTTCCCCGGCCTCGTTGGCCAGTTCTACCCCGGTACCCGTTCGGCTCAGGCTCGATTGCATGCTCGACACCGCACTTTTGGCCAATTCGTTGTTCTGCCTCACCACATCGACGATCTCGATCGTCGCCTGGCTGGTCCTCGCCGCCAGGCCCCGGACCTCATCGGCTACCACCGCAAATCCGCGCCCATGTTCTCCTGCGCGCGCCGCTTCGATCGCTGCGTTGAGAGCCAGCAGGTTGGTCTGATCGGCAATCCCGCGAATGGTCTGGACGATGGTGGCGATGATTTCCGACTGCTTGTTCACCGCATCGATGCTGTGGGCCGCTTCGTTGAGGTCATGGGAGATCTGCTCGATCACCTCCACCGTCTGCTGCACCACGGCCGAGCCCTTCTGCGCACAGGCGTCGGTACGCACCGACGTGTCATGAGCGGTGGTGGCGGCATTGCGTTGCACGGTGACTTGCTCGGTGATGTCGCTGGCGAATTTCACCACTTTATAGAGCCTACCCTTGGCGTCGAACAGCGGGTTGTAGGTGGCTTCCAGATAGACCGTCTGACCGTGCTTGTTCACCCGCTCGAAGCGGTGAGAGTGATATTCGCCGCGATTGAGCGAGCTCCAGAACGCCTTGTACGCCGGGGATTCCACCTCGGCGTGGGTGCAGAACATGCTGTGGTGTTGGCCCACAACCTCGGCAAGCGAGTAATGCATGGTCTTGAGAAAATTTTCGTTGGCGTCGATGACGCGACCGTCAGGGGAGAACTCGATCATCGCCATGGAGCGGCTGATGGCGCGGAGCATGCTCTGGTTCTCATGGTCCTTGTGCGCGCGTTCAGTGATGTCGGCAGCGACCTTGATCACGCTCTGGACCCTGCCTTCGGTGTCATAAACCGGCATGTAACTCGCTTCCAGCCATATTTCGCGGCCGGATTTGTCCAGACGCACGAACGTGCCGCACAGCGGTTCGCCACGGGCCAGGTCGCGCCACAACTTGCTGTAGGCTTCACTGTCGCAGAATGTCTTTTCGCAGAAGATCCGGTGATGCTTGCCCACCAAATCCCCAGGTTGATAGCCCATGGTCAGGCAGAAGTTCTCATTGGCGTCGAGAATGATGCCTTCCGGCGTGAATTCGATTATCGCCATGGAGCGACCGATCGCCGCCAGTTTGGCGTTCGACTGGCACAGCGCAGCGGTGGATATCTGCAACTCGGCCTCGACGGCCTTGCGGACTGAATTGAACATTTGCCACCTACCTCGAATAAATACGAGACCGGTCACCGTGACCGTTTTCCATGATTGGCTGAAACGACAATCGACCTGAGAAACCGTAGCATGAGTCATGGCTGTATGACATCATTGGGCGGTGAGCGGTATAGAAAGTGGCTGAAAGGTGCCGGATAGAGAGAGTCCAGGGCGTTGAAACAGATGTAGGCCGGTCGTCTGATGACGATCGAACCGATCAACGGTTGCAGGTTTGCAGGATAAGCGGGGGGGCGCTCCCTATTCGGTGCCGGACGTCCATGCTCGATGACTGATGCAGCCCGCGGCTGGGCTGCTTAACGCGTAACTTCAGAGCGTAGCCAAGGGCAGGACGGATGCAATCCATATCGTGGCAATTTCATATTCGAGTGCGTGGAATCTCACAGATCGCCCCGGGTGACCCGCTCTGCCTTCGGCGAAGACTGCTGCGCCTCAGCGCCGAAGGCGGGCCTGGCCGAATAGCTGGACCTGCTTGAGCTGGCCCTCTTGCTCGATCAGGCGCACCGGAGCGGTGCCGCCTGGCATGACCACTTCCACTGTGCCAGCCTCGACCCAGCCGCAGAGCCAGGCGGCTGAAGCGACGGCACTGGCGCTTGTGCCGGAAGAAGCGGTGGGCCCCTCGCCGCGTTCGAATACCCGTGCCATGATCCTGTTCGGTGCGACTCGCGCAGCCCATTGCAGGTTGATGCCGGCCGGGCAAGGGTCGCCTTCACCGAACTCGCCGGCGGCAAAGGCGATGCGAGTCAGCGCCTCGTTGAGGGGAGTTTCGTGCAGTTCTTCGAAACCCGGTAGTGAAGCGGCGTCGGCCACCAGCGTGACGCAGTGCGGATTGCCGACCCTGACAAACACGCTGGTCTGCCAGTCGGGATGCAACTCGGCCAGGCGCGCGACCCGATTGGCCGGAGTGTCATTGATGACTGCCTCGCCAAGCCCCGCGCCCTTCGCGCCGACCGCCACCGCGCCGAAACCCGGTGTGCCGATGTCCAGCCAGAATCCTGAAACACAGTCGATTACCGCAGGCAGCACTTCGGTGGGCGAGGGGCTGGCCGAATCTTCATGATCGTGATGCACATTCAGCACAAAGACCCCGTCTTTCGGCGTGCGACCGGTGTCAGCCAGCGACTGCGAAAAGATCGTCAGTCCGTTGCCACTGCGTTCGGCCAGGGTGCCGTCGGTGTTGACGATCAGCACGTCGAACGGCGCCGCTTGCTGAAAAGGGCCCACCAGCAAACCATCCGAGCGGTGCGGCTTGCTGCCCGCGGGACGCTCGCCCTCGGGCCAGCCGCAGATCTGGGCGACCGCTCGAGGGGCCCAGCTGCGACGAGCGAGCGCAGCATCGGCAGCGGATTGCGGCACGTTCACACCCAGCGCACGCAGGGCGTCAGGGGACATCACGGCGTAGATATTGCCGCGCGCATCGTAGAAAGGGGGCATGGCAGTGTCCGGGGGCGGCGTTGGAAAACGGCATTAAATCACACCACCAACGTCAACCACGCCGAGATTACCAACAACAGCGCCATCGCTTGATTGAACCGCTTCATGCTCTGCGCCGAACGGCAGAACCTGGCCGCACTGACACCCAGCCAGGCCCAGGCGCTCATGCACGGGATCGACACCAGAAAGAACGCCAGCGACAACCACATCACCCGCAGCATGCGATCGCCGTCAGTGCCGGCAAACACACTGACCACGGCCAGCGCCATCATCCAGGTTTTCGGATTGACCAGTTGCAGGCCTGCCGCGCCCCACAGCCCCAGGCGCGGCCCGCTGGCGGTTTTTTCCGCGTCCATGGCTTCGGCAGGGGCACTGAATATCTGCCACCCCAGCCAGGTCAACCAGGCGATGCCGACCCAGCCCATCACCGCCTGCACTTGCAGGTGCCGAGCCAGTACATCGCCCAGGCCAGTGCCGACCATCAGCACCAGCGACGCCGCACCTGCACAGGCGCCCAGCACGATCGGCAAGGTGCGCAGCAGGCCATGGCGGGAGCTGTTGGTCAGTACCAGAATGTTGGTCGGGCCGGGGGTGATGGAGGCAACGAAGGCGAACAAAAGAAAGGGCAATAAGGTTTCCATGGGACAACTCGGCAGCGATTGATCAAGCAGCGATCATCGCGGGACGCGGGCTGTCAGTCTGGAAGATTTGAGCAACGCCGGCGGTAGTCGGCGGGCGTCATGCGGTAGGCGCGTTGAAACCACCGGCCCAGATGGCTCTGATCGGCAAAACCCAACGCGGCGGCGACGCTGACCGGCAGTTCGCCGCGGGCCAACAGGCGACGGGCGCGGGTCAGGCGCAATTGGATCAGGTAAGCGTGGGGCGCCAAGCCAAAGGCGGCCTTGAACGCCCGGCTCAACCGGAAGCGATCGACACCGGTGACCCTGGCCAGATCGTCGAGACCGATGTCCTGATGCAGGTGACTATGCAGATAGTCGCGCGCCCGTTGCGCCACCAGCGGCAGGCGAGGATCGGGATTGATCAGTGCGCGCCAGTGCAAATGGCTAGTCAGGCTCGAGAGCAGATTGTCCAGCGCGGTCTGGCGCACGATGCGGATCTCGTCGCTGTGCATGGCTTCGAAAGCACTGGCGGTGGCGATGGCGAGCCGAGTGTCATCGGCCAACGTGGCGGCGAAACTCAGCTGCGCGTTGTCCGGCGCTTCTTCGAACTGCGCGCGTAATTCACGCTCCATCCAGTGCGGGTCCAGATACAGCGTGCGATAGGTAAAGCCTCCCGCTTCCGGGGCGTGGCCGTCGTGGATGTCACCGGGCTCGAGCAGGAACACCTTGCCCGGCGTGCTGTTGTATCGCTGACGGCGGCAGTTGAATTGCTGCACACCCTGTTCAGTGATGCCCACCAGATAGCTGTCGTGCCAATGCGGATCGTACGCATGCCCCTCAAAATGTGCGCGCATCGTCTCGATGCCGGACGCAGCGTCCTGCTTGAGATCGATCCAGTTGCGTTCGGGCATGAGGGCTCCTGATGTGAGGGTGCGGCAGGGTCGCATCGATATCTGCAGGCATCTATTCGTAGTAGCGGCTTGCAGGCAGCAGCGATTTCAGGACCCCATTGCGCAAGCTGTGCTATGGCCATTCCACTATCGAACTCTGCTTAGCGTATCGACAGGCTAACGCAAGGTCTGGAAGATTTGTGCAGCAGGCGACCGGGCGCCTTCGGTCGTTCGTCCGCAATCAAGAAATCTGCGGTGATGATCTCCGCCGCAGCACGCTTGACCATCCTTGTAACAAAGTGAACGGTCCTACGCGTTGCTCATCCATCCTCGCCGCGAACCTACGCGCTCCGTCGCCATCAAACACCGGAATCGTCACTCATTCATACCCATCTCCATGAGGTAAATGATGAACAGCTTTCTGCGACGTCTTGCACTGTTTTCCCTGTCCGGCCTGTTGACTACAAGCCTGGCTCAAGCGGGCGACAGCGCCGCGCAATCCCCGCAGCAACTGGCCGCGGCCAGCGCTGCCAACCGCAGCAACAACAATTCCGATAACGGCGCCATCCGCCGCGCCAACCCCAATAGCCGCCAAGGCACGCAATCGATCTCGCCCACCCCGCGCGGGCCAAACCTGAACCCAGCGCCGCAACGCTCGCCGACCCTGGAAAACGGCGGCATCGGCAACGGCTACCCTACACGTCAGTCAGCTCCGCGACCCTCCAGCGGCAACGAACGCGGAAGCAATTGAATTGGCAACACACGCTTATCGATAGCCCCATTCAGCTCTTCGGGTCAGATCGCCAGGCCAGCTGTCGAAGCCAACTTTCCAGCAAAAGGAATCGCTTATGTTGCGTAAAAGCATGATCCGCAAGACCTTGATCGCGACCTTCTGTGCAAGCGCATTTTTCAGCGTTTCGCTTCACGCGTCCGCCGCCACCTACAAGAGCGAGGAGGGCACGCTGACGGTGGATGAAGTTGTGGGCGGTCTGCAGCATCCCTGGGCAGTGGCGTTTTTGCCGGAGGGCCACGGCATGCTGGTGACCGAGCGCACCGGCAATCTGCGCCTGATCAACGGTGACGGCAAACTCTTGCTGCCGATCTCCGGCGTTCCGAAAGTCTGGGTGCAGGGGCAGGGCGGACTGCTCGATGTCGAGCTGTCGCCGGATTTTGCCAAGGACAGAATGGTCTACCTGACCTACGCCGAGGCGGCGGCTGATGGCAAGACCGGCGGCACCGCCGCGGGGCGTGGGCGGCTCTCGGAGGACATGACCAAACTCGAAGGCTTCACCCGGATCTTCCAGCAGCAACCGAAACTGTCGGTCGGCAACCACTTCGGCTCGCGCATCGTCTTCGACCGCGACGGTTTTCTGTTCATCGCTCTGGGCGAAAACAACAACAGGCCCACCGCACAGGATCTGGACAAACTGCAAGGCAAAATCGTGCGTCTGTACCCCGACGGATCGATCCCCAACGACAATCCCTTCGTCGGGCAGAAAAACGTTCGCCCGGAAATCTGGAGCTATGGCCATCGCAATCAGCAAGGCGCCGCACTCAACCCCTGGACCGGCACCCTGTGGACCAACGAACACGGCCCGATGGGCGGGGATGAGATCAACATCATCGAACGCGGGGCCAACTACGGCTGGCCGATTTCCACGTTCGGCATCGACTACAACGGCCAGCCGATCTCCGAATCCAAGGGCGAAATCGTCGAAGGCGTGACCAATCCGTTCCACGTCTGGAAGAAATCCCCCGCCATCAGCGGCATGGCGTTCTACAACTCCGACAAGTTCAAGCAGTGGGACCACAACATCTTCATCGGCGCGCTGGCAGCGCAGGTGCTGATCCGTCTGGAACTCAAGGACGACAAGGTGGTGCATGAAGAGCGCCTGCTCGGCGATCTCAACTCGCGCATTCGCGATGTGCGCCAGGGGCCGGATGGTTACCTGTATGTGCTGACGGATGAAGATGACGGCAAATTGCTGAAAGTAGGGTTGGCGCAGTAGGGCGTTGGCGCATAAACCCTTTACAGCAGCGCGCTTGCCCGCGAATGCATTCTGTCAATTACCGCAACTGGACCTGACAGGAGGTTTTCGCGGGCAAGCGCGCTCCCGCAATTGTCTTTGAGGCACGGGATATCAGCCGGACACGCCCTCCCGCGCCGACACGGGTGCATCGAACACCCGATCAAACGCCCACTGAAACACCAGCGCATAAAAGAAGAAAAACACGAACAATCCCAGATCGGTGACCAGCGCGGCCCACCACGAGATGCTCAGCCACCACGCCACCAGCGGCACCAATAACAGCACCAGCCCGCCTTCGAACCCCAATGAATGCAGCAGTCGGCGACGCAGGGTTCGCATGCGCTGCGCCTGCCGCGCCTCCCAGTATTCAAATACGTAGTTGTAGAGCATGTTCCAGACCAGGGCGCTGGCGGAAAGCATCAGCGACAGCGCGCCCGCGTGGGCCAGTTCATCGTCGTAGATCAGCGAAAGGGTCGGTGACAGCACCGCGATGGCGATGACTTCGTAAAGGATGGCTTGAACCAGTTTGCGTCTGTGGCCTTGAAGGCTGGTTTGCGAGGTGCCTTGCATGATGATTTCCGTGAGGGTGGCAGGACGAATGTCGGTCACGCTACCGGGCCGTCTGATCGCTGAAAAATGAGATAAATTGTCCCCGCGTCAATTCAATTCATGCAGGGAGTTGCCCGTGTTTTCCAATCTTCCGCTCACCGCGGTGCGCACCTTCGAAGCGGCGGCCCGGTTGGGCAGTTTCAAGTTGGCGGCTGAGGAATTGTCAGTGACGCCGGCGGCCATTTCCCATCAGGTCAAAACCCTGGAAGCCTGGCTCGGCGCGATGCTGTTCGAGCGTTCCGGCCAGGGTGTGGTGCTGACGCAAGAGGGTGAGCGGTTGTATCGCCAAACCCATCGCGCGCTGATGGAGATCAGCCACAGCCTGGAGAGTTTCTGCCCGCAAACTGCTTCACAGACGCTGACCCTGTCGACCACGCCAGGCTTGGCGGCGACCTGGTTGATTCCTCGGTTGGCTGGGTTTTATCGGGCATATCCGCAGTTCAATGTGCGGGTCGACACGCGCAACGAACGGGTCGATCTGCTGCGCGATTCCAGCATCGATCTGGCGATTCGTACCGTCAGTCGCGATGATCCGAGTCTGTTTCGGCAAGACCTGATGAACGAGCGTTTCGGCGTTTACGCAGCGCCAGGTCTGGTGGAGTCGCTGGACAGTACAAGCGTCGAACTGATCGACCTGCGCTGGCAGATTCCCGGTGCGTTTCCAATCAATTGGAAAAGCTGGTGTAAGGCAGCAGGTTGTGAAGGCTGGCTTGAGACAGCGCGCATGCGGGAGTTCGACGATGAGCATTACGCCCTGGGTGCGGCCGTGGCAGGCCATGGGCTGGTGCTGGCGAGCAATGTGCTGGTGGCGGACAGCGTGCAGCGCGCAGAACTGGTGGCCTACAGGCCCGAAATCAGCCTGCCCGGCCCGTGTTATGTGGCGGTGTGCGTGCCGGGAAGGGAGCGCCAGGCTCAGGTCAAGGCGTTTCTGGCATGGCTGGGCGAGGAAGTGGCAGCACAACGCCGCGTTGACGTATGCAATGACGGGTTGGCACGCGAATGAGGAAGGCATCGGTTCTGGTTGCACGAATACCTGTTGAAATGAGCTTGCTCACGAAGAGGCCGGTACATCCGCATTTAGGTGCATGGCCTGAAAGTCAGCCTTTGAGATAAGGCACTGGTTCTGGTTACGCACGAATACCCGTGGGAGTGAGCTTGCTCACGACGAGGCCGGTACATCCGCATTTAGGTACATGGCCTGAAAGTCAGCCTTTGAGATAAGGCGCTGGTTCTGGTTACGCACGAATACCTGTGGGAGTGAGCTCGCTCACGAAGAGGCCGGTACATCCGCATTTAGGTGCATGGTCTGAAAGTCAGTCCTTGAGATAAGGCACTGGTTCTGGTTACGCACGAATACCTGTGGGAGTGAGCTTGCTCACGAAGAGGTCGGTACATCCGCATTTAGGTACATGACCTGAAAGTCAGCCTTTGAGAAAAGGCACCGGTTCTGGTTACGCACGAATACCTGTGGGAGTGAGCTTGCTCACGACGAGGCCGGTACATGCGCATTTAAGTGCATGGTCTGAAAGTCAGCCTTCGTGAGCAAGCGCACCCCCACAGGTTGTCGCCGGTCTCGAAATCGAGTCGTTACACACATCAGGACCTGCGCGGCAACAGCCCCGGCACCGCATGCATCAGCGCATTGATCGCAAAATCGATGAACATCACCCCGCACAGGCGTGTGATGGTCAGTTCGTGACGTTGGTACACCGCACGCACATGGCGGGCACCGACCACGCCGACGATGATGCCGTAGGCCACGATCCCGCCCAGGGTGCTGACCAGAATCAGCAGCGGCAGCATCGACCAGTTGAGCATGTCGGCACGGCTGGACAGCAGCGCGGTGAAGGTTGCGATTGCCACGGGATAGGCCTTGGGGTTGGTCAGACCGAACATGATGCCGTGCCAGAAAGGATGGCGACCCGGCGCCTTGGGCTCATCGCCATTGCTGCGTTTGGCGCGAATCGCGCGCCAGCCGAGCCAGAACAGGAACAGCCCGCTGATGACGCCCAGCACGTCGAATGCCGTGGTGCCAATGACCCTGGCGCCGATGATCGCCGCCAGTGCTGTGCTGCACCAAATCACGTCTCCCAGCAGATGCCCGCAGAGAAAGGCCGCCCCGGCACGACGCCCCTTCGATGCGCCGATGCCGAACACCGCGAGCACGCCGGGGCCGGGTGAAATGGCATAGATAAAGCCTGAGGCGAGTACGGCGAGCAGCAACGATGGCGTCATGACAGGCTTTCCCGGTTAAGAGCTGGCAACGTGAACGCTCGAGTGTAGATGAGCGCATGACTCACTTTCGAGCGCTTTCATACGTTTATAGAGGATGTATCGAGGTTGTAAAAAATTGGCGCAGAACGTAAAAGATGCGCCGACAAGAAATCCCCCCTGGAGCTTCATTTTCGATGATCACCCCACACCGACCCGCAGCAGGCTTCACACGCCGCCTGTTGCCGTTGAGTATTGCGTTTGCCTCGCCGTGGCTGGCCGCACAGGAAGCCGAGCCACTTACGCTGGATGCGGTGAAGGTGTCGGGTGAACGGGCCTCGGTCTACCAGGCCGAAAGCGCCTCGGTCGGGAGCTTCAACGAAACCCCATTGCGCGATACCCCCGCGTCGATTTCGGTGTTCAGCGAGCAGATGCTCAAGAACCAGCAGGCCAAACTGCTCAGCGACGTGCTGCGCAACGACGCCTCGGTGGGCGACAGCTACGCGCCGGTCGGTTACTACGAAAACTTCGTGGTGCGCGGTTTTTCCCTGAATGCCGGCAACAGTTATCGCATCAATGGTCGCAGCATCACCGGCGAGCAGAACGTGGCGCTGGAAAACAAGGAACAGGTCGAGTTGCTCAAGGGCTTGTCCGGGCTGCAGAGCGGTGTATCGGAGCCTGCAGGCGTGATCAATTACAAGACCAAACGCCCGGAAGACGTGCGCTCGGTCACGGTCTCGACCAATGAGCATGGCGAACGCTACATCGCCACTGACGTCGGTGGCTGGTTCGGCAGCGAAAAACAGTTCGGCCTGCGTGCCAACTTCGCTCACGAAGACATTCGCTCCTATGTCGACCACGCCGACGGCCAGCGGGATTTTGCCTCCCTGGCGTTCGACTGGAACATCAACGATCAATCGACCCTGCAACTGGACCTCGAGTACCAGACCAAAGAGCAGCGCTCGGTGCCGGGCTATCAGCTGATCGGCGGCACTGAATTGCCCCATGACGCCTCGCCGCGCAAGTTGCTCGGCTATCAGAGCGGGTCCAACCCAGTGGGCATCGACTCGCTGAACATGAACGGTCGCTATGAATACCGTTTCAGCGACGACTGGAAAGCCAGCCTCAGCGCCTCGCGCAGTCGCGTGGTAATCGATGACTACAGCGCCTTCGCCTATGGTTGCTATTACCAGAGCGATTGCTCGAGCACGCCGGTGACCGGTCATTTCAACAGCGATGGCGGCTACGACATCTACGACTTCCGCAGCCCCGACGATACGCGGCGCAACGATGAAATCGAGGCCGCGATGACCGGCCTGTTCAACACCGGCTGGCTCAAACACGAGTTGACCTTCGGCACCAGCGCGCTGCGCCGTACCGTCGACACGCGGCCTTATTTCAGCGAATACGTGGGTTCGGGCAACATCAATCGGGCGCCGGACACCTTCGCGCCTTCCGATCTGCCCGTGGGCCATACCGAGCGCCGCCTGGACAGTCGTCAGTACGGCCTGTTCGCCACCGATCGCATCAGCTTCGACGAGCATTGGCAAACCGTGCTCGGCGGCCGGCAGGTGCGCCTCGACGAAAAAGCCTACAACGAAGACGGCAGCGATAATCGCCACACACAGCGCTCGATCTTCCTGCCCCAGGCGGCGTTGATCTACAAGCCGGTCGATAACGTTTCGCTGTACACCAGCTACAGCAAGGGCCTGTCGCTGGGCGGCACGGCGTCGGTGTTCGACACCAACGTCGGGGAAATTCTGGCGCCGACGATCTCGCGCCAGCTCGAGGCCGGGGTCAAGTACGACTGGCGGCGCATGAGCTTCACGGCCGCCGTATTTCAGACCCGCCAGGCGTATCAATACTCCAGACCCAACGACGATGGCAGCCTCACGTTCGTGCAGCAGGGCCAGCAGAAGAACACCGGGCTTGAGCTGAGCGCCAACGGCTGGTTGACCTCGCAACTGCAGATTGCCGCCAGCGTCGCAGCGATCAAGGCGCGGGTGGAGGACAGCGGCACAGCGGCTTACGAAGATCATCAGGCGATCAACGTGCCGAAATTGCGCGCTAGCCTGTCGGCCGATTACAGCCTGCCAATTCCGGGGCTCGCGTTGCTCGGTGGCATGCAATACAGCTCAAGCAAATACGCCAACCGCGAGGGATCGGTGAAGGTCGCTGACTACGCGGTCTTCAACGCCGGCAGTCGCTACAGCACCAAACTCGAGGGTTACGACACCGTGTTCCGATTGACCGTCGACAACCTGTTCGACAAACGCTACTGGCGCGATGTCGGCGAATACCTGGGCGACGATTACCTGTTCCTCGGCGCGCCACGGACAGCGCGGCTGTCGGCGACGGTGAGTTTTTGAGAAGAATGCACGCTCATCTTTTGTAACAGCACGGCTTGCCAGCGGTGGCGGCCGTGGAATCGTCACCGCCGGCAGACCGCACTGCTACACGAGAATGAAGTTGCGTTAAAGTGTAGCGTCAGCCCGCTCGCGCGACTTTCTGCTCGTTCGCGCTTACCTGGAACTGCCCCACCAGTTTCTGCAGCTTGTTCGCATTGAGCCGCACGTTTTCCGCGCTGCTCTGCAATATGCCGACGGTCTGCTGCATTTCTGCCGAGGCCACGTCCACGCGCTCGATAGTCCGTCCGTAATCGCGACTGCGCTCGCTCAGCTTGCCGATGATACCGATCATGCTCTCGACTTCCTGATGCAGTTGGGCGTTTTGCGAGGCGCTATCGACGCTGGTGCGCAGATGATTGTCGACGTCCTGCACGCCGCTTTCCATGAACGCCACGGCCTGCTGGGTTTCGCCTTGCAGCCCCTCGACCATTTGCCGGATGTCTTCGGCGGCACTGGCCGTGCGCACCGCCAGCGAGCGCACTTCATCGGCGACCACGGCAAACCCACGACCATGTTCACCGGCGCGCGCCGCCTCGATTGCAGCGTTCAGCGCCAGCAGGTTGGTCTGGTTGGTGATGTTGGTGATCAGGCCGACGATGGTGCTGATCTGCGCCATTTTCGCGTCCAGCGATTGCACGCTCGACGCCGAGCGCTCCACCACGTCACGGATCGATTGGGTGCCGATCCTGGCATTCTCGAACTGCTCGCGGGCGCGGGAAACCACGTCATCCATCGCCAGTTTCATCTGTTCGGCGGTGTAGGACGCCTGCTGGATCTCCCCCAGTTGCCCCTCGACGATCAGCATCATGCGGTTCACCGCCTCGGTGACCTGCGCCGACGTCATGCCTGCTTCCTGACTGCTGCCGAGCATCAGCTCATTGGTCTTGCCCATTGTCCGCGACGCGTGAATCACATGGCCGACCACTGCGTCGAGGTTGTCGATGAAGCTATTGATCCAGCGTCCCAGATCACCGGTTTCATCGTTGACCATGGTGCTGGTGTCCAGGCGCTGGCGCAGGTTGCCTTCACCCTCGGCAATGGTGCGAATGACTTCGGTCATGCCGCTCATGCGCTCGGCCAGACGCACCGGGCCCAGCCTGGAGAACACCCAGGCGGTGGCCGCCATGCTCAGGATCTGAATCCCGTCGCTGGCCAGTTGACCGAGCCCGCTGTAATGCTGAATCACATAATTACAGCCATACAGACCGCCCATGGTTCCAAGATAGGGCTTCATCAGGCCATAGCTCAGCGAACGGCGGCGATAGACCTCTTCAAGATCCGCCTCGCACATCATGCCCCAGCGATCCGGCGAGCCTGGCAGTTGAAGGGTCACGCCCTTGCCGATGACCGGGATATGCCGGTAGTCCGAGTAGCCCGGATAGGTCACGAACAAGTTGGCGCCGCTGCGAATGGTCTCGCGTACGCCGGGGTGCAGTTCCTGGGTCGCCGGGTCGATGAAGCGCAGTTCCAACTCGGTATGACGGCGAATGCGTACCGGGCCCCAAGCCGTGTTTACCCCGGACTTGAGGTTTTCGCCGTGGGTGAAGGCGTTGTCTTCGAAGCGCGAGCGCGACAGGGCGATGCCCGGAAGCAGTGTCGGGTCGAAGGTCGAGCGGACCATGAACAA
Source organism: Pseudomonas bohemica (assembly GCF_002934685.1). Lineage (GTDB taxonomy): Bacteria > Pseudomonadota > Gammaproteobacteria > Pseudomonadales > Pseudomonadaceae > Aquipseudomonas > Aquipseudomonas bohemica. The sequence goes on from NZ_NKHL01000098.1 coordinate 75,731, forward strand.
GTAGTTGTCGCCGGATTCGGGATATACATGGCCGGCTTCACGCTGAATCAGATCCCCGAGCACATCGTTGGGTACACGACCACACAGGCAGCCGATGATCAGGCCCTCAGCAAACAGCGGCTGATAAAACATCAGCGTGACTTCGTCGTGAAAGCGCGAGGTCGACGGGCCGATCTTCAACGTCAGCGGGTCACTGTAAGGACCGTGCAGAAAAGGTTTCTTCAGCCCCTCGGCGAGGGCCCTGGGGTTGAGGTCTTGCTGATTGCAATGCTCGGCCCAAGTCGAGGCGAGCACCTTGCCGTGTGCATCGACCACGAATAATTCAGAGAAGTCTGACGCCTGTTTACGCTTTTCCTGAAGCTGGCGAGGGTTGATGTGCGCAAACTCCTTCTCTACGCTGCTGGCCAGTTCACCCAAGTGATCCCAATACTCCTGCGCCCAGTGCTGCAGCAGACGCACACGGGTGTCGGCAATGGATTCGAAGGTCCGTTCGATCACAGGATAAATGGCCCGGTTAAGACGACAGGAACGGGCCATGGCGAATTTTCCGGTTTTGCCAAACCACGGTAACCAGCGCTTTTCGGCGGGGGAGAGCTGCATTGAATCACTGCGCAGGGTCATGCAATTACCTTCATGCCGGACATCAAAGAGCCATCAGCAAGGCAAGGACTGCGCCATTGGCAAAAGCTGACCGATTGGATAGATCGCGGTTCAGACCGTTTGGTCAGTCGCCTGACCTCTTAAGGCAGCAATCTCTCCGGTGTGAAGGTGGCGATTGTTCTGGGGCGTAGCGTTGTTGTATATCCTCCACGACCGTTTGTCGGAATAGCGCCTCTACAGGTTCAGGTGCTCGTTTTGGGAACCAATGGATTGATAGGGTCTATGGCTAAATTAGATCCCGAAGACCCTCTTTATGCATTTCGTTGGCGCGCTTTTTTGCTCTGGCGCTGCGTTGTGGTGCAAAAAATGTTAAGCAGGGCGCAAGAAATATCCATAGACGTCGCTTTTCAGAACGCAAAAAATCGCGTGCCTTTTTGATGTTAGAAATCGCACCAAAAAAACGCATTGAATCTTCCCCGTCGACCTGGGCAGCGCCGTTTGCTGACGCTAGTGATTGCAAGGTCCTGAGGCTTCGAATCGGCTGGACATTTGCGCTGGCGTTGTGCCCCTCTGGCTTGTTACCGTCGGGTGGTCACTCAACAGGGAAATCGGGCCATGCCAGCACAGTACCCGTTGCAACGCCGTATCCAGGACGGACGAGCGCTGCTGATCAATGCGCAGCCCTTGCAGGCGAGCAGCGATGACGTGCTGCACCGTTACCGCGAAGGGCAGTTATGGGCGGTCAGGCATGGCGTGATCACGGCTGAACTGGACGCTGGCAGTTGGGTGGTTCCCTCCCGCCACATCGGCTGGATTCCGCCGGGCGTGGCCCATGCGGCGCGGGTGCATGAAGCCGCCAAGGGGATGATGATCTACCTGCGTCCGGACCTGTGTCCGCTGTTTCCCACCACGCCAACGGTGTTCGACATGACCCCGCTGTCCAGCGCTTTGCTTGAGCGCATCGGCACTTGGGACAGTGGCGCGGCGGAGCTCAGTGCCCCTGTGCATCGCCAGCTCGACGTGCTGTTCGACGAACTGAAGATTTCCCCCGCCAATGCTTTGTTCCTGCCGATGCCCAGCAGTCCGCATCTGGTTGGCATGACACTGACCATCGTCGCCGACCCCGCCAACAAGCTGAGCCTGGACGATTGGGCGCGGCGGGTAGGCATGTCCCGCCGCGGGCTGACCCGGCACTTTCGTGCAGAAACCGGCATGTCGCTGATGCAATGGCGCATCGTCGCGCGAATGAAACGTGCGCTGGAGTTGCTGGCCCGCGGCGACAACGTCAATCGCGTGGCCCAGCGTCTGGGATACGACAGTGTCAGCACCTTCATCAATGCGTTCAGCGCGCAGTTCGGCATGACCCCCGGCGTATATGCCCTGTGATGTGACGCAAGTCCGGTTGTCTGTCAGGCGCCCTGATTGCGCCAGCTTTGTTATCCTGCGCGCCTTTGTCGCACTTAACTGCCGTTTAAACCTGCCAAATGGGGTCTTCCATGACAGCCATTCTTCGACCACGTCCACAACCGATCAGCCGGGGCGACTATAAGACCCTGGGCCTGGCGGCACTGGGCGGGGCGCTGGAAATTTACGATTTCATCATCTTCGTGTTTTTCGCGCTGACCCTCAGCCAACTGTTCTTCCCGCCGCAAATGCCCGAGTGGCTGCGATTGCTGCAGAGCTTCGGAATCTTCGTCACCGGGTATCTGGCGCGGCCCCTGGGCGGCATTCTCATGGCCCACTTCGCCGACAAACTCGGTCGCAAACGGGTGTTCAGCCTCAGCATCCTGATGATGGCCTTGCCGTGTCTGCTGATTGGCGTCATGCCGACCTACGCCGACATCGGCTACTGGGCACCGCTGATCCTGCTGGCCCTGCGCATCCTGCAAGGCGCTGCGGTGGGTGGCGAAGTGCCGAGCGCCTGGGTGTTCGTCGCCGAGCACGCGCCCAAAGGCCATCGCGGCTATACGCTCGGGGTGCTGCAGGCCGGGCTGACCTTTGGCTACTTGATTGGCGCCTTGACCGCGACCTGGCTGGCCAAGGTCTACAGCCATGCCGAGATTCTCGACTTTGCCTGGCGTATCCCCTTTCTACTGGGCGGCGTATTTGGCGTGATCGGTGTCTGGCTGCGTCGCTGGTTGAGCGAGACGCCAGTGTTCATGGCGCTCCACGCGCAACGTGAAAGCATGACCGAGTTGCCGCTGCGCGCCGTCATGCGGGAACATCGCCAGTCGTTGCTGCCAGCCGCCTTGCTGACCTGCGTGCTGACCTCCGCAGTCGTGACGTTGGTGGTGATCACCCCGACCGTAATGCAACAGCGGTTCGGCATGACCCCCAGCGACACCTTCGCCTTGAGCAGCGTTGGCATCGTCTTTCTCAACATCGGTTGCGTGCTGGCCGGCATGCTGGTCGACCGCATTGGCGCCTGGCGAGGGGTGGTGCTGTACAGCCTGCTGCTGCCGCTGGGCGTCGGCCTGTTGTACGCCAGTCTGGTCATCCAGTGGCTGCCGGTAGGCCTGGCGTATGCGGTGGCGGGTTTGGCCTGCGGCATCGTTGGGGTGGTGCCTTCGGTGATGGTCGGGCTATTCCCGGCGAACATTCGCGTGTCGGGCATCTCCCTGACCTACAACATCAGTTATGCGCTATGGGCGAGTACCACGCCGCTGGCGCTGATCGCACTGATGCCGTGGAGTCCTTGGGTGTGCGTCGGCTATTGCGTGATCATGGGCGCTGTGGGCCTGTTGACCGCAATGTTCTTCGGCCTGCGCAAGGGCATGCAGGTCGACGACGTACTGCCAGCGCGCTGCGGCCGCTGAATGATGGGGGCGTCCTGGCAGCACGCCCCTGACACCGACCACTGTCCTGTGGGTTGCTTGAGCAAGCGTTGTCTTGATATCTCGTAAGGCATTTCCTTCCTGAGCGTCGGCGACTTGCGCTTCTTCAAGTGCAGGTCGTGCGCATGTCTGTAAGACGCAGTACCCAGCCCTAATACGCTCGGTCAGTTCATTTGTAACCAATGATTGTATTTATAAAGTGCTGCGTTTATTGTCCCCGTCTATACAACTGACCTGTCCGATTCATGCACTAGCATTCTGTCTGCGCATGCGCCATTTTATGTGCGGTCCATATGAGTAAAACTTGGTCAGGAAATTATCGTCAAAGCTTGTAGGAATAATTACCGTTGCGGGTACTAATCATCAACCTTGATGAGAATGCTGTATCAAAGTGCAGAAATTTGAAAATTATGCTCAATAAAAACCTGTCATCGCCGATGGGTAGTTTAATGCCAGGGAAGGCGGTCAACAGAGGTCACTGCAAGTCGATGCAGGAAACAGAGCATAAGCGCAAACGAGCGAGCCGCACGACCCCGCGTGAGTCGGAAGTGCTGAGGCTGGTGCTGCTGGGCTACACCAACAAGGATATCGCCCAGCACCTGGGGATCAGTGATTACACGGCCCGCGACCACGTATCAGCGCTCTTGAAGAAGAATGAAGTGAAGAACCGCGCGCAACTCGTGGCATTGCACGTTGCATTGCCGCGCAAGAGAAAACCGCGATTACCCCCTACATCTGACGGATTGTATCGTTGATTCACAGGCGGATAATGGCAACGTCTTTATCTTTGTGGCTTTCGGTTTAAAGGTCGTTCGGAAGTTCTCTCCGGGCGTGCCTTGGCAGGTGCAGGAAACGATGGCGAACAATAAGAACAAATCTGGCAGGGCTATTAACAGGGAAAGGTTATGGGCGATACATCACAGGATCGTTTGTCAACGTTGTTCGAATCGCGGAGTGTCAGTCAGCACTATGTTCGGGGGCAGCTCCGAGTATGCGTAATAGATACTGTCGACTTCACTTTCTATTGCGGCGGCACCGCGATCGTCGGCTCACCTTGGCAACGTGACCGTCAGGGAGCGGCCCCAATTCGGCCTGTCCCAGGCAGCGCACGCCTTAGTCGCGACTGAGTACGCAGCTGGACGGACGTGTGGTGAACGTACAGGTGCCTCGGCAGTTGCTCAATGACCTCAAGCGTCGGGCCGAAAGCCTCCCCAGCGGTGGCGCTCAGAGACGATTGAGCCAATTGCAACGAAACGGCCACAGACCAAACATTCAACAACAAGAAGGAACTACTCAATGACTGGATGCAACTCAAGCGACCGCGACCCTGTGCCGAAAGGGCCAGTGATGCTCGTCGATCAGGACGGCCACCCGGACCTGACCCGCTTTCATGAACTGGTGAATGAGCAGGCCGCTTTCAGCAAAGAGCACCTGTATACGTTGCACACGCAATGGTTCGGCCCGCGCGGCATGTTTGCGTTGGTCGGCGAAGAAATCGAACAATTGGGCCGGCAGGCGCCAGTGCTCGATGGCGTCAGAAAACTCCAGACGGCCCAACGTCTGCAGGAGGCGGAACAGGCAGTGACCTACGCCCTGGCGCAGAGCAATCGCCGAGGCGCGGCGGTCAACCCGTTCAAGGGCCGAAGTCGCGAAGCGCTGTGCTGCGTGGTCTTCGACGAATCGGGCGGCTACACGCTGGTTGAGCGATACGCCGCTTACGAGGCGATACGTCAATGCGATGCGAATTTTTTCATCAAGCTGATCGCCACCACGCGCGGGGTGGTGGAACGGCGCATCGTCTTTCGCGGTTTACTGGAACATTACGACCGTTTGCTGCCCATCGAGAAAAGCATCTATCCCGACGGTTACCGTGCCGCGCAGCAAGCTCATCTGGATCGGGAGGAACAACTCTACGGCGCCCTGACCCTCGACGATGACGTGGTGACGCTGCTGGAAACGCTGTCGCCGGTCGATCTGCTCGAGCGGGTTCAGCGCCCGGCAGATCCGGTGTCATGAACGAGATGCGCCGAGCCTGTGCCTCGGCCATCGCCCGCGCAGATCGGCAGCCTCGATCCGCGCGTCTGCTGGCTATGCCCGACCGTTGATGTTGTTCAGCGTCATGTCGATCGAACAGGCCCGCAGCGACGCCGGCCCGGAACCCACTCTGTCTGCGCCGAGCATGGCTCGCCCGGCGGCGTGCAAATTTTCTGACGTGGGTTCAGAAGCTGCTGAGCTCGGCGCTCGTTTTTCTCATTTCGAACGGCGGCAGAAAAATTACATTAAGCGTGTTTTGGCAGAGGGGTACGACCTCTCTATGCACCCATTACGGGGCAGTGGGCCGACGCCTGAGGAAGCAAAAACGCCGAGAAATCCAATCCCGCCGAGATCAACGCTCCCCGGGATCACCCGACGACCCTGCGCGGCATCATCAACGAACACCTGCAAAAATCCGGCATCCTAACGCTCTTTGAAACCCCATGCGCATGGGCCGCTAGCTTACTCAACCGCCGCACTCAATGATTCACACGCTTTCAAGCCGGGCATCGCCCAGGCCACTCGGTTTCGCCCGGTGCTTTTTGCGGCGTAAAGCGCCATGTCTGCTTCGTGCAGCCATGCGCCAGCGTCGTCGAGGTGCGGGCCGTAGGCGGCGATGCCGATGCTCAGGCTGAGTTTTAGGTCGGGGAAAGTAGCGTGAGTGTGCGCGTGCACGGTACGGCGCAGGCGTTCGAGGATGTCGGTCGCTTGGGCGACGGTGGTATCGGGCAGGATCACGCAGAATTCGTCACCGCCGTAGCGCCCCGCCAGATCGGTTTCCCGAAGGCTGGCGGAAAGGATACCGCTCAGTTGCTTGAGCACGTTGTCGCCGATGATATGGCCGTACGTGTCGTTGATGGTCTTGAAGTGATCGATGTCAATCAGCGCCGCGCTGTTCTGCCGATTGAACGTGCGGCAATTGTTGAATTCCGTTGCCAGCAGGTCTTTCCAGGCACCGTGGTTCATCAGGCCGGTAAGGCTGTCGGTGGTACTGAGTTTTTCGAGCGCTTTCTTGCTTCGGGAGAGCTGCAACGCTACGCGATAGCTCAGCAGGCCGATCGCAAGCGGATAGATCACCAGCGTCGGCAGGCATGCATAAACCTGCAGTTGAGTGAGCACCGGAAACAGTTGCGGCAAAAAGATCCAGTAAGCCGCCAACGCGGCAACCCCCTGCGCCAGGCTGCCCAGCGCGAACAGCCGTGGGCCGCCTGCGGCGATATTGTTCATGGCGATCATCGCCAGGGCCGTGACGGTGGGCAAGGGATTGAATCCCATCGCACCCGCCCAGAATCCCCCGGCCAGCGAGTCGTAGATCAGATTCCGGCGCTCGGCAGCGTAGGGTTGTTTCGAGGATCTGGCCATTAACCAGGCGATATGCGGCCAGCCGTAGCCGTGCAGGACCATCGCGACCCATACCCACACAGGCGGGTGCGAAGGATATACAGCGGCAGCTACAACAAAAAAGCCGACACCCAGCCCGACGCTGCGCGGCACATGCATACGCCTGGCAAACGAAAGGCCTTTGCGAGGTAAGGTGTTCATAGCTCTTCACCGGGTTATGACGCAGTATCCCGACTGCAACATCGGCCACGACGAACGACGTAGAGTGTCGCTCGCCCGTCGGGCGCTGGGAAGAGCCAATTGCCACTATTGATCCATTAAACCACACCGGCTGTCGCCAGGCGTCGCATCTGTCCCGGTCCCTTTTCCCCGAATCTGTCTATAGACGCCGCGGAAGCTAATTGGCTGAAATGGATTCAGCCCCGCTTCATAGCTATCGAGCGGGCCACTTCCGTCATTCCCAGCCAGGAACTCCGATGCCAGAGCTCTCGAATCTAGTCGCCTTTGCCCTTATCTCACTGGGCATGGTTCTGACCCCTGGGCCGAACATGATGTACGTGATTTCGCGATCTATCTCACAAGGTCGCAAGGCCGGGCTGATCTCCCTCGGCGGCGTGGGCATCGGGTTCCTCTTCTACATGCTCTGCGCGGCATTCGGCATCACCGGGCTGGTCATGGCCGTACCATACGCCTACGACACGCTGCGCATTGCGGGTGCCATATACCTGCTTTACCTCGCTTGGCAAGCCGTCAAACCGGGCGGCCGCTCGCCGTTTCAAATCAAGGAACTGCCTCAGGACAGCAACCGTCAATTGTTCCTGATGGGCCTGCTGACCAACCTGTTCAATCCTAAAGTTGCGGTGCTTTATCTCTCGCTGCTGCCGCAGTTCATCACCCTCCACAACGGCGCCAGCGTGCTTGGCCAGTCGCTGGTGCTGGGCAGCGTGCAGATCGGCGTCAGCCTCACCGTCAACGCAATGGTCGCCATGGCCGCAGGATCGATTGCCGTTTTCCTGGCCACCAAACCGACTTGGGCCAACGTCCAGCGCTGGTTGATGGGCACGGTGTTGTTGGGCTTTGCAGTGCGTATGGCGGTGGAGGGCAGAAAGTAAATGCTACAAGGTGCAATTGACGACGTGAAGGTACCTACACCGAAGCCGACTGCGATTGCACCGACAAATCGGTCTGGGACTTCCCGTCCTGATATTTCACCGAAAGACATATCTGGGTCGGCCCATACTTCGTCCGCGTCATGCGCGCCTGCGAAGGCCCCGAATGGTCAGTGGTGCCGTACAGTGCGATCAACGCACATTCGGGAGGGGTCAAGGTGCAACTGCAGGAGTGATGACGTTGTTTCGATGAGTCTTGATAACTGCTGCTTTTAGGGCGGCGATCGCAGCCAAAAAAGCAGCACTCATTACTTGCTTCCCGTCACGCCCTTCACCACCGCCGCATGCGCCTTGGCATCCTTGGCAAGAGAGATCACGTTGACCATCGCAGTGCGTGTACCGGAGGCCGCGGTGATGGTGGTGCTCAGCACCTTGCCGCCATCCACGCTGCCGGACACGTCCAGTTGGCGCAGTCCGAGGCCCTTTCTGACGATCTTCTTCTCGCCGAGCTTGTTGAAATCCTTGTAGCTGGACTGCTGCTGGACGAGGGTTTCGGCAATGATGTTATCCAGCGTTTCGGTGTCGTTGGATGGGACTTTCTTGCCGTCCGGGAGTGGTGTTTCGGTGATGATCACGACGCGCTTGGCGGGTTTGTTCATGTACAGCGAACCTGTGACGCCAGCGGCCTTGGCTTTGTCATCGATCTCCTCCATCGGCCCTTTGACGTAGTCCTTGGGCAAGGTAAACACGAACTTGCCGCCAAGCATCGAGACTTTCTGCCCCGTGGGTTTAGCGTGCGCCGCTTTTGAAGATTTGGAGGAGTGAGCGGTTTTGGACGACTTGGCAGGGTGCTTGGTGTCCGTTGCAGCGTGCGCACCCGTAATGCTCAGCCCAAAGGCCAGCGCAGTGCAAATCAAGGCGGTTTTCAAAGTGAACAAGCGCATTCCTACCCCATTTAGAGCTGATTCCTACAGAGGGTTGGCAGTTTGCCTGAGCGACGTGGTGTGTAGATAGACACATGCAGCGCGTTCGGACGCAACGCACCTATGTCGCAGTCCGGCTTGCCGGCGATGGCGTCGCTGAAATCAGCACTCCCGTAAGCGAGCTTTGTTTGAACTGCATGCCGTTGTTATCCGAATACCAAACTAGTCTGAATACGCCTTCACTTTTCGCAGGCAAAAAAAAGCCGCTAGGGAAAGCGGCTGAAGTTTGGAGCTTTGAGGCCCCACGTCGGGAGCAACGATGCGGAGAGTTACAACAACAAGAACACAACAAAGAACGACAGCGCTAAAGCAACGTACGGGTCAGGTGTGTTTGGCATTCTCCATTTGAGGGTTATAGGTCGAGGCTTGCTGAGTCTTGTCCTGCTCCTTGGCCTTGGCGGCAAGGGCTTCCTCGTGCTGCTCGAAGTTCGCATGCATGGCTTCATTACGAGCCACGAACGCTGACGATTCTTCAGCCATTGCAAAAGGCGCCGCCAACAAGGAAGAAACAATAAGAGCGCTGGCAATAACGATGGATTTGAACATTTGAAACAAACCTTCTTGCGTGTGCAAGTTCGATTAGGTGAGGCCACTGTAAGAATCCAGTGCCCCAGGATCAAATGAAACCGGAGTAAATATTCTTTAGGGAAATTCTGAAAAAGACTTCCTGATTTGGCAAAATCCCGGAACACCAATCGCCGAGCTTTTCGATGATGAAGCAAATGACCTTCGCCGACGCCGAGTACGCCGGTAAGCGCAAGCAGACCCGTAAGGAACTGTGAATCGCCCCGGATTTTCTAGACACTCTCCAAGCTCAGGAAATAGCGTTTCTCATACTCTACTGGAGACAGCTGCATA
>NZ_NKHL01000023.1:0-142 GCF_002934685.1 Pseudomonas bohemica
ATTTTTGCATCCATCCTGCGGGTCGTCCCATAAACACCTCGATCAAGGTGTTGCGACGACCGAAAAAAAAAAACCTGCCGACCGCGATCTGAGTGATGCACCAGTGCCTGATCCGTCGTTCTACCGTTCAACGCCTTGCGCA
>NZ_NKHL01000023.1:152-601 GCF_002934685.1 Pseudomonas bohemica
GCCGCGATCTGAGTGATGCACCAGTGCCTGATCCGTCGTTCTACCGTTCAACGCCTTGCGCATCGCCTGCGCAACCGATTCGGCATGCAAGGTTTCATGCACATGATGGCCAACGATTTTTCGGGAGTAAGCATCCGTAACCAGGCTCACGTACGCGACGCTTTGCTGGGTAGGCAAATAGGTGATGTCTGCTACCCAGACCTGCTCAGGGCCAGTGGCTGTCACTTGATCGGGGCCAGGTTTTAATCTGTTGGGGTGGCGACGGAAGCGATGATGGCTGTCAGTGGTCTTGTGGTAGGCACGTTTGCGCGTAATCAGTTGGCGACTGGCTCTGAGGATATCGAATAGCCGATCCCGACCTACCGATCGCGCCAGTTCAGGCTCAGCCTGCATCAGACCATGCAGCTTGCGCGTGCCCAGCCGCGGCATCTGAAGACGGGTTTCCAGTA
>NZ_NKHL01000049.1:0-7349 GCF_002934685.1 Pseudomonas bohemica
GCTGCAAGGTGGTTGCTGCGGAAAAAATGCATGAAATACGCGGCAGACTTGATCGATTTTGAACGCTGCCGTTTTTTGAACCGCTATGGCTCAGCAGCTGAGAAATAGCTGCCTACTTCAGACCATCCTTCACTTTTTTTCGCACACGAGCCGCTCTAGGACGCGCACTCTCAAAATACATAGGCTGTAGCCTCCGGAAAGTGGCTAGGTGATATTACAAAATACCCTATGCTGAACTATCTTATGGCACTTCGACGTCAGCCCATTCGATTTTGATGTGTAGTCGTTTCTAAAAAAAAACAGGGAGTGCACGCAATGAACCGAGTATTTGCGCTAGTGTGGAATGCCTCAATGGGCTGCTGGACAGTGACCCATGAACACAGTAAGCGTTGCCGCAAGGGCTCGCGTCACCTCCGCAAACTGGCGCTACCGGCCTTGCTACTGGGCGCCCTGGTCAGCCAATCGGCCCATGCCAACTGTTCAGCCGCCGGTAGCACAATCACTTGCAGCGGCGTTCCGACGCTGCCGCTGTTTCTTAATGAGTACAGCAGCGCTACCAGCGGGCTGACGGTCAACGTGACCTCGGGTGCGCAGATGAACTCCACCCTGGGTGGCAAGGTCATCAACCTGACCGGGGCCAACATCAACCTGAACAATTCCGGCACCCTGGATCCGGCCTTGCTGGGTCAGGTTTCGGTCCTCAGTGGTGGCGCACTCATCGGCACCGGCGCGACCAGCACGGTCAGCGTAGTCAACACCACCACCGGTATCATTCGCGGCACCGGGATGTTGCTCGGTAACAACCTGACCAGCGTCGAGGGCCTGGCCATCGCCGTGAACAACTCGGTGTCGGGCACCACGACCATCACCAACGACGGCACAATTAGCTCCACCGGGCTGTCGGGGGGCGGGGTCACCCTGGCCGATACCCCGGTGGTCGGGGTGTATGGCGGTTCGCAAGTCAACATGACCAATAGTGCCAGCGGCACAATCAACGGCCGGATCGCGTTCGAAACGTCGTTGGCGGGCAACACCTTCACCAATGCCGGTAATATCACTGGCGGCGTGTCGATGGGGGCGGGCAGTATCAACACCTTCTACGCGATCACCGGTTCGAGCGTTAACGTCGGTGACGGCGTGCAAGTCTCCAGCGGTCTCGGTGGCTTAACCGGCGTCAACCTGACCTTCGCGCCCACAGGGACGATCGATGGCGGTGCGGCCGGCACCAACACGCTGATCCTGCAAAACCCGATCGGCCTCGGCGGCGGCACCACTGGGACCGGCACGGCGTCCAGTGCGACGTACGTCAACTTCAACAACCTGACCCTCAACAGTGGCACCTGGACCTTGCAAGGGCCCTTGGTCAGCGGTGCGACCACCCTCAATGGCGGTGTCGCGCAGTTCAACGACAACGCCGCGTTCGGCAGCGGTGTGCTGACCTCCAACGGCGGGATTCTCCAACCCAGCAATGCCGGATTGTCTCTGGCCAACCAGATCAACCTGGGCGCCAGCGGCCTGACCGTGCAGGCCATCAACGGCCTGACCCTCGGCGGCGTGGTCAGCGGCAGCGGCGGATTGACCAAGAACGGGGCGGCCAACCTGATTCTCAACGGCGTCAACACCTTCAGCGGCGGTACCACCCTCAACGCCGGGACCCTGACCGTCGGCAACGCCGCGGCACTCGGCATCGGCACGCTGAACGTGGGTGGTGCGGGCGGCACGCTCAACAGCAGCGCCAACGTGACGTTGAACAATGCGATTGCGCTAAACGCCAACCTCACCGCTGGCGGCGCCAACTCGCTCACCCTCGGCGGCGTGATCAGTGGCGGCAGCAACCTTATCAAGACCGGTGCTTCGACCCTGACCCTGACCGGTAACAACACCTACACTGGCGCGACGTCGCTAAATGCCGGGACACTGGTCGTCGGCTCCAACACCGCCCTCGGTACCGGCAACCTCAACGCCGGCAATGGCACCACGCTGGACGCCAGTACCGCATCAAGCCTGGCCAACAACGTCAACCTCGGTGGCGACGTGACCGTCGGCGGCAGCAACGCGCTGGCCCTCGCGGGCGTGGTCTCCGGAGTGGGCGGCCTGATCAAGAGCGGCCCGGCCGATCTGATCCTCAACGGCACCAACACCTATTTAGGCGACACCGCCGTCAACGGCGGCACCCTGAACCTCAGCGGTTCGCTGGCCAGTGCCCAAGTCAACGTCAATACCGGCGCAAGCGTAACCGGCAGCGGTTCGATTCTCGGAACGCTCAATATCAACAACGGCGGTCACCTAGCGCTGTCCTCGGGCAATACCTTGTCCGCCGCGTCGCTGACGCTGGGCGCCAACAGCAATATCGATGCGAATCTTGCGACGCCATCGACCACTTCGTTGATGGACGTCGGCGGCAATTTGACCCTCGACGGTAACCTCAACGTCACTGATGCCGGCGGCTTCGGTGTCGGGGTCTACCGCTTATTCAATTATGCCGGTGCGCTGACCGACAATGGCCTGACCGTGGCCGGTGTTCCAGTGGGTTACGGCCTCGGCGACATCCTCGTACAGACTCTGGGTAATCAGATCAATCTGGTGGTGTCGGCGCCGAATAACAACCTGCGTTTCTGGGACGGCAGCCAGACGATCGCCAATGGCACCGTTGATGGCGGCACTGGCACCTGGAATGCCGGCGGCAGCAACTGGAGCAATTCCAGCGGCATAGTGAACCAGACCTGGGCCGGCGACTTCGCGGTGTTCCAAGGCACGGCCGGCACGGTATCGGTCAACGGCACGCAACTGTTCACCGGGATGCAGTTCCTCACCGATGGCTACAACGTGGTCAACGGTACGTCGGGGCTGCTGACTGCCGTCAACGGCACCGGCGGCACCACGGCGATGCGGGTCGATCCGGGCGTGACTGCCACGGTCGGCGTGAACATCAACGGCAGCGGCATTCTCAACAAACTCGACAGCGGTACATTGATGCTCAACGGGGCCAATAGCTACACCGGCGGCACGCAACTCGATGGCGGCAAAATTGTAGTCGGCACCAACACCGCTCTGGGCAGTGGTGCGTTGATCGCCAACGCCGGCACGCAGCTGGACAGCAACGCCGCCGTTACCCTGGCCAACGCGGCCACACTCAACGGCAACCTCACAATACTCGGAAGCAACGCGCTGACCCTCAACGGCATAGTCGACGGCACCGGTGGTCTGATCAAGAACGGTGCCTCCAACCTGACTCTCAATGGCATCAACACCTACAGCGGCGGCACCACGCTGAACGCCGGCACCGTAATCCTCGGCACCTCCTCGGGTCTGGGTTCCGGCGCGGTGACCGTGGCGGGCGCTTCGACCCTCGATACCAGCGCGCCGCTGGTGCTGGCCAACAATGTCAACGTCAATGCCAACCTGAGCATGGCCGGCAACAATAACCTGACCCTGGATGGCGTGATTGCCGGGGCAGGCACCCTGACCAAGAACGGTCTGGCCGACCTGACACTGTCCGGCATCAACAGCCTGACCGGAAACACCACGATCAACGCCGGTACCTTGAACATCAATGGCTCGCTGGACAGCGCCAGCGTGCTGGTCAATAGCGGCGGCACTTTGACTGGCAGCGGCTCGCTCGGCGGAGCCGTGACCGTGGCGGATGGTGGTCATCTGGCCGGCGCTACCGGCAGCACGCTGTCGGTGAACTCGCTGGTGCTCAACGCCAATTCCAGTTTCGATGCCAGCCTTGGCGCACCGGCCTCCGGTGGCGGCAACGCGCTGGTCAGCGTCGGCGGAGACCTGACCCTCGATGGCACCCTCAACGTCATCGACGCGGGCAGCTTCGGCAACGGCGTGTACCGCCTCTTCGACTACACCGGCGGTCTGACCGACAACGGCATGCTGATCGGCAGCCTGCCGGTTAGCTTCACCCCCAGCGACCTGACCTTGCAGACTGCACTGCTCAACCAGGTGAACCTGCTCGTTGCCATGCCGGGCACCACCGTGCAGTTCTGGGACGGCAACCAGGTGGCCGCGAACGGTTCGGTGGAGGGTGGTAGCGGCACCTGGGGCACTGGCAGCACTAACTGGACCGACGTCAACGCCACCACCAACCAGTCTTGGGCCAACAGCTTCGCGGTGTTCCAGGGCTGGGCGGGCACCGTGACGGTCAACGGTACGCAAACCACCAATGGCATGCAGTTTGTCACCGACGGCTATCGCCTGCAGAGTGGCACGGGAGGGGCGCTGAACCTGGTCAACAGCACCATGGGCAATGCCACGATCCGCGTCGACCCCAACGCCACCGCGACCCTTGATGTAGTGCTCAGCGGCACAGGTACGCTGGGCAAATACGACAGCGGCACCCTGGTGCTCAACGCAGCCAACACCTACAGCGGCGGCACGCAGCTCAATGGCGGCACGCTGGTACTGGGCAATGCCGGTGCCCTGGGCAGCGGCGGCTTGAGCGCTGCGGACGGCACCACGCTGGACAACAGCGCGGCGCTGGCCCTGGGCAATGCGCTCACGCTGGACGGCCGGCTGGCCGTGGCTGGCAGCCACGACCTGACCCTGAACAGCGTCATCAGCGGGAATGGCTCGCTGAGCAAGAACGGCAACAGCACCCTGACCCTCAACGGTGCCAATACTTACAGTGGCGGCACCCTGCTCAATGGCGGCACACTGGTGCTGGGCAACGCCGGTGCCCTGGGCAGCGGCAACCTGGTTGCCGCGGGGGAGACCACGCTGGACACCCGCTCGGCGCTCACACTGGGCAATGCCATCACGCTCGCCGGTGAACTGAGCCTCGCCGGCAGCAATGACCTCAACCTCGCCGGCGTCATCAGCGGCACCGGCTCACTGACCAAACAGGGTGCCAGCAACCTGACCCTGAGCGGCGACAACAGCTTCAGCGGTTTCCTCAACATCCTCGACGGCAGCCTGACCCTGAGTGGTTACAACGCCCTGGGCAATGCCAGCCTGAACGTCAGCGATGCCGCTGCCGTCAGCATCGGCGGTATCACCGTGCTGGGCGCCTTGAGTGGCGAGGGCGACCTTGCGCTGGCCTCGGGCAGCGAGCTGCTGGTGGGCAACAGCAACGCCAACAGCGTCTACGCTGGCAACCTCAGCGGCGCCGGCAGCCTGGTCAAGGCAGGCACCGGCAAGATGGTGCTCAACGGCCAGTCCAGCGTCGGTGGCGGTACCCAAGTGAACGCCGGCAGCTTGATCGTCGGCGGCGCGGCCGGCAGCGAGGCGAGCCTGGCCAGCAACGTGCGGGTTGCCAGCGGCGCCATGCTCGGCGGTCACGGCACCATTGATGGCAACGTCGACCTCATCAGCGGGGCCACGATCAATCCGGGCAACTCCATCGGCACGCTGCACGTCAACGGCAACGTCAACCTGGCCGCGGGCTCGAACCTGGAGATCGAAGCCAACCCGGACGGCAGCTCGGACCGACTCGTCGCCACTGGCACCGTGAGCGTTGCTGGCGCCAACCTGGAGGTACTCGCCGGTGCGGGCAATTGGGCGCCCAGCACCGCCTACAACATCATCCAGGCCGCAGCGCTCAACGGCACCTTCGCCGCTGTCAGCAGCAACCTGGCTTTCCTCACGCCTGAAGTGGCCTACTCCACGACCGGCGTCGATCTGACCCTGGAGCGTAACGACGTCAGTTTCGTCTCGGTCGGTAGCACCTTCAACCAACGAGCGGCCGCCGCCGGTGTCGAATCGCTGCGCACGGGCACGCTGTACAACGCCATCAGCGGGCTTACCGCCGAGCAGGCCCAGGCTGCCTACGACAGCCTTTCTGGCGAGCTGCATGCCAGCACCCAGGGCGCGCTGTTCGACGATAGCCGTTATGTGCGCGATGCCATCGGCAATCGCCTGCGCTCCGCCCAAGGGAAGGCGTCGACCGACGCCATCCTGCACATCGATGCCGACACCGGTATCACGTTCTGGCTGCAGGGCTATGGCGGTTGGGGAGACACCGCTGGCAATAGCAATAGCGCGCAACTCGACCACGACAGCCGTGGCATCTTGCTGGGGATCGACATGCCGGTTGGCGACAACTGGCGCGTGGGTGTGGCAGCCGGTAACGGCAGCAGCAATCTGGATATCGATGCGCGCAACTCCTCAGGCGAGATCGACAGCATGTCGCTGAGCCTGTTCACCGCTGCCCAGTGGGATGCCGTCAACTTGCGCGTGGGCGTGTCGCACGCCTGGAGCAACATCGACAGCAGCCGTCATGTTCAGGTCGGCGACATTGCCGATCATGACAAGGCCCACTACGACGCCAACACCACCCAGGTGTTCGGCGAGC
The DNA here is from genome assembly GCF_002934685.1 of Pseudomonas bohemica. Classification (GTDB taxonomy): domain Bacteria; phylum Pseudomonadota; class Gammaproteobacteria; order Pseudomonadales; family Pseudomonadaceae; genus Aquipseudomonas; species Aquipseudomonas bohemica. The sequence goes on from NZ_NKHL01000049.1 coordinate 6,302, forward strand.
TGGGTTACGCCATCGCAGCGGGTGACTTTACTGTCGAGCCGTTCGCGGGTCTTGCCCACGTCAAGGTAGACAGCGACAGCTTCAAGGAGCACGGCGGCAGCACAGAGCTGCACGGCAAGGGTGAGAAGGACGAGCTGACCTACGGCACCGTTGGCCTGCACGGCTCGACGGCCCTGACCACGTTGGGCTCGGTACCGGTTGCGCTACAGGGCACGTTGGGCTGGCAGCATGCGTTCGACGACCTCGATCCGAAGCGTCAGCTGTCGTTTGCCGGTGGCGGCTCGTTCACCGTCAAGGGCGCGCCATTAGCGCAAGACACCGGCCTGGTGCAACTGGGTGTCACCGCGCAAGTCACCACTGGCACCACGGTGGGCCTGGGTTATACAGGGCAATTCGGCGATGGTTATAAGGACAACGGCGTGCGCCTGGGGCTGAGTCTGAGCTTTTAAGAGAGATCGTCGGCAAAGTTGTTGGGTGACCTCTGGTGCTCGCCCCCTTGGACGCTAATGCGCCAGTGCGTAAGTGTTCGAGACCGCGGAGACAGGCAACTGCAGCGTATACGCAACTGCCCTTCCAAGTCCATGTCGCGCTCAACCTGTACGGGGCCACCCCTGAGCACTTGCAGCAGGCGCTCAAGGCGGCTTACGAGCAGTTGGCCCAAGGAATCCCCCAAAGCCACACCGTAATGCAGGATCAGAAAGCCGGGTTCACTACAAGGTCACGGCGATGAACCTTGACGACAACAAACCCAGCCCAGCAATCCCACCCCAGGTTTAACGGAAAGTTCTATATGCCTGAGAGATATAGCCGTGTCGATTGGCTTCAGCGTCAACTGGAACAGGTGGCCAGTTTCATCGAGCGCGATTCTCAGAAACTGAATGAGTCTCCAACCAGCCGCTCAATGCAGCTTTCGCTTAGGGAAAATCTGAGAAAGACTTCCTGATTTGGCAGAATCCCCGGACACCAATTTGAATCGCCCCGGATTTTCTAGACACTCTCCAAGCTCAGGAAATAGCGTTTCTCATACTCTACTGGAGACAGCTGCATA
>NZ_NKHL01000049.1:7359-7620 GCF_002934685.1 Pseudomonas bohemica
ACGGGCGGCACGCTCAACAGCAGCGCCAACGTGACGTTGAACAATGCGATTGCGCTTAACGCCAACCTCACCGCTGGCGGCGCCAACTCGCTCACCCTCGGCGGCGTGGTCAGCGGCAGTGGCGGATTGACCAAGAACGGGGCGGCCAACCTGATTGTCAACGGCGTCAACACCTTCAGCGGCGGTACCACCCTCAACGCCGGGACCCTGACCGTCGGCAACGCCGCGGCACTCGGCATCGGCACGCTGAACGTGGGTGGT
>NZ_NKHL01000084.1 GCF_002934685.1 Pseudomonas bohemica
AACCCGCCCGTGGCCATGTTGAGAAACAGCTGGCCGTCCACTGACCCCATATCGATGGTGCGCGCCGGCACATCCAGAAAATCCAGCGCCCGTTCGATGTCCAGGGGCACGCCCGCCGATCGCGCAAAATCATTGGCTGTGCCCAACGGCAGGATGATCAGGCTGGCGTCGCTGTGAGCCAGCGCCAGCGCCTCGGCGATATCGCGCAGTGTTCCGTCGCCGCCGCCAGCGATGATTTGGCGGTGGCCGGCGCCCAAGGCTTCAGTCACCAGGCGCTGGGCGTCACCGGCTTCCCACGTCAGGCGCACATCCAGTTCCCATCCGTGCTTGCGTTTGCGCTGCACGGCTTTGCGAACCTCCTCGTTGAGCGCCTGTTTGCCATGAAGAATCAATATTGCCCTGCGCTCCGTCATATGCCTTCCCTCGGTTGCTCGATTCATTGCGTCAGATGTTGACCTCATTGCCCCGCGAAAAAGCCCTCGAAAAAATATTTTTCTTTGGCGGGCCAATCCACCAAACGACCGCAAATATTGGATCAGATGCACAACGTAATGCAGTAATGGTAGGTCGCGGAAGCGCGTTCGGGTTGCTCTGTGCGGTTCTCGCCAGGACGGTGCCTGTTCCATGGGCTTGATCCGTGAAGGCACTCATTTGAGGGAGTTTCCGATGTGCATTGGGGAGTGGTCCTACGCCGGATTGTGAATAAATGCGATTTTTCTAATCGGTGGGATTGAAATGCGGCTCAAGAGAGCGCTTAATCGACAAAATATTGGCTAATTCTGTAATTTGCGTCGGAAAAGTCATTATATTGACCTTTCCCTGCCAGGCACCGGGCGGACCAGCCAGTCAGGGATTCAAGGATTGAAGATGTGAGGACGTTCTATGCGACTGCAACCGGTCGACAGCCTTCTGCTCACGCGGACGAGCCTGATCGAGTACCGGGCTTGCGCAGATCCACGATTTTCGTGGTGAGACAGATACCCTGAAGAAGATCGAACAGCGGGTCGAGTTCGATCCTGAATACATCGAAAACCGGTCCGTCTGGTTCGATCCATACATCCTTTGCACTGTGTCAGTGCTTTTCCTCGCGAGGCTTACTGATGGGCACTCTGATTCCCTGCATCATCGCCGGCGGTGCCGGCACCCGTTTGTGGCCAGTCTCCCGTGAGGCGATGCCCAAACCTTTCATTCGATTGCCCGACGGCGAAAGCCTGTTGCAGAAAACCTTCAACCGCGCCACAGGCTTGCCCGACGTGCAAAGCCTGCTGACCGTCACCAACCGCGAAGTGTACTTCCGCACCGTCGACGACTATCGCCTGTTGAACAAGCACAAGATTCACCTGGATTTCCTGCTGGAGCCATTCGGTCGTAACACCGCTCCGGCCATTGCTGCCGCCGCCTTGCACGTGCAAGCCTTGCACGGCGACGACGCGCAGTTGCTGATCCTGCCCGCCGACCAGCTGATCAGTGATTTCGACGCCTTCGCCGAGGCCGTGGCGGCCGCGCAGGCCCTCTCGGATGAAGGCTGGCTGGTGACCTTCGGCCTGATCCCGACCCGCGCCGAAACCGGCTTTGGCTACATCGAAAAAGGCCAGGGCTTGAGCGACACGGGTTATCAGGTCGCCCGTTTCGTCGAGAAACCCGATGTCGCCACTGCCAAGGAATACCTCAAAGGCGGTCTGCACCTGTGGAACGCCGGGATGTTCTGCATGCGTGTCGACGTACTGTTGCGCGAGCTGGAAACCCATGCCCCGGACGTGCTGGCCGCCGTGCGTCATTGCCTGGGGCAATGCAAAAGCAAGGAAGGCAGCAACGAATTGCAGATGGAACTGGACGCTGCCACGTTCGCGCAAGTGCCAGACATCTCTATCGACTACGCGCTACTGGAGCGCTCGCAGAAAGTCGCGGTGGTGCCGTGCGAGCTGGGCTGGAGCGATATCGGCTCCTGGCAGGCGATTCGTGAGCTGGCACCGGCCGACGTCAACGGCAACCAGTTCAACGGTCAGGTGGTGCTGCACGATGTCACCAACTGCTACATCGACTCGAAGAAACGCCTGGTCGGCGCAGTAGGCCTGGATAATCTGATCATCATCGATACCCCGGATGCATTGCTGATCGCCGACGCCGAGCGCACTCAGGAGGTCAAGCTGATCGCCCAGGAACTCAAGCGCCAGGGCCATCCGGCGTACCTGCTGCACAACACCGTGACTCGTCCGTGGGGCACTTACACGGTGCTGGAGGAAGGCAAGCGCTTCAAAATCAAACGCATTGTGGTCAAGCCCCAGGGCTCGTTGTCGCTGCAGATGCACCATCACCGCAGCGAGCACTGGATCGTGGTCAGCGGCATGGCGCGGGTCACCAATGGCGAGCGCGAATTCATGCTCGATACCAACGAATCGACCTTCATCAAGCCCGGCCATACCCATCGCCTGGTCAATCCAGGAGTGATCGACCTGGTGATGATCGAGGTGCAGAGCGGCGAGTATCTTGGCGAAGACGACATCGTGCGTTTCACGGATATCTACGGCCGCGTACCGGACGCTGCGAAAGTCTGATCGCTACACCACCGATCAGCGGCCGTGCCTGTCACGGCCAGCAACCCGGCACGGCACCACGCAACCCGCAACCCGTGACAGATCCGATTGCATAGGAATCACCCGACGGACGCATGCGCAGGCCCAGATCAGTCATGCCCCGCAGCACGGTTTCGGCAACGACACAATCGGATTTGAGGCCGCGGTAGCAAAGATCGACGAATGAAAATTGGGAGCGCAAGGTCACGCGCCGGGACAAGCCGGGGCTTCCAGCACAGTGTCGATCGCCCGTGGGCCAGGCCGCGACGAGACACGCTGCCGTGATCGTACCGGCGAAGCGCTCGGGGGTGATCGGTGCGTAGAAGATCGGATGGTCTTCTCAAGCCAAGACCGGAACATCGTCGCGAACAGCAGCTGCGCCTTCATCTGATGAGCAGGTTCATGTCAGGCAATGGCATATGTCACACCAACTCTGATATCTCGATCAGGTTCAGATCCGGATCACGCACATACACCGAGCGAATCGGCCCGGTGGCGCCGGTGCGTATGACCGGGCCTTCGAGGATCGGCCATTGCGCGGCGTTGAGGCGCTCGATGACTTGCTCCAGCGGGAGCGAGGCGATGAAGCACAGGTCCAGGGCGCCCGGCACCGGCACGTGGGCCTTGGGTTCGAATTCCTTGCCACGTACGTGCAAGTTGATCTTCTGATGGCCGAATTTGAACGCCATGCGTCCGGCGCCGAAGGTCTCCAGTTGCATGCCCAACACGCGGGTATAGAAGTCTACCGTGGCGTCGGCATCCACGGCGGTCAGGACCAGGTGGTCGAGGTGATCGATCATGATGCTCTCCTAATATGCTTCAAATGAGGCCCCGCGCTCGCCATGCCGCCCGTTGCTGCGCATCGACGCCCAATTCCGCCAGGACTTCGTCGGTGTGTTGCCCCAGGGTCGGGGCCGGACGCGTGATGCCGCCGGGGGTGCTGCGCAGTTTAGGCACGATGCCCGGCAGCGTGACGGGCGTGCCGTCGTCGAGTTGGCTGTCAAGCAGCATGTCCCGCGCTTTGTAATGAGGGTCGCTGGCGATGTCGGCGGCGTCGTAGATCTTGCCCGCTGGAATTCGCGCGGCAGTCAGCTTGGCCAGCACGTCGTCGAGGTCCAGACTCGCGGCCCAGGCTGAAATCGCCGCGTCGATCAGTTCGACCTGCTTCACCCGCCCATCGTTGTGCGCCAAAGCCGGATCGGCGGCCAGATCGGGCCGCTCGATCAACGCCATAAGACGCTGATAAATGCTGTCGCCATTGCCGGCGATCAACGCGTAACGGCCATCCCGACACCGGTAGGCATTGGAAGGCGCGATCCCCGGCAGGCTGCTCCCTGCAGGCTGACGCACGACGCCGAACACCGAATACTCAGGAATCAGGCTCTCCATCATGTTGAACACCGACTCATACAGCGCGACGTCGATTTCCTGACCTTCGCCGCCGTTCTGATCACGGTGACGCAAGGCGAGCAATACACCGATCACGCCATGCAGCGCCGACAGCGAATCGCCGATGGACACCCCCACGCGCACCGGCGTGCGCTCAGGTTCGCCCGACAAATGCCGCAAGCCGCCCATGGCCTCGCCCACCACCCCGAACCCGGGTCGGTCGCGATACGGCCCGGTCTGGCCATAGCCCGACACCCGCAGCATCACCAACTTCGGGTTCAGCGCGTGCAGATCTGCCCAGCCCAGCCCCCAGCCTTCCAGCGTGCCGGGGCGGAAGTTTTCCACCAGCACGTCGGCTTCGGCGATCAGCTTGCGCACCAGGTCCTGGCCTTCCGGCTCTCGCAGGTCGAGGGTCACCGAACGCTTGTTACGCGAGGATACCGCCCACCACACCGACGTGCCTTCATGCAGCAGGCGCCATTTGCGCAGGGGGTCGCCGGTGCCTGGCGGCTCGATCTTGATCACATCGGCACCGAACTCACCGAGGATCTTCGCCGCAAACGGCCCGGCGATCAGCTGCCCGAGCTCGATGACCCGAATCCCTTGCAGTGGCTTTTGCATGACGTGCCCTTTCTTATTGAAAAAAGTGGCGCCATTGTCTGCTATCCGGACAGGAAATCCAGCAGCGATTCGTCTGCCACGGCGCCAGCCTCGTACTACTCATGAGCGGTCATCAACGCGATCCGGTGCTGCCGCACCGCTTGCTCAAACGGTGCTGCTGCAACTGACTGGCGTTGTACAGGGCCATGCTGTCGTCGAGTTCTTGCCAGGAACCGGTCAGCCGGTCAGCCGGTCAGCCGGTCAGCCCATGACCTCGCTCAGGGGGATGAAGTTGAGCAGATCGCCTTCAGCCACGGTGGTGCCCTCGACGACCTCGATCAACCCGTCAGCCCAGGCAGCGCTGCGCAACACGCCGGAGCTTTGATTACGGTAGGCGACCAGTCGACCCTGCTCCAGACGCCCGCGCAGGTACTCACGACGATTGCCGGGCTTGTCCCAGACAAAACCGGCGGGCACCTTGAACTGCAGCGGTGTCACATCCCGCGCGCCGAGGCGCCGCAGCAGATACGGCCTGGCGAGCAATGCGAAGGTCACCAGGGTCGACGCCGGATTACCCGGCAGGCCGATCACCGGCACGCCGCGAAAATGCCCGAAGGTCAGCGGCTTGCCCGGTTTGATCGCCAGTTTCCACAGGGAAATCTCGCCTTCTTCGCGCAACGCGTGACCGAGGAAATCCGCTTCACCGACGGACACGCCACCCGTGGAGAGGATCAGGTCGACATCGCCCAGCGCTCCCAGTGCAGCGCGGGTTTTCGCCAGATCATCCGGCAGGATGCCCGCATCCACCACTTCACAGCCCAAGCGCTTGAGCCAACTGCATAGCAGCACGCGGTTGCTGTTGTAGATCTGCCCCGGCCCCAACGGCTGGCCCGGCTCAATCAACTCGTCGCCGGTGGACAGCACCGCCACCCGCGCGCGGCGCACCACCGGCAAGCGGGCCAAGCCCATCGTCGCGGCGAGTCCCAACTCGATCGGCGTCATCACGGTGCCCGCGTCCAGCACCTTGTCGCCGACCGTGGTTTCCTGGCCCTTGGGCCGGATGTTTTGCTCAACGCTCAGCGGCTCCAGGAAACGCACGCGCTCGTCGGCCTGAACCTCGGCGTTTTCCTGCATTTCGACGCAATCCGCGCCTTCTGGCACCGGCGCGCCAGTAAAGATCCGTGCACAGGTGCCGGGCTGTAGCGGTAACGGCGCCTGCCCGGCAAAAATTCGCTGGCTGACCGACAAAGGCTCGCCCTTCCAGTCGCCGACGCGCAGGGCATACCCGTCCATTGCGCTGTTGGGCCACGGCGGCAGATCGAGTGTGGAAACCAGGTCTTCGGCGAGAATGCGGCCCTGCGCGTCGGCCAGGGCCACCGTTTCCCGCTCAGTGATCGGCGCAGCTTCGGCCAGGCTCATCAAGCGTTCCATGGCCGTTTCCACCGGAATCAGGCCGCGCGGTTCAGGCTTGCTCATCGGTTCTCACCCACGGGTTGCACAGGGCTCGGCCTTTTTCAGGTGTGGCACGAAATTGCAGGGACGAAAGCTGTTGTTCAATTGGTCGGCCAGAATCCCGTCCCAGCCTGTACGCACCGCGTTGGTCGAGCCCGGCAGGCAGCAGACCAGCGTACCGTTGGCCAGGCCGGCCAACGCGCGGGATTGAATGGTGGAACTGCCGATATCGGGCACGGATATCTGGCGAAACAGCTCGCCGAAGCCGTCGACCTGCTTGTCCAACAGGCACGCTACCGCTTCGGGGGTGCTGTCGCGACCGGTGAAGCCGGTGCCGCCGGTAATCAGCACGACCTGGACTTCATCATCGGCGATCCAGGTGGCAACCTGGGCGCGAATCTTGTAGAGGTCATCCTTGAGCAGAACGCGCTCGATCAAGCCGTGACCGGCAGCGGTCAGACGATCGACGAACATCTGTCCGGAGGTATCGTTTTCGAAGGTGCGGGTGTCGCTGACGGTGAGAACGGCAATGTTCAGCGGCACGAAAGGTGTGTCAGCCTTGGCTTTCATCGGCTAGGTCCAGTTGTCGGGGAAACAGTGCGGTGTTATATCACAGCACCCCTTTTTTCTCCGCTGAACGAGTTCGTCATGACTGCACCCCAAACCCTTGCGCCCTGCTCGATCCTGCTTCTGGCCGGCGGTCAGGGCCAACGCATGGGCGGGCGGGACAAGGGCCTGATCGAATGGCGCGGCGAGGCGCTGATCCGGCACCTGCAACGCTTGACCCGACCGCTGACCGATGATTTGATCATCTCTTGCAACCGCAATCGCGAGCAGTACGCGCCGTTGGCCGATCAATTGGTGCAGGACGATCAAAGCGACTTTCCGGGCCCTTACGCAGGCATTCGCTCGGGGCTGGCAGTGGCCCGCCATGAGTTTCTGCTGGTGATGCCCTGCGACACGCCGCTGTTGGACGTTGGGCTACTGCAAGGCTTGCGACACACCGCTGCGGCCCACCCCGGCAAACCGGTGATGATTCGCCAGGGGGAACAATGGGAACCGTTGTTGTGTTGTATTCCTGTCGTGCATGGGCCGGTGTTCGAGCAGCACTGGCAGCAAGGCCAGCGCAGCCCGCGGCGGACTATGGCCGAGCTCGGGGCGGTGGCGTTGCAGTGTGAGGCGGGGGATCCGCGGCTGGCGAATCTGAATACGCCGGAATTATTGATCGATGTCAGGCGGTGACTTTCTGAGTGATGTTTCATGGAGCCACATTTCATGGAACTTTGCTGATATCCATCGCGTCAGAAACGTCACTACATAAAGAATCACCCTCGGAGACACAGTAATGAAACAACGGACTATTCCCGCAGCCCTCCTGCTCGCACTTGGCCTCGCCACCCTTGCCGGTTGCTCTTCGCCCACTGTGATCACCCTCAACGATGGCCGTGAAATCCAGGCCACCGATGCGCCGAAATACGACGAAGAGTCTGGTTTTTACGAGTTCAAACAGCTGGATGGCAAGGAAACTCGGATTAATAAAGATCAGGTGCGGACAGTTAAAGAGCTGTGATATTGGACTGAGAACACGAAAACCCGCTTTTTTAGGCGGGTTTTTTTGGGTTTGGCGTTAGGGTTGGCGCCGGATTGGAGGTATATCCGTCATTTCGGGTGGTGCCAGCAGGTTCCGCCTCACGGCGGAGGCTTTCGCGTTCGGCGAGTTACTGGGGACAGCACCCCAAGCAACATCTGACACCCAAACGCAAACCTTGCCCCATGTACCTTTCAAGATACATTCCCGACAATCCTTCGACACCTGACCCCGTCACCCTTCCGCCCGGCTCGCCAGCGAAGTAGCATGGCAGCGTCGTTCCTCAATCGCGGCCGATCCGGCGGCATCACATGGCGGCAGCAACATGCAAACGACCCCTGACAGCAACACCGCCAATGCACAGACCGAAGAGCGCCGCTGGAACACCCGCGCGCTGATCGTCGACGACGACGTGCCGATCCGCGAACTGCTGTGCGACTACCTGGCCCGCTTCAATATCCAGAGCACCGGTGTCACCGACGGCAACGCCATGCGCCAGGCTCTGGCCGAAGAAACCTACGACGTCGTCGTGCTGGACCTGATGCTTCCCGGTGAAGATGGCCTTTCCCTGTGCCGCTGGCTGCGCAGTTCCTCGGATATCCCGATTTTGATGTTGACCGCTCGCTGCGAACCCACCGACCGCATCATCGGCCTGGAACTGGGCGCTGACGACTACATGGCCAAACCCTTCGAACCCCGCGAACTGGTGGCCCGCATTCAGACCATCCTGCGCCGGGTCCGCGATGATCGCACCGAAGAACGCACCACCCTGCGTTTCGACAACTGGCGCCTGAACAGCGTGCTGCGTCAACTGACCGCCCCCGACGGGTTGGTGGTGCCGCTGTCCAATGCCGAGTTCCGCCTGCTGCGCGTCTTCCTCGAACGCCCGCGCCGGGTGCTCAACCGCGAACAATTGCTGGACGCCGCTCGTGGCCGTTCCATTGAGGCCTTCGACCGCAGCATCGACCTGCTGGTCTCGCGGCTGCGGCAAAAACTGGGCGATGATCCGAAATCACCGCAACTGATCAAGACCGTACGAGGCGAAGGCTATATGTTCGACGCCAGGGAGATTGGTTGATCCGCTCGGCCGACACACTGTTTGCCCGACTGTTCGGCGGCGCGCTGCTGGCAATCGTGCTGGCGCACCTGCTGGCGTTCATATGGTTTCACCACTATGGCCCGCCGACGCCGCCACCGCCCCCACATCAAAGCGCTGAACCAGGTGCGCCCGGTGCAGTTCCCGGCCAATTCCCTTCGGCCATGGAGGCCCTGCGCCCTCCACCGCCGGGGCGTGCGCCCTTCTTCGGCATTCCGCTGATCCCGTTGTTCTTCCAATTGGTCACGCTGGTGATCGCCGCCTGGTTCGGCGCAAAGGCCCTGAGCCGACCGGTGCAACGGATCAGCGACGCCGCCGAGCGACTGAGTAAAAATCTGGACAGCCCGCCGCTGGCCGTCACTGGGCCGCGGGAAGCACGCCAGGCCGCGACCACGTTCAACCTGATGCAGGAGCGTATCCGCGAGCAGGTCCAGCAACGCGGGCGCATGCTCGCTGCGGTTTCTCATGACCTGCGCACCCCCCTGGCTCGCCTGAAGCTGCGGGTCGAGCAGATCGAAGAGCCCAAGCTGCACGGGCAGATGTCTCAGGACCTGAACGACATGATTGCCATGCTCGACGCCACCCTGACCTATCTGAACGAGCAGCGCACCAGCGAGGCCCTGCAGTATTTCGATGTGCAGGCCTTGATCGAATCCCTGACCGAGAACGCGCAGGACAACGGCGATGACGTCCAGGCGAGCGGCACCTGTCGCCCGCTGAAGTCCCAGCCAATGGCCCTGCGCTCGTGCCTGCACAACCTGATCGACAACGCCCTGCGCTATGCAGGGCATGCGCGGGTAGTCATCGAAGATTCCAGTGATCGGTTGCTGGTTCGGGTGGTCGATTCAGGCCCCGGTATCCCGGCGCACATGCGCGAAGCGGTGTTCGAGCCGTTTTACCGCGTCGAAGGCTCACGCAACCGCAACTCCGGCGGCGTCGGCATCGGCATGACCATCGCGCGAGAAGCCGCACGGCGCATGGGCGGTGATCTGCGTCTGGAAGAAACGCCTGGCGGGGGCCTGACAGCGGTGCTGGAGCTGCCTCGGATTTGAGTTCCGTCATCCATAGACGTGCCGTGTGCGTGCTTATGGCAGAAATGCCAAGGTTCCAAATTCGTAGGAGCGCGCCTGCCCGCGAACAGCCATCACCTCCACAACAGCGTTAGGAAAAGGAATAGCATTGGAGGGCAAGCGCGCTCCTACAGTCAGTGCAACCTCAACAGTAAGCCCCCCGTTACAAACACCACATACCCACGACATCCTCACCCCCGACGCTGCATAAGCCGGTGCACCGTGCCGGTTTTCATTCATCTGATGGGGAGTCGGTCCGATGGTCACAGGCATTAGCGGCAGCAGCAGTTATTCCAGTTACGTCAGCGCGAACACCAGTACCAGCGCCACCGGCAACAGCAAGAACTTCGCCAACGAGTTGCTGAAGAAACTCGACACCAATGGCGACGGCAGCATCGACAAGGATGAGCTAAGCACGGCCCAGTCGTCGGATTCCAATGACGGCATCACCGTCAGCCTGAGCAGCGCCTTCACCGACCTGGACAGCAACGACGATGGTAGTCTGGACGCCGATGAACTTGCCGCCCTGACCCCGCCACCTCCTCCGATGCAGATGGACGCAGGTTCGGCCGACGATGAAGCGCAGGACGTGCTCAGCGCGCTGGACACCGACGGCAATGGCAGTGTCAGCAGTGACGAACTGACCGCGGCCCTGAAAAACTCGGGCAGCAGCAGCGACAGCAGTCAGGTGTTCGACGCCCTGGACACCAACAAGGATGGCACCGTCAGCCTTGAAGAGCTGACCGCCAGCCTGCAGAGTCAGCAATCGCCACCGCCTCCGGCTGAAAGCTCCAGTGACCTGTTCAGCAGCCTCGACAGCGATAGCGACGGCAGCATTACGGCCGCAGAACTGACCAGCGCCCTGCAGGGCGACAGCTCGACCAGTAGTACCGATTCGACCAGCAGCACTTCTGCCGGCACCGATTCGATCAACTCGCTGTTCAGCGCGCTGGATGCCGACAGCAGCGGAGGCGTCAGCGCCGCCGAGTTGAGCGCGGTGCTCAAGCCAGACAGCAGCACTGAACAACAGGCCGCGACGGCCAAGGCCAGCGAAGCATTGAATCGCATGGTGGCAGCCCTGAGCGACCGCTACAACCTCAACGGAGATGCGACAGCGGGCAAGCACGTCAGCACATCCGCCTGATGCAAAAAACCGCCGCCGGACCAGGTCCGACGGCGGTTTTGATAGAGCACCAGCAGCCTATCCAGGCAATTTCCTATTTCGGCAGTGGCCGCACCCGGCTTTCCGCAACCCAGTCCAGCAGCAGGCTATAGGCCACGGCCAATAGCGTCGGGCCGATGAACAGCCCGATGAAGCCGAACGCCAGCAAGCCACCAAACACCCCCAGCAACACGATCACCAGCGGCAGATTACCGCCCCGACTGATCAGATACGGCTTGAGCACATTATCCACGCCGCTGACGATGAACGTGCCCCACAGCCCCAGAAAGATCGCCATCCCGTACTCGCCCTTCCAGGCCAGCCAGGCCGTGGCCGGAATCCAGATCAGTGGTGGCCCCATCGGCACCAGGCTCAGCAGAAACGTGCCGATCCCCAATACCAGCGCTCCCGGGATCCCTGCAATCAGGAAGCCGATCAGCGCCAGCACCGCTTGCGCCGCTGCCGTGCCGATCACGCCGTTGACCACCCGCTGAACCGTGCCCGCCACCAGATCGACGTAATACTGCGCACGCTCGCCGATCAACCGCTCCAGCAGACTAAGCACGAAAGCCGCCAGGCGTGGGCCGTCACGGTAGAAAAAGAACACGAAAACGATACTCAGGGTCAGTTCGAGAATGCCGCCGCCGACCTGCGCACTGCGCGCCAGCAGCCAGTTGCCGACCTGCCCCAGGTAAGGTTTGATACTGGCCAGCAGCGCCGCGCCCTGCTGATCGATGGTAGTCCAGTAGCCCACGAGCCGCTCACCCACCAGTGGAATGCTGCCCAACCAGGTGGGTGGATCGGGCAGCCCGTCGACCTGCACGTCCTTCACGAAAACCGTCGCATCGCGCACGTGATCGGCCAGGTTGAAGCCCAGCCACACCAGAGGCGCCGCCACCAGCAGCATCCAGCCCAGAGTCAGAATGGCCGCCGCCAGCGACTCTCGGCCTTTGAGCGCTCGGGTCAGCAGACGCATCAGCGGCCAACTGGCAAACGCCAGCACCGCGCCCCAGAAGAGCGCAGACCAGAACGGCGCCATTACCCACAGACAGGCGCCAAGCAACGCCAGCAGTAAAATCTGCACCAACAGGCGATCGTTATTGAGCATCGGTTCATTCCATAGAAAAGAAGTCCGCGGACAGCAAGCATAACGGCGAACCGAATGGCTCGCCTGATCCTGCCCTCAAGCGCCAGAAATAGAACGCACTTCAGTGGATGAGTTCGAGGGTCAGTCCGTGAGTAGGCTTGTTGCCTGCTTCCAGCCGGGCGGCACGCACGCCGCCGTTGACCAGCGCTTCACGCCAGGCCTCGCCCTGTGGGCCGGAAATCGTTACGCGCAAACTGCTATCCAGATTCAAACCCCGGGACAGCAAAGTGATCCACGGTTCGGCGGGCGCGCCGCTGAGCATCGGCAGCTCCAGATCGCCAGAGCTTTTCAGCTCGCGCAGCAAGGTCGCGGAAGTTGGCAGCAACTCGCCCAGCGGCGCGCTGGCCTGGAATTGCTCGACATGCAGATAGGCGCGGCGGTTGCCGCGGGTGATGCTGTACAGCGCGACCAGTTTATCGTTGTCCGGCGCCGCCAGACGCAGCAGTAGATAAGCCTGGCCGTTGTCAGTGCCATACAGCCTGGAGTTGCCGAACACCTCATTGGCCCACAGGCTGCTCTCGCCACAGTCCCGCGCCTGACACCAGAACAACAATTGCGCGCCCTGTTTCTGCATGGCCTCGCGGGCCGCGGTGAAGGCTTCATCGGCGGAGCGTTCGACAGGCAGTTGATAGGTTATTGAAGAAGCACTGCCACGGGCCGACACCTGGCCGTCAAAGCGCAACTGGCCACTGATCTTGCGAATCGAACCCAGCGGATAGATGCGCTCGAGCTCGGCCACTGGCCGGTAATCGACGATTTCTGCGTCGGTGGGGCGCGGCAGGTTTTCGAAATCCTGACTGCCCGGGACATCAGCCGCATGGCTGAAGGCGGCGTAACCGCTCAGGCACAGCAGCAACCCCAGAGCACGTGAGTTGCGTGATAAGCGCATGGGGGTTCTCATCGCGAGGAAATCGAGGGGCAAACAAAAACCGCACGAGTGTGCGGCATGGGATTGGGTGAACTCATCGAGCGTGGGCGGTGGTCCATCGTGCGGTCTCCTGTTTCAACCCGCCCAGCCTCGACAGTTGCGCAGCGCAAGTCAAGGAACAGCGAAGAAGCGATTGAAACAGTCTGCAACAGCGTTCGCGCCAGCCTCGTCATTGAGGTGCAGATGATGGCCGCCGGGCAGCACGGCCACTTGAAACGGCACACTGCCGAGCAGCTCTCTGTTCCGTGCCAGCGTGCCCTCCCCGGCCACCACCAGTTGCGCCGGACAGCGCACGGCATTGACGAAGGACAGAGCCTGCGCGCGGGTCAGGCGGGTCGGCGATGCCAGGGTCAGACGGCTGTCGCTGCGCCAGGTGTAACCACCGGGGACCGGCATCAGCCCGCGCTGTGCCAGCAGCTCGGCAGCCTCGCGACTGACTGCGACGACCCCTTTCATACGCGCCTCGACCGCGCGATCCATATCGGCATACACCGGCTTGCGCTTGCTCGAAACCGTGAGCTGCGCCTGTAATGCCGCACCCATGCGCTCGGCCGCGCTCTCGGGCTCGCCCAGTGGCGGGATCAGACCGTCGATCAGCGCCAGGCGATTGATACGATCAGGCAAGGCGCCAGCAAGGATCACCGAGACGATAGCGCCCAGCGAATGACCCAACAGCGAAAACTTCTCCCAACCCATCTGCTGAGCCACCTGCAGCACATCATGCGCATAGTCCGGCAGGCTGTAGCCAGCGCCGGGAGGGCGATGATCGGAGTGGCCGTGGCCCGCCATGTCCAGCGCCAGAATGCGCAAGCCTCGGAGCTTCGGCGCCAGCCGGGCAAAGCTGTTGGCGTTGTCCAGCCAGCCGTGCAGGGCGATCACCGGCTGACCGTCCTGCGGCCCGAACAGGTGCGCCGCCAGTTCGATGTGCGGCAGGCTCAGGCGAATTTCTTCGACCGAACAGCTCATGCGCTGACCTGTTGATGGATCAAGGTGTCATTGACCGATTGAGCGCGGGCAGCCCAGCGGGAAAACAGGTACTTGAGCAATTGCGCGGTGTCCTCGGGGTGTTCCAGCGGAAACATGTGCCCGCCCGGTACGGAAAGATACTCGCCTTCACGCATGCTCTTCACCGGCAGCGCATGATGACGACGCACCACATCGCTGTGCTCGCCGCGGATCATGGCCAATGGCACCCGAAGATGACGGGCCATGCCGGGGCTGGTGTGAGGCACGCTGCGGTAGATGCTGATCTCCGTTGCCGGATCGAAGCGCAGGCGCAGTTGCTCGCCATCCGCTGCAAGCCCGTGCAGCAAGTAGGCCTCGAAACACTCGGGATCAAAACGTCGGAACAGGGTCTTGCCGGAAAAGTAATGCCGGGCGGCCTCCAGATCGCTGAAGATTTCGCGACGGCCCAACGTACGCCCGGCCGGCGTAATGCGATCGATGAAGCCCAGACGCTTGGCGGCGCGGATTATCCATTGATCGAATCGCGTGAGTACCGGTGAATCAAGCATGACCACGCCACGATACAACTCAGGATGGCGTAGCGCGGCGTGATAATGCAGCACACCCCCAAGGGAATGCCCCACGCCCCAGACTGGCCGCGGCTGCTCGCGCAAATGATGAATCAGTTCGTCGACCAGATTCGGCCAGTTGTCGGTCACCGGAAAGCGCGGATCGTGAGCATGCTGCGCCAGATGGGTGACCCGAAACTCATCCCCCATCGCTGCGAACAACTTGCCGTAGGTTGCGGAAGGAAAGCCATTGGCGTGAGCGAAGAAAACATGTTGAGTCATGCCGGCACTTCCAGTGAGCCCTGATCAAGCCGCAATTGTGCGCGCCCGCGTCCGGTCGCAGCAATGACCGGAACTGCCATCGGAGATGACACACCGGTCATGCACGCGCCTGTTCAGCGTGGCTCGCGACTAACGTGCGGGAGGCTGCTCGCCGAGCGGAACCACCGCGACGGTCAGACGGGAGATGCAACTGGCCTTGCCTTCATCGCTGCTGAGACGAATGTCCCAGACGTGAGTAGTGCGGCCAATGTGAACCGGATGTGCCACGGCGGTGACCCGACCCGTGCGCAGGCCGCGCAGGTGATTGGCATTGATTTCCAGGCCCACGCAGAAGTATTTGCGGGTATCGATGATCAGGTAACTGGCCGACGAGCCGACGGTTTCCGCCAGCACAACCGATGCGCCACCGTGCAGCAGGCCGTACGGTTGATGGGTACGGTGATCGACCGCCATGCTCGCGGTCAGCGACTGGTCGTCGAACGCCTCGAAACGGATGTCCAGGACCTCGCCGATGGTGTTCTTCTGCATGCCATTGAGGGCTTCGAGGTCGGGGGTTTCACGCCACAGGCTCATTGTTCTTCCTTGTTATTCAGAGATATCGAGTGGTTGGTTAATAGACACAGCCCCTGGAATGATCCACATCACCCCGGATGCCGAACCCCGACCAGACTCATCGCCCCAGCCAGCGGAAAGTCCGCTTCAAGCTCGGCAAGGCTGGCGGTGTGCATCGGTTCGGCCTGCTGCAGATTGCCATGCACCGCCAAGCCGATCAACGCACCCACCAGGGGCTGGTGACTGACCAGCAGCACATCGTCCGACGCGTATAGATCAAGATTTTCCAGCACTCTGCGCGCGTCGCTGTCCGGGGTCAGCCAGGGCACGGTGACCACCGAATCGGCAAAACCCAGGGCCTGACGCACTATGTCGGCGGTCTGCCGGGCGCGCACATAGGGGCTGGCGATGATCCATCGTAGCGGCTGGCCCAACAGGTAGGCGGCACTGGACAATACCTCTTCGCGCCCGTTGGAAGTCAATTCGCGTTCGGCGTCCGTGCGCGCCCGGTACTGGGCTTCGCCATGACGCAGAATCCACAGCTTCATAGCTTCGGTTCCTCGTCTCGCACCGGATGCTCGGCAGCAGGCACGGCGTGCGGCGCTTCACCTTCCGGCGCACGCGGTGTGGGCCAGTCGGCGAACGGCCAGGGCTTCTGGTTGGTGTGAAAGGTGCCGAAACGACCGATCTGCGCCAGATACTGGCTCAAGCTGTCGCCGAAGGACATCAGGCTCAAGCTTGGTGCACCGTAGAACAGGCGATAAGCCAGTTGCACCAGTACCACGACCGCCAGAACGATTTCCGCGACCTGCCAGACCACGACAAACACCACCATCCACAGGATGCGCAGCAGGATCGATTCGTGTTGCTTGAATTTTGATTCGTTCACGAGAGCTTCTCCACAGAGACTTATACAGAGGCTGAAAACGGCGCTGTGAAATCAGTTGAAACCGCTGGTCGAGATGAAGTCGACGTCGGTCTTGGGTTCGGCACGCATCAGCAATTCGATGACCTGTTCCAGCGTGCGTCCTTCGAAGAGGATCGCATGCAGGCCAGCGACCAGCGGCATGTACACCTGCGCCTCCTGAGCCTTGGCCTTGAGCACCTTGAGCGTGTTGACCCCTTCGGCCACCTCGCCCAGGCGGGTTACGGCTTCGTCCAGGCTCAGCCCCTGCCCCAGTGCGAAACCGACCTGATAATTACGGCTCTTGGGCGAGGAGCAGGTCACGATCAGGTCTCCGACGCCGGCAAGACCGAGAAACGTCATCGGGTTCGCACCCTGGCTGACAGCAAACCGGGTCATCTCCGCCAGCGCGCGAGTGATCAGCATGCTTTTGGTGTTCTCGCCCATGCCCAGCGCTACGGCCATGCCGGCGATGATCGCGTAGACGTTCTTCAGCGCCCCGCCCAACTCCACGCCAAAACGGTCGGCGCTGGCATAGACGCGGAAGGTGCGACCGTGCAGGGCAGCCTGAACCTGCTGGCAGAGGTCTTCATCTTCGCTGGCGACCACGGTGGCGGTCAGCGCGTGTTCAGCGATTTCCCGCGCCAGGTTCGGTCCGGAGAGCACGCCGATCCGGGCCTGAGGCGCGATGTCCTCGAGGATTTCACTCATCAGCTTGAAAGTCTGGGCCTCGATGCCTTTGGTCAGGCTTACCAGCATCCTGTCGGTCAAAAGCTGGACATGGGGCGTCAACACACTGCGCAGGGCACTGGATGGCAAAGCGACGAACACCAACGGGCTCTCGCTGAGCACACGCTGCAGGTCCGTCAGCGGCTCCACCGCATCGAGCACTTTGATGCCCTTGAGGTAGCGCGGATTCTCGCGGTTGACGCGAATCGCCTCGGCCTGTTCGGGATCACGCATCCACTGCAGGACCCGGTGGCCGTTCTCGGCCAGCAGGTTGGCCACGGCTGTCCCGAAGCTTCCGCCACCCAGAACTGCGATCGGTTGCTGTTGGGTCATAAAACAATCCATCTGGAGCCATCAGATCTGGCGATGGCAGCATTATACGGAGCGCCGTGCTCGCCACCAGCGGCAAAACACGGTAGGGCGTCCGAGTCGCGGTTGCCCGACTCTTTACGAGGAAAATCCCTACGGCTCGGTTAAGATGCGCGCACCAGACGAAAATTCCACTGCGGCGCCGATGAGCTATCGTCAAAGCGTTTCTCTCGAGACAAGTCAATGACCCGACCCCCCTACCTGGCCCGGCACCGCGCACAAGATGGCGAATGAGGCGCCCATGATGACGGTAACCTGGGCATGACCGCACAGCGCGGCTGGAACATCAGCACTCGAACACAAATCCTGAGCCTCGGCCCGGCCTTGTTGCTGACCCTGCTGCTGATCAGCTTCTTCACCGTGGTGCGCATTCAGGACCTGCGTCAGGAACTGACCCATACCGGTCAATTGATTGCCAATCAGCTGGCTCCGGCTTCCGAATACGGGGTGATCGTCGGCAACGACGAGGTGCTGGAAAGCCTGATGAAGGCCACTATGAGCACGCCCCATGTGCGTTTTCTCGAGGTTCAGGACAGCACCGGCAAAGTGCTGGTACACGTCGAGCAAGCCGCTGAAAACCCCCAATCCCGGCAGATGGAAATCTTTCAGGCGCCCATCCGCCTGCAACAGATCAAGGCCGACAGCACGCGCCTGGACGACGCCGATGACTTTGCCAGTGTGCCTATAGAGGACTATCTCGGACGGGTGCTGGTGGGCATGTCCAGTGATGCCTTCAACATGCGCGAACAGGAAATTCTCCTCAAGGCAGGCATCCTCGCGTTGTTCGCCCTGCTATTTACCTACATTCTGGCGCGGCGCCTGTCCCTGAGCCTGTCGCAGCCGATCAGCGCCATGAGCGATGCGGTCAAGGCCATTCAGCAGGGCGATTACACTGCGCCACTGCCGGTGGCGGACGACGCCGAGCTGGGCGATCTGGCGCGGCACATCAACAACCTGGCACTGGGGCTGGAAAAAGCCAGTCGCGAACAGAAACAGGCCATGGACGAGCTGATCAGGACCCGCGAAGAAGCCGAACGCGCCAACAGTGCCAAATCGGAATTTCTGGCGATGATGAGCCATGAGCTGCGCACCCCCATGAATGGCGTCCTGGGGATGCTGCAGTTGATGGGAACCACGAAGATGACCGAGGAGCAGGCCGAGTATGCCGCCCTGGCGACCGAGTCCACCGAACATCTGTTGCGGGTGATCAACGACATTCTCGACTTCTCCCGCTTCGAACGCGATGCGTTGGAGCTGGAGGACATTTCGTTCAATCTGGCCGACCTGATCGCTACATCGGTTCAGGCGTTTGCCCACAGCGCGCAACAGCAGTCACTGGCGTTGGAGCTCGAACTGCAACCGGGAATGGACCTGTTGTGGGTCAACGGCGATCCGACCCGAATCCGGCAGATTCTGGTGAACCTGATCGGTAATGCGCTGAAGTTCACCGAGTTCGGCAGCGTTCGGGTCGAGACCTCGTGGCAGCAGCGCGATGCCCAGCACATCCTCTTTACCTGCGCGGTACGTGACAGCGGCATCGGCATTTCCGCGCAGTTGCTCGAATCGATGTTCGACGCATTCCAACAGGCAGACAATTCTATTTCCAGACGTTACGGCGGTACCGGCCTCGGCCTGCCCATCGCCCGAAATCTGGCCGAACGCATGGGCGGCTCGCTGGAAGCGCAAAGCAGCGAAGGAATCGGCTCGGTGTTCACCCTGCGGATCCCTTTGCAACGCGTGCAACAGCAAGCCCCCCTGCCGTTGACCGGCGCGGTAGGCAACCTGCCTGAGGAGCGCGACGGTTGCGTGCTGCTGGTCGAGGACAATCCGGTCAATCGCACGGTGGTCGAAGCCATGTTGCATAGCCTGGGTCTGCTGGTCAGCGTAGCGGGCGACGGCGCGCAAGCGGTGAGCATGGCGAGCAAGGAAAAATTCGCGCTGATCCTGATGGATTGCCGCCTGCCGGTCATGGACGGCTACGAAGCGACACGCAGGATTCGCGAACTTCCGGGCCTTGAAAATCTGCCCATCATCGCCTTGACCGCCAACGCCCGACACGGCGACCGGGACGTCTGTTTACAGGCGGGGATGAACGATTACCTGGCCAAGCCCTTCAAACGTACTGATTTACAGCAGGTTTTACAGCGCTGGCTGACCATTAAGGCATCTGCGACTGGCGATAAATGATAAATTGCGGCAGTCTTGTGTGCCGTGATCGACACGCGCCGACGCGCGAACGGAAAATTTCAGTGCACAGGTGTACATTCATTTCGCCCGTGCTGTGACTTTCACTACAACGCAATAGTCTATGAGTAGGCTGCCGGCAGGGAATCGCCCTGCTGGTCAGATTGGGTAAGTACTGCCACACCCTGCCGCACAGGATTATCGAGGAGCTCGCATGACCAAACAAAACGCCTTTACCCGGGAAGATCTGCTGCGCTGCAGTCGCGGCGAGCTGTTCGGCCCAGGTAATGCGCAACTGCCCGCCCCTAACATGCTGATGATCGATCGGATCGCCCACATCAGTGAAGAAGGCGGCAAGTACGGCAAGGGTGAATTGGTCGCCGAGCTGGATATCACTCCAGACCTGTGGTTCTTCGGTTGTCACTTCGAAGGCGATCCGGTGATGCCGGGCTGCCTGGGCCTCGATGCCATGTGGCAACTGGTCGGCTTCTTCCTCGGCTGGCAAGGTCTGCCGGGGCGCGGTCGGGCGCTGGGTTCGGGCGAAGTCAAATTCTTCGGCCAGGTCCTGCCGACCGCCAAGAAAGTCACCTACAACATCCAAATCAAGCGCGTCCTCAAGGGCAAGCTGAACCTGGCCATCGCCGATGGTTCGGTCACTGTCGACGGTCGCGAAATCTACACCGCCGAAGGCCTCCGGGTCGGCGTGTTCACCTCCACTGACAATTTCTAAGGGTATTCGCATGCGCCGCGTCGTTATCACTGGTCTGGGCATTGTTTCCTGCTTGGGCAATGACAAAGACACCGTTTCCGCCAACTTGCGTGCAAGCCGCCCTGGCATCCGTTTCAATCCGGAATATGCCGAAATGGGTCTGCGCAGCCAGGTTTCCGGCTCGATCGACCTCAACCTCGAAGAGCTGATCGACCGCAAGATCTACCGCTTCGTCGGTCACGCTGCGGCCTATGCCTATCTGGCGATGCAAGACGCGGTCAAGGATTCTGGCCTGACCGAAGAGCAGGTTTCCAACCCTCGTACCGGCCTGATCGCCGGTTCCGGCGGTGCATCGACCCTGAACCAGATGGAAGCGCTGGACATCCTGCGCGAAAAAGGCGTCAAGCGCGTCGGCCCGTACCGCGTGACCCGCACCATGAGCAGCACCGTTTCGGCGTGCCTCGCAACGCCATTCAAGATCAAGGGCCTGAACTACTCCATCGCGTCTGCCTGCGCCACCAGTGCTCATTGCATCGGTACCGCCATGGAACAGATCCAGATGGGCAAGCAGGACGTTGTCTTCGCCGGTGGCGGTGAAGAAGAACACTGGAGCCAGTCGTTCCTGTTCGACGCCATGGGCGCACTGTCCAGCAAACGCAACGACACGCCGGAAAAATCATCCCGCGCCTACGACGCCGACCGTGACGGTTTCGTGATCGCCGGTGGTGGCGGCATGGTCGTGGTCGAGGAGCTGGAGCACGCTCTGGCCCGCGGCGCGAAGATCTACGCTGAACTGGTCGGCTACGGCGCGACCTCCGATGGTTATGACATGGTCGCGCCAAGCGGCGAAGGCGCTATCCGCTGCATGCAGCAGGCGCTGTCCACCGTTGACGGCAAGATCGACTACCTGAACACCCACGGCACCTCGACTCCGGTCGGCGACGTGGCGGAAATGAAAGGTGTGCGTGAAGTGTTCGGCGAGAACGCGCCGGCCATCAGCTCCACCAAAAGCCTGTCGGGTCACTCCCTGGGCGCCGCCGGCGTGCACGAAGCGATCTACTGCATGCTGATGATGGAAGGCAACTTCATGGCCGGCTCGGCCAACATCGACGAGCTGGACCCAGCCGTCGCCGACCTGCCAATCCTGACCAAGACTCGTGAAAACGCCGAGATCAACCTGGTCATGAGCAACAGCTTCGGCTTCGGTGGCACCAACGCTACGCTGGTGCTGAAGCGCTGGACCGGTAAGTAATCCGATCTGTCGCAACGTGTGAGAAAGGCGCCCTTCGAGGCGCCTTTTTCATGCCCGAAGAAACACCTTTCATTGCAGGCATTCGCAATTAAAATCGTTCTAACGGAATTCGAAGCGCAGACGATCCGGACGGCGGAACGCGGGACTCGTACTCTGTCGCCACGTCCATAGAGAATCACACCATGTTGACCATCAAACCCCGCGCAGAAGACGTCGAAGGACAGCCGATCCTGCGCCCCTTGCCCTCCGCGAAGTGCCGCAGCGTCGGGCCATTTGTATTCTTCGACCACATGCTGGAAACGTCCTATGCGCCCGGAACCGGCATGGACATTCGCCAGCATCCGCATATCGGGTTGTCCACCCTCACCTACCTGTTCGAAGGGCAAATCCAGCACAAGGACAGCCTGGGCAGCGACCAGCACGTGCTACCCGGCGAAGTGAGCTGGATGACCGCAGGCAGGGCTATCGCCCACATTGAACGCACCCCGCAGGCCCTGCACGACAGTGGCTCGCGATTGCATGGCCTGCAGGTCTGGCTGGCATCACCGAAGGCACATGAACAGGGGGAAGGTCATTACAGTCACCACCCGGCCAGTAGCCTGCCGGTCAATGACGGCATGGGCATCAGCGTTCGGATGATCGCGGGCCATGGCTTCTGCCTGGAATCGCCAGTGCCGGTGCTCTCGCCCACCCTGTATGCCGAATTGAAGATGCAGGCCGCGACCACGCTATTGATCCCTGCCGAGCACGAGCAACGGGCGCTGTATGTGATTGCAGGCGAGATGCTGATCGATGGCCAACCGGTGGAGCCCCGCAGCCTGGTAGTACTGGAGCCTGGCGATGAACCAACCCTATGTGCCGAGAGCGAGTGCCATGCGGTATTGATCGGCGGTGCGCCACTGGAGGGGCCGCGGAGGATGAACTGGAATTTCGTCGCCAGCGATCCCGCCTTGATCGATCAGGCGCGGGCGAAGTGGGCAGCCGGGGATTGGCCGACGGTGCCGGGGGAAGTGGGGCGGATTGAAATGCCCGGAAGAAGATAACAGCAGTGGCAAACCTCTAGCTACAAGTCAGAACGGTGCGCATCTTACTTGCAGCTTGAGGCTTGAGGCCTGAGGCTTATGGCTGCTCTTGAAAAACTTCGTCCAGCAGGTTGTGCATCGCCGTGAACGCACGCTTGGACACCGTCGGATTGTACATCTGCTTGCCCGGGTTGTTCGCGTGCACGTCGGTGAAGGAGTGGAACGCGCCGCCATAGCTCAACAACTGCCAATCGATATCGGCCGCATTCATTTCCGCTTCGAATGCTGGCAACTGCTCTTTCGGCACCAACGGGTCGGACGCGCCGTGCAACACCAGCACCTTGCCCTGGATGTTCTTCGCGCCAGCCGGATTGGTGGTGTCCAGCGTGCCGTGGAACGAGACTGCCGCTTTCAGTGGTGCGCCTGTCCGTGCCAGTTCCAGCGCACAGCACCCACCGAAGCAGAAACCGAAGGCGGCAAGACGCCCCTTGTCCACAGACGCGATGGTTTGCCCGGTCAGTTGATCCAGCGCGGCCTGCATACGTTTGTTCAGCAGGTTACGGTCGTTCTTCAAAGGCATCATCGCCGCAGCCGCTTCGTCGCCACTTGTCGGGCGTACGTTCTGCCCATAGAGGTCCGCCAGCAACACCACATAGCCCTTGCCGGCCACCTGCCTGGCGATTTGTTCGGCATCTTCGCTGATGCCCATCCAGTTCGGCGCCATCACCAGCCCCGGAGCGGCTTTCGCGCCCTCACTGAACACCAGGCGACTTTCGTAGCTATGGCCGTCGATCTGATACACCACGGACTGCACAGTAACGTTGCTCATTGCTGACTCCTGCTTTTGAGAATGTAGGACGATCCAATGACAAAACCCGCCGAAGCGGGTTTTGACGTTGAGCCAATGTTAAACCGAGAGTTCGACCAGCAACTTGTTCAAACGGCGCACGTAAGCGGCTGGATCCTTCAAACTGTCACCCGCGGCCAGGGCAGCCTGATCGAACAGGATGTGCGACAGTTCGCCGAAGCGATCTTCGCTTTGCTCGTTGTCCAGTTTGCCAATTAGCGGGTGAGTCGGGTTGAATTCGAAGATCGGCTTGGAATCCGGAACCTTCTGACCACTGGCTTCCAGAATCTGACGCATCTGCAGACCCAGATCCTGCTCACCGATGGCCAGAATCGCCGGCGAATCAGTCAGACGGTGGGAGACCCGCACTTCGCTGACAGCGTCGCCCAGCGCAGCTTTAAGGCGCTCGATCAAACCTTCCTTATCCTTGGCGACTTCTTCCTGGGCTTTCTTGTCCTCTTCGGAGTCCAGCTTGCCAAGGTCCAGATCGCCACGGGCTACATCGACGAAGCCTTTTGCGTCGAAGTCGCTCAGGTAGCTCATCAGCCACTCGTCGATTCGGTCGGTCAACAACAGCACTTCGATGCCTTTCTTGCGGAAGACTTCCAGGTGCGGGCTGTTTTTGACTTGCGCGTAGCTCTCGCCGGTGAGGTAGTAGATCTTGTCCTGGCCTTCCTTGGCGCGAGCCAGGTAGTCGGCCAAGGCAACACTTTGCTCGCCACTGTCGTCGGACGTCGAGGCGAAGCGCAGCAGACCGGCGATCTTCTCCTTGTTGGCGAAGTCTTCGGCTGGGCCTTCTTTCATGACCTGGCCGAAGTTTTTCCAGAAACCCTTGTATTCTTCCGGCTGGTTCTTCGCCAGTTTCTCCAGCATGTCCAGCACGCGCTTGGTCAGCGCCGACTTCATCGAGTCGATGATCGGGTCTTTCTGCAAGATCTCGCGGGAAACGTTCAGTGACAGATCGTTGGAGTCGACCACACCCTTGATGAAACGAAGGTACAGCGGCAGGAACGACTCGGCCTGATCCATGACGAACACGCGCTGCACATATAGCTTCAGGCCACGGGGCGCTTCACGCTGGTACAGGTCGAACGGCGCACGGGCCGGCACGTAAAGCAGCGAGTTGTACTCCAGCTTGCCTTCGACCTTGTTGTGGCTCCAGCTCAGCGGGTTCTCGAAATCGTGGGCGATGTGCTTGTAGAACTCCTGGTATTCCTCATCCTTGACCTCGGCGCGCGGACGGGTCCACAGGGCACTGGCGCGGTTGACGGTTTCCCATTCCTGCTCAGGCGCAGGCTCGCCCTCGACGGCGGCCTGCTCTTTCGGCAGCTCGATCGGCAAGGCGATGTGATCGGAGTACTTCTTGATGATATTGCGCAGGCGGTAGCCGTCGGCAAATTCGTTTTCCGCAGCCTTGAGGTGCAGGACAATGCGGGTGCCGCGCTCGGCCTTGTCGATGGTCGCGACTTCGAAATCGCCCTCACCCTTGGACGACCAGTGCACGCCTTCGCTGGCGGGAGTGCCCGCGCGACGGCTATAGACGTCGACCTTGTCGGCAACGATAAACGCCGAATAGAAACCGACGCCGAATTGACCGATCAGGTGCGAATCCTTCTTCTGGTCACCGGTGAGGTTCTTCATGAAATCAGCGGTGCCGGACTTTGCGATGGTACCCAGATGGGTGATCACATCTTCACGGTTCATGCCGATGCCGTTGTCTTCGAGCGTGACGGTTTGCGCGTCCTTGTCGAAGCTCACACGGATTTTCAGCTCAGCGCCGCCTTCCAGCAGCTCAGGTCTGGACAAGGCTTCGAAGCGCAGCTTGTCCACCGCGTCAGAGGCGTTGGAAATCAGCTCGCGCAGGAAAATCTCCTTGTTCGAGTACAACGAATGGATCATGAGGTGCAGCAGTTGCTTCACCTCGGTCTGGAAGCCCAGGGTTTCCTTTTGAGTTTCCACACTCATGGTCATCAAACTCCAATCAGTCCATACAAATAGGGGTAGCCGCCCCAAAGCCTCGGCAAACGAAGGCTGGACGGCGGGTTGTCATCAAGGTGGGGGCTGGGCCGGGGATTTCAAGAGGGCGAGGATTTGAAGAACACGCGGGCACGCGCTCATTCTCACTGACAACTAGTCGGCACTCTCGCCCGTTAGCGCACACCTGGGGTAGCAAAAACGATTAATCAGCAGGACAAAAACGTCGGGGGTGAGAACAATGAAACGGCCCGGCATTTATCCGGCGCAAATATGGAACTAAGTTTATAAACACGCGTTCGAAGGCTCGTAGATATTCAATAAGGAGAAACACCCCATGCGTAAGACTTTAGCCATTGCCCTCATGCTTTCTGCCACTCTTGGCCTCGCCGCCTGCGATAAAAAATCCGAGGATAAACAGCAAGATGCGAACAAGGCTGCCCAGCAGTCTCAAGAATCGATGCAAAAGGCTCAAGACAAAGTGAACGACGCCGCCAAGGAAAGTCAGGAAGCTGCCCAGAAGAATGCCGAGGCCGCTCAAGAGCGCGCCAAAGAGACCAACGAACAGGCGCCTGCACCAACTAAGCCGTAAGTTCAAAAGTTTCCAAAAAATAAAGCCCACATTATGCGGGCTTTGTTTTTATGTCTATAAGTCGGGCGGCGGCAACTCAATTGCGCACCACCCTCCCCTCAAGCCAGCGCCTGCCTGCGCTTGCCCAGCATCCGATCTACGACGAACGCGGCGAATAGCGTGATCAACGTCGGAATCAACCAGGCGAGCCCTTGTTCACTCAGCGGCAGATGAGCCAGGGCATCAGGCAGATATTCGCCAAGGCCCGAGCCCTTGAGCGCATCGATCATGCCGAACAGCAACGACACCAGCATCACTGGCGCCACTACGCGGCCCTGGGCCTGCCAGAAGTCTTTGCAGAAGCTCAGTGCGACCAGGGCGATGCAGGGTGGATAGATCGCCGTGAGCACCGGGATCGAGAACTGGATCAGCTTGGTCAACCCCAGGTTCGATACCAGCAGAGAGAACGCAGCCAGCAGGATTACCAGGGTTTTGTAGGACAGCGGCAGCAAACGGCTGAAATATTCGGCACAGGCACAGGTCAGACCTACCGCAGTGACCAGGCACGCCAGCGAAATCAGCACGGCGAGGAAGCCACTGCCCAGCGAGCCGAAGGTGTGCTGCACATAGGCGTGCAGCACGGCCGCGCCGTTGGTAGCAGTGGCTGCAATGGCGTGGCTGCCTGAGCCAAGACGGAACAGGCTGATGTACACCAGCGCCAGACCGACACCTGCGATCAGGCCGGCGATGATGGCGTAGCGGGTGATCAACTGTGGCGACTCGACGCCACGGGAGCGGATCGCATTGACGATGACAATGCCGAACACCAGTGCACCGAGGGTATCCATAGTCAGGTAGCCGTTGATGAACCCCTGAGAAAATGGAGCCGCGACATAAACAGGCTGTGCGGTTCCGACATCACCGGCGGGCAGCGCGAACGCAGCGATGCCCAATACGGCCAACGCAATGATTTTCAGCGGCGCGAGGAAGCGCCCTACCGTGTCCAGCAGACGGCCTGGGTACAGGGAGATCCAGAACACCAGCAGGAAATACACGAGACTGTAGAGCAACAGGGCCAGCGGGCTTTCACCGGTCAGTGGCGCCAGGCCGACTTCGAAGGAGACAGTAGCGGTACGCGGCGTGGCGAACAGGGGGCCCACCGACAGGTAGCACGCTGCGGCGAGTATGGTCCCGGCGACCTTGCCGATCGGGCTACTCAGCGCATCCATGGCGCCGCCGACCTTGGCCAGGGCGATGACGGTCACCACGGGAAGACCTACCGCCGTTACGAGAAAGCCCAACGCCGCCATCCACACATGCGGACCGGCCTGCAGGCCAACAATTGGGGGGAAGATGATATTGCCAGCACCCACGAACAACGCGAACGTCATGAAACCCAGCGCCAGAATGTCCTGACCTTTCAACACTTTCATCAAAGAAACCACACTGCTGAATCGGAATTAAGAAGAGGATTTCCCGAAGGGTCGAGGGAAATGCTACCCGTCCTTTTAGAACAGGCCCGTGGGGCACGACGGCTCCTTGTGGGGGCCGAACACGCAAAATGGCGGGTAGCCTACTCTATTTGCCGCCCCAATACAGGGCGGTGCGACCGATGAACGCACGTTCAGGTCGCATTTCGGAAAAGCCCTACAGCATTGAGAGAAGTCGTCGACCATTACGTCTTTTACAGGTACTGCGCCAAACCGCCGATCCATGGGGGCAAGCCTGTAGCAGTACCGCTTGGCGGCGGTCGCGGTAGGCCAACTGCCTCTTGATGAGCTGACCCGCCGCGTTCGCTGCCGTCGTAACCTCCGACGTCTCCTACAGGGGCTGTTACAGGGGTCAATCCCGTTACACCGCGAAACCTGTAGGAGCGGCTTGCTGGCTCCTACAGTAGATCGGGGGTAGCGAAAAATGTGTTCGGCTTGTCAACGACAATTACTCAAAAGCCGAAAAGACAAAAGCCACCCGAAGGTGGCTTTTGTCGATCAGGCAGTGATCAGACGGCAATTAAGCCTTCTTCACTTCCCAACCCGTCAGCTCAGCCAGGGCTTTGCCGATGTCTGCCAGCGAACGCACGGTCTTCACGCCAGCGTCTTGCAGCGCAGCGAATTTCTCGTCTGCAGTGCCTTTACCGCCGGAGATGATCGCGCCCGCATGGCCCATGCGCTTGCCCGGAGGAGCAGTCACACCAGCGATGTAGGAAACGACTGGCTTGGTCACGTGTGCCTTGATATAGGCAGCCGCTTCTTCTTCAGCCGAACCGCCGATCTCACCGATCATGACGATCGCTTCGGTCTTCGGGTCTTCCTGGAACAGCTTCAGGATGTCGATGAAGTTGGAGCCCGGAATCGGGTCACCGCCGATACCGACGCAGGTGGACTGACCGAAACCGGCGTCAGTGGTCTGCTTCACAGCTTCGTAGGTCAGGGTGCCGGAACGCGACACGATACCGACTTTGCCTGGCAAGTGAATGTGACCTGGCATGATGCCGATCTTGCACTCGCCCGGGGTGATGACGCCTGGGCAGTTAGGGCCGATCAGGGTAACACCGAGCTCATCGCACTTGACCTTGGCATCCAGCATGTCGAGGGTAGGGATACCTTCGGTGATGCAGATGATCAGCTTGATGCCGCCGAAAGCAGCTTCCAGGATCGAATCCTTGCAGAAAGGAGCCGGAACGTAGATAACCGAAGCGGTAGCGCCGGTTTGCTTCACAGCTTCGGCAACAGTATTGAACACCGGCAGGTTCAGGTGGGTGGTGCCACCTTTGCCTGGGGTCACGCCGCCAACCATTTTGGTGCCGTAGGCAATGGCTTGTTCGGAGTGGAAAGTACCTTGCGAGCCGGTGAAGCCCTGGCAGATAACTTTGGTGTCTTTATTAATCAGGACGCTCATTATTTGCCCTCCGCAGCTTTGACGACTTGTTGAGCAGCGTCGGTCAAGCTGGTAGCAGCGATGATGTTCAAGCCGCTTTCTGCCAGTACTTTAGCGCCCAGGTCAGCGTTGTTGCCTTCAAGGCGGACAACGACCGGGATTTTCACGCCGACTTCTTTCACCGCACCGATGATGCCTTCGGCAATCATGTCGCAGCGAACAATACCGCCGAAGATGTTGACCAGTACTGCAGCGACGTTGGTGTCGGACAGGATGATCTTGAAAGCTTCGGTCACGCGCTCTTTGGTAGCGCCACCACCTACGTCGAGGAAGTTGGCTGGCTTGCCGCCGTGCAGGTTGACGATGTCCATGGTGCCCATGGCCAGGCCAGCACCGTTGACCATGCAGCCGATGTTGCCTTCCAGTGCCACGTAGTTCAGTTCGAACTTGGCAGCGTGGGCTTCACGTGGATCATCTTGCGATGGATCGTGGAAAGCCTTCAGCTTTGGCTGACGGTACATGGCGTTGGCGTCGATGTTGATCTTGGCGTCCAGGCAGTGCAGATCGCCGTCAGCCTTGATTACCAGCGGGTTCACTTCCAGCAGAGCCAGATCGTGATCCTGGAAGAGATTGGCCAGGCCGACGAAGATCTTGGCGAACTGAGCAACCTGCTTGCCTTCCAGGCCCAACTGGAATGCCAGGTCACGACCCTGGAATGGCTGAGCGCCAACCAGTGGATCGATAGTGGCTTTGAGAATCTTCTCAGGTGTTTCGTGAGCGATTTTCTCGATGTCCACGCCACCTTCGGTGGAAGCCATGAACACGATACGACGGCTCGAACGATCGACTACAGCGCCCAGGTACAGCTCTTTGGCGATGTCAGTGCACGACTCAACCAGGATCTTGGTGACTGGCTGACCGTTGGCATCAGTCTGGTAAGTGACCAGACGCTTGCCCAACCACTGTTGAGCGAACGCAGCTGCGTCTTCCTTGCTGCGAACCAGCTTGACGCCGCCCGCTTTACCGCGACCGCCTGCGTGAACCTGGGCTTTGACGACCCACTCGGTTCCGCCGATCTTGTCGCACGCTTCTGCTGCTGCTTCCGGGGTGTCTACTGCAAAGCCCTTGGATACCGGCAGGCCGTATTCAGCAAACAGCTGCTTACCCTGATACTCGTGAAGATTCATGCTTATTACCGTCTTCGTTAGGTACTGCGCATTCGGTGCTGCTCGTCTAAGCGTGCCGCACCACCTGTGACCGCTTCTCCCGGAAGACCCCTCGCCAGCACCTCAGTGCCGGTTCGATGTCTGCCGGGAGTTCGAGTCCAACGGACCTTCCGCGGCAGGTCTTGCGAGCAAGACCCGCGACGGGCGCTCCGTCGTGGTTTTTCTTAGCGTTTCTTCTTGTTCTGGATGTGGATGGCGCCGCCATTCACAGCCAGAGCAGCTTCGTGCAAGGCTTCGGACAGCGTCGGGTGGGAGAAGACCATCATGCCGATGTCTTCGGCACTGGTGCCGAACTCCATCCCGATCGCGCCCTGCTGAACCAGCTCTGCCGCGCCTGGACCAATGACGTGTACACCCAGTACACGGTCAGTCTTGGCATCAGCGATAACCTTGACGAAACCGCCAGTGTCGTTGGCTGCCATTGCACGACCACTGGCCGCGAACGGGAAGCTGCCGACGTTAACCTCTACGCCTTCGGCCTTCAAGGTCTGCTCGGTTTTACCGACCCACGCGATTTCCGGGTGAGTGTAGATAACCGACGGGATCAGGTCGTAGTTCATCTGGGTCTTGTGACCCTTGATGCGCTCGACCACCATGATGCCTTCTTCAGAGGCTTTGTGTGCCAGCATCAGACCACGGACCACGTCGCCGATCGCGTAGACACCAGGAACGCTGGTCTCGCACTGATCGTTGACGAAGATGAAGCCGCGCTCGTCGATATCGACGCCGCTGTCGGAGGCCAGCAGATCAGTGGTCACAGGACGACGGCCTACAGCAACGATCAGGCGGTCGAAAGTGATGTTCTGCTCACCGTCTTTGTCGGTGTAATTGACGACAACTTCGTTGCCGTTGACTTTCGAGCCGGTCACGCGCGCGCCCAGCTTGATGTCCAGACCCTGTTTGGTAAAAGTCTTCTGCGCTTCCTTGGAAACCGCTTCGTCAGCCGCTGGCAGGAACTTCTCCAGCGCTTCCAGAACGGTGACCTTGGAACCCAGTCGCGACCATACCGAACCCAGTTCCAGGCCGATAACGCCGGCACCGATAACGCCCAGACGCTCAGGCACAGTCTGGAATTCCAGCGCGCCGGTAGAGTCGACGATGACGTTCTGGTCGACCGGAGCCGGTGGGATATCAATCGGACGCGAACCGGAGGCCAGGATGATGTTGTCGGCTTCGATGACTTCGGTGGTGCCGTCAGGCTTGGTCAGCTCGACTTTCTTGCCGGCCAGCAGTTTGCCGTGGCCTTGCAGGGAAGTGACGCCGTTGGCCTTGAACAGGCTGGCGACGCCACCGGTCAAGCCTTTGACGATCTGGGACTTGCGGCCGACCATGGCAGCCACGTCAATCTTCACGTCGGATACCGAGATACCGTGAACGTTGAACTGGTTTTTGGCTTCGTAGAATTTCCAGGAGCTGTCCAGCAGCGCCTTGGACGGGATGCAGCCAACGTTCAGGCAGGTACCGCCGAGAGCCAGCTTGCCCTCTTTATCCTGATACTTCTCGATGCAGGCAGTCTTGAGACCAAGTTGCGCGGCCTTGATGGCGGCAACATAACCGCCAGGGCCTGCGCCAATCACTACCACGTCGAATTTCTGGGACATAACAAAGAGTTCCTCTTTAGCTGCGAGCTTCAAGCTGCAAGCTACAAGCTGATCCGCGATGAACTGCAGATCGGGCTTGCGACTTATTCATTGGATGCGAACTACGGGGCCCCGAGCTGCATGCCGGCCTGCTTCTATCCTGAAGCTTGCGGCTTGCAGCCCGGGGCTGCCTCATCAGATATCCAGCAACAGACGAGCCGGATCTTCCAGCAGGTTCTTGATGGTCACCAGGAAGGTCACAGCTTCTTTACCGTCGATCAAGCGGTGATCGTAGGACAGTGCCAGATACATCATCGGACGAATGACAACCTGACCGTTGATCGCCATCGGGCGCTGAACGATGTTGTGCATGCCCAGGATGGCCGCTTGTGGCGGGTTGACGATCGGGGTCGACATCATCGAACCGAAAGTACCACCGTTGGTGATGGTGAAGGTACCACCAGTCATCTCGTCGATGGACAGTTTGCCGTCACGGGCTTTCTTGCCGAAGGTGGCAATGCCGCCTTCGATTTCAGCCAAGCTCATCTGCTCTGCGTTACGCAGAACCGGCACAACCAGACCACGGTCGCTGGAAACCGCAACGCCTACGTCGGCATAGCCGTGGTAAACGATGTCGGAACCGTCGATCGAAGCGTTGACCGCCGGGAAGCGTTTCAGCGCTTCGGTGGCAGCCTTGACGAAGAACGACATGAAGCCCAGGCGTACGCCGTTGTGGGACTTCTCGAACAGATCCTTGTACTTCGAACGCAGTGCCATGACTTCGGTCATGTCGACTTCATTGAAGGTGGTCAACATGGCCATGGTCGACTGGGCTTCAACCAGACGCTCGGCAACCTTGGCACGCAGACGAGTCATCGGAACGCGCTTCTCGGTGCGGTCGCCAGCGGCGAACACAGGCGCGGAAGCGGCCGGAGCGGCAGGCTTGGCAGCAGGTGCGGCGGCTGGAGCGGATTTCTTCGCTTCGATGGCAGCCACCACGTCTTCCTTGGTGACGCGACCATCTTTGCCGGTGCCCTTGATGCTGGACAGGGCAATGCCGTTTTCTTCGGCCAGCTTGCGGGCAGCCGGAGCGCCGATAGCGTCTTCGTCGCCAGCAGCCGGGGCTGCGGCAGGCGCGGCTGCCGGGGTGGCAGCAGGAGCAGCAGCGGCAGAAGCCGGTGCAGCAGCAGGAGCGGCCGATGCGGTAGCGCCCGCATCCAGGGTTGCGATCAGCTCGTTGGACAGAACGGTATCGCCCTCGCCCTTGACGATGGACGCCAGCACGCCGTCAGCTTCGGCCAGAACTTCGAGGACGACCTTATCGGTCTCGATGTCGACCAGCAGCTCGTCACGTTTCACCGCCTCGCCCGGCTGTTTGTGCCATTTGGAAATGGTGCCATCGGCAACGGATTCCGGGAAAGAGGGGGCTTTGATCTCAATAGCCATTGTCTGTAATTCCTTAATTCGGTTTCTAGTGCGCGAAGGCGTTAAACAGTGAACGCGTCTTTCAGCAGTTTTTCCTGCTGTTCGGCGTGCATCGAAGCGTAGCCACAGGCAGGAGCAGCAGAAGCGTCACGACCGGCGTACTCAAGAACGAGGTTGCGGTTGTGATTGCCGATGCTACGGCGCAAATGATGCTGACTGCTGTACCAGGCGCCCTGGTTCATCGGTTCTTCCTGACACCAGACCACATTGGTCAGATTGGTGTAAGGCGCGATGGCCTCCATCAGGTCGTCTTCCGGGAACGGGTAGAGCTGCTCGATACGCACGATGGCGATATCTTCGCGGCCTTCGGCACGGCGTTTTTCCAGCAGGTCGTAGTAGACCTTGCCACTGCACAGCACCAGACGCGTCACTTTGGCCGGATCGAGGGTGTCGATTTCCGGAATGACAGTCTGGAACGAGCCTTCGGCCAGATCTTCCAGGGTCGAGATTGCCAGCTTGTGGCGCAGCAGCGACTTCGGCGTCAGCACAACCAACGGTTTGCGCAACGGACGAATCACCTGACGGCGCAACAGGTGGTAGATCTGAGCCGGCGTGGTCGGCACGCACACCTGAATGTTGTGCTCGGCGCACAGTTGCAGGTAACGCTCAAGACGCGCCGAGGAGTGCTCGGGGCCCTGGCCTTCGTAGCCGTGTGGCAGCAGCATGGTCAGACCGCACAGACGACCCCACTTGTGCTCGCCACTGGTGATGAACTGGTCGATCACTACCTGCGCACCATTGGCGAAGTCACCGAACTGGGCTTCCCAGATCACCAGCGCATTGGGCGAGGTGGTCGAGTAGCCGTATTCGAATGCCAGTACCGCTTCTTCCGACAGGAACGAGTCGTACAGGTCAAAGCGTGGCTGACCGGCATACAGGTTCTGCAGAGGGACGTAGGTGCTCGCGTCTTTCTGGTTGTGCAAAACGGCGTGACGGTGCGAGAACGTACCGCGACCGACGTCTTGTCCAGTGATGCGCACCGGGTGACCTTCGAACGCCAGCGTGGCGTAAGCCATGGTTTCGGCGTAACCCCAGTTGATCGGCAGGCCACCGGCTTGCATCTTCTGGCGGTCTTCGTAGATCTTCTGAACCTGACGCTGAACCACGAAACCTTCCGGCAGCTCCATCAGCTTGGCGGACAGTTCCTGCAGCGTCTTGAGGTCGAAACGGGTGTCGTGACGCGCGGTCCAGGCGTGGCCCAGGTATGGACGCCAGTCGACGAACAGCTCCTTGTTGGGCTCCTTGACCAGGCTCTTCACAACGTGCATGCCGTTATCCAGCGCGTTGCGGTACTCGTCGACCTTCGCCTGAGCGCCGGCAGCGTCGAGGACACCGGCAGCGGCCAGGGAGTCGGCGTACAGCTCACGGGTCGTGCGCTGCTTGGCGATCTGCTGATACATCAGCGGTTGGGTGCCGCTTGGTTCGTCAGCTTCGTTGTGCCCGCGACGACGGTAGCAGACCAGATCGATCACCACATCACGCTTGAACTGCATGCGGTAGTCGATGGCCAACTGGGTCACGAACATGACGGCTTCAGGGTCATCGCCATTCACATGGAGAATCGGCGCCTGAATCATCTTGGCAACGTCGGTGGCGTACTCGGTGGAGCGCGCATCCAGCGGGTTGCTGATGGTGAAACCGACCTGGTTGTTGATCACGATGTGGATCGTACCGCCAGTCTTGAAGCCGCGGGTCTGCGACATCTGGAAGGTTTCCAGAACCACGCCCTGACCTGCGAACGCAGCGTCACCGTGGATGGAAATCGGCAGCACTTTCTCGCCTGTGGCGTCGTTGCGACGATCCTGACGGGCGCGCACGGAACCTTCCACCACTGGAGATACGATCTCCAGGTGAGATGGGTTGAAAGCCATCGCCAGGTGAACTTCGCCGCCGGTGGTCATCACGTTGGACGAGAAACCCTGGTGGTATTTCACGTCACCGGAACCCAGTTCGACCTTCTTCTTGCCTTCGAACTCGTCGAACAGCTCGCGCGGGTTCTTGCCGAAGGTGTTGACCAGGACGTTCAGACGGCCACGGTGGGCCATGCCGATGACGATTTCCTTGGTGCCGTAGGAGCCGGAGCGCTGGATCAGTTCGTCCAGCATCGGGATCAGGCTCTCGCCACCTTCCAGACCGAAACGCTTGGTGCCTGGGTATTTGGTACCCAGGTACTTTTCCAGACCCTCGGCCGCAGTGACGCGCTCGAGCAGATGGCTCTGAATGTCGGCGGGGTAAGCTGGACGGCCACGCACGCTTTCGAGGCGCTGCATGAACCAGTTGCGCTGGTTGGAATCGACGATGTGCGTGAACTCGGCGCCAATGGTGCGGCAATATGTCTTCTGCAAGGCGTCGACGATTTCGCGTAGGCTCGCCTCCTCCTTGCCGATGAACAGGTCGCCGGCACGGAAGGTGGTATCGAGGTCAGCGTCGGTCAGGCCGTAATGATTGATCGACAGGTCAGCTGGCGCAGTACGCTTCCACAAACCCAGAGGATCGAGTTGCGCACCCTGATGGCCGCGCATACGGAATGCCTGGATCAGTCGCAGCACTTCGACTTGCTTCTTCTCGTGTTCGCTGCTCACGCTACCGGCGGAGACCGGCTGAGCGCGGCGCTGGTTTTTCCCCAGCAACACGAAATGATCGCGAACCGTAGAGTGCGATACATCGGTGGCAGTGCTGCCGTCAGCCGGCAACGTCTGAAAGTAGGTGCGCCACTCTTCTGGCACAGCGTTAGGGTCGTGCAGGTAGAGCTCGTAGAGCTCTTCCACATAGGCAGCGTTACCACCGGAAAGGTGGGCGCTGTTCCACATGCGCTGCATCACGCTTTCTTGCATGCTTGGTCACCCTCGGTTAGGGGACACCATCGGCGTCGACACCCAAGCAGCACTTGAAAGTCCATGCAGCGACCGTATCGAGTCGCTGACTGCACCAAGTCGCCAGGATCACGCAGATAGTCCGGGTACCAGCCCGGATGCCCCTGCTGGTCTCATTTCTTCAAAATAAGAGCCGCAGCCATATGACCGCTGCTCAGGTTAAAACTACGGCGCCGGTTGAAGCCTGCGCCGCAGCGTTTACAGGTACAACAGTTTCAAATAACAGGTGCAACGAACATCAGATACCGCTGGTGAGAAGCATGTTGCGAACGTGACCGATAGCCTTGGTTGGGTTCAGGCCTTTCGGACAGACGTTCACGCAGTTCATGATCCCGCGGCAACGGAACACGCTGAACGGATCGTCCAGCGATGCCAAGCGCTCCTGGGTCTTGGTGTCACGGCTGTCAGCCAGGAAACGGTAGGCTTGCAGCAGTGCCGCTGGACCGAGGAACTTGTCAGGGTTCCACCAGAACGAAGGGCAGGAAGTCGAGCAGCAGGCGCACAGGATGCACTCGTACAGACCGTCCAGCTTCTCACGTTCTTCAGGCGACTGCAGACGTTCGATGGCCGGAGCCGGCGTATCGTTCTGCAGGAATGGCTTCACCTTCTCGTATTGCTTGTAGAAGATGCTCATATCGACGACCAGGTCACGAATCACCGGCAAGCCAGGAAGCGGACGCACCACCAGCTTGTTGTTCTTGACCACCGCAGACAGCGGCGTGATGCACGCCAGGCCGTTCTTGCCGTTGATGTTCATACCGTCGGAACCGCACACGCCTTCACGGCAGGAGCGACGATAGGAAAAACCTTCGTCCTGCTCTTTGATCAGCGCCAATACGTCCAGAACCATCAGGTCCTTGCCGCCGGTATCCACATCGAACACCTGGGTCTTAGGCGCCGTATCGGTATCGGGGTTGTAGCGATAAACTTCGACTTTCAACATAGCAGCCACCCTTAGTAAGTCCGAATTTTCGGTTCAAACGCCGGTACGGTCTTCGGCGCAAAGTTGACTGCACGTTTGGCAACCCGCTTCTCGCCAGGGAAGTACAGGGTGTGGCACAGCCAGTTTTCATCGTCGCGATCTTCGAAATCTTCACGGGCGTGAGCGCCGCGGGATTCCTTACGCACCTCTGCAGCGACTGCAGTGGCTTCGGCGACTTCCAGCAGGTTCTGCAACTCCAGCGCTTCGATACGCGCGGTGTTGAAGCCCTGGGACTTGTCGTTGATCTTGACGTTGGCAATACGAACGCGCAGGTCAGCCAACTGCTCGATGCCCTTCTGCATGTATTCGCCGGTACGGAACACACCGAAGTAGTTCTGCATGCAGTTTTGCAGCTCACGACGCAAGGTCGCGACGTCTTCGCCATCGGTGCGCTCGTTCAGGCTGTTGAGGCGGCTCAGTGCGACGTCGATGTCGGTATTGCTGGCTTCGGCGTATTCGATGCCGTCGGTCAGCGCTTTTTCCAGGTGCAGACCGGCAGCACGACCGAATACCACCAGGTCGAGCAGCGAGTTGCCGCCCAGGCGGTTGGCACCGTGAACCGATACGCAGGCCACTTCGCCTACCGCGAACAGGCCAGGAATGACCTGGTCGTTGCCTTCGGCGTCCTGAGTCATCGCCTGGCCATGGATGTTGGTGGCAACGCCGCCCATCATGTAGTGGCAGGTCGGAACGACTGGAACCGGCGCGACAACCGGGTCAACGTGCGCGAAGGTCTTGGACAGCTCACAGATACCCGGCAGGCGGCTGTGCAGGACTTCTTCGCCCAGGTGGTCGAGTTTCAACATCACGTGGTCGCCGTTAGGACCGCAACCGTTGCCCGCGATGATTTCCTTAACCATGGAACGAGCTACAACGTCACGACCAGCGAGGTCTTTGGCGTTGGGAGCATAACGCTCCATGAAACGCTCGCCGTGCTTGTTGATCAGGTAACCGCCTTCACCGCGGCAACCTTCGGTAACCAGTACACCTGCGCCGGCAATGCCGGTTGGGTGGAACTGCCACATTTCAATGTCCTGAACCGGGACACCTGCACGCAGCGCCATGCCGATACCGTCACCGGTGTTGATCAGGGCGTTGGTGGTCGAAGCGTAGATACGGCCTGCGCCGCCGGTAGCCAGTACAGTTGCCTTTGCGCGGATGTAAATGGTTTCGCCGGTTTCGATGCAGATCGCGATCACACCCACGAACGCGCCGTCCTGGTTCTTCACCAGGTCAACGGCGTAGTACTCGTTCAGAAAGGTGGTGCCTGCTTTCAGGTTGCCCTGGTAAAGGGTGTGCAACAGCGCGTGGCCGGTACGGTCGGACGCCGCGCAAGTACGTGCAGCCTGACCGCCTTTGCCGAAATCCTTGGACTGACCACCGAACGGACGCTGGTAGATACGGCCTGTTTCGGTACGCGAGAACGGCAGACCCATGTGGTCCAGTTCGAAGACCGCTGCCGGGCCTTCCTGACACATGTATTCGATAGCGTCCTGGTCACCGATGTAGTCGGAACCCTTGACGGTATCGTACATGTGCCAGCGCCAGTCATCGTTCGGGTCGGCCGACGCGATGGCGCAGGTGATGCCGCCCTGTGCGGACACGGTGTGCGAGCGGGTTGGAAAAACCTTGGTGACTACAGCGGTCTTGTGGCCGCCCTGAGCCAGCTGCAACGCAGCACGCATGCCTGCACCGCCGCCACCAATGATGATGGCGTCGAATGAGAGTGTATTAATGTTAGCCATGAATCAGATACCCCAAAGAATCTGCACACCCCAGACGAAGTACGCGAACATCGCAATGCCGCACACCGCCTGGAAAAGGAAACGCACAGCCAGTGCGGACTTGCCGAACCCCATCGGGGTCAGGTAGTCGGTCGCGATGGTCCACATGCCGACCCAGGCGTGAGCGGCCAGGGCAACCAGGGCCAACAGACTGAAGATGCGCATTCCGTTATGCGAGAACAGAGCGTGCCACGTGGCGTAGTCGATGCCAGGGTGCGCGATCAGGTATCCGATCAGGAAAATGAAATAAGCCGCGAGCACTACCGCGGAGACGCGTTGCGCCATCCAGTCGTAGAGGCCCGAACGAGACAGGTTCGTAACGCTGGTTACCATATCCAAACTCCCGCCAGAACGATCAGCACCAGGGAAATGGCGATGACGATTTTCGAGCCCAGCTTTCCGCCTTCCAGCGTCTCACCGACACCCGTATCCATGATCAGGTGACGAACACCGGCCACCAGGTGATACAACAGGGAAGACAGAAGCCCCCACGCGATGAACTTGGCCAGCGGACTGGTCAAGGATGCCTTCACGTCGGCGAAACCTTCTTCGGAACCCAGCGACTTGCTCAATGCGTAAAGCATGATGGCAAGGCCGACGAAGAGAATGATGCCGGAGATGCGATGAAGGATCGACGTTATCGCGGTGATGGGGAGTTTGATGGTCCTTAGGTCTAGATTTACAGGTCGTTGGCTTTTCACGGCTTTTTTTCACACTGAAGAGCCCCTAACAATCAGGGCAAGTTGTTGGGAAGTGCACTGGTCAGGTACCCACTACCCAGGAAGTGACGACCCCCAGAAAAACGGGCCTGCAAGCCCCTGGCGGTCGGGTGCCGAGTATAGACAGTTAGGCAACTAATGACAACGCACAGACCCACCCCTAATGGCGGATTGCTTTAGCGGAATAAAAGGCGTAAACGGCAGGGAATTTCGAGGAAAACCCTGGGTTAAAGCCTTCTCACACAACACTTTCGGCAAATTGACTTTAGAATTTATCTCACTATAGTGATGCGGGCCCTGCGTGGGGGGCCTGTCTGATGATTTGAAGCATAAATAGGAGGCCACATGGCTGACAAAAAAGCGCAGTTGATCATCGAGGGCGCTGCCCCCGTCGAGCTGCCCATTCTGACCGGCACCGTTGGTCCCGATGTAATCGACGTACGCGGCCTGACCGCCACCGGACGCTTCACATTCGACCCAGGCTTCATGTCGACCGCCTCATGCGAATCCAAGATCACCTACATCGACGGTGACAACGGTATTCTGCTGCACCGCGGCTACCCGATCGAGCAATTGGCCGAGCAATCGGATTACCTGGAAACCTGCTACCTGCTGCTCAACGGCGAACTGCCAACCGCCGAACAGAAAGCCCAATTCGTCGTCACCGTGAAGAATCACACCATGGTGCACGAACAGCTCAAGACCTTCTTCAACGGCTTCCGTCGTGACGCTCACCCGATGGCGGTCATGTGCGGCGTTGTCGGCGCCCTCTCGGCGTTCTACCACGACTCGCTGGACATCAATAACCCGCAACACCGCGAAATCTCTGCGATCCGCCTGGTCGCCAAGATGCCGACCCTTGCCGCGATGGTTTACAAGTACTCCATGGGCCAGCCCATGATGTACCCGCGCAACGACCTGAGCTACGCGGAAAACTTCCTGCACATGATGTTCAACACGCCGTGCGAGATCAAACCGATCAGCCCGACGCTGGCCAAGGCGATGGACCGGATCTTCATCCTCCACGCCGACCACGAACAGAACGCCTCGACCTCCACCGTGCGCATGGCCGGCTCTTCGGGCGCCAACCCGTTCGCCTGTATCGCCGCCGGCATCGCTGCGCTGTGGGGCCCTGCCCACGGCGGCGCCAACGAAGCCGTGCTGACCATGCTCGATGAAATCGGCGATGTCTCGAACATCGACAAATTCATCGCCAAGGCCAAGGACAAGAACGACCCGTTCAAACTGATGGGCTTCGGTCACCGCGTCTACAAGAACCGTGACCCGCGCGCCACCGTGATGAAGCAGACTTGCGATGAAGTACTGCGCGAACTGGGCATCACCAACGATCCGCAGCTGGAACTGGCCATGCGCCTGGAAGAGATCGCGCTGACCGATCCGTACTTCATCGAGCGCTCGCTGTACCCGAACGTCGACTTCTACTCGGGCATCATCCTGAAGGCGATCGGTATTCCAACCAGCATGTTCACTGTGATCTTCGCCCTGGCACGCACTGTCGGCTGGATATCGCACTGGAAAGAAATGCTCTCCAGCCCATACAAGATCGGCCGTCCTCGCCAGCTGTATACCGGCGAAGTATCTCGCGACATCGTTCCACTTGCAGAACGCAAGTAAGCACAGACGCCATTAAGCAACTGGGAAACGAAAAAGG
Organism: Pseudomonas bohemica; assembly: GCF_002934685.1. GTDB lineage: Bacteria > Pseudomonadota > Gammaproteobacteria > Pseudomonadales > Pseudomonadaceae > Aquipseudomonas > Aquipseudomonas bohemica. The sequence goes on from NZ_NKHL01000084.1 coordinate 41,113, forward strand.
CTGCCAGTGGCAGCCTTTTTTCATTCCCGCGAGAACTGTATCGGTCATCCGATCACTTCGTTGCTCGCTCTCTCAGCGCTTTCAATGTGTTGAACGGGGCATCGACAACGAACTTGTTGGCGAGCCAGGAAGGCACGCTGCCGCCCGGCTCGGTGTGCACCTGATAGGTCACCTCGGTCTCGCTCGGGCCTTTTGGAACAAGCTTCCAGTAGCCTTCAACCTGAGCGACCCGTACGAAGCCTTTTTCTTCCGGAATGTACTTGGGGTCACCCAGTAGGTTGCGCATCAGGCTGCCATCCGCTCCTTCGACCGTGGTGATCTGCAGAACCGAATCCCGCGGGGTCACGGGCCACGGGGTATTGAACTGGGTGTAGGTCCAGGTCCTGTCACCTTCGTGCTTGAGAATTTTCTGCGACTTGCATTCGTGAACCCAGGCACAGGCCCCTGCTACATCCTCCTGCAAGCTGCGCAGTGTTGCGACGCTGGCCTTGATCGTTGTCACACCCCGATACGCCTTGTACTGCGACCCCGCGACATCACCGAGCGAAACCTTGATCCCGTCTTCGTCCTTGGCCACTTTCCAGTCATCAGCCTGGGCGGCACTGGCGACCATTACAATCATGCCAATTCCAAATGCAATCCGGTACAACGAACCCATATCTTATTCCTTATTGTCTGTAGTTCAGATGCCGATCAGATGTCGTGCAACGCTGTGATTGAGCCTCCCCTCGTCCATCAAGCGAGGGAAGTGGCCTGCTCCCACCAGCCAATCAGGCGGACTGCCTCCTCGGAACTGCTGCCACAGACTTCCGGCTCCGCAGCGAAACGGCTGCAGACCGCCGGCCGTTCCGGCTTGCCGAAAATCAGGCACAGCATGTCGACAGAAAGCTGCACGCAACGTTCTCCCGCCGATTTGCCTTGCGGCATGCCGGGAATCGGCGAAGAAATCGAAGGCGCGATGCAGCATGCGCCGCAGCCCGGACGGCATTCCATGGAAAACATCCTCACAGGAGGCGATGGGAGATGAACGGATAGTACCCGCTAAAACGAACGTTTGAAAATGCAGGATCCGGCGACAAGCCAGCGGGTACTACTGCTTGAATGTGAAATCCAGTGCTGCACCTTCCACGTCTTTGCGCGCTTCATTACGCAGTTGAAGCTGCATTTCATTGCTCAGCAAACGTCCTTGAAGCTGGAAATCAGGGTCACTGTTGCTGTCGGGAAACATCTTCGGCAGAAGCGGCTTGGCCCCGGCAGCCGGGGACTTCGGTTTCGCGGCAGCGGTAACGACACCCGGCGGCGGGGTCAGCTGTTTAACCATATCCGCAGGCAAGCTCAAGTCCAGGGTTGCCTTGGGCAAACGGGTATCTTTTACCACTTGGGATGCCGATTTGCTCTTGCTGGCGACTGGCGCACGATTGGCGACTTCGGCGTTATCCGCTTTAACCTTGGCTGATTTAGCGTTGACACTTGGTGTCTTCTGCTCGACTGCCGCTGCCTTCGCCGCGGTGGTCATTTTCTTCGCAGCTTCGGAGGTGAGCGGATCAGGCTTGCTTGCAGCAATGACGGGAACAACCGATACATTTGGTTTCAATTCATGCACTGGTACAGCAGCCCCAGGCACCTTCTCAGAAGGTTGTTCAGGAGCTTGCGCAGGCGCCTGAGCAACAGGCGCGGCAGTGTGTGGCGTCTTCGCGTCAGACACTTGAGCGGGCGCTTGAGCGGACACTTTGGCCGGTGGCGCAGGCGCCTTGTCGGCGTCACAGGCGCTCAGCAACACCATTAACAGCAGGCCGATACAACGCAGTGAATTCATATTTGGGCGGCAGAAAAATAGGCAGAAGCCATATGCTGGCTCTTTGCACGGCCACTGACAAGTGAATGCCTGTCAGCAAGCCCCTTCAAGTGATGGAAAACGCCACTCCTATGGAGTTCACCACGCCTGACCAGCGTCCTGGCATAACTGCTTGGCGAGCATGCCCACCGTCATCAGCGCCCGCTCCGCCTCTCGGTTCCACGGCAACCCACAGTTCAGGCGAATACAGTGGTTGAACTGCTCTGTATTACTGAAGATCAAGCCCGGCGCGATACTGATGCCCTGCTCCAGTGCACGGACGTGCAGCTCTTGCGTGTTGACCCTTCCCGGCAAGCTTATCCAGAGAATGAAGCCCCCTGCGGGTCGGCTGATCTGGGTTCCCTCAGGGAACATCTGCTGCACCGCCAGTTGGAAGGCGCTGAGGTTCTTGCGATGCTCCTGTCGGATATAGCGCAAATGACGATCGTAACCGCCGTTCTCAAGGTAAGACGCCACTGCCATCTGCGTCACACTGCAGGCCGAGTGCGTGCTGAAGGTCTGCAATCGCTGGATTTCCGCCTGGTACTTGCCGGCGATCATCCAGCCGATCCTCACGCCCGGCGACAGGGTCTTGGAGAAGCTCGAACAATAGATCACCCGCCCCAGACGATCGAAGGCCTTCAGCGCCTTGGTCTTGTTCTGCTCATACATCAACTCGCCGTAGATATCGTCTTCGATGATCTGGATATCGAAGTCCGACGCCAATCGCAACAGGTGCTTCTGTCGCTCTTCGGGCATGGTGCTGCCCAGCGGATTGCTCAGCCGCGAGGTCATCACCAATGCCTTGATCGACCACTGATTCGCCGCCAATTGCAAAGCCTCCAGACTGATCCCGGTGTTCGGGTCGCTGGGAATTTCGATGACTTTCAATCCCAGCAAATCCGCCAGTTGCAGCAATCCGTAGTAGGTCGGTGACTCGGCGGCAATCAGATCGCCGGGGCTGGTGAGCACCCGCAACGACATCTGCAGCGCATCCACACAACCGTGGGTAATCACCACCTCCGAGGGGTCGACCACGACGCCGGCGTCGCGCATGCGGATCGCCACCTGGCGCCGTAGCGGCTCGAAGCCAGGACTGAACATATAGTTGAAAGCGCGAGGGCTCTGGAACCGTGTGACCTTGGCCAACTGTTGATGTAAGGCGCGCAGCGGCAAGTAATCGATATGAGGCACCGCTGCGCCAAATGCGAAGACACCTTCCCGCCGCGCTTCCACCAGCACTTGCTGAATGATGCTCGCGCGGGTGACCAGGCCAGGCCGCTCGACCCTTGCGATATCGGGCGTCGGCGCCGTAAGCGCGGGTGTCTGGTGAACGTAATAACCGGACTGGGGACGAGCACGGATCAACCCCTGATCCTCAAGATTGGCGTAAGCCTGGAGCACCGTCGCATGACTTACGTTGAGCTGGGAACTCATCTTTCGAACGGAAGGGACGCGCTCGCCCGGCTGATAAACGCCGCGACGAATGTCCTCGGCCAACTGCTGGGCGATACGTTGATACAGCAGAAGATTGGTCATTTGGCGCCCCTCGAATCCATGCTTGCAAGGCCATCTGTGATCACGAACGGCAATCAGATCGAACAGATCACCGGAACAGTTGCCAAGTGTACGGGGGCAGTTAGCTCATCGACCAGTCTTTCTTAAGGCTGCTGAAAAATTTCACGTGCCATATCCGCCAACTAAGCGGCGGTTTTTCCACAAAAAAGCCCGGCTTTCATAAAACACCGGGCCGCATGAACAATATTTTTTATCGGGCAGCGCTGAGCTTGCCTTTATCGTCCGAAAACACGATTTCCACACGACGGTTTTGCGCACGGCCATGCTCAGACGTATTCGCATCTATAGGAAACTGGTTCCCATAACCTTCGACCTGAATCCGCTCGTCCTCGATGCCGAGATCAGACAGCACATCCGCCACCGCCTGGGCGCGATCTCGGGACAATTGCAGGTTCTCCTGACTGTCACCGGTGCTGTCGGTATAACCTTCGATTCGAACGACCCGCTTGGGGTTGAACTGCAGAAACTGCACGACCTTCAACACAGTGCGATTGGCCGAGCTTTTGAGCTCCGCGCGCCCCGTGTCGAACAGCATGTCGCCCAATGTCATCACCAGGCCACGCTCGCCCTGCTGAGTCGAGAGGCTGATGACCTGATCCTCGGCCCACTTGCCTTGCTGCTGGGCACCGGAAAGCTTGGCTTCGCGCAGGGCCAGTTGCAGACGCTGACGCTCGAGTTCCAGACGCGCGAGCTTCTCCTGATTGAGCAGCAGCTGACTGTGCTCGGTCGCGATAGCGCTGTAGCGGCTGCTCAAATATGCGTAATGGCTGACATCGTCCGAACTGCCGACGTAGCTGGACAGACGCTCGGCCCGCGCCAACAGTTCACCTGCACGAATCACATCCCTTGGCGCGCTGCGCAACACATTGGTGTCGCCTTTCACCTTTTGGAAATCGGCGTTGGCGCTTTGCAACGCCTGTTCACTGTTCTGATGCCCGGCACAACCGTATAAGCCTGCGCTGCCGAGTAGCAGACAAACGCTCAATATCCGAGGAATGCGGTTCATTGGGCCGCCCCCAGTTGCTTGCGCAGACGATCCAGTCGCGTGTTCACTTGAGTGAGTTGCTCTTCGCTCTTCTCGGTCAGCACTCGGGCTTCGGCCAGTCGCGCATCCAGCTCGGCCTGTTCGGCCTGCATGCGCGCTTGCTTGTAGGATTGGTCAGCCATGTTTGCCTGCGCCTGGGCCAGTTTCGCCTGGGCGGCGGCCATGTCTGGTTCGTCATCGGTGGCGCCCACGGCGGTAGCCTGGGCGACAGCCTGCTCCGTGAGCTTCAGTTGCTCAATGGGTGCAGGATCATTTGCGCAGCCGAACAATGAGGCGGTTGCCAGGGCTACGAATAAAAATCGTACTTTCAAAAAAACGCTCAAAAAAACATTCCTACTGGTTTACGGCGCTGGTTGGCTGCTGCAACTGCGCTTTCCAGAGTTCCAGATTGCGCGCGATGGCTTCGCCGGAGCGGCCCGAAGCCGCCAATTCTGTCATTTTTTTCGCCAGCTGTCCGCGCAACCGTGAATCGTTGCAGGCCGAATTAAATGACAGCGCGAGGTACAAGCCGGGACGGTCCAGCGGCAGCGGCTGGGCAGGCAAATCCTGGGACATGCCCAGAGTCTGGGTCAAGGCCATGCCCGCATAACGACCAGCCAGCACGAAGTCGACCTGCCCCAACATCAGCTTCTGAAACGCCTGAGTCAGGTTCGGCTGTTTTTCGAGGTTCAGGTGTTCTTTGATTGCCGCATCGAAGCCCGAGGTGACGCGGGTTTTTTCGGAGATCGCCCCAGGATGCCCATGCAGGTCGGCCAAGGAGTCGAATGGCTGAGCTTGTCCGACGCGGGTCCAGACCATGATTTCGTTTTGGGTAATCGGCGGATGGATGAAATCCAGCGACTCCAACTCGTTGCTATTAAGAGGCGTGTCCGCGAGCAGGTCCATGCGCCCGGTGCGCACTTCTTCGAGGGCCTGGCTGCGCTTGCCCGCATAGAGCAGCTCGACCTTGACGCCGATTTGCATGGCCGCCTCCTTGAGCAGATCGGCATTGGCGCCCATCAGATGCCTTGGATCCTGCGGGTCGCGCCACAGATAAGGCGGTGCATCCGGGCTGCCGGTCACCACCAGCCGCTCGCAGGTACCTGCCGCGAGGGAGCTCATCGATTGCAAAAGCAACCATCCTGTAACCACCGATGTCAGCGTGTGCCTGGGCGACGACATGGCAACATCCTTTTTCCGAGCCAATAAAAAACCCGCTCACTCAAGGCTGTGGAAGGCGCAAGTCATCGAAAAATCTCGACGGTCAACGCTTTCGAACAGCCCCGAAACGAACGGGTTCTCTTTATAAGTCAGGTGACTGGATTAGACCAGCTTCTCCAACTCCGGCACAGCTTCGAACAGATCCGCGACCAAACCATAATCGGCGACCTGGAAGATCGGCGCTTCTTCATCCTTGTTGATCGCCACGATCACTTTGGAATCCTTCATGCCGGCCAAGTGCTGGATCGCGCCGGAGATACCGACGGCGATGTACAGCTGTGGCGCAACGATCTTGCCAGTCTGACCGACCTGCATGTCGTTGGGTACGAAACCTGCGTCGACGGCCGCGCGGGAAGCGCCAACCGCAGCGCCGAGCTTGTCGGCCAGCGCGTACAGGTGCTTGAAGTTGTCGCCGTTCTGCATGCCGCGACCGCCGGAGACGACAATCTTGGCGGCAGTCAATTCAGGACGATCGGACTTGGCCAACTCTTCGCTGACGAAGGACGATTTGCCTGCGTCGTGAGCAGCCGAGACCGCTTCAACCGCAGCAGAACCACCTTCGGCGGC
>NZ_NKHL01000108.1:0-511 GCF_002934685.1 Pseudomonas bohemica
GCCCCAGGTCTGATCTCCGACCCCGTGGGAGCGAGCTTGCTCGCGAAAGCTGAATGTCAGGCGCCGAGTCTGTGTCGGGTCACTGGCCGCTTCGCGAGCAAGCTCGCTCCCACAGTTTCTGCAACGTTGGGCGTGTGCGTTGCTGTTTTCGCTGGTGATCGAAAGTTTTCGTGGTGTTCATCGACTGGGTGTTCGTGGGGCGGCATCACGTTCGGCAGGTCAATCGGGATTGGCGGTGAGTGCGGACGGCGCCCAGGTCTGATCTCCGACCCCGTGGGAGCGAGCTTGCTCGCGAAAGCTGAATGTCAGGCGCCAAGTCTGTGTCGGGTTCACTGGCCGCTTCGCGAGCAAGCTCGCTCCCACAGTTTCTGCAACGTTGGTCGTGTGCGTTGCTGTTTTCGCTGGTGATCGAAAGTTTCGTGGTGTTCATTGACTGGGTATTCGTGGGGCGGCATCACGTGCGGCAGGTCAATCGGGATTGGCGGTGAGTGCGGACGGGCCCCAGGTCTGA
>NZ_NKHL01000108.1:521-45589 GCF_002934685.1 Pseudomonas bohemica
CTGCTTGGTCATCTGCCACCTCAGTCTGGCGGGTATTCTCGCCTAAATGAGTGTCCGGTTTCATTAGACCACTACAAGTGCTCTATTCCTTCAATACCCTTATGATCTGCGAAACCATTGCTGCCCCCTTGTGTGTACCAGATGCCGGCAACCACTGGCTCAAATTCCTTCTCGTCCATGCCACGCCCGCCATAGCTGTCCGAAACACGTCCAGAAGCGCGGGCCTTGTGATCAGTGGTTCACAGTCATCCGAATTATGCGCGTAACGTAGCGACGCGGACCGGATGGCGTGGGAAGCCAGTGGTTTGTCCTGGCACATCGCTGGCAGAGCATGGCGACGAGTGGACCTGTGAACAACGTCAAGTTTGTTGCTGCCTCGCAATTGCTCTATCTTGAGCCCATGGTCTGGGTTGCGGGGCGGCTGAGTATGCATCGAGATAATGACGAGATTTATGCCGCTGACCTTGAAGCACAGAGCGCAATGCTTGATGCGACTCCAGATTGCTTAAAAATCCTCGCTCCAGACGGCACATTGGTAACCATGAACAGCGCAGGCTGTCTTGCTCTGGGTGTGACCAAAGCACAGGTCAAGGGAAGCGCCTGGATAACACTACTCCCTTCGCCGGTTCACTCTGCCGCCACCGATGCGTTCGCCCAGGCATTGAGCGGCAATACTGCTCGATTCGCGGGGTATAGCGAGGGGCCCGAGCGGATCACCTATTGGGATAATCTCCTTACTCCCGTCGTTGACCGGGCAGGGAAGGTGAGTTCAATCGTCTGCGTTTCGCGAGATGTAACCGAGCAGACGTTGCTTCGGCGCCAACTGGATAAATCCTTGGAGAGAGAGCAACTGCTTTCACGCGAGATGCTCCATCGGATAAAAAATATTTTCTCGGTGGTCGGCGCAGTCGTAATGATGTCGGACAGAGAAGCTCGCGCGTCCGGCGGACCGGATGGGGTGGCTGGAATTGTGTCCAACAAGCTGAGTGCGCTTGGTCGGGCCTATGAGTCTGTGCTGGCCGGACCGGATATTTCGAACGTTGACATGGAGGCGTTCATTGCCTCGGTCCTGAATCCGTTCGGGTCGCAATGTCGGTTTACAGGGCCGAAACAACTAGTCCCGCAGGCGCTCTGTAATACCTTCGCACTTTTCTTTCATGAACTGGCCACCAATTCCGTTAAGCATGGTTCGCTGAGTGTCGCTAAGGGCGAGGTTCATGTCCGCTGGTCTCGCACAGATGACGCTTTGAGAATCGATTGGCGGGAGGTTGGCGGTCCGCCGATAGCCGCGCCGCCAGAGAGATCCGGTTTCGGCACGCATATGATTGATCGGCTCGCCAAGTCGACCGGTGGCGCCATTACCCGAAGTTGGGATTCTGGTGGACTGTACGTGCAGTTAATGGTCCCGCGTCCCAATAGCGAGCCAGGATAACCAAAAGTCTGGACAGCGAACCCGCGTCGGCGGGTTTTTATTACCCGCACAAGCGCATGTCCGCGATCAACTACGCCAACGAAAGGCTGCGCACCATCAGGCGCTTTTAATCGAAATCAATTGGGTCAGGCAGTATGAACACGCGTGGCGGCGCGCGGAATTCGAGCGTGGTAATGAGTCCGCAGTGTGGTTACCGCGGCATAAAACTGAGCTGCCAGCTCCGGGGAATCGCCGCAGACACAATGGCCAATGCCAGGGTAAACAGTCCGCTGACAACCATCGCCTTCATTCCGAAGGATTGGGCTAGAAGCCCTCCGGCGATGGCACCGGCAAGCATTCCACCCCAAGGGATAAGCTGAACTCGCCAGCCGTTGCGGCGCTCGCCCAGCACCCAGCGGCCTAATCCTCGGCCAAATCTGGAAAGGGCACCCGTGACGTAGGTGAGTCCTATCGGCAAGCCATTTACCTCTTCAACAACGGCATTAATCATCCCCATCGCGATGACCGCTAGCAGAAAGGGCGTGGGACTCTCACCGATCAATCCGCACAGACAGAGTAGAAGTCCGACTCCCAAGAGCAATGGCCAGGCCCGTCGCCTTGAACAGCGGGAGGCAATAACCCCAATTGCATTGCCAATGACGAATGCAACGATGAGCATTGCGATGCGCATTGCAAGGATGGGACTTTCGCTATCGATGGACACTGCCAAGCGTGTCGTATTACCACTCATAAACGAGACGAAATTCCCTGTGGCCATGAAGCCGATTGCGTCAGTCATGCCTGCAATCATGGACAACATCGCGACAAAACACAGCCCAACGCGTCCCCGCAGCCGAGCCAGCTTCTTGCCTGCAATGCTCACGGTCATAGCTTCTGGAAGCACCACTACCTCGTAGAATTCATCAGGAAAGTCGCAAGAGGGAAGATCGTTGATCAGGGACATCGTATAGCTCGACTGACGGCTTAATCGCAATCCCTCTATGGATCGGAGTTGCTTACCGCCTCAGCTTCGCCAGTTTTCCCCCGCCGCTGACCGCGGGCTCGGTGACTCTAACCCTTGTCATTTTCCTGATCTGTTTCTTCCCATTGCTTGGATCAGATGAGTGCCCGGATTCACACACTCCTCACATCCTTGCTCAACTCAAACCGCGTGAATGGCTCGGTCGGCATGCAGCATCTGGGAGGCTTCGTCCGTGCCCGTTCGTTTGTGTGGGTGCAGGGTGCCGTCTGCTGACATAGGGGGGGCGAATTGAAACAAGGTGCGCCCAATACGAGCGCACCCGTGCTCGAGGCTTACTCGTCCCAGGGACGATCGCCGTTCTCATCCTTGATGCGAGTCGGCAGGCCCATCACGTCGAGCGCCTTCAGGAACGCCTGTGCAGGCAGCTCCTCGACGTTGACCATGCGCTTCACATCCCATTCGCCACGGGCAACCAGCAGGGCCGCTGCGACTGGCGGCACGCCTGCGGTGTAGGAGATGCCCTGGCTATCGGTTTCGGCGAAGGCTTCTTCGTGGTCGGCGACGTTGTAGATGAACACCTCGCGCGGCTTGCCATCCTTGGTGCCCTTGACCAGATCACCGATGCAGGTCTTGCCGGTATAGCCCGGTGCCAGTGAGGCAGGGTCGGGCAGTACGGCCTTGACCACTTTCAGCGGCACGATCTCGACGCCTTCGGCGGTCTTGACCGGTTGCTCGGAAAGAAGGCCGAGGTTTTTCAGTACGGTGAACACATTGATGTAGTGCGCACCGAAGCTCATCCAGAATCGCACGTTGGGCACGTCGAGGTTTTTCGACAGCGAGTGCACTTCATCGTGGCCGGTGAGGTAGAGGTCCTGCGCGCCTACGACTGGTAGATCGTCGGTGCGCTTGACTTCGAACATGGTGTTGCTGGTCCACTGGCTGTTCTGCCAGCTCCACACCTGTCCTGTAAATTCGCGAAAGTTGATTTCCGGGTCGAAGTTGGTGGCGAAATATTTGCCATGGGAGCCGGCATTGACGTCGAGGATGTCGATCGAATCAATGCGGTCGAAATACTGTTGTTGCGCCAGCGCCGCATAGGCGTTGACCACACCCGGATCGAAGCCGATGCCCAGAATGGCGGTGACGTTTTTCTCCCGGCATTCCTCGAGGTGTTTCCACTCGTAGTTACCGTACCAGGGCGGCGTTTCGCAGACTTTGCCCGGCTCTTCGTGGATGGCGGTATCCAGGTAAGCCGCGCCGGTATCGATGCAGGCACGCAGCACCGACATGTTGAGGAACGAGGAGCCGACGTTGATGACGATCTGCGATTCGGTTTCCAGAATCAGCGATTTGGTCGCTTCGATATCCAGCGCGTTCAGGGCATAGGCCTTGATTTGCGCAGGCTGCTTGAGGCTGCCCTTGGCGTTGACGCTGTCGATGATGGCCTGGCACTTGGAGATGTTGCGCGACGCGATGGCAATACGACCGAGTTCATCGTTATGCTGCGCGCACTTGTGGGCCACCACCTTGGCGACACCTCCTGCACCAATGATAAGAACGTTCTTCTTCAATTTCTTTCTCTCTCCTTTCCGCCAGCTTACGAGAGGCTGGACAGGTAATCGTCGAAACCAAACTCACGAACCACTTCGACTGTACCGTCGAGTTGTTTCACCGCAATGGACGGCATTTTCAGGCCGTTGAACCAGTTTTTCTTGACCATGGTGTAGCCCGCCGCGTCCACGAACGACAGCCGATCGCCGATGGCCAACGGACGATCGAATGGGTATTCACCGAAGATATCCCCCGCCAGGCACGATTTACCGCACACCATGTACGTGTGCTCGCCCGCGCTGGGGGCCAGCTTGGCGTCCAGGCGATAGATCAGCAGGTCCAGCATATGCGCTTCGATAGAGCTGTCGACCACGGCCAGGTGCTTGCCGTTGTACAGGGTGTCAAGCACGGTGACTTCCAGCGAGGCGCTTTGCGTGATGGCGGCTTCGCCCGGCTCCAGATACACCTGCACGCCGTATTTCTGCGAGAAAGCCTTCAGGCGTGCGCAAAACGCGTCCAGCGGATAGCCTTCGCCGGTGAAATGGATGCCGCCACCGAGGCTGACCCACTCGACCTTGTGCAGCAAATGACCGAAACGCTCTTCGATGGTCGACAGCATCTGGTCGAAAAGGCTGAAATCGCCGTTTTCGCAGTTGTTGTGGAACATGAAGCCGCTGATCTGCTCGATCACTTTCTCGATTTTCTCGGGGTCCCACTCGCCCAGGCGGCTGAACGGTCGCGCCGGGTCAGCCAGCAGGTAATCAGAGCTGCTCACCTGCGGGTTGACGCGCAGACCGCGCACTTTGTCTGTGCAGGCCGGAGCATGGCGCTCCAGCTGGCTGATGGAGTTGAAGATGATCTTGTCGCAGTTTTCGAGCATCTCTTCGATCTCGTCATCTGCCCACGCCACGCTGTACGCGTGGGTCTCGCCGGCGAACTTCTGGCGACCCAGCTTCAATTCATAGAGCGACGAAGACGTGGTCCCGTCCATGTACTGCTGCATCAGGTCGAACACCGACCAGGTCGCGAAGCACTTGAGCGCCAGCAGGGCCTTGGCACCGGATTGCTCGCGCATGTACGCGATCTTTTCCATGTTGCGCAGCAGCTTTTCTTTATCAATGAGGTAGTACGGCGTTTTGATCATTTCGTGGCCTCCGCCAATGCCAGCCGAAAAAGGACGGCGATTGTGCCTTCACTCGAAGTGGATCGAAAGGGTGAAAAGGACTTTTTGCTGCTAAATGCGACGTTCGTGGCCTAAATTCCCCCATCGCTGAAACATTTTGAGGTCGGTTGGCTGACCCCAAAGGCCCGGCCTGACACACGTTTGTGCACGAACGGATGCGTTATATCGCTCGATGATGACAAAGCGGGTGCGTCCGGGTGTGTCGCTCCGAGTGTGGCAGTCGCAAACCTCAGCTGAATCGAACTGCCGTGCCCCTACCAAACCACCCCAAGCTCTTTTAACATTCGTTTGAATACGTATGCATTTATCTTTACGACACGCCCTTCAGGGAGACAACACGGTGGCAAATGAATACGAATCGCTGGGCATGCCCTCATTTCGGCTCGATGGCAAGGTGGCGTTGATGACCGGCGCGGGCACTGGAATCGGGGCCGGGGTGGCGCTGGCATTCAGTGCGGCGGGTGCAGATCTGATTCTGGTTGCCCGCACGCAAGCCAATCTGGATCGGGTCGCAGAGATCATTCGCGCCAGAGGCGGCAAGGTCACGACGGTTGTCTGCGATGTCACCGACAGCGCTGCGATTCGGGCTGTGATCAGTGACGTTCCGAGGCTGGATATTCTGGTGAACAACGCTGGCACGAACTTCCCTGAGCCGATGCTGGACGTCACCGACGAGCATCTGGACGCGATGATCGACCTGAATGTCCGTGCGTGTTTCGTGACCGCGCAGGCAGCTGTGCGCAAGATGCTGGCCAATGCCGGGGCGGATGCGGGGGTGATCATCAACGTCTCGTCGCAAATGGGTCATGTCGGCTCGCCGAATCGCACGGTGTACTGCATGACCAAACACGCGGTGGAAGGGCTGACCAAGGCCATGGCTGTCGAGCTGGCCGATCGGGGCATTCGGGTGAATACACTGTGCCCGACCTTCGTCGACACGCCGATGGTGCGCAAGATCGTGGACACCCCCGAGAAAGAAGCGTTTCTGGTCTCGAAAATCCCCATGGGGCATATGGCGAAAATGGAGGACGTCGTTGGCGCTGCGCTTTATCTCGCGGGGCCTTCGGCGAGAATGGTCACCGGGACGTCCTTGAAGGTGGATGGGGGCTGGACGGCGCAATGATGCTCAGCCACCCTCTGGCAAGGGGTGGCGAAGAACCTCAATCGCGTTCGAAGGTGCGACGTTGGGCGCTGAAGGCCATGAGTGCGCGATCACGCCATCCTCGGCGTGCTTCAAGCTGATCGTGAGCCAGGAATTGGCGGCGTTGAGCTTCGACGTTCGCGATCAGCTCGGGGCTCCACTCACCTGCGTGGGACCGCGAGTCGGCGATGCTTCGATAAAGCGGCCCCAGGCGCTGGGCATAGTCGGCCACGCCGCCCACAGCGTTCAAGTCGATCGTTTCAAACGGCCCCATGAACGACCATCGCCAACCCAGGCCGTCGCGCACCGTCTTGTCGATATCCTCGCAGCTGGCGACGCCTTCTTCCACCAATGCCCAGGCTTCGCGCAGCAGCACCGCTTGAAGGCGATTTAGCACGAAGCCGTCTATCTCTTTGCGCACGTGCACCACGCTCTGCCCCACTGCTTCCATCAGCGCCGCCGTGAATTCGACGACCTCCGGCGCGGTGTCAGGGGAGGGTACTATTTCAACCACAGGCACCAGGTATGGCGGGTTGACGGGGTGAGCGATGATGACTCTGGGCGTGATCTTCAGGCCCGAGGCGAACGCCGACGCAGGAATGCCCGACGTCGAGCTGCCGATGATGAGGTCCGGTGCGGCGACCGCTTCCAGCTCGAGCATGAGTGAGCGCTTGATCTCGGTGCGTTCCAGGATCGACTCCTGAACGTACACGGCGCCGTCCACGGCCTGGGCCAGCGTGTCGCAGACCGTCAGGCGCGCCAGGATCGCGTCGGCCGGTTCGCTCAGCAATCCGTGGGCGGTGAGGTCAGCGATCTGCCCCTCGATCAATGGCACCGCGGCGCTCGAAATTGCCGGATTGGCGTCGTAGATCCGAACGGGAAGTCCGGCTCTGGCGAATACCAGCGCCCATCCGGCACCGACCAGACCCGCCCCCACGATGGCAATGGGACGGCCTTGGGTCAGGGTTTGGAGTTCATGCATCATTGCTCACCTTCTTATGATTGTTTGCCAATATTGGCGCAGATGTGTCGTTGACGATAAATATTGTGAATACGTATGCATTGAGTCTAGAAGCAAGGTTTCCGACTGGTCAAGGTGAGTTGGCGTTGTGGGCAGGGCGATGCTCACGCAAGCGTTCCTGACAACTCTTTCACCTCCATGGCTATCTGCTACAGCCATCAACCAGCAATCAAATGAGTGACAAAATGTCGCAATCGCTCCGACACGAGTAAGATAGGCACCCTGATTTTTCATCTCCCCCTATTTTCTTCGCACGGACCTGCGTCGAGCGTCGTGAAAACCGACCTCCGGGGCGCCGTTTCGAACCTGTATTGATAGAGCAAATAGAGAAAAGGCGATTACTGATGACCACGACCTCGCGACCTTTATATATTTCCTACGCCGGCCCCTCGCTGCTTGAGATGCCGCTGCTCAACAAGGGCAGCGCCTTCACACCGCAGGAGCGGGTGGATTTCAATCTGGTCGGCCTGCTGCCGCAGAACGTTGAAACCATCGAGGAGCAGGTGACCCGCGTTTACAACCAGTACAAGCAGTGCGCGAGCGACCTCGACAAGCATATTTACCTGCGTTCGATCCAGGACAACAACGAAACGTTGTTCTTCCGCCTGCTGGACTCGCATCTGGAAGAAATGCTGCCCATCATCTACACACCGACCGTGGGTCAGGCGTGTCAGGAATTCTCCAAGATCTACCGCACCCATCGCGGCCTGTTCATTTCCTACCCCGAGCGCGATCGCATTGACGACATCCTGCGCAGCGCAACCAAAGATCGCATCAAGATCATCGTGGTGACTGACAGCGAGCGAATTCTCGGCCTGGGCGACCAGGGCATCGGCGGCATGGGTATCCCGATCGGCAAGCTGTCGCTGTACACCGCATGCGGCGGTATCAGCCCGGCCTACACGCTGCCGATCGTGCTCGACGTGGGGACCAACAACAAGGAGCTGCTGGACGACCCGATGTACATGGGCTGGCGCCATGAGCGTGTCACCGGCAAGGAATACGACGACTTCATCGCGCTGTTCATCGAAGCCGTTCAACGTCGCTGGCCGGAGGTGCTGCTGCAGTTCGAAGACTTCGCTCAGACCAACGCCATGCCGTTGCTGGAGAAGTACCGCGACGAGCTGTGCTGTTTCAACGACGACATTCAGGGCACTGCCTCGGTGGCGGTGGGCACGCTCCTGGCGGCCTGCAAGGCCAAGAACGAAACCCTGGGCCAACAGCGTGTGGTGTTCCTGGGTGCCGGTTCCGCCGGTTGCGGTATCGCCGAGCACATCATCGCCGCGATGGTGATCGAAGGCCTGAGTGAAGCCCAAGCCCGCAAGCGCGTGATGATGGTCGATCGTTTCGGCCTGCTGACCGACAGCATGGACAACCTGCTGGACTTCCAGAAAAACCTTGCCCAGAAGGCGGGCGACGTGGCGGGCTGGTCGAGCGGCGAGGGTTACCCTGAGCTGCTGGACGTGGTCACCCACGGCAAACCGACGGTACTGATTGGCGTATCGGGCCAGCGTGGCCTGTTCACCGAGCAGGTCATCCGCGAAATGCACAAGCACTGCGCCAAGCCGCTGGTGATGCCGCTGTCCAACCCGACCTCCAAGGTCGAAGTCACGCCGCAGGAAGTCCTGACCTGGACCAACGGCGAGGCGCTGGTCGCGACCGGTAGTCCGTTTGCACCAGTGACTGTAGGCGACCGCACGTTCCACATCGCTCAGTGCAACAACTCCTACATCTTCCCCGGCATCGGTCTGGGCGTGGTCGCGGCGAAAGCCACGCGTATCACCGACAAGATGCTGATGGCGGCCTCGAACGCGCTGGCCGAATGCTCGCCGATGGTCACCGGCAAGGGCGACGCCGTACTGCCGCCGTTGAAGGAAATCCAGACCGTGAGCAAGAAGATCGCATTGGCGGTGGCCAAACAGGCGCAAGCCGAAAACGTCGCGCTGGAAACCACCGAAGAGATGTTGTTGGAAGCCATCGAGCGTAACTTCTGGATGCCCAACTATCGCAGCTACCGCCGTAGCGCGGTGTAAGCACCGAGAGGCGCAGCTGTAGGAACGTGCTTGGCCACGATGGCGGCGTATCAGCCAAAGATACAGCGTTGACGCGCCGCCACCGCGGGCAAGCGCGCTCCTACAAGCGGGATGTGTGAGTAAAGGCCGCCCCATGGCAACATGCGGCGGTCTTTTGTTTTGTCGCAAAAAACATCAGGATGGGCCCTCGATAAAAACAAAAAGATCGACGAGGGACACATGCAAACCGACAGTGTGCTCTATGACTATGTGATCGTCGGCGCGGGCCCGGCCGGGTGCCTGCTGGCCAATCGACTGTCGCACAACCCTTCTCATCGTGTGCTGCTGCTCGAAGCGGGCGGGCAGGACAATTACGCCTGGATCCACGTGCCGGTGGGTTACCTCTACTGCATCGGCAATCCGCGCACCGACTGGTGCTTCAAGACCGAAGCCGAACCCGGCCTGAACGGACGCACGCTGAGCTACCCCCGCGGCAAGGTGCTGGGCGGCTGTTCGTCGATCAACGGCATGATCTACATGCGCGGCCAGTCCCGCGACTACGACGGCTGGGCGGCCGCGGGCAACAAGGGCTGGAGCTGGCAGGACGTGCTACCGATTTTCAAACGCTCGGAAAGCCATTTCGCCGGAGATTCCGACCTTCATGGCGCCCAGGGCGAGTGGCGCGTGGAGCAGCAGCGACTGTCGTGGACCTTGCTCGATGCATTTCGCGAGGCCGCTGCGCAAACCGGTATCGCTTCGATTCCTGACTTCAATGGCGGCGACAACGAAGGCTGCAGCTACTTTCAGGTCAACCAGCGGCGCGGCGTGCGCTGGAATGCCTCGAAAGCTTTTTTGCGTCCTGTCCTGCAGAGGCCGAACCTTACTGTGATGACCAACGCCGAAGTATCGCGAATCGAGTTCGAAAAGGGACGGGCAAGTGCGGTGCTGGCCAAGGTTGGCAATCAGCAACAGCAGCTGCGTGCGAAGCGGGAAATCATTCTGTGCTGTGGCTCGATTGGCTCGCCGATGGTGTTGCAGCGTTCGGGAATCGGCCCGCGTCCGCTGCTGGAAAAGCTCGGCATCGGCGTGCGCCACGAGTTGCCGGGTGTTGGCGGCAACTTGCAGGACCACTTGCAGCTGAGGCTGATCTACAAGGTCAGCAACGGCCATACCCTGAACCAGATGGCGGGTAGCCTGTGGGGCAAGATGAACATGGGGCTGCGTTATGCCCTCAATCGCAGCGGTCCGCTGGCGATGGCGCCAAGTCAATTGGGGGCGTTCGCCCGCTCAGGTCCGGAACAGACCTCGGCGAATCTGGAATACCATGTGCAGCCGCTTTCACTGGAGCGCTTCGGCGAGCCTTTGCACGGCTTTCCCGCCTTCACGGCGTCCGTTTGCGACCTGCGCCCGCAAAGCCGTGGCACCGTGGAAATCCGCTCGCCGCTGGCCGATGCGGTACCGATCATTCGCCCCAACTACCTCAGCCACGATACCGACCTGAAAGTCGCCGCCGACGCGATCCGCCTGACCCGCCGCATCGCTGCCGCCCCAGCGCTGGCCAGTTACGAACCCGTCGAGTATCTGCCCGGCGCCAAGCTGCGTACCGAGGAAGAATTGCGTCAGGCCGCCAGCCTCATCGGCACCACCATTTTTCACCCGGTGGGCACCTGCAAGATGGGGCAGGGGCCGGATGCCGTGGTAGACGAACGCCTGCGGGTTCACGGCGTAGTGGGCTTGCGTGTGGTCGATGCGTCGATAATGCCGACCATCACCTCCGGCAACACCTGCTCGCCCACAGTAATGATTGCCGAGAAGGCGGCGCAGATGATTATTGAGGATGCGATGGCAAGCGATGCTCGCATGACCACTGGATCGGTCACCTCTCCCAAATTGGCCGCCAATCCAGTGTAGGAAGCCAGCCTGCTGGTGAACGCGGAGTGTCGGTTGATGCAGTTGTGACTGAGAAGTACGCGTTCGTCCGAACGCGGCCGCAGCAAGCCGGCTCCTGCACATTCGTGGCGTGGCAAACAGGTTTTTCAGCACCGAATCCTGCGACAACCAAAGAATTCAAACCCCACCATTTGTTCTCATCCTTTTCACAAAAAATTGATGGCCAGCTGCCTAAAGTTTGCGACGTCGAAGGAGTTTCCATTCTTTATCGGCGTTCCCTTTTCAGGCACACAGACCCTCCATGCTGAACGTAAAAGCAGTTCGTCCTGAGCTCGTGACCGTGCTCGCCAGTCTTTTCTTATTGGTCGGGTTTAACCTGACGCTCTGGCAGCATTTGTTCGCCATTACCGATTTCAACGGTAAAGGGGTGTTATTGCGCGGCGCTTTTGCGGTCATGATTTTCTGTGTGTTCAATATGTTCCTGACGCTGTTTGCCTTCAGGAAAGTTTTGAAGCCGGTATTGCTTGTGTTGTTCATGATCAGCGCCGGTGTGGCTTATTTCATGAACCAGTACGGCGTGTTGATCGATTCGGGCATGTTTCGCAACTTTGCCGAAACCAACGCCAGCGAAGTGCAGGATTTATTATCACTCAAACTGTTCGCTTATTTATTGCTGTTGGGTGTTTTGCCTTCACTTATCGTCTGCAAGCTTCCGATTCACTATCGCCGCTGGCCGCGGGAAGTCTTGAGCAAAGTGCTGGTCAGTGCGGTTTGCGCCAGTGTGATCGGTGGCGTGGCGTTGATGAATTACCAGGGGTTGTCTTCACTGTTTCGCAACCACCATGAACTGCGGCTGATGGTGGTGCCGAGCAACTACATCGCTGCGTCCGCCGGGTACTTGAGTGAGCGGGTCAAATCGGCGCAGCAACCGTTCGTGAGCATCGGTCAGGACGCGAAACTCTCCAGCGACTGGCAGCAGCACAAGCGCAAGTCGCTGACGGTATTGGTGGTAGGTGAAAGCGCCCGGGCCGAGAACTTCGGCATCCTCGGCTACAACCGCGACACCACTCCGCAATTGAAGAAAGAGCTCGGCGTGCTGACCTTCACCGACGTGCATTCCTGTGGCACCGAAACTGCGGTGTCGGTGCCATGCATGTTCTCCAACATGGGCCGCAAGGACTACGACGCCAGCGTTGCGAGAAATAAGGAAGGCATGCTCGACGTGCTCAAGCGCGCCGGTCTGGATGTGATCTGGCGCGACAACCAGTCCGGCTGCAAGGGGACGTGCGACCGCGTGACCTTGCAGGACGTCAGCAACCTCAAGGACCCTGTGCTGTGCGCCAACAATGAGTGTCGCGACGAGATTCTGCTACAGGGCCTGCAAAGCTTCATCGATAACCTGAATAAGGATACGGTGCTGGTACTTCACCAGATGGGCAGTCACGGCCCTGAATACTTCAAGCGTTATCCGAAAGCGTTCGAGAAGTTCACGCCGGTCTGTGAAAGCAATGCACTGAATAATTGCTCTCGGGAAAGTATCGTCAACGGCTACGACAACACCCTGTTGTATACCGATCATGTACTGGCTTCGCTGATCGATATCCTGCGCAGCAATCAGAACAAGGTGGATACCGCGATGTTGTATCTTTCCGATCATGGCGAGTCTCTGGGCGAATACAACCTGTTTTTGCACGGCACGCCTTATATGCTTGCGCCTGATCAACAGAAACATGTGCCGATGATTGCCTGGTTCTCCGACAACTATCAGCAGTCGTTCGCGGTGAACACGCATTGCCTGCAAAAAGAACGCGGTGCGCCACTGAGCCAGGACAATCTGTTCCATTCGATGTTGGGGCTGTTGCAGGTTCGCACCCGTGTCTATAACCCGGCGCTGGATATGTTCGCCGGCTGCCGAGGGATATATACGGACGGGGTACTGGCCAATGAATGAGCACGTGACCGAGGACAGCCAGGCGCAGCAATACGTGCGGCGCCACGAGCAGGGTCTGGCCCGGCGCTTGAGCCTGTGGCGCGATGCCCAACTGGCGCGTCAGGCACTGCGCGACGCCGGCGAGCCTGGCCTGGTGCTGGATATGCCTTCAGGTTCCGGTCGTTTTTGGCCCGTGCTGGCCGAACATGCCAACCGAGTGATTCTGGCTGCCGACCCGTCTGCAGACATGCTGGACCTCGCCGAGGCCAAGACTTGCGCTGAAGTGCGCAAGCGCATTCGCACGTTTCAGAGTTCGGCGTTGTCCATCGACCTATCCGCCAATTCGGTGGATTGCATCTTCTGCATGCGGCTGTTCCATCACGTTGCCGACAGTGAAAAACGTACAGCGATTCTTGAGGAGTTCTATCGCGTAACCCGCGATACCGCCATCGTTGCGTTATGGGTCGATGGGAATATCAAGGCCTGGCGGCGCAGGCGGCAAGAGGGCCTCAGACGCACTGTCGATGGTGCGCCAGCGGCGCGTAACCGCTTCGTAGCGTGTCGGGCAGAGATCGAGTCCGAGTTCGTCGAGGCCGGTTTTCGGATCGTCGGCCACCACGATTTTCTGCCCGGTTATGCCATGTGGCGCGTGTACGTGCTACGCAAGGGCGGATGATCGATCCGATGGACGGTCGCAGTTGCGCGCTTTATCAATAAACACTGAAGATGAAGTTGTTCGAGACTTGCAGGACGGATGCCCGGTAACCGCCTGTAGCGATATATACTGCGCGCCATTCTTCAAGGGAGAGCCGTGTGGCCATCGATATTCACTGGATTCGCGACGACGACAGCCTCGCCCAACATTGCGCACAATGGCAGACACTGCCGTTTGTCGCACTCGACACCGAATTCATGCGTGTCGACACCTTCTATCCCATCGCCGCGCTGTTGCAGATCGGTGATGGTTCGCGTGCCTACCTGATCGACCCGTTGCTGATCAATGACTGGAAGCCTCTGGCCGAGCTGCTGGATAATTCCGACGTCATCAAGGTGGTTCATGCCTGCAGTGAAGACCTCGAAGTCCTGCTGCGTCTGACCGGCAGTCTGCCTGCACCGTTGTTCGATACCCAACTGGCCGCCGCTTATCTGAACCTCGGGTTCTCGATGGGCTATTCGCGCCTGGTGCAGGAAGTACTGAACATCGAGTTGCCCAAAGGCGAAACCCGTTCGGACTGGCTGCAGCGGCCGCTGTCCGCAACCCAGATCAGCTACGCCGCCGAAGACGCGGTGCATCTGGCCGAAGTCTACAGCCTGCTGCGCCCGCGGTTGTCCGACGAAAAATACGCCTGGGTGCTCGAAGACGGCGCCGAACTGGTAGCCAACCTGCGTCGCGAAATCGACCCTTACGAGGTCTATCGCGAAGCCAAGCTGGCCTGGAAGCTGTCCCGCGCGCAACTGAACGTGCTGCGCGAACTGTGCGCCTGGCGCGAGCAACAGGCCCGTCTGCGCAATCAGCCGCGTAACCGGGTGTTGCGCGAGCATGCGTTGTGGCCGCTGGCCAAGAGTCAGCCGGACAACCTCGGGGCGCTGGCGAAGATCGAAGACATGCACCCCAAGACCGTGCGCCAGGACGGCGAATTTCTGCTGGAGCTGATCAAGAAGGCCGGCAGCGTGTCGCCTGATTTGTGGCCGCCGGCATTGCCCGAGCCGCTGCCGATCGAAGCGTCGAATGTATTGAAGAGCCTGCGTGCCATTGGCCAGCAACAAGCCGAACGCCTGAACATGGCGCCGGAGCTGATGCTGCGCAAGAAGACTCTCGAAGCCCTGCTCAAGACCGGTTTCCCTGACGGTCCCTATAAACTGCCCGATTCGCTGCGTGGCTGGCGCCGCGAATTGATGGGCCAGATGCTGCTCGACAGCCTGGCCAACGCCGGAGAACAGCCTTGAAACGTATCTGCTCCATTTATCGCAGTCCGCGCAAGAACGGGATGTACCTGTATGTGCTCAAGAGCGATGCGCTCGAGCGGATGCCGGACGAACTGCTCAGCGCATTCGGCAAGCCGCAGCACGCCTTCGATCTGGTGCTCACGCCTGAGCGCACCCTGGCCCGCGAGGATATCCATGCGGTGCTGGCCAATCTGGAAAAGCAGGGCTATCACCTGCAGATGCCGCCGGCCGAAGACGAGTACATCGAGCATTTGCCCGAAGAGTTGCTGCGCCGCAACGATCCGGTCTGACCGATTTCGACCCTGCAATTGAGCGCAGGGGTTTACCGGACCGCGGTGTTTCGGCCTGCTTTGTTTTGATGAAGCGTGGTAGCCGGATGTCCCGCGGTCGCATGTCCTGATTTTTTGAGTTCTGAATCCATGCACGTTCTGATCGCCGAGCACGATTATGTTGTTTACACCGAACTGCTTCGCAAGGCCGCTCCCGACATCGAAGTGCTCAGCAGCGGCGACTCCGCCGAACTGTCGAAAATGGCTGCCGATGCCCCGGTCTGGCTAGGGCAACCTGACCTGCTGGCGAACCTGCTGCGTCAGGGGCACAAACCACAATGGCTGCAATCGACCTGGGCCGGTATCACGCCGTTGCTGGCTGACGGGCTCAATCGCGACTACCGCTTGACACGCGCGGTGGGTATCTTCGGTCAGGTCATGGCCGAGTTCGTTTTGACTTATATGCTGGTTCACGAGCGCGAAGTGTTGGCGCGGCTTGTGAGTCAGGTCGAGCGCAAATGGGATGGCCGTATGGGGCAGAGCCTGGCCGGGCGCAAGGCGCTGATCGTCGGCACCGGCGATATCGGCGTCAGCGTGGCGCAGTTTCTCGTGCCGTTTGGCGTTGAGCTGTATGGCGTCGCCTCGACCGTCCGCACGCTCGCGCCGTTCATTGAAGTGGGCGCGCTGGAGGATTTGCCACGGCTGGTGGGCGAGGTGGATTTCGTCATCAACCTGCTTCCCAACACGCCGCAGACTCACGATATCTATGATGCGAAGCTGTTCGCCCAATTCAAGCCGTCGGCGTTGTTCATCAACGTCGGACGCGGCGTGGCGGTGGTTGACGCCGATCTGGTCAGTGCATTGAAGGAAGGCCATCTGGCAGGCGCGGTGATTGACGTCTGCCGTCAGGAACCATTACCGCAGCGCCACCCGTTCTGGACCGCCTGGGGCCTGCTGTTGACCGGCCACAGCTCGGCACCGACCTCGCCATTGGCCATGACCCGACTGTTCGTCGAGAACCTGAAGGCGTTTACGGCGGGTGAGGCGTTGCGTGGGGAAGTGGATTTCGCGAAGGGGTATTGAGCCCTCGGCATCCTGAAGTCCCATGTGGGAACGAGCTTGTTCACGAAAGCAGACTTACAGGCCCTACATCTGTTGTGGATGTACCAGCCCATTCGTGAGCAAGCTCACTCCCACAGGTCATTCCTGCGCCCGGAGATCAGGTTTGATCAGCTCTCAGGGCGTCGCAGGTATTACAAGCTAAAATCCCCCTCTGCCACCAACTCTGCCAGCGGACGACGCGGGCTTGGGGTTTCGCGGGCTTGCAGGTACTCGGCCAGGCTCGCCTTGTCGCCCAGCTTGCCGATCGCCACGGCGGCATGCAGTGCGTAGCCTTCCGGGATTTTCAGTTCCTTGCGGGTCAGCTCCTGATCGAAGCCTGCCATGCCGTGGGTGTGCCAGCCGCTCAGGCTCGCTTGCAGCGCCAGATGGCCCCAGGCCGAACCGGTGTCGAAGGTGTGCCACAGCGCAGGCGTCTCTTCGGTGGCGCCTGGCGCGATGAAAGTGGTCTTGGAAATGATGATCACCAGCGCCGATGCGTGCTGCGCCCAACCGCGGTTGAATTCATTCAGCAGACCCAGAAAACGCTCCCAGTTCGGCGTGTCACGGCGGGCATAGAGGAAACGCCAAGGCTGCGAGTTGTAGGCCGACGGCGCCCAACGCGCGGCTTCGAAGAAGCTCAGCAGGGTCTCTTGCGGGATGCTTTCGCCATTGAAGGCGCGTGGCGACCAGCGATCGGTGAATTGTGGATGAATGGCGTATTCGGCAACGCGAGAGTTGTCGCTCATGGAATTTCTGATCCTGAAGAATTGAGGTGACCGCCCGCTACCAGAGGCGACGAGCGGAATCAGTCAGATGGGCCGTGGACGGCAGGCATCGTCGAAACATAGTGCGCGTAACGCGTATGTCGCGAGGGCGCTGAGGCTGCAATCGCGAGAACGTAAAACTACTGCGCTGGCCGTTTGCTGACAAGTCCACGCTTACCGACAGTCGCCAGCGCTTGGCCCCAGTGCGATGTGCCACTAGACTGGCGGCCTTTTCATTACCCGATACCGATCCCCGCGAAATCATGGCCGCCAAAGTCGAACCGTTCTGGATGCGCAAAACCCTCTCTCAACTCGATCAGGTGGAGTGGGAGTCCCTGTGCGACGGTTGTGGCTTGTGTTGCCTGCAAAAGCTCGAGGATGAGGACGACGGCAGCGTCTATTACACGCGCATCGCCTGCAAGTTGCTGGACCTGGATAGCTGCCAGTGCACCGATTACCCGAATCGTCGCGCGCAGGTATCCGATTGCATTCAGCTCACGCCCGGTCAAGCCGATGAGTTCAAGTGGTTGCCACCCACCTGCGGCTACCGATTGGTTAGCGAGGGCAAGGATCTGCCGCTCTGGCACCATCTGGTGTGCGGCGACCGGGATCAGGTCCACAAGCAACGCATTTCCCAGTCCGGCCGCATGCTCAGCGAGAAGAGCGTGGCCGAAGACGATTGGGAGGATTACCTGATCTTTCGCGCTGGCTGATTGGTCCGTGAGCCAGAGCGATCGGAGCGCCTGTCGCGACAGAAATGGTGAGGAGAAGGCGCAGCTCAATTCGCTCGGCGATTTATCGAATGAATTTCATTCTGTGAGAACGACTTGCCGGCGGTGGTCTCCCTGAGATCGCTACCGCCGGCAAACCGTGCTGTTGCATCCATCTAGCAGGGCTGCATCAGACGCCCTTCGGCCCTGTCACCGCATCGACGCCTTTCACAACGGCTTCTTCCGCCGCCACCTCCGCCTTGGTCTTGAGCTTGCTCAGCTCGGCGCCGGCCTCTTCGATTCGTGTGCGCGCCAGGTCCATGTCGCTGCGGCTTTTCTCCAGCAGCGACTTGGCCGAGCAGTGACCGGTAATGCCGCGGGCCAGCACGGCGCCGCCGATAGCCAGCTGCACGAGGCCGAAGATGCCGCCACGGCGCAGGCCTTTGCCCATCATCAGCACGCCACCGGCCAGCGAGCCGATACGCTCCCAACCCTGTACGTTCTGCTCTGGGTAATCGTGTAGCGGGCGTTCGACGCGTTTAAGGATCGGGGTATCGCTCATGATGCGCTCTCCAGGAAAAGTAAGGTCCCTAAAGCTGACTGTCACAAGCACAAACTGTTCAATGCGTTTTGTCGCGACGAGTCGATCAGGTGCGATCGGTTTCGCGACCGAATTGTGGCCCGGAGCGCGTGTTGTTGCCCTTGGCCATGCGATCGTAAAGCACGACATTGACGGTCGCTGCCAGGTTCATGCAGCCGGTGGTAGGGATGTACACCACATCTTCGCACCAGTCGCGAATCTCTTTATCCAGCGAGCCATCTTCCGGGCCGAAGATGTAGATCGCGCGATCCGGGTGAGTGTATTCGGGCAGCGAACGAGCGCCTTCCACCAGTTCCACGGCGACGGGCACGCAGCCAAGGGGGATGATCTTTTTCAGGTCATCGATGCCGATCAGCGGAATGTCCTGATGGATCTTCTTGGTGTCGGTCACGAAATCCCGGGCCCGCTCGTAGCGCTTGCCGGTATAGAACACCGACGCCACCCCGTAACAGCCCGCCGCGCGCATCACCGAACCGACGTTTTCCGGGGATTTGGGGTTGTACAAGCCGATGCAGGCATAGCGTTTGTTGGCCACGGAGGAGGTGCTCGCTGGAAAAGGCCAGCATTATACGGGAGGTCAGATGAAGGCGGGATACTGTGGGAGCGCGCTTGCCCGCGATGGCTTATGTCCATCCGACCCTCTTATGGCGGCTGTACAGACGTCTTCGCGGGCAAGCACGCTCCTGCAGGTTTAATCCTCTTTCTTCATCAATCCGGCCAGCGCGGCGAACGGGTTGTGGGTCGCTTTCGCCGTTTTCGGGCTGCTGGTCGAGCTGTCGGAGAAGTACTGTTGATCGGTGTAGCGCGAGTGCTCGTTGTCGTGGCAGTACAGGCACAAAAGCTCCCAGTTGGAGCCGTCCTGCGGGTTGTTATCGTGATTGTGATCGCGGTGGTGCACGGTCAGCTCGCTCAGGCGCTTGCCGGAAAACTCCCGGGCACAACGGCCGCAGACGTGCGGGTACATGCGCAGGGCCTTGTCGCGATAGCCCATTTCGCGATCGCGCTGGGCATCGGCAAGGATGCGATCGAGCTTGGAAGTGTTGGTCGGCGTTCCCGAACTCATGTGTCACCTGTTTCGTGTTCTGTTGGCAATGGGACAAGTCTAGCGCTTTGCTCGTCGCTCAGCCCTTGAGTTTTTCCGCAATCCAGATCGTATGGCGCGTGCCCTTGTTGCCGTGGGCGTAGACCTTGACCTCTTCGGCCTTGAAACCGGCCTTGCGCAGTTTGTCACTGAACGCGGCATCGGCGCTGGCGGACCAGACGGCCAGCACGCCTTTGGGCCGCAACGCGCTGGCGCAGGCGGCAAGCCCACCGGATGAATACAGCCAGCTGTTGGACTTCTGCGTCAGGCCTTCGGGGCCGTTGTCGACGTCGAGCATGATTGCGTCGAAGCCCTGAGGCTCGCTTTTCAACACCTGAGCCACGTCCTGGATGACGACCCTGGCGCGCGGATCGTGCAACGGATTACCGGATTTCTCACCCAGCGGGCCACGATTCCACTCGACAACCCCCGGCACCAGTTCGGCCACTACCACCTCGCCGTTCTTGCCCAGATGCTTGAGCGCCGAGGCAAGTGTGAAGCCCATGCCCAGCCCGCCGATCAACACGCGGGGTTGCAGGCGTGACGCAACTTTCCTGCAGGGGATTTCGGCCAGTGCGTCTTCGGAACCATGCATGCGCGTGTTCATCAACTGGCCGCCGTCGCCGCCCTGGATCTTGATCACGAAATCCTCGCCGTACTCGAACAGGCACAGGGCGCCGCCGTTGTCGGGGATCGGGGTGGTGTCGAGCAGAACGAAACGTTTCATGGAAAACTCGGTGGGCAGCGTGGCGGGGCGCAGAGCAATTTGTCAGCGCACGAAGCGCTGGGCAGGAGTAGCCTGAGCATCCCAGCAAAAGATTGGCAGTGGAGGCCAACGATGAAGCGGTCCATTCTAGCGGCGATTGCCCTGGCGATGCTTGGCGTTTCGCAGGCGTTTGCCGAGAATCTGCAACCTGTCCTCAACACCCCCGAGCCAATCGCCGCCACCTCCGGCTCGCCCGGCACGGCTACGCCGACTCCTTATCCGCAAGTCAGCCCGCCCAGCGTTCCCCGCGCGGGAGGGCAGGGCAATCCGCCGTTATTGCCAAAAATCCCCCAGCCGGGGCCGCCAAAGGAAGATGAGCCGTCGCCGGGGTTGCCGCCTCCCCAAAAGCCAAGTCCGTGAGCGGTGAAACACTAACGGCAGCTCACCAACGCCATAGGCGTGAGCTTGCTCATGAATACGATGCTCCAAGCGCAGTAGATGTAGCGAATGCACTGATTTCCTCGTGAGCAAGCTGACTCCCACAGAGGTTGCGGTCGCCAGCTAGTCCGAAAAAACGGCAGCGTGGGTTATTCCTGCTGCGCCAACACCTGCCCATCCATCATCCGCAAGCGCTTGGACATGGCGATGGCGATGGCGCGGATGATCTTGGCCGCTACCCTGGGCGCTTCGTTGAGCATCTTGTCCAGTGAATCCTTGCCCAGATTCAACAGATAGCAAGGCGAGGCGGCGATGCAGCTGGCCGAGCGGCGTTCGCCGTCCAGTACCGCCATCTCGCCAAACGCCCGGCCGCTACGCAGGATGGCGGTTTCCACCTGTTTGCCATCGCCGTTGAGCTTCTGCACCGACACCGTACCCGAGTGGATGACGCACATGAAGGTGCCGGCGTCGCCCTCGTTGAAGATGGCGTCGCCTTTCTCGATGCTGCTGATGCTGAAGTAACCCGCCGCCGCAGAGAAATCCGCTGGCGTGAGCGCGAGGAACAGACCGCAGTCCATCAGCATCTCGCGGATTTCATTGTTCAAGGATGACGATATCGGCATGGGATGTTCTTGTTCAGTGTTTTGAAAATGATTCAGTAGCAGACGACCCGGAGGACACAACGCCTGCCAGCAGTCTGATATGACAAACGGCCGCAACGGAGTTCCTCAGGCCAGCTGCAATACCTTGAAAACAAAACCGTATTCGAGCGCTACATCACGCAATCCTTGATAACGGCCACTCATCCCGCCGTGCCCCGCACCCAGTTCGGTCTTGAGCAGCAGCAGATTGTCGTTGGTCCTGGTATCGCGCAATTTTGCCACCCACTTGGCCGCTTCCCAATACTGCACGCGGCTGTCGTTGTACCCGGCGATCACCAGCAGCGCCGGATAGGCCTGGGCGCTGACATTCTCATACGGCGCGTAAGCCTTGATCCGAGCGTAGACCTCGGGCTCCTGCGGGTTGCCCCACTCGTCGTATTCAGTAACGGTCAGCGGCAGGTCGGGGTCGAGCATGGTGTTGAGCACGTCGACGAACGGCACCTCTGCGATCGCCGCCTTGAACAGGTCAGGACGCTGATTGACCACCGCGCCGATCAATAGCCCGCCAGCACTGCCGCCGCTGATCACCAGTTTCTCGGCGGTGGTAAGCGTTTGCGCAATCAAATGTTCGGCGCAGGCAATGAAATCGCTGAAGGTGTTCTGTTTGTGCTCCTGCTTGCCGCCGCGATACCAGGCTTCGCCCAATTCGCCGCCGCCGCGCACATGAGCGATGGCAAAGGCGATTCCGCGATCGAGCAGACTGAGCCGCGCATGGGAGAACCACGGATCGAGGCTTTCACCGTAGGCGCCATAGCCGTACAGATACAGTGGCACCTGCTGACCCGCCAGTTCGCGTTTGACTACAAGGCTGATCGGTACCTTGGTACCGTCGGCTGCTGTCGCCCAAAGACGCTGACTGACGTAGGCGTCGGCGTCGAACACACCCAGAACCGGCGTTTCCTTGAGTACGACTTGCTCACCGGTGGCCAGAGTCAATTGACGCACCTGTGGCGGGCGATTCAGCGACTGATAGCGCAGGCGAATCCTGTCGCTGTCGAACTCAAGGGTGTCCTGCACATAGAGGTTGTAGGCCGCGTCCGGCAATTGCACGCGATAGGGCGACAAACCCTGTGGGTGAACTTCAACGATGGGCAGGCCGCCTTCACGCAGGCTCAGGGTCAGCCCCTTGGCGTTGAGGCTGAATCCGTCCAGCATGACCGTCTCGCTGTGCGGGATCAGCGTCTGCCAGTCCTTGCGCTCCGGCACGCCGCCGGTTTTCTCGGGCGCGTGAAACAGGGCGAAGTTAATACCGGCCTGATTACTGCGAATCAGCCAGCTCCAAGTGCCGTCGATCAGGCCGTGATCGACAGAGTATTCGTGACCTTCGCTACGCGGCGCCATGCACACGAACGCCTGCGCAGGTGTACTGGCGTCCAGTACCCAGCTTTCGCCGGTGGTCTTGCTGTCCAGCGCCAGTACCAGTTGGCGCTCGGAGCTGGTGCGATAGCAATGCAGGAAGAAACGCCCGTCCGGCTCGTTGAACACCAGATCCGCCGAGTCGTCGCCCAGTTTGTGACGATAGAGCTTGTGAGGACGGTGGGTTTCATCCAGTTCGCCGAAGAACAGCGTCCGGCTGTCGTTGGCCCAGGTCATGCTGCCGTCGCAGTCCTCGAACGGCAGGCTGGTCACGTCACCTGTGCTCAGTTCCTTGACGTACAGCCGATAAACCTCTTCGCCGCTGGT
This sequence comes from Pseudomonas bohemica, assembly GCF_002934685.1. Classification (GTDB taxonomy): domain Bacteria; phylum Pseudomonadota; class Gammaproteobacteria; order Pseudomonadales; family Pseudomonadaceae; genus Aquipseudomonas; species Aquipseudomonas bohemica. The sequence continues at coordinate 23,605 of NZ_NKHL01000108.1, forward strand.
ATCCAGGCTGTAGGCCAGACGCTGATGATCCGGGCTGATGCTGAAGGCACCGAGGGAAAAGAAGCCACCATTGGCCAGCACGTTGGGGTCGAGCAGCAGTTGTTCGGCGGTTTCATCAACCGTCTGCGAATCATCGGCCGGGCGCGGGCAGCGGTAGTGGCGAGCGTACTCGTCGCCTTCGGTGGTGCGGGTGTAATACAGGTACGGCCCCCACGGCGAGGGCAGCGACAGGTCGGTCTCGAGGATGCGCCCCTTGATCTCCTGAAACAGGGTTTCGCGCAATGCCTGTTGATCGGCGAGCTGGCGTTCCTGATAGTCGTTTTCGGCCTTGAGGTAATCGAGCACCTCATCGGTGTCGCGATTCTGCAGCCAGGCATACGGATCGGCACCGTCTGCCTTGCGGGCAAGCGGAGCGCGGGATTTGATGTCGGAAGAAGGCATGCTGGGCTCTCTCAAAAGTGAAACAGACCGCTCCGCCAGCACCTGCACAAGGCGCCGCGGACCGATTACTGAAGCCGGGGAAGCCGGGCTTGCGAAAAGTCGTTATCATAAGCGCCTCTTTACCTGCCTTACCACGGACGTCATGACCGACAACGACTATCTGATTGCCTGGGGCCTTTACGCATTCGCTGCGTTGGGCTGTCTGTTGGTGTGGTTCAAGCTGACGGGCTGGATGTGGCGCTACCTGCGTGAACCGCTGCGGGTGGTTGGTGCGGTCCTGCTGTTCTGCCCGACCATCATCGACCCGGTCAAGGAAAAATACGCGCCGGCCCTGGCCATCAGCGTCCTGGATCTGGGGCTCAAGGTGGGCAATAACGTCTGGCGTGCGGCGCTCGACCTTTCCACCTATGGCGCAATTGCGCTGGGGCTATACGTCATCTTCGCGCTGATCCGTCTGCCGTTCCTGCGCAGGAAAAAGGCTCGCCAGGCCCACGCCCAAGCCGCTGCCGCGCAGGCTGGCGCCGAGCAGACGGAAGACGATCAACCTTTCGCTTCCCAAGACTCAGACCGCTACGCCGGCAAGCCCGTCGAGCTCGCCAAGGACATAAACGCAGCCCCGGGCGGCCGCTATCGGGTCGAGCCCAAACTTTGATATTGATTGGTATCCCGTAGGAGCGCGCTTGCCCACGAAAGATGTGTCTGACTCTACAGATGCTTGATTCCACTAACGTATCGCGGGCAAGCGCCTTCCTGCAGGGGTATGTGCGATTGGACGTACCGAGACCTGAGCATGTGTGAACTTCTGGGCATGAGTGCCAATGTACCGACCGACATTGTGTTCAGCTTCACCGGGCTGATGCAGCGTGGCGGGCGCACCGGTCCCCACCGTGATGGTTGGGGCATCGGGTTCTATGAAGGGCGCGGCCTGCGTCTGTTTCAGGACCCGGCCGCCAGTAGCGAGTCCGAGATCGCGCAGTTGGTGCAGCGTTACCCGATCAAGAGCGAAGTGGTCATCGGCCATATTCGTCAGGCCAACGTCGGCAAGGTCTGCCTGTCCAACACCCATCCTTTCGTCCGCGAACTGTGGGGCCGCAACTGGTGTTTCGCCCATAACGGCCAGCTGGCGAATTTTCACCCCCGGGCAACGTTCTATCGCCCGGTCGGAGACACCGACAGCGAAGCTGCGTTCTGCGATCTGCTCAACCGGGTTCGCGAAGGGTTTCCCGAGCCTGTCGAGATCGAACAGCTACTGCCGACGTTGGTCCAAGCCTGCAGCGAGTATCGAGACAGGGGCGTGTTCAATGGCCTGCTCAGTGATGGTGACTGGCTGTTCTGTTTCTGTTCCACCAAGCTGGTGCATATCACCCGGCGAGCGCCGTTCGGGCCTGCGCGGCTCAAGGACGTCGACGTAATTGTCGATTTTCAGGCAGAAACCACTCCTAACGATGTGGTCACGGTCATCGCCACCGAGCCGTTGACAGAGGACGAAACCTGGAATCGCTATGAGCCGGGAAACTGGAGCCTGTGGCGTCGCGGCGAATGCGTGGCCGAAGGCCGTACCTGACAGAGAGGGACCTATGCTGCGAAGCTATGTGCGACTGGTGTTGTTCACGGCAGGCCTGTTGATCGGCGTGCAGATTCCCGGCTTCATCAGCGATTACACCAAGCGCGTCGAAGCGCATCTGATGGAAGCGCAGCAGAACCTGCGGGGCTACACCGAGACCGCTCAGCGCTTCTTCAATGGCGATGTGCAGGCGCTGATCCAGCATTACCGCAGCAGCGACGACCCGGTGTTCCGCACCGATGCCAACAACATCAGCAACCTGCTGAGTCGCACCCAGATCCTCGACCGCGAGTGGCTGGCCCTGCAAGGGCCGTGGTACATGCGCACCTGGCATGTGCTGACCGCTGCCGATCCGGACATCCGCACCGAGACGTGGAACGGCTATACATGGCAAGTGCTGCTATCGCCGGAAGTCATCGGCTGGGGGTTGGCGTGTGCGTTGCTGTTTTCGCTGGTGATCGAAAGTTTCGTGGTGTTCATCGACTGGGTATTCGTGGGGCGGCATCACGTGCGGCAGGTCAATCGGGATTGGCGGTGAGTGCGGACGGGCCCCAGGTCTGATCTTCGACCCCGTGGGAGCGAGCTTGCTCGCGAAAGCTGAATGTCAGGCGCCGAGTCTGTGTCGGGTTCACTGGCCGCTTCGCGAGCAAGCTCGCTCCCACAGTTTTTGCAACGTTGTTTGACGTGTAGCTACCGCGATGGACCACGATACTCGGGTTCACTTTGCTGATCCCTCCCCGCCGCTTTGTTAGTTGAAGGCCTCGTCCCTACGCACCCAGGAATCCGCCTGGACATGACAGGCGAGCTTCAACACTGCAAAGGGTTGCTTTGCACGCGTAGACTCAAGGGTGTCCCCAACCTTTACTCGCACAGGAGATACGCCTTGGGCCGCCTGTTATTGAATTGTGACATCGGCGAAAGCTACGGCGCATGGACCATGGGTCTGGACGCCGAGGTCATGCCGTACATCGACTGCGCCAACATCGCCTGCGGTTTTCACGCGGGTGACCCCAGCGTCATGCGCAAGACCGTGGCCCTGGCCCTGACCCACAACGTAACCATGGGTGCGCATCCGGCGTACCCGGATCTGGTGGGGTTCGGGCGTCGCTCCATGGCTTGCTCGGCACAGGAAATTCAGGACCTGCTGCACTACCAGATCGGCGCCCTGGATGGCGTCTGCCGTGCTCAGGGCGGGCACGTCAGCTACGTCAAGCCCCACGGCGCGATGTACAACGACATGATGGCGAATCCGGCGCAACTGCGTGCGGTCATCGAGGGCGTCGCCCGCTATGACCCGGAACTGCCGTTGATGCTGCTGTCGATGCGCGACAACGGCGCGGCGCAGGCCATTGCCGATGAGTTCGGCATCACGCTCTGGTTCGAGGCCTTCGCCGACCGGGCCTACGACAGTGTCGGCCGTCTGGTTTCGCGCAATCTGCCGGGCGCGGTACATCATGATCCTGAACGGGTCGTCGGCCAGGCAATGACCCTGTCCCGTGGTGAAGCGCTGATCGCTAGCGACGGCAGCGAACTGCTGCTCGATGTCGACACACTGTGCGTTCACGGTGACAACGCCAGTTCCATCGCGGCAGTGCAGCGCATTCGCGAGGCCCTGAACAAGACGTCCGATTCATGAATCTGCGTATCGAAGTCGTCGCGATCGATTGCCTGATGGTGCGTCTGTTCGACACTATCGATGAAGCCAACATGCCGTGGATGCTCGCCGCCAGCCTGCGTCTGCGCGAAGGCTTCGGTGCGCATCTGATTGATCTGGTGCCGTCCTACACCACCTTGATGGTGCATTACGACCTGATGGCGCTGGCGCCGCAGCAGGCGCGGGAGGTCATTGTTCGAGCGTTGCAGGGCCTGTCGCCCGACGCCGCGCGGGGCGGCAGACAACATGTGTTGCCTGTCTGGTACGACCTCAGCGTCGGACCCGAGCTGACGCTGCTGTCCCAACGTAGCGGGTTGTCGATGGTTGAAGTGATCAAGCGCCACAGCCAGCGCGAGTATCAGGTATTCGCCCTGGGATTTGCGCCGGGCTTTGCCTTCATGGGGCTGGTCGAAGAGGTCCTCGCGGCGCCGCGAATCAAGACTCCACGCAAACGCGTCGCCGCCGGCAGCGTAGGCATCGCTGAAAGGCAGACCGCCGCTTACCCGCTGGAGTCTCCCGGCGGCTGGAACATCCTCGGACGCACCCCGGCCAGATTGTTCGACCGCGAAATCGAAGGCTATAGCCTCATGGCGCCCGGCGACACCGTGCGTTTCGCGGTCATCGATCACGCCGAATTCATTCGCCTGGGCGGCGACGACACTCCGCTGGAGGCGCTGACATGAGTGTTTTGACGGTTCAAAACAGCACCCCCTTGTGCCTGTTGCAGGACGCCGGGCGCTTTGGCGTGCGTCACCTGGGCGTGACCCAGGGCGGCGCGCTGGACTGGGTGTCAATGTCCTGGGCCAATAAACTGTTGAACAACCCCTTGGATGCCGCTGTTATCGAGGTGACGCTTGGCGGCCTGACTCTGGTCGCCGAAGACGACTGCTGCCTGGCATTGGCGGGTGCGGACCTGGGCGCCATGCTCGACGAGCGCTCGATCGCACCCTGGCGCAGTTTTTTCATCAGCAAAGGTCAGCAACTGCGCTTCACCCAGCCGGTTTCCGGGGCACGTGCGTACCTTGCTGCCCCCGGCGGATTCGATGCGCTCGGCGTTTTGGGCAGCTGCGCCACCGTCGGCCGGGAAGGGCTGGGCGGACTGGACGGCATCGGCAAGGCGCTGCGCGAGGGAGATCGACTGAGGTATTCGGGTATGTCATTCGAACTGCATGCGTTGCCCGATCAACGGGTCCCGGACCTTGCAGATTCACGCCCGCTGGAAGTGGTGCTCGGCGCGCAGATCGGTCAATTCAGTGGCGTGAGCCTGTTCGACGCTTTCAACAGCGACTGGACCCTCGACAGCCGCGCCGACCGCATGGGCATGCGCCTGCTGGGGCCGGAGCTGGTCTATCAGGGTAAACCGATGATCTCTGAGGGCATCCCGTTGGGCGCGATCCAGGTTCCGCCGGACGGCCAACCCATCGTCCTGCTCAATGACCGCCAGACCATCGGCGGCTACCCAAGACTCGGTGCCTTGACCCCGCTGTCATTGGCGCGCCTGGCGCAGAAACTGCCGGGCAGTGTGGTGCGGATGAGGGCGGTGGTGCAGGAGGTGGCGCATCGGGAGCAGGTGCACTGTCTGGAGCAGCTCCGCCGGACATTCTAGGGTTGCCCTTGCCCGCGATGGCGTCGTGCCAATCAACACATCCGTCACTGACCGGGCGTCATCGCGGGCAAGCGTGCTGCTGCAGTCTCAGCGTTACTTCGCCAGATACCGCATCCCTTCCTCCAGGCCGCGCAACGTCAGCGGGTACATCTGATCCTCGATCAAGTCGCGCACGATGTTGGTCGAAGTGGTGTAGGCCCAGGCATCTTTGGGGTAGGGGTTGATCCAGATGATCTTTTTGAACTTGGCCATAAAGCGGTGCATCCACACGTAGCCTGCTTCTTCATTCCAATGCTCGACGCTGCCGCCCGGCTGGGTGATTTCATAAGGCGCCATCGCGGCGTCGCCGATGAAGATCACTTTGTAGTCGGCGCCATATTTGTGCAGCAGGTCCTGGGTCGAGGTGCGTTCGGACGTGCGCCGCAGATTGTTTTTCCACACCGACTCATAGATGAAGTTATGGAAGTAGAAATACTCCATGTGCTTGAACTCGGTCTTGCAGGCCGAGAACAGCTCTTCGCAGATCTTCACATGGGCGTCCATCGAGCCGCCGATGTCGAACAGCAGCAACAGCTTGATGGTGTTGCGCCGTTCCGGGCGCATCTGGATGTTCAAAAGGCCCGCATCGCGGGCGGTGTGGTCGATGGTGCCGTCGATATCCAGCTCGTCCGCCGCGCCTTGTCGGGCGAATTTTCGCAAACGACGCAGCGCGACCTTGATATTGCGCGTGCCTAATTCCACCTGGTCGTCGAGGTTCTTGTACTCGCGCTGATCCCAGACCTTCGCCGCCTTGCCCTGACGCTTGCCGGCGTCGCCGACACGGATACCTTCAGGGTTATAGCCGCCCGAGCCGAACGGGCTGGTGCCGCCGGTGCCGATCCATTTGTTGCCGCCGGCGTGACGTTCCTTCTGTTCTTCCAGACGCTTCTTGAACTCTTCGATGAGTTTGTCCAGGCCGCCCAGGGACTGGATCTGCGCGCGTTCCTCGTCAGTCAGGGAACGCTCGAATTCCTTGCGCAGCCAGTCTTCGGGAATCAACGCCTGCAAGTGATCATCGAGCTTTTCCAGGCCATTGAAATAGGCCCCGAAAGCCCGGTCGAACTTATCGAAATGGCGCTCATCCTTGACCAGAATCGCCCGCGACAAGTAATAGAACTCGTCCATGTCGGCGAACGTCACCCTGTGTTTCAAGGCGTTGATCAGGTCCAGCAGCTCACGCACCGAGACCGGCACCTTGGCTGCGCGCATTTCGTTGAACAGGTTGAGCAACATAGTGGTTGTCCCGCGATTTATCGTAAGAGCCTAGCGATTGCCACGACGGCTCATGAAGGCCAGACGCTCCAATAGCTGAACATCCTGTTCGTTCTTGACCAGCGCACCGGCCAGCGGGGGGATGGCCTTGGTCGGATCGCGCTCGCGCAGCACAGCTTCACCGATGTTGTCGGCCATCAGCAGTTTCAGCCAGTCCACCAGTTCCGAAGTCGAAGGCTTCTTCTTGAGGCCCGGCACCTTGCGCACGTCGAAGAACACGTCCAGCGCTTCGCTGACCAGGTCCTTCTTGATGTCCGGGTAGTGCACATCGACGATCTGCTGCAGAGTGTTGCGATCCGGGAAGGCAATGTAGTGGAAGAAGCAGCGACGCAGGAACGCGTCCGGCAGTTCCTTTTCGTTGTTCGAGGTAATGATGATGATCGGGCGTTTTTTTGCTTTGATCGTCTCGTCGATCTCGTAAACGTAGAACTCCATCTTGTCGAGTTCCTGCAACAGATCGTTGGGGAACTCGATGTCGGCCTTGTCGATTTCGTCGATCAGCAGAATCACCCGCTCTTCGGCCTCGAAGGCCTCCCAGAGCTTGCCTTTCTTCAGGTAATTGCGCACGTCGTGGACCTTGTCGACCCCCAGCTGCGAATCACGCAGGCGGCTGACGGCGTCGTACTCGTAAAGCCCCTGATGCGCCTTGGTGGTCGACTTGATGTGCCAGGTGATCAGCTTTGCGCCAAAGGATTCGGCCAGTTGCTCGGCGAGCATGGTCTTGCCGGTGCCGGGCTCACCCTTGACCAGGAGCGGACGCTCCAGCGTAATCGCGGCGTTGACGGCAAGCTTCAGATCGTCGGTGGCGACATAGGCGCGGGTGCCTTCGAACTTCATCGGAAAATCCTCGAATATGGCATGCGGACAGCGGCCCGCACGCCGAAAAGAATGCAGCGACTATAATGCGCACGCCGCTCGACTGTGAACGCAGACGCTTTATTCGGTAGCTCAATGGCAGGTCGCGGTTCGACGGCTGGAAAAATTGTAACGTTCACCGCGCGCAGACCGGATTGCCGTCGGCACTGGCGGCCCAGGCTCTGGGAGTGAATACCCGCACCATTACTCGCTACAGCAACGACAGAGAAGCGACGCCGCGCACATTGGCACTGGCCTGTGTCGGATGGGACGCCCTGTAGGCTCAGGGCAGAGGGGCGTCCTGATCGCAGAAACGCGGCCTGCTTATGGCGTTGAGTCAGTCCAGTAGGCGGAGTGACGCACAGTCACTGCGCCTCGCTTTTGCCGCTGTCATACCGCGTGTTGAATGCCTGCACGAACGCGTTCTGCAAAATCTGCAAAAACGCCTGGAATGCGCTGACGTCCTGTTTGTGGATGCTGCCGCTGAGCTCTACGCGGGTAGCGAACTGGTTCTTGCGCTGGTTCTTGAGCACGGTTTCGCTGCCTCCGACCATGGCTTCCCAGATCGAGCGGAAGAAGCCTTTGTTCTTGTTCTCCACGTCCTGTTGCCAGTTGAAGATGTCGACGTCGCGCAGCAGCGGTTTGATATAGCCGCTGAGTTGACCTTTGTTGGCCTTGGCTTCGATGACAACATCGCCATTGCCGGCATTGAAGTCGAATTTGCCGTAGGCGGACGCGAAGTCGTTCAGGCTTTTGAGTTGCAGATCGGTGGCGCGCAATTTGAAGTCGAAATCTTCGAAATTGCTGAACGGGTCGAACGTGGCAGTGGTATCCAGCGTTGCCTCGCCCATCAGCAGCGCCTTGCCTTCGAATCGCGCATCACGTTTGCCGGCGGTGTCGACGACATTGGTGATGTTGTAGACGCTGGCGTTGACCTTGTCGGCTTCGATCTTCACTTTCGGCGTCGAGTTGAAGTTGCTGAAGGTGATCTTGCCATCGACAACCCGGACTTCGTTGAGCGTGATGGGCAGCAATTTGTTCAACTGCGCGCGCCAGTCAGTCCCGGCACCGGTCTGCGATTGTTGTTTGTTGGCGCCGCCGTCGACGAAGTTGAGTTCGGGGCTGATGAACGCAACCTCTGCCACCACAGCATGGTCGTACCAGAGTGAGTGCCAACTGACCGACAGATCGATCACCGGCACCTTGAGCAGTGGAACGGGCACTTTACCGTCGACCTTGACGATGTTCAGGCCGTTGATTTTGTACGCGCCGCGCCACAACGCCAGATCGACGTCCGTCACCTGCCCGCGATAGTCGCCCATGTCGGCGAGTTTTTCATTGAGGTAGTTGCGCACCACATAGGGCAGCGCGATGTGTAGGGCGATCAACAATACAACGAGGCCCACCACTGTCCACAGTGGCCAGCTATAGCGACGTTTCATGACAGTGCTCTCCGGTTTCCTAAGCTTGTTGACTGCCGGCGCTGTCATCGGTTCGCTACGACTGGACGCAATATGCACCCAAGGCATACGCTTTGGGCTTTTCCCCACCTGCACAAGGACCCGGTCATGAGCCGTATTTACGCAGACAACGCCCATTCCATCGGCAATACGCCGCTGGTGCAGATCAACCGCATTGCGCCGCGCGGGGTCACGATTCTGGCCAAGATCGAAGGGCGTAATCCGGGATATTCGGTCAAGTGCCGCATCGGCGCGAATATGATCTGGGACGCCGAAAGCAAGGGCAAACTCAAGCCGGGCATGACCATCGTCGAGCCGACCTCGGGCAACACCGGTATCGGTCTGGCGTTCGTTGCTGCAGCCCGTGGCTATAAATTGGTGCTGACCATGCCTGCGTCCATGAGCATCGAGCGGCGCAAAGTGTTGAAGGCGCTGGGCGCCGAACTTGAACTCACCGAGCCTGCCAAGGGCATGAAAGGCGCGATCGCCAGGGCTGAAGAGCTGGTCGCCAGCGATCCGGGCAAATACTTCATGCCAGCGCAGTTCGAAAATCCGGCCAACCCGGCGATCCACGAAAAGACCACCGGCCCGGAAATCTGGAACGACACCGATGGCGCCATCGACGTGCTGGTGGCGGGTGTCGGCACCGGCGGCACCATCACTGGCGTGTCGCGCTATATCAAGAACACCATGGGCAAGCCGATCACCTCCGTCGCCGTGGAGCCGCTGATCTCGCCGATCATCACCCAAGCGCTGGCTGGTCAGGAAATTACCCCCAGCCCGCACAAGATCCAGGGCATCGGCGCGGGTTTCATCCCGAAAAACCTCGATCTGTCGATCGTCGACAAGGTCGAACTGGTCAGCGATGAAGAAGCCAAGGCCATGGCTCTGCGACTGATGCAGGAGGAGGGGATTCTCTGCGGCATTTCCTGCGGCGCGGCGATGCAGGCGGCGGTGCGTCTGGCCGAGAAGCCGGGAATGCAGGGCAAGACCATCGTCGTGATCCTGCCTGATTCGGGCGAGCGCTATCTGTCCAGCATGCTGTTCAGCGATCTGTTCACCGAACAGGAGCTGTCCCAATAGTCGTATTGGCGGATGCTCGGCTTTTTACCTGGCCGACGAAGGCTTATGATGGGCGCCATTGAGCCCTGCCGAAAATGTGATCCACGTCATTTGGCAGGGCCTGGTAGTGATTAGAATGCCTGGCCTCGATCTGCTTTTGATTCTGCCGAAGGCGTAGGGGCCCTGCGGGCAGAAGCGGTACGGTGAGAGCCACAGTTAGCAATTCCCTGTTCCAAGGAGAGCTTCATGACCTTTTCTTTCGCTGCCAAGGCGGCGATCTTGCTGCTGTTCATCGGCAGTACGCTGTACGTGCATTTGCGCGGCAAGGCGCGCCTGCCGGTATTGCGCCAGTTCGTGAACCACTCCGCGCTTTTCGCGCCGTACAATGCCTTGATGTACCTGTTCTCCAGCGTGCCATCCAAACCCTACCTGGATCGCAGCAAATTTCCTGAACTCGATGTGCTGCGCGACAACTGGGAAACCATTCGCGATGAGGCCATGCATCTGTTCGACGAGGGTTACATTCGCGCAGCGGCCAAGGACAACGACGCCGGTTTCGGTTCGTTTTTCAAGAAAGGCTGGAAGCGTTTTTACCTGAAGTGGTACGACAAACCGCTGCCCTCCGCCGAGGCGCTGTGCCCGAAAACGGTCGAACTGGTCAGCCGCATTCCCAACGTCAAGGGCGCGATGTTCGCCCTGTTGCCCGGCGGCAGCCACCTGAACCCGCATCGCGACCCGTTCGCCGGCTCCTTGCGCTATCACCTGGGCTTGTCGACGCCGAACTCCGACGATTGCCGGATCTTCGTCGATGGCAAGGTCTACGCCTGGCGCGATGGTGAGGACGTGATGTTCGACGAGACCTACGTGCACTGGGTCAAGAACGAAACCGACGTCACTCGCGTGATTCTGTTCTGCGACATCGAACGGCCGCTGAGCAATCGCCTCATGACCTCGATCAACCGCAGTGTCAGCGCGTTCCTCGGTCGAGCCACCGCGCCGCAGAACACCGACGACGAGCGTGTCGGCGGTATCAACCAGGCCTATGCCTTCAGCAAGCGGTTCAGCAACTCCTTCAGCGGCAAGGTCAAGCAGTTCAAACGCGCCAACCCCAAGGCTTATCGCATTCTGCGCCCTGTGCTGGCGGTGGTCGTGCTGACCCTGTTGGGCTACTGGTTGTTTGGCTGATAACTAAACGTTGCATCCTGCGCCGCGCGCTGGTTATATTCAGCGCCGGTGTTTTGAAACAAATCGAAACATCACCCCTCATTCCGAAGAAGATCAGCGCCATGCCTGCTTCCCACTCGCCAATCGTGTTCGACACCACAGCGTCCGCTGTGGGTGAGCCGTGCGGGTGCCAGCAAGCGTTCTACATCACGCGCTATCCACCTCCCTCTCCTGTGACCGGCCCGGTTGCGTGCGTTGTCTCGCCGCCAGCCGTGGTCGTGCTTGGCTGATCGACTGCGCTGACGCCGTCGAATCACGCCTGCAACCCCAACAAAACATCAGTGAATCCGGTTTGCGCCGGGTCCGATTTTGTCTGAATCACAGGTGACACCATGTTTGCTAACAAAGCCCTGGCCTCGATGGCCACGACTACGCTGTTCGTCCTGCTCTGGAGCAGCGGCGCGATTGTCTCCAAGTGGGGCCTGACCCACGCTTCTCCGTTTGCGTTTCTGTTGTTTCGGTTTTTGCTGGCGTTGATCGCCCTGGCCATTCTGATTCCCTCCCTGGGCTACAAACTACCCGCCACGAGACAATCGATGCGCTACGCCCTGGCGACCGGCGCGGTGTTGCTCGGCGCCTATCAGATCTGTTACCTGCTGGCGCTGGACATGAAGGTCGCACCCGGCGTCATGGCCACCATCATGGGGGTGCAGCCGATCCTTACCGCCGTGCTGGTCGAACGTAGCCGCGCATGGTCGCGGATGTTCGGTTTGGGCCTGGGGCTCGCGGGGCTGGTGCTGGTGGTGTTTCAGGGGATCGGCGACGGCGGCTCGCTGGCCGGGATGCTGTTCGGCGTGTTGGGCATGTTGAGCATGACCGGCGGTTCGATCATGCAGAAACGCATCACCGATAATCCGCTTGGCACGCTGCCGGTCCAGTACTTCGCCGGTACTGTCATGTGTGCGTTGTTCGTGCCGTTCCAGCCATTTCACTTCGAGCACAACTTCGGCTTCTACGTGCCGGTCCTGTACATGGGGCTGGTGGTGTCGGTGCTGGCGACCTTCTTACTGTATAGGCTGATCGCCCAGGGCAATCTGGTCAATGTCACCAGCCTGTTCTACCTGGTGCCAGCGGTGACGGCGATCATGGATTACCTGATCTTCGGCAACCGCCTGGCGCTGCTGAGCATGCTGGGGATGGTGCTGATTGTGGTGGGGTTGGCGTTTGTGTTCAGGAAAGTCAGCTAGACCCACTCGACTGTAGGAGCGCGCTTGCGCGCGATGTGTGGAGTATCGGATCATTCGTGATGACACACCGCCTCGCGGTCAAGCGCGCTCCTACAGTCGATCTCGATTGCGGTACGGCAGCAAGAGCGCTTGATACTCAACTCAAACTCACATGCCGACTCAACAGCGCCCGCAATGCCGCAGGCTTCACCGGTTTAGCCAGATATTCCAGCCCCGCCGCGTGCACCTGCGCTATCAGTTCGGGTCTGCCATCGGCGCTGATCAGCACCCCAGGCACCGGTTCCCCCAGCTGCGTGCGCAGCCATGCCATCAGCTCGGTGCCGGTCTCGCCGTGGTCCAGGTGGTAGTCCACCAGGGCCAGATGCGGACGAATGCCGTCGTCGAGCAGATTCTGGCATTCCTGCCGATTGCGCGCCGTCCACACCTGACAACCCCAGCGGCTGAGCAGGCTGTTCATGCCGATCAGGATGCTGTCTTCGTTGTCGATGCACAGCACCTGCGTGCCGTTGAGCGCGGTACGTTGCGGCTCGACGCTGGCCGGTTGCGGCAGGGTCTGGCTTCGGGCCAGCGGCACAGTAACGCTGAACACGCTGCCTAGACCCGGCCAGGATCGCACTTGCAGCGTGTGACCGAGCACCCGACACAAGCCATCGGCAATCGCCAGGCCCAACCCGAGACCTTTCTCGGCGCGGGTCTGGTGGCTGTCCAGCCGTTTGAATTCTTCGAAAATTACCTGACGCTTGTCCTCGGGAATCCCCGGCCCGCGATCCCAGACTTCCAGACTCAGATTCGCCCCCTTGCGCCGTACGCCCAGCAGGATCGGGCCCTTGGCATAACGGAAGGCGTTGGTCAGGAAGTTCTGCAACACCCGACGCAGCAACTTCACGTCACTGGCAATCCGCAATTGGCTGCCCCGTACGCGAAAGCTCAAACCCTGTTCCTGGGCCAGCGCCTTGAACTCGGCGCCCAACGTATCGAACAGACTGTTGAGCGGAAAAGGCGTGATGGTCGGAGTGAATTTGCCGTTTTCCAGGCGGGAAATATCCAGCAGGTCACTGATCAGGTCTTCGGCCGAGCGCAACGAACTGTCCAGGTGCTGAATCAGCTTTTGCGCTTCGTCGGGAATGTTGTTGTCGACGTGGAGCAGAGCAGCGGAGAACAGCCGGGCGGCGTTCATCGGTTGCATCAGATCATGACTGACAGCCGCCAGAAAACGGGTCTTCGACTGGTTGGCCGCTTCGGCGTGGGCCTTTGCTTCGGTAAGCGCGACGTTAAGCTGCGACAGTTCGCGCGTACGCTCGGCGACGCGCTGTTCCAGGCTTTCGTTGACGCCCTTGAGCGCCTGCTCGGCCTCGCGGAAGGCGGTGATGTCGGTGAAGCTCATGACGAAACCACCGCCGGGCATCGGGTTGCCGATCAGCTCGATCACCCGGCCATTGGGGAACAGTCGTTCGGAGGTGTGCGCGCGCCCCTGACGCATCCAGTGCAGGCGGCGGGCGACGTGCACTTCGGCCTCGCCCGCGCCAAGCAGTCCGCGTTCAGCGTTGTAGCGAATGATGTCGGCGATGGGGCGGCCGACGCTGATCAACCCTTCGGGATAGTTGAACAGCTCCAGATAACGGTCATTCCAGGCCACCAGTTTCAGCGACTGGTCGACCACGCTGATGCCTTGGGTGATGTTCTCGATGGCGCCTTGCAAAAGCGCGCGGTTGAACTGCAACACCTCGGAGGCTTCGTCGGCGATGCGCACCACGTCTTCAAGCTGCATGTCGCGGCCTTCGATGGCGGCCTTGACCACGGCGCGGGTCGACGAGGTGCCCAGCACACCGGCCAGCAGGCGCTCGGTGTGGGCAATCCACTCGCCGTTGGCATTCTGGTTGGGGTTGAAGCCTTTGCCCTGACGGTAGGCGAAACGGATGAAGCTCTGTTGCGCGCGTTCTTCACCGACAAAACGCGCCGAGAGCTTGAGCAGGTCTTCGATCTGCACCGCCAGCAGCGAACGATTGTTGGGCCGTACCTGCAACTCCTGGCCGATGAAGCGTCCGGCCTGCCAGTGCTCCGAGACTCGGGTACGCGACAGCAGCGACACCCAGGCGAACAAGATGAAGTTGCCAGCCATCGACAGCACCACGCCTTGGGTCAGCGGGGTGATCGGCAGGTTGAGCGGATTGCCGTGCAGCCAGGCGAGCAGTGGGAAGCTGCTCAGCGACCAGCCCATGCTGTGGGCGGTCAGCGGCAGCACCAGGGTGTAGAACCAGATGAACACCCCCGCCGCCAGGCCTGCGAATACGCCTCGGCGGTTGGCCGGTTTCCAGTACAAGGCGCCGATCATGGCCGGCGCCAGTTGGGTGATGGCAGCAAAGGCGATCTGGCCGATGGTCGCCAGACTCGCGGTCGAGCCGAGCAGACGGTAACTGACGTAGGCCAGCAACAGGATCACCACGATGCTGACCCGACGCACCGAGAGCATCCAGTAGCGGAACACTTCGAACGGACGCTCGGCGGTTTTGCGTCGCAGCAGCCACGGCAGCAACATGTCGTTGGAGACCATGGTCGACAGGGCGACGCTGGCGACGATCACCATGCCGGTGGCTGCCGAGGCGCCCCCGATGAACGCCAGCAGCGCCAGCGCGGGATGCGAATGGGCCAGCGGTACGCTGATCACGAAAGAATCCGGCAGCACCGACCCCGGCAGGAGCATTTGCCCGGCCAGCGCGATCGGCACCACGAACAGCCCGGCCAGCAGCAGATAGGTCGGAAACACCCACTTCGCCAGACGCAGATCCTGCGGCTCGATGTTCTCCACCACGGTGACGTGGAATTGCCGGGGCAGGCAGACGATCGCCATCATCGCTACGCCAGTCTGCACCACCATCGAAGGCCAGTTGATGGTCTCTTTCCAATACTCTTCCAGACGCGGCGCGAGCATGGCCTGATTGAACAGATCGTCAACCCCGTCGTACAGGCCGAAGGTCACGAACACGCCGACGGCCATAAAGGCGAACAGCTTTACCAATGACTCGAACGCGATGGCCAGTACCATGCCGCGGTGGTGTTCGGTGGCGTCCAGGTTGCGGGTGCCGAAGACGATGGTAAATAGCGCCAGGACCAGTGACACGATCAGCGCCGTGTCCTGCGCGCGGGTGCCTGTGGCGTCTGCCCCGGCGCCGATCAGGATGTTCACGCCGAGGACGATGCCCTTGAGTTGCAGGGCGATGTAGGGCAGCACGCCAATCAGGCAGATCAGCGCGACGACTACAGCCAGCGTCTGAGATTTGCCGTAGCGCGCGGCGATGAAGTCGGCGATCGAGGTGATGTTTTCCTGCTTGCTGATGAGCACCATTTTCTGCAGCACCCAGGGCGCCAGCACCATCATCACGATGGGCCCCAGGTAGATCGGCAGGAACGACCACAATTGCTCGGCGGCCTGGCCCACCGCGCCAAAGAACGTCCAGCTGGTGCAGTAGACCGCCAGCGACAGGCTGTACACCCACGCGCGCAATCGTGGCGGCAAGGCACCGCTGCGACGATCGCCGTAGAAGGCAATGGCGAACATGATGGCCATATAGGCCAGGGCGACAGCAGCGATCAGCCCGCTGGACAGCGACATGGGGACTCCGACTCAAACAAATAACATTTGCGCTGCGATCCGTCGCAGGCCAGACAGTCTCGCACGCCGGATGACGTTCGTCTGTCTCGACCAAGGTCTGAGCGGCGTGGTGTCGCAGGGGCATCTCGTGTAGCAGCGTGCTTGCCCGCGATTGCGTCAGGTCCGTGCCCCTGGTGTTGAATTTACCGACGTCATCGCGGGCAAGCGCGATCCTGCGGGAAGAGGCGAATCTCACGTCATGTATATCTGCAAAATCTATGAGGTATAGCGAAACTACCCGCTTAATAGATATAAGATCTCGCCTTAACATGGGCACCACCTCACGCGAGGACAGGAGCGACCCATGAGCCACATTCTTTTCATTGCGAACAAACCCTTCAACCAACTGACCCATCCGCGGGAAGTCATTCGCCAGTTCACCCCCAACTGGTTCGCCGCGACCATGGGTACCGGAGTTCTTTCGGCCGATCTGACCCAGCTTCCGGTTCACATCCCTGGCCTGTATCAAGCGGCCGAAGCGCTTTGGATGCTGAACATCGCCCTGTTCCTGACCTTCAGTTTTCTCTACACCGCGCGTTGGCTGATGTTCTTCGACGAGGCGCGGCGGATCTTCGGGCATTCGACGGTTTCGATGTTCTTTGGCACGATTCCCATGGGCCTGGCGACGATCATCAATGGCCTGTTGACCTTTGGCCTGGCGCGCTGGGGCGATGGTGTATTCGCCATCGCCGAAACGCTGTGGTGGCTGGATGTGGCGATGTCGCTGGCCTGCGGGGTGCTGATTCCGTTCATGATGTTCACCCGCCAGGCACACCGCATCGACCAGATGACTGCCGTGTGGCTGTTGCCGGTGGTGGCCGCGGAAGTGGCGGCAGCCAGCGGTGGGTTGCTGGCGCCGCATCTGGCTGACAGTCACGGTCAGTTCAGCGTGCTCATTACCAGCTATGTGCTGTGGGGTTTGTCGGTGCCGGTGGCGTTCAGCATTCTGACCATCCTGTTGTTGCGCATGGCGCTGCACAAACTGCCTCACGAAAGCATGGCTGCGTCGAGTTGGCTGGCGCTGGGTCCGATCAGCACCGGAGCCTTCGGCTTGATGGTGCTCGGCGCCGACTCTCAGCGCATTTTTGCTGATCATGGGATGCGCGGGGCAGGGGAGATTGCATCGGGGTTGGGACTGATCGCGGGCATCGTGCTCTGGGGCGTTGGCGTGTGGTGGCTGCTGATGGCGGGGCTGATCACAGCGCGCTATCTGCGAAACGGCATCCCGTTCAACCTGGGCTGGTGGGGATTCACCTTCCCGCTGGGCGTGTTTGCGCTGACCACGTTGAAGCTGGGTGCCGTGTTGAATCTGGGCTTTTTTGAGGTGCTCGGGAGTCTGTTGGTGGTGGGACTGGCAGCGCTGTGGCTGGTAATCATGAAACGCACGCTGGTGGGGGCTTATAAAGGAGAGTTGTTCGTTTCGCCGTGTATCGCCAGCGTGAAGGGTTGATCGCTCTGAATGCTTGCACCTTACAAACTGCAGGAGCCGGCTTGCTGGCAAACGCGTTCTGACAGTCCAGGGGGCTATCGACAATCATCCATTCAACGTCTTCAATGTGGCTCGGAGCGAACCTGCCGCGTTCCAATCCCAAAAGCCGATCACGGCGCCACTCAGGACCACGTTTGATGAGTCAGTCGCAGTTCAATCTGTTGGGCAAACGGCGTTTCCTGCCGTTTTTCGTGACCCAGTCCCTTGGGGCGTTCAACGACAATATCTTCAAGCAATCGCTGATCCTCGCCATTCTCTACAAGCTGACCATCGATGGCGACCGCTCGATCTACGTCAACCTGTGCGCCTTGCTGTTCATCCTGCCGTTCTTCCTGTTCTCGGCCCTGGCAGGGCAGTTTGGCGAGAAGTACCCCAAGGACCGGCTGATCCGCATGATCAAGGTGCTGGAGATCGGCATCATGGTCGTGGGCGCCGTGGGCTTTCTCTTCGACCATCTGTCGTTGATGCTCGCGGCGCTGTTCGCCATGGGCACGCACTCGGCGCTGTTCGGCCCCGTGAAATACTCGATCCTGCCGCAGCACCTGCACGAAAACGAACTGGTGGGCGGCAACGGTCTGGTGGAAATGGGCACCTTTCTGGCGATTCTGGCCGGCACCATCGGCGCCGGAATCATGATGTCCGCCACGCACTACGCGCCGCTGGTCTCCAGTACCATGGTGTTGGTGGCGTGCCTGGGTTACCTCGCCAGTCGCGGCATTCCCCCGGCGGCAGCGGCCAGCCCGAACATGCGCCTGAACTGGAACATTTTCAGCGAATCCTGGGTCACGTTGAAACTGGGCCTGGGGCAGACCAAGGCCGTGTCGCGCTCCATCGTTGGCAACTCGTGGTTCTGGTTCGTTGGCGCGATCTACCTGACGCAGATTCCAGCCTACGCCAAGGAATTCCTCTACGGCGATGAAACCGTCGTCACCCTGATTCTTACCGTGTTTTCCATCGGCATCGCCGCGGGCTCGATGCTCTGCGAGCGGCTGTCGGGGCGCAAAGTGGAAATCGGCCTGGTGCCGTTTGGCTCGATGGGGCTGACCGTGTTCGGGCTGTTGCTGTGGTGGCACTCGGGGGGCTTTCCGCAGAACGTTCAGGTCAACAACTGGCTGGCGGTCCTGGGGTACGGGCAAGCCTGGTGGGTTCTGCTGGATATTCTCGGTATCGGCGTCTTCGGCGGCTTCTACATTGTGCCGCTGTATTCGCTGATCCAGTCGCGCACGGCGGAAAAAGAACGCTCGCGGGTGATCGCCTCGAACAACATTCTCAACGCCCTGTTCATGGTGGTCTCGGCGATCGTGTCGATCATCTTCCTCAGTGTGGTGAAGCTGTCGATTGCGCAGCTGTTTCTGGTCGTCTCGCTGATGAACATCGCGGTCAACACCTACATCTTCAAGATCGTGCCTGAGTTCACCATGCGCTTCCTGATCTGGCTGCTCAGCCATTCCATGTACCGCGTCGAGCATCGCGACCTCGAACAGATCCCCGACGAAGGCGCAGCCTTGCTGGTGTGCAACCACGTGTCGTTCGTCGATGCGCTGCTGATCGCCGGCTCCGTGCGGCGGCCGATCCGCTTCGTCATGTACTACAAGATCTTCAACGTGCCGGTGCTCAACTTCATCTTCCGGACGGCGGGCGCGATTCCGATCGCCGGGCGGGGCGAGGACTTGCTGATTTACGATCAGGCCTTCAAGCGTATTGCCGCCTGCCTCAAAGAGGGCGAGCTGGTGTGCATCTTCCCTGAGGGCAAACTGACCACCAATGGCGAGATCGACGAGTTCAAGGGCGGCATGACCCGCGTGCTGGAAGAAACCCGGGTGCCAGTGATTCCGCTGGCGTTGCAGGGGCTGTGGGGCAGCTTCTTCAGTCGCGATCCCGACAAGGGCGTGTTTCGCAGACTGTGGTCGCGGGTGACCCTGGTGGCCGGGCCGGCGATTGCGGGGGATGACTCAAAGCCTGCGTTGGTACGCGAGCGGGTGGCGGCGTTGAGGGGGGCTGTCAGGTAAGACGCGGATCAAATGCAGGCGCGCGCTTGCCGGCGAAGGTGTTGAGTCAGTCCGTGAAGGGATAACTGCTACACCGCAATCGCGGGCAAGCGCGCGCCTACAGGGCATCATTCGGCAGCTGACTCGCGGTTCAATTCGAGATCACTGTCCGGTGTCATCTTTCTGAAGTACGTCGAAAGCAACGCCCCCGAGATGTTGTGCCATACGCTGAACAATGCGCTGGGCACCGCCGCCAGGGGCGAGAAGTGCGCAGCGGCGAGGGCGGCGCCGAGGCCGGAGTTCTGCATGCCGACTTCCAGCGACAGCGATTTGCGTTGCGCCAGAGGCAGCTTGAACAGCTTGCCGGTGAAATAACCCAGCAGAAAACCGAAGCTGTTGTGCAGGACGACCACGGCCATGATCAGCAGGCCCGATTCAGCGATCTTCGCCTGACTGGCCGCGACCACCGCGCAGACGATCATCACGATGCTCACCACCGAAATCAGCGGCAGAACGTCCACCGCGTATTGCACCTTCTCGCCAAGCAGACGTTGCGCGACGACGCCGAGCACGATTGGCAGCATCACGAATTGCAGAATCGACCAGAACATGTCCATGAAGGACACCGGCAACCACGCCGAGGCCAGCAGCCAGATCAGCGCCGGGGTCAGCAGCGGAGCGAGCAGGGTGGTGACGGCCGCGATGGCCACCGACAGCGCAAGATCGCCTTTTGCCAGCCACGTCATCACATTGGACGAGGTGCCACTCGGGCAGCAACCGACCAGAATCACACCCACGGCGATTTCCGCTGGCAGGTGAAACACCTGGCATAGCAACCAGGCCACCCCCGGCATGATCACGAAATGCGCGACCACACCCAGCGCCACACGCCACGGATGACGCACCACTTCGGAAAAATCATCCAGCTTCAGGGTCAGCCCCATGCCGAACATGACCAGCCCCAGCAGCGGGACGATCAAGGTCTTCAGGTTGATGAACCAGCCGGGGAACAGGAACGCCAGCACGGCGAACAGCAGCACCCAGTACGCGAAGGTATTACCGACAAAACGACTCAATGCAGCCAGTGCACGCATGGCTTGCTCCTTTTGTTGTTAGATGAAACCGGGAGACGCAACGTGTAGGAGCGCGCTCGTCCGCGATTGCGGTGGATCAGAAAACATAGATGTCGTCTGGTACAACGCAATCGCGGGCAAGCGCGCTCCTACAGCTGGGGCGCGGATCAGATCCCCTGTGGAATCTCTTCGCCACCCAGCGCTTCGAACAATTCCGGCAGGAACTCGCCAAAGGTCAGCATCATCAGGGTGAAGCTGGCGTCCAACTGGCCCAGTGCATCATCGCCGCCGTCCTGTTCGGCTTGATCCTGCAGCAGGTCTTCGAACTTCAGGCGTTTGACGCTCAGTTTGTCGTCTAGTACGAAAGACAGCTTGTCCTGCCAGGCCAGAGACAGCTGCGTCACGACCTTGCCGGTGCTCAGGTGCAGCTGGATTTCGTCGCTGGTCAGATCCTGACGCTTGCATTTGACGATGCCGCCGTCTTCATGGGTATCGCGCAGTTCGCATTCGTCGAGGACAAAGAAGTTCTCGGCGGTCTGGCCGGACTTGACCCACTCGGTCATGACGGCGGTCGGTGCGGTTTTCACGGTCACCGGACGCACTGGCAGCGAGCCGACTACTTCACGCAGGGTCGACAGCAGGTCTTCGGCGCGTTTCGGGCTGGAAGCGTTGACCAGAATCACACCTTGTTTCGGTGCGATGGCGGCGAAGGTCGACGAGCGACGGATGAAGGCGCGCGGCAGGAACGCCTGGATGATTTCGTCCTTGAGCTGATCGCGCTCCTTTTTATAGACCTTGCGCATTTGCTCGGTCTCGATCTCTTCGACTTTCTCTTTCAGCGCATCATTGACCACGCTACCCGGCAGGATACGTTCTTCCTTGCGCGCCGAAATCAGCAGGAAATCGCCGCTGACATGCACCAGCGGTGCGTCTTCGCCCTTGCCGAACGGGGCGATGAAACCGTAAGTGGTCAACTCCTGGCTGGCACAAGCGCGTGCGGGCTTGGTCGCCAATGCGGTTTCCAGCGCCTCGGCGTCAAATGGCAGGTCCTGGGTCAGGCGATAGACAAGCAGGTTTTTGAACCACATGGGGTACATCTCTCCTTTATACAAAGGGGGGCATTATTCGCTGCCGTGACCCTGCGGCCAACCCTGATGTAAGCCTTTGGTGGGATTATAAAAATTATTTGAAAAAGTGCTTGCCACAGATTTGAACGCTCCGTAGAATGCGCGCCACACCGAGAGACAAGGGTGATTAGCTCAGCCGGGAGAGCATCTGCCTTACAAGCAGAGGGTCGGCGGTTCGATCCCGTCATCACCCACCACTCGTTGAAAGGTGTTACGCGCAGCGGTAGTTCAGTCGGTTAGAATACCGGCCTGTCACGCCGGGGGTCGCGGGTTCGAGTCCCGTCCGCTGCGCCAT
>NZ_NKHL01000108.1:45599-46682 GCF_002934685.1 Pseudomonas bohemica
TACAGGCGCTTAGTCTGGGCATGTAGTGGATCAACTGATCCCGGACACGGTTTTAAGTTTTTCTTCAGTTTTCGCCGGGACCAACCCATCGTTAAATTGATGCGGTCGGATCCAGTTGTAGTGATGCATCAGATGCTGGCTGATGTCTCTCTGTGCCTGCTGGCCGGTCATGTAGCCGGTGGCTGGTATCCATTCTGTTTTCAAGCTGCGAAACACCCTTTCCATCGGCGCATTGTCCCAGCAGTTTCCTCGGCGACTCATGCTCTGGCGCAGGCGGTAGCGCCACAGCCGTTGGCGAAAGTTGCGGCTGCCATCACATTCTTACTGTCGGAGTGAAATAGCAGGCCTTGAGGCTTGCCGCGCTGCTCGTAAGCCACGTCCAGCGCCTTCACCACCAGGTCTGCATCCGGCTTTTCCGATAACGCCCAGCCCACCACTCGGAGAGCGTAGAGATCCATGACAACCGCAAGGTAGTACCATTTCCTCTCTGCCCAGATATAGGTGATGTCGCCACACCAGACCTGGTTAGGCGCTTGAACATCAAACTCCCGGTTCAAGACATTTGGTATATCAGGCCGCTCGACCGTCGATTTTTTATAGGCCTGTCATTCCGGCTGCTTGCTGACCAGTTCCAGTTCGCGCATCAGCCTGCGTACCTTGAACCGTCCAATTTGCTCACCTTCTTCTTGCATCATTAACCTGATACTTCGACTGCCCGGAGCACTTCGTCCCTAGGTGAACAACTCGTTTACTCGGCTACGCAATCTGAGTCGCTCAATGTCTGGTGTTCGCCGCCTCTGATGATGTGCGTAGTAGCCCGAACGGGCGACCTCAAACGCCTCGCATAAGCAATCAACAGGCTCATGGACGCTTAGCTGACTGATCAGCGCGTACGCTCGAGATCTTCCGACATCACGAGCGCGGTAGCCTTTTTTGATATTGATTTCTCGCGTTCGACGCGAGCAATCCGAGCTTCCAACTCCTGGATTTTTTGCTGCTCGGTTGTCAGGGCCTTGCTCTGGGGCGTGACGCCGGTACGCTCTTGCTGAAGCTGGTCGACCCAACGGCGCAGCGCCGACTCAC
>NZ_NKHL01000108.1:46692-146865 GCF_002934685.1 Pseudomonas bohemica
CCTAAGAAACACCCTCCGCTGGTTGAAGAGTGAAGCCAAATTCGGCGGCACGTCGATGCAGACCTTTTACTACTCGCTCCCGATATCGCTGTTCGTACTGATCCGCTCCTGGATCTCGATAGCTCATGCCGAAACGCATGGCGTTGTAGAACAAAATCGCAATCTTTCGGGCGGTGGCGGTCACTGCTTTGGCTTTTCCGATTCGAGCCGCAAGGCGTCTATAAAAGGCGCCCAGCGCAGTGCTAGTCCTTCCCACTGTGACAGCAGCTAAGCGTAAGTGAGCAGTCAGCCGATTCTTGGTTTTCCGGGTGTGGGCCGAGAGCACTTTACCGCCACTGATCCTGCATCCAGGGGCGAGCGTCAGCCACGAAGTAAAATGATGGCAAGTACGCCATCGACTAAGATCGGTACCGCATTCCGCAACGAGCCGCAGCGCCAGAAAGGGGCCAATACCGTGTATTTGCGTGAGGTCCACACCGACCAATTGTACAGCAAGGTGCGGACATCGAAGTTCAGTGCATTGGGTTGCCGGGTGTTGTGACGCGGCTTAGGAAGCGGCGCTGTTGGGGGCACCTTGACTTGCGAAAGCTTGATGAGAGTTTGCGCGATTTGCTGATCGCAAACGACGAGCTGCGCTTGGTATGCATCGTACATCGCCACTGCCTGTGATAAGGCAAATAGATGTTCCGGCTGATAGTTGCCTACCAGCGCTGCCTCGATGACATCTACACCAGCCTTACAACGCCGATCACTCATCGCAGCTAGCACCGACGGACTCCGTTCGCCTGCGACGATGGCTCGAATGATCCTCATACCGGTCAAACCGGTGATATCCGAGACTACGTGATGCAGCTGCACATTCATGTGCGTCAGGGCTTTTTGCATGTGTTGAATATGCGCAGCCGCATAGTCCAGATGGCGCTCGCGGAGTCTGAGATAACTACGTAGCGCCGCAATTTCTCGATCCGGGTGGAAGCTAGCCCTCAGCAACCCGCAGGAATGAAGCCGTTGAATCCACTGAGCATCATTCACATCGGTTTTGCGTCCCGGCACTGCGCGGGCGTCCCGAGCATTCGCCAGTACCACCTGTAGGCCATGGGCTTCAAGGATCTCATACACCGGAATCCAGTAAACACCAGTCGCCTCCATGGCGACTGTAGTAATTCCGAGACTCACCAACCAGTCAGCCATGCGATCAAGATCAGCAGTGAAGGCATTGAAGGTTTGCACCGGGCTCTCTGCGAGATCTGCGGGAACAGCAACCACATGAAAGCGTGAACCAATGTCAATGCCTGCCGCCCGAGTATGGATGACGGGTAATCCTTTGCGTTCTGAACCACGCTTTTTCATACACACCTCCAGTCAAAGGATGGACTGGACGGGGACTCGGATCAAATCACATTCCTAAACGGGGTCATTAAAGCGCCACCACTAACGGGTCCGCAGCTTCCCCTGGGTCAAGTTTTTTGACGGGGACTTAGCCTCCAAAAAGCCAGCGACCACTGTCCAGAGAGTTCGTGTAGTACGTAGTGTTTCTAGTCCAGTGGGCCGCGGCGCGCCGGGGAGGCGGTTTTTTAATATTGATTTCTCGCGTTCGAGGCGAGCAATCCGAGCTTCCAACTCCTGGATTTTTTGCTGCTCGGGTGTCAGGGCCTTGCTCTGGGGCGTGACGCCGGTACGCTCTTGCTGAAGCTGGTCGACCCAACGGCGCAGCGCCGACTCACCCACACTCAGTGAGCGACTGGCTTCGATGAAGCTGTAGTTTTGCTTGAGCACGAGGTCGGCAGCCTCGCGTTTGAATTCTGGTGAAAAGGTACGGCGTTGCTTGGTCATCTGACACCTCAGTCTGGCGGGTATTCTCGCCTAAATGAGTGTCCGGTTTCATTAGACCACTACAGAGCCAACCGAACGCCGCCTGTAAGGGCGGCTTTCGGTTGGCGGGGCTACGGATTCTAAGTGTGGGTCGTTGTCTGCCTGGAACAACGACTCACAGCGTTTATGGAGTGCTGAATTTCAGCTTAAGGTGAAAAAAGTTCAGTCAATGGTGAAAACCTACGGAAAGTGCCATCAATCCCAGCTCAACGCCCCACCCGTCTGATACTCAATCACCCGCGTCTCAAAGAAGTTCTTCTCTTTCTTCAAGTCCATGATCTCGCTCATCCAAGGGAACGGATTCGTGGTTCCCGGATATTCTTCCTTCAACCCAATCTGCGACAAACGACGGTTGGCGATGAACTTCAGGTAGTCCTCCATCATCGCCGCATTCATGCCCAATACCCCGCGAGGCATGGTATCTCGTGCGTATTCGATCTCAAGCTGAGTACCTTGCAGGATCATCTGCGAAGCCTCTTCCTTCAACTCGGCATCCCACAAATGTGGGTTTTCGATTTTGATCTGGTTGATCACGTCGATGCCGAAGTTCAAGTGCATGGATTCGTCGCGCAGGATGTATTGGAACTGTTCTGCGACGCCGGTCATTTTGTTGCGGCGCCCCATGCTCAAAATTTGAGTGAAGCCGCAGTAGAAAAAGATGCCTTCCAGAACGCAGTAATAGGCGATCAGGTTGCGCAGCAGTTCCTTGTCGGTTTCGACGGTGCCGGTGTTGAATTCCGGGTCGGAGATGGCGCGGGTGTATTTGAGGCCCCAGGCTGCCTTTTTCGCGACCGAAGGAATCTCGTGGTACATGTTGAAGATTTCGCCTTCGTCCATGCCCAGCGATTCGATGCAGTACTGGTAGGCGTGGGTGTGGATCGCTTCTTCGAACGCCTGGCGCAGGATGTACTGGCGGCATTCAGGGTTGGTGATCAGGCGATACACGGCCAGCGCGAGGTTGTTGGCAACCAGGGAGTCGGCGGTGGAGAAGAAGCCCAGGTTGCGCATGACGATGCGGCGTTCATCGTCGGTCAGGCCTTCCGGATTACGCCATACGGCGATGTCGGCGGTCATGTTGACTTCTTGCGGCATCCAGTGGTTTGCGCAGCCGTCCAAGTACTTCTGCCAAGCCCAGTCGTACTTGAAGGGCACGAGTTGGTTGAGGTCGGCGCGGCAGTTGATCATGCGCTTTTCGTCGACGGCAACGCGGGCGGCAGAGCCTTCGAGTTCGGCCAGACCTTCGGCGATGTCGAGTTTGTTCAGGGCAGCCTTGGCGCGGGCGACGGCAGCGGAGTCGCTGGCGTTGGCAGCGCGTGCTTCCAGTGCGGCGGCACCACCGGCGCTGTCGAGTTTGTCCATGGCTGCTTCGGAGGCGTGGCCTGCGTTGGCGCCTTTGGCGGGTTCAGCGGCGTCTTCTTTGTCGAATTCGTCCCAGCTCAGCATGACGTTGAGTCTCCTGCGTGAGGGTCAGTGGTAATGACTGACCTGATGGATCTTGAGTGTTGGTTGCGTATCAGGCGTTGCACGCAAAGAACATGAATAGGTGAGGGTGACCCTCGGTGTCTCTTTATTGCTGAAGCGGGTTGGGCTTCAGTGGAAGGCTTTTGGCAATCGGGTGATTGTCCGGGCCTCTTCGTGAGCAAGCTCACTCCCACAGTTTCTGTGGGGAAATCGATATCTCGGTGCAGCCTTTCCGACATGTAGTGTGGGAGGGCATTACCGCCGGCAAGCCTGACGGCTACAGGGTGTCGGTGTGGTGCCAGTCGACACCTGGGGTGTCGGGTTCGCAAGCAGGCGCGCTCCTGTAGGAGCGCATTTACCGGTCGGGCGCCGATTGCGCGGCGCCCAGGCTCAGTAACGCAGAGCCGCTTACTGACAAGCCTCACAATCCGGCTCGTCGATCGCGCAAGCCTTAGGCACTGGCGCTGGACCGGCTGGTGCTGCTTCGGCTGGACGCGGCGCGGTGATCGCCGAGTCGTCCGGGCCGTGGCCACCGCTGGAAACGGCGTTGAGCTTGCCGGTGTTGATGGTCGACTTCTCGGTGCTGGTCGCAGCCAGGGCACGGAGGTAGTAGGTGGTTTTCAGGCCACGGTACCAGGCCATGCGGTAGGTCACGTCCAGTTTCTTGCCCGAAGCGCCAGCGATGTACAGGTTCAGCGACTGAGCCTGGTCGATCCACTTCTGACGACGGCTGGCGGCGTCAACGATCCACTTGGTGTCCACTTCGAAGGCAGTCGCGTACAGGTCTTTGAGTTCCTGCGGGATGCGCTCGATCTGTTGCACCGAACCGTCGTAGTACTTGAGGTCGTTGATCATGACCGAGTCCCACAGATCGCGTGCCTTGAGGTCGCGAACCAGGTACGGGTTGATCACGGTGAACTCGCCCGAGAGGTTCGATTTCACGTACAGGTTCTGGTAGGTCGGTTCGATCGACTGCGATACGCCGGTGATGTTGGCGATGGTCGCGGTCGGTGCGATGGCCATGATGTTCGAGTTACGAATGCCTTTCTGAACGCGCGCACGCACTGGCGCCCAGTCCAGGGTCTCTTCCAGATCGACGTCGATGTACTTCTGGCCACGGGCTTCGATCAGGATCTGTTGCGAATCCAGCGGCAGCACGCCTTTGGACCACAGCGAACCCTGGAACGTCTCGTAGGCACCGCGCTCGTCCGCCAGATCGCAGGAAGCCTGGATCGCGTAGTAGCTGACGGCTTCCATCGAACGGTCGGCGAACTGCACGGCAGCATCGGAACCGTAAGGGATGTGCTGCAGGTACAGCGCGTCCTGGAAGCCCATGATGCCCAGACCGACCGGGCGATGACGGAAGTTGGAGTTCTTCGCTTGCG
This sequence comes from Pseudomonas bohemica, assembly GCF_002934685.1. Classification (GTDB taxonomy): domain Bacteria; phylum Pseudomonadota; class Gammaproteobacteria; order Pseudomonadales; family Pseudomonadaceae; genus Aquipseudomonas; species Aquipseudomonas bohemica. The sequence goes on from NZ_NKHL01000108.1 coordinate 51,411, forward strand.
GCACGGAGTAGTAGTTGATGTCGATCACGTTATCGAGCATGCGCACGGCAACGTCGATGGTGCGCTTGAGCTTGTCGGTGTCCAATTTGCCGCCCACGATGTGGTTCGGCAGGTTGATCGAGCCCAGGTTGCAGACCGCGATCTCGTCCTTGTTGGTGTTCAGGGTGATCTCGGTGCACAGGTTCGAACTGTGGACCACGCCCACGTGCTGCTGAGGGCTGCGCAGGTTGCACGGGTCTTTGAAGGTCAGCCATGGGTGGCCGGTTTCGAAGAGCATGGACAGCATCTTGCGCCACAGGTCCTTGGCCTGGATGGTCTTGAACAGCTTGACCTTGCCTGGATACTCGGTCAGCGCTTCGTAGTACTCGTAGCGCTCTTCGAAAGCTTTACCGGTCAGGTCGTGCAGGTCCGGCACTTCGGATGGCGAGAACAGGGTCCATTTGCCGTCGTCGAAGACACGCTTCATGAACAGGTCAGGGATCCAGTTGGCGGTGTTCATGTCGTGGGTACGACGACGATCGTCACCGGTGTTTTTGCGCAACTCGATGAACTCTTCGATGTCCATGTGCCAGGTTTCCAGGTAGGCACAGACAGCGCCCTTGCGCTTGCCACCCTGGTTCACTGCCACAGCGGTGTCGTTGACCACTTTCAGGAAAGGCACGACGCCCTGGGATTTGCCGTTGGTGCCCTTGATGTACGAGCCCAGCGCGCGAACCGGCGTCCAGTCGTTGCCCAGGCCGCCTGCGAATTTGGACAACATGGCGTTGTCGTGGATGGCGTGGTAAATGCCCGACAGGTCATCCGGCACGGTGGTCAGGTAGCAGCTCGACAGCTGTGGACGCAGGGTACCGGCGTTGAACAGTGTAGGAGTCGAAGCCATGTAGTCGAAGGACGACAACAGATTGTAGAACTCGATGGCGCGGTCTTCACGGGCTTTCTCTTCGATTGCCAGGCCCATGGCCACACGCATGAAGAAGATCTGTGGCAGTTCGAAACGCACGCCATCCTTGTGAATGAAGTAACGGTCGTACAGGGTCTGCAGGCCCAGGTAGGTAAACTGCTGGTCGCGCTCGTGGTTGATCGCCTTGCCCAGTTTTTCCAGGTCGAATTCGGCCAGGACAGGGTTCAGCAATTCGAACTCGATACCTTTGGCGATGTAGGCTGGCAGCGCCTTGGCGTACAGGTCGACCATTTCGTGGTGAGTGGCGCTTTCGGCGACGCCCAGGAAGCCCAGGCCTTCGGCACGCAAGGTGTCCATCAGCAGGCGCGCGGTCACGAACGAATAGTTCGGCTCACGCTCGACGAGGGTACGCGCGGTCATCACCAGGGCAGTGTTGACATCGGTCAGCGCAACGCCGTCGTACAGGTTTTTCAGGGTTTCGCTCTGGATCAGGTTGGCGTCAACCTCGGCCAAGCCTTCACACGCTTCGGTGATGATGGTGTTCAGGCGGCCCATGTCCAGCGGCGCGAGGCTGCCGTCCTTGGTGGTGATGCGGATCGACGGGTGAGCCTGTACCGGGGCTTCGCCGCCACGACCGGCGCGCTCTTTGGAGCGGTCGTTACGATAGATCACGTAGTCGCGAGCCACTTTTTGCTCGCCAGCGCGCATCAGCGCCAGTTCTACCTGATCCTGGATTTCTTCGATGTGGATGGTGCCGCCCGAAGGCATGCGACGCTTGAAGGTTGCGGTGACTTGTTCGGTCAGGCGGGCAACGGTGTCGTGGATACGCGATGACGCGGCGGCGGTACCGCCTTCAACTGCGAGGAAAGCCTTGGTGATGGCGACGGTGATCTTGTCATCGGTGTAAGGAACTACGGTGCCGTTGCGCTTGATCACGCGCAGCTGACCCGGTGCGGTCGCGGACAGGTCCTGCTGGGTCGCACCTGTCTGCGGCGCGGGGGCCTGCGGATTCTCGCGAGTTGTGTCTGTTTGCATGGGTGTCTCCACGTTCTCTATGTTTATTTGGGCACTATGAGTGTGCCCACCGTTCCGTCTTGAGGCAGTTGACCGACAGGCGTCAGTCCAATGACTTCAAAACGGAGGAGGAAGGGCTAAAGAGCGCCCACCCTGGCTTTGAAGTCCAAAAGGGCGCGGCTCTGTGGCTCGTCACCCTGCAAAAGCTTGTGCAATATGCGTTTTTAATGTTGCAACACTTGTACCGTAACGCGCAGATCATGAAGCTCGGGTGTCTGCCATTCGCGTGTGAGCGGTCAGGCGGTGAAACGGGATAATTCAGCCCGTTGGGCACGAGAAAAAATGCTTGAAATCTCTCGGTCACTTGTGTTTGGTTTTTTGACTGAAACCCTACATGTAGGGGGTCGATCAGCGACGGGGTACAAGATAATGCGTTTCGGACACTAATTGCAACGCATGGCCTGTGGATAAAGCTGTGTGTAATTTGTGTGAGAATCGGGTAGATCCCGTGTAGGCCGCATAGGGACTGGGATGTGCCGCCGGTCACTGTTTTTTGATGATGAAAAAAGACTTGCCCGGTTTTTTGCGGGCGCGAACCCTATCACAAAATGTTGGATTGGCAACGGGCGGGGCAGGGTGGTTTGCATGTCGTGTGTCATGTTGAGCGAGTGGGTAGAATCGCTTGCAACATCCGATATGCAGGTTGGCACCTGTGGGAGTGAACAAGCTCACCCCCCACGGTAGATCCGATGTGCCCAGGCCTGCGTTGCGACGCCCCATCAACACATTCCTTCTATTAATAAGAACAAACCCGGGAGACATGGACTGTGCAGCAAGAACCCTGGCAAGTGCTGATCGTCGAGGATGACGTTCGGCTGGCCGAGCTGACCCGCGATTACCTTGAAAGCAATGGCCTGCAGGTGAGCCTGGAGGGAAATGGCGCGCAGGCGGCGCAGCGGATTGTCGATGAGCAGCCGGATTTGGTGATCCTCGACCTTATGCTGCCGGGCGAGGACGGCCTGAGCATCTGCCGCAAGGTGCGCGAGCACTATGACGGGCCGATTCTCATGCTCACCGCGCGCACCGACGACAGCGACCAGATCCAAGGCCTGGACATGGGCGCTGATGATTACGTGTGCAAGCCGGTGCACCCTCGCGTATTGCTGGCGCGCGTTCAAGCCTTGCTCAGGCGCAGCGAAACAGTCGATACGCCCGCACAGGAACAACGCCGACGGGTGTTCGGCCCCCTCATCGTGGACAGCGCCCTGCGCGAGGCCTGGCTCAACGAGACGAGCATCGAGCTGACCAGCGCCGAGTTCGACCTGTTGTGGCTGCTGGTCACCAACGCCGGGAGAATTCTGTCCCGCGAGGAGATTTTCACCGCCCTGCGCGGCGTCGGTTATGACGGCCAGGATCGCTCCATCGACGTGCGTATCTCGAAAATCCGCCCCAGGATCGGCGACGACCCGGTTCATCCGCGCCTGATCAAGACCGTACGCAACAAAGGCTATCTGTTCGTACCCGAGGCCGCCCGAGACATGAACGCCTTTTCCCGGGGCGGCTGACCGATGAACTCAATCTTCCTGCGCATTTACGGCGGCATGCTCGGGGTGCTGGTGCTGGTGGCGCTGCTCGGCGTGCTGACGCTGCACTTGGTCAATAACGTGCGCGGCGAGCAATACCGCGAGCAACTGGCCCATGGAACCTTCACCCTGATGGCCGACAACCTCAAGCCCTTGAACGGCATCGAGCGCACCCGCGCCTTGGCGGTGTGGGAGCGATTGCTGGGCATTCCGCTGGCACTGGACACCGCTGAGCAGGCGCATCTGGACAGCGGCGCGCGCAATCGCCTGAGCCGCGGGCAGGTGGTGGTCGAACAGACCGGGCCGCACGCCGCGTGGGTGTTTCGTGAGGTCGAGCCGAATGTTTCCGGCAAGCCCGGCAGCGCTGTGTTGTTGACCGGCGAGGTGCAGCAGATCAGCGAGCAGCTGGCGCGGGCGACGATTTTCCTGTTGCTCGACGAGTTGGTGCGTTTTCCGGTGGATGAGCAGCCGATTCGCCTGGAAACCCTGCGCCTGAGCAAGGGCTTCGGCTTCGACATGCACCTGATCAAGTTGGAGCAGGCCGATGTCGATGACGATCAGCGGCGGCGCATCGAAGAAGGCGACACGGTGATGGCGCTGGGTAAGGGCGGCGATTCCATCCGCGTGCTGTCCGGTGTCGGCAAAACCCCGTGGGTGCTGGAGATTGGCCCGCTGTATCAGATGAATCCCTATCCGCCCGAGCTGCTGGTGCTGATCGCGTTTCTCGGGCTGTGCCTGATCGGTCTGGTGGTCTATTTGCTGGTGCGTCGACTGGAGCATCGTCTGCGTGGGCTGGAGGCAGCCGCCACGCAGATCGCCCAAGGCAGTCTGCAAACCCGCGTCCCTGAAACCGGCGCCGATTCAGTGGGGCGCCTGGCCTCGGCGTTCAACGGCATGGCCGAGCATTTGCAGCGTTCGCTGACCATTCAGCGCGAACTGGTGCGCGCGGTGTCCCACGAACTGCGCACCCCGGTAGCGCGCCTGCGTTTCGGGCTGGAGATGATCGGCGACGCCAGCACGCCCGAAGCGCGGCACAAATATAAGGTCGGCATGGACAATGACATTCAGGACCTGGACAAGCTGGTGGACGAGATGCTGACCTACGCGCGCCTGGAGCAGGGCGCGCCGACGCTGAGCTTTCAGCGGGTCGATCTGGATGCCTTGATCGATCAGGTCATCGCTGAACTGGCGCCGCTGCGGGCCAACGTGCGTGTTATCCGCGGGCAGGTCAGTGTCAGCAATGAAGGCTCGGATGACAGCGAAGCCTGGGTCGAGGCCGAGCCGCGTTATCTGCATCGGGCCTTGCAGAATCTGGTGAGCAATGCCATGCGTCACGCCGAATCCGAGGTGCGGGTTGGCTTTCAATTGGGTCAGGAGCGCTGCCGGATCGATGTCGAAGACGATGGCCCCGGCGTGCCGGAAAGCGCCTGGGACCGGATTTTCACTCCCTTTATGCGTCTGGACGACAGCCGTACGCGGGCTTCGGGCGGGCATGGTCTGGGGTTGTCGATTGTCCGCCGGATCGTTCATTGGCACGCGGGACGGGCGTTGATCGGGCGCAGTCAGGCGTTGGGCGGCGCATGTTTCAGCCTGACCTGGCCGCGTCAACAAGGTGAAGTGTGAATAGTGAAGCGTTTGACGGGCCACTGGCCGTGTTCGCCGGGACGCTGGTGCTGGATGACGCACGCCCTGTGATCGCCTTGCCGGAGTTGTTGCCTGACGAAGCGCTTGATCGGTTGCTGTTGCAGATCTATGGCCCGGAATTGATGCCGGCCAAGCTGGCGGTGCTGGTCTCGCAGTGGTTCAAGTTCTATGCGATGCAGCTGATTCCCCCGGTGATCGTCGCAGGTCTGGTAAAGGGCCTGAGTTGGCCGTTGCAGCTGGATCGACTGGCGTTTGCCCTGCATGAGCGCGGGTTTCTCGATGGGGTGAGGTTCGAGGCAGCGGTTTCCGAGGTATCAGCTCCGGATGATCCCTTCGAGCGTTTCGCACCGCTGCTGGACAATCTGCAGCAGGTAATCGCGCGGCTGAGCGCGTATGGCGGTGTCGCGCCGGGGGTGTTGTGGAGCAGTGCCGGGGATTATCTGGAGACCTGTTTGCGGCAGTTGGCTGAGATCGATGACGTGTCAGCCGAAACGGGTCATCGACTGCTGCGCCAACCGCTGCGGCCGGATGGGCGGCGAAATCCGCTGTTCAACGCCATCACCTATTTAGAAGGTGCCGATGGGCAATCCGTCAGGCAGCGGCGCAGTTGTTGTTTGAGTCATCAGGTGGAGTGGGTAGGGCGGTGTGAGCATTGTCCATTAACGGACAGAGCCTGATCCGGTTTTTGGGACTGGTTCAGGACTGCCCTTGACTCTGCCCGGAGGCGTGGGAGCTGGCTTGCCTGCGATCTGCCGGAGACCGGCAGTGACATCTGGCACCTCGCTGCATCAGGCAGACCGCGTACAACGGCTTTGCTACCGCTTCGCAGCAGATCGTCAGCAAGCTGCACTCCCACGCCCTCCGGGCAGAATCAAAAGCATCAACTGCGGTGTCAGGCCGGTATCGCCACCAGACTCAGCAACTGCCCATCCTCCACACTGAACTGCGCGTCCAGCTCCTTGCCGTCGTGCCATTCCTCTGACAATTCGATCTTCAGCCTAAGCCGTGCGCTGCCGTTTTCCGACCACTCCAGCAATTCGGCGTCTTCGAAATAGAAGCGCTTGAGCACGATGGGGTAGAGCGCCTTGAACAGGGCTTCCTTGAGCGAGAACGTCAAGCTCACCCGCAGTGCCACCTGATGCTCGGGCCCGGCCGCCATACGCTGCATTTCATCTGCTGTGAGGATTTCTCCGGCCAGCCTTGAGGCTCGGTCGCTGCTCATGAGCTGTTCGACGTCCATCCCCAGTCCTCGCCAGTGCTGCTTATCGGCGACGATGGCTGCGGCCCAAACGCTGCTGTGGGTGATCGAGCCGCACAGGTCCTGCGGCCAGACCGGCGCGCGGTCGTCACCGATCACTGGCACATGCTGACGGCCATCGAGCTGGCGCATTGCTTCCCGCGCGCACAGCCGACCTGCGAGGAATTCGGCCTGACGTTTGGCCACCGACCGCTGAATGCTCGCGGGCGGTTCGATAAGGCAGCGCTGAAAGTCGCCGTCGACGAGCTTTTGCGGGTCGAACTGGCTGCTGACCAACACCACGTTTTCCAGCGCCTGGGGTAAGGGCCAGTGGGTGGTCAGGGTGGGGCAGCAGGTTGGCAGGATTGGAGATCGGGTCATGGGCGGCATTTTGCCGGGGGATCGCTCGATTGTCATGCAGGCTAAACACCGTGCCTGACAACTACGCTGTACCTGTGGGAGTGAGCTTGCTCGAGCAGGCGCAGTTTCAGCTGCTGAAACATCAGCGACTGCAATCGTTCTTCCGTGAGCAAGCTGCCCCCACAGGCACGAGGTCGACCGGCAAATTACAGGGTGCCTTACAACGTCGAATTCTTCGCGAACTGCTCTTTCAGGAATGCTTTCATGTCCGCCCACGAGCTCATGTCGGCTGTTTCGTTGTAACCAATATCCGGCCCGCCGTGGTCGCCGTGGTCGCCGTGGCTCAGCTTGTCGGCGTCCGGGTTGGTGAAGCCGTGTTTGGCGCCGTCGATTCCGACGAATTTATAGTCGACCTTGGCCGCGTCCATTTCCTTCTTGAAGTCCGCGACGTTCTGCGCAGTGACCATGGTGTCGGCGTTGCCGTGTTCAACCAGAATCGGCGTCCTGGTCACGCCTTCCTTCGCTGGGGTTTTGGTGGTCAGCGCGCCGTGGAAGCTGACGACTGCGTCCAGCGGCTCACCCCGGCGTGCAGCATCCAGCACCACGCCGCCGCCGAAGCAGTAGCCGATGGCGGCGATTTTCTGCGGGTTGGTTTCAGGCTGCTTTTTCAGTTGCTCGACCCCGGCGTCGAAGCGCTTCGCTGACGCTGCCGCATCGGCCGACGCCGCTTGCATGAAGGCCATGGCGTCTTTCGGGTGTTCGGTGTTCTTGCCTTCGCCATACATATCGATGGCCATGGCGCTGTAGCCCAGCACGGCCAGATCACGGGCGCGGCGCTTGGCATAGTCGTTCAGCCCCCACCACTCATGCACCACCACGATGCCCGGACGCGGGCCCTTGATCGCGTCGTCGTACGCGTAGTAACCGACCAGCTTGGTGCCATCGGCGCTCTGGTAATCGATGGTGCGGGTTTTGACTTCTGCCTGAGCGAGGCCGGCCAGGCACATGAGGGCGAGGGCTATCAATAAACGCATGTCGTTCTCCTTCCGAGCGAGGGCTCATCTGGCGTTGAGCCTAGACGATTATGCCGTAGAGATTCGGACCCCGTGCCGTACATAGATGTTCAGCCGAGGTTCAGAACGTGTTCAGGAGGGGTTCAGCGCCTGCTGCGTATTCTCGGCGCCGTATCCACGAAGCACCCGCGAAGGCGCCCGGCGCCGGAGGACCTGCACATGCTGACGTTGAACAAGCTTTTTCTGGCGCTGGCTTTCCTTGGCAGCAGCGCCGCTGTCCAGGCGGCTGATGGCAATGCCGACGTGTCACGCATCGACTACGGCAAGAACAGCGAGAAGACCGACAGAGTCAATGGCATTCGACGTAGCCTTAGTGCCCGGACCGCTGTAGGAACCTGGAATCAAAGCCTCAGCCAACAACATGTCGACCACCCCTACTGCGTCAGTTTCGAAAACCTGACCTGCACCCACAACGGGCTCAGGCTCACTCAGGAAAACCTGCTCGGCAGCTATGATGTGAAGCTGCCGCTGGCGACAGCAGCTAGACTCTCCGACGCCGGCCTGCCGCCACGTGGAGTCGGTCAGGACCTGTCGTTGAGTTTGAGCGAAAGTCAGTACAACTATTTGCCCGTTTACCACCTGTTATAGGCCGTTGTGCAGTTTTTAGCGGTGTCTGAATTGCGTCGTCGCTGCCGGGTTCGTCAACGTGAGCGCCTCGGCAGCGTCGTTCAAGTCCGCGAATCGAGAGGTATGCCTTTGCCTGGGAGAGCGTCATGAAGCTGCTGGTTGTCGAAGATGAAGCCCTGTTGCGTCATCACTTGCAGACCCGCCTGACCGAAAGTGGTCATGTGGTCGAAGCGGTGGGCAATGCCGAGGAAGCGCTGTATCAGGCCGGGCAGTTCAACCATGATCTGGCGGTCATCGACCTGGGCCTGCCGGGCATCGGCGGTCTGGATCTGATTCGGCAGCTGCGTGCACAGAACAAGTCTTTCCCGATCCTGATCCTCACCGCTCGCGGCAACTGGCAGGACAAGGTCGAAGGCCTGGCTGCCGGCGCCGACGACTACGTGGTCAAGCCGTTTCAGTTCGAAGAACTGGAAGCGCGGCTGAACGCGCTGCTGCGTCGCTCCAGCGGCTTCACCCAGTCGATGATCGTTGCCGGGCCGCTGACCCTGGACATCAACCGCAAGCAGGCCTCGCTAAACGAACAGCCTCTGGCACTGACCGCTTACGAATACCGCATTCTGGAATACCTCATGCGCCATCATCAGCAGGTGGTGCCCAAGGAGCGCCTGATGGAGCAGCTGTACCCGGATGATGACGAGCGCGATCCGAACGTGATCGAAGTGCTGGTCGGCCGTCTGCGCCGCAAGCTCGAAGGCCCGCTGGGTTTCAAACCGATCGATACCGTGCGCGGTCTGGGCTATCTGTTCACTGAGCGCTGTCGATGATTCGATCGCTTCGCGTTCGTCTGATGCTGGCCGCCGCGACCCTGGCGGTCATCTTCATGCTGTTGATGCTGCCTGCGTTGCAGAGCGCCTTCAGCCTGGCGCTGGAAAGCTCCATCGAAAAACGCCTGGCGTCGGACGTGACGACGTTGATCTCCGCTGCGCGGGTCGAGGATGACCGGCTGCTGATGCCGACGCTGCTGCCCGGTGAGCAATTCAGCCTGCCGGACAGCCGCCTGCTCGGCTACATCTATAACCGCGCCGGCAAGCTGGTGTGGCGTTCGCGGGCCACCGAGGACGAAGCCATCGACTACCAGCCGCGCTACGACGGGCTGGGCACCGAGTTCGCCAAGATTCGCCAGCCCAATGGCGAGGAATTCTTCGTCTACGACGTCGAGATCAAACTGCTGGGCGGACGTAACGCGGCCTACAGCATCGTCGCCGTGCAGCCGGTGCGCGAGTATCAGGAAACCATTTCTGGCTTGCGGGAGAAACTGTATCTGGGCTTTGGCGGCGCGTTGCTGGTACTGCTGATTCTGCTATGGGTCGGCCTGACCTGGGGCCTGCGCTCGCTCAGAGGCATGAGCCAGGAACTGGACCAGGTGGAAGAGGGCTCGCGGGAAAGCCTCAGTGAAGAACACCCCAGCGAACTGCTGCGCCTGACCGATTCGCTCAACCGGCTGTTGCGCAGCGAGCGCGAGCAACGTACGCGCTACCGTGACTCGCTGGGCGATCTGGCCCACAGTCTGAAAACCCCGCTGGCCGTGCTGCAGGGCGTCAGCGAGACCATCGCCAAGCGCCCCGAGGATCTGGAGCAGGCGCGGATCCTGCAATCGCAGATCGAGCGCATGAGTCAGCAGATTGGCTATCAACTGCAGCGCGCCAGCCTGCGCAAGAGCGGGCTGGTGCGCTATCACGTGGCCCTCAAACCGGTGGTAGAGAGCCTGTGCAACACCCTGGAGAAGGTCTATCGCGACAAGCGGGTCGGGGTCACGCTGGACTTGCCCGACGATTGTCAGGTGCAGATGGAAGAGGGCGCGCTCCTGGAAATGCTTGGCAACCTGCTGGAGAACGCCTATCGACTATGCCTGGGCGAGGTCCGCGTGAGCTGGCGACCGTCGATGTTGGGCGATGAACTGCTCATCGAGGACGACGGGCCCGGTGTGCCCCACAGCCAGCGCGCGCGGATCCTCGAACGTGGCGAGCGGCTGGATCGGCAGAATCCAGGACAGGGGATCGGGCTGGCGGTGGTCAAGGACATCATCGAAAGCTATGGCGCGCAGCTGACGTTGGACGATTCGGATCTGGGTGGCGCGGCGTTCAGGATCCAGTTTGCGATATAGGTGCCGAGATCCGATCTGGTAGTCACCCTGACCCCTGTAGGGGTTAGCCATATGTGTCGGGGGTATGAAGCGAAAGCTGTAGAAGACGTCGCAGGTTACGACTGCAGCGAGCGCGATATGTCATCCCCCCCACACGTCGCCGACCTGGCGCAGCCGCGAGCAAGCGCGCTGCTACAGTGGCCCGTGGTGGGCTAGGCACTCGCGCCCAGGTCAGCGGCGAAGTCGTATAGAAGGCGGATACCCGCCAACCCACGGGTCATTTTCTCGGTAATGGGCGGAAATCCGCCATCGCGTGTCGTGTTTTTTGGCTAACGTTAACAAGGCAGTCCATGCCGCTCGGGGCTTTCGGGGAGTTTGAAGAAGATGGCACGGTGCTTGCGATAGAGGGCGCAGAGGTCTGCCGTGCGCAGCTCGACAACAACAAATCTCTCCGAGCAGGAGGGTTCGCACTTTAGGCGTCGGTCTATCAGGAATGATGCATGCCGAGGCTCTTGAGGAAACTGCAATGACGACTCGTCAGCCAATCTACAAATCCCTGTACGCCCAGGTGATCGTTGCAATCATCATCGGTATTGCCCTCGGTCACTGGTATCCCGAAACCGCCGTTCAGCTCAAACCCTTTGGTGATGCGTTCATCAAGCTGATCAAAATGGTCATCGCCCCCATCATCTTCTGCACCGTCGTTAGCGGTATCGCTGGCATGCAGAGCATGAAATCCGTGGGCAAGACCGGTGGCTACGCACTGCTCTATTTCGAAATCGTATCCACCATTTCGCTGCTGATCGGCCTGGTCGTGGTCAACGTCGTTCAGCCTGGCGCTGGCATGCATATCGATCCGGCCACGCTGGACGCCTCGAAAATTGCTTCCTACGTCACCGCGAGTAAGGATCAGACCGTCGTCAACTTCCTGCTCAATGTGATTCCAGGCACCATCGTCGGCGCGTTCGCCAGCGGCGACATCCTGCAAGTGCTGATGTTCTCGGTGATCTTCGGTTTCGCCCTGCATCGCCTGGGTGCCTATGGCAAGCCGGTGCTGGACTTCATCGATCGCTTCGCCCATGTCATGTTCAACATCATCAACATGATCATGAAGCTGGCGCCGCTGGGTGCGCTGGGTGCAATGGCTTTCACCATCGGTGCCTACGGCGTGAGCTCGCTGGTGCAACTGGGCCAGCTGATGTTGTGCTTCTACATCACCTGCCTGTTGTTCGTACTGGTGGTGCTGGGCGCCATCGCTCGTGCACACGGCTTCAGCGTTGTGAAACTGATCAAGTACATCCGCGAAGAACTGCTGATCGTGCTGGGTACGTCCTCGTCTGAATCTGCCCTGCCACGCATGCTGGTGAAGATGGAGCGTCTGGGCGCGAAGAAATCTGTCGTGGGTCTGGTGATCCCGACCGGTTACTCGTTCAATCTCGACGGTACGTCGATCTACCTGACCATGGCCGCCGTGTTTATCGCTCAGGCGACTGACACTCACATGGACATCACCCATCAGATCACCCTGCTGGTTGTTCTGCTGCTGTCTTCCAAAGGCGCTGCTGGCGTGACTGGTTCGGGCTTCATCGTGCTGGCAGCCACGCTGTCTGCGGTAGGCCATCTGCCGGTAGCCGGTCTGGCGCTGATCCTGGGTATCGACCGTTTCATGTCCGAAGCTCGCGCACTGACCAACCTGGTCGGCAACGCTGTCGGGACGCTGGTCGTGGCCAAGTGGGTAAAAGAACTGGACGTACCGCAAATGGAGGCCGAACTGGCTGCGGGTAGTCGAGCCATCGAAGAACCTCGTCCGGAAGACGATCTGGGCGTGGCCGAAGGCCCTGCTCCGGTAGGCCGTTCCTGATCGGTTAGCGTCACGCTGAAATGAAGAGCCCGCCCGTGGGAAACCCGGGCGGGTTTTTTGTTGGCTGGAATGTGTAGCGCCTAAACCAACGTCTCGCGGGCAAGCGCTCCTACAAGGGAACGCGGTCAGTCTGTGCAATCGCGCACGTCTGACACGACCGAGGCGCGTGATCTTACTGCCGCTTCGCAGCAGATCGTCAGCGAGCTGGATTCATACGGCCTTCGGCCAGAAGCGGAACGTGTCATGCCGAGTCATTGCCCCTTTGCATGCGCAGACCTACGCTGACCTTCATCACTCCGCCATCAGGGAAGGCCCTCCATGCAAGGTCCGTTGTCGTCGCTCAAAGTTCTGGATTTCTCCTCGCTGCTGCCTGGGCCGTTCGCTTCGCTGTTGTTGGCGGACATGGGGGCTGAGGTGTTGCGTATTGAGTCACCGACTCGGCTGGACCTGTTGCGCGTGTTGCCGCCCCACGATCACGGCGTCTCGGCCAGCCATGCCTACCTCAATCGCAACAAGCGCAGTCTGGCGCTGGACCTCAAGCAACCCCAGGCGGTGGAGGTCGTGAAACGCTTGATCGCCGAATACGACATCGTGTTGGAGCAGTTTCGCCCAGGGGTGATGGATCGGCTGGGCATCGGTTACGAGACGCTCAAGGCGATCAATCCGCGGGTGATCTATGTCGCGATCACCGGCTACGGTCAGACCGGGCCTTACCGCCAGCGCGCCGGGCACGACATCAACTATCTGGCACTGGCCGGGCTTGCCAGCCATACCGGCCGCAAGGACAGCGGTCCGTTGCCCTTGGGTGTGCAAGTGGCGGACGTCGCGGGCGGTTCGCTGCACGGGGTGATCGGTCTGTTGGCCGCGGTGGTTGCGCGTCAGCAAACAGGGCAGGGGCAGTTCGTCGACATCAGCATGACCGACTGCGCCTTCAGCCTGAACGCATTGGCGGGTGCAGGCGCGCTGGCGGCCGGTGTCGAGCCTCAGGCTGAGGGACACATGCTCAATGGCGGCAGTTTCTATGACTACTACCGCAGCCGCGACGGCCGCTGGTTTTCGGTGGGCAGCCTGGAACCGGTGTTCATGCGGGCGATGTGCGAGGCGCTGGGGCGGCCGGAGCTGGCCAAACGCGGGCTGTCGCCTGAGCACGCCGATCAGATGGCGCTCAAGAATGAGCTGCAAATCGAGTTCGAACGGCGCAGTTTCGAGGAGCTTGAAATACTTTTCGCCGGGATTGATGCCTGCGTCGAGCCGGTGCTGAGTTTTTCCGAAGCCGTTCGCCACCCTCAATTGCAGGCGCGGCAGGTGGTGACGCACGTTCCCAGGGAGGACGGCAGCTTTCAGCCGCAGATCGCCTGCCCGGTGAAGTTCTCGGATGGCCTGCCAAAGCCTCGGCATATTGGCGTTGCGGTGGGTGCGCACAGTGAACAGGTGCTGGCGGAAATGGGGTTCACTCTGCCTGAAATTGAGTCGATGCGGGATTCTGGGGCAGTCGGCTGAAGGTTGCGGCGTTGCTGCTGGCCCTTTCATGAGCAAGCTCATTCCCACAGTGGATCTACGGTGTGCACAGAGGAGCGGTCAAGCGCAAAAATTGTGGGAGTGAGCTTACTCACGAAGAGGTCTGCCATGGCTATCGAGCGACCAAGGCTTTTACTCAACCCTGGTCTCACCGCTGAACACCAATATCTCCCGACACCGGCGACACAAATACCGACGCCCTTTGCGCACCAGCTTGTGCCGCTGTAGGGAGAACGGGAAATCGCTTTCCGGGCAGGGGCAGCGGTAGATATAGCGGGTCGCGCTGCGGCGGTGGATTTCATAATTGTGGCAGCGGTTGGGCGGCAGTTCATACACGCCGCGCATGATCAGCTGCCATTCCTCGCCGTGCGGCTGGATGGTGTCGCCAAACAGCTGATGGGCCACCAGATGTGCGACTTCATGGGCCACGGTCTGGCGCAGGAAATCTTCGCTGTTTTCCCGGTACAGCTGCGGATTGAAGCGCAGCAGGTTTTCGTGCAAATGCGCGACACCGGCCTTCTGGCCGCGCAGCTTAAGGCTGACGACGGGGCGTTTGAAAGGGCGTTTGAAAAAATCTTCGGCTTGTTGGTAACAGGATTCGACGCGGGTATTGAGTTGCTCGAGCATGCTTCATCGGTCTCCAGAGGACGCGAGTATGCCGCAAAGCGCAGGGTAGCCGAAAACCCGAGGCGCCGAATGGTAGAGGAACGCGCACTCGCGGCATGAACGGAGAACATTGTGGGAGTGAGCTTGCTCACGAGAGCGATATCTCAGGCACCTATTTTTGTCTGACACATCGTCTTCGTGAGCAAGCGCACTTCCCCAGGAATGCTGTTCTAACGGAAGGACCAAACCCTTTTAGTTTGGTGTACTCAGGCCCCACGCCCGCGCCCCACAGCACCACCGTAAACGCCATGATCGCCACCAGCACCACCAGGCCCACCGCCAATACCGAACTTGAGAACATGAAGCCCTCGTCCGGATCGACATTCATGAATACCGGCAGGCGCCATTCTTGATCGGGATGCGTGAACAGCCCCAAAACGTCATGGATCATGCCCGTCACCCTCATCAGGGATGCCGTCGCGCCTGACCGCCTGATGCCGCCAGGGCAAGCCCACAATCTCGATAAAGGGGAATTGGTTGCGACCTCATTGGCAGTATAGAAAGTTGCCAGACTGCAAAACCGGAGGCTTTAGAGCGTTTGGCGCGCTCAAGAGCGCTGTTAATAGCGGCAGGTGATGAGATCGGACAAGCGGGCAGCGACCTGAAGGAGCGCGCAGGTTTCAGGACCAACAGGCATTACCAGCCTCAAGGTTTATGCGTAAAATACCGCCCCTTTCCAGAGTCACAGCGAGCGGACTACAGCGCCATGGGCAGCCTTTCAGTCAATCAGAACAAACTGCAGAAGCGTCTGCGTCGGCTTGCGGGCGAAGCGGTGGCCGATTTCAACATGATTGAAGAGGGCGACAAGGTCATGGTCTGCCTGTCCGGCGGCAAGGACAGCTACACCATGCTCGACGTGCTGCTGCATTTGCAGAAGGTCGCGCCGATCAAGTTCGAGATCGTCGCCGTGAACATGGACCAGAAACAACCCGGTTTCCCGGAGCACGTGCTTCCCGCGTACCTGAAAGAGCTGGGCATTGAGTATCACATCGTCGAGAAAGACACCTACTCGGTGGTCAAGGAGCTGATTCCGGAAGGCAAGACCACCTGCTCGCTGTGTTCACGCCTGCGTCGCGGCACGCTGTACACCTTCGCCGACGAGATCGGTGCGACCAAGATGGCCCTCGGTCATCACCGCGACGACATCGTCGAGACCTTCTTCCTGAACATGTTCTTTAACGGCAACCTCAAGGCCATGCCTCCCAAGCTGCGCGCCGATGACGGCCGCAACGTGGTCATTCGCCCGCTGGCGTATTGCGCCGAGAAGGACATCCAGGCCTATTCGGACATGAAGCAATTCCCGATCATCCCGTGCAATCTGTGCGGATCGCAGGAAAACCTGCAGCGTCAGGTGGTCAAGGACATGCTTCAGGAGTGGGATCGCAAGACCCCAGGCCGCTCGGAAATGATCTTTCGCAGCCTGCAAAACGTAGTGCCATCGCAGCTGGCAGATCGCAACCTGTTCGACTTCACCAACCTGCGCATCGACGAAACCGCTGCTTCGCGGTTCGTGAATGTGGTGAATCTGTAGCAGCGCGACTTGCCAGCGGTGGCGTCATCACAATCGCTTCCGGTGCTGAGGTTTTCACACAGCCTTGTGTGGGAGTGAGCTTGCTCACGAAGGCGGTTTGTCAGATAGACATGCCTATCGAACAGATCGCATTCCTGAGCAACTTCACTCCCACGGTGTTTAGGCGTCGTCCAAATATCGGGTTACAACCCCACATCCGGCAAAACCGGCTTGTTCGCCAGGGCCGTTTTCATCAACCCTTCCACATATTCGCGATCACTGTCCGGCAGGGCCAGGCGCGGTGGGCGAGTGAGGGCGCTGCCGCGTTGCATGATCGCTTCGCACAGCTTGATGCACTGCACCAGATCCGGACGCGCGTCCAGATGCAGCAACGGCATGAACCACTCATAAAGCGCCATCGCCTCGGCGAAGCGTCCTGCCTTGGCCAGGCGGAACAGGGTTTCGCCCTCTTTCGGAAAGGCGTTCGACATACCCGACACCCAGCCCACCGCGCCCACCGCCACGCTTTCCACCAGCACATCGTCCAGCCCGGCAAACAGCACGAAGCGGTCGCCGACTTCATTGCGCACATCGATGAAACGGTTGGTGTTCCCCGACGAATCCTTGAAGCAGACGATGTTGTCGCAGTCGGCCAGGGAAATCAGGATGTCCGGGGTGACGTCGTTCCTGTAGATCGGCGGGTTGTTGTAAACCATCATCGGCAAGTCGGTGGCCGCTGCCACGGCCCGGAAATGCGCGGCGGTCTCGAAGGGTTTGGACGAATACACCAGCGCCGGCATCAGCATGATCCCGTCGGCCCCGGCCTTCTGCACGTCCTTGGCCACGGCGCTAGCATTGGCGCTGGTGAATTCGGCTATCCCTGAAATCACCGGCACGCGCCCGGCGGACGCATCCTTGGCGGCTTCCACCAGGCTGATCTTCTCCGACACGCTCAGTGAGGTGTTCTCACCCACGGTGCCGCAGATCACCAGCCCCGACACGCCATCACGCACCAGGTTGGAAATAACCTTGTGCGTAGCTTCCAGGTTGACGGAGAAGTCTTCGTTGAATTGAGTGGTAACAGCGGGGAAAACGCCGCTCCAGGATACGGAATTGCTCATGGGGTACTCCTTTGGATGAAAGGTATTTCGTATACGTTATGGATTGGACGCATAGCGCCCGGTCATTTTGCGTTCAACAGTTCTTTCAGGACTTCTTCGATTGCCGTGGCAGCGCGCTTGCCGGCGATTGCGGTGTGCCAGTCAATGGAATCTCAGAGCCAAATTCCATCGCGGGCAAGCGCGCTCCTGGAGGAATCCGCATTCAGATCACAGCTTCAACCCAACCGGCCAGGTATCGGTCAACTTGTAACCCTCCGGCCACGGATCTGCGGGGTCGAGCAGGTGTTGATGGGTCCCGGTGATCCACGCCCGGCCTGAGAGGCTCGGCACGATTGCCTTGCGCCCGGCAATCTCGGTCTCGCTCTGGATCTTGCAGTGAAACTCCGAGCCGATGATCGAGCGACCAATAAACCGGTCACCGACCTTCAATACGCCCTTGGCGTGCAGCACCGCCAGACGCGCCGAGCAACCGGTGCCGCAAGGCGAGCGATCGATTTTGCCGGGGCGGATCACCACCGCGTTGGCGGCATTGGCCACGCCGCCGTCGTAGTTCACCGGCGCGGCGATCTGGCAGAACGAAATGTGGTTCCAGTCCTTGTTGGTCGGATGATTGAAACCCAGCTGTTCGTTGGCGGCCTTGGTGATTTTCAGGCCGGTCTCTACCAGATCCTTCGCCTCATCGGCGGTCAGCGAGAAACCCAGCTTCACCGAATCGACGATGGTGAAACTGTCACCGCCATACGCGGTGTCGACCTGAATCGAGCCCAGCCCCGGCACCTCGATCCACACGTCCAGTTGATCGGCGAACGAAGGATGGTTATGCACCTCGACGCTCTGCACCTTGCCGTCACGGCACTGCGCGATGGCTTCGATCAAACCGCCCGGCGCTTCCAGCACCAGACGGGTCTCTGGCTCGGTCATCGGTAGAATTCCGCTGTCGAGCAGCACCGTCGCCACGCACAGCGAGTTGGAGCCGGACATCGGCGGCACGTCCGCCGGTTCCATGATGATCCAGCCCATTTGCGCCTTGGGGTGCTTGGGTGGCACCAGCAGATTGACATGACGGAATACCCCGCCGCGCGGCTCGTTGAGCATGAAATTGCGCAGTACGTTGTCCTTCTCGATCCAGCGCGACTGCTCCCAGATCGTATCGCCCGGCGGTGGCGCAACCCCGCCGACGATCACATCACCGACTTCACCCTCGGCATGACAACTGACTACATGTATCACTTTCGATGAGCGCATGACGTAAGCCTCTCCTGTCGAATACGGTTTGTTTGCCGGTCATCCTCAATGCCTATGAGCAATCCCGGATTTATCCAATGGCGCGGAATCCGTGGGAGCGAGCGTGCTCACGAAGGGGCCAGTACATTCACAACATCTCTGGTGCCTACACTCAGCCTTCGTCAGCAGGCTCATTCCCACAGCTTTGACCTCCATACAACCCGAACTCGGTAGCAGTCTTGCCGACCTCACCGCCGGCAAGCCGTGCTGCTACGGATGTCCGCATGCCTTCAATTGATCGACCGCAAAAAATCCGCCGTCTCGGGACGTTGCGGATGGCCGATGACCTGATCCGGCGTGCCGATCTCGTGCACCAGGCCATTGCGGAAAAACGCCACGCGGTCGGACACATCTCGGGCAAAACGGATTTCATGGGTCACCAGAATCATGGTCATGCCGTCTTCGGCCAACATGCGCATGGTGTCCAGCACCTCGCCCACCAGTTGCGGATCGAGTGCCGAGGTCGCCTCATCGAACAGCATGTAGTCTGGCGACATCGCCAACGCTCGGGCAATCGCCATGCGCTGTTGCTGACCCCCCGACAGCTTGCCGGGGAACACCTTGAGCTTGTCGCCCAGACCCACGTGCGTCAGTTGCTTGACCGCCAGCGCTTCGGCTTCGGCCTTGCTTTTACCGAGCACGGTGCGCGGGGCGAGCATCACGTTCTCCAGCACGGTCAGGTGCGGGAAGGCGTTCCACTGCTGAAAGACGATGCCGATCTTCTGCCGCAATTTGTTGATGTCAGTGCTCTTGGCGTGAACCTCGGTGCCGTCCACGCGGATGCTGCCGCTCTTGATAGATTCCAGGCCGTTGATGCACATCAGCAGCGTCGATTTGCCCGATCCGGAGCCGCCGATGATCGACACTACCTCGCCTTTTTGCACCTGCAGGCTCACGCCCTTGATGACTTCAAGCGCGCCGAATGATTTGTGTACGTTGTCGATCTCAATCATTTTCCTGCCACCTTGTTTCCAGTCGGGCACCCAGACGGGCGATCACCAGACTCATGACGTAGTAAATGAGCCCTGCGATGCACAGCACCAGCAGCGGCTCCTGGATACGGGTAACGATGGTCTGCGAGGCGCGCAGCAGTTCGACGATGCCGATCCACATCACCAGCGCCGTGTCTTTCATCACCGACAGCAGCAGGTTGACCCAGCCCGGAAACGCCACGCGGGTGGCCATTGGCATGACGATCTGACGCAGGTCCTGCCAGTAGCTCAAGCCCAGCGAGCGACTGGCGCGGCGCAAACTCAGCGGCACCGACAACACGCCGCTGCGAACGATCTCGGTGCAGTACGCCGTGACGTATAGCCCCAATACCACGCACGCCACGACGAAGGCACTCCAGTTCAACCCGGCGATGCTTTTCAGCGCGTTGAACAGCACGAACTGGATCAGCAACGGCACGCTGCGAAACACATCCAGTACCCACGCCAGCGGCACGGTGCTGCGCGGCAACAGGGCGCGGGCCATGCCGCAGACCACTCCGGCCAGGGTGCCAATGATCATCGAGATGATCGTCAGCAGGATCGTCACCCACGCCCCCTGAAGCATGAATTGCATGTCGTTCCAGCTGAAACTGCTATCGAACATAGTGATTCCTCAATACCGGAACAGGCGCCAGGACAGCAGCCGCGCCACGGCCACGATGAGTTTGGCTATCAGGTAATAGAGCACCGCCGCAATGGCGAAGAATTCGAAGGTGCGGAAGGTCTTGACGTTGTAGTCCTGGGTCACGCCGGTCAGGTCGTTGTTCAGGCCGACGATTACGCCCATGGAGGTCATCAGCACTGCCCAGACCATCTGGTTGGTCAGCGGGTAGAAGACGATACGCAACAGCTGTGGAATGACGATCAGCCGGTAGGCCTGGGGCGCGCTCATGCCCAGCGAGCGGGCGGCTCGCAGTTGGGTGTCCGGCACCGCCTTGAGGCCGCCACGAAAATTTTCCGCCAGATAACCCGCGTTGTTGATGGTGATCCCTGCCAGCAACGCTGCCCAAGAACTCACGTGCAGCCCGAACGATCCCAGCCCGAAATAAAGGATGTACACCTGAAACAGCGAAGGCGTGTTACGTGCGATGGAAATCCAGGTCGCCGCGAAGCCTCGGAACAGGCGGTTCTTGCCTTGGCGCATGAACACCAGGAACAGCGCGATGATCACCCCGAGGATCATCGACAGGGCGGCGGTTTCGAAGGTAACGATGGCGCCGTCGAGCATGTCCGGTAGTGCCTTGAACGCGGCTCGCCAGTGGAAGCTGTAATCAAACATGGGGCAGCGCCTCCGCTCGTTCCGCCGCCTGCAACCAAATCGGCAGACGCCCGGTGGCCAGACCCGTGCAGGCGCTTTCAACGCATTCGGCAAGGCTGGCGAAATGCACGCAACGACCCACCAGACCGGGCGCGTAATGCGCGTATTTGCCAGAGTTGGTCATCAGATTGCGCGCGGTCGGCGGGATCACCGGCTCGCCGAGCATGCACCAGCAGGTGTCGGTGACGAACAGCACACCGAAATCCTCCAGGATGGCGATGTGGCCTGCCTGTTGCGCGCGCTCCAGCGTGGCGCGACCGCAGGTGATGACGATCGCCAGGTTGTCGCGTTTGCGCCGGCCCTGACAGAGACGGGCGAGGGTGGCGCATTCGCTCAGGGAAAAGTGCGGATTGCCCAGGGTCACCGCATCGACTTCAGGGCTTTGCGCGCTGTTCAGTTCACGCCAGCTGTGCAGCAGGTCCAGGGCGCTAATGTTCAAAGCTTTGCCTGGCGGGTATCCGCCAAGGGCCGTTTCGGCAGTCGTGGCTTCGGGTGTCACACCGACGATATGGAACATCGGCGCGGCGGAAGTCGTGGCGAATGCGGCGCCGAAGGCCTTTAGGTCATCCAGGGTCGGCGCTTTGTGTTCCAGGCCGCAGACCACGGGGATATCGGCGCCGCAGAGCAGGCCGATGTGGTAACCGAGCAGGGGATAGAAACTGTCGTCCAGCGGTCCCAGGTCCGGCATGTCGATACGCAAGGTCGCCAGGCGCTGTTGGGTCAGGTGGCAACCGATTTTCGGCGCCCGGCCGGTCAGGGCGATGCAGATGTCCAGGTAATCGGGGTATTTCAGGGTGCGCGCGCCGATCACACTATTGGCGTAGACCACTGCGTTGGATTCGGCCCAGACGATCTGTTCGCCTAGCTCCGGCGCGCTGTCGAGCAGATACGGCGCGCAGGTGAAGCTGACCCGCGCGCCCATGTCCAGGTAGGCATCGCCCAACTGGCTGGAAGGCTCTCCCAACGCGGGGTCGACACCCAGTTCACGCCAGCGGCGCTTGTCCACCGAGATCGAATTGAGGGTGGTCGGCACGCGGACCTTGGCGTCCCAGTCCACCAGTTGCCGGGCGAAGCGCAGACTGGCAGGGCCGGTATAGATGCAGCCATCGATGTGCGCCTGGGTGATGTCCAGTAGCTCTGTCGCGCCTTGCAGTTCGGCCATGCGCAGGATGATGCCCATTGCCACTTGTGCGGCCCTGCCATAGGCGCCGTCGAGAACGCTCTGATCCATTTCGGTCAGGCTGATGGCGTGGCTGACGCTGTTGGAATGACGGGGTGCGTGCGCAGTGGGGAGGGCGGGTGGCGCGCTGTCGAACGCTGTGACGTGATGGTTTTCGACGCGCAGGAATTTCACCTCGCGCAGGGCAGCGAAACCCGCTTCACCGAGGCTGATGACTGGAAGCGAATGCCCGAACATCTGCTCGGCGACCAGCACGCCCAGGGTGAGGATGTCCTCGACCCGCTCGAACACCAGAGCCGCCGGCGCATGGCCGTTGAGGATCAGCTCCAGCAGCACGCTGCTGCCGGTGCACGAGCCGCGGCCGCTGGGAATTGCCAGCACTTTGCCGGTGATGATCTGGCCGCTGAGAGGGTGATGCCGATCGATCACCTCACCTGTGAACGGCTCGACCCCGCCCCAGAAACTGAGGCCGATATCGGCGTACAACAACTCCCCCTGCGCGCTGCCCGCGACCAGACAGCGCCCGTTCAACGAAACTTCAGACATCGTGGGCTCCAGGATTGAGAACCTCGGAATTTCGGCATGAGCCGTTGTTATGCCGAACATCGAACCCGTGTAGGAAACGCCCTTGCCCGTGATTACTGTGTATCAGGCGCTGGTTGTGTATCTGACCCAACGCAATCGCGGGCAAGCGCGTTCCTGCAGGTAATGTGTCAGGCGCAACTACGTTTGATCGTTTCGAGCGCGGAGCGTCGCGGGATGCATTCCACGCCGAGCATGGCAACGATCAGAACTGTGGTCCTACCTCGATCAGTAATAAACCCCGGGCACGGTCAGGTTGGCGGGCTTGATGTCATCACCCACCCACTTCTTCCACAGTTCGTCATAACGACCGGTGCGCACCTGTTGGTTGACGAACAGATTCAGATAATGGATCAGGCCGTACTCGTTGCGTTTCGCCGCCAGTGACACGTAATCGATAACGTACGGTGCGTTGCCAGCGACTTTCAGGCCCTTGTATTTGCCAGACTTCAGGGTCGCGGCCGCCACGGTGTTGGTCACCACGGTGGCATCGATATGGCCCTGGGCGACGGCGAGGATGGTGTCGTTCTGCGTCTGGTAGGCGCGGAAGCTGCCGGTGCCCCAGGCTTTCTGGTCTTTCTCCAGCGCGATGGCTTCATAGGTGCCGCTGGTGTTGCCGACGTTCTTGCCCTTGAGGTCTTCATATTTGCTGATATTGGTGTTGTCGCGAGTCAGCACCACCATCTGAAAGGCGAAGTAGGGAATGGTCATGCCCACGGTCTTGGCGCGTTCCAGCGTGTCGGAGGTCGAGGCCACGATTACATCGGCACGCCCGGACACCAGCGCCGGGATACGGTCGGGAAACGGCGTTTCGACCACCTCGGCGGTCACACCCAGCACCTTCGCCAGGTCATTGCAGTAATCGACGTCAAATCCGACCGGGTTGTTCTTGTCGTCCCGGGAACCCATTGGCGGGAAATCCAGGGTGACAGCGCAGCGCAGTTTGCCGGAGTCGATGATGTCGTCGAGCTTGTCGGCAAAGGCCACGTTGATGATCGATGAGCTCATTACGGCGAGGAGGGCTACTGCAACAGCATGCTTTTTCATAGAAGCCTCGGTGGATGCAAGTAATGGAACGGTCGGATAAGTAATTTCGTATACGATATTTTCTATGCACGTGGCGTGCCTGTTTTGCCACGCTGGCTTGAGGACGTTGGATCGCAGGTTGTGGGAGTCAGGGGGAATTCTGAGTAGGGCGATGGTGTTACATAAAGGAGCAAAAACGCAGGACGTGCTTCATAGATGCACGTCTGCCCCCTGCGACTCCCGATACGCGCTCGGCGACACCCCGGTCAGCGCCCGAAACTGCCGACTGAACGCGCTGTGGTCGGTGTACCCGCACCTGAGCGCCACTTCGGTGATCGACAGATTCTCCCGCAGCAGCCGTGACGCTTCACCGAGCCGCGCCTTGTGAATCATCTGGCGGGGCGTCAGCTGGAAAATGCGTTTGCAGTGGCGCTCCAGCTGAGCGATGGACAGCCCGGCAATGGCTGTCAATTCTTGCAGCGTGATAGGGCGGGAAAAGTGTTCGCGGATGTAGGCATCGACCTCGGCCAGCTTCTGATAGGCCGGATGCGATTGCAGGATTTGCAGGTCCCGCGAGATGCCCGCCAGGCCGATGATCGCGCCGTGGCAGTCGCGCAGGGCGATCTTGTGAGTCAGGCACCAGATCGGCTGGTTGCCGTAATAAAGGTGCAGCTCCAGTTGATCGCTCAGCTGTCTGCCATCGGCCAGCACCCGGCGATCCTGCGCGGTGTACAAGGGGCCGAAGCGCGCCGGAAAGACATCCTCGGCGGTACGCCCCACCAACTGATGCTTGTCCTTGAAGCCGCAGCGCTGCACCAGTGTCTGATTAACCAGCGCATAACGCGCCTGGGCATCCTTGACGAAAAACACCACGCCGGGAATGGCATCCAGCAAGGGCGCCACCAGCTCAAGGCTGCCGAGCAGTTGATCGAGGTTGTGCAGGGGCGCGGCGGGGATCAGGTCGATCATGTTCACGAGCGGGACGGCCAGGCTGAAGGACTGCGCCGATCATGCGACATCTTCATCCAGACACGCCAGCGTCGCGATTCGCGCAGGACTGAACGGTGGGCGCAGTTGAGGCGGTTCCCAGCCGAGCAGCGTTTGCCCGGCAGTTGCGCAGATGCGTCCCTGACACGCGCCCATCCCGCAGCGGGTGTTAAGTTTGGCGGCGGTCCAGCTGCTGTGATTCGCGAGCTCAGCGTAGGGCACGTCCTCGCAACGGCAGACCAGGGTATCCGGTTTCGCCAGCTTTTTCAGTGCAGGATTGAGGGCGAAGGCGCGATTCAGGCGGTCTGCAAAGTTTTGCCAATGTTTACGTTCAGGCCACAGTTTCCGGGCCTGAGCCCGCTGCCCGAGCGCCGCCAGCCCGGCGATTCGGCCCTCGACCAGCGCCAGTTCGCTGCCACCAAAACCGCTGCATTCGCCTGCTGCGTAATGATCGGCAACGCTGCTGGCTTGCCATTGATCAACGAAGATCGCCCGATGCTCGATGCGGCAACCCAGGGCCGTGGCGATCTCCACATTCGGCACCAGACCGAACCCACAGGCG
The DNA here is from genome assembly GCF_002934685.1 of Pseudomonas bohemica. GTDB lineage: Bacteria > Pseudomonadota > Gammaproteobacteria > Pseudomonadales > Pseudomonadaceae > Aquipseudomonas > Aquipseudomonas bohemica. The sequence continues at coordinate 76,540 of NZ_NKHL01000108.1, forward strand.
AGACGATCGCAAGCAATTTCATGGACGCGATCACCCAGTTGTACACGCACCGCTTCCAGCCGATCCACGCCCGATGCCGCCAGCACATGAGCCGACGTGCGATACACGCCGCTGGCTAAATCAAGCGCTTGAATCATCTTGTTCGGCCAACGCCACAGTCCCGCGCCGAACCTGGCAACGTCACCCAATGACGCCTGTTCGGCGATGCGCACGACCTCAGCGCCGTTCTTCTTCGCAGTGGCCGCTGCCGCCAGCAACAAAGGTCCGCTGCCCGCGATCACGATGCGTTCCCCCGCCACCGGCAAGCCACCTTTGATCAACGCCTGCAACGCGCCCGCGCCGGTGACGCCGGGCAAGGACCAGCCGGGGAAGGGCAGCAGCAGCTCCCGCGCACCCGTGCAAACGATGAGTTTGTCGTACGCCAGGACCCAACCCTCTTCAGCGTTTTCCAGCAGCAGGCGTTTGGTCCCGGCGAAGGCGACCACCTTGCTCGCGCTGTGCAACTGAATATTGCCGTGGCGTTGAAGCCGAGCGCGCATCTGACGGGCGGACGCAGACAGCCGAGCCTGCGGACCGTCGCGCCAGATTTGGCCGCCCGGCAGTGGGTTGTCGTCAATGATTGCGATGCTAATTGCGCTGGGCGCCGCGGCCAGCGCTGCCGCCATTCCGGCAGGGCCTGCGCCGATGATCAATAGATCGACATGTTGCGTCATGACCGCGTCTGCACCTGCATGCCCTCGCGGCAGATCGTCTGGCAGGCCAGTCGGCGCAGGCCGTCGATGTTCACCCGGCATTCCTGGCAAATCCCCATGCCGCATAACGGTGCCCGACGTTGGCCGCTGACCGAGGTGCGGCTACAACGGTCGCCGCTGGACATCAACGCTGCGGCGACAGTGGTGCCTTGGGCGAAGCGAAAGGGCTGACCGTCGATGCTCAATTCAGGCATGGGCGCAGGCTCCGATAAAACGTTGTGGCAGATAGGCGTTAAGGTGCGCTTGCAACGCGGTGGGCGGCGGGTTGCGCAACAGTTGAGCGGCGAGCAGCTTCGCGGTGCCGGTGGCCGTGGTCACGCCCAAACCCTCATGACCAACCGCCAGCCACAAACCGGGTTGGGTCGGGTGCTCGCCAATCAGCGGCTGGCCGTCTGGACTTGCAGAGCGAAAGCCGGTCCAGCTGCGAATGCCGTTCAGGCCGCCCAGACCGGGCAGGAACTCCATCGCCCGACGCAGCATCCGCCCCAGCATGGCCGCGTCGACGGCCGGGTCATGATTGTCGAACTGCCGGGACGAGCCGACGAACAATTGCCCGGTCGGACGTTGCTGCACGTTGAACGCCACCGATGGGCCATTGCCTTTGTGGGCGCTGGTGACATAACCCAGCTCGACCAGCGTATGGCTGATCTGCGCCGGGTAGCGGTCGGTGATCAGCAAGTGGCCCTTCTTGGCTTGCAGCGGCAGATCGGCGCACAACTCGCCCGCGTAGATGCCGCTGGCGAGTACCACGGCCGTGGCCTTCAACCATTGGCCACTGGCCAGAAGCACCCGATTGCCCTGGACTTCGACGACCTGCGCCTGCTGCTGATGCACGCGCTCGGGCTGGCGCTGCAACAGCCAGCGCGCCGCATTGGGTGCATAGAGGATGCCGTCGCCGCTGACTTTCAGGGCGCCGAACAGACCGGGACGCAGTGAGGGTTCGCCATGTGCCAGCGCTTCGCCGGTCATCAGTTCGCAGCCAAGCCCGAACGCGCTCAATGCCGAATGCTTGCGCTCGGCCTCGGCCATTTCTTCTTCGTTGCAAGCCAGCCAAAGCGTGCCGTTATTGCGCATCGCGCAGTTGTCAGGCATCTGCGGCGCCAGTTCGCGCCATAACCGTACCGAGTATTCACCCAGCGCCAGCTCGGCCGGGCTGTGGTCCAGCACCACCAGATGGCCCATGCCCGCAGCGGTGGCGGCTGGGCGCTGGCAATCAAGCACCAGTACATCCAGGCCGTGGCTGGTCAGTTCATTCGCGCAGGCCGCGCCGATAATCCCGCCGCCGATGATGATCACATCCGCGGCATGACCCTGGATCACGAACGGATGCCCCAGGCGAACGGATCTTCGTCGTCCAGCAACAAGGTGGCTTCGGCACTGATATAGGCGCGGCCGCGGATGGTGGGCACGATGCGGTCGCCCATCCGACGCTCGCCGTGCTGCCATTGAAAACTGCCTTCGAACTGGCTGCCGATGACGCTGGCCTGATTCCAGATCGCGCCGGGCTCGAGTTTGCCGTCGGCCGCCAGACACGCCAGTTTGGCGCTGGTGCCGGTGCCGCACGGGGACCGGTCGTAGGCTTTGCCGGGACACAGCACGAAGTTGCGGCTGTCGGCCTGATCGTCGTCGGCGAACAGCTCGATGTGGTCGATGATGCCGCCGTCCTCGCCGCGAACCCCTTGGCTCTCCAGCGCCTGACGTACCTTCCAGGTGTAATCGGTGAGGGCATCGAGGTTGTCGCCGGTGACGCTCAGGCCGTGATCGGCAACCAGGAAAAACCAGTTGCCGCCCCAAGCGATGTCGCCGGTCACATTGCCGAGGCCGGGCACATCGACGATGAAGTTCTTGCGGTAGCGATAGGACGGCACGTTGTCGACGCTCACCGAACGGTCGTCGTGCAGCGTCGCCTGGACCGTGCCCACTGGCGTTTCGATGCGATGCACGCCGGGGCCGATCTTGCCCAGATGCGCCAGTGACACCACAAGGCCGATAGTGCCGTGGCCGCACATGCCCAGATAGCCGGTGTTGTTGAAAAAGATCACCCCGGCGCAGGCCCCGGGGTCGACAGGTTTACACAGCAGTGCGCCCACCAGCACGTCGCTGCCACGGGGCTCCAGCACCGTCGCTGCACGCCAGTCATCGAATTCATCGGCCAGCAACCGGCGACGCTCTGCCATGCTGCCGTTGCCGAGGTCGGGAAACCCGTCGAGTACCAGCCGCGTAGGTTCGCCGCCGGTGTGGGAATCGAGGATCTGGATGCGCTTCATGTGTTTATCCCAAGTTGTAGAAGATTGCCCAGTTCAACCGGCTGACGCCGGACCCTGTGGGAGTGAGCTTGCTCACTAGGGGGCGGTAAATTCACAACAATTTCAGCGCCTGAAACTCAGCCTTCGTGAGCAAGCTCACGCCCTCAGCTGATGGGCCGGGCGCTGGATTCATGTCGGTTGCGTCGCGATAAGAACCGGGTTCAGATTGGCGGGAATCCAGGGCGCAGTCTTGACCGATTTCATCCAGGGTAATGACGAAATCGGCACAGTCGCAGAGGATCAGATTTCGCTGATGGCCGCATTGGGCAGGTGGGCATAGAGCGCGCGGCAGACACCGATGATGTGGTGTTCGATCAGTTCGGCGGCTTTGTCCACGTCACGATCGGCACAGGCCTTGAGGATTTCTCGGTGTTCCTGGTCGGCCCTTTCCTTGCCCTCTTCGAAGCTCATCTGCACCCGCAGGTAACGTTCGACCTTGTCGTGGATCGAGCGAATCATGTTCAGCAGAAACGGCCGTTGGGCCGCTTCATAGAGGCAGGTATGGAAGGCCCAGTTCAGTTCGGCCCATCGCCCGATATCGTCATCGCCAACGAACTCGTCGCAGATGGCGCTGGCCTGATCGATCTGTGCCTGGGTCAGCCTTGGCACGGCCAGACGAATCGCCTGAACCTCCAGCAGCACCCGCACCTCGAAGATCTGCGCCAGTTCCGGCTCGGAAATCCGCGTCACCACCGCGCCCTTGTTGCGCTGGAACTGCACCAGGCCTTCGGCTTCGAGCCTTTTCAGCGCTTCCCTGACCGGAATCTTGCTGACATTGAAGACGCGGGCGATGTCGTCCTGACGGATCGGCTCGTCTTCGGCGAACTGGCCGGAAATGATCGACTCGCGCAGATGTTTGGCGATGACCTCGGACGCAGAGGGCGCGACACCGAGGTTGGGAGCGTCAGGAAGAAGGAAAGGCACGCGAGCGACTCAGGCAGTGGACGAATGCCGGATATTGTATACGACCTCCGATTCGTTACACCTGATGTGCCGTGCTGGCGTGAGAAAAAAGATCAGTGGTTGACCGTGAACGACAGCATCATCGACAGCTGGCACATCGGGCGGCCGCTTTGGGCGTGCCATTGGTTGAACGCCGCCTGCACCGCCGCCTGATCGCGCTGGCTGCTGGGCACTTTGTCGACGATGTTCTGAGCGTTGAGCGCGGCCACGACGTCGTAGCTCGGGATGAACGTGTCCTTACCCACCATGCGCAGGAAACGCGGGGCCGACAGCCCTCCCATCTGGTTGCCGTGTTTGAACAGGTAACGCCACAGACCGACGATATCGGTCACCGGCCAATCGGCGATGAAGTTGCCGAAGCTGCCGTGCTCCTGAGCGATGTCGAGAATCAACTGTGCATTGCGCGGCACACTCTTGAGCTTGCCGAGATGGCGAATGATCCGCGCGTCCTGCATCAGCCGCTCAAGATGATCGGCACCCATCAGCACGACCTTTTCCGGATCGAAACCAAAGAACACCTGCTCGAAAGCCGGCCATTTGGCATCCACCAGGCTGTGCTTCAGACCCGCACGAAACACTCGCAGGGCCATGGTCGACAGGTAGCGATCATCGCTAAGGGCCCTGAGTTTTTTCGGCGTGGCGGGAGTCGGCAGATGCGCTTCGAGCGCGGCGGCGGAACCAAAGCGATTGAGGCAGTATTCATTGAGCCATTTGTAGTCTTGCATGCCCTCTCCAAGAAAATTCATATGCGCTGCGAGATCTGCGGGCCTGCCCTGACTGGCGACGCGACCTTCGTGACTGGGACAGATGCCTGATCCGATACCGGGTGCACCGGCAAGCAGGCCTGCCCCATCCCTTGGGCTTCTCAGACCCGCGCAGGTTCAAGCAGCAGGGCCGTTTTCGCCAGGCGCTGGCCCAGCGCGCGGCACAGAGTGGTCTCATGTTGATCCAGCGGGCGCTTGCCATCGGCGCCGGCGTGGTGACTGGCGCCATAAGGCGTGCCGCCGCCGGTGGTCTCGATCAGCGCCGCTTCGCTGTAGGGCAGGCCGGTGACCAGCATGCCGTGGTGCAGCAGTGGCAGCAGCATCGACATCAACGTGGTTTCCTGTCCGCCATGCAGGCTGGCGGTGGAGGTGAACACGCTGGCAGGCTTGCCGACCAGCGCACCGGTCAACCACAGGTTGCTGGTGCCGTCGAGGAAATACTTGAGCGGCGCCGCCATGTTGCCAAAGCGCGTCGGACTGCCCAGTGCCAGCCCCGCACAATTCTTCAGGTCATCGAGAGTCGCGTACAGGGCGCCGGTTTGCGGAATGCTCGGTGCCACGGCTTCGCATTCGGTGGAAATCGCCGGCACCGTGCGCAGGCGCGCTTCCATGCCGCCCATCTCGATGCCGCGCGCGATCTGCCGGGCCATTTCGCCGGTCGAGCCGTTACGGCTGTAGTACAGAACCAGAATGTACGGCGCGCTCAAGGCAGTATCTCCAGAATCTTCTCAGGCGGCCGACCGATCACGGCCTTGTCGCCCACGATCAGGATCGGGCGTTCGATCAGTTTCGGGTGCGCGGCCATGGCGGCGATCAGCGCCTCATCGTCCAGGCTGTCGTCGGCAAGGTGCAGGGTCTTGTATTCGTCTTCGCCCGTGCGCAGCAGTTGACGTGCGCCGATGCCGAGCTTGCCGAGCAGGTCGCGCAGCTGGGCGGCATTCGGCGGGGTTTCCAGATAGCGAACGATGGTCGGGGTCAGGCCGCGTTCCTCGAGCAATTCCAGCGCGCCACGTGACTTGGAGCAGCGCGGGTTGTGATAAAGCGTCAGATCGGTCATTTGCGGGTCGCATCTTTCGTGAAGTGGCGGGTATTCTACAGGCGTCTCGATAAAGACCAAACTAAGGTCCGCATCGCGTTTTCAATGAAAGGAACAAGCATCATGGCAAGGCATCTGGCAGCAGCGGTAGCGCTTATCGGGAGTGTGTTGCTCAGCGGCTGCGGGGTCGATCTGGGGACTGATCAGAACGGTCAGAAGATCGCCAGCGACCGGATCGACAATCATTGGCTGGTGGTCAACTACTGGGCCGAATGGTGCGGCCCGTGCCGTACGGAAATCCCGGAGCTGAACAAATTGTCCGAGCAGATGAACGGGCAGATGAACGGGCAGAAAGTCAGCGTATTCGGGGTCAACTTCGACAATTTGCAGGGTGAAGACCTGAAAGCCGCCAGCAACGCGCTGGGGATCAAGTTCACCGTGCTGGCCCAGGATCCAGCCGATCAATACGATTTGCCCAAGAGCGAGGCCTTGCCGGTGACGTACATCATCGATGACAAAGGCAAGGTGCGCGAACAGTTGATGGGCGAGCAGACCGCGGCCGGTGTGGCGCAGAAACTGGCGGAGTTGAAGGGCAAAGGATGATTCTCGGTCCTCTTTTGCAGAAGCGCGCTTGCCCGCGACCGCAATCTGTTCGTGACCTGTTCGTCATCTGATACACCGCAATCGCGGGCAAGCGTGTTCCTACGAACTCAACCTTCCTCCAGCCAGAACCTCAGCGGCAATCCATCTGCCCGCCACAACTGCAACTGCTCGACCTCGGACACATCCCAGTGCTGAACCTTGCCCAGGGCTCCAAGGAACCGGTGCTCCTGTTCCATCAGCGCCGGCGCGCAAAGTTTGCGGGTGCTGCCCACCGGGCCGAAGCTCAACGCGTCACCCTCCAGCCGATACGCCGCGAACCAGTGATTGCAACCCGCGTTGCCATAGGCGCGGCCGTCCTTGCCCAGGGTCATGGTCAGGTGGCTGTTGTCGATCAGCGGACGCTCACCGATCCATTCCAGCACGTAGCCATGATCGCGCTTGAGCGCCTCGGTATCGGTCGCACAACCTGCCAGCAGCGTGACGGCGAACAGCGTCAGCAACAGCGCTTTCATGCGGCATTCTTGGCACAGGCCGGGCACAGATGGTTGTCACCGACGGTCTTCCAGCCAAGCTCGGCAATGCGCGCGGTGGCGGCAGGCTTGAGGGCTTTCTTGCCCTCCTTGGCGTCCACCATGAACTCGATGTCCTGTTCCTTGCCACAGCCGTTGCAATTGACCTTCCACTGGTGAATCGCAAGCTCGGTGAACGCCGGACCATTGGCTACCGCGACCCATTGGCCGGGCGGGTTGATCAGGTGTCGCACCTTTTCCACATTCAGGCGCATGTACAGGTCTTTGCTGCCTTTGACGGTGACGAGCAGGACGTCGTCGTGCTTGATCGAGCCGCCGTTGCCGGTCACTTGATAGCGACCGACTGCCAGGCTGCGGCATTCGATCAGGGTGTGGTGCGGGGTGAGCATGCTGTAGCGAAAATCGTGTTCGGCCATGGGGGTCTCCAAATTTGCGCGCATGCTAACACTTTAGAGGATGGATTCCCGATGCCGGTGGGCGCAGAACGCTTCCCGTTGCAGGAGCGCGCTTGCCCGCGATCGAGTTGTGTCAGGCACCGAAAATCTGCCTGATTGCACGCTATCGCGAGCAAGGCTTACAGATGGTCATACGGTGTTGTGCGGTGTGCCCGCCGCCCAACTCGCGATGTTCTCCAGCGTCGTCTGAGCAATCGCTCCCAGCGCCTCTTTGGTCAGGAAAGCCTGATGCGCAGTGATCACCACATTCGGAAAGGTCAGCAACCGCGCCAGGACGTCATCCTGCAGCGGCAGGTCCGAGCGGTCTTCGAAGAACAGTTGCGCTTCTTCTTCATACACATCCAGCCCCAGATAACCCAACTGGCCGCTTTTCAGCGCCTCGATCAGCGCCGGGGTGTCGACCAGCGCACCGCGTCCGGTGTTGATCAGCATCGCGCCGCGTTGCATGCGTGACAGCGAATCCTGGTCGATCAGGTGCCGGGTGTGCTCGTTGAGCGGGCAGTGCAGGCTGATGATCTGCGCTTCGGACAGCAATTGATCCAGCGGCAGATAGCGGGCGCCGAGGGCTTCCACCTGCGGGTTGGGATAGGGGTCGTACGCGAGCAGCTTGCAACCGAAGCCAGCCATGATCCGCGCGAACGTAGCGCCAATCTGTCCGGTGCCGACTACCCCGACGGTCTTGCCCACCAGATCGAAACCGGTCAGGCCATGCAAGGTGAAATCGCCGTCGCGGGTACGATTATAGGCGCGATGCAGATGGCGATTGAGTAAGAGGATCAGCGCCACCGCGTGCTCGGCCACTGCATGAGGGGAGTAGGCGGGGACTCGAACCACACTGATGCCCAGGCGTTTTGCGGCCGGCAGGTCAACGTGGTTGAAACCGGCGGAGCGCAGGGCGATCAGCTGGGTGCCGCCTGCGGCCAGGCGTTCGAGGACCGGCGCGCTGAGGTCGTCGTTGATGAAAGCGCAGACCACGGGGTAGCCGTCGGCCAGCTTCACGGTGTCGAGCGTCAACCGCGCGGGCTGGAAATGCAGCTCGATGTCCGGCGTGGCTTGGGCTGCGAGAAAGCTGTCGCGGTCGTAGTTCTGGCTGCTGTAGAGGAGGGTGCGCATGGTTGTTCCTTTATATAGATCTCACGCCGCAAACATGACCACCGTAGGCGCACGCATGCCCGCGAAAAAGCCGGTGTATCCAATGTAACTGTGTCGGGCCCACCGTTGAATCGCGGGCAAGCGCGCTCCTTACACGTTTTGTGGTGGCCGGAGCCCTTGGACGTTACGCACTCACCCGCGCCTCGATCTCCAGCCGGGCAATCGCCTTCTCAAGGTCATCCAGCGCCTTGTCGCTTTCCGGGGAATCCTGTTTGAGCAGGGTTTCGCTGCGCTGGCAGGCGGCGCGCAGTTGCGGTACGCCGCAGTAGCGGGTCGCCCCGTGCAGGCGGTGGACGCGCTCGATCAACGCCACATGGTCGCCGGTCTCGCGGGCGGTGCGGATGGCTTCGCGGTCGGTGTCCAGCGAGGCCAGCAGCATGGCCAGCATATCGGCCGCCAGATCGGCCTTGCCCGCGGCCAGGCGCAAGCCTTCTTCATGATCCAGCACTTGCAGATTGACGCCGCCGTGGCTGATTTCGTGGTGCCGCTCCGGCGCCTGATTGCGCAACGCAAGGCCGGTCCATTTCAGCACCACCTGGGCCAACTGCCGTTCGCTGATCGGCTTGGTCAGGTAGTCATCCATACCGCTTTGCAACAGCGCACGTTTTTCGTTGGCCATGGCGTGAGCGGTGAGGGCGACGATCGGCAGCGACGTGGCCTGACGCTCGGTTTCCCAGCTGCGAATCGCCTCGGTAGCCTGACGCCCGTCCATTCCCGGCATCTGCACGTCCATCAGCACCAGGTCGAACGTCTCGTCCTGCACCGCTTGAACTGCCGCATAACCGCTGTCCACGGCCAGCACCTTGGCGCCCATGTCTTCGAGCAATGTCTGCACCAGCAACAGGTTGGCGGGGTTGTCGTCCACACACAGAATGCGTGGCGGGCGGCTGGACACGGGCTCGGGCACTTCGTTGCGCAACTGCTTGGGGTTGATCAGCTCCGACAGCGCGCGGCGCAGTTTGCGCGTACACGCAGGCTTGGCCTGGAGCTGACAATAGGGATCCGGCACTGACGCCTGATACAGGGCCTGCTCGGTGGTCGGACACAGCACCAGCACCTTGCAGCCCAGGTTTTCCAGATCCCAGATCTGCTGACGCAGACGCTCGGGAGGCAGTTCGTGGGCCGTCACCCCAAGTACCGCCATCTCGATGGCATGGGGCGTTTGATGCACCACGGTCACGCCATTGATGAGGTTTTCCAGATTATTGAAGACCATCGGCTGCAAGCCGCAGTCTTCCAGCTGGTGTTCCAGCGCCTGACGCGTCAGGTCGTGATGCTCCAGCACCGCCGCACGACGGCCCATCAACGGCGGCGCAGGCAGGTCTTCCAGATCGTCGCGGGTTTTCGGCAGGGTCAGGCTGATCCAGAATTCCGAACCTTCACCGGGCGTACTTTCCACGCCGATCTCGCCGCCCATTTGTTCGATCAGGCGCTTGGAAATCACCAGTCCCAGACCCGTACCGCCTGAATGCCGCGACAGCGAGTTGTCCGCCTGACTGAACGCCTGGAACAGCGCGCGCACATCCTGACTCGACAGGCCGATGCCGGTGTCCTGCACGCTGATGCGCAACTGAACCTTGTCGTCCTGTTCGTCTTCGAGCATGGCCCGGGCGACGATTGTGCCTTCCCGAGTGAACTTGATGGCGTTGCTCACCAGGTTGGTCAGGATCTGCTTGAGCCGTAGCGGATCGCCCAGCAGCGACAACGGCGTGTCCCGATACACCAGACTCACCAACTCCAACTGCTTGGCGTGGGCGGCGGGGGCGAGGATGGTCAGGGTGTCCTGCAGCAGGTCGCGCAGATTGAACGGAATGGCGTCGAGCACCAGTTTGCCGGCTTCGATCTTCGAGAAGTCGAGGATCTCGTTGATAATGCTCAGCAGGTTGTCGGCAGACTTTTCGATGGTGCCCAGATAGTCGTACTGCCGGGGTGTCAGTTCGCTTTTTTGCAGCAAATGGGTGAAGCCGAGAATGCCGTTGAGCGGCGTGCGAATTTCGTGGCTCATGTTGGCCAGGAATTCGGACTTGATGCGGCTGGCCTCCAGAGCCTCCTTGCGCGCCATGTCCAGCTCGATGTTCTGGATCTCGATGGTTTCCAGGTTCTGTCGTACGTCTTCGGTCGCCTGCTCGATGCTGTGCTGCAGCTCTTCCTGAGCGTTCTGCAGGGTCGCGGCCATGCGGTTGATACCCGAACCCAGTTCGTCCAGATCGTTGCTGCCCATCGGCGGCAGTCGCGCCTCCAGATTGCCGTCTTTCAACTGCGCGACCACGTGTTTGATCTGGGCGATCGGCCCGTTGATGGTGCGGCTCATGCGCAACGCCAGCATCGCGGTCAGGCCCAACCCGGCGATGATCAGCAGCAGGCTGACGAACAGGCTACGATAACCGCGCAGCAATGTGCCGCTGTGGGACAGTTCCAGTTCGACCCAGCCCAGCAGGCGGTCGGCTTCATCGGGGATGACCTCGCCGGTCAGGTGCCGGTTGCGGCCAAACACCGGCATCAGGTAGCGCGTTGCATCGTTATCGGAGCGCTGCAACATGTGCGTGCTGTTACCAATCGGCGTCTGATTGATCATGGTCGGGCCGGCATGAGCCAGCAGGATGCGGTCGGCGTCGAGAAACGACACCGCACGCACGTCGGCCTGTTCCAGCACCTGGCCGGCGATGCGCTCCAGCATGGCCTCGTCGCGATTGGCCAGCGCCGCGGCGGATAACGGCGCCAGCTCGTTGGCGATCATCTCGCCACGCTTGAGCAGTTGGGTCTGCAGTTCCGAGAGCTGCATCCAGGTGAAGTAGCCGCCCAGCAACCCCGCCATCAGGCAGGTCGGCAGTAGTGTCAGCAGCAATACGCGGCCTTTGATGCCCAGTTTGTTCAGCACACTTTGTTCTCCGGCAATCTCGGTCACGCACGCGGGTTTGCAACGTAAATGCAGCAAGACCTGCGCCATGGTTGCCTTGCTCTTCGTGGGACAGCCCTTGGGTAATCTGCGCAGTGTAGCCACTTGCGCAAGGGTAATCCCGGCTAAATGGGCGATCAGCGAACGCTCCCACATTGTTCTCAGATCCGCCGCCATTGCCTAAGGTCCGGCAATCTTGAATAATCGCGGTCTTGAGAATAGGTCGCAGACGCCAATGAATCCCGCAATCATTCATCGCCCAAGCATACTTGCGATCGAGGATGACCCCGTGCTGGGTGCGTTCGTCCACGACCAACTGGACCGTTGCGGCTTTCACGTCACCTGGTGCCAGAACGGCGCAGAAGGTCTCGCACGCGCGCAGCAACAGCCCTTCGACGTGGTGCTGATGGACATCCTGCTGCCCGGCATGAATGGCCTGGACATTCTCACCCACCTGCGTCGTCGGCATGCGATGCCCATCATTCTGATGTCGGCGCTGGGTGCCGAGGCTGATCGCATCACCGGTTTTCGCAACGGTGCCGATGACTACCTGCCCAAACCCTTCAGTGTCGATGAGCTGCGGGTGCGCATCGAGGCCATTCTGCGGCGTGTGGAACTGGAGCGGCGGTTCAATACCACTGTGCAAACGCCGATTGCTCCCAGTGTTGACGAGCTGACTTTCGACGAGACCGTTTGCGACGTCACCTTCGGTCGCAAGGCCGCGCAACTGACCCGCAGCGAGTACCGGCTGCTGGAAACCCTTTGGCGCAACCCCGAAGATGTCCTGAGCAAACCCTTCCTTTATCAGCACGTGTTGCAGCGTGGCTATTCCCAGCATGATCGCAGCCTGGACATGCACATCAGCCAGATCCGCCGCAAACTCAAGGCCATTGGCTATGAGGCGCATGAGGTGCGCACGGTGTGGGGCAAGGGCTATGTGCTGACGGCAGCGGAAGTGGATGTCTGATCTGCATGCGTGAACCACGCTCCCGTCTGCCGGGCAGGCACTCGCTGTTTTGGAAACTGGCTTTTCTACTGGTGGGCTTCTGTTTGCTGATGATCTGGCTCAGTTGGTACTGGGGCCGGTACATCGAAACGCAGAATGCCTTTCTGTCGCCGGACGCCCGGCATGTGCTCAACAGCTACGCCGCCGAGGCCGAGCAGGCCTGGAGCGTTGGACGCCAGAAAGGGGTCGATGCCTGGCTGCTGGAAGTCCGCCGTCACGAGAAGGGCTGGGTTGGCGTCATTGGCAACGACCTGCAATCGCTGAGCAGCGTGCCGCTGGACGATCAGCAGGTGCAGCGGCTGACGTTCATGCGCGGCGTCGACTGGCCCATGAGCCGGCGGCAGAAAACCGTGCCGTGGCTGAAGATCCCTTTCCCTGACCAACCGAGGGCCGGCAGCCTGATCATCGAACTGCCCGAGCGCTTCAAACCGGGGCACTACGCCTTTATCTGGCAGATGCTGACCAATGTACTGATACCGGCGCTGTTCACCTTGCTGCTCTGTATCGGGCTGTACCGGCTGCTCATTCGTCCACTCAACCAGTTGCGCGAGCAGGCCAACGCCTGGCGTGCCGATCGTCTGTCCAATCGGCTCTCATCGCAGATGACCTCGCGCCAGGATGAGCTGGGCGAGCTCAATCGCGCCTTCGACCATATGGCAGCGCGCTTGCAATCGACTGTGCAGATCCAGCAGCAACTGTTGCGCGATCTGTCCCACGAACTGCGTACGCCCCTGAGTCGGCTGCGGGTGGCCTGCGACAGCGAGCAGAGCCTGCCGGATCTGCGCGAGCGCTTGAGCCGTGAAGTGGAGGGCATGCGACGGCTGGTAGACGACACGCTGCATCTGGCCTGGCTCGATGCCGAGCGGGAAAAGTTGCCTGATGAAGACATCCAGGTGCTGGCGCTGTGGGACATGCTGGTGGACAACGCCTCGTTCGAAAGCTGCTGGCCAACCCGGCAGTTCGTTTGCGACCTGGACAGTGAGTGCTGGGTGCGTGGCCACCTGAACACGCTGGCGCAGGCGCTGGAAAACATTTTGCGCAATGCGATTCGTCACTCACCCCCCGAAGGCATCCTGCGCCTGGGTGGGCGGCGCGACGGTGAGGACTGGCTGCTGTGGCTGGAGGATCAGGGCGGTGGCGTCGATGACAGCGACCTGGAACGCATCTTCGCCCCCTTCATCCGCCTCGACGGCGCCCGGCCCGGTGACGGCGGATTCGGCCTGGGCCTGAGCATCGCCCGCAATTCGTTGCGCTTGCAGGGCGGCGACATGTGGGCCGAGAACACCCATCACGGGCTGCGGATGATCATGCGATTGCCTGCGCGAGAGGTGGAAGCGGTGGTCTGATCGGCAGAACCTCGCATACAACTCCGCCTCTTCGGCCTGGCGCGATACCGGTAGGAGTGAGCTTGCTCAAGAAGGCGTTGGGGCAGACGCTGCAGACATACCGGTTTTGCAGACCTCTTCGCCAGCAAGCGCGCTCCTACAGAAGCGTTTAGGCCTGGCGCGATACCTGTAGGAGTGAGCTTGCTCACGAAGGCGTTGGGGCACACGCTGCAGACATACCGGTTTTGCAGACCTCTTCGCCGGCAAGCGCGCTCCTTTAGAAGCGTTTGGGCCTGGCGCGATACCTGTAGGAGTGAGCTTGCTCACGAAGGCGTTGGGACAGACTCTGCAGACCTGCCGGTTTTGCAGGCCTCTTCGCCAGCAAGCGCGCTCCTACAGAAGCGTTTAGGCCTGGCGCGATACCTGTAGGAGTGAGCTTGCTCACGAAGGCGTTGGGGCACACGCTGCAGACATACCGATTTTGCAGACCTCTTCGCCGGCAAGCGCGCCTACACATTATTCAACTGATTTCAAAGAGCGGTAGATCCCGCTTATTCCTTTTCGCCATATCGAACTCACTTTGCGTGATATGGGCTTGGGACGATTGCCGGTATGATAGGCGACCCCCGCATGTCTGGATCGCGAACACGCCATGACCCTGCAGTATCAAACCATCGCCGATTGCGTCGGCAACACCCCGCTGGTGCGTTTGCAACGCATGGCCGGGAACACCAGCAACACGTTGCTGCTCAAGCTCGAAGGCAATAACCCGGCCGGTTCCGTGAAGGACCGTCCGGCGCTGTCGATGATCACCCGGGCCGAGTTGCGCGGTCAGATCCACCAGGGCGACACCCTGATCGAAGCGACCTCCGGCAACACCGGCATCGCTCTGGCCATGGCCGCGGCGATCAAGGGCTATCGCATGATCCTGATCATGCCCGACAACTCCAGTGCCGAGCGCAAGGCCGCCATGACCGCTTATGGCGCCGAACTGATCCTGGTCAGCAAGGAGGAGGGCATGGAAGGCGCTCGCGATCTGGCCGAGCGCATGCAGGCCGAAGGACGTGGCAAGGTGCTGGATCAGTTCGCCAACGGCGACAATCCTGAAGCGCATTACGTCGGCACCGGCCCGGAAATCTGGCGGCAGACCGACGGTACCATCACCCATTTCATCAGCTCCATGGGTACCACCGGCACCATCATGGGCACCTCGCGTTACCTCAAGGAACAGAATCCGCAGATCCAGATCGTCGGCCTGCAACCCATGGATGGCTCGGCGATTCCGGGTATCCGCCGTTGGCCCCATGAATACCTGCCGAAGATCTATCAGGCCGACCGCGTCGATCGCATCATGGACATGGCCCAGAGCGAAGCCGAGGACGTCATGCGTCGTCTGGCACGCGAAGAGGGCATCTTCTGTGGTGTGTCCTCGGGTGGCGCCGTGGCGGGCATGCTGCGCCTGTCTCGGGAAGTGGAGAATGCGGTCATGGTCGCGATCATTTGTGACCGTGGCGACCGTTATCTGTCGACCGGCGTCTACGATGCGCCCAACTGATGGCCAAACGTGAAACAGGCCTGCGTTTCCAGCCCAGCGGCGGCACCCGGACAACGCAGGTCCCGACCGGTAAAAAGCAACGTTTGAGCATCGAGCGACTGGCCAACGACGGTCGCGGAATCGGCTTTGTGGAAGGTCGCACCTGGTTCGTCGCCGGCAGTCTGGCGGGCGAAGAGGTCGAAGCGCGGGTGCTTGGCGCCCACGGCAAGGTGGTTGAAGCACGCACCGAGCGAATATTTCAGGCCAGCCCCCTGCGCCGCCCGGCACCCTGCAAGCATTTCGGTCGTTGCGGTGGTTGCAGCGTGCAGCAGATGCCCCGCGACGAGCAACTTGCGCTGAAACAGCGCATGCTGGCCGAGCAGTTGAGCCGCATCGCCGGTGTAGAACCCGAGGAGTGGGCCGCGCCCCTGACCGGTGACGAATACGCCTACCGTCGACGGGCACGCATCGCCGTTCGCTGGGATGCCAAAGGCAAACGGCTGGAGGTGGGTTTTCGGGCAGCGTCGAGTCAAGACATTATCGCCATCGAGCAATGCCCGGTGCTGGTACAGGCTTTGCAACCGATCATGACCGCGTTACCGGCCATGCTCGGAACCTTGAGCAAACCGCAGGCGCTGGGGCATGTGGAGTTGTTCAGCGGTTCGGCCAATGCCGTTCTGCTGCGCCACACCGCGCCGCTGGCTGACGAGGATCTGGCCATCCTCGAGGCCTTCTGCGCAACCCATGACGCGCAACTCTGGTTGCATGGCGAGGGTGAACCGCAGCCAGCGGACGCTTCTGCGCAGCTGGGCTATCACCTGGATCCCTGGAATCTGGAATTGGCGTATCGCCCCGGCGACTTCGTGCAGGTCAACGCCCAGGTCAACACGGCGATGATCGCGCAGGCACTTTCGTGGCTTGCACCCCGTTCGGATGAACGAGTACTGGACTTGTTCTGCGGGCTTGGTAACTTCGCTCTACCGCTGGCGCAAATCACGCGCGAGGTGGTGGCAGTGGAGGGCGTCGAGACCATGGTTCGACGGGCCGCCGGCAACGCGGTGAGCAATGATTTGCATAATGTGCAGTTTTATCAGGCGGATCTGTCACAGCCGCTGGACAAGGCGTCATGGGTGGCGGAAGGTTTCCGCGCAGTACTGCTCGATCCTCCGCGTGACGGGGCGTTCGAAGTGGTCGGCAAACTCAGGAAACTGGGCGCCGAACGATTGGTGTATGTGTCGTGCAACCCGGCAACTTTGGCGCGCGACACGGTCGAATTGATCAGGCAGGGCTACCGATTAAAACGTGCCGGAATTCTCGATATGTTCCCGCAGACAGCACATGTCGAGGCGATGGCGTTATTTGAAGCGAGTAAGTGAGGCAGCCGGTTCAAGGAGTTGAATCGGTGCCTCACACGGAGTCTCGTTTAATCCGACTGGCCCGCGCATGCGAGACCTTGCAAGGCCCGCAAGGAACATGCGCTGAAGAAGGCCGGCGACTGATGGCGCATTTCATCGCGCCGTAGGGAAGGTAAGCAACATGGTACAGGTGAGAGCACACCAGCCGATAAACACAGACGGCAGTATCAATCTCGACGCATGGCTCGATCATGTGGTCAGCGTCGACCTCGCAGTGGACCGACAGGCTTTGAAAGAGGCCTGTGAATTTGCCCGGCAAGCCGAGCAACAGGACAACGCCGCCAAGAACCTCTGGGCGGAAGGCACGTCGAGTTTTCAGACGGGCCTGGAAATCGCTGAAATCCTGGCCGACCTCAAGCTCGACCAGGATTCGCTCATCGCGGCCGTACTTTACCGCGGGGTGCGTGAAGGCAAGATTCCCCTGCCCGACGTCGGCCAGCGTTTTGGTCCGACCGTGGCCAAGCTGATCGACGGCGTGCTGCGCATGGCAGCGATCAGTGCCAGTCTCAGTCCTCGTCAATCGTTGGTGCTCGGCACTCAGGCCCAGGTGGAAAACCTGCGCAAGATGCTGGTGGCTATGGTCGATGACGTGCGCGTGGCGCTGATCAAGCTCGCCGAGCGGACCTGCGCCATTCGCGCGGTGAAGAACACCGACGACGAGAAGCGCAACCGGGTCGCCCGGGAAGTCTTCGACATCTATGCACCGCTGGCCCATCGTCTCGGCATCGGCCACATCAAGTGGGAGTTGGAGGACCTGTCCTTCCGCTATCTGGAGCCTGAGCAATACAAGCAGATCGCCAAGCTGTTGCATGAGCGCCGCCTCGATCGCGAACGCTTCATCACCGATGTGATGTCGCAGCTGGAAAACGAACTGCTGGCCACCGGGGTCAAGGCCGACATCAGCGGTCGGGCCAAACACATCTATTCGATCTGGCGCAAAATGCAGCGCAAGGGCCTGGAATTCAGCCAGATCTACGACGTTCGCGCCGTGCGCGTGCTGGTGCCGGAAATGCGCGATTGCTACACCGCGCTGGGCATCGTCCACACCCTGTGGCGGCACATTCCCAAGGAGTTCGACGACTACATCGCCAACCCCAAGGAAAACGGCTATCGCTCGCTGCACACCGCGGTCATCGGCCCGGAAGGCAAGGTGCTGGAAGTGCAGATACGCACCCACGCCATGCACGAAGAGGCCGAACTCGGCGTCTGCGCCCACTGGCGCTACAAGGGCACCGACGTCAAATCCAGCTCCAATCACTACGAAGAGAAAATCTCCTGGCTGCGCCAAGTGCTGGAGTGGCATGAGGAACTGGGCGACATCGGCGGTCTGGCCGAGCAATTGCGCGTCGATATCGAGCCGGATCGGGTCTATGTGTTCACCCCGGACGGCCATGCCATTGACCTGCCCAAGGGCGCGACGCCGTTGGATTTCGCCTATCGTGTGCACACCGAGATTGGCCACAACTGCCGTGGCGCGAAGATCAACGGGCGCATCGTGCCGCTCAACTACAGCCTGCAGACCGGTGAGCAGGTCGAGATCATTACCAGCAAGCACGGCACGCCGAGCCGCGACTGGCTGAACTCGAACCTGGGATACATCACCACTTCCCGGGCGCGGGCGAAGATCGTTCACTGGTTCAAACTGCAGGCCCGCGATCAGAACGTCGCGGCCGGCAAGATCCTGCTCGAGCGCGAACTGGCGCGTCTGGCGCTGCCGCAGGTGGACTTCGACAAGTTGGCGGAAAAAGCCAACATGAAGATCGCCGAAGATATGTTCGCCGCCCTCGGGGCTGGCGATTTGCGTCTGGCGCAATTGGTTAACCTGGCGCAGCAACTGGTCGAGCCGGAACGCGGCAACGAACAGCTGGAGCTGATTCCGCGCAAGGCGACCGGTTACAAACCGGGCAAGCGTGGCGACATTCAGATCCAGGGCGTCGGCAACCTGATGACGCAGATGGCGGGCTGCTGCCAGCCGCTGCCGGGCGATGCCATCGTCGGTTACATCACCCAGGGCCGCGGCGTGAGCATTCACCGTCAGGATTGCGCCTCGGTATTGCAGCTGGCCGGACGCGAGCCTGAGCGGATCATCCAGGTCAGTTGGGGCCCGGTGCCGGTACTCACCTACCCGGTGGATATCATCATCCGCGCGTACGACCGCTCCGGCCTGCTGCGTGATGTGTCTCAGGTGCTGCTCAACGAGCGCATCAACGTATTGGCGGTCAATACCCGCTCGAACAAGGAAGACAACACGGCACTGATGTCGCTGACCATCGAGATTCCGGGGCTGGATGCGTTGGGCCGGTTGTTGGGACGGATTTCGCAGTTGCCGAACATCATTGAGACGCGGCGTAACAGAACGCCTTGAAGCTGATGGGGCTGCGTTGACGCCTTTGCGAGCAAGCTCGCTCCCACAGGGAATAACACTTACCCGTGGGAGCGAGCTTGCTTGCGAAAGGGGCAGTACAGCCACCAGATGCCAAACGTTGGAATTGCCATAGGACCCTCATGTACTCACTCCAGGACCTGCTGAACCTCATGGCCCGCCTGCGCGACCCGCAGTACGGCTGCCCGTGGGACGTGAAGCAGAACTACGCGACCATCGTGCCGCACACCCTCGAAGAGGCCTATGAAGTCGCTGATGCCATCGAGCGTGGCGATTTTGATGACTTGCGTGGCGAGTTGGGTGATCTGCTGTTTCAGGTGGTGTATTACTGCCAACTGGCGCGTGAAGAAGGACGGTTCGAGTTCGACGGCGTGGTCGATGGCATCACCCGCAAACTGATTCGCCGTCATCCCCATGTATTTCCCACGGGCGATCTGTATGCGCCGCTGGAAACGCCGGCCCTGAGCGAAGATCAGGTCAAGCATCGCTGGGAAGAGATCAAGGCTGAAGAGCGCGCCCAAAAGGCGCATGTGCCGGAGCAGCTGTCCCTGCTCGATGACGTGCCAAACGTGTTGCCGGCATTGTCGCGAGCGGCCAAGTTGCAGAAGCGCGCGGCTCAGGTCGGTTTCGACTGGCCCGAAGCCTTGCCGGTGATCGACAAGGTGCGTGAAGAACTCGGCGAAGTCCTTGAAGCCATGGCCGACAACGACACCGCAGGCATCCATGAAGAGATTGGCGACCTGCTGTTCGTGGTGGTCAACCTGGCCCGTCATCTCAAGGTCGACCCGGAAAATGCCTTGCATGCCGCCAACGGCAAATTCGAGCGGCGTTTTCGTTTTATCGAACAGGCCTTGCGCGAAACCGGCCGCCCCATCGAAGATTGCAGCCTCGAAGAGATGGATGCGCTCTGGGGCGAAGCCAAGCGTCAGGAAAAAGACACGCCCAACTGCGGTTGAGTTGAATATTGAGAGAGAGAAGATAAATGGCGGGTATTTCCCTTCGTGACCAGTTGCTCAAGGCAGGTCTGGTCAACGAAAAGCAGGCCAAACAGGTCGCCAAGACCAAGCAGAAAGAACAGCGTCTGGTGCACAAGGGCCAGGCCGCTGCTGACGACGCCGCCCAGCGTGCCGCTCAGGAAGCCATGGCGGAGAAGGCCAGGCGTGACCAGGAGCTGAATCGTCAGCAGCAGGAAAAGGCCGAACAGAAGGCCCGCGCCGCGCAGGTCAAGCAACTGATCGAAGCGACCCGTCTGCCGAAGTTGACGACCGAGGATTACTACAACTTCGTCGACGACAAGAAGGTCAAGCGTCTGTCGGTCAACTCGCTGATGCGCAGCAAGCTGAGCAATGGTTCGTTGGCGATCGTGCATCACGGTGGCACTTACGAGGTGATTCCCCGTGAGGCAGCGCTGAAGGTTCAGGAGCGTGATCCGCGTCGCATCGTGATGCTCAGTGAGCCGACCGAGGAGTTGGATGGTGGCGACGATCCGTATGCCGCTTACAAGATCCCTGATGATTTGATGTGGTAAACCCAGAGACAACAAAACCCGCCTAGGCGGGTTTTGTTTTGTCGCGATTCCGTTATTACGAGTTGCTCGCCGCCTTCTTGGCTTCCAGTGCCGCGAGCTCTGCTGCGTAACGCTGTGCGTCCGATTCATGATGAAACATCCCTACCAGCTGATCTTGCTGGCGGACATCCCAGATCTGAATACCATCGGCGATGGCTTCGTGGGAGATTTGGGCGTCGTCGCGTTCAGTAACAGTAACCGTCATAGTGAGAACTCCTGACTCTTTGAAAACTACGGCAGGACGTCGCAGTGGTTCCTTTATAAATTTTGATAGCTTGCTAAGTAAATGATTGATTTCAGGAAGAGTTATTTACCGATCGTGCAACAATGGCTAACTGTCTGTTTTTGCAGGGAGTGCGGCGTTTTGTCGCACTCATTTGGAGGGTGTGAAGAAAGTTTCATGTTGGAATGGGGAACATCAAGCGCCGGGCAAATGACGATTTCCAGCGTTGAGGTAGACGCACGCGCCGCGCCGAATATACACGCCCACAAAAAACCCCGCCAATCGACGGGGTTCTTCATAAGCCGTATTACAGCCTGAATCAGCTGCCCTTGACCGACTTACCATTCACCGTGCCGTCCTGCAGCATGATGTTGTATTCCTTCCCATCCGTCTCAACCTGCTGCAAACGAACCAGCAGATAGTCGTAGTCCTTGGCGAACCACATCACAGTGATGCGCTTGTTCTGCGTTGGATCACGCACGCGTTCGACCTTGATCGCATCGACCGAACCCACCTTGGTGGCGACTTTTTCAGTACCCAGCACACGGAAGTCATAGGTATCGACCTCATCACCATCCACAACCTGATAGGTCATGCTTTTCTTGCCCGCAGCGACATCATGCTGCAGCGCCAACTGGTAAGTGGATTTGTCCAGAACACCCGCGTTCAGCGGGATTTTCACCGCATCGTTACGGTCGGTTCCAGTGATGAATTTCGTATCCCAGCCAAACGCCAGATCGACTGTCTTGCTCTTGCCCAGGCCGCCACGTTCGAAGTGGTAGGTCTGCGGCAGCAACTGATCCTTGTCGACCTTCAGCGTACTGACTTCAGTCAGGCTGGCGATCATCATCGAAGCCTTGAAGCTCAGGGTCCAAGTGCCGTCGGCGTTCTTTTCCAGGCTGCGTGTGGCGCTGCCGCCGCCCACAGGCAGCTGTTTGAAATCTGCGGTGTAGCTCGCGGAGAAAGGTTGAAGGTCTGCCGCATTGACCGCAGGAAGTGCGAACAGAGCGAAAGCGAAGAGCAAAGCGCGACGCATAATATCTCCTGTTTGAATTAGGTGGCCGGAAGCAAATGGCCGCAGGGCCCCAGTAGCTGGCCGTTCAGTGATGCGCCATGTTCGCTCAGAGCCAGACGGCCCTCGGCGAACCAGCGGATTGCCAGCGGGTAAATCAGGTGTTCCTGGGTGTGAACCCTTCGCGCCAGTGTCGTCGGCGTGTCGTGCAACTCTACCGAAATAACAGCTTGTACGACCAGAGGCCCCCCATCGAGTTCCTCGGTGACGAAGTGCACGCTGCAGCCGTGCTGCGCATCGCCAGCCTCCAGCACGCGTTGATGCGTGTGCAAGCCTTTATACAGCGGAAGCAGGGAAGGGTGAATGTTCAACAGCCGCCCGTGGTAGTGACGCACGAAGGCAGGGGTGAGGATGCGCATGAAACCGGCGAGTACCACCAGCTTCGGCGCGAATGAGTCGATCAGTTCGATCAGCGCCGTATCGAAGGCCTCGCGACCTTCGTAGGCTTTGTGATCGAGAACGCGGGTTTCGATGCCCGCGTTGTTTGCGCGCTCAAGCCCGTAGGCATCGGCGCGGTTGGAAATCACCGCGCGGATGCGAGCCGGGCTTGAACCGTCCTGAAAGCTGTCGATCATCGCTTGCAGGTTACCGCCGGTGCCTGACAGCAACACCACTACATCACAAGGTTGGGGCGTGTCAGGCTTCGACACGTCAGGCTTCACTGCCTCAGGCTTCACTACCTCGGGCATCAGTGTGCCTTGACGTTCTTCAGCTCGACTTGCGCAGCGCCTTCGGCAGCGATGCCGATCTGGCCGATGACCCAAGGCTGCTCGCCTGCTTCACGCAGGGCGTTGAGCGACGCTTCGACGTGTTCCTGCGCGACGCAGATGACCATGCCGACGCCGCAGTTCAGGACGCGGTGCATTTCATGTTCGTCGACGTTGCCTTGTGCTTGCAGCCAGTCGAACACCGCAGGACGGGTCCAGCTCGCCACGTCGACCACCGCTTGTGCGCCTTCTGGCAGTACGCGCGGGATATTGTCCAGCAGGCCGCCGCCGGTGATGTGGGCCATGGCCTTGACCGCGCCGGTGTCCTTGATCAGCTTGAGCAGTTGCTTGACGTAGATGCGGGTCGGCGCCATCAGCAGGTCGGTCAATGGCTTGCCGTCCAGCTGGATGGTTTCGATGTTGGCGCCGGAGACTTCGATGATCTTGCGGATCAGCGAGTAGCCGTTGGAGTGTGGACCGGAAGACGGCAGGGCGATCAGGGCATCGCCTGCGGCGACTTTCGAGCCGTCGATGATCTCGGCCTTTTCCACGACGCCGACGCAGAAGCCGGCCAGATCGTAGTCTTCGCCTTCGTACATGCCTGGCATTTCAGCGGTTTCGCCGCCGACCAGCGAGCAGCCGGCCAGCTCGCAACCCGCGCCGATGCCAGTCACGACCTGAGCGGCGGTGTCGACGTTCAGCTTGCCGGTGGCGTAGTAATCCAGGAAGAACAGCGGCTCGGCACCGCAGACCACCAGGTCGTTGACGCACATGGCGACCAGATCGATACCGATGCTGTCGTGCTTGTTCAGGTTCAGTGCCAGACGCAGCTTGGTGCCGACGCCGTCCGTACCGGAGACCAGCACAGGTTGTTTGTAGCCAGCCGGAATTTCACACAGCGCGCCGAAGCCACCCAGGCCGCCCATGACTTCCGGGCGCTTGGTGCGCTTGGCAACGCTCTTGATGCGTTCGACCAATGCTTCACCGGCGTCGATGTCTACACCGGCGTCTTTGTAGCTCAGGGAGGGTTGCTTGCTCATGATCCAGGCCTTTAGGGGGGATTCGGGGTAACGACCGAGTGGGAGCGGCGCGTGGCCGTGTCATCGCCGGTCTGCGAAGGCGCGCGATTTTATCAGGGTTGGGCCAAGGCGGCCATCCTTGGGCCGACAGGTAGAAGCATGATGAAGAAAAAATAAGCCGGTTGATCGGGGTCGGGCCGTTCGTCGGAGGAGGATAAAAGGTGTAACTTCGTCTCCATAGTGAGCGATTCGGGCCGTTGTGCGGTCTGAGTCGAGCCAGTCATTTTCATGCAGCTATAAATAAGCTGCGATTTTTGTTTCCTGGGAATCTTTATGCGCCTGAAAAACTGCCTGTTCGTAGGTTGTCTGTCCCTCATGAGCCTCCCGGCCCTGGCCGAGACGGTGAACAATCTCTATCAGGTGCGCGAGCCCGTCAGCGGGCAGACTCCCGACGAGAAAACCCGAGCCACTCAGGCTGCGCTGGAGACCCTGGTCATTCGTCTGACCGGCGACCCCAAGGCCGCGCAAGGCCCGGCCCTTGCCGAAGTGCGCAAGGATCCACAGCAGATTATCAGCCAGTACGGTTATGACGCAGGGCCTCCCGAGTCGCTGCAAGTGGATTTCGACCCGGCGAGCACCGAGCGGGCGTTGCGCCAGGCCGGGCTGTCGTTGTGGGGCTCGAATCGTCCGGTGATCATGGCCTGGTGGCTGAATGATGCAACCGATGGCGCCAATCTGGTGGGCGACGGTCAGGCGAGCGCCGAGCCGCTGCGCCGTGCCGCACAGCACCGTGGCCTGCCGTTGCGTCTGCCGCTGGCGGATCTGGGCGAGCAGGGTATCGGCAATGCCAAGACACTGGACGGCAGTGATGTTGCGCCGCTCAAACAGGCATCCGAGCGTTATGGTTCGGACGCCATTCTCGCTGTTCACGCCCAGGAAAATGGCGGCCAGTGGCAGGGTAAGTGGCACCTGTGGCTGGGCGACAAGATGGAGCAGGGCAGTGCGACTGGCGCGAGTTCTGCAGAATTGGCCGACGCCGTACTGCTGTCGGTGAGCCAGCGTCTGGCTCCGCGTTTCGTGGTCAAGCCTGGCGCATCATCGAGCATGGCGCTGGAAGTCCAGGGGATGAATCTGGAACGTTACGCTCAGTTGGGGCGTCTGCTGGAGCCGTTCGGCGGTCGTCTGAAGTCGGTGGATGCTGACCGGGTGGTGTTCGATGTCAGTGGGAGTGCGGACCAGTTGCGCTCGCAGTTGTCGCTGGCCAAATTGCAGGAAGTGCCGGCGGGTGAAGTCGCCAGCGCACCGATCGATGTCGGCCAAGCGCCTGCTCCGGGCGTAGTACCGGGGGCAGCCCAGACACCAGCACCGGCTGCTGCACAAACACTGCACTTCCGCTGGTGAGCGGGTTCATAACGGCGTTGCGTAAAGCATTTCATATAGGATTGAAGGGGCAGTAATGACTGGTACGCGTCGTTGGTTCTGGCTCGGCGGGGTTGTCCTGCTGTGTCTGTTTGTCTGGCTGTTGCACGCCATCCTCACGCCGTTTCTGGTGGCGTTGCTGCTGGCGTACATGGGCGATCCCCTGGCGGATCGGCTGGAAAAACTGAAAATGTCGCGCACCCTGAGTGTGGTGACAGTGTTCGTGATTTTTACCCTCATATTCCTGGGACTGATGTTGGTGCTGGTGCCGATGCTCGCCAAGCAGTTGTATCGCTTGTACGAGCTGGCGCCGCAGATTCTCGATTGGCTACAGCACACCGCGTTGCCGTGGACCCAGGCCAAACTTGGGCTGGCGGACGGTTTCTGGAAGTTCGACAAGGTCAAGGCGGCGATCTCCGAGCACATGGGGCAGACCGGCGATATCGTCGGCATCGTGCTGGCGCAGGCGACCACGTCGACGCTGGCCTTGATCGGCTGGCTGACCAATCTGGTGCTGATCCCTGTGGTCTGCTTCTACCTGCTGCGGGACTGGGATGTGATGATGGCCAAGGTGCGCAGCCTGTTGCCGCGTCACCGCGAGAAGAAAATCGTCGCGCTGGCCGATGAATGTCATGAGGTGCTGGGGGCGTTCATTCGCGGCCAGTTGCTGGTAATGGTCGCATTGGGCGTGATTTACGCGGCCGGCCTGATGCTGGTCGGTCTCGAACTGGGGCTGCTGATTGGCGTGATCGCCGGTCTGGCAGCCATCGTTCCGTATATGGGCTTCGTGATCGGCATTGGCTCGGCGATTCTGGCGGGCCTGTTCCAGTTCGGCGGAGACCTGTATCCGATGCTGGGCATCGTCGCGGTGTTCATGGTCGGGCAGGCGCTGGAAGGCATGGTGCTGACGCCGCTGCTGGTGGGTGATCGCATCGGTTTGCACCCGGTGGCGGTGATCTTCGCGATTCTGGCGGGCGGGGAGTTGTTCGGTTTCACCGGCATCCTGCTGGCGCTGCCAGTGGCGGCGGTGATCATGGTGCTGGTGCGGCACGTTCACGATCTGTACAAGGATTCGGATATTTACGGTGGGATGGAAGATCCGGATCTTTAGCTGATCCCCGTCCTGTGGGAGTAAGCTTGCTCACGAATACGGTCCATCAGTGAATTTGTATTGATTGATTCGACGGTTTCGTGAGCACGCTCGCCCCCACAGTTTGCGTGCAGCAGATGATCTGCTCGGATCAGGCCCTCTTTTTTCCGGCCAGTAGAGCGCCTGAATCCGCCACCTGGCCCGCGATAGACGCAACCCTTTGATTTTGCAGGCCGTCTGGCGCATTGTGCGACCCGCCTTGCGGGTATAAACTTTGCACACTTTACACAGAGGCCCTTGGCGGTTCGTCATTGAACCGTTCAGCCAGCATGAAACCAGTTCAGCTGCCCCTGAGTGTGCGTCTGCGTGATGACGCCACCTTCATCAATTACTATCCAGGTGCCAATGCCGCTGCGCTCGGCTATGTCGAGCGCCTGTGCGAAGCCGACGCCGGGTGGACCGAAAGCCTCATTTACCTCTGGGGCAAGCATGGAGTAGGGCGTACGCATCTTCTGCAAGCCGCCTGCCTGCGTTTCGAGCAAATGGGCGAACCTGCCGTTTACCTGCCAATGGCCGAAGTCATCGATGAAGGCGTCGAGTTGTTCGATCATCTGGAGCAGTACGAGTTGGTATGTCTGGACGACCTGCAAGTGGTGGTCGGCAAGCCTGAATGGGAAGAGGCGCTGTTTCATCTGTTCAACCGCTTGCGGGACAGCGGCCGTCGTCTGCTGATCGCGGCATCGTGTTCGCCGCGGGAGTTGCCGGTCAAGCTGGCGGACCTCAAGTCACGACTGACCATGGCGCTGGTGTTCCAGATGCGCCTGCTGTCGGACGAAGAAAAACTCCGCGCCCTGCAGTTGCGCGCCTCGCGTCGAGGTCTGCACCTGACCGACGAAGTGGGCCATTTTATCCTCACCCGAGGAAAGCGCAGCATGAGCGCGCTGTTCGATCTGCTCGAAGAACTCGACCAGGCCTCGCTGCAGGCCCAGCGCAAGCTGACCATTCCTTTCCTTAAAGAGACGCTGGGCTGGTGATCGGCATTGCGGTCGATCCAGCGCTGGTGCTGCAGACCGCTGCGGCCTTGCGCCACGCCGAACGCATTCTGATCATCACCGGCGCCGGGCTTTCGGCTGATTCGGGGCTTCCGACCTATCGAGGCGTGGGTGGCCTTTATAACAGTCAGACCGACGACGGGCTGCCGATCGAGATGGCCCTGTCCGGTCCGATGTTGCGTCGGGATCCCGCGCTGTGCTGGAAATACATTGCCCAATTAGGCAGCGCTTGCCTGGGCGGGCAGCCCAATGCGGCGCACTATGCCATCGCGCAGCTTCAGCGGCGCAAGCCTGAGTGCTGGGTATTGACGCAGAATGTCGACGGATACCACCGCGCCGCGGGCAGCCCGCCCGAGCGACTGATCGAAATCCACGGCCAGTTGGCGCCGCTCTACTGTCAGTCCTGCGGCGCCGAAGACCCGCAATTGAGCGAACACTTGCAGCGCCCGTTGCCGCCGTTATGCGCGCACTGCCACGGCGTGTTGCGACCGCCGGTCGTCTTGTTTCAGGAGATGCTGCCAGAGCTGGCATTGAACGTGCTGTATGCAGAGATGGCAAAAGGCTTTGATGCTGTGCTCAGCATCGGAACCACTGCCAGCTTTCCTTATATTCACGAGCCGATGCTGCGCACGCGGATTACAGGAGGCTTTACCGCGGAGATAAACCCTTCATCGACCGATCACTCCATTCACATGGATGCATTTCTGAGGTGTAGAGCCTTAGATGTGATGGAAGACCTGGTAAGTCACATTTAATTCGATTGAATTTGCAAATGGCGACGATAGAGGGCATAGTCTCGGCTTCTTTACACATTAGCCACGGTCGTGCCCATGCTAAATCGCTTCGCACCCCTCGTGCCTCTCGCACTCGTAACGCTGCTGTTCGGCTGCGCGGCCCAGATGCCAGCGTCGCAACAACAGTCGCAGAATCCGCAATTAAAGGACTCTGCCACCGCTCAAACCGCCAAGCGTGTCGACTATTCGTCTTCGGTTCTGGATGACGAAATCGCCACCGAAGATGAACTGGCCCAGTTTGCTGACGCGAAACCGTATCAGTTGCCGGTTCTGGCTGACAGCATTCTTGAGCGTGGCAAATCGTTGATCGGTACCCGTTACCGTTTCGGTGGTACCTCGACTACTTCGGGTTTCGATTGCAGCGGCTTCATCGGTTATCTGTTCCGTGAAGAGGCCGGCATGAGCCTGCCGCGTTCTTCTCGCGATATGGTCAATATCGATGCCCCTCTGGTCAAGCGCAATGACCTCAAGCCAGGCGATCTGCTGTTCTTCAGCACCGCAGGCCGCGGTCGTGTGAGCCATGCCGGCATCTATCTGGGCGATGACCAGTTCATCCACTCCAGCAGCCGTCGCAGTGGCGGTGTGCGCGTCGACAGTCTCGACGATGCTTACTGGGCCCGCACATTCATCGAAGCCAAGCGCGCATTGGCCATGGCACCTGCCAAGGTTCCAGAAACAACGACTGCGATGACTTCGACTACAATCAAGCGCCAACACCGGTAGTAGGAACTGTTGCCGTCTCAGCGCGAGCCGCGTTGCTGAGCCAAATCCTGTCCGGCGAGGCGAAGGACACCGAGGATGGTCACTCCTTTCTCAAGTCCTTCAATGACGCCGGGCGGGATTTGGCGCGCAACGTGGCCGTGCTAAGGCCGTGTAGAGACGGCAACATCCCCTACTTTGGGCGCGCGACCGGGGAAATCCCGGTTGCGCGCGATCCTGCAGAGTAAGCCGCATCCTCAGGGGTTGTTGTGTTTATGTCGTTTACGCGCCTGGCCGTTACCTCACTGGCTGTATTGCTGGCTGCTTGCTCCAGCAATCCACCGCCATCCCGACCCAAGGTCGTTTCCAGGCCTGTGGTCTCTGCTCCCTCTCAATTTTCATCTCCCGTCGCTGATGATGTGCTGCTGCGTGCCATTGGGCTGGTGGGCACGCCGTATCGTTGGGGCGGAAACACGCCGGATTCGGGATTCGATTGCAGTGGCTTGATCGGGTACGTGTATCAGGGCGCCGCAGGGATCGTCTTGCCTCGATCGACCCGCGACATGATCAACCTGCGCGGCCCGGACATCGATCGCAGCCAATTGCAGACCGGTGATCTGGTGTTCTTCGCCACCGGTGGCGGCTCGAACGTGAGCCATGCCGGGATCTACGTCGGCGAAGGGCGCTTCGTGCATGCCCCGGCGACTGGCGGCACCGTGAAACTCGACAGCCTCGACAAACCTTACTGGCAGAAAGCGTGGCTCAACGCCAAGCGCGTGATTCAGCCTCCGAATCTGGCGAAGCAGTAAACAGCCTGGCTCTAAGGTGTTTTTCGTGTTCACTGTTTTGCCGAAGTGAACACCGGGTCCTGTAGAAGCGCTTGCCCGCGATGGCGATGTGTTCGGTCGTCGTTGTTTGACTTAACGCCATCGCGGGCAAGCGCGCTCCTACAGATGCTCATTGCGAGGAAGTCTGCGCCGTCCGCGCTGCCGTAACTCGCCAGATCTTGTTGCCGACATCGTCGGCCACCAACACCCCACCTCTGTTGTCGTTGACCACTCCAACCGGGCGGCCTTGTGCTTTTTCATCGGCGTTGAGGAATCCGCTCAACAGGTCTACCGGCGTGCCGCTGGGTTTGCCGTCCTTGAACGGCACGAACAACACCTTGTAGCCGCTGTGGGGATTGCGGTTCCAGGAGCCGTGCTGACCCACGAACAACCCTTCATTGAACGGCGCAGGCAAGGATTTGCCGTCGGCGAACGCCAGGCCCAGGGAGGCAGTGTGCGGGCCGACGGCGAAGTCCGGAGCGATGGCCTTCTGCACCAGTTCCGGATTTTGTGGCGAGACGCGAATGTCCACATGCTGCCCGTAGTAACTAAACGGCCAACCACAAAACGCGCCGTCCTGAACTGAAGTCACGTAGTCGGGCACCAGATCGCTGCCGATTTCGTCACGCTCATTCACCGCTGTCCACAGTTTGCCGGTGCTCGGGTCCCAGTCCATGCCGTTGGGGTTGCGCAGGCCGGAGGCGAATATCCGGTGATTGCCTGTCGCAGCGTCCACCTCCCAGATGGCCGCCCGGCCTTTTTCCGCATCCAGACCGTTTTCACCGGCGTTACTGTTGGAACCCACCGTGACGTACAGCTTGCTACCGTCCTTGCTGGCGATGACGTTTTTGGTCCAGTGGTGATTGATCGTGCCGCCGGGGAGGTCGGTGACTTTCAGCGGCTCACCCTTGATCGAGGTTTCGCCCGACGTGTAGTTGAAGCGCAACAGGCGGTCGGTGTCGGCGACATAGAAGTCATTGCCCACCAGCGTCATGCCTAACGGCGAATTCATATGATCGATGAACACGGTGCGGGTTTCTGCGACGCCATCGTGATCTTGATCGCGCAGCAAGGTGATGCGGTTGGCGCTCGGCACCCCGGCGCCGGCGCGGCCCATGACTTTCTTCATGACCCAGCCCTTGATGCCTTTGCTGTCATCGGGTTTGGGTGGTGCGTTGGTTTCGGCCACCAGAACATCGCCGTTGGGCAGCACATAGAGCCAGCGCGGGTGGTCGAGGTTTTCTGCGAAAGCGGCGACTTGCGTGCCAGGCGCGGCAGTGGGTTTGGCGCCTGCGGGCCAGCCGACTGCCGGGGCGATGTTGACGGTGGGAATCAGCGTCTTGTTCGGTTCCGGCAGCTGGGGCGACGGTCCCATGCCGTCCGAGACCTGCAACCTTGAAGATTCGCCGCACGCCGCGAGCCCGCCGGCGAGCAACAGCAACACCACAACCTGGGGTTTTAGCTTGAACATGATCGAACTCCCTTCCTGGCAGTCATGCAATCGCATGTCTATGAGTAGAGGTCGTTCACAGGTGTCGGTTCAACCTCAGAACAGTGGCCGCTTCGATTGACGCTGTGGGGTCAACCCACTAACCTTCGCCGATTGTTTCAGGTGCCCGCGGCCACGGCCGATCAACAGGGTGAAACAGGGAAGCCGGTGCGAGCGCGTTTGCGATCAATCCCGGCGCTGCCTCCGCAACGGTAAATGAGTCAAGGCCCCGCACGATGCCACTGTGTTCCTCGAACATGGGAAGGCGCGCGGCTTGTGTACCAGCTCATGAGTCCGGAGACCGGCCTGATCCATTCAACAGCATCACGGAGGGCGATGCTCTGCGCAGGCTCGGGCCATTCAGCTC
Organism: Pseudomonas bohemica; assembly: GCF_002934685.1. GTDB lineage: Bacteria > Pseudomonadota > Gammaproteobacteria > Pseudomonadales > Pseudomonadaceae > Aquipseudomonas > Aquipseudomonas bohemica. The sequence continues at coordinate 107,985 of NZ_NKHL01000108.1, forward strand.
GGCGCCTGCTGTCAGTCTTTGCCTTCCGTTTGCCACACCTGCCCTCAAGCGGAGAGCCCGGATGAGCGAATCCCCCGAACGTGACGAACGCCACCTGGCGCGCATGCAGCGCAAAAAGGCGGTGATGGACGAACGCATTGCCAGCGCGCCCAACGAGTGCGGCTTGCTGCTGGTCCTGACCGGCAACGGCAAAGGCAAGAGCAGCTCGGCCTTCGGCATGCTTGCGCGGGCCATGGGGCACGGCATGCAATGCGGCGTCGTGCAGTTCATCAAGGGCCGCAATGCCACCGGCGAGGAACTGTTCTTCCGCCGCTTTGCCGATCAGGTGCGTTATCACGTCATGGGCGAGGGGTTTACCTGGGAAACTCAAGACCGTCAGCGCGACATCGCCGCCGCCGAAGCCGCGTGGGTGGTGACTCAGGCGTTGCTGCGCAATCCCGAGATCGGTCTGGTGATCCTCGACGAACTGAACATCGCCCTCAAGCACGGCTATCTGGATCTTGAGCAGGTGCTCAGCGATCTGCAGGCGCGTCCGCCGATGCAGCATGTGGTTATCACCGGACGCGGCGCCAAACAGGAGCTGATCGACTTGTCCGATACCGTGTCCGAGATCGGCGTGATCAAGCACGCGTTTCAAGCCGGGATCAAGGCGCAGAAGGGTATCGAATTGTGAGTGAGCGTTCATGAGCCAGCCTCGGTACTGCCCGGCGGTGTTGATCGCCGCGCCCGCCTCCGGCCAGGGCAAGACTACCGTCACGGCTGCACTGGCGCGTCTGCACCGCAACCAGGGGCGCAAGGTTCGGGTATTCAAATGCGGGCCGGATTTTCTCGACCCGATGATTCTTGAACGCGCCAGCGGCAACCCGGTTTATCAGTTGGACATGTGGATGGTCGGCGAAGACGAGAGCCGTCGGCTGCTGTGGGAAGCCGCCGCCGATGCCGACCTGATCCTGATCGAAGGCGTCATGGGCCTGTTCGACGGCACGCCTTCGAGTGCCGATCTGGCGCGGCGTTTCGGCGTACCCGTGCTGGGCGTGATCGACGGCACTGCGATGGCCCAGACCTTCGGCGCACTGGCCTTGGGCCTGGCACGTTATCAACCCGATCTGCCATTTGCCGGCGTGCTGGCCAATCGGGTCGGCACCGTGCGTCATGCGCAGTTGCTCGAAGGCAGCCTGACAGAGGGCTTACGCTGGTATGGCGCGTTGTCGCGGGAAACCGGTATCGAGTTGCCGAGCCGCCATCTGGGGTTGGTGCAGGCCAGTGAGCTCAATGACCTGGACGTGCGGCTCGATGCGGCGGCGGCAGCACTGGCCAGCACCTGCGACGCCACCTTGCCGCCTGCCGTGACCTTCGAAGCGCCGGACATCGTATCCGCCGAGCCTTTGCTTGAAGGCGTGCGCATCGCCGTCGCTCATGACGAAGCTTTCGCGTTTACCTACGGCGCCAGTCTGGATCTGCTGCGGCAGATGGGCGCCGAGTTGCTGTTCTTTTCTCCGATTCGGGATCAGCAATTGCCCGATGCGCACAGCCTGTACCTGCCCGGTGGCTACCCTGAACTGCATCATGTGGCGCTGGGCCAGAACCAGTCGATGCTGCAGGCCATTCGCGCCCATCACACGGCTGGCAAACCGCTGCTGGCCGAATGCGGCGGGATGCTCTATCTGCTGGATGCCTTGACTGACGTCGATGGCCAGCGCGCCGAGCTGGTGGGCCTGTTCAAGGGCGAAGCGGTGATGCACAAGCGCCTGGCCGCGTTGGCCTTGCAGTCTGTGGCATTGCCGGAGGGTACATTGCGTGGACACACTTATCATCATTCATTGACCAGCACCGAACTGACGCCGATCGCCCGTGGCGTCAGCCCCAACGGTGGGCGTGGCGCCGAGGCGGTGTATCGGGAAGGGCGAATGACCGCATCCTACGTACACTTCTATTTCCCATCCAATCCACGGGCGATGGCGGCGCTGTTTTTGCCATGAATACGTATTTGTGTCTGGCACCAACGCGGGCCCGTGGGAGTGAGCTTGCTCACGAAGGGGCCGGTCCATTCGAACCATTTTTAGCGTCTGCAATGGCCTCTTCGCGAGCAAGCTCGCCCCCACAGGGTAATCGGCGCCTGAAAGTTCTGCGTTTTCTTGCCTGTTGGGGCAATCATGACTGACCGCACCTTCAGCGAAGCCGAGCGCGCTGCCGTCTATCGGGCCATTGCCGAGCGCCGGGACATGCGTCATTTCAGCGGCGGCTCGCTGGCGCCCGAGCTGCTGGCGCGGTTACTGGAAGCCGCGCATCACGCGCCCAGCGTCGGGCTGATGCAGCCATGGCGCTTCATTCGGATCAGCGACCGTCAGTTGCGTGGCCAGATTCAGGCGCAGGTGGAAGAGGAACGGATTCGCACCGCCGATGCCCTCGGCGAGCGTTCCAATGACTTCATGAAACTCAAGGTCGAAGGCATCAACGATTGCGCCGAGGTGCTGGTCGCCGCGCTGATGGACGACCGCGAGAAGCACATCTTCGGACGTCGAACCTTGCCGGAAATGGACATCGCATCGTTGTCTTGCGCCATTCAGAACCTGTGGCTGGCGGCCCGTGCCGAGGGCTTGGGGATGGGCTGGGTATCGCTGTTCGAGCCTCAGGCACTGGCCGATCTGCTGCAGATGCCAACCGGTTCTAAGCCCTTGGCAATTCTGTGCCTGGGGCCGGTCAAGGAATTCTATCCGGCGCCGATGCTGGTACTGGAAGGCTGGGCGCAGGCGCGGCCCCTGCAAGAGCTGGTCTTTGAGAACACATGGGGAGTGAATTCATGAGCGTGGCGTTATTGAGCGTTGCCGGGGTTGCGCTGGATGCGCTGCTCGGCGAGCCAAAACGAAACCACCCGCTGGTGGCGTTCGGCCGATATGCCGAGCGCATCGAGCAACGTTTCAACGCCAGCGGCCGCGGCTGGCGCAGTCACGGCGTCACGGCCTGGTTCATCGCGGTCATTCCGCTGACCCTGCTGGTGACTTTTTTCAGCTGGCTGCCCTACGTCGGTTGGCTGGTGGAAGTGGCGACGCTGTATTGCGCGCTTGGGCTGCGCAGCCTGGGGGAGCACGTCCAGCCGGTGGCGCAGGCCCTGCGCAGTGATGATCTTGCCGAGGCTCGCCAACGCGTCGGCTATCTGGTCAGTCGCCGGACCTCGGACCTGGACGCCACCGAAGTCGCCCGCGCCGCTACTGAGTCGGTGCTGGAAAACGGCAGCGACGCGGTGTTCGCCGCGATCTTCTGGTTCGTCGTACTGGGTGCGCCGGGTGTGGTGTTCTATCGCCTGAGCAATACGCTGGACGCCATGTGGGGCTATCGCAACGAGCGTTTCGAGCGTTTCGGTTGGGCCGCAGCCAAAATCGACGACCTGCTTAACTACATTCCCGCGCGTCTCGTGGCGTTGACCTACGCGCTGCTGGGCAAAACCCGACTGGCCCTGCGTTGCTGGCGCACACAGGGGCCGAAATGGGACAGTCCCAACGCAGGCCCGGTGATGGCCGCGGGCGCAGGTGCGCTGGGTGTCGAACTGGGCGGGGCGGCGATCTATCACGGCGAGTTGCATCAACGTTCGCAACTGGGCGAGGGCGCACCTGCCGATGCGAATTCCATCGATCGTGGCTGGCAACTGGTGCAGCGCGGCGTGTGGCTGTGGCTGCTGATCCTATGTCTGGGGACTGAGTTCTATGCTTGAGCACGGCGGTCGATTGCGTGGAGCGGTGGCCAGATACGGCATCGATGAGGCGGATTGGCTCGACCTGTCCAGTGGCATCGCGCCCTGGCCGTGGCCGATCCCGCCAATCCCGGTGTCGGCGTGGGCGCGTCTGCCGGAAACCGATGACGGTCTGGAGAGCGCGGCTCGGTTGTATTACGGGGCTGCGGATCTGCTGCCAGTGGCCGGATCCCAGGCGGCGATTCAGGCGCTGCCGCGTTTGCGTCAGGCGGGCAAGGTCGGCGTGCTGTCGCCGTGTTATGCCGAACACGCCGAAGCCTGGCGCAGTAATGGCTTTCTGGTGCGCGAAGTGCTGGAGCATGAGGTCGAGCGTTTCATCGATGTACTCGACGTGCTGGTGGTGGTCAACCCCAACAATCCCACGGGCCTGAGCCTGACCCCCGGACGCCTTCTGGAATGGCACGCTCGACTGGCCCAGCGCGGCGGCTGGCTGGTGGTGGACGAAGCGTTCATGGACAACACGCCGCATCTTAGCCTTGCCGCCGAGACCCAACGCCCTGGTGTGATCGTTCTGCGCTCGTTCGGCAAGTTCTTTGGTCTGGCGGGTGTGCGGCTGGGGTTCGTACTGGCCGAGTCGCGTTTTCTCAAGGTGTTGGCCAGACAGATCGGGCCTTGGTCGGTTAGTGGCCCTACACGCATTCTCGGCCGGGTCTGTCTTGACGATTTTGAAGGCCATCGACTGCAGCGCGCGCGCACGGAAGCCGCCAGCGAGCGCCTGCTTGCGTTGCTGACCCGCTACGGCTTCGCTCCACAGGGCGGCTGCGCGCTGTTTCAATGGCTGATCACGCCCCAGGCCGCCGAGCTGCACGAATTCTGCGCCCGGCGCGGGATTCTGCTGCGCATCTTTCTGAACAACGCGCTGCACAACAACAGCCTGCGTTTCGGCCTGCCGCGCGATGAAGCCGATTGGCAGCGCCTGGACCAGGCGTTGAGTGAATTTTCTCGGGAGCGTGCATGAATACTCTAGCTACCGGCAGAACCCTGATGGTGCAGGGGACTACCTCGGATGCAGGCAAGAGCACCCTGGTGACTGCGCTGTGCCGCTGGCTGACGCGACAGGGCGTGCGCACGGTGCCGTTCAAACCTCAGAACATGGCACTTAACAGCGCGGTGACCGCTGACGGTGGCGAGATCGGGCGCGCGCAGGCGGTACAGGCCCAGGCGTGTGGCCTGGAGCCGCACACCGACATGAACCCGGTACTGCTAAAACCCAACAGCGACACCGGCGCGCAGGTGATCATTCACGGTCGCGCGGTGACGACCATGAACGCCGTCGCCTATCACGACTACAAGGCCATCGCCATGCAAGCGGTGCTCGCCTCCCACCAACGGCTGAGCGCGGGCTGGCGGGTAGTGATGGTTGAGGGAGCCGGCTCCCCCGCGGAAATCAATCTGCGCGCGGGCGACATCGCCAACATGGGCTTCGCCGAAGCGGTGGATTGCCCGGTGTTGCTGGTGGCCGATATCAATCGTGGCGGCGTTTTCGCGCATCTGGTCGGCACCCTGGAGCTGCTTTCGCCCAGCGAACAGGCGCGCGTGAAGGGCTTCATCATCAACCGTTTTCGCGGCGACATCGCCTTGCTGCAGCCGGGCCTGGACTGGCTCGAACAGCGCACCGGTAAACCGGTGGTCGGCGTGTTGCCCTACGTAATGGACCTGCATCTGGAAGCCGAGGACGGCCTCGATCAACGTCAGACCGACAAGGCCGAGCAAGTCCTCAATGTGGTAGTGCCGGTGCTGCCGCGCATCAGCAACCACACCGATTTCGATCCGCTGCGTTTGCATCCGCAGGTCAATCTGCAATTCATCGGGCCGGGCCAGACAATTCCCTCTGCCGATCTGATCATCTTGCCGGGCTCCAAGAGCGTGCGCAGTGATTTGACCTACCTGCGCAACAGCGGCTGGGACACGGCCATCAGTCGTCATCTGCGTTACGGCGGCAAGGTGTTGGGCATCTGTGGCGGGCTGCAGATGTTGGGTGAAACATTGCACGACCCGCTGGGCCTTGAAGGTGCCGCAGGTTCAAGTCCGGGGTTGGGGTTGCTGGCAATCAGCACCGTACTGGAAGAAGAAAAACAGCTGCGTAACGTGCGTGGCCGACTGAATCTGGAAGACGCCGAGATCACAGGCTACGAGATTCATGTGGGCGTGACCACCGGGCCAGCGCTGGAAAACCCTCTGGTGCAGCTCAGCGATGGCCGCTGCGACGGCGCGCAAAGTGCTGACGGCCAAGTGCTCGGTACCTATCTGCACGGGCTGTTCGAAAACCCGGCCTCCAGCAGCGCCTTGTTGCGCTGGGCTGGTTTGCAGAACGTGCAGCAGGTCGATTACCACGCCCTGCGCGAACGCGACATCGAGCGGCTGGCCGATCTGGTGGAGCAACATCTGAACGGCAGGCTACTGCGTGAACTCTGCGGCCTGGAGCCAACCTGATGCAGCAATTGATCCTCGGCGGTGCGCGCTCCGGCAAGAGTCGGCTGGCTGAAAAATTGGCTGACGAAAGCGGGCTGGAGGTGATTTATATCGCTACCAGTCAACCGCTGGACGGGGAGATGAATCAACGCGTGGCGATGCATCGTCAGCGTCGTCCGGACAGCTGGGGACTGGTCGAAGAACCGCTCGAACTGGCCCGTGTATTGAAAGAAAACGCAGGGACCGATCGCTGCCTCTTGGTGGACTGCCTGACGCTATGGCTGACCAATCTGCTGATGCTGGACGATCCGCAGCGACTGGCGCAGGAGCGCGATGCCTTACTCGACTGCCTGGCGCAATTGCCCGGACACATCATATTCGTCAGCAACGAAACCGGGCTGGGCGTCGTGCCCCTCGGCGAGCTGACCCGTCGTTACGTCGATGAGGCCGGCTGGCTGCATCAGACGCTGGCCGAGCGTTGCCAGCGCGTGGTGTTCACCGTCGCCGGACTGCCCATGACCCTCAAAGGATCCGCACTATGAGTAATGCCTGGTGGCTCAACCCTACCCATGAAATAAATGAAGAAAGTCGCGAGCAGGCGTTGGCCCGGCAGCAGCAGCTGACCAAGCCAACCGGTTCACTGGGCCAGCTGGAAGCGGTTGCGGTGCAGCTGGCCGGTTTGCAGGGGCGGGTCAAACCCAAGGTCGATAAGGTCTGGATCGCGATTTTCGCCGGTGATCACGGCGTGGTCGCCCAAGGGGTTTCGGCGTATCCCCAGGAAGTCACCGGACAGATGCTGCACAACTTCATCATGGGCGGCGCGGCGATCAGTGTGTTGGCCAAACAGCTCTCGGCGCAGTTGGACGTCGTCGATCTGGGCACCGTTTCGCCGCTGAATCTGCCGGGTGTGCGTCACCTGAACCTCGGTGCTGGCACAGCCAACTTTGCCAACGGCCCGGCGATGACCCAAGCGCAACTGGAAGGCGCTCTGGCGGGCGGGCGCGACAGCGTGCTGCGGGCCAAGGCGGCAGGCACTGAGCTGTTCATCGGTGGCGAAATGGGCATCGGCAATACCACGGTGGCCAGCGCACTCGCGTGCTCGTTGCTCAACTGCCCAGCGCCGTTGCTGGTCGGTCCCGGCACTGGGCTGGATGCGCAGGGCATCAATCACAAGGCTCAGGTCATCGAGCAGGCGCTGCAACTGCACGCAGCTCAATCCGGCGATGCGTTGGGCAGCCTGCGTGCGTTGGGCGGGTTTGAAGTGGCGGCGCTGGTGGGCGCTTATCTGGCCTGTGCCCAGGAAGGGATGGCCGCGCTGGTGGACGGTTTCATCTGCACGGTGGCGGCGCTGGTCGCGGTGCGGCTCAACCCGTGTTGCCGCCAATGGTTGCTCTTCGGCCATCGTGGGGCCGAGCCGGGGCATCGTCATGTGCTGGAAACCCTGGAGGCCGATCCGCTGCTGGATCTGGGGCTGCGGCTGGGCGAGGGCAGTGGTGCGGCATTGGCGGTGCCGTTGTTGCGCCTGGCCTGTGAGCTGCACAACGGCATGGCGACCTTCGCCGAAGCAGCGGTGGCGGATCGCCCGGCATGACCTTGCGTCTGGACCTGCTGCGCCACGGCGAAACCGAACGCGGTGGCGGCCTGCGCGGCAGTCTGGACGATGCCTTGACCTCCCTCGGTTGGCAGCAGATGCGCGACGCGGTAGCGAACCCCGCGGCGTGGCAGCGTATTGCCAGCTCGCCCCTGCAACGCTGTGCGCGATTTGCCGAGCAGCTGTCGTCGCAATTGTCGCTGCCGATGAGCCTGGAGCCCGATCTGCAGGAGCTGCATTTCGGCGATTGGGAGGGCGTCAGTACTGCGCAGTTAATGGAAACCGATGCCGAAGGGCTAGGGCGTTTTTGGGAAAACCCCTACACCTTTACGCCGCCCAACGGCGAGCCGGTGTCGGCGTTTTCCGAACGGGTGTGTGGCGCTGTCCTGCGTCTTCAGCAAAAGCACGATGGTGAGCGGATTCTGCTGATCAGTCATGGCGGGGTAATGCGGCTGTTGCTGGCTCAGGCCCGCGGGCTGCCCCGTGAGCAATTGCTGCAAGTGGTCGTCGGGCATGGCGGCTTGTTCGGGCTGAATGTCGACGCGGATTGCGCGCTGACGGAGGTGTAGATGCTGCCGTTCTGGATCGCCCTGCAGTTTCTCAGCAGTCTGCCGATTCGACTGCCGGGCATGCCCGCGCCTCAAGCGATGGGGCGTTCGCTGCTGTTTTATCCGTTGGTGGGCGTGCTGTTCGGTTCGATCCTGATGGCCTTGCATCTCTTGCTCGACGGCGCGCCGCAGTTGCTGCACGCCGCACTATTGCTGGCGGCCTGGGTGCTGCTCAGTGGCGGACTGCATCTGGATGGCCTGGCCGACAGCGCCGACGCCTGGCTCGGCGGTTACGGCGACCGCGAACGGACTCTGACGATCATGAAGGACCCCCGCAGTGGGCCGATTGCTGTGGTGACGCTGGTGATCGTGCTGGTGCTGAAATTCACGGCGATCGTCGCGCTGATCGATGGACATCACAGCATTGCTCTGTTGTTGGCGCCCGTTATTGGCCGCGCCGCGATGCTGGGGTTGTTCCTCGATACGCCTTACGTCCGCGCCGGAGGTTTGGGGCAGGCGCTGGCCGATCATCTGCCGCGAGCGCTGGGCGTGCAGGTGCTGGGCCTGACGGCGCTTGGCTGCGTGCTGGTGTCCGGCTGGGCTGGCGTTTGGGCATTGCTGGTCGGTACGGCGGGTTTTTTCTGGCTGCGTCGATTGATGTTGCAGCGTTTGGGCGGCAGCACTGGCGACACGGCAGGGGCGATGTTGGAGCTGCTGGAAATGACGGTGTTGGTCACGCTGGCGCTGGTTTGACACACCTGTATCCCCGCGCGTAGCTTCCCTGATTCTGATTTGCTGGCATATATGTCCAATTCTGCGCGCGTGATTTCGGGAGAATGAAAATGACATCGGTCTGGCGTACCAGCGGCTGGGTTTTGTTGGGCAGCGCGCTGATTCTGGCGTTGTCGCTGGGTACCCGGCATGGCTTCGGCTTGTTCCTACCGCCGATGAGCGCGCAGTTCGGCTGGGGCAGGGAGGTGTTCGCGTTCGCCATTGCGTTGCAGAACCTGATCTGGGGCCTGGCGCAACCGTTCACAGGAGCTCTGGCTGATCGTTTCGGTGCGGCCAAGGTGGTGTTTGTCGGTGGGATTCTATATGCGGTCGGGCTGGCATTAATGAGCATGGCCGATTCGCCTGCCACGCTGTCCCTGAGCGCCGGGCTGCTGATCGGCATCGGCCTTTCCGGCACGACCTTCTCGATCATCCTCGGTGTGGTCGGGCGTGCCTTGCCGCCGGAGAAACGCAGCATGGGCATGGGTCTGGCCAGCGCGGCGGGCTCGTTCGGTCAGTTTGCCATGTTGCCGGGGACGCTGGGCCTGATCGGCTGGCTGGGATGGTCCATGGCGCTGGTTGCGTTGGGGGTGCTGGTGGCATTCATCCTGCCGTTGGTGGCCATGCTCAAGGACAAACCCGTCCCCGTCACCGCTGGCGAGCAGACGCTGCGCGAAGCGCTCCACGAGGCCTGTGCCCATTCGGGCTTCTGGCTGCTGGCGTTCGGTTTCTTCGTCTGCGGCTTTCAGGTGGTGTTCATCGGCGTGCACCTGCCTGCGTATCTCGTGGACCAGCATCTGCCTGCCGTCGTCGGCACCAGCGTGTTGGCGCTGATCGGGCTGTTCAATGTCTTCGGCACTTATATAGCAGGCTGGCTCGGGGGACGGATGTCCAAGCCGCGTCTGCTCACCGGGCTCTATCTGTTGCGCGCGGTGGTGATCGTGCTGTTTCTCTGGGCGCCGCTGACCCAGACCACGGCGTATCTGTTCGGGATCGCCATGGGGCTGCTCTGGCTGTCCACGGTGCCACTGACCAACGGCACCGTGGCGACACTGTTCGGGGTGCGCAACCTGTCGATGCTCGGCGGTATCGTTTTCCTGTTCCACCAATTGGGCGCGTTTCTCGGCGGCTGGCTGGGCGGCGTGGTGTATGACCGTACCGGCAGTTACGACCTGATCTGGTACATCTCGATTGCCTTGAGTCTGATGGCCGCAGCGCTGAACTGGCCAGTGCGCGAACGACCCGTGGCGCGCCTGCAAATGCAACCGGTGGCACCGTGACCCGCATCTTCTGCTGGTTCGCGGGTACCGCCTTGCTGGCGATGCTGCTGGTCCTGGCCTGGTGGGGCTGGCACCGCGTCGGGCTCGGCGCTCTGCAACTGGGGATGGTCTGCTAGGGTTCGGGTGGCTCGGCATCGGCTGCGGCAGGGAGTAGCGTGTGAACGATACCTAACACCCGACGGTTATTCGTGGCGGCGCTGACGTTGTCCTGCCGTTAGGCAGAACCATAAATCAGCTGCCCCGCATTCGTGCGCTCTTTTGGATCTTCGCTATTCAGCGCTTTGGCCCTTGAATAACGAAAAACCCCGCATCCATCGCTGGCTGGCTGCGGGGTTTTCTGTACGGCGGACAGGCGAGCTGCCTGTGCCGCCAAACGGCATTAGAAGCGGTATGTCAGGCCCAGGCCGAAACCGTTGGCGCTGTTTTCGTATTTCGCGTTGTAGGACTGACCCAGGGCGTTTGAGTCGCGAATCTTGATGTCTTCTTCCTTCAAGTACGAGTACGCCACATCGATGGTGATGTCATCTGTCGGGCTGTAACCGGCACCCACGCTGAAGATCGTCCGGTCGCCAGTCGGGATACGCGGCGAGCGGTTCTCGTTGTTGGTTGGCGATTGGTCGAAGGAAAGGCCGGTACGCAGTACCCATTGCTTGTTCAACTGGTACGAGGTACCAATTGCGTAAGCCCAGACGTCGTGCCAGTTCTGTTCTTCGGTGATATTGGTCACCAGCGTCGGAGCAGCCGCGCCGCCCGCGCTGGTCACGCCGGAGTTTCTCACTGTGATGTCTTTCAGTCGGCTCCAGCGAGTCCATGTAGCACCCGCGTACAGCTTCCAGTCGTCAGTCATTTTCTGAGTGACCGAGAAGTCCACCGACTCAGGGGTATCGAGGCTCAGCTTGCCGTCATAGCGAGCGGCGCCGAGGATCGGGGCAGGAACACCTGCGCCCGGCGTGACTTCTGTATGACCGTCGAGCTTGTAGGTCACTTTCGAGTGGTAGGTCAGGCCCACGCTGGTGGTGTCGGTAGCCTGAACCAGGATACCGGCGTTGAAGCCGTAGCCGACGTCGTCGCCTTTGACCTGGACGCGACCGTCACCCGATGAGCGGCCAGTGACCGGCAGGGTCAGGCCGCTGACATTGAGTGCCGATTCCAGAACGCCGGAAATGCGGTTGATGGTCGGACCGAAACCGATCGAGACCTTATCATTGAAGGCATAGCTGACAGTCGGCTGGAAGGTGATGACTTTCACCATGCTCTTGCTGCCGAAATTGCGCCCCTGGAAGCTGTTTTCGTAGTCGGTGACCAGGCCGAACGGCGCGTAGACACCCAAACCAAAAGCCCACTGATCGTCGATCGGTTTGACATAGAAGCCCATCGGCACGGCAGTGAATGGAACCATGTCGCCTTTGTTGCTGCCGGTGCTTCGACCGCTGACGTCCTTGATGTCAGTCGAGGCGTCGATTGCAGCAACACCAACGGTGACTTGTTGGCGCTTGAGGCGCGACATGCCGGCCGGGTTGCCGTAAACGATGCTGGCATCATCGACGGAAGAGGAGCGGCCCGCAAAACCGGTTCCCATGCCGCTGATGCTTTGCTCGTTGAGGGCAAAACCCGATGCGAAGATTTGGGTGGAGGCGAGAGTAATGGCGAGACTGAGGCTGGATTTGATCATTGTTTTTTTCATTGTTAGAACTCCTTGTTGATCACCGCGCGGAAATTACCAATATTTTTCATCACGCGCTATAGGCTGGATCACCCGAGTTAGAGCAATTTTTGTAGGACAATCCGGGTAAACGTGCTGCGATCTCCAGCGAAACTGCCGAGTCACAAAATGGCTGGTTCGGCCTGGGACAGGGGGCGCACCGAGGTTTGCCAAGCGCTGGTGAAATCCTGCAGTCGGCCCCGGGGCTGAAATACCCTGCGCCAAATCCGCGCCATCCCCAGCAAGTCATCTTCAGAGGGGAGTGTCAGGCGACTGGCCTCGACCATCATCCAGGCAATCGCCGTCGAATAACGCAGGTTCACTGTCAGCTCCAGATCCGGGCCGGTGAGGAAGGCATGCTGACTGGCGAGGCCTCTGACCAGACTCGCAAGGTCTGGATCTTTGGCCAGATAACCATCCCAGAGCTGGTAGTGCAGTGAGTCGGATATGCCGTAAAGGCCGTGCCCGCGCTGGCTGTCGAGCTCGGCGCCCAGCGCTGACTGGCTGGCGGCGACGGCAAGCAGGAACGATTCTGCTCCTGGCTGGTGGCGACCGAGATAGATCAGCGTGGGGCGGATCACATAACGGCGCAGTTCACTGGCGGCGATTCCCATAACACCCTCAGCAGCTCAATGAGCCGGCGGACCCTGACGCTTGGCAGCGGGGATGAAATCCGGGTCCACCGGAAGCGGCTCAGACCGCTTGAGTTGAAGCGTAGTCTCATATTCGCGGTGTAAAGGGCTGTTTTTAAAATATTTCCCGAACGGCACGGCTGTTCATATTTCCGTCGGCCAAGAGTCCGCCGTTTTTTTCATATGAAAAACAGGCACAAAAAAGCCCCGCCTTTTGAGGGCGGGGCTTTGGCGCGCGCTTTTTAACCGACGAACGGTCTCAGGCTGTCAATGCCTGACGCGTGCGGTCGATCACGGCCTGCAGCGGTTCGGCGCTGGAGTACTGATCGGGATAGAGGCGTTCGCTGTGACGGGCGATGCCGTGTTCGTTGACGATGGTGAAGCTGAAGCAGCCTTTGCGGGCAGCCATGATCAGGCAGTCCATCGGAGCGAAGGCGTTGGTGAGGGTGCGGATTGCATCCTGAGTCTGGGTATAAGTAGTCATGGTTATGGTGATTCCTGAATCGACACGCAATAAGAGGCGTGCAAAATAAAAACGTTCCAGTAAACGCGGGCCGATGCTCGAATGCGAGTCAGGGCAGGGCGCAGAACCTGTCTGGAACAAAAGCAGCCAGTTGAAGCGCGATTATCATTTGGCGCTGGGCTGACTGGTAGGTACTTCGGAGGGCAGGCAACACAACAGGAGCAAAGGTTCGATGCTCGGGGTGAAGATCCTGATCAATTTGCAGGCTGGTCTGAGCAGGCCATGATTGCTTCTCCACCCCTCCGATTTGTCGGCAGGTCGTGCGAGTTCATGTCTGGAAACCATCGAGGTGATCGATCCCTTTTTTCAGTCCGTGTGCTTGTGGGCAGTCAGGGATTGAGGGATTTGTTCGATCAGAATTGACTTTCAGCTTGGTACTAACGGCGGCGATGCTAACTGATCTGGCAAACCAGCGCAAGGTCGATTTGCAATCTGCAAGGGTAATGCGATTCACGAAACGCATCATCCAGACTTCACTGCTGCTTATAGCGTTTGGAAATTGACTTGTGCACATTAAAGCGCTTACCTGCCATCTCACTGTCACAATCAGTCCTAACAGCTTGATTTCACGCAGCGAATTATTAAGTCAATGAAAAGCATCGCTTTTTTTCGTTGGTGAAAAAATCGTCAGTTTGAACGCAGGCCCCATTCTACCTGCGTTTGCGGAGGTTCAAGGGGGGTTGTCCACTGAGTTATCCACAGGTTCTGTGGATTGTCCCAAGCGCTTGCTCTAATACGCGGCTTGGCACCGCCGCAGGCCGCTTTTTTCCTTCCTTGTCCCATTCTCAAACGGAATCTGACGGCAGCACAGGTTCTGCGCATAATGCCGCCAGCATGATTATGAGTTGGGGAATTTTATGGCTTTGGACCTCACCAGCCTGTTGCTGGGTTTGGGGGCGGCGGCATTACCGTTGCTGGTGTTGGCGTGGCAACTGCAGCGTCGGGTCGCTCAGCGCGAGGCGGAATCGGCACTGCTCGACGAACGCTTGAGCAACGCGCAGATGGCCCAGGACGGTCTGAATGCGCAACTGGATGCCTGCCGTGACGAAATCAGCGATCTGGGCCAGGCCAACGCGGTCAAGCAGGCGGATCTCGCGGCAGTGCGCCGGGAAGTCGAGCTTCTGCGTCAGCAGCATGAGGCTGCGCGCCAGGCACAGGAGCAATTGGGCCGCGAGCGTGCACTTAAAGAGTCTGAGCTGCGGCGCCTGGACGCGCAGTGTGCTTCGCTTAACGCCGAACTGCGTGAACAGCAGGAAAGCCACCAACAGCGCTTGAGCGATCTACAAGGTTCACGCGATGAGCTGAGGGCGCAGTTTGCCGAACTGGCCGGGAAGATCTTCGACGAGCGCGAGCAGCGGTTTGCCGAAACCAGTCAGCAGCAGTTGGGGCAATTGCTCACTCCGCTGAAAGAGCGCATCCAGTCGTTCGAAAAACGCGTTGAGGAAAGCTATCAGCAAGAGGCCCGCGAGCGTTTCTCGCTAGGCAAGGAACTCGAGCGCCTGCAGTTGCTCAACCAGCGCCTGAGCGACGAGGCCACCAACCTGACCCGTGCGCTCAAGGGGCAGAAGACCCAGGGCAACTGGGGTGAGTTGATTCTGGAGCGGGTGCTGGAGCATGCCGGGCTTGAGAAGGGGCGCGAGTATCAGACGCAAGTGAGCCTCAAAGGCCCGGACGGTGAGCGCTTCCAGCCTGACGTATTGATTATGCTGCCGGGCGACAAGCAGGTGGTAGTGGACGCCAAGGTCAGCCTCACGGCGTATCAGCAGTATGTGTCGGCAGATGATGATGTGATTGCGCAAGTGGCGCTCAAGCAGCATGTGCTGTCGCTGCGTAATCATGTCAAGGGCTTGTCCGGCAAGGATTACAAACGTCTGGAAGGCTTGCACAGCCTGGATTTCGTGTTGTTGTTCGTGCCCATCGAGGCCGCGTTTTCAGCAGCGTTGCAGGCAGAGCCGACGATGTTTCAAGAGGCCTTCGACCGCAACATCGTAATCGTCAGCCCGACCACCTTGCTGGCCACGCTGCGGGTTATTGACAGCCTGTGGAAGCAGGAGCGTCAGAGCCAGAACGCCCGGGAAATCGCCGAGCGGGCGGGCTGGCTGTACGACAAGTTCGTGCTGTTCATTCAGGACCTGGACGAGGTCGGCAGCCGCTTGCAGCAACTGGATAAAGCCTACGGCGCGGCGCGTAACAAGCTGGTCGACGGCCGGGGCAATCTGGTCAGCCGCAGCGAACAGCTCAAGCTGCTCGGCGCACGGGCGAGCAAGAATCTGCCAGCCGACCTGCTGGAGCGGGCGATGACCGATGAAGATGGGTTGGTGCAGTTGCCGGAGTAGGCCTCACCATTGTTGGAGCGCGCTTGCTCGCGACGGCGGCCTTCCAGTCAAACCGTTGTGTCTGAGAAAGCGTTCGCTTGCAAGCGTGCTCCCGCAGCTTTTAGCTGACAAAGCGCGCTTATATTGTATACACACTCTTCCGGGCATCTTCAGCTGCAAAACGCACCGCCATCAAGCACCGCTGCACTGTCAGCGGGCGCCTATCTGCTGATTCGGGCTGATATCGCAACGCTATCTTCCATTTTGCGACTCCTTCTAAAGCCGCTGTTTAACGCCGTTTCGTCCTCTTTAAAAAGTAGCTGGCACGCATTCTGCCTATGGATTCGTATACAACCCAAGCTCGCCCCCGTACGCAGTGTCAGGCACGACCGTTTCGGGAGCCAGTTCGTCCTCTCAGGGAGAAATGCGATGACCGAGCCAATGCCTCAAGGTTACAGCCCTCGTTTATATAACCAGGACCTGGGGCCCGTGCCGCAGAAGTGGAGCTGGTACAACATCTTTGCGTTCTGGATGAGTGACGTGCACAGCGTGGGCGGTTACGTCTTCGCCGCCAGCCTGTTCGCGCTGGGACTGGCGAGCTGGCAGGTGCTGATCGCGCTGCTGGTGGGTATCTGCATCATTCAAGTGATCGCCAACCTGCTGGCCAAGCCAAGTCAGCAGGCGGCCGTGCCGTATCCGGTGATCTGCCGACTGGCGTTCGGCGTCTTTGGTGCGAACATCCCGGCAGTGATTCGTGGCCTGATCGCGGTGGCTTGGTACGGCGTGCAGACCTATCTGGCTTCCAGCGCCTTGATCATTGTGGTACTGCGATTCTTCCCACAAATGTCTGTGTATGCCGAGCCTCATTTTGCAGGCTTGTCTTACCTTGGCTGGTTCGGATTCCTGGCCCTTTGGCTGGTACAGGCAGCGGTGTTCTGGACCGGTATGGATTCGATTCGCCGCTTCATCGATTGGGCAGGGCCGGTGGTCTACGCGGTGATGTTCCTGCTGGCGGGCTGGATCGTCTGGAAAGCCGGCTGGGCCAATATCAGCTTCACCTTGTCCGAAAAATCCCTGACTGGTTGGGAAGCGTTCTCCCAAGTGATCATGGCCACCGCGCTGGTGGTCTCGTACTTCTCCGGGCCTACGTTGAACTTCGGCGACTTCAGTCGTTACTGCCGCAGCATGTCCGAAGTGCGTCGCGGGAATTTCTGGGGGTTGCCGATCAACTTCCTCGCGTTCTCGCTGGTGACCGTGGTGATCGTGTCGGGCACCTTACCGGTATTCGGCGAAATGCTGCATGACCCGATCGCCACCGTCGCGCGCATCGACAACAGTGTGGCAGTGCTGCTGGGTGCGTTCGCTTTCGTGACTGCGACCATCGGCATCAATATCGTCGCCAATTTCGTATCCCCGGCGTTCGACTTCGCCAACGTCGCCCCCAGCAAGATCAGTTGGCGGATGGGCGGCATGATTGCGGCAGTGGCTTCAATCTTCATCACCCCGTGGAACCTGTTCAACAACCCAGCCGTGATTCACTACACCCTCGATGTGCTGGCGGCATTTATCGGCCCGTTGTTCGGCATCCTGCTGGTGGATTACTACCTGATCAAGAAGCAGCAGATCGACGTCGACTCGCTGTTCAACGACGGTCCGAGCGGTCGCTACTGGTACACCGGCGGGGTCAATTACACGGCGGTCAAGGCATTGATTCTGGCGACGCTGGTGGGCATCGCGATCACCTTCGTTCCGGCATTGCAGCCAATGGCCAACTTTGCCTGGTTCACCGGTTGCTTCCTGGGCGGCGCATTGTTCTTCATCTTCGCCCGGCGCAGCCAGGCACACGAAGGAGAAGCACTGGCGCCAGCGGTGACGGGATAAAGGCGAACATATAACGCGAGCGGCTGACGGCTGTGCCGTTGGTCGCGTCAAATCTGGCATTTGCCGCTTTGGAATGTCTCAACGTAAAGAATGGGAAAATTTCCTGACGCGACACTTCGTAGCAGGCGTAAAGTGCGACTTAGCACTATGATCTGCGTTAAGCAGGCCAGAAGTTGGCTGCCAGCATTTCCCTGAAGGGGGCGTTATATGAACAGCAAATTGCAAGAATGGCTTCACGACGTAGGTGTTGCACTGGGTTTGATCGAACGGCCGAAACTGCAGCCGATTCCTGTCCGTACCGACGATGACCAGCGTCGCCGCCCACGCCGCTGAGGCTGGGTTAGTATTAGATGTAAACCAGCGGCGCTATCGCCCGGTAGCCCGCTTCAGTGACTGCACCCGACGCTGTGGATAGCGCCACAGCCACTTGGGTGTGACGCCATCTCAGCCTTCATCTTTCTGGAAATCGAACGCATCTGCGTTCAGCGGGGTTTCCTGCTTGTCATCTGCACCAGTATCAGATCGACCAGCCCATCCAGCGTGAGCTGTCTGTAGTCTGGGTTGTCGGGCAGATGAGAGAGCTCGGTCTTGATCCGGTTCGGGAGAGTGATGTTGAAGTCGCTCTGCAGATCGGCGAAGAAGTCGCTGAAATCCTCTTCCTCGAGAAACAGGTTGCTCATCATCACATCTTCATTTTCCTGGAAGGGTGATTTGTCGACGAGGATCTTCCCAAGCTCATCGATAACGTGCTGTTGGATTTCTTTGCGGTCCATGGAAAGCCTCTGCTCTAGATGTGTGCGAAACCCATCCCGACTTCACATACAGAGGGTTACCGTTTGACAGCCTGGCGTTGCGTCGCTCCCTGGTTCTAGCCCATCGTCACGGCGCTGTCTGGTTAAGGCTAGTCCACGTCGGGGTCTCTGGACTGCTCCTTCTCACATGAAATTTTGTAACCGCCCATAAAAAAGGACGCCCGAAGAGCGCCCTTAGATCCTTGGCTGCGATGGTCAGGCTCGGGACTTGTCGACTCAGGCTGCGCTGGCCACAGCAGCGGGGCGTGGCGAAACGAGGCTGACCACCACGAAACTCACCAGCCCGACCGCCAGGCTGTAGTAAATCGGCGTGTTGGCGTCCAGTCCGTCCTTGAGCATGAACACCAGCGCTGTCACGAACCCCAGGCCCATGCTGGTGATGGCGCCAGCGGTGGTGGCGCGTTTCCAGTAGATCGCCCCGATCAGCGGGATCAGCATGCCGCCCACCAACAGGTTGTAGGCCAGCGTCAGGGCGCTGATTACATCGTTTACCACCAGCGCGATGGCCAGTACGACGATGCCGGTCAGCGCGGTGAACAGTCGGTTGATGCCCAGGCTCGACTGTTTTCCGCCGCGCAGTTTCGGCAGCAGGTCTTCAGTCAGGGTGGTGGATGCGGCGAGCAGGCCGGCGCTCGCGGTCGACATCATCGCGGCCAGGGCAGCGGCGATCACCAGACCGCGAATGCCATCTGGCAGCGAGGCTTTGACGATGGCGGCGAACGCGGTGTTGACGTTGGCCAGGTCCGGCAGCAGGACATGGGCCGCCATGCCGATCAGGGCGCAGGCCAGGCCATAAATGATGCAGTAGATGCCAGCGATGGAGCCGGCGTACTGCGCGACCTTTTCGGTGCGGGCAGTGAACACGCGCTGCCAAATGTCCTGACCGATGAGAATGCCGAAAAAGTAGATCAGGAAATAGGTGATGATGGTGTCCCAGCCGATGGTGGTCCAGCTGAAGCTCGAGGCTGGCAGTTTGGCGACCAGTTCATCTCAGCCACCAACGCGGTACAGGCAGATCGGCAGCAGGATGAACATCAGGCCAACGGTCTTGATCACGAATTGCACGATGTCTGTCAGTGTCAGCGACCACATGCCGCCGATGGTCGAGTACACCACCACCACGCCGCCGCCCAGGAGCACCGAGACCCAGAACGGCAGGTCGAACAGCACTTGCATGACGGTGCCAATGGCCAGGATCGAGGTCACGCCGATCATCAGCGCGTAGGCGAGCATGATCACCGCACTGGCCTGGCGGGCCATCGGGTTGTAGCGTTTTTCGAGGATCTGGGTGACCGTGAAGATTCGCAGCTTGAGCAGCGGCTTGGCGAGGAACAGGTTCAGGGCGATGATTCCAAGGCCCAGTGCGGCGCAGAGCCAGAACCCGGAAATGCCGTGGACATAACCCAGGCGCACGGTGCCGACGGTGGAGGCGCCGCCCAGGACAGTGGCGGCCATGGTGCCCATGTACAGACTTGGGCCGAGGTTGCGCCCGGCCACCAGGTAATCTTCATGGGTCTTGGCCTTGCGCATGCCGTACCAGCCCAGCACCAGCATGCCGGCCGCGTAGATCAGCACGACGAAAATATCTAAAGCCATGGAGTGTCTCCAATCATTGTTTTTATAGTGAGTCGCGAATCATCCGGCTGAAATGACGCAGGCAGTCAGCGGTGAAGGCTGTTTATTGTGTGTGCAGCGATAGCGATGAAGCCGTTTGCGGTCGTTTATGAATTCCATCCACGCGCACAGCACCTGTGTGAATGAGCGTGCTCACGAATGCGCCGGTACATCCAATGCATGTTCAGCGCCTGAACGTCAGCGTTCGCGAGCAAGCTCACTCCCACAGAGTCCGATTCCAGCCATGACCCCCGGTTGGACCGGAGTTCGTTGGGCGGGCCTCGTTTCTAGCGATGCGCCACCCCCGGCAGCACGCAGAGCATTTCGTACAGCAGGTTGGCGCCCAACAGCGAGGTATTGCCGGTGGTGTCGTAAGGCGGGGAAACCTCAACCAGATCGCAACCGATCAGATCCAGGCCCTGGCAACCGCGAATGATCTCAATCGCCTGAATGGTGGTCAGCCCGCCGATTTCCGGAGTGCCGGTGCCAGGGGCCCACGCCGGGTCGATGCCGTCGATGTCGAAGCTCAGGTAAACCGGGCCGCCGCCGACTTTCTCCCGCACTTCAGCCATCAGTGGCGCCAGCGACTTGTGCCAGCACTCTTCGGCCTGCACTACGCGAAAGCCCTGTTTACGGCTCCAGTTGAAGTCTTCGGCGGTGTAGCCCTGGGCACGCAGACCGATCTGCACGACGCGATCGCAGTCCAGCAGACCTTCTTCCACCGCGCGACGGAACGTGGTGCCATGGGCGATCTTCTCGCCGAACATGTGATCGTTGACGTCAGCGTGAGCGTCGATATGAACCAGGCCGACCTTGCCATGTTTCTTGTGGATGGCCCGCAGGATTGGCAGGGTGATGGTGTGATCGCCGCCCAGCGTCAGCGCAATGATGCCGTGCTCGAGGAAGCCATCGTAGGCCTCTTCGATAATGCGCACCGCATCCAGCAGGTTGAAGGTATTGATAGCGACGTCGCCGATGTCGGCAACCGACAGCGAGTCGAACGGTGCAGCGCCGGTGGCCATGTTGTAAGGGCGAATCATCACCGATTCGGCGCGGATCTCACGAGGTCCGAAACGGGTGCCGGCCCGCAACGAGGTGCCGATGTCCAGAGGCACGCCAATGAAGGCGGCATCAAGGCCGGCGGCCGATTGCAGGTGGGGCAGACGCATCATGGTTGCGATGCCGGCGAAGCGCGGCATTTCGTTGCCGCCCAGTGGTTGGTGGAAAATCTTGTCCACGGGATTGCCTCATCGGTGAGTAATTAATAGTTGTAAGCGTGGGGCGGATTCTGCGAACCACGGGGGCCGCGAACAATCGCTGAGGCAAAATACTTAGTTCAGAGATTTCTGAACTATCCGGCAAATCAAGGTAAGCTGCCGCCCATTGCACCTCTGGAGCGTCGTGCTACTGGAAGGTGTTCTGAGGGTGGTTGTTTAAACATGCATGTCGATTCTTTGGTAGGACCATGGCCAACGCACTACCCGATCTCAAATTGTTGCGCATCTTCGTCTGCGTGGTTCGTCATCAAGGCTTTGCCAGCGCGCAGCAAGAGCTGAACCTGTCGACGTCGGCCATCAGCACCTACATGAGTCAGCTGGAGTCGGCGCTGGGCATCGTGTTGTGCCATCGCGGTCGTGGCGGCTTCAGCCTGACCAGCAAGGGTGAGCTGTTTCATCAGGAAACCCTGCGCCTGCTCGGGGAGCTGGAAGGTTTTGAACTGTACGCCGCCGCGCTCAAGGGCGAGTTGCGCGGGACGTTGAACCTCGGCGTGCTGGACTCCACGGTCAGCGACCGGGCATTGCCGTTTGCCGAGGTGATCGGCGCCTACAGCGAAGAGCACCCGGCGGTGCATCTGCATCTCTCGGTCATGAGCCCTTATGAATTGCAGCTCGGGGTGCTGGACAACCGCCTGGATCTGGCCATCGGTTCGTTTTCCACCCGCATGAACGGGCTGTTGTATCAGCCGCTGTATCGCGAACAGCACTGGCTGTATTGCAGTAACCGCCACCCGCTGTTCGCCGAACGGCGCATTCCGGAGCCGGTGATCACCCAGCAGCGCATGGTCGGGCGCGGTTACTGGAGTCAGGCGGAGCTGGCGCGGCATGGTTTCAAGCACAGTGCAGCGACCGTGGAAAGTATGGAGGCGCAGCTGATCCTGGTGCTTTCAGGGGCCTATATCGGCTATTTGCCCGAGCACTATGCGCAATCGTGGGTCGATTCGGGACACTTGCGGGTGCTGCTGCCCGCCACCTTCGGTTATCAGGCGCCGTTTTCGATGATCCTGCGTCGCGGGCGCAGTCGCGAACCGTTGATTCAGACCTTCCGCGATCTGCTCAAAGCTCAGCTCAACCCGCTCTAGGAGGCTCGACCATGCCACGTTCCCGTTGTGAACGCTGTCATCGCCCGGAAGGTCACTGCCTGTGTGGGTTGATCCCACAGCTCGATAGCCGTACCCGCGTGCTGATTCTGCAGCACCCGAGCGAGGTCAATCACGCGCTGAACACTGCTCGCCTGGCAGCGTTGGGGCTCAGTAACGCGCAGTTGGTGGTCGGCGAGGTGTTCGAGGATCTGGCGCAATTGCTCGAGGTGCCGGATTGCCAGGCCATGTTGTTGTTTCCGGGAGAGGGGGCTATCACGCTCACCGAGCAAGGTGCAGAGTCGCGGCCGATCCTGCTGGTGGTTCCCGACGGCACCTGGCGCAAGGCACGCAAGCTGCTGCACCTCAATCCGCTGTTGGCAGAGTTGCCCAGAGTGACGCTGCAAAACGCGCCGACATCCCGCTATCGACTGCGCAAGGCACCGGGACCGGATGCATTATCGACACTGGAAGCCATCGCCCATGCGTTGCAGACCCTCGAGCCGGATCGCGCCTTCGAGGCGTTGCTGCGCCCTTTCGATGCCTTGGTCGAGGGGCAGATTGCGGCGATGGGCGAGGAAACGTTTCGCCGCAACCATTGCTGAGATTCAGCCTGTACGTCAGCCGTTCAGCGAAGTAGGTGGCTCGTCCGATGAAGCTTTGCCAGCCTGCATGCGGCGGATATAGGCGTCGGTTTCCCGCTCGGCGTCCTCCTTGGTATAGAAAGGGCCTTCGAGGGTGTTTTCACGGGTGCTGAAGAAATACAGACCATTGACGCGGGAGACGCGGTCGCTGCGAAACCGCAGGGCGGTCTGGGGGTCTTGCTCACGCTTGCTCAACATAGCCTTCTCCGGTCTTGGGAGTTCAGGTGGGAAAGGATTCAGGACGGCTTAACCGAGAACAACAGTCCGATGACTTTTCCACAGCGTGAGACGGAAAAGCTGGCTGGACGTTCGATACTTTACTCCAAACTTTGACGGCACATAACGGTAGGCGCGCGAATGCGGGGTGTCAGGCAAGATGCATTGGTGGCCACCGCCTTCGCTGCCGTCGTAACCTCTAGCGTCTTCCACAGGTTCGTGGCGGGTCCAGAGGCTTGCGACCGGCATCGCACCTGTGGAAGCTGCTGGAGCCGTGCGACTGCCGCGAATGCGGTGGGGCCAACCAGAAAATGAACCCATTGACCCACCGCTTTCGCCAGCAAGCCAGCCCCTACAGGACGACATCCATCAGCGCTTGCCCAGGGCCTCCGCCTGATGAATCCACTGTTGACGCTGTTCCTCGGTCGAGGTACGGACCGGGGAGAACTCCGTCAGGCGCGTGGTCTTGATCCCGCAGAACGCCATAATGGTCCTCTTCATCTGCCGATGTGCAGGTGCCTTGAACACCCAGCGGAAGTAGCGCGAGGGCGTGTCCAGGGTCACCAGCAATTCCGCGGTCCTGCCCTTGAGCAGTTCGTTGGAAGGGTGGTGACGACCGTGGGCCTTGAACGCGAAACCGGGCATGAACACCCGATCGAAGAAGCCGCTGAGCAGGGTCGGCAAGCCGCCCCACCAGACTGGATAAACGAACACCAGATGCTGCGCCCAGTGGATTTCCCGCTGAGCTTCCAGCAAGTCATGCTCCAGTGTCTGGCTCGATTCATAGCCGCCGCGCAGCACCGGGTCGAATTCCAGTTCTTCCAGTTTCAGCACCCGCACCACATGGCCCTGACTGCGCGCGCCTTGGGCATACGCTTCGCCCAGCGCGTGACAGAGGCTGACGGTCTTCGGCGAACCGATGACCATCAGAATGCGTTTGCCATACCCTTCCAGTGGGGTGGCGCCGCTGATCGGCTCAGCCATTGCTGCCGGCCTCCAGCATCTTCTCGGGACGCACCCAGGCGTCGAACTCAGCATCGGTCAGAAAACCCAGTTGCAAGGCCGCTTCGCGTAGGGTCAGCCCTTCGCTGTAGGCTTTCTTGGCGATCTGTGCCGACTTGTCGTAGCCGATGTGTGGGTTGAGCGCGGTGACCAGCATCAAGCCGCGCTCCAGGTGCTCGGCCATCTTCCCGGCGTCCGGTTCCATGCCCGCGATGCAGTGTTCGTTGAAGTTGCGGCATCCATCGCCCAGCAGACGAATCGACTGCAGCAGGTTGTGGATGATCACCGGCTTGAACACGTTCAATTGCAGATGGCCCTGGCTTGCGGCAAAGGAGATGGTGGTGTCGTTGCCCATGACCTGACAGGCCAGCATCGACAGCGCCTCGCATTGGGTCGGGTTGACCTTGCCGGGCATGATCGAGCTGCCCGGTTCGTTAGCTGGCAGTTTGACCTCTGCCAGACCTGCGCGCGGGCCCGAACCCAACAGTCGCAGGTCGTTGGCGATCTTCATCAGGGTCACTGCCAGCGTCTTCAGTGCGCCGGACAGCGCTGTCAGGGGCTCATGCCCAGCCAGGGCCGCGAATTTGTTCGGCGCGGTCACGAACGGCAGACCGGACAGCGCAGCCAGTTCGGCAGCCACCGCTTCGGCGAAACCATGGGGTGAGTTCAGACCCGTGCCGACCGCCGTGCCACCCTGGGCCAATTCGCATACGGCGGGGAGGGCGGCGCGAATGCTTTTCTCGGCGTAATCCAGCTGCGCGACGTAAGCCGACAGCTCCTGGCCGAAGGTGATCGGCGTGGCGTCCATCATGTGCGTGCGGCCGGTCTTCACCAGCTTCATGTGGCGTGACGACTGCTCGGCGATGCCCGCGGACAGCTCGGCGATCGCCGGCAGCAGCTGTTCCTTGACCGCTTGCGCGGCGGCGATGTGCATGGCGGTCGGGAAGCAGTCGTTGGAGCTTTGCGAGCGATTGACATGATCGTTGGGATGAACCGGCGATTTACCGCCGCGCCCCTTGCCCGCCAGCTCGTTGCCGCGACCGGCGATCACTTCGTTGACGTTCATGTTGCTCTGGGTACCGCTACCCGTTTGCCAGACCACCAGCGGGAACTGGTCGTCCAGCTTGCCGCTGAGCACCTCGTCGGCGGACTGTTCGATGAGTCGTGCGATATCGGCAGGCAGGTCGCCATTGCGGTCGTTGACCCGCGCGGCGGCCTTCTTGATCAGGGCCAGCGCGTGCAGCACAGGCAAAGGCATGCGCTCCTGACCAATGGCGAAGTTGATCAGCGAACGTTGGGTTTGCGCCCCCCAGTAAGCGTCTTCAGGGACTTCGATCGGACCTATGCTATCGGTTTCGGTACGGCTCACTGGACTCACTCCTTAAGGTCGAATAGCGCAGTTTAGTACCCGGCAAGCGAGTTCGGTTCCCGGTAATGGCTGCGCGGCAGGAAGATGCGC
Source organism: Pseudomonas bohemica (assembly GCF_002934685.1). Classification (GTDB taxonomy): domain Bacteria; phylum Pseudomonadota; class Gammaproteobacteria; order Pseudomonadales; family Pseudomonadaceae; genus Aquipseudomonas; species Aquipseudomonas bohemica. The sequence goes on from NZ_NKHL01000108.1 coordinate 133,491, forward strand.
GCTCAGTGTGCGACAAAAATACCAATGTGGAAGTGAAACCTTCATGGCATGTCATTGTCATGCGGCGACGATTTAACCGCTCGTAGCGCCGGGGGTTGAGCGCAGGGCAAAAAGGGGCGCAGAATGGCCGGCCTCGGGGTTCAGCCTCGCCTGCTAGATAAGGAAACTCGATGACCCGTCTTCGTGCCATCTGTGCTGCGGTCGCTCTGGTATGCGCCAGCGGCCAGGCTCTTGCCGCCACCGCCAGCCATGAAGCCAGTGCTGTAGCGTTCCTCAAACTGGCTCACGCCGATCAGTTGGGTGCGCCGATTTACATGCAAGCGCAGCAAATGTTCGCCCAGCGTTTTGCTGAAACCAAAGCGCCCGATTCCAAAAAAGCGGTGCTGGAAAAATACCAGGCTCAGGCCAACGCCACCCTGGACAAAGCGATTGGCTGGGACAAGCTGCAACCTGACATGGTCAAGCTGTACACCGATAACTTCAGCGAACAGGAGCTGAAGGATCTGGTGGCTTTCTATCAATCCCCACTGGGCAAGAAAGTCCAGGCGAAGATGCCGCAGATCAGCCAGCAATCGTTCCAGATGACTCAGGAGAAGCTGCAACCGGCAGTGCCTGCAGTCACCAAGCTGCTTGAGTCAATGACCAACGAACTCGTCCCGGCTGGCACCAAAGGTGCCCCTGCTGCGCCCGCCAAGAAACCGTAAATTCCAGAAGCCATGAGCGAAGCCTGACATGAGCATGCAACAGCGAATCGAATCCGCGTTGGCGGTCTTTCAGCCTGAGTACCTGCAGGTACTCAATGAAAGCCACATGCACAGTCGCGGTGCCGACACCCACTACAAGGCTGTGGTGGTCAGCGAACAATTCGCCGGCCTCAACGCCGTCAAGCGCCACCAGAAGGTCTACGGCCTGTTAGGTGGCCTGATGGGTGAGTTTCATGCGCTGGCATTGCACACCTACACCCCGGAAGAATGGTCGAAACTGGGCACAGCGCCCGCGTCACCGACCTGTGCCGGGGGGCATGATTGAGACGAATCAGGCCTGCACGATCCCGTAGGAGCGCGCTTGCCCGCGAAGGCGGAATGTCAGTCGACTCGTAGGTCGCAGGCAGATTGCATCGCGGCCAAGCGCTCTTACCGTGCAGACCTCTTGCATTTCTTGATCTGCATCAATCCCCCACTCATCAACCACCCTGTCTGCCCGCGGCCGATTTTTGCTAGAATCCGCGCCGCGTTGCCGGGTCGGCACGCTTTTATCTGAATCATTCATCCGGTAGGCCCTTTGCGAGGGTCACCACCTGGAGACGCAACATGACCCAAACCGCACCCATCGTCGTCGCGGCGCTGTACAAATTCGTCACCCTTTCGGACTACGTCGAGATGCGCGAACCGTTGCTCAAGGCCATGGTCGACAACGGCATCAAGGGTACCCTGCTGATCGCCGAAGAGGGCATTAACGGCACGGTTTCCGGCAGCCGCGAAGGCATCGACGGGCTGATGGCCTGGCTCAAGAACGACCCACGCATGGACGACATCGACCACAAGGAGTCCTACTGCGACGAGCAACCGTTCTACCGCACCAAGGTCAAGCTCAAGAAAGAGATCGTGACCCTGGGCGTCGAGGGCGTGGACCCGAACAAGGCCGTCGGCACTTATGTCGAGCCACAGGACTGGAACGCGCTGATCACCGATCCTGAAGTGCTGTTGATCGATACGCGCAACGACTACGAAGTCTCCATCGGTACCTTCGAGGGCGCCATCGACCCCAAGACCACGACCTTCCGCGAGTTTCCCGAGTACATCAAGGCCAACTTCGATCCGGCCAAACACAAGAAGGTCGCAATGTTCTGCACCGGCGGCATTCGCTGTGAAAAAGCCTCGAGCTACATGCTTGGCGAAGGCTTCGAAGAGGTTTACCACCTCAAGGGCGGCATCCTCAAATACCTGGAGGAAGTGCCCCAGGAAGAAAGTCAGTGGCGTGGCGACTGCTTCGTGTTCGACAATCGCGTGACCGTGCGCCATGACCTGAGTGAAGGCGACTACGATCAATGCCACGCTTGCCGCACGCCGATCAGCGTCGATGATCGTGCCAGCGAGCACTACTCGCCAGGCGTCAGCTGCCCGCATTGCTGGGATTCGCTGAGCGAGAAGACCCGCCGCAGCGCCATCGACCGGCAGAAGCAGATCGAACTGGCCAAGGCGCGCAATGAGCCACATCCGATCGGTCGCAACTACCGTTTGCTCGACGGCCAATCCAGCGTGCAGCAGGCTGAAGAAATCCAGACCTTTGAGGCTTGAACCATGAACGCCCGCCTGCTCTATGTGATGGACCCGATGTGTTCATGGTGCTGGGGCTTCGCGTCCGTGGCCGACGCATTGGTCGAGCAGGCGAGGGCAGCGGGGCTGCCACTGCATCTGGTGATGGGCGGACTGCGTACCGGCAGCGGCGCTGCGCTGGAGCCGACCACCAAGCGCTATATCCTCGAACACTGGCACGCGGTGCAGGACACCACGGGGCAGTCGTTCAAGTTCGAAGACGCCCTGCCTGACGGTTTTGTCTACGACACCGAGCCTGCCTGCCGCGCCATCGTGGCTGCGCGCAGTCTGGCGCCGGACATCGTCTGGAAACTGGTCAGGGAAATTCAACAAGCGTTTTACCTGCAAGGCCGTGACACGACCAGCGCCTCGGTGCTGGTCGAACTTGCTGAGAACGCCGGACTCCCACGCATCGAATTCGCCGAAGCGTTCGACAGCGCCGAACAGCACGCCGCCACCGCTTCGGACTTTTCCTGGGTGCAGGACCTTGGCATCGCCGGCTTTCCCACGTTGCTCGCCGAGCGCAAGGGCCAACTGGCCTTGTTGACCAATGGCTATCAGCCTCTGGAAGAACTGGCGCCTTTGCTCAGCCGTTGGCTGGAGCGCGCAGCCAGTGCGTGATCCGGTCGATATAGAAGCTTCAAACAGAACCCCTGCCGACAACCTGCTCGCGCGCGTCGATCGTCTCGACTGGGCGCAGATTCGCAAGCTTGCGCTGCACCACCGCAAATCCTTGTGGGTCGCCAATGGCATTGCCGTACTGGCGGTGCTGTGTTCAGTACCGATTCCCTTGCTGCTGCCGTTGCTAGTCGATGAAGTGTTGCTGGGCAAGGGCGATTCCGCGCTGCTGTTCATGAACAACTTTCTGCCGGCAAGCTTGCACAAGCCGGTGGGTTATATCGGCCTGATGCTGGTGGTCACGCTGTGTCTGCGGCTCGGTGCCTTGCTGTTCAACGTGTTACAAGCACGTTTGTTCGCCGGGCTTTCGAAGGACATCGTCTATCGCATCCGCGTTCGCCTGATCGAGCGCCTCAAGCGCATTTCCGTTGGGGAATATGAAAGCCTGGGCAGCGGCACTGTGACGGCGCATCTGGTGACTGATCTGGACACGCTGGACAAGTTCGTCGGCGAAACCCTGGGCAAGTTTCTGGTAGCGATGCTGACGCTGACCGGCACGGCGGCGATTCTGGTGTGGATGCATTGGCAACTGGCGATGCTGATCCTGCTGTTCAACCCGCCGGTGATCTACGCAACGGTCAAACTCGGCAAGCGCGTCAAACACCTCAAGAAACTCGAGAACGACAGCACCTCGCGCTTTACCCAGGCGCTGACCGAAACCCTGGACGCGATCCAGGAGATCCGTGCCGGAAACCGCCAGGGTTATTTCCTCGGTCTGCTCGGCGGACGGGCCAGGGAAGTGCGGGACTATGCCGTGTCGTCGCAATGGAAAAGCGACGCCTCGGGCCGTGCCAGCGGCCTGTTGTTCCAGTTCGGCATCGACATATTCCGTGCGGCGGCGATGCTCACGGTGTTGTTTTCCGACCTGTCCATCGGCCACATGCTCGCGGTGTTCAGCTACCTGTGGTTCATGATCGGCCCGGTGGAGCAACTGCTGAACCTGCAATACGCCTTCTATGCCGCAGGCGGAGCGCTGACCCGGATCAACGAGTTGCTGGCTCGCGCCGACGAGCCGCAGTACGAGGGGGGCGTCAATCCTTTCGTTGGCCGCGAAACCGTGAGCATCGATGTGCGCGGCCTGTGTTTCGGCTACAACGAAGAGTTGGTGCTCAACCACCTGGATCTGTCCATCACACCAGGGGAAAAAGTCGCGATCGTCGGTGCCAGTGGCGGTGGCAAGAGCACGCTGGTGCAACTGTTACTTGGCCTTTACAGCGCCCGGGCCGGAAGCATTCGCTTCGGCGGCGCGAGCCTGGAAGAAATCGGCCTTGAGACCGTGCGCGAAAACGTTGCGGTCGTGCTGCAACATCCCGCGTTGTTCAATGACACCGTCCGCGCCAACCTTTCCATGGGCCGCGAACGAACCGACGAGGCCTGTTGGCAGGCGCTGCATATCGCTCAACTGGAGGCCACGATTCGCGCCTTGCCGCACGGGCTGGACAGCGTCGTCGGACGCTCCGGCGTGCGTTTGTCGGGCGGTCAGCGGCAGCGACTGGCGATCGCGCGGATGGTCCTGGCCGATCCCAAGGTCGTCATTCTTGATGAGGCCACTTCGGCCCTGGACGCTGCCACCGAGTACAGCTTGCATCAAGCGCTGAATCGTTTCCTCAGCGGCCGCACCACGCTGATCATCGCCCACCGCCTCTCGGCAGTGAAACAAGCCGACCGCGTTCTGGTCTTCGATGGCGGCAGCATTGCCGAAGATGGCGATCACCAGCAGCTCATCGCCGACGGCGGCCTCTATGCACGCCTTTATGGTCATCTGCAACAGCTCTGATACAGCTTGTCGGTTTTTTGCAGATCCGGTCTCAAATGGCGTATCGCCAGTGGAACACGTCAATTCTTGGGCTATGCTTGAGCCGGATCGCCAAGGAAAGCGGAAAAGCGTCATATTTACGTCTTTGCTTCGTATGACGGCGCTCGAATTGCTGTACAAAGGTGTGAGAAGAATCCCGCTGCATCGTGGAAATTAGCCGAGTCCCTTGGTTTGAGGAAGGTTTCTTGAATCGGGGAAGGGTGTATCTGGCAGTGCTGATGAAAGGGACACCATGAAGCGAACGCGGATCCTGGAGAAGCCCCGACTTCTGGGCATCGTTTGGCCATTTATCGCCGTAGTGCTTTTACAGGCACTAGTCGGCTGCGTCAGTCTTTACATGATGTCGGCGGTGCGCAGCTATGTGGGCGGGGAAAGCCTGTGGTCCAAGGGGCAAAAGGACGCCATTTACTATTTGAATCTCTACGCCAACAGTCGTGACGAGATCAATTACCTGAAGTACCACCAGGCCATCGCAATTCCCCAGGGCGGGCATGACCTGCGGGCGGCGATGGATCAACCTGAACCGGACATCGCTCGCGCCAGAGCAGACATTCTGCAGGGTGGTAACCATCCCGACGATGCCCAGGGAATCATTTGGCTCTATCTGAATTTTCGTCATTTCAGCTACCTGGAGAAGGCCATCGATCTGTGGAAAATCGGTGACGACTATCTGGTGCAGCTGGACGATGTCGCTCGGGAAATGCACCAGCGCATTACCGAAGGCAGCGCTACCAACGCCGACGTGTTGAACTGGCGGCAGCGCATCAGCGCGATCAACGAAGGTGTCACTCCGGCAGCTAAGGCTTTCAGCGATGCGTTGGGCGAAGGTTCGCGGGTGATCCTGCGGATTCTGGTGGTGGTCAACCTGACCACGGCGGTAGTTTTGATCCTGCTGGCGTTGTTGCGCACCCATAAGTTGCTGGAGCAGCGCCATGCGTTTGCCCTGGCCCTGCAAACGGAGAAGGAGCGGGCGCAGATTACCCTCGAGTCCATCGGCGACGGGGTGATCACCACCGATGTCGACGGCTTGATCGCCTACATGAACCCCGCGGCCGAGCAAATGACTCACTGGAAAACCGGTCAGGCCGCCGGTCTGCCGCTGGCCGCGCTGTTCAATCTGCTCGATGAGAACGACCAGAAAGACAGTTCGACCCTGATCGATCACATTCTCAGCGGCAAGCTCGGGGGAGGCAGCGAAAATTCCAAACTGATTCAACGCCTGGACGGCAGCACAGTGTCGGTCGCGCTGGTGGGCTCGCCGATCCGTACCGAAGGCAGGGTCAGTGGCGCGGTGCTGGTGCTGCACGACATGACTCAGGAGCGCCAATACATCGCCAATCTGTCATGGCAGGCCACCCACGACGCCTTGACGGGCCTGGCCAACCGGCGCGAGTTCGAATACCGCCTGGAACTGGCCTTGAGCGGGCTGGCGCAGCAGGCAGATCGGCATGCGGTCATGTTTCTGGATCTGGATCAGTTCAAGTTGGTCAACGACACCAGCGGCCACGCGGCCGGCGATGAATTGCTTCGGCACATCTGCGCCCTGCTGCAACAGGGCATCCGCGAGGGTGACACCCTGGCACGGCTGGGCGGTGACGAGTTCGGAATCCTGCTGGAGCACTGCTCGCCGGAGTCTGCGGAAAAGATCGCCGAGGGGCTGCGTCAGACCGTGGAAAGTCTGCATTTTGTCTGGAAAGGCCGACCCTTCGTAACTACCGTCAGCATCGGCCTGGTGCACGTTGCCAACACACCCACGACGTTGGAAGCATCGTTGCGCTCGGCAGACATGGCCTGCTACATGGCCAAGGAAAAGGGTCGCAACCGGGTCCAGGTGTATCACGACGACGATTCGGAACTGTCCACCCGCTTTGGCGAGATGGCATGGATTCAGCGCCTGCACATGGCGCTGGAAGAAAATCGTTTCTGCCTCTATTCGCAGGAAATCGCGCCGCTGAGCCGTGATGCGGCTGGGGGCAGCGGTCACGTGGAAATTCTCCTGCGATTGCGCGATGAATCCGGTCGCATGATCCTGCCGGACAGCTTCATTCCCGCCGCCGAGCGCTACGGGATGATGACCACGCTGGATCGCTGGGTGGTGCAGAGCGTGTTCAAGATCATTGCCGATTGCCTGCATGAGAACCACCGCAAGGGCCCGATGGCGGTGTGTGCGATCAATCTGTCCGGCACCAGTATCGGTGACGACGCCTTCCTCGAATATTTGCGACAGCAGTTCCAGATCTACGCAATTCCCCCTGAACTTATCTGTTTTGAAATCACCGAAACCAGTGCGATCGCCAATTTGGGCAGCGCTATTCGGTTCATTAACGAGCTCAAGAGTCTGGGGTGCCGTTTTTCTCTGGATGACTTCTGTGCAGGCATGTCGTCATTTGCTTACTTGAAACATTTGCCTGTAGATTTCCTGAAGATTGATGGCAGTTTCGTAAAAGACATGCTCGACGATCCGGTCAACCGGGCGATGGTGGAAGTGATCAACCATATCGGGCACGTAATGGGCAAGCAGACGATCGCTGAGTTCGTCGAAAGCCCACAGATAGAGCAGGCGTTATTGGAAATCGGTGTGGACTACGCTCAGGGGTATGTCATCGAGCGACCGCAATTATTCACCTGTGAATGTCTGCACGCACGGCCCGCGAGGCAGACCCCAATGTTGTTCAGCGCTCCCGGGACTTTTCGCTGAACGATCCGATGTAATACAACATAAGGAGCTACACAGTGATCGATACGTTCGTTAGAACCGGTCCGCTGATGGATGCCAGCAGTTACCCCGCTTGGGCACAGCAATTGATCAAGGATTGCAGTGAAGCCAAGGCACGCGTGGTAGGGCATGAACTTTATCAACGTATGCGGGATGGTCGGCTCAGTTCCAGGACCATGCGCCAGTATCTCATTGGTGGATGGCCTGTCGTTGAGCAGTTTGCGGTCTATATGGCGCATAACCTGACCAAAACCCGTTTCGCCCGTCATCCGGGCGAAGACATGGCGCGTCGCTGGCTGATGCGCAATATTCGGGTTGAGCTCAATCATGCCGATTACTGGGTAAACTGGAGCGCAGCCCATGAGGTCACGCTCGAAGACCTGCAAGCGCAGCAGGTTCCGTCAGAATTGCACGCACTCAGTCACTGGTGCTGGCACAGCTGTTCGTCGGAGCCTCTGGTCGTCGCGATTGCAGCCACTAACTACGCCATCGAGGGCGCGACCGGCGAATGGTCGGCTGTCGTATGTTCGCAAGATACATACGCAGATTTGTTCCCGCCGGACATACGCAAGCGCGCCATGAAATGGCTGAAGATGCATGCGCAATACGATGATTCCCACCCTTGGGAAGCCCTGGAAATCATTTGCACCCTGGCGGGCAACAACCCCAGTGAGCAACTGCAGGCAGATCTGAGGATGGCGATCTGCAAGAGCTACGAGTACATGTACCTGTTCCTGGAACGGTGCATGGTTTTGGAACCACCGCAGGAAGCAAAGGCGCCGGTGCGCGAACGCCAGTACGCAGTTCGCGCCTGAGCCGATCAACCCTCCATTCGAGGCGGTACGGCCTCGGCGTTTGACCGCATAAAGGGCTGTGTCGGCGTGATGCACAAGACTGTCGGGGAATTCCCCGGCAGCAGCGTCGAGCAGCCCGGGCTGACGGTCAGTTCGACCGGGCTTCCATTGGCCGGATTAGTGGGTTGCAGCGCCGCGTGCCGCAGGCATTCGCCTACCAGCGCGCTGACCCACGACTGGTATTGTCAGCGGATCGCGCAAGGCGCTCCGGCTGGCAGTTCGGTAGATCAGGGCGGTGCGCAGCGGGTAAACCAGACCGGTCAGCAGGGATTCGAGTTGAGTAAGCTCCTGCTCGCTGAAGCGGCCGTCACGCTGAAACGCCAACTCGCCTGTCTGTTCGCGTGCATAACTCATGGGGTAGCTGGCGTTGTGACAGGCTGCGCCTTCCCACAGAGTTAACTTTACGCCCGGCTTGGGCGTATCACTTCTTCTGCGCGTCGAACGCTTGCCCATTGACACCTGTGCTGTCCGGGCCCATCAAGTACAGGTAGACCGGCATGATTTCTTCAGGCGTCGGATTGTTCAGCGGGTTCTCCGCAGGATACGCCTGGGCGCGCATGTCGGTTCGGGTGCCGCCAGGATTAATGCTGTTGGCGCGCACCGAAGCGACGTTTTCCAGTTCATCGGCCAAGGTCTGCATCAACCCCTCGGTGGCGAACTTAGAGATCCCATAAGCCCCCCAATACGCGCGGCCCTTGCGCCCGACGCTGCTGGACGTGAACACCACCGAGGCGTCCTGAGACAGCTTGAGCAGCGGCAGCAGCGTCGCGGTGAGCATGAACGTCGCGTTGACGTTGATGTGCATCACCCGCATGAAATGCTCGCCCGACAACTGCTCGATCGGTGTGCGCGGACCAATGATCGATGCGTTGTGCAGCAGGCCGTCGAGATGTCCGAACTCAGCCTCGATCATCGCCGCCAGCTCATCATATTGATGGGGCAGGGCGGTTTCCAGATTGAAGGGGATCACCACCGGCTGTGGATGGCCAGCGGCTTCGATCTCGTCGTAGATGGCCGTCAGGTTCGACTCGGTCTTGCCCAGCAGCAACACCGTCGCGCCGTGTGCAGCGTAGGTCTTGGCCGCCGCAGCACCAATGCCACGACCTGCGCCGGTGACCAGAATAACGCGCCCTTTAAGCAGGTCGGGGCGGGCGGAGTAGTTGAACATGGGGAGGCCTCTTCGCATGTGATCAAACTGGGGGAGGGGCATGGCGATTTCGCGATGAGCGTTGAGTTTCTTGTGGCAGTGAGCTTGCTCACGAAGGCGGCGCAGCGGCTGTTACATCTGATGTGGATGTAAGAACCACGTCGTGAGCAAGCTCACTCCCACCGGCGTGTTCAGCCTCAGGGCCGTCAGCAGCTGCAAAGAGCGTTATCGAGCACCCGGCGTAAATCCAGCGGCTGATCTACCACCACGTCCGCGCCCCAATGATCGGGGTTGTCATGGGGGTGGATGTAGCCGTAGCGCACGGCGGCGGTTTTGGTGCCTGCATCGCGGCCGGACTGGATGTCACGCAGATCGTCGCCGACGAACAACACGCTGGCCGGGTCCAGATCGAGCATCCTGCAGGCCAGCAGCAGGGGTTCGGGGTCCGGCTTGCTTCTGGTCACGTGATCCGGGCAGATCAGCACCGCCGAACGTTCGGCCAGCCCCAACTGCTCCATGATCGGCTGCGCGAAACGCACCGGCTTGTTAGTGACCACGCCCCAGATCAGCTTCGACTTCTCGATGTCGACCAGAACTTGCTCCATGCCCTCGAACAGCTTGCTATGGACGGCGCAATCCTTCTGATAGCGCTCCAGAAATTCTAGGCGCAAGGTCTCGAATTCCGGCGCGCTCGCGGACATCGCGAACGCTGCCGAGACCATGGCCTTGGCGCCGCCGGAAATTTCGTCGCGGATCAGCTTGTCGTCAACCGGGGCAAAGCCACGCTCGGCGAGCATGGCCTGGCAGATGGCGATGAAGTCCGGCGCTGTGTCGAGCAGAGTGCCGTCCATGTCGAATAGAACCGCTCTCAGGCGCATGACTCAGGCCCCCTTCAGCGTCTGGATCATGTAGTTGACGTCGACATCGGAGGCCAGTTTGTAATGCTTGGTCAGCGGGTTGTAGGTCAGGCCGATGATGTCCTTGACCTCAAGACCCGCGTTGCGGCTCCATGCGCCCAACTCCGAAGGGCGAATGAACTTCTTGAAGTCATGGGTCCCGCGCGGCAGCAGGTTCATAATGTATTCGGCGCCGATGATCGCGAACAGGTACGCCTTCGGGTTGCGGTTGATGGTGGAGAAAAAAACCTGGCCGCCCGGTTTGACCATTTTGTAGCAGGCGCGAATCACCGAGGAAGGATCGGGCACGTGCTCCAGCATTTCCAGGCAGGTGACGACGTCGAACTGCTCGGGCATTTCCTCGGCCAGGGCTTCGGCGGTGATCTGGCGATACTCGACGCTGACGCCGGACTCCAGTTGATGCAACTGAGCCACGGCCAGTGGCGCCTCACCCATGTCTATCCCGGTCACAGTGGCGCCGCGCAAGGCCATCGCCTCGCTGAGAATTCCGCCGCCACAACCAACGTCAAGCACCTTCTTGCCCGCCAGACCCACGCGCTCGTCGATCCAGTTCACCCGCAGCGGGTTGATGTCGTGCAGCGGCTTGAACTCGCTGTTGCGGTCCCACCAGCGATGGGCCAGGGCCTCGAATTTGGCGATTTCGGCGTGGTCGACGTTGCTCATGTGTGATCCCTCTAAAACTTGAAATTCGGTATCGGACCCCGGCATCTGGCCGTGATCGTGCAAAATTTTGTCATTAACGCTCGGCGCCCTTGCCTCAACCCCTGGCGGCAATGCGATTGCCCCAGCTTTTGGCGGTTCTGATCAGCGCCTGTTCGTCCATTCGCGTCAGGCGTTTGTCCTGGAGCAGTTGCTTGCCCGCGACCCAGACGTGTTGCACGCAGTCGCGGCCGCTGGCGTATATAAGCTGCGAAACCGCGTCGTAAATCGGCTGTTGCGCCAGCCCCGACAAGTCGAATGCGACCATGTCCGCTGCCTTGCCGATTTCCAGGGAACCGGTGAGGTCTTCGATGCCCAGAGCACGCGCGCCATTGAGTGTCGCCATGCGCAGCGCACGATGGGCATCCAACGCGGTGGCCGAGCCTGCGACAGCCTTGGCCAGCAATGCAGCGGTGCGGGTTTCGCTCAGCAGGTCCAGGTCATTATTGCTGGCAGCTCCGTCCGTGCCGATAGCGACATTGACTCCCGCTTGCCACAGCCGTTCGACGGGGCAGAAACCGCTGGCCAGCTTCAGGTTCGATTCCGGGCAGTGAATCACGCTGGAATTGGTTTCTACCAGCATCGCCAGGTCGTCATCGCTGATCTGGGTCATGTGCACGGCCTGGAAGCGCGGGCCGAGCAGTCCCAGCCGATGCAACCGGGCGAGCGGACGTTCCTGACGCTGCTGCACCGCCTCGTTCACTTCAAAGGCGGTTTCATGAACGTGCATGTGAATCGCGGCGTCCAGTTCATCGGCGATGACCCGAATCTTTTCCAGGTTTTCATCGCTGACGGTATAGGGCGCATGCGGGCCTATGGCGATTCTGATCCGGTCGTGGTGGGCCAGATCGTTGAACAGTTCGACGCCGATGTGCAGCGATTCGTCAGCGTTACGCGCGCCGGGTATCGGGAAGTCGAGCACGGGCACGGTGATCTGTGCGCGAATGCCGCTGTTATGCACGCGCTCGCAGGCGACCTTCGGGAAGAAGTACATGTCCGAGAAACAGGTGATGCCGCCCTTGAGCTGCTCGGCGATGGCGATATCGGTGCCGTCGCGGACGAAATCTTCGTTGACCCATTTGCTCTCCGCAGGCCAGATGTGCTCCTGCAGCCAGGTCATCAGCGGCAAGTCATCGGCCAGGCCGCGGAACAGCGTCATCGCCGCATGACCGTGGGCATTGATCAGTCCCGGGCTGAGCAGCATGCCGGGCAGTTCGCGGACTTCCAGGGCGTATTGCCGCAAGGCTTCGGCCTTGGGCCCGATATAGACGATCAGGCCGTCACGAATCCCGATACCGTGTTGCTGCAGCACGACGCCAGCGGGTTCGACCGGTACCAGCCAGTCCGGCAGGAGCAGCAGGTCCAGCGGGGCAACGGAGTCGGGCATGAGAACAGGGATCCAGTGGCATTTGACGGGAGGGCGAAGTATACCCGAGCGTCTTGACGGGCGGCTCGCTATAATCGGCGGCTTTTTCAGTTGCTGGCCATTTGATTCCGGGCATCCGAGACAAATTGTGGGAGCGAGCTTGCTCGCGAAGGCTGAGGTTCGATCACTGCAAATGGTTCGAATGTACCAAGCGCCCTGATCTTCAAATTTTCATCAAGTGGGGTGTGCAATGCGCGATCGATTACTGGCTGCGGAGAAAGTGAAGGCCATCGATTGGCAGGACGGCACGCTATATCTGCTGGATCAGCGGGTGCTGCCGTTCGAGGAAAGCTGGCGGCCCTATCACAGCGCTGAAGGGGTGGCCGAGGCCATTCGGAGCATGGTCGTGCGTGGCGCGCCGGCCATCGGCATTGCCGCGGCGTATGGTCTGGTGCTGGCGGTCTTCGAACGTTATGCCGAGGGCGGCGATTGGCAAATGGCCCTGGAAGAGGACTTCGACCTGCTGGTCAACGCGCGGCCCACGGCCGTCAATCTGTTCTGGGCGCTGAACCGCATGCGCGAGCGTCTATATCGGCTCAAGAGCAACGAAGACCCTCGTGCTGCCATGGAAGCGGAGGCGGCAGCGATCCACCTCAGCGACCGCGAAGCCAACCTGACCATGGCGCAACTGGGCGTGGAGCTGATCCGCAAGCATCAGGGCAACCTGCAAACCGTGCTGACCCACTGTAACGCTGGCGCTCTGGCCACGGGTGGCTTTGGTACGGCGCTGGGGGTGATTCGCGCGGCTTATATAGAAGGCATGATCGAGCGCGTCTATGCCGACGAAACCCGCCCCTGGCTGCAGGG
>NZ_NKHL01000108.1:146875-147121 GCF_002934685.1 Pseudomonas bohemica
TTTGGGACAGACTCTGCAGACCTGCCGGTTTTGCAGACCTCTTCGCCAGCAAGCGCGCTCCTACAGAAGCGTTTCGGCCAGGCGCGATACCTGTAGGAGTGAGCTTGCTCACGAAGGCGCTGGGGCACACGCTGCAGACATACCGGTTTTGCAGACCTCTTCGCGGGCAAGCGCGCTCCTACAGAAGCGTTTAGGCCTGGCGCGATACCTGTAGGAGTGAGCTTGCTCACGAAGGCGTTGGGGCAC
>NZ_NKHL01000089.1 GCF_002934685.1 Pseudomonas bohemica
GACGGCACTGTCAACAACGAACAGATCGCCGTGCATGCTGTGGACAACGATGGCGACACCGCCGACGGCAACATCAACGTCCACGTGACCGACGATGTCCCTCAGGCAACCGCGGACATTGGCTACGTGAAGGAAGGCGGCGAGACCAGCGGCAATATTCTCGCCAATGACCTGGCCGGGGCCGATGGCGCGGGGGCGGGCGGTCTGATCGTCGGCGTGCGGGCGGGCAGCGACACTTCCAGCCCGGTCTTCGGCGGCGTCGGCACTGTGATTCAAGGGCTGTACGGCACCTTGACCGTAGACGCGAGCGGTCAGGCGTCGTACATGGCCAACCCGAACTCCGGTGGCGATGGCGACGCGCAAGACATCTTCACCTACACCATCCGCGATGCCGATGGTGATACCAGCACCACCACGATCACCGTCAACGTGTTCCATAACGATGGCGTGGTCATCGGTGGCGGCGATTGCACGGTTGATGAGGCAAATTTGCCAGGGGGCTCTCATCCGAATCCCGATGCGTTGACTCAGACGGGAACGCTCAAAGTCACCGCGCAGGACGGCGTACAAACGCTCAGCGTCGGAGGGATCAATGTGATCGAGCACGGCGTACCGTTGTCTTCGCCGCAATCGACCACGCTGCCATCGGGCAACACGCTGACCGTCCTGCATTACGACCCGACCACGGGTGACCTGACGTACACCTACACGTTGAATCATTCGGAGAATCACGACCAGGGCGACGGCACTTCGCTCAACGATCAGATTCCTGTACACGCCGTGGACAATAACGGCGACGTGCGCGATGGCAGCGTGGTGGTCAAGATTCTCGATGACACACCTCAGGCGCACTGCGATATCGGCAACGTCGTGGCGGGCGGCGAAGTCAGCGGCAATCTACTGCTCAACGACAGCGCCGGTGCCGATGGCGCGGGCCCGAATGGGCTGATCATCGGCGTGCGTGCGGGGGGCGATACGTCGTCTCCGGTCACCGGTGGCCTCAATACCGTCGTTACCGGGCTTTATGGCACCCTGATCGTCGACAGCCAGGGCAACGCCACGTATCACAGTAATCCCGATCTGACGGGGCCGAATGGCGAGCAGGACGTGTTCACCTACACCATCCGCGATGCCGACGGCGACACCAGCACCACCACCGTCACGGTCAACGTGACGCCGCCTTGCCCGCCCGTGGCCTGCAACGACAACGACGTCACCGTTCAGGAAAGCGCGCTGGACACCCATAAGGACGGCCAGGATCTGGCGCCAGGCAAAGTCACCGGCAGCAACCCCGACTCCACCGCTGAAACTGGAACCGGAAGCGTCGCCAACTCGGTGCAGGGCGGCACCGGTGCGCTGACTTTCAGCCTCGACGGCGCGCACAACGGCACCGTGCAAGGCCAATACGGGGTGCTGCACCTCAATGTCGATGGCAGCTACACCTACACTCTGACCTCGGCGCCGAAAACCACCCCCGCCGCCGACGACGGGCCGAACGTCACCCACGAGACGTTCAACTACACCGTTACTGATTCGCTGGGCAAATCCTCGACGGCCCAGATCGTGGTCAATATCGTCGACGATCAGCCGCAGGCAGCCTGCATCGAAAAGACCGTGACCACGGACCCGGTCAATAGCAACCTGATGCTGATCGTCGATAACTCGGCGAGCATGAACGAGGCGTCGGGCGTCAACGGCCTCACTCGCCTGGGTTTGGAGAAACAAGCCATCGTCGAGCTGCTGAATAAATACGAAGCCTTGGGCGACGTGCGGGTGCAGCTGGTGACCTTCAACAGCCAGGCCAACATCGGCAGTAATGAATGGGTCGATGTCGCTACCGCCAAGGCCATGGTAAACGCGCTGACCGCAGGCAACGGTACCAACTACGACGCAGCCCTGGCCGCGGCGCAGCAGGCATTCGTCGAGAAGGGCGCCCTCGCCGATGGGCAGAACCTGGCGTACTTCTTCTCGGACGGCAACCCGACCACCTCACCACAGCACTCCGATCCGGGCCGCGTGCCGGACCCGGAGCGCGGCGATGGCATCGACGAAAGCGAAGAGGCGATTTGGACGGCTTTCCTCGACAGCCACCACATTAACGCTTACGCGATCGGCGTCGGCACCGAGGTCACCAGCACCTATCTGGACCCGGTCGCTCATAACGGCGCCACCGGTAGCGACAGCGATGCCGTGATCGTCACTGACCTCGGCCAATTGAACGCCGTGCTCAGTGGCACGGTACAGGGCGGGGTGCATGGCAGCCTGCTGGAAGGCGGCACCTTTGGCGCCGATCAGGGCTTCATCAAATCGATCAGCATCGACGGCACTACGTACACCTTCGACCCCAAAGCCAACAGCCATCAAGGCGGTGTGACCCCCAGCGGCGGCACTGATCACGGCAGTTTCGATTCCAGCAGCGACACCCTGACCGTGACCAGCGAGCATGGCACGCTGGTCATCAACATGGGCAGCGGCGACTACAGCTACACGCCAGCAACGGGCCTGACTCAATCGGTGACGGAAAACATTCACTACGTGCTCAGCGACTCCGACGGCGACCTGGCGTCCGCCGATCTGAACGTTCACGTGGTGGCCACGGCGCCCTCGACGCCGACACCTGTTTACGACGCGCCGGTGGCAGTGGCAGATAACGTCATCACCAACCTCAGCGGATCGAGCATCGTCATCCCCGGCGCGGCACTGGCGGCCAATGATGTGGCAGGCAATGGCGGGGCGCTGAGCGTTTCGCCGACAGCCTTCACCACTGGCTGGACCGCCAAAGGCGCCGACTTCAAGGCTAGCTCGCTGAAAACTCTCAACTTCAGTGGCACCTCCGACGATGACGCCAACCAGCTGAAAAACCTCAACCGCAGTGATTTCTACAGCAACACCGCGACCACGGCCTTGCTGGTGATCACCGGATACCTGGGCGCGACCAATGCGTCGCCGTCCAATGCTCAGGACCTATACAGCGTGCATCTGAAGGCCGGTGAAACCGTCACGGTCGATCACAACCTGACCAACGATGTATTGGGCATGAGCTGGAAGTTCGAGGATGGGGCCTACCACGGGATTGCCGAGGGCGGCTCGTTCACCGCGACCGAAGATGGGGTGTACCGGTTGATCGTGGTCAACCAGGCCGACCCGGATCTGCAAGGCAACTACGACCTGCATTTGACCATTGACACGGCGGCGGTCAACACCACGCCGGATGTCCACAGCACCTACACCGTCACCGACGCCCACGGGGGCAGCAGCACGGCGCCGGTGGACATCAGCCATCAGGATGGTCACACAGTATTGGGTACCTCTGGCGACGACGTGCTGGTCGGCGCTGCCAACAGCCAACTGCATGGGGGCGATGGTAACGATGTACTCGTTGCCGGGGCGGGTGACAACGAGCTGTTCGGCGACGATGGCAACGACACGCTCTTCAGCGGACCGGGTAACGACCTGCTCGACGGCGGCTCAGGCAACAACACTGCCGATTACTCGCTGGCAACGGCGGGGGTCACGGTGAGCACGGCTGAGACCGGGGCGCAGCATACCGGTGGGGCAGGGGTGGATACGCTGGTCAATATCCAGAACCTGATCGGCTCGAACTACGACGATCACCTGACCGGCGACCAAGGCAACAACTTGCTGAACGGTGGTCTGGGTAACGATGTTTTAAATGGCGGGGCGGGCGACGACATTCTGATAGGCGGGCCGGGGAACAATACGCTGACGGGTGGCCTTGGCAGTGACACGTTCCAGTATCAGGCGGGCAATACCGGGCACGATACGATCACGGATTTCAACTTCGGCGTGGATAAGCTCGACCTGTCGCAGTTGCTTCAGGGTGATCATGGGGATGCGAATTCGCTGGAGAACTTCCTGCATTTCAGCGTGAGTGGCACTGGTGCTTCGCTGGTGTCGTCCATCGATGTGAGCAGCGTGGCGGGTGGCGCCGCGACGCAGACCATTGATTTGGCAGGGGTTGATCTGGCCCAGCATTACGAGGTTTCGCCAGGAGCCGGTGGTGTGGTGGCGGGAGGGCTTGATACGGCGTCGATCATCAACGGGATGTTAGGGGATCATTCGTTGAAGGTGGATACGGTGTGAGTCTTTGATCGAGATTTGCGCAGGCTTGCGGTGTGCCTTGAACACCGCACCATTCTCAGCGGCTATCTGGGGCTGGCTCACGAGATCTCCGAGGATTGACGCGATCCCTGTAGGGAGACGTCCCAGGTTAAGACGGCAGCGAACGCGGCGTGTCAGGCAACTGATCCGCAGCTGACCCACCGCTTTCGCTGCCGTCGTAACCTTCGGCGTCCACCACAGGGATCAAGGTAGCCTGTCGCTTCTGCGTTCGGTCTTGATCTTGATCTTGCTGTTGCTTTTGCTCTTGCTCTTATAACGCGACAGCTCGGACGACATAGATCGCGGCTGGGTGCGGGCCAAACCAGGGGCAAGCACCCTTGGTTACTCCGGATTGGTCCGGCATTCCGGCTTTTCCAAGTAACTCGCTGAAGGCGAAACGCTTTTCTGCCATCAGGCAGAACCAAAAGCAGCGCCACCCGCAGGAGTGGGTGTACACACCATCCCTATGCTACCAAACCCATCTTGCGCCATAGGCGCCGACTCAGTGGTGGCGAGGTTTGAGGATCGCCGGTTTTTCATCCGGCGCATGCAGCAACAGATACAGCGCAGTCAGCGCCTCTGGGATCTGCACGATCATGTCGTCCATCAGATTGGCATCGGCTGCGATGTCGGCGAACTCAGCCTGCTCGTCGAACAGACCCGAACCGACCATGATCGGCAGCAGCATCTCGCTGACTTCTTCCTCGTCGTTCTCGAACCAGGCCGATTCACGCAGGAACACACCCTCCATGAAACCGATGCACCAGCCGCGCAATTCCGAATCATCAGGGTCATCGCCCAGATCCAGATCGCAGGGCAGCTCGAATTCTTCATCCGACGCTAACTGACGAGCGATGTGTTCCTTGAGCTTGATCAGCGTGGCTTCGATTTCTTCATGCTGGGCCTGATCGGCATAGTGCGGCGGTTCGGCGAACAGGGCGTCGATCCATTCGCGGTCAGGCACCGTTTCGGCACAGATCGAAAGCGCGGTCAGGTAGCCGTGGGCGGCTACATAGTCCAGCGCTTCGTCATGCAGCTCATCGGCATCGAGGAAGGCTTGCAGGCGGTGTAATTGCTCAGCGAAGGACATGGACGGACTACCTTGGAAATAAACGATGCTGAATTCTAGGCCCTGAGGGCTCCGCGCGCCAGCGGCGAGGCTTATAGAATAGGCATTGCGTTAAATTTCGACCGCTGGTGTCACCGCTGTCCAATCGTTCGAAGCGCTCCGGTATACTGCCGCGCTTTGCGATTTAGACAGCGAATTTTCACCCGCTGCAGCGGCACCATTCGGGGTACTTATGCTCGACCAGGCTCAACGCGTACTTAAAGACATCTTCGGCTACGACAGCTTCCGTGGTCGCCAGGGTGCCATTATCGAGCGCGTGGCCAGTGGTGGTGATGCTCTGGTACTGATGCCCACCGGCGGCGGCAAATCCCTGTGTTTCCAGGTGCCCGGCCTGTTGCGCGATGGCCTGGCAGTGGTGGTCTCGCCGTTGATCGCCTTGATGGACGATCAGGTTGCCACCCTTGAAGAGCTCGGTGTTTCCGCCGCCGCGCTGAACTCCACGTTGAGCGCCGAACAGCAGCGCGATCTGGCCAACCGCATCCGCCAGGGCGAAGTGAAGATGCTGTACCTGGCGCCGGAACGCCTGGTTCAGCCGCGTATGCTGGCTTTTTTGCAAAACCTGAAGATCGCCCTGTTCGCCATCGACGAGGCCCACTGCGTGTCGCAATGGGGCCATGACTTTCGACCGGAATACCTGCAACTGGGGCAACTCGCCGAGCTGTTCCCCGCCGTGCCACGCATCGCCCTGACCGCTACCGCCGACAAGCGCACCCGCGAAGAAATCGTCACCCGTCTGCATCTGCAGAACGCCGAGCGTTTTCTGTCGAGCTTCGACCGGCCGAACATCTTCTACCGCATCGTGCCCAAGGAGCAGCCGCGCAAACAGTTGCTGGCGTTTCTCTCCGAGCGCCGCAGCGATGCCGGCATTGTTTATTGCCTTTCGCGCAAGAAGGTCGAAGAAACCGCCGCGTTTCTCAGCGACAACGGCTACCCGGCATTGCCGTATCACGCAGGCCTACCCATCGAGACGCGCTCCGAGAATCAGCGCCGCTTCCTTAATGAAGAAGGTCTGATCATGGTCGCGACCATCGCCTTCGGCATGGGCATCGATAAACCGAACGTGCGTTTCGTTGCGCACATGGATCTGCCCAAATCCCTGGAAGCCTACTATCAGGAAACCGGTCGGGCAGGGCGTGACGGTCTGCCGGCCGATGCCTGGATGGCCTACGGTCTGCAGGATGTGTTGATGCTCAAGCAGATGCTGCAGAACTCCGAAGGCGATGAGCGTCACAAGCGCGTTGAGCATCACAAGCTCGATGCCATGCTGGCGCTGTGTGAAGAAACCCGCTGTCGGCGTCAGTCGCTGCTGGCCTATTTCGACGAACACATGTCCAACCCCTGTGGCCATTGCGACAACTGCGTCGATGGCGTGCAGACCTGGGATGCCACCGAGCCGGCGCGGCAAGCGTTGTCGGCGATCTACCGCACCGGTCAGCGTTATGGCGTCGGGCATCTGGTGGACGTCTTGCTGGGCAAGGAAAACGACAAGGTGCAGAGCTTCGGTCACCAGAAACTGGCGGTGTTCGGCGTCGGCAAGGGGCGCAGTGAAGGCGATTGGCGCTCTCTGTTCCGCCAATTGGTCGCCCGCGGCCTGGCCGACATCGACCTTGAAGGCTATGGCGGCCTGCGCCTGAGCGACACCTGCCGCCCGTTGTTGCGCGGTGAAGTCACCCTGGAATTGCGCCGTGACCTCAAACCACAGACCACCCCGAAAGCCTCGGGCAGCCCGGCCAGCCAACTGGTACGCGGCGAAGAGCGCGAACAGTGGGAAGCCCTGCGCGCGCTGCGGCGCAAGCTGGCCGAAGAGCACGGTGTGCCGCCGTACGTCATCTTCCCGGATTCGACCCTGTTGGAAATGCTGCGCAGCCAGCCCGGGACCATGGCCGAAATGGGCCGGGTCAGCGGCGTCGGCGCGCGTAAGCTGGAGCGTTACGGCGAGGCGTTTCTGGAAGTGCTCGGCGGTGCGGCGCCTGCGCCACGGGTGGTTACCGATCTGCGCCACGAGCTGATCAGCCTGGCCCGCGCCGGCATGACGCCGATGCAGATCGCCGGACAGTTGCAGTGCTCGGAAAAGAACGTCTACACGATGCTGGCCGAGGCCATCGGCAAGCAGCAATTGTCGCTGGACCAGGCGTTGGATCTGCCGGAAGACCTGCTCAGCGAGATTCAGGACGCCTTCCTCGACGGCGAGGGCGAACTGCCGCCGGTGGCCGCTATCGCCGAGACGTTCACCGGCCGCGTGCCCGAAGGTGTGCTGTATTGCGTGCGCGCGGCGCTGCAGTCCGAGTTCGAGGTCTAGCCCAAACCCCTGCCTCGCTCCGGTCCCTGTGGGAGTGAGCTTGCTCACGAATCGGCCAGTACATCTGCACCGGATGTGTGGCCTGTAAGTCAGCCTTCGTGAGCAAGCTGACCCCACTACACTGCAATCTTGCGGTTGCAAATTCTCCAAGGCGTGAAGGGCGTTTCCCATGCCAATCCTGCCGCATTTCGGTCTGCTGCGTGCCTGTGCGACGAAACGCCACATCTCGCTACTTGCCTCGCCAGTATCTCCATGATTAGCTGCCTATTAATTAGGAACAGCCTTTAACCATCGAGTTACCTATGCCGTTAACTGAAGAACACCGCTTTGGCATGCAGCTGGCCAACCTGTCCCGGGGCTGGCGTGCCGAGCTTGACCGTCGTCTGGCCGATCTCGGGTTGTCCCAGGCCCGCTGGTTGGTCCTGCTGCATCTGGCGCGCTTCAAGGAGCCGCCAACCCAACGTGAGTTGGCGCAAAGCGTCGGTGTCGAAGGCCCGACCCTGGCCCGTTTGCTCGACAGCCTGGAGAATCAGGGTCTGGTGCGGCGCCAGGCTGTACTGGAAGATCGTCGTGCGAAGAAGATCCTCCTGGGTGACACCGCCCGGCCGCTGATCGAGAAAATCGAGACCATCGCCAACGCGCTGCGCCACGAGCTGTTCGCGGGCATCGATGATGAAGATCTGCGCGTATGCCTGCACGTCCACTCGAAAATTCTGGCCAATCTGGAAAAATCCTGACGATATGGCTCAATGCCTGCGACAAATACATTGAACCTGCCGAAACATCCTGTTCTATTTGCACCCATACTGATTTTGCCCGGACATGGTGTCCGCACAACGAAATTTGCAGGGAAGCCTGCCTCATAAGGGTTCGCATGCTGAAGAGTTTTCAGGCCGGTAGTCGGCGCGAGAGTCACGGATCTTTTCGCGTTCAGTCGGGTCTTCGCGCAGGATTGCTGACGTTGGCGATCGCCTCGGCGTCCATGCTGCACAGCTCCATGGCGGCGGCGCTGGGCCTTGGTGACATCACGTTGCATTCGGCGCTGGGCCAGCCTTTCAACGCTGACATCGAATTGATCGAAGCAGGCGGTTTGAGCCCTGAAGAGATCGTGGTTACGCTGGCTTCTGCTGAAGCCTTCGCCAAAGCGGGCGTCGAGCGGGTGTTCTTCCTTAATGACCTGCGTTTCACTCCCGTAATTCGCGGCAGTCGGGCCGTGGTGCATATCGAATCGCACAAGGCGGTCACCGAGCCGTACATGGACTTCGTGGTGCGTCTTTCACGACCCAACGGCGATCAGCTGCACGAATACACGGTCTTGCTCGACCCGCCCAATTCCCCGGCCGGCCTGGCTGCGACCCGCAGCCGTGCGCAATCTCCCGCGACCGAGAACAGAGCCCATCAGTCCCGGCTTCCGGTGGCGCCACCCAGGGCGGTGCAGGGCAAGCACTATACCGTCGTCTCCGGCGACACCCTGGCGGGCATCGCGCGCCGGATTCAGGCCCCTGGCAGCAAGACCTCCAGCGCTGAACTGATTAGCGGCATTCAGGCGCTCAACCCGCAGGCTTTTCCCAACGGTGAACGCAGCCAGCTGAAGGTCGGCCAAAGCCTGTTGTTGCCAGACAACGCCGTCGAGCCCAAGGCCGCTTCGCCAGCCTCTGCTACTCCTGCGCCGAGTGCTCCTGCATCGGCGCCCGGGCCTGTAACCCCGGTGGCGCCGCCTGGCAATGGTGAGCAACTGATTGCCACGGCGATGGAAAACCAGCAACTGACCAAGACCGTCGATGACTTGAAAGGGCAGGTCAGGCAGATCACCGAGGACGACGCGGCCAAGAACAACCAGATCATCGAATTGCAGACGCAACTGGCGGAAATGAAGGCGTTGGCCTCCAGCCCGGCGCCCGTGCCTGCGCCGGTCCAGAAAACCGAGCCTGCGGTGGCACCTGTGGCGCCAACACCTGCGCCAGCACCCGCTGCACCTGTTCAAGATGATGACCTGCCGTGGACGACGATTGTGGCTGGGCTGTTGGTGCTGGTCCTGCTGCTGGCGTTGGCCTGGTCGGTGCGGCGTAACCGGATCAAGAATCAGTTGGCGCTAGAGCCTGAGCCTGAGCCTGACGAGCCGATCATCAAACCGGCACAGGCGACGGTGACCCCGGTATTCGAGGTTCCGGCGGTCACGCCACTCCCGGCCGCCACCGCTACGCCGAGCGCCAGCGCTGCGGCGCCTGCCGGCCAACGTCTGGCGGGTGCGGCGACGGACGCCCTGGACGGTGCCAGCATCTATATCGCCTATGGCCGATTTGCCGAAGCGCAGGCGATCCTGCGTGAGGCGCTGGATCGCCAACCGCAACGTACCGACGTGCGCATGCGCATCCTCGAACTGCTCGGCGAACAGGGCGATGTCGCCGGGTTCGACGAGGAAGAAAAAGTGTTGTTGAACCAGGGCATCGAGCCGCAGAAATTGCAGGAAATTCGCGCGCGTTATCCGAAGCTCAAACTGGCACATGCGCCGGTGGCTCCTGTACCTGCCGAGGCTCTTTCGGCAATCGCGCCAGCGGTCGTGACCGGCGCTGCCGTGGTCGGGGCTGCAGCAGCTGAAACAGCGCTCGCCAGTGAACAGACAGCTGCCCAGCTCGATGAAAATACCGCCGCGTCGCTGAACCCCGATCCGGCCGACGACTTCCAGCTCAACCTCGATGACCTGTCCATGGACGCCGATTGGGATCTGGTCGACCCCTTCGAGAGCACCCCGGCGCCTCGCAAGCCTGCGCCAGACGCCGAGCCAGAACTGGACCCCACTTTTGCTTCGGACCTGACGCAGCTGCCGGAAGTCTTCGAAATGCCCGAAGAGCAGTTCCTCAGCGACTTCGCCGAGGATGAAGAGGTGCCAGAGGTCGAGGTGCAGTTCGAGCCGGAGCCTGAGTCCGTTGCGCAGAGCAACAGCGATCTGATGGACGATGCCTTCCTCGACAGCTTCATGACCGACGACACCGAATTCGATCTGATGGACCTCGAGGAAGAAGCGCCCTTGAGCAAGATCAACGAAGCGCAGGTGTTGATCGACGAAGGCAATATCGACGAGGCGCGACGTCTGCTTCAGGAAGTGATCGACGAGTCCGATGACGGCCCGCAGCAGACCGCTCGCGACTTGCTGGCAGGGCTGGGCTGATCCATGAATGCCAAGGCGCAAATCACCATCACCTATTGCACGCAGTGCCAATGGTTGCTGCGTGCCGCCTGGCTGGCCCAGGAACTGCTCAGCACCTTCGGCGACGATCTGGGCAAGGTGTCGCTGGTGCCCGGAACTGGTGGCGTGTTCCGCATTACCTGTGATGACGTGCAGATATGGGAACGCAAGGCCGATGGCGGTTTTCCCGAAGCCAAGGTGCTGAAACAGCGGGTCCGCGACCGGATCGATCCCGAGCGCGATCTCGGGCATAACGATCGCGGTGCCAGTCCGGGCGTGGACTGAGTCATGATCGTTCGACCTCATCCCAATCTGCTTAATGTCCTGCTCGCACTGAAGGGCTCGATTGCCCGGCGTATCGCGTTGCGCGCGGTGATGGTGACGTTGCTGGCGGCGTTCATCGTGCTGATCGAGAGCCTGCACCCGGATTACTTCGCCAAGGTCAGCGCTACGCCTTTCACCTTGCTGGGTTTATCCCTGTCGATCTTCATGAGCTTTCGCAACAACGCCTGTTACGACCGCTGGTATGAAGCCCGCAAGGCCTGGGGCGATGTGATCACTGAAACCCGGTCGATCATTCGCGAAACTCAGGTGATCAAGGACGAGGCGGTACGTAGCAGCATCCTGCGCGATCTGTGCGGCTTTGCCCACGCGCTGAATGCCACCCTGCGCCGCCAGGATGTGCAAAACGCCGCGCAGCCCTGGGTGAGTCATTTGCCGCCTGCCGAGAGCGCCAATTTTTGCGACAGGGTCCTGCGCGAAATAGGTCGGCAGTGCTCGCAGGCCACTGAAAACGAGCAGATCAACGAGTGGCGCTACATGCTGTTGGCCAATCATCTGAGTGCGCTGAGCCGGGTCGTGACCACCTGCGACCGCATCAAGCACACCCCGTTGCCGTTCCCGTATACCTTGCTGTTGCATCGCACGATTTACTTGTTCTGCATTCTTCTGCCCTTCGCCATGGCCGAACCGCTGGGCTGGATGACGCCGTTGTTCATGGCCATTGTCAGCTACACCTTCTTCGGCCTGGATGCCATCGGCAACGAACTGGAAGACCCCTTCGGCTACGACGAAAACGACCTGCCGCTGGATGCGCTGGTGCGGGTCGTCGAGCGCGATGTGCTCGATGCGCTGGGCGTGCAGCCACTGCCGCCGCTGCTGGAGCCGGTGGAGTTTGTGCTGACCTGAAACTGCAATGCTCGTGATGCTGGCCGGATCGACGTCGCCACCCGCTAGCATCGCTACTGGCCTTTCTTGGCGACTCGGCCTAAACAACTCAAATTCTACCCGGCCTGCTGTACCAGTATGCCTTGCCGGCGGTGTCATCCAATCACCGCCTTCGGCAGCGGTGATCCCGCGGAACAACGCGTTCGAGAATCACACCATAAGCCAAATTGATGAGCGGGTATCAGAACTGCACTTTGCCGGTCAGCATGTCCCGGTACATCACGAAATCGCCCAGCAGGCTGTAGAACGGATGCTTGAATGTGGCCGGTCGATTCTTCTCGAAGAAGAAATGCCCAACCCAAGCGAACGTATAGCCTGCCAGCGGCAGAACCCACAGCAGCAGCCAGTTGGCGCTCAATACAGCGGTCGCCATGATCAGCAGCACCAGCGTGGTGCCAATGAAGTGCAGACGACGACACGTGCTGTCCCGGTGCTCTTGCAGGTAATAGGGATAGAAGTCGGCAAAACCTTCGAACGTCCTGACGTTAGCCACAGCGGTCTTCTCTTGTAGGTTTAATGCCCCTGAGTCTAGCCGAGCACCCCCGGCAGGCAGTGACAATGGGTGCCAACGTAGTATCCTTCGGCTATCAGTCGCAGGGGGTGACTGGCGCAAACCAGAAGTAGCCATGGAAAAAACCACTTCTTCAAGCTGGGCGATGGGGATCGTCAAATCCCTTGAAATGGATGGCCTGGACTGCCGGGCATTGTTCAAGGAATTAGGCCTGGTGTATGCCGATCTGGAGAACCCTGACGCACGCTTCCCGCAGGACTCGATGACCCGGCTCTGGACCCGTGCAGTGGAGTTGTCCGGCAACCCGGCGGTCGGGTTGAACATGGCTCGGGTGGTGCGCCCGGCGTCTTTCAGCGTGGCAGGCTACGCCTTGATGTCCAGCCGCACACTGAAAGAGGGCCTGGAACGACTGGTACGTTATCAGCGCATCATTGCCGACAGTGCCGATCTGAGCTTCCAACTCCTCCCTGAGGGCTATGCGCTGATTCTGACAGTGCATGGCGATCTTTTACCGCCGACGCGGCAGAGCGCCGAGGCCTCTCTAGCATTCGCACTGGCCTTCTGCGGCTGGCTGACCGGACGTCCGCTGCATCCGCGTCAGGTGCTGATCCAGGGCGATCAGCCGAAGAACGTCGAGCCCTACAAAAAGTTTTTCCACGCGCCGCTGACGTTCAACGCCTCTCACGACGGGCTGGTGTTCGAACGCGCCGACATGGAAGCGCCGCTGCCCACGGCGGACGAGGCGATGGCCAAGCTGCATGACCGTTTTGCCGGAGAGTTTCTCGCGCGCTTCAACAGCAATCGGGTGACTCATCAGGCTCGACAGGTGCTGTGCCGGTTGCTGCCGCAAGGCGAACCCAAGCGCGAAGCCGTGGCCCAGAGCCTGCACCTGTCGCAGCGCACCTTGCAGCGTCGGTTGCAGGAAGAGGGCACCAGCTTTCAGACCCTGCTCGACGACACCCGGCGCGAGCTGGCCGAACAGTACCTGGCGCAGCCGCAGATGACCTTGCTGGAAATCGCGTACCTGTTGGGTTTTGCCGATCCGAGCAATTTCTTTCGAGCCTTTCGACGCTGGTTCGACGAGACGCCGGGTGAGTATCGGTTGCGCAAGGGGCTGGAATAACGCCGATATTCCTGCAACGCGGTTTGCCGGTGGTAGCGATTTCGAAAACGCCACCGCCGGCGAGCCGGACTGCTACAGGGTTCACCGTTCGTCGGTGTATCAATGCCGCCAAAACGCCGGAATGCACAGCACCAGCACTGTGATGATTTCCAGCCGCCCCAACAGCATCCCCACCGAAAGAATCCACTTCGCGGCATCTGGCAAGCTCGAGAAATTGCCCGCCGGGCCGATAGTTTCACCCAGTCCCGGACCGACACCTGACACCGTACTCGCAGCGCCGGTCAGCGCGGTCATCCAGTCCAGCCCCAACAACGAAAGCAGCAACGCGATCAGGCAGATCGTGAACGTGAAAAAGAACGAAAAGGTCAGAATAGAGCGCACGATCTCTTCATCCAGACGATGGCCGTTGTACTTCTGCTTGATCACCGCCCGAGGGTGAATCAGCTGATTGAGGTTGGCCTTGAGCAGGATGTAGGCCACCTGAAACCGGAACACTTTGACCCCGCCCGCCGTTGAGCCGGAGCAGCCACCGATGAAGCCCAGATAAAAGAAAAACATCAGGGCGAAATTGCCCCAAAGGCTGTAGTCGCCCAAGGCAAAGCCGGTGGTGGTGATCACCGAGGTGACGTTCAGCGCCACATGTCGCAACGCGTCGTACCACGGCAGATTGGTCGTCGCCCAGTACCAGACCGTCATCACCAGCCAGGTCACCAGCAGCAGGCCGATGAAACCCTGCACCTGCTGATCCTTGATCAGCGCCTGACGATGGCCGCGCAGGGTGGCGACATAAAGCGTAAACGGCAGACTGCCGAGAATCATCATCACGATTGCCACCCAGTGCACCGCCGGTTGCGGCCACTTGGCGAGGGACTGATCGGAGGTGGAAAAGCCGCCGGTGGAGATCGCCGACATCGCGTGGTTGATCGCATCGAACAGGCTCATGCCGGCCCACCAGAACGCGACGCTGCCCAGCACCGTGAAGCCGACGTACACCAGCACGATGAACTTGGCGACCATGTGCGAGCGCGGCATGACCTTTTCCGAGCGGTCCGATGATTCGGTCTGAAACAGGCGCATCCCGCCGATACGCAGCAGCGGCAGGATCGCCACCGCCATACCGATGAAGCCGATGCCACCGAGCCAGTGCAGCAGGGAGCGCCAGATGAGGATACCCGGCGACATCTTGTCCAGCCCACTGAGCACCGTGGAGCCGGTGGCGGTGATGCCGGACATGCTCTCGAAGAACGAGTCGGTGTAGCTGATGTGCTGGGTCAGCAGGAAGGGCAGCGCAGAGAACACACAGACCACGACCCAACTGCTGACGGTCAGCAGGTACATGTCCCGTGGCCGCAGATGTACATGTTCCGGACGGCCCCGACCTACCAGCGCCAGGCCCGCGATGAAGGTAATCATGCTCGACCAGAGAAATGATGGCATGTCGCCGGTGCGGTCGAAGATCAGCAGCGTGGCCATGGGCACGACCATGGCGATGGCCAGGGTGATGAGGAAGATGCCGATAATGAAACCGATGATGCGGAGAGTCGGCAACGCCATGCAGTCGCTCTGATCAGGTAGTGGAAAGCCGCTCATTCTACCCGTGGGTAAAGGCAAGTAAACCGAAGCCCTTTCCGGTTGTCGTGTAAGTAATTGCCCTTGTCGCTCGTTATTGAAGTTCAAGAAGACGTTTGGGGCACTACAATGGCCCATCAATTTTCAGGAGACCTTTCCATGGAAGCGCTTGATGTACTGCTCAATCGCGTGTCCGTCCCTCGACTGATCGAACCGGCACCGGATGCCGCCCAGCGTGAAATTCTCTTCGGCGCGGCCTTGCGTGCGCCCGATCATGGCGCCTTGCGGCCCTATCGTTTTCTCACCGTCGAAGGCGAGGCGCGTAACAGGATGGGCGAGCTGCTGGCGCAGGCGTTGATCGAAAGCGGCGGCGGGGCGGATGAGAAGGCGTTGGAGAAAGCGCGTTTGGGCCCGTTGCGTGCGCCGCTGGTGGTAGTGGTCATCGCGAAGCTGACGGATCACTTCAAGGTGCCGAAGAAAGAACAGCTCATCACCGCAGGTTGCGCGGCTCATGGCGTGCTGTTGGCGGCCTATGCGTTGGGCGTTGGCGCGGTATGGCGCACGGGTGAACTGTCCTGTTCGACCCACGTCGCCCAGGGATTGGGCCTGGCGGCCGATGAACAGGTGATCGCCTTCCTGTACCTTGGCACGCCACAGAATCCACCGCGTGTGGCTGCGAAGCCGGATGTCCCGGATTTTGTCAGTGAGTGGCGCGGGTAAGGGTGATTTGACTGCAGGAGCGCGCTTGCCCGCGATATTGCAGTGCGTCTGTCAACATAGGTGCGACTGATATAACGCAATCGCGGGCAAGCGCGCTTTTACAGGGGTTAGGCGTCAGGCACTGGTTTCGCGTGGCACAACGATGCTGGCGATGAACCCGCCCCGTGGGTGATTTTCCAACAGCAGATGCCCGCCGTGCTTCTCGGCAGCGCGCTTGGCGATGGCCAGGCCCAGGCCATAACCCGGCGCGGTCTGATTCGGCGCGCGGTAGAAGGGTTCACCCAACTGCGCAAGATGCTCCGCGCTCACGCCCGGACCATGATCGCGCACACTGACGAACAGGTCGCCGCCTTCACGGCGCGCACTGAGTTCGATTGGCTGGCCCGGCGGATTGAAGCGCAGAGCATTACGCAGCAGGTTATCCAGCGCACGCTCCAGCACATTCGGCCAGCCTTGCAGTTGAACCCCCGGTTGCGACTCGACCTCGATGGTCTGCTCGGTGCCGCCCATCTCGGTTTCGGCCTTGAGGTGATGCAACAGCCCCGGCAAGTCAATCGGCGTCGCGCTGCCCATGTCGGCGTCCAGCCGTGCCAGGGCCAGAATTTCACTGATCAATTCTTCCAGCCGGTCGCACTCGCGCGTCAGGCGCGGCCAGAGTTTTTCCCGCTCCGCAGGCCCGGCGCGCTCGGCCAGCGCCAGCGCGATACGCAGCCGCGCCAGGGGTGAACGCAGTTCGTGGGAGACATCGCGCAACAGCTGGCGCTGGCTGCCAATCAAACTCTGCAGGCGCGCGCCCATGCGGTTGAAGTCGTTGGCCAGCACGCCGAATTCGTCGCGACGATTGGCCAGTTGCGCCAGGCTGTTCTGTTGATAGGTGGTCTGGCCAAGGTCGTGTACCGCGCCACGCAGACGGCTTAAGGGGCGGGTGATCGACAGGGTCACCAGCAGGCTGAACAAGGTCAGGACCACCAGCGCGATACCCAGTGCGCTAAATGGCCAGAGCAGGCTTTCCCGGTGCCACGCATCCAGTTCCGGATGGGGAATGCGATAGATCAGCAGATAGGTTTCGCTGGTTTTCGGGCTGGTGTATTCAGCAGTCAGGCGTCGCCATGGTAATGGTCGAGTGTCGTCCTGCTGACGCTCCTCGAACGCTGCAGCGCGAGGTGGAAAGGTGCCTGGAACGATCGCTTCACCGCTATCGTTCAGGACCTGAACATCAATATGGTATTTGCGCTTGAGATCCTGCAGAAACTCCTGCGCCGGCCCTTCGCCCTGATTCTCATAAAGCTGCGTCCACTTCTGCGGCAGGTTGTGCAGGCCGGGATGGCGACTGAGGATCCAGGCGTCCTGATTGAGCATGTGCCCAAGCAGAATCGACAGACCTGCCACCAACGCGATCGCGAGCCAGAAGCTCGCCAGAATTCGCCAGAACAATGAACGCACGTGAAGCCCTCAATCCGACCCTTGAATCAGGCCTTAAACATAAAATCCCGACACGCCGCAAAGAGCGTGTCGGGTTGGGGAGTGTAACGTCGCGTCAGTCGCCGGTTATTGGGCTTTCTGCGCTTTTTGCGCTTTCCAGGCTTCGAACTCGGCACGGTCGGCGCGACGTTGTGCCTGGTCTTTCTGGATCTGGTCGAACGTTTTCTGCTGATCAGGGGTGAGCATCGCACGGATGTCGGCCTGGGTCTTCGCGTGCTTGGCGGCCAGTTCATCCTGCATGGCCTTCTGATCGGCTGGCGACAGTTTGGCCAGGTACTTATGGGTGATCTCGGAACGATCGCGCCATTGATCGCCTATCAGTTTGCCGACCTGCTGGTGTTGTTCCGGGGTCAGGTTCAGCTTGTCGAACGGGCCTTTGCGGTGGTGCATGCCAGGACCGTCGAAGCCTGGACCGCCAGGGCCACCCAGGTGGCCATCGTCTGTCGGAGAAGCCATTGCCACGGCAGGAAGGGCGGCAGCGAACATCAAAGCGATCAGAGTCTTGCGCATGGTGTATCTCCTTGTCTCGAATCCGGCTCTGTGCCGGTTGTGGCCAGTTTAGGGAGATCAAGGTCAAGCGAGGTCAGGCGTGGGTAAAGCTTGGGTAAAGAGGGTTTGTCATGGGGCTGACAGATGCAGGAAATTCGACGGGCTCGAAGCTCTTGAGCGCGCGCTTGCATCTGTCTGACAAGGCTCAATCGCCTGACACACCACAATCGCCGGCAAGCGCGCTCCTGCAGTCGTATGTCAAACCGCGTAGTAATAACCGCGACTGCGCAACGCCACGATCCGCGGCCGGCCATCGGCATGGGGCCCGATCTTCTTGCGCAGGTTGCTGACGTGCATGTCCAGGCTGCGATCGTAGAGCGTCAGTTTGCGACCCAGTGCCAGTTGCGCCAATTCCTGCTTGTCCAGCGGCTCACCGGGTTGACCCAACAGGGCTTCGAGCAGACGCGCTTCGGAAACGGTCAGGGTGAATTCCTGGTCGTCGATGGTGACCACGCCTCGGGCCGGGCTGAAACACAAGTCACCCAGTTCGATCTGGCTGGACACCGCCGTCGGATGGCTGCGACGCAACACGGCGCGCAAACGGGCGGTCAGTTCGCGGGGATCGCACGGTTTGGCCAGGTAATCGTCGGCACCCAGCTCCAGACCGAGGATGCGATCCAGCGGCTCGCCGCGGGCCGAGAGCATCAGCACGGGCAAGTCGGGGTGGTCGGTGCGCAGTTGCTTGAGCAGTTCCAGACCGCTGCCGTCGGGCAGCATCACATCCAGCACCACGGCGGCAGGGGCAGCTTGGGCAAGCGCCTTGCGAGCGCTCTGGCCGTCATGACAGGCCTGCACCACGAAACCTTCCTGACTCAACCAACTGCTCAGGAGCTCACACAGCTCCTGGTCATCATCAATAAGTAACAGCTCGCTCATGAGTCACTCAATTTAGCCATTGCCGACGCTGTCTACGCCAGCCGCTGGCAAAAATACCGCACAGCAGGGCGACCATTGCAACGCCGCCCCCTGTGACGAACCATTGTTGTTGCTCGGTCAGTACGCGCGCAGGCATGACCGACTGCGCTTCTTTGAGCTGCAGTTTAAGCCTTTGGTTCTCCTGACGCAGGCGTCCCACCAGAATACTTTCGCGTTCAGTGTCGGCATTGTGCTGTTGGCGGGTCAACTCTTCCCGTTGTTTTTCACTGTCGGCCAGACGCTGACGCAGGTCGGTCAACTGGCTGGCGGTGCTGGGCAATGGCAAGGCATGGCTGACGATATCGCTGGTTTCGTCAGCTCGAACTTCGACACTGATCGCCGAAACGGCCAGCGTGACCGCCAGTAGACACCACGGACGTGGACGCATCTGAACTCCTGATTGACTTGCGGCACCAGACCAGCGCGCCGGTTTTATTGGGCGTTTGGCAGGATATCGGCACAGGAATGCGAATAATGAGCAGTCAGCGCTGCCGAGGTGGATCCGGTCTCGCAAAGGGACCGGATCAGGGGAGATCTTAAGGCAGGACTTGCTTGAAAGGCTTGACCACGACCTTATCGTAGACGCCGGCCTTGATATACGGATCGGCATCCGCCCAGGCCTGTGCGGCACTCAGGGAGGGGAATTCGGCGACGACCAGGCTGCCGGTGAAACCTGCGGCGCCTGGGTCATTACTGTCGATAGCGGGCAGAGGTCCTGCCAGCACGACACGTCCTTCGTTTTTCAACGCGGTCAGGCGCTCCAGATGCGCAGGGCGCGCTTCGAGGCGTTTTTCCAGTGAGTTGGCGACGTCCGTTGCTACGATTGCGTAGAGCATTTCAGTCCTCGGGCTTTTTTGTTGAAGGCTGGGTCGATGCGTCGGCATCGTGAAGGTGACGGGCCAGGAAGATGCCTTGGCCGATCAGGAAAATCAGGGTCATGCCCAGGCTGCCGAAGACTTTGAAGTCGACCCAGAATTCCTGGTATGTGAATGCGACATACAGATTGGCGGCGCCGCAGAACAGAAAGAACACGATCCAGGCGATGTTCAGTTTGGTCCAGATTGCCTGCGGCAGGGTCAGCGCGTGGCCCATGATGCGCTGGATCAGCAGTCGATCACCGATGAAGTGACTGCCAGCGAACACCAGCGCGAATACCCAGTTGACCACCGGCGCTTTCCATTTGAGGAAGGTTTCGCTGTGGAAGGCCAACGTCAGGCTGCCGAACACCAGGCAGCCAGCAAGTGTCAGCCACTGGCTTTTCTCCAGTTTGCCCTGCTGTATATAAAGGATGCCGTAGACCACGATGGAGCTGGCGATCAACACCGCGGTGGCGCTGAAAATCCCGCCTACCATGAAGCTGTGGCCCAGGATATCGACGGCTTGGGGGCTGATTTTGTAAACGAGGAAAAACAGGATGAGCGGGATGAAGTCGATGAATTGTTTCACAGTAAGAGCCAGAAGCTGGATGTGACGGCATAATAACAAACATCAATGACTGCGAAAGCGCCCCTATGAATGTTGACCTGCACTGTCACAGCACCGCCTCCGACGGCGCTCTAGCGCCTGCGGCACTCGTCGCCCGTGCCTTTGATAACGGCGTGCGGGTGCTTGCGCTGACCGACCATGACACCATCGAAGGACTCGAAGAAGCCCGCGCGGCGGCGCTTGCACTGGATATGCAACTGGTCGACGGCATTGAGCTGTCCTGCACCTGGGGCGGTGCCACTATCCACATTCTTGGCTATGGTTTTGATGTCGATGCACGGCCTTTGCTCGATGCCATTGAGCGATTGCATACCGGTCGTTGGTTGCGTGCCGAAGAAATCAGTCGCAAATTGGCGATGAAAGGTATGCCCGGAGCGCTGGAAGGTGCCCGAGCGGTGCAACAGGCGCTCGGCGACAGCGGCAACGCGCCGGCCCGACCGCACTTCGCGGACTTTCTGGTCAATGAAGGTTTCGTGAAGGATCGCGCCGAAGCGTTCCGCAAATGGCTGGGCGCTGGCAAGCTGGGTGACGTCAAGCAGCACTGGCCGACCCTGGAAGATACGGTCGCGACCTTGCGCGCGGCGGGTGCCTGGGTCAGTCTGGCGCACCCGTGGCATTACGACTTCACCCGCAGCAAACGCCGCAAGCTGGTCGCCGATTTCATTCAGGCGGGCGGCCATGCGATGGAAGTGGTCAATGGCCTGCAGCCTGCCGATCAAGTGGGCAGCCTGGCCATTCTGGCCCGTGAGTTCGGTCTGCTGGTCAGCGCCGGCAGTGATTTTCATGCGCCTGGCGCCTGGTCCGAGATTGGCGTCTATCGCCCGCTGCCGGAGGACCTGCCGCCACTTTGGGGGCGATTCAAACATGACCAGCCTACTGCCGTCTGAACAGGAAGATACCGTGAGTCAATTTTTCCAGGTCCACCCGGAAAACCCGCAGGCGCGCCTGATAAAGCAGGCGGTGGACATTATCAAGGCAGGCGGTCTGGTGGTTTACCCGACCGATTCCTCTTATGCCCTGGGGTGCCAGATGGGCGACAAGGCGGCGCTGGATCGCATTCGCCGTCTTCGCGATCTGGACGACAAGCACAACTTCACGCTGATGTGCTGCGATCTGTCGCAGCTGGGACTCTTTGCCAAGGTGGACACCGCCGCTTTTCGCCTGCTCAAGGCGCATACGCCCGGCCCTTACACCTTCATTCTTGGCGCGACCCGTGAAGTGCCGCGACTGCTGCTTCACCCAAAACGTCGCACCATTGGCCTGCGGGTGCCCAAGCATCCCATCGCCCAGGCGCTGCTTCAGGAACTGGGAGAGCCATTGATGAGCGTCAGCCTGATCATGCCGGGCGAGACCATCCCGATGAGCGACCCCTACGAGATGCGTCAGGTGCTCGAGCATCATGTCGATCTGATCATCGATGGCGGCGAGGGCGGAATATCGGCGTCCACCGTGATCAATCTGTCCGAAGAAGAGCCACAAGTGGTGCGCGTCGGATGTGGCGACCCGACGCCGTTCGGGGTCGAAGTCGAGTGACCGACGCCCAGACGCTGGATCCGCAGGCCGACGCGCAGCAGGAGTTGCCGTTTGCGATGGTCTACGGGCAGGCCGTCACGCAGATGCCGCTCGACCTGTACATTCCTCCCGACGCGCTGGAAGTTTTCCTCGAAGCCTTCGAAGGTCCGCTGGACCTGTTGCTTTACCTGATCCGCAAACAGAACATCAACATCCTCGACATCCCGGTGGCAGAGATCACTCGTCAGTACATGGGCTACGTCGAGCTGATGAAAACCGTGCGTCTGGAGCTGGCCGCCGAGTATTTGGTGATGGCCGCGATGCTTGCCGAGATCAAGTCGCGCATGTTGTTGCCGCGCTCGGAGGTGGCCGAAGAGGAAGAGGACGACCCCCGTGCCGAGCTGATTCGTCGCCTGCAGGAGTACGAACGCTTCAAGGCTGCTGCTGAAGGCATCGACACTCTGAACAGGATCGGTCGCGACGTGGTGGTGCCGAAACTCGACGCCCCCGAGGCCCGAGCACGCAAGCTGCTTCCGGATGTGTCGCTGGAAGAACTGCTGGTTTCCATGGCCGAGGTGCTGCGCCGTGGCGACATGTTCGAAAGTCATCAGGTCAGCCGTGAGGCGCTGTCCACCCGCGAGCGCATGAGCGACGTGCTGGAGCGGCTCAAGGGCGCCGGTTTCGTGCCGTTCGCCGAGCTGTTCACCGCAGAGGAGGGACGTCTGGGTGTGGTCGTGACCTTCATGGCGGTCCTTGAGCTGGTCAAGGAACAACTGGTGGAGCTGGTGCAGAACGAACCTTTCGCAGTCATTCATGTGCGCGCGCGAGCCGAATAAAGAGCAAGAGCTGATCGATGAACCTGAACGAACCCCGCGAACTCGCGCCGCTGCTCGAAGCTTTCCTGCTGGCCTCCGGTAAACCGCAATCTTTGGAGCGGCTGTACGAGCTGTTCGAGGAGGGCGAGCGCCCGGAGCCCGCGGTGTTCAAGAAAGCGCTGACGCTGCTGGGCAAATCCTGCGACAACCGGGCCTTCGAATTGAAGGAAGTTGCTTCGGGTTATCGCCTGCAAATCCGAGAAAAGTTCGCGCCATGGGTCGGGCGATTGTGGGAAGAACGCCCGCAACGCTATTCCCGCGCCTTGCTCGAAACCATGGCCCTGATCGCCTATCGCCAGCCCATCACCCGCGGCGAGATCGAGGATGTGCGGGGTGTGGCGGTCAACAGCAACATCGTCAAGACATTGCTGGAGCGCGAGTGGATCAGGATCGTCGGCTACCGCGATGTGCCGGGCAAACCGGCGATGTTCGCCACCACCAAGGGCTTTCTCGACCACTTCAACCTGAAAAGCCTGGATGAGCTGCCGCCTCTGGCGGACCTGCGGGAAATGGAAGCAGAGCCGGTGCTGGACTTCGACGACGCCCCGGTTCCCGCACATCTGCAGGCGTTGGCCGACGCCAGCCTGGAACCTGACCCAGAGGTCGAAGCCGAAGCGCCACGGGACGAAACCAGCTTCCGCAGTCTGTTGGCCGAGCTGGACACGATGGAAGAGGGGCTGAAAATTGACTTCGACGATTTATTGCTCGATGAGACCGATAAAGAGTCTGAATGGGAAGACGGTCCTGCGGACGATGAAGATCTTCTCTGACAAATGAGCCGGAGATGCTCGCTGCGGGTCTCAAGGTAGGTACGAACTGCGGGAGTGAGCTTGCTCACGAAGGCAATGTCTGGGGCGCAGATCAAGCTGCGGATGTTTCGGCCTCTTCGTGAGCAAGCTCACTCCCGCAGTTAGTGCGCAGCGCTAACCCATATTCAGGCCACCCCATGAGCACCAAAGACCCCTGCATCAGCCTCTGCAAATTCGACGACGACATCTGCATCGGCTGCGGTCGCAGCAAGCGCGAGATCAAGTCGTGGAAGAAGATGGACAAGGACGAGAAGCGCTCGGTCCTGGCCGAATCGGCCCTGCGCCTGATCAAGCTCAAGGGTTCCAGTCGGCGGAAAAAGAAGTAGCTCAAGCTGAGTACCCGATATTTTCGTCTAGTCTCTGATGCGCAACGCACGTCATGAGCGTATGATTCGCGACCTTTTGGCGATCCACACTCGCCACAAGCTTCAGTTTTCAGCCCCTTCGGCACCAGAGAGTCGCTCTGGTCCAGAGCAGGCAACAGGCCGTGCCCACTCGCG
The DNA here is from genome assembly GCF_002934685.1 of Pseudomonas bohemica. Taxonomy (GTDB): domain Bacteria; phylum Pseudomonadota; class Gammaproteobacteria; order Pseudomonadales; family Pseudomonadaceae; genus Aquipseudomonas; species Aquipseudomonas bohemica. Next base: position 24,015 of record NZ_NKHL01000089.1, read on the forward strand.
CACGCTCTGATTCGACACACCGGGAGGTGCCCAGATGAGTGAACAGGACAAGCAGGACAAAGAAATCGGCCCAGCAGGCGAAAAACTGCAAAAGGTGCTGGCGCGCATTGGCGTTGGCTCGCGCCGTGACGTCGAAGCCTGGATCGGCGAAGGCCGCATCAAGGTCAATGGCGTACAGGCCAGCCTCGGTCAGCGCGTCGATCTGCACGACGCCATCACCGTCGACGGCCGGGTTATCCGTCGCGAAGAAGCGGCCGAAACCGTGCGCCGCGTCATCATGTACAACAAACCAGACGGTGAAATCTGCACCCGTGACGACCCGGAAGGCCGTCCGACCGTGTTCGATCGCCTGCCGCGCCCGAAAGAGGGCCGCTGGATCAACATCGGTCGTCTGGACATCAACACCACCGGTCTGTTGATGTTCACCACCGACGGTGAGCTGGCCAACCGTCTGATGCACCCGTCGTTCGAAATGGACCGTGAGTACGCGGTCCGCGTGCGCGGTGAAGTCGATGACGACATGCTGTTGCGTCTGAAAAACGGCGTGATCCTCGAAGACGGTCCGGCGCGTTTCACCGACATTCAGCAAGCACCGGGCGGTGAAGGCTTCAACCACTGGTATCACTGCGTGGTGATGGAGGGCCGTAACCGTGAGGTTCGTCGTCTGTGGGAATCCCAGGGGCTGGTGGTCAGCCGTCTGAAGCGCGTGCGTTTCGGTCCGGTGTTCCTGAACTCCGACCTGCCGATGGGCCGCTGGCGCGAAATGAGTCAGCAGGAAGTCGACATCCTCAGCGCCGAAGTCGGCCTGAAACCGGTCGCCATGCCGCAAATGAACGCCAAAACCAAGGACAAGCTTGAGCGTCTGCAGCGCCAGTCTTCGCGCCCATTGGGCAAAGGCGAACGCGTGCGTCAGCTGCGTCCGGCCAAGGATGCGGCACCTGCCGATCGTCCTGCGCGCGAGCCGCGTCTGGCCGATGGCGAGCGCCCGGCCCGCAAGCCGGCTGATAGCGGTCGTCCGGCGCGTACCCCGCGTCCAGCGGCGGGCGGTCGCACCGACAGCAGCCGTGGCACTCCGGTGGCAGAGCGTCCGAGCGAGATGAACAAGCGCCCGGCCAAGCCCAAGAGCACGCGTCCTGGGATCAAACTGGTTGACGACGACAAGACCCCGTCGGGCAAGCGTCGCGGCGCGCCGGCCGGTGCCGGTCAGCGCCCCGGCTTCGGTCGCCGCAAGCCTGAGTGATCACACCCTGAAATGAAAAACGCCAGTCCTTGTGACTGGCGTTTTTTTTTACTTGATCGCATTTGAGAGCTGTCTTGGCGCTGTGCCTGAAGCCGTACGTGTTCACTTGCGGGAGCCGACTTGCTGACTCCTAGAAGGGATGGCGAACACTCGTTCCTGCCTCGCATGTATTTGCGGTGTACAATGCGCCGCGTTTTTTCTGTGATTCATCGGCGTATGGACGCCACAAAACTCGGGGTTACCCACTCCGTTTCACTCCGCCGCGTCATGAGCGCGTCGGGTTCGATTCCGTCACAGACAAGAACAAAAAGGTGACTATCCAATGAGTGAACACATGTCCCATTCGGGAGACTTGAAGCGTGGTCTCAAAAACCGTCATATCCAGCTGATCGCCCTCGGTGGCGCCATCGGCACAGGCCTGTTCCTGGGATCGGCGGGGGTCCTCAAATCGGCGGGTCCGTCGATGATTCTCGGCTATGCCCTGTGCGGCTTCATCGCCTTCATGATCATGCGCCAGCTCGGCGAGATGATCGTCGAAGAGCCGGTCGCCGGGTCCTTCAGCCATTTCGCACACAAATACTGGGGCGGTTTCGCGGGCTTTCTGTCCGGCTGGAACTGCTGGGTGCTGTACATCCTGGTAGGCATGTCCGAGCTGACCGCGGTCGGTAAATACGTGCAGTACTGGTGGCCGGAAATCCCGGCCTGGGCGTCGGCTGCAGCGTTCTTCGTGATGATCAACATCATCAACCTGGCCAACGTCAAAGTCTTCGGCGAGGCCGAGTTCTGGTTCGCGATCATCAAGGTCGTGGCCATTCTGGGGATGATCGCGCTGGGCAGCTATCTGCTGGCCAGCGGCAATGGTGGACCTTACGCATCGGTGAGCAACCTGTGGGCGCACGGCGGCTTTTTCCCCAACGGGGTGAGCGGTCTGGTGATGGCGCTGGCGTTCATCATGTTCTCCTTTGGTGGCCTGGAAATGCTCGGTTTCACCGCGGCCGAGGCCGATCAGCCGAAAGTCATCATCCCCAAAGCGATCAATCAGGTGATCTACCGCATCCTGATTTTCTACATCGGCTCGCTGGTGGTGCTGCTGTCGCTGACGCCGTGGGATGCGCTGCTGGGTGACCTGAATGCGTCTGGCGATGCCTATAGCGGCAGCCCGTTCGTGCACGTGTTCTCGATGCTGGGCAGCACCACCGCTGCGCATATCCTGAACTTCGTGGTCCTGACGGCAGCGTTGTCGGTCTATAACAGCGGCACCTACTGCAACGCGCGGATGCTGTACGGCATGGCCGAGCAGGGCGACGCGCCGCAATCCCTGGCGCGGGTCGACCGTCGAGGCGTGCCGGTGCGGGCAATTCTGGTGTCGGCGGCCGTGACGCTGATTGCGGTGTTGCTCAACTACCTGATCCCGCAAAACGCGCTGGAGCTGCTGATGTCCCTGGTAGTGGCGACATTGGTCATCAACTGGGCGATGATCAGCTACTCGCACCTCAAGTTCCGTCAGCACATGGCGCGCAAGGGCCTGCAACCGCTGTTCAAAGCGCTGTGGTACCCGTATGGCAACTATCTGTGTCTGGCGTTCGTGGTGTTGATCCTGGCGATCATGCTGATGATTCCGGGAATTCAGGTGTCGGTGTACGCGATTCCGGTCTGGCTGGTGGCGATGTGGGTGTTCTACGTAATCAAGAACAAACGCCATGCCAACGGCGAGTCGATGGCGCAGCGGACTTCGATCATCAAGTAAGGCGAAGGCGGCGCGAAATCCGCCATATTTTCACGCCGGCCGCAGTCGATGCAGGAGCGCGCTTGCCCGCGATAGCTTAGTGTCAGACGACAAATGTGTCGCAGACAAACCGCGATCGCGGGCAAGCGCGCTCCTACAGGTTATCAACAGGGCAGGCAGCACCAACTTTATGCTGATCATCTCCAACAACGTTCACCTGCCTGACAGCGAAGTCGAGCTGACCGCCATTCGTGCCCAGGGCGCCGGCGGTCAGAACGTCAACAAGGTCTCCAGCGCGGTACATCTGCGCTTCGATATCAACGCGTCGTCATTGCCGCCGTTCTACAAGGAGCGGCTGCTGGCGCTGCCCGACAGTCGAATCACCGGCGATGGGGTGGTCATCATCAAGGCCCAGCAATACCGCACGCAGGAACAGAATCGTGCCGACGCGCTGGAGCGGCTGGGCGAGTTGATCGTCAACGCTGCGAAGGTGGAGAAGAAACGACGTCCGACCAAGCCTACCCTGGGCTCGAAAACCCGCAGACTGGAATCAAAGTCCAAACGCGCTTCGATCAAGGCAGGGCGGGGCAAGGTGGATTTCTAGAGGTTTGCCCGTTCTTTCGGTAGCAGCCCGGCTTGCCAGTGGTGGCATCGTCGAATTCGCTGCCGCCAGCAAGGCAGGCAACGACAGAGGACTGCTTGCTGGCTACAGATCGGTAACCTTGTCCCGCATCGCCTTCGCCTGCTTGTACAAATAAACGCTCAACCCCAACCCACCCAATGACGCCAGGGCCGCGAACAGGAAGATCGAGGCAAAGCCGAAGCCTGCTGCCACGGCGCCCGCCACCGGCCCGGTGATCCCCAGCGACAGATCAATGAACAACGAGTATGCGCCCACGGCCGCGCCGCGACTGGACGCTGGGACCAGATTCACTGCCTCGACCCCCAGCGCCGGGAACACCAGCGAGAAACCGAAACCCGTCAGCGCGGCGCCGGCCAGCGCCAGATTGGGGTTAGGTGCCAACCACAACAGCAGCAGCCCCAGCGCCTCCACCGACAGACAGGCAATCGCCACGCGAAAGCCGCCGATGCGGTTGATCATGTTGCCGAACAGCAGCCGCGCGCCGATGAAGCAGGCGCCGAACAGGCTAAGACACAGCACCGCATTCGGCCAGGCGTGACTGGCGTAATACAGGGTGATGAAGGTGGCAATGGTGCCGAAACCGATCGAGCCCAGCGCAAGGCCGGTACCGTGTGGCAATACGCGACCCAGCACATGCAGGAACGGCATGCGCTCGCCTTGAACGATGGGGGCGGGTGTTTTCTTCCAGGCCAGGGAAATGCCCAGCGCCGCCAGCAGAATGATACTCACCCCCATGCTCCAGAGTCCCAGCGCGTTGACCAGCAACACGCCCAACGGCGCACCGATGGCCAGCGCGCCGTAGCTGGCGATGCCGTTCCAGGAAATCACCTTGGCCGTATTCGCCGCGCCCACCCGGCCAATGCCCCAGCCGATAGAGCCCGAGCCGACAAGACTTTCCGCGCTGCCGAGTACCAAACGGCCCACGAATAGACTGATCAGGCTCGCCATCGGCCAGGCATCGAGCCAGCCAGCCAGGAGCATGAACACGCCGCTCAGGCCGCAGCCGAACAGGCCGATGATCACCGCTTTCTTCGGGCCCTTGTTATCGATGATGCGCCCGGCGTACGGGCGGCTGAGCAGGGTAGCCAGATACTGGACGCTGATGACCAGACCCGCCGCTACCGCGCCGAAGCCAAGGTCGGTGTGCACATAGCCTGGCAGCACTGCCAGGGGGATACCGATGTTCAGGTAGCCGATGAAAGTGAACAGGACGATTGAAACGACCTGCAGGGTGACGGCCATTGGTTTGGCGTTGGCAGTGCGTTCAGTTGCGGCGCTCGAAGCGTCTGGCATGGGCGTGATCCACGTTTACGGCTGGGGAGGTACGGTAGGGCGGAGACTGAATGAAGCGTAGACGCTTGAAAGCCAAGCGCTGCGGCACATGATAATGGGGCTTTGCCATTCATGGCAGCCGTTCATGGCAACCGAAGGGTGAATCTGCGTTGAATCGAACGCGGATGTGCCGGGCTGTTTGCTTATTCTGCGGCGGGTGCCACGAGCTGCGTCGTGACCAAAGCGGCGAGGGCATTTTCCTGGGTGCCGAAGCGCGCCAGCAATGCTTGTTGTTTTTCAGGGCTCAGACGGTCCCAGATTTCGATCATTTTTTCGGCTGTGCCAATCAAGGCTTGGGCCTGGGTTTCGGTGAATTCGGTCATGGCTATCGGATTCCGGAACGTTTCAGCCCTTATGGAAGTACGCCTGGCAGACGCTCTTGCATAGGGGCTGAAAATCAGCCTTCAGCGTTGGCCTTGGGCTTTCTTGCTATCACCATCTTTTGCACCGGCTTTCATCTCGATCGGCTGACCAAGTTCCTGACGGGCTGCTGCGCTTTGCTGGGTTTGGCTTGGGAAGGGGAAGTTTGGGATTTCATGCATATCGTCGCTCCTCACAAGTTTTCTTGCTGTTGATTTACACAGCGCGTCCAAAAACGCCAAAGGAGGATACAGCACAACAAATGACAAACAGACTTTTTATTGATGGCCGTTGGTCATGTAGTGGCGAATGAGTCCTACAACCAAAGCCCCACGGCAAGCTCACCTTGCAGGGATAGACTGACCCAAGATCGCTGTTGCACGGCTTGCCAATGGCAGCGACCTCGAAGGCGCCACCGCTGTCAAGCCGTGTTATTGCGGGAGTTTCGGTGTTGCTCAGTCCTTGCAAACCGCGGCAAACGCGGCAGCCAGTGCACCCAGCCGTGCAGCGTCGATACCCGCCACGTTGGCCCGACCTGCGGCGACCATGTACACGCTGTGCTCTTTGCGCAGGCGCGCGACCTGATCGTCGTTCATGCCGGTGTAGGAAAACATACCGCGCTGCACGCCGATGTGCGCGAAGCGGTCGCCCAGGCCCAGTGGTGTCAGTGCCTCGACCAGACCCTTGCGCAACTGCGCAATGCGGCTGCGCATTTCTTCCACTTCATCGGCCCACAAGGCCTTGAGTTCGGGATCGCCAAGAATCTCGGCCACTACCGCTGCACCATGATCCGGAGGGTTGGACCAGAGGTTTCGAGCCGTTGCCGACAGTTGGCTGCGCACATCCGCAAGTTTCTCGCTGTTGTCGGCACACACCAGCAGCGCGCCGGTACGTTCGCGGTACAGGCCGAAGTTCTTCGAGCAGGAGCTGGTGATCAGCAATTCCGGCAGTTCGCGAGCGAACAGGCGAACGGCCCAGGCGTCTTCTTCCAGACCATCACCGAAACCCTGGTAGGCAAAGTCGATCAGCGGCAGAAGGTTGCGGCGTTTGACGATCTCCAATACCTGGCGCCAGTCCTCGTGGCTGAGGTCGAAGCCGGTCGGGTTGTGGCAGCACGCATGCAAAAGCACCACGTCGCCTTGCGGGATTGTGTTCAGCGTCTCCAACATGGCCGGTACGTTGAGTTTGTTGTCGCTGCCTACGTACGGGTAGTGATTGACCGTCAAGCCAGCAGCGGCGTAGATCGTCTCGTGAATCGGCCAGGTCGGATCACTCAGCCAGATGCCTTTGCCCGGCAGGCAATTGGCGATGAAATCGGCGGACAGACGTAGCGCGCCGGTACCGCCAGGGGTCTGGGTAGCACCGACGCGTTTGTGCTGGATCAGCGGCGAATCGGCTCCCATCACCAGATCACAGATCAGCGTGCCGAAGCGAGGTTCGCCATGACCGCCGATGTAGGACTTGGTTGGCTGCGAATCCACCAGACGCTGCTCGGCCAGCTTGACCGCGCGCGGAATGGTGGTCAGGCCCTGCGCATCCTTGTACACGCCCACGCCCAGATCGAACTTGTTCGGATTCGGGTCTTTGGCATAGGCCTGGATCAAGCCCAGGATCGGATCGTCCGGTACGCGCTGAATCTGTGAAAAATGCATTTACTTACGGCCCTCGGCGCCTTTGGCCACCTCGTCGGTACGGGCGGCCATGATGAAGTCGTTGCGGTGCAGCCCTTTGATGGAATGGCTCCACCAGGTCACGGTCACTTTGCCCCATTCGGTCAGAAGACCGGGGTGATGACCCTCGGCCTCGGCAATTTCGCCGACCGCGTTGGTAAACGCCAGCGCAAATGTGAAATTCTTGAACACGAAGACCTTTTCCAGCTGCATCACGCCGTCACGGACTTCGATGTTCCAGTCCGGAATCTGGCGCAGCAGCTCCGGCAATTCGACCTCGCTGACTTGCGGGGCGTCGGCGTGGCAGGCTTCGCAGTGGGCTTGATTTAAAGAGGGCATAACGGTGTCCTTGTTCAGGCGGCGTTTGTTTTAGGTGGCTGTTTTTTAGGCGCAAAGCGAGGCGCATGCAGGCCCAGCTGAGTCGCGGTCTGGACCATGCCCATGATGTCTTCGTGCGCGAGATCGAACAGACGCTTGAGGTCCGGCAGGACGAAGTACAGCGGTTGCAGAATGTCGATGCGGTACGGCGTGCGCATTGCTTCTACCGGATCAAATGGCTGATGGTCCGGGGTCGACGACAGGCTGTAAACCGTCTCTTTGGGTGAAGAAAGAATGCCCCCGCCATAGATCTTGCGGCCCTGTACGGTTTCCACCAGCCCGAACTCGATGGTCATCCAGTAAAGACGAGCAAGATACACCCGCTGCTCTTTGCTGGCTGCCAGCCCGAGCTTGCCATAGGTGTGGGTAAATTCTGCAAACCAGGGGTTGGTCAGCAACGGACAGTGTCCGAAAACTTCATGAAAGATGTCGGGCTCTTGCAGATAGTCCAGCTCTTCTTCGGTGCGAATAAACGTGGCCACGGGAAACCGCTTGCTGGCCAGCAATTCGAAAAAGGTCTGGAAGGGAATCAGCGCCGGAACCCGCGCGACCTGCCAGCCTGTCGTGGCGCCGAGTACGCGATTGATTTCATCCAGCTGCGGGATTCGATCATGAGGCAGCTTCAACTGTTCGATACCGTCAAGGTATTCCTGACAGGCGCGGCCTTCGATCACTTTTAACTGACGGGTGATCAGGGTAGTCCATACCTGATGTTCGGCGTCGGGGTAATCGATGAAGCCAGTGGCGTCCGGTTCGCGGGCGACGTACTGCGTGCTCATGCTGCTCTCCTGAATGGCTTGTTTTTATCTGGAGCAATACGGTGCAGGCTCATGACCTGCATGGGCTTATAGATACCTTTTTCGGCGCCGTTTGCACCCAGGCGAACACTTGTTCGCAGTGCTGATTCAGCGCGTGGTCGTAAAGAAAACCTGACAGCTGGATGAATAAGGCTTCAAATCCATTTCCGACAAGCCTCTGCCGAGCTTGCGCCGTAACGTATTCTTGACGGTAAACTTCGCTTCATCACAAAAAGTCTGCCTGTTCGGAAGAGTCGACTCGCCATGCGTATCAAAGTGCACTGCCAGAACCGCGTCGGGATCCTGCGCGACATCCTTGAATTGCTGGTCTCCTATGGCGTCAATGTCTCGAGCGGCGAAGTGGGAGGCGAGCACGGCGACGCGATCTATCTGCGCTGCCCGAATCTGATCAATCTGCAATTTCAGGCGCTGGTGCCCAAATTCAAAACGATCCCCGGTGTTTTCGGCGTCAAGCGCGTGGGGTTGATGCCCAGCGAGCGTAGGCATATGGAGTTGAATGCATTGCTCGGCGCGCTGGAGTTTCCTGTGCTGTCCATCGACATGGGCGGTTCGATTGTCGCGGCGAACAGGGCGGCGGCGCAGTTGTTAGGTGTGCGCGTCGATGAGGTGCCGGGTATTGCGCTGTCGCGCTACGCCGAAGACTTCGACCTGCCGCAGCTGGTGCGCGCCAATCGCTCCCGTATCAACGGTCTGCGGGTGAAGGTGAAGGGCGATGTCTTTCTCGCTGACATCGCGCCGCTGCAGTCCGAACATGAAGACAGCGAGGCGATGGCCGGCGCGGTGCTGACCCTGCATCGCGCCGATCGGGTCGGTGAGCACATCTATAACGTGCGCAAGCAGGAGTTGCGCGGCTTCGATAGCATCTTCCAGAGTTCCAGAGTCATGGCGGCGGTGGTACGTGAAGCTCGGCGCATGGCCCCGCTGGATGCGCCGCTGTTGATAGAGGGAGAAACCGGAACCGGCAAGGAGCTGCTGGCACGCGCCTGTCACCTGTCGAGTCCACGGGGTCAGTCGCCGATGATGGCGCTCAATTGCGCAGGGCTGTCCGAATCCATGGCCGAGACCGAGCTGTTCGGTTACGGGCCGGGTGCGTTCGAAGGTGCGCGGGTCGAGGGCAAGCTGGGGCTGCTGGAGCTGACGGCGGGCGGTACGTTGTTTCTCGATGGCGTGGCGGAAATGAGCGCCCGCTTGCAGGCGAAACTGTTGCGTTATCTGCAAGAAGGCTGCTTTCGCCGCGTAGGCAGTGATGAAGAGGTGTACCTGGACGTGCGGGTGATCTGTGCCACGCAAGTCGATTTGTCCGAGTTGTGCGCGCGGGGTGAATTTCGTCAGGACCTCTATCATCGGCTTAACGTGTTGTCGCTGCACATTCCGCCGCTTCGTGAGTGTCTCGATGGCCTCGAACCTCTGGTTCAGCACTTTCTTGATCAGGCCAGCCGGCAGATTGGTTGTCCGTTGCCGCGTATTGCGCCCGCCGCATTGGAGCGCCTAGGTCGATATCACTGGCCCGGCAATGTTCGGCAGTTGGAAAACGTGCTGTTTCAGGCGGTTTCGTTATGCGAGGGTGGGCTGGTCAAGGCTGAGCATATTCGCTTGCCGGATTACGGTGTACGTCAGCCGCTGGGGGATTTTTCGCTGGAAGGGGGCTTGGAAGATATTGTCGGGCGTTTCGAAAAAGCGGTGCTCGAACAACTTTACGCAGGGCATCCCAGTAGTCGGTTATTGGGAAAGCGATTGGGTGTTTCCCATACAACGATTGCCAATAAATTAAAATGGTATGGAGTAGGGCAAGCGCACTAACGATGGGAATGCGCTTGCCTGCGATGGTGGTATATCAGTTATCTACCAACTGACAGGATACGTTTCGCGGGCAAGTGCGCTTCTGCAAATAATTCGCGTCGTTAGTTAATCGAGGGACAGTGCTGTCTTAACCATTGCTGCATCCGTTGCCCATGACCAGGTATTCCATGACATGACGCTGGCCCTTGGAGTCTTCGTAGGTCATGTGCTGTGGCACGACGCGGCAGACGTTCGGTGTTTCGTCTACCGAGATGACCTTGGCGATGTCCAGCTTGGTCGAGTAGGAGTAGTGCTCGATGCGTTGTTGCTGCGCCGCCACTTTAGCGCCCGATTCTTCTGCCATTGCCATGGCGCTGAAACCACAAAGAGCCATTACAACCAGTGCAGCTTTCATTACAAATTTCCTCTTAGTCGCTTCGTCAACGCTGCCGTACGGAATTCCGTTCGGCCGGGTGCGCAAAACCCTTGTGGGGCTCTGTGTGAAGCAGTTGGTACCTGGTTAAGTTGCTCGATCGACAAGCCGGTGTGGGGGGCAGTTAGTTGTCAATCATTTGCCGTGTTGGCGGGATTAATTCTATGCCCCTGCCTGGAAGTTATATAGAAACCATTTTGATAAAGACTGTTGAGCGATTCGGTAACAATCGCCAAACCTGCCGGTGAACGCCTGCCTGATCTAGTTCTTTGGTCGTAGTGCTTAGATGAAGATTTGCCACAAACCGGGCACTTCAGCGCTTTTCGGCGTTATGCTGAGGTCCGGTAAGACCATCGTCGAATGGCTTTTGGGGCCATCGGCAGATACAACAGGTCATAAAACAACAACATTTCCACCGAGGTAAGAAAGATGAGTGCGGCTTCCCTGTACCCCGTCCGCCCTGAAGTGGCAGCAAACACGCTCACTGATGAAGCGACCTACAAGGCCATGTACCAGCAGTCGGTGGTCAACCCCGATGGCTTCTGGCGTGAGCAGGCCAAGCGCCTGGATTGGATCAAGCCTTTCACCACCGTCAAACAGACCTCCTTCGACGATCACCGCGTCGACATCAAGTGGTTCGCCGATGGCACCTTGAACGTTTCCTACAACTGCCTTGACCGTCATCTGGCCGAACGTGGCGATCAGGTCGCGATCATCTGGGAAGGCGACGACCCTTCCGAAAGCCGCAACATCACCTACCGCGAACTGCATGAAGAAGTCTGCAAGTTCGCCAACGCCTTGCGCGGTCAGGACGTGCACCGCGGTGACGTAGTCACTATCTATATGCCGATGATTCCGCAAGCCGTGGTCGCAATGCTGGCCTGCGCGCGCATCGGTGCGATTCACTCGGTGGTGTTCGGTGGCTTCTCGCCGGAAGCTTTGGCGGGCCGGATCATCGACTGCAAATCCAAAGTGGTGATCACTGCTGACGAAGGCTTGCGCGGCGGCAAGAAAACCGCCATGAAAGCCAACGTCGACCGCGCATTGACCAACCCCGAGACCGCCAGCGTGCAGAAGGTTATCGTCTGCAAGCGCACGGGTGGCGACATCGAGTGGAACCGCCATCGCGACATCTGGTATCACGCCTTGCTGGAAGTGGCATCGACTACCTGCGCACCGAAGGAAATGGGCGCCGAAGAGTCGCTGTTCATCCTCTACACCTCGGGCTCCACGGGTAAGCCAAAGGGTGTACTGCACACCACGGCGGGCTATCTGCTGTACGCGGCGCTGACCCACGAACGCGTGTTCGATTACAAGCCGGGCGAAGTCTATTGGTGCACCGCCGATGTGGGCTGGGTCACTGGGCACAGTTACATCGTCTACGGCCCGCTGGCCAATGGCGCGACTACGCTGTTGTTCGAAGGTGTGCCGAATTACCCGGACATCACCCGCGTCTCGAAAATCGTCGACAAGCACAAGGTCAACATCCTCTACACCGCCCCGACGGCGATCCGCGCCATGATGGCTGAAGGCACCAGGGCCGTGGAGGGTGCGGACGGTTCAAGCCTGCGTCTTTTGGGTTCGGTGGGCGAGCCGATCAACCCGGAAGCCTGGAACTGGTACTACAACACCGTCGGCAAGCAGAACTGCCCGATCGTCGATACGTGGTGGCAGACCGAAACCGGCGGCATCCTGATCAGCCCGCTGCCGGGTGCCACCGCGCTCAAGCCGGGTTCGGCGACGCGTCCGTTCTTCGGCGTGATTCCGGCGCTGGTGGACAACCTCGGCAACCTGATCGAAGGCGCGGCGGAGGGCAATCTGGTGATTCTCGATTCGTGGCCGGGTCAGTCGCGCAGTCTGTACGGCGACCACGACCGCTTCGTCGACACCTATTTCAAGACCTTCCGCGGCATGTACTTCACCGGTGACGGCGCTCGTCGTGACGAGGATGGCTATTACTGGATCACCGGCCGCGTGGACGACGTGCTCAACGTCTCCGGACACCGCATGGGGACCGCCGAGATCGAAAGCGCAATGGTCGCTCACCCGAAAGTCGCCGAGGCAGCGGTGGTCGGTGTGCCGCACGATCTGAAAGGACAAGGCATTTATGTCTACGTCACCCTGAACGGCGGCGAAGTGCCGGACGAAGCGCTGCGCATCGAGCTGCGTAACTGGGTGCGCAAGGAAATTGGCCCGATTGCCTCGCCTGACGTCATTCAGTGGGCGCCGGGCCTGCCGAAAACCCGCTCGGGCAAGATCATGCGCCGCATCCTGCGCAAGATCGCTACCGGCGAGTACGACGCGCTGGGTGACATCTCCACCCTGGCCGATCCAGGGGTCGTCGCGCATCTGGTTGAAACCCACAAGACCATGAACGTCGCCTGACCCCTGTCTGGTCAAAAGCGCCCCGTCCGGTGAAAGCCGCGCGGGGCGTTTTTGTTCTCAGATGAGCGCTATCCCTGGGAGTGAGCTGCCCACGAATGGTGATCTCCAGCTGCTGGGAATGGGGTGGATGTACAGGCTTGTTCGTGAGCAAGCTCACGCCCATAAGGATGTAATAGGCAGGCAATCCGGGATATTTATCGATTGTTACCATCGGACCCCGCGCTGTAACCCAGCGCACCCGTATGAGGCATTTCGCCCCGAATTCGTGGTAGTTCATCGCCAGAAACCAACTGCCTAACACGCTGGACTTGCCGGATTACAAGGCTTTGCCAATAATGGGCGCGTTATTTGCTTCGTTGACAGGTTTGCCGCTACTGGCTCAGGCATAAACTTTCTGGGCTGTCAATCCGGCTGATCGGCTTTCTCGGTGCTTCTGTAACTAGTTGTCGCATTGAAGAAATATCGACTTCCAGCCTGCCGCTAAAATGCCGATCACTCGCCGAAGGCCTGTCGAGCGCTGAGACCCGACGGCACCTCGCGTCGCAATTTCAGATGTTCCTTCTGCACATTGAGCGTTTCGCTCACTGCCATTTGTCGCGTTATACCGATGGAGTTCCAAGAATGAAAAAGCTCATGCTGCTGGGCGCACTGGCGCTGTCCGTATTGGCACAGCCTGTATTCGCCGATGAAAAGCCCCTGAAGATCGGCATCGAAGCGGCGTACCCTCCATTCGCCTCGAAAGCGCCAGATGGCACCATCGTCGGCTTCGACTACGACATCGGCAACGCCCTGTGCGAAGAGATGAAGGTCAAATGCGTGTGGGTTGAGCAAGAATTCGACGGCCTGATCCCAGCGCTCAAGGTGCGTAAGATCGACGCGATCCTGTCCTCGATGTCCATCACCGAAGACCGGAAGAAATCCGTCGACTTCACCAATAAGTACTACAACACTCCGGCCCGCCTGGTCATGAAGCAGGGTACCGTCGTCAGCGACAGCCTGACCGAACTCAAAGGCAAGAACATCGGCGTGCAGCGTGGTTCGATCCACGAGCGTTTCGCCAAGGAAGTCCTGGCTCCGCTGGGTGCCGAAATCAAGCCATACAGCTCGCAGAACGAAATCTACCTGGACATCGGCGCCGGGCGTCTTGACGGTACCGTAGCGGACGCGACCCTGTTGCAGGACGGCTTCCTCAACACCGATTCGGGCAAGGGCTACGCTTTCGTCGGCCCGGCCTTCACCGACGTCAATTACTTCGGTGACGGCGTAGGCATCGCAGTGCGTAAAGGCGACAAGGCCGATCTGGATAAAATCAACGCCGCCATCGCTGCCATCCGTGCGAACGGTAAATACAAGGCGATCCAGGACAAGTACTTCAACTTCGACATCTACGGCGAATAAGTACAAGCCGGCAGCAATGGCGCAATCGGCGGAGTTCAGCTTCCTGATTGCGCCATTTTTCTATCCCGCGCTCGAGGGCCACACAACATGTTGAAAGGCTACGGAGCCGTCATCCTCGACGGTGCATGGCTCACCTTGCAGCTCGCCCTGTGCTCCATGGCGCTGGCAATCGTGCTCGGTCTGATCGGCGTGTCGCTGCGCCTGTCGCCGGTGCGCTGGCTGGCCTGGCTGGGCGATCTGTATTCCACGGTGATTCGCGGTATTCCCGACCTGGTACTGATCCTGCTGATTTTCTATGGCGGTCAGGACCTGCTCAACCGCGTCGCACCCTTGCTCGGTTATGACGATTACATCGACCTGAACCCGCTGATGGCCGGTATCGGCACGCTGGGTTTCATCTTCGGTGCCTACCTGTCCGAGACCTTCCGCGGCGCCTTCATGGCCATTCCCAAAGGCCAGGCCGAGGCGGGCATGGCCTACGGCATGAGCAGTTCGCGCGTATTCTTTCGCATCCTGGTGCCGCAGATGATTCGTCTGGCGATTCCCGGATTCACCAACAACTGGCTGGTACTGACCAAGGCCACCGCGCTGATTTCGGTGGTCGGCCTGCAAGACATGATGTTCAAGGCCAAGCAGGCGGCTGACGCCACCCGCCAACCCTTCACTTTCTTCCTCGCAGTCGCGACCATGTACCTGGTGATCACCAGTGTCTCGCTGCTGCTACTGCGCCAAATCGAGAAGCGCTACTCGGCCGGCGTAAGGGTGGCAGACCTATGATCTTCGATTACAACGTCGTCTGGGAAAACCTGCCGCTGTACTTCGGCGGCCTGTTGATCACTCTCAAATTGCTCGCGCTGTCGCTGTTCTTTGGTCTGCTCGCAGCCTTGCCTCTCGGGCTGATGCGCGTCTCCAAAGTCGCCTGGGTCAATCTGCTGGCCTGGAGCTACACCTACGTGATCCGCGGCACGCCGATGCTGGTGCAGTTGTTCCTGATCTACTACGGCCTGGCGCAGTTCGAGGCGGTGCGTGAAAGCTTCCTTTGGCCGTGGCTGTCCAGTGCAACGTTCTGTGCCTGTCTGGCCTTTGCCGTCAACACCAGTGCCTACACCGCCGAAATCATTGCCGGCAGCCTGAAGTCCACGCCACCCGGTGAGATCGAAGCGGCCCGTGCGATGGGCATGTCCAAAGCCAAGATGTACCGCCGCATCCTGCTGCCATCGGCGTTGCGCCGGGCGCTGCCGCAATACAGCAACGAAGTGATCATGATGCTGCAGACCACCAGCCTGGCGTCCATCGTCACGCTGATCGACATCACTGGCGCGGCGCGCACCGTCAACGCGCAGTTCTACCTGCCGTTCGAGGCGTACATCACTGCTGGCGTGTTCTACCTGTGCCTGACTTTCATTCTGGTGAAGCTGTTCAAGCTGGCCGAGCGCCGCTGGCTCAGTTACCTGGCACCGAGGAAGCACTGATATGCAACGCATCGATCACGATCTGCCGTGGGGCAACCTCGGCACTCAGCGCACTTTGAGCGTGTTCCGCTTCGGGCAGGGTGAGCGCAAAGCCTATATTCAGGCCAGCCTGCATGCCGACGAGCTGCCGGGCATGCGCACCGCCTGGGAATTGAAAAAACGCCTGACGCAACTGGAACAGCAGGGCTTGCTCAACGGTGTCGTCGAACTGGTCCCCGTGGCCAACCCGATCGGCCTGGGCCAGTTGCTGCAAGGCAATCATCAGGGGCGTTTCGAGTACGGCAGCGGCAAGAACTTCAACCGCGATTTCACTGAACTCAGCGAGCCGGTGGCAGACATGCTCGCCGGCAAGCTCGGGGATGACTCCCACGCCAACGTCAGACTGATCCGGCAGGCCATGGCCGATGTGCTCGAACAATTGCCGCCGGCTGGCAGCGAGCTGGCGGGCATGCAGCGTGTGCTGTTGAGCCACGCTTGTAACGCGGACATCGTCCTCGATCTGCATTGCGATACCGATGCCTCGCTGCACATGTACGCCTTGCCTCAGCACTGGCCGCAATGGCGATCGCTGTCGGCCTATCTGGGTGTCAGCGTTGCTCTGTTGGCAGAAGACTCTGGCGGCAGTTCATTCGATGAAGCCTGCTCGTTGCCCTGGCTGCGACTGGCAAAACAGTTTCCCGAAGCGCAGATTCCACTGGCCTGCATGTCGACCACGCTGGAGTTGGGCGGTCAGTCCAACACCGGCAAAGCCGAGGCCCAAGCGTATGCCGAGGGCATCCTCGCATTCCTCGCCGAGCACGGCCTGATCAATGGCGAGTGGCCGCAGCCAGCTTTCGGGGCGTGCGAGGGCATGCCGTTCGAAGGCACCGAGATGATTTACGCGCCGCATCCCGGCGTGCTGACTTTCCTGCGTCCGGCGGGCGCCTGGGTCGAGCCTGGCGAGCCCCTGTTCGAGGTCATCGACCCGTTGACCGATCGGGCGACCACGGTCTGCGCCGGTACGGCCGGCGTGCTGTTCGCCATCGAAAAACTGCGTTATGCCCAGCCGGGTTTGTGGATGGCCAAGGTGGCGGGCCATACCCCGTTGCGCAGCGGCCGCCTGCTCAGTGACTGATTACTTGTGAGAACCGACATCATGAACAAACTGGAAGTCCAGGACCTGCACAAGTGCTATGGCAGTCACGAAGTGCTCAAGGGTGTTTCGCTGACCGCCAAGGCTGGCGATGTGATCAGCATCATCGGCTCCAGCGGCTCGGGGAAAAGTACTTTCCTGCGCTGCATCAACTTGCTGGAACAGCCGAAATCCGGCCGCATTCTGCTCAACAACGAAGAGCTGAAACTGGTGGCCAACAAGGACGGCGGCCTGAAGGCTGCCGATCCCAAGCAGTTGCAACGTATGCGTTCGCGGCTGTCGATGGTGTTCCAGCATTTCAACCTGTGGTCACACATGACCGCTCTGGAAAACATTATCGAAGCGCCGGTTCACGTACTGGGCGTGCCGAAGAAGCAAGCCCTGGAAAAGGCCGAGCACTACCTGAACAAGGTTGGCGTAGCCCATCGCAAGGACGCCTTTCCGGGGCACATGTCCGGTGGTGAACAACAGCGCGTGGCGATTGCCCGTGCGCTGGCGATGGAGCCGGAGGTCATGCTGTTCGACGAACCGACCTCGGCGCTCGATCCCGAACTGGTCGGCGATGTGTTGAAGGTCATGCAGGCGCTGGCCCAGGAAGGCCGCACCATGGTCGTGGTGACGCACGAAATGGGCTTTGCCCGCGAAGTGTCGAATCAGCTGATCTTTCTGCACAAGGGGTTGATCGAAGAGAGCGGCGATCCGCGCCACGTGCTGGTCAACCCGAAATCGGAGCGTCTGCAGCAGTTCCTTTCGGGCAGTTTGAAGTAACGATTGGCGCCGTCTTGAACGGTGCGTTTTGTGTGAGAACGGTTCATGCTGCGCGTCATCTTGACCTGCCATGAACTGAACGCGACAGATTTCGCACGCCCGGGCGTGTGACCCATAACAGCGACATGTTTCGGATTGCACGCCATGACTGCCCATCGAATTGGATTTCTTATCTGGCCCAGCACCAAAGCCTTGACTCTGGCGCTGGCGGAGGAAGCCTTGCGTGTCGCTCAGCGCGTTCATCCCGACGTGGTGTACGAACTGACGTTCATGCAGGCCGAACCTTCGGTTGAAGGTGCCGCGTGGCAATTGCCGGGTGAGCCATGGGGTGGTCGTCTCGAGGGGTGTCAGAAAGTATTCCTGGTGGCCGACGAGCCGCCAGCGCCAATGGCTTCTGCGCTCGCTGGCGCACTCAAGCAACTGGTGCGCGCAGGCTGTGTGATTGGCGGGCTGTCAGCGGGTGTGTATCCATTGGCCCAACTGGGCTTGCTGGATGGCTATCGGGCCGCGGTGCACTGGCGCTGGCAGGATGATTTCGCCGAACGCTTCCCCAAGGTCATCGCCACCAGTCATCTGTTCGACTGGGACCGCGATCGCTTGACGGCCTGTGGCGGCATGTCGGTGCTTGATCTGCTGTTGGCAGTCCTGGCCCGCGATCATGGTGCGGAGCTTGCGGGTGCAGTGTCGGAAGAGCTGGTGGTCGAGCGCATTCGTGAAGGCGGCGAGCGTCAGCGCATTCCGTTGCAGAACCGCCTGGGCTCCAGCCATCCGAAGTTGACTCAGGCCGTCCTGTTGATGGAGGCCAACATCGAAGAGCCGCTGACCACCGACGAGATCGCCCAGCATGTGTGCGTGTCGCGCCGACAGCTGGAGCGGATCTTCAAGCAGTACCTCAATCGCGTCCCAAGCCAGTATTACCTTGAACTGCGCCTGAACAAGGCCCGGCAGATGCTGATGCAGACCAGCAAGTCGATCATTCAGATCGGCCTTTCCTGTGGCTTCTCCTCCGGCCCGCACTTCTCCAGCGCCTATCGCAACTTCTTCGGTGCCACCCCCCGCGAAGACCGCAATCAGCGCCGCAGCAGCAGCCCGTTCGAATTGTCGTCGGTGCCTGCAGAGCGCGGGTAACCGAGATCTCGAATAGCTTCCAATCCCCTGAGCGAATTCATTCGCGAAAAATCGGTGTGGCGGTACACGCGTCTGTCACGTTTTCTCGCGAATGAACTTGCTCCCGAAGGCTGCATTTCATCCATCCCCGAGGTGGCGGATGCACCGGCCCTCCGTGAGCAAGCTCGCTCCCACATTGATTCCGAGATCGACAATTGGCATTCAAATCGACAGGACGCTGCTACAACGCCTCTTCAACGTTTAAACTGCGCCTTTCCGACCCTATTTGTCGCATTGCAGAAAACCTCGGAAAAAGCCGGTTTGGCGCTATAAGAAGTTGTCGCTTGGCGGCAAGGCCGGACCGAAATCAGTCCTTACAATCCTTCCATCGCTCGCCAGTCCCAGGCAGGCGTTCCTCTTCAGGAGACTCCGATGTCCGTTGAGCAAGTTCCGGTGCAACGTGCCGATTTTGACCAGGTGATGGTCCCCAACTACGCCCCCGCAGCGTTCATTCCCGTACGCGGTCAGGGTTCGCGCGTCTGGGATCAGTCGGGTCGTGAACTGGTCGATTTCTCCGGCGGCATCGCGGTCAACGTGCTGGGCCATGCGCATCCGGCGCTGGTCGGCGCACTGACCGAGCAAGCCAACAGGCTGTGGCATGTCTCCAACGTGTTCACCAACGAGCCAGCGCTGCGTCTGGCCAGGAAGCTGGTCGACGCCACCTTTGCCGAGCGCGTGTTCTTCTGTAACTCTGGCGCCGAAGCCAACGAGGCAGCTTTCAAGCTGGCCCGTCGCGTGGCGCACGATCTATACGGCACCGAGAAGTACGAAATTGTCGCTGCGCTGAACAGCTTCCACGGTCGCACGCTCTTTACCGTGAGCGTCGGTGGCCAGCCGAAATATTCCGACGGCTTTGGCCCGAAGATCACTGGCATCACACACGTGCCGTACAACGATCTCGAAGCGCTGAAAGCCGCCGTGAGCGACAAGACCTGCGCAGTGGTTCTGGAGCCGATTCAGGGCGAGGGCGGCGTGCTGCCAGCCGAACTGGAATACCTGCAAGGGGCGCGCAAGCTGTGTGACGAGCACAACGCGCTACTGGTTTTCGACGAAGTGCAGAGCGGCATGGGCCGCAGCGGTCATCTGTTCGCTTACATGCATTACGGCGTGACCCCCGACATTCTGTCCAGCGCCAAGAGCATCGGCGGCGGTTTCCCGATGGCGGCCATGCTGACCACCGAAAAACTGGCCAAGCATCTGTCCGTTGGCGTTCACGGCACCACCTATGGCGGCAACCCGCTGGCCTGCGCAGTAGGCGAGGCGGTCATCGATGTGGTTAATACCCCCGAAGTGCTCGCAGGCGTCAACGCCAAGCATGAACTGTTCAAGGCTCGTCTGGAGAAGATCGGCCAGCAATACGGCGTGTTCAGCGAAGTGCGTGGCATGGGGCTGTTGATCGGCTGTGTGCTGACCGACGCCTGGAAGGGCAAGGCCAAGGAATTCTTCAACGCCGCCGAGCATGAAGGCGTGATGATCCTGCAAGCCGGTCCTGACGTAGTGCGTTTTGCGCCGAGTCTGGTGATCGAGGATGCCGATATCAACGAAGGCCTGGACCGCTTCGAGCGTGCGGTTGCCAAGCTGACCAAGGCCTGACAGACGCAACCCTGTAGGAGCGCGGATGCCCGGCGCAGGTGTCGACTGACACGCTGATCGCGGGTAAGCGCTCCTACAAGGGTTCCTGTTGTGACCCGCCTTTTCTTTTGCCGGACCACCGGCCCGATTCTTTTCTCAAGGAGTGACACCATGCTGGTGATGCGCCCCGCGCAAATGGCTGATCTGAGCGAGGTCCAACGACTCGCGGCGGACAGTCCGATTGGTGTCACGTCCCTGCCGGATGACGCTGGACGTCTGGGTGACAAGATCGCCGCCTCTGAGGCGTCGTTCGCCGCGGAGGTCAGTTTCAACGGTGAGGAAACCTATTTCTTCGTGCTGGAGGACACCGACTCCGGTCGTCTGGTCGGCTGTTCCGGAATCGTCGCCTCGGCCGGGTATTCCGAGCCGTTCTACAGCTTCCGCAACGAGACCTTCGTGCATGCCTCCCGCGAACTGAAGATTCACAATAAGATTCACGTGCTTTCCCAGTGTCACGACTTGACTGGCAACAGCCTGTTGACCAGCTTCTATGTGCTGCCCGAACTGGTCGGCACACTGTGGTCGGAACTCAACTCCCGGGCGCGGCTGCTGTTCGTCGCGGCGCACCCTGAGCGTTTCGCCGATTCGGTGGTAACCGAGATCGTCGGCTACAGCGACGAGAACGGTGATTCGCCGTTCTGGGACGCCATCGGCCGCAACTTCTTCGACCTCAACTACGCCGAGGCCGAGCGGATCTGCGGCCTGAAGAGCCGCACCTTCCTCGCCGAGCTGATGCCGCATTACCCGATCTACGTCCCGCTGCTGCCGGACGAGGCTCAGGAGGCTATGGGCCAGGTTCATCCGAGAGCTCAGATCACTTTCGACATCCTGATGCGCGAAGGCTTCGAAACCGATCATTACATCGACATCTTCGACGGCGGCCCAACGCTGCACGCCAGGGTTTCCGGCATCCGCTCGATCGCCCAGAGCCGCGTGGTGCCAGTGAAAGTCGACACCGTCAACAGCGGCGACGCCGTTAAAGGTGGGCGTCCTTATCTGGTTGCCAACAGCCAGTTGCAGGACTACCGCGCAGTGATGCTGGAGCTGGACTGGGTGCCCGGCAAACCGGTAACCCTGAGCCTGACGGCAGCCGAGGCGCTGGGTGTGGGTGAAGGCGCCAGTGTGCGCATCGTCGCGGTTTGATAGTTGAGTCATCGGTGGTCAGCGCTGATCAAGCCTGACGCCGTGTCGCAGGTTAGCGAGTTCGCTGGTTTTCACGGAAACCGGCTTGAGGAGAAAGCATGATCGTTCGTCCCGTACGCAGCAGTGATCTACCGGCGCTGATCGACCTGGCGCGCAGTACAGGCGCAGGCCTGACCACACTGCCGGCCAACGAAGAGCGTCTGGCGCACCGGGTCGGTTGGGCCGAGAAAACCTTCGCTGGCGAAGCCGAGCGGGGTGACGCCGATTATCTGTTCGTCCTCGAAGACGACGAAGGGCGGGTGGTCGGTATTTCCGCCATTGCAGGCGCCGTCGGTCTGCGTGAGCCCTGGTACAACTACCGGGTGGGTTTGACGGTCAGCGCCTCTCAGGAATTGAAGATCTATCGTGAGATCCCGACGCTGTTCCTGGCCAACGATCTGACCGGCAATTCGGAACTGTGCTCGCTGTTTCTGCACGCCGATTTGCGCAATGGTCTCAACGGTCGCCTGCTGTCGAAGGCGCGGATGCTGTTCATCGCGGAATTCCCCGAGCTGTTCGGCAACAAGGTTATCGCCGAGATGCGCGGCATTTCCGACGAGCAGGGCCATTCGCCGTTCTGGGAAAGCCTGGGACGACACTTCTTCAAGATGGAATTCAGTCAGGCCGATTACCTGACCGGCGTCGGCAATCGCGCGTTCATCGCCGAACTGATGCCGAAGTTCCCGCTGTATAGCTGCTTTCTTTCCGAGGCTGCGCGCAATGTCATCGGGCGCGTGCACACCAGTACCGAACCTGCGCTGACCATGCTAAAGGCTGAAGGCTTCAGCTATCAGGGTTACGTCGATATCTTCGATGCCGGCCCGGCCATCGAGTGCGAAACCGCCAAGATCCGCGCCGTGCGCGACAGTCAGGCGTTGGTGCTGGCGGTTGGCACGCCGGGCGATGATGCCACGTTATTCCTTATCCACAACCGCAAGCGCGAAGACTGCCGGGTGACGGCCGCACCTGCGCGTTTCGCCGCGGGCACGCTGGTCGTCGACCCGAAAACCGCCAAGCGTTTGCGCCTGAATGCCGGCGATCAGGTTCGCGCGGTGCCTCTGTCTCCAGCTCGGGAGGGCATTTGATGAACACCTTGTATATCGCAGGTGCCTGGCAAGCCGGGCAGGGCGAGGCCTTTCAATCGCTGAACCCGGTCTCGCAACAGGTGATCTGGACAGGGCAGGGCGCTACCACCGAACAGGTCGATGCAGCTGTCACAGCCGCGCGTCGGGCATTTCCGGCCTGGGCAACTCGTACGCTGGAAGAGCGCATCGCTGTTCTGGAAGCGTTCGCGGCCACGCTAAAAAGCCGTGCCGATGAAATCTCCCGCTGCATCGGTGAGGAAACCGGCAAGCCGCTGTGGGAATCGGCTACAGAAGTGACCAGCATGGTCAATAAGGTGGCGATCTCGATCCAGAGCTACCGCGAACGCACCGGTGAGAAGAGCGGCCCGCTGGGCGACGCCACTGCCGTGCTGCGACACAAGCCCCATGGCGTGGTGGCGGTGTTCGGCCCTTACAACTTTCCGGGGCATCTGCCTAATGGGCACATCGTTCCGGCGCTGCTGGCGGGTAACGCCGTGGTGTTCAAGCCCAGCGAACTGACGCCGAAGGTTGCCGAGCTGACCGTGCAGTGCTGGATCGATGCAGGTCTGCCCGCAGGTGTGCTGAATCTGCTGCAGGGCGCGCGGGAAACCGGTATCGCGCTGGCGGCCAACGCCGGAATCGACGGTCTGTTTTTCACCGGTTCCAGCCGTACGGGCAATTCGCTTCATCAGCAATTCGCTGGGCGCCCCGACAAGATTCTAGCCCTGGAGATGGGCGGCAATAACCCGCTGGTGGTCGATCGGGTCGCCGATGTCGATGCGGCGGTGTACACCGTGATTCAGTCGGCCTTCATTTCGGCAGGGCAGCGCTGCACGTGCGCGCGTCGTCTGCTGGTGCCGCAAGGGGCGTGGGGTGACGCCTTCATGGCGCGATTGGTTGAGGTGACCGCGACCATTCAGGTAGGCGCATTCGATCAGCAGCCGGCGCCCTTCATGGGCTCGGTGATTTCCCTGCAGGCCGCTCAGGCACTGGTCGATGCGCAGGAGCACCTGCTGGCCAACGGCGCTGTGTCGCTGTTGGATATGACTCAGCCAGATGCGCAGTCGGCACTGCTGACGCCGGGGATCCTGGATGTCAGCGATGTGAATGATCGGCCGGATGAGGAACTGTTCGGCCCGTTGCTGCAGGTCATTCGCTACGTTGATTTCGACGCCGCAATCCAGGAGGCCAATGCCACGCAGTACGGGCTGGCTGCTGGCCTGCTGTCCGATTCCCGAGAGCGTTATCAGCAGTTCTGGCTGCAAAGCCGCGCGGGTATCGTCAACTGGAACAAGCAATTGACGGGGGCAGCCAGTACCGCGCCGTTCGGTGGAATCGGGGCGTCGGGTAATCATCGAGCGAGCGCCTATTATGCAGCGGACTATTGCGCGTATCCGGTGGCGTCGCTGGAGAGCGGGACGCTGGTATTGCCAGCGAGCCTGACGCCGGGGATAACGATGGCGCATGACTGATAACTGTGGGAGCACGTTTGCCCGCGAATGCTGATGTCCATCCGACGAAACTCTTTCGGCAGATATAAAGCCTTCACGGGCAAGCGCGCTCCTTCAGGGCAAGGCGCGTATGAAATTGATGTTTATAAAAACAGATCCACGGAGCCTCACCGATGAAATCCTGTGAAGTCAACTTTGACGGTCTAGTGGGGCCAACCCATAACTACGGCGGGCTGTCCTACGGCAACGTCGCGTCCCAGAGCAATTGCCAGCAGGCGTCCAACCCGCGAGAGGCAGCGCTGCAAGGCCTGGCGAAAATGAAGGCGTTGACCGAGCTGGGCTTCACCCAAGGGGTGCTGGCGCCGCAGGAGCGTCCGGATATCGCAGGGCTGCGCAAGTTGGGTTTTGGCGGTACTGATGCGCAGGTCATCGAGCGAGCGGCCAAACAGTCCATGCCGCTGCTAGTGGCCAGTTGCTCGGCATCGAGCATGTGGGTGGCTAATGCCGCGACGGTCAGCCCGAGCGCCGATACGGCAGACGGTCGCGTGCATTTCACCGCCGCCAACCTCAACTGCAAATACCACCGCAGCATCGAACATCCGACCACCAGCCGCGTGCTGGGCGCGATGTTCGCCGATCAGCAGCACTTCGCCCATCACGCTGCCTTGCCCGCCGTCGCCCAATTCGGCGACGAGGGCGCGGCTAACCACACGCGTTTCTGCCGCAACTACGGTGAAGCTGGCGTGGAGTTCTTCGTCTTTGGTCGTGCCGCGTTCGATACCCGATTCCCTGCGCCGCAGAAATACCCGGCGCGTCAGACCCTGGAAGCCTCGCAAGCCGTCGCACGTTTACACGGGTTGAGCGACGAAGGGGTCGTGTACGGGCAGCAGAATCCGGCGGTGATCGATCAGGGCGTATTCCACAACGACGTGATAGCGGTCGGCAACGGCGAGGTGCTGTTCTATCACGAAGACGCGTTCCTCAATACCGAGCACATGCTCAGCGAATTGCACGACAAGCTCGCGCGTCGCGGCGGCCGTTTCCAGGCTATCTGCGTGCCGCGCTCCGAAGTGGCGGTCGATGACGCCGTGCGCTCCTACCTGTTCAACAGCCAACTGCTGTCCCGTGCCGATGGCTCAATGCTGCTGATCGTGCCGGAAGAGTGCCGCAGCAACGAGCGTGTTTGGAGTTACCTGCAGCGTTTGATCGCCGATGAGGGCCCGATTCGCGAGGTCAAGGTCTTCGATCTCAAGCAGAGCATGCAGAACGGCGGTGGCCCGGCTTGCTTGCGCTTGCGGGTGGCGCTGAATGAAACGGAACTGGCGGCGGTCAATCCAGGGGTTATCATGACCGCGCCGTTGTACGACACGCTGACTCAGTGGGTGGACAAGCACTACCGCGATCGCCTGAGCGAAAGCGACCTGGCCGACCCGCAACTGTTGACCGAATGCCGTACGGCACTGGATGAACTGACGCAGCACTTGAAGCTGGGCGCGGTCTATCCTTTCCAAATCAATTGATGCTTGCATGACATCACACCTGATCGCTTTTGCGTCAGGCAGGTGATGTCTGTGTTTTATACAGAGAGAGTTTTTGCCATGACCGACGCCCTGCGTTTGATCCTTGAAGACACCGACGGCACTCAGCTGGAAACTTCCTGCACCCGTTTTGCCGTTATCTGGCAGGGCAAAGAGGTGTGGATTCAGCAAGACGGCCGCGGCCAGTTGCTGATCGGTGTGGACGTCGAAGAAGACGATGCCGAATACGCCAACCTGCTGTTGCGTCCGTTGGCGACCAACCTGGTCAGCCTGCAACTGGAAATGGAACCGGCAGACGTCGGCGGTGATGATGACGCTGGCCACGTGCACGGCCCCGACTGCAACCACGACTAAGCAGGAATCCGGCTCATGCTCGCCCTCGGCAAACTGCTTGAACTGACCCTGGCGGGTCGCGAACCCGCGGAAAAGACTCAACTGACCGTCGACGGCGTGCGTTTGCGCTGGTTGGCGGAGGGGGCTCTGGAAGTACGGCCCCCCGAGGCTCGGGACAATGGAACCGATCTGCTCCTGTCGGCGGGTATTCATGGCAATGAAACCGCGCCGATCGAGCTGCTGGACGAACTGATTCACGCCATTGCCCGAGGTGAACTCAAGCCTCGCGTGCGTATTCTTTTCCTCTTCGGCAACCCCGAGGCCATGCGCCGCGGCGAGCGCTATGTCGAGCAGGACGTCAATCGACTTTTCAATGGCCGTCACGAGCAGAGCAGCGGCAACGAAGCGCTGCGGGCTTGCGAGCTGGAGCGTCTGGCCGCGACCTTTTTCAGCGTGCCCGACCGCTATCGGCTGCATTACGACCTGCACACCGCGATTCGTGGCTCGAAGATCGAACAGTTCGCGTTGTATCCGTGGAAAGAAGGCCGTCAGCATTCACGCCGCGAACTGGTCCGGCTGCATGGCGCGGGAATGGAAGCGGTGCTGCTGCAGAACAAGCCTTCCATCGTGTTCAGCGCCTACACCTACGACAAACTCGGCGCCGAATCCTTCACGTTGGAGCTAGGCAAGGCTCGCCCGTTCGGGCAGAACCAGCAGGTCAACCTGTCGCCCCTGAAAGTCTCGTTGGAGCAGTTGATCAAAGGCACCGAGCCGCTTGTGGGCGATCAGATCGCCGGTCTGAAGCTGTTCAGCGTTGCGCGGGAAATCATCAAGCGCAGCGATGCATTCCGTCTGCATCTGCCTGACGACATCGAAAACTTCACCGAACTGGACAAAGGGTTTCTGCTGGCCGAAGACCCGTCCGATTCACGCTGGGTGGTCGAGGAGGAGGGTGCGCGCATCATCTTTCCCAACCCTAAGGTCAAGAACGGGCTGCGCGCGGGGATTCTGATCGTGCCGACTACGGATGAACAGTTGGCATAGGGATTTTACTGGCTGGATGATCGATCCCATGCTCCGCGCGGTAACGCCCACCTGGACGCTCCGCGTCCTGTGACGCAGAACGTTACGCGAACATCCCCACGCAGAGCGCGGGAACGATCTTCGCCGAGCGTGGGAGCGACCTCTTCAGAACAATCAACCCACCGCTTTCTGCACTTCACCCACCCGACGCACTGCACGCAGCTTGGCCAAGGTGTCGGCGCAGGTCCTGGCCGCTTCCTGACCTTTGTGCACGAAGTGATCAAAGAAGAATTTCTGGTGCTCTTCACCTGCATGGAAGTGATGCGGGGTGAGGACCACCGAGAACACCGGCACTTCCGTTTCCAGTTGAACCTGCATCAGCGCGCTGATCACCGATTGCGCGACGAACTCGTGGCGATAGATCCCGCCATCCACCACCAGGCCTGCCGCCACGACGCCACCGTAGCGGCCGGTGTTGGCAAGCAGTTTGGCGTGCAGGGGAATTTCAAAGGCGCCACCTACTTCAAAGAAGTCAATGTCACTCTCGGCATAACCGTGGTTCGCCATCTCGGCGACGAAACCTTTGCGCGCCTGATCGACGATATCTTTGTGCCAGCATGCTTGAATGAAAGCGATGCGCTCGTGAGCGTGAATTGCGGTAAGTTGCATGTGTTCTGACTCCTGTTTAATTAAAAAACAGGGCGTTTTGGATAGAAGGGGATGCCTAGGGTACGGTCGATAGCAGGCTCGGCGACAACGCGCGTGCAATGCTTCGAGGCGATCCTGTGGTGCCAATCCCGTTCTCTCTTCATCCGGACTATGACCGTCGGCCCTGGGATCTCACCAGGTCTGCTGACCTCGCCCAGGATCGAAACCCTGTCCGAGCGCTCGCGGGCTAGACGCATTGCGCGCCATTACCGCCGGTGGGGAATCGCACCCCGCCCTGAGAACGTTGCCGACGGCATAATTCGTCGGCGTGCAGTTTGTAACACAAATTTTCGGAATGTGCATGGAGCCTTTTTGATGGTTTTCATCAGCTTTTCTTATAAGCCCGTCTTGGAATTCTCGCGCGGAGTCTTGATTATCCTAGGCTCCGGCCGCAGAACCCTGGTTCCGGCCTCAAAACCTCGGCTCTGGCCTCAAACCTGAGTTTCGACCCACATTTCAGGGAGCTTCATCGTGACGGTTATCGATCTGCGCAGCGACACAGTGACCCAACCCACCGCAGGCATGCGCGACGCCATGGCCCATGCGCCGCTGGGCGACGACGTGTATGGCGAGGACCCGTCGGTCAACAAACTGGAGTCGTGGCTGTCGCAGCGTCTGGGTTTTGCCGCGGCGCTTTTCGTGCCGACCGGCACCATGAGCAACCTGTTGGCTCTGATGGCGCATTGCGAGCGTGGCGATGAGTACATCGTCGGGCAGCAGGCGCACACTTACAAATATGAAGGCGGCGGCGCGGCAGTGTTGGGTTCGATCCAGCCGCAGCCTCTGGACAACCAGGCCGACGGCTCGCTGGACCTGAATCAGGTGGTCGCTGCGATCAAGGCCGACGATTTCCATTTCGCCCGCACCCGTTTGCTGGCGCTGGAAAACACCATGCAGGGCAAGGTCCTGTCCCTGGACTATCTGGCGGCGGCGCGCAAGCTGACCCGTGAGAAGGGCCTGGGGCTGCATCTGGATGGCGCGCGCCTGTACAACGCTGCGATCAAGCTGGGTGTCGACGCCCGCGAGATCGCTCGGCATTTCGACTCAGTATCGGTCTGCTTGTCCAAGGGCCTGGGCGCGCCTATCGGCTCGGTGCTATGCGGGTCCGGCGAGTTCATTGCCAAGGCGCGTCGTTTGCGCAAAATGGTCGGCGGCGGCATGCGTCAGGCAGGTTCCATCGCAGCGGCTGGGCTGTACGCGCTGGAGCATCAGGTCGAACGTCTGGCCGATGACCACGCCAATGCCGCGTTTCTGGGTAAGGCGTTGGGCGAGCTGGGCTTCGATGTCGAGCCGGTGCAGACCAACATGGTCTACGTGCAGATCGGCGACCGTGCCGAACAACTCAAGGCCTTTTGTGCCGAGCGGAAGATTGTGCTCAGCGCGGCGCCGCGTTTGCGCATGGTCACGCATCTGGATGCGTCGGCCGCGCAAATGGAGCAGGTGGTCGCGGCGTTTGCGGAATTCGGCAGCCGATAATCGACCGATAATCCAATTGGCTGCATCTATCGTACAAAGTCACTGTACCGTTCAAGTAACGCCTATATAATGCGGCCCTTTGCCGTCGCTACGTCGAATGACGTTATGCATTTGCCTCAGGCTGCAGTTCCCGTGGAAGAACCTATGAAAAGCGCAGAAATCCGTGAAGCCTTCCTTCGCTTCTTCGAAGAGCAAGGCCACACTCGAGTAGCCTCCAGCTCCTTGATCCCAGGCAACGACCCGACCCTGCTGTTCACCAACGCAGGTATGAACCAGTTCAAGGATTGCTTCCTGGGCCAGGAAAAACGAGCCTATACCCGTGCCGTCAGCAGCCAGAAGTGCGTTCGCGCCGGTGGCAAACACAACGACCTGGAAAACGTCGGGTACACCGCTCGTCACCACACCTTCTTTGAAATGCTGGGTAACTTCAGCTTCGGCGACTACTTCAAGCGCGATGCGATCACCTACGCCTGGACCTTCCTGACCTCCGAGAAGTGGTTGAACCTGCCTAAGGAAAAACTCTGGGTCACGGTTTATGCCTCGGACGACGAAGCCTATGACATCTGGACCAGGGAAGTCGGCGTGCCAGCCGAGCGTATGGTCCGCATCGGCGACAACAAGGGTGCGCCTTACGCGTCCGACAACTTCTGGACCATGGGCGATACTGGCCCGTGCGGTCCTTGCACCGAGATCTTCTACGATCACGGCGCTGACATCTGGGGTGGCCCACCGGGCTCGCCGGAGGAGGACGGCGACCGTTACATCGAGATCTGGAACAACGTTTTCATGCAGTTCAATCGCACCGCCGATGGCGTGCTGCACCCGCTGCCTGCGCCGTCGGTGGACACCGGCATGGGCCTGGAGCGGATCAGCGCCGTGTTGCAACACGTGCATTCGAACTACGAGATCGACCTGTTCCAGAGCCTGCTGGTGGCGTCGGCCAGGGCCATCGGCTGCAGCAATGACGCACAACCATCGCTGAAAGTCGTTGCCGACCACATCCGTTCCTGCGGTTTCCTGATCGCCGATGGCGTGCTGCCCTCCAACGAAGGCCGTGGCTATGTGCTGCGTCGCATCATCCGTCGCGCCTGCCGTCACGGCAACAAACTGGGCGCCAAGGGCAGCTTCTTCTACCAGATCGTCGCCGCGCTGGTCGCCGAGATGGGTGAAGCGTTCCCGGAATTGAAATCCCAGCAGGCGCACATCGAGCGCGTCCTCAAAGCTGAAGAGGAGCAGTTCGCCAAGACTCTGGAGCAGGGCTTGAAGATTCTCGAGCAGGATCTGGCTGAGCTCAAAGGCACCGTGGTGCCGGGCGATGTGGTGTTCAAACTTTATGACACCTACGGCTTCCCGATGGACCTGACCGGCGACATCGCCCGTGAGCGCAACCTGACTCTCGATGAGGCCGGTTTCGAACGTGAGATGGATGCCCAGCGTGAACGCGCGCGTTCGGCCAGCGCCTTCGGCATGGACTACAACAGTCTGGTCAAGGTCGATGTCGCCACCGAGTTCACCGGTTATAGCGCCACGGCAGGCGAGGCTAAAGTCGTCGCTCTCTATAAGGAGGGTGCGGCGGTCGAGCAGCTGCATGAAGGCGAAGACGGTGTGGTCATTCTCGACAAGACCCCGTTCTATGCCGAATCCGGCGGCCAGATCGGCGACAGCGGTTACCTCACCGCGGGCGACGCGCGTTTCGACGTCAGCGACACTACCAAGACGGGCGGCGCATTCCTGCACCACGGCATTCAGGTGTCGGGCAGTCTGAAGGTCGGCACCATCGTCAGCACCGAAGTCGCTGCGCAAGTGCGTCAAGCGACTTCCCTGAACCACTCGGCGACTCACCTGCTGCACGCAGCGCTGCGCCAGGTGTTGGGCGATCACGTTCAGCAGAAAGGCTCGCTGGTCGACAGTCAGCGCCTGCGGTTCGACTTCAGTCACTTCGAAGCGATCAAGCCAGAGCAGATCAAGGCTCTGGAAGACATCGTCAACGCCCAGGTGCGCAAGAACACTGCAGTCGAGACGGAAGAAACCGACATCGACACCGCCAAAAAGAAGGGCGCCATGGCGCTGTTCGGCGAGAAGTACGGCGACAGCGTTCGCGTACTGAGCATGGGTGGCGATTTCTCGGTCGAGCTGTGCGGCGGTATCCACGCCAAACGTACCGGCGACATCGCGTTGTTCAAGATCATTAGCGAAGGTGGCGTGGCTGCCGGCGTGCGTCGTATCGAGGCGGTCACCGGCGCCGTTGCACTGGCCTACCTGAATACCGCTGAGGAGCAATTGAAGGAGGCCGCGAGCCTGGTCAAAGGCAACCGCGACAACCTGCTGGACAAGCTGACGGCTGTGCTGGAACGCAATCGCCTGTTGGAAAAACAACTGGAGCAACTGCAGGCCAAGGCGGCCAGCGCTGCGGGCGACGATCTGTCTGCCGCTGCGGTGGACGTCAAGGGTGCCAAGGTCCTCGCTGCCCGTCTCGACGGTCAGGATGGCAAGGCGCTGCTGGCCCTGGTCGACCAGCTGAAGAACAAACTCGGTCGCGCAGTGATCCTGCTCGGCGGTGTGCATGAGGACAAGGTCGTGCTGGTGGCAGGCGTCACCAAGGACCTGACTGGCCAACTCAAAGCCGGTGATTTGATGAAGCAAGCGACCGCCGCCGTGGGCGGTAAAGGTGGCGGTCGTCCTGATATGGCGCAGGGTGGTGGCGTTGATGCCGCTGGCCTGGACGCAGCGCTCGCGCTGGCTGTTCCGTTCGCCGAGCAGGGAATTTAAGTCGACCCACCGGGGCCTGCTTCCGTAGGCTCCGGCGCTACGCGGTTTGAATGTTTAACGGGCGCCCTTCACGGGCTGAGGCGGCTTTGAGATGGCTTTAATCGTACAGAAATTTGGCGGAACCTCCGTGGGCTCGGTCGAGCGCATCGAGCAGGTGGCCGACAAAGTCAAAAAATTCCGCGAAGCGGGTGATGATCTGGTGGTGGTTCTGTCCGCCATGAGCGGCGAAACCAATCGGCTGATCGACCTGGCCAAGCAGATCAGCGATCAGCCGGTTCCTCGCGAACTGGACGTGATCGTTTCCACCGGCGAGCAGGTCACCATTGCCTTGCTGGCCATGGCCTTGATCAAACGCGGCGTGCCAGCGGTTTCCTACACCGGCAATCAGGTCCGCATCCTGACCGACAGCGCGCACAACAAGGCGCGTATTCTGCAGATCGACGACCAGAAGATTCGCGCTGACCTGAAAGAAGGCCGTGTTGTAGTGGTCGCCGGTTTCCAGGGCGTCGACGAGAACGGCAACATCACGACCCTGGGTCGCGGTGGCTCCGACACCACCGGCGTCGCGCTGGCGGCGGCCTTGAAGGCTGACGAA
This sequence comes from Pseudomonas bohemica, assembly GCF_002934685.1. Classification (GTDB taxonomy): domain Bacteria; phylum Pseudomonadota; class Gammaproteobacteria; order Pseudomonadales; family Pseudomonadaceae; genus Aquipseudomonas; species Aquipseudomonas bohemica. The sequence continues at coordinate 56,508 of NZ_NKHL01000089.1, forward strand.
TGCCAGATCTACACCGATGTCGATGGCGTCTACACCACTGACCCGCGCGTCGTGTCCCAGGCTCAGCGTCTGGACAAGATCACCTTCGAAGAGATGCTGGAAATGGCCAGCCTCGGTTCCAAGGTGTTGCAGATCCGTGCGGTCGAGTTCGCCGGCAAGTACAACGTCCCGCTGCGCGTACTGCACAGCTTCAAGGAGGGTCCAGGCACCCTCATTACCATTGATGAAGAGGAATCCATGGAACAGCCGATCATTTCTGGCATCGCTTTCAACCGCGACGAAGCCAAGCTGACGATCCGTGGCGTGCCAGACACCCCGGGCGTTGCTTTCAAGATCCTGGGCCCGATCAGTGGCGCGAACATCGAAGTGGACATGATCGTGCAGAACGTTTCGCACGATAACACCACGGACTTCACCTTCACCGTTCACCGCAACGACTACCAGTCTGCGCTGCAAGTGCTGGAGAACACCGCCAGGGAAATCGGCGCCCGTGAAGTCATTGGCGACACGAAGATTGCCAAGGTCTCCATCGTCGGCGTCGGCATGCGCTCGCACGCAGGTGTTGCCAGCCGCATGTTCGAAGCGCTGGCCAAGGAAAGCATCAATATCCAGATGATCTCCACTTCCGAAATCAAGGTCTCGGTCGTGATCGAAGAGAAGTACCTGGAACTGGCCGTTCGCGCTCTGCACACGGCTTTCGAACTCGATACGCCGCGTCAGGGCGAGTAAGGGTTTGGCCAAAGGGCGCGGTTCACCGCGCCTTTTGTGTTTCTGATGTGCGCGAGAAAACTGTTTTTTTCCCGCCACTAGTCAATACTCAGGCGTAGACCTGCTGCCGATGCTGGCTCGGGCTGATGCCTTTTGACTGTGCAGACTGTAGTCCCTGAATTCAGGTTGAGGAGATAGGTATGCTGATTTTGACCCGTCGGTGCGCGGAAAGCCTGATAATCGGGGACGGTGAAATCACCGTGACCGTGCTCGGCGTAAAAGGTAACCAGGTACGAATTGGCGTCAACGCGCCCAAGGAAGTGGCGGTTCACCGTGAAGAGATTTACCTGCGCATTAAGAAAGAGAAGGATCAGGAACCAAGCCATTAATTTTTATTGAATTTTTGGTTTGCAAACGGGGAAAAGGGTGGTTATTATACGCCCCGTGTTGCGGAGAGCTGGCCGAGTGGCCGAAGGCGCTCCCCTGCTAAGGGAGTACACCTCAAAAGGGTGTCGGGGGTTCGAATCCCCCGTTCTCCGCCATTATTTGCGTAGTACGTGGTAATCTGGCTTGATCGGTAAGTTATTGAATTTACTAGAAAAAGTGCTTGACCAAAAGATTCGGCGGCCTATAATGCGCGGCAACAAATGCACTCGTAGCTCAGCTGGATAGAGTACTCGGCTACGAACCGAGCGGTCACAGGTTCGAATCCTGTCGAGTGCACCATTTAAGCGTTATTTGTAGCAGTACGAATAACAGCTTTAAGAAAGAGCCTGGCTTTAACAGGTCTTCGGAAGTACCAATCACTTCCAGAAGTAAAATGCAGCGACCAGAGGTGATCTGGTTTATCAAGCGCCACATGCACTCGTAGCTCAGCTGGATAGAGTACTCGGCTACGAACCGAGCGGTCACAGGTTCGAATCCTGTCGAGTGCACCATAAAACGAAAAGCCTGCATGCAAATGCGGGCTTTTTGCTTTTCTGTGTTTCACTTCTCCGTTTTACGCATCTGGCGTGTTCCTTTCACGCATCCATGTTCATCGAACTGAACCTGTCGGCTGCGACCCTTCTTTTTCTCGTACACATAACGCAGTTCGGCGTTGCGCCCGATGATCCTGTCCGGCTTGCCCAGCAGGCTTTCTACATCTCGTTTCGTCATCCCGGCCGGTGTCTGCTGGTTGATGATCGCTCTGCGACGTTGTTCGGCGCTCAATACGTTTCCACAGCCGTCGTCACGCTGGCCGACCACCACCAGCTCGTTGTTCTCTGGCTGTCTTTTTACGACTTCCTTTACTGACGAGGGGGCAATAGGGACCGTTCCGGGCAGAGGGCTGTTCACGCTCAGCGATTTTTGCAACTGCCCTGGCGGGCAACTGAGGGTGGCGAAGGTAATGTTGCCGCTTTCGTCTTCGCAACGGTGTACCGATGTCGCTCCTGCGGCGGCTGGCAGGAGCAGCAGGGCTGTAATAACGGTTTTACGTATGTCCAAAGGCATGACAGCGTCCTCCTTGACGACGGGTGTCAGGGGAGACTAGCCAGATGAAAATCTGCGAGCGAGCGTGTTTTCTTCTCGGGATGTGACGTCGTAGCAATAACGACTCGGACAATGGTTAACATTGTGTTGCAAGCGCTTGTTCCGCGTTGAATTTTTAACATGAAGCCCCGGCAAGCGGTGTATGATTGCGCCCGTCAGCCCCGCCGGGGCTTGTGGAATCCCTCCATGGACTTACCCAGTAGCAACTCAGAATTAAGCTTTACCAATCAAGAATCGACTGATTGATCTTCCGGCGTGTTCCACTGCTGGGAGTGGAGTTCGCCTATGACCGAAATTGAAGTAAAAAAAACGCAGGAAAGCCTTCAGGATCGCCTCGCTCAAGTGGTCGATCTGCTGCAGCGTCAGCGTGTCGTTGAAGATCTGACTCATCGTCAAGAAGGCCAGCATCAAGATCGCGTTGAAAACCTGGTTCACCGGCAAAACCTGGTCGAGCTGCAACGCAAGCTCGATGATCTGCACTCTGCCGACGTTGCCTATATTCTCGAAGCGCTCCCGGTAGAAGACCGTCTGACGGTCTGGCAGCTGGTCAAGGCCGAGCGCGACGGCGACATCCTTCTCGAAGTATCCGATTCCGTTCGTGAAACCCTGATCGCCGATATGGACGATCACGAGTTGCTGGCCGCCGCCAAGGAAATGGACGCAGACGAACTCGCGGACCTTGCGCCAGAACTGCCGCGCGACGTCGTTCATGAGCTGATGGAAGCCCTCGACAGCCAGCAGCGCGAGCGTGTGCGTTCTGCCTTGTCTTACGACGAGGATCAGGTGGGCGCACTGATGGACTTCGAGATGGTCACCATTCGCGAAGACGTCAGCCTTGAAGTGGTGCTGCGTTACCTGCGTCGTCTCAAGGAGCTCCCGGGCCACACCGATAAACTCTTCGTGGTCGACTACGATGGCGTCCTCAAGGGTGTGCTGCCGATCAAACGCCTGCTGGTCAACGACCCTGAAAAGCAGGTGTCGGAAGTCATGGCCAGCGATACGGTAAGCTTTCACCCGGACAGCGATGCCTATGAAGCCGCGCAGGCTTTCGAGCGTTACAACCTTATTTCCTCGCCGGTGGTGGACAAGAACGGCAAGCTGATCGGCCGTCTGACCATTGACGAAATGGTTGACCTGATTCGTGAAGAGAGCGAGACGGAAGTGCTCAACATGGCCGGTTTGCGTGAAGAGGAAGACATCTTCGCGTCGGTCTGGCGTTCGTTGCGCAACCGTTGGTCGTGGCTGGCGGTCAATCTCATCACTGCTTTCATCGCCTCGCGGGTGATTGGCCTGTTCGAGGGCTCGATCGAAAAGCTGGTAGCGCTCGCGGCACTCATGCCGATCGTGGCGGGTATCGGCGGTAACTCCGGTAACCAGACCATCACCATGATCGTTCGCGCCATGGCGCTGGACCAGGTCAGCACCGGCAATACCTCGCGCTTGATGCGCAAGGAGCTGGGGGTCGCGTTGGTCAACGGGGTGATCTGGGGTGGCGTGATCGGTATCGTCGCCTACCTGCTCTACCACAGCTGGTCGCTGGGTGTGGTCATGACCGCGGCGATGACGTTGAACCTGTTGCTCGCCGCCTTCATGGGCGTGTTGATCCCAATGACATTGGCACGTCTTGGTCGTGACCCGGCAATGGGGTCCAGTGTAATGATCACCGCCATGACTGACAGCGGCGGTTTCTTCATCTTCCTGGGACTGGCGACGATTTTCCTGCTGTGACGTGACCCACAATAAAAAACCGCCTTCGAGAGCGGTTTTTTTTGGAAAGTCATTGGTCGTTAACAACTAAAGCCTACAAAAAAGCCAGCTTTTAAGCTGGCTTTTCAGTTTCTGGCGTTCGGGACTTATTCGTCGTCGGCGGCCAGGCTGGTGTCGTGTGCGATCAGCGAAACCAGAGCATTCTGCTGGCGATGAGCGAGTTGGCGGAAACGTTGGAGCAACTCGCGTTCATGCAATGACAGTTCTGGGCTGTCCAAGCGCAGTTTAGGCTCGTCGCCCAAGGCGCCTTCCTGAATCAGGCTTTGTTCGAGACGCGCGATGATTTCAGAGTTCATGCTGCGATGGTTGTCTTTGGATACTTCCGCAATGCGCTCGCGCATGCCTTCCGGAAGACGGACAACGAACTTGTCAGCTGTGCGACTGGAATAATTGGCCTGTTTCATAGGGCTCATATATTTAACCGATTTAGTTCAAAGGGGAGGCGGTTCATGCATTGGCCGCGAGATGTCATCCTCTGACTCTCATTTCGGCGAAATGTTCAACCTGCCAGCATAAAGGTCCGCCATCATGCATCAATGCGCCGGAACCTTGGCGTCAAATCTGTGACAAATATTGAACTAGATAAAGGCGTTTAGCCAGCACCAATTATCCAAAATGCGTCCTGGTTAGCAAAGTTCCCGTATACCGTTCATCCGGCCCCACAGCGCCAGTACGTCGGAATGTCGTACAGAAAAAGCTACGTAGGCATTCGCCATGATGGCTATCTGTCTTCAGAGTAGTGGCGTCTGGAGGAAAATACGAGAAAGCCGCCAAGAAAGAGACGAAGGGTCTCCTGGCGTTATCGGAAGGCTAAAACTGGTGGGATCAAGCGAATCACGAAATCAGAGTGTGGCTATCGACGCTTACGGTTTCACCTGGCGTAGCACCGGATCGAACTTGATGCGCCGACCAACGAATAACGCTGCTAGAAACAAACTGGCGAAAACACCGGCTGCGATCTTGACGACCGTTCCGAGCGAGTCCATCGACACGGGAAGCAATTGATCAACTGCGATGGCCATGATGGCCAGAATCAGGAACGACAGTGCGGCTTTTGACATGGCTGTTCTCGTAAGAAGAAACGGATCGGCAAACCCTTGCATCGTGCGGCTTCAGAATACCCAGCGTTCGGACCGATCCACTGGAATCGCCTCATCGGTATCGTTCGCCAGCATCGCGTCGGAGCGCTGCGCTGGAACTGCCGCGAAACGTGGTGTCTGTTTTACCAAATAGTGAGGTTGAGCCTGAACAGCGACGCTCTCAGTCTTGCCATTGTCTTGAAAGTGGAAAGCCACCAGTGCGACGAGTGCCGCAGCATTCAATAGGGAGAGAGTCATGTTCATCTCGGTTACCTTCGCTTGGAGTGGTATGAAGGGGATTGCACGGATAGGGATAATGCAGTCTGCATGCCAAGCGAAATATTAATAAATATCCATGAAAAACAATAAGTTACGCAAATGTTTGACGCGGCGGGGGTTGCAGTTTGCAATGATGTCATTTTGCGCCATTGCAATTTGCATGATGCGTGTTTCACGACAGTCAAATACCCGGCGGACTACAGCTGAAAAAGACAATGACGACATGACAAAACAAAGGCTTGCCGTTAACATGCTCGCCGTCCCGCTGGCGCCATTCAGAGCGTTGGCATTGTGTCTCAGTAGCTCAATTGGATAGAGCATCCCCCTCCTAAGGGGAAGGTTGCAGGTTCGAACCCCGCCTGGGACACCATTCGATTCACCCTCCACCCGTTTCCGGTTGGTCTATCATGAGCCTTCATTCATAAGAGGGCGGGTCCTGTCTTGCTCGCCAAGAAAAGACGACATGAAAGATCTGCCGCCCACGGCCACGCTGCGCGCGTTTGAAGTGGCCACGCGTCACGCGACGTTCACCTCCGCATCTGAAGAGCTGCATGTCACCCAGAGTGCGGTGAGTCATCAGTTGAAGCACCTGGAGGACATTTGGGGGCTGCAATTATTCCAGCGCGGCAAATCGTTGACCCTGACCCCCGCTGGCGCCGCCCTTGCGCCCATCGTACGCGAGTTCTTCTCCAACCTTGAGGCAACGCTGGCGGACTTAAGGGAGCAAAAAGGCAGGATTCGGCTGCAGGTCAGTACCACTTATTCATTCGCCCTCAAATGGCTGCTGCCGAGGTTGCCAAGCCTGGCTCAGCAACATCCGGAAATCCTGGTGACGTTGGATACGACAGACAAAGCCATCAAATTTTCCAGCGGCGAGGCGGATGTGGCGATTCGTTTGGGCAACGGCAACTACCCGGCGCTTTACTCGGAGTTCATGTTCCGAGAACAGATCTTTCCGGTGGCCAGCCCGGATCTGTTACAGCGCTTCGGCAGGCCAATGGAGCCTGCCGAACTGCTGCGCTACCCGATGCTCACCCGAGACGGTGCAGATCTGGTGCCAAAATGGGAGGTGTGGTTTCAACATGTCGGCCTGGGTATTTCTTCTCTTCACGAAAGTGTCAGGTTCGCGGACACCAACATGACAGTGGAAGCAGCGTTGCTGGGCCAGGGGATCGCGTTGGTGCGTAGCGGGCACGTGGAAAAGGAGATCAGCGATGCAAGCCTGGTCAGGTTGTTCGATATTCCTTTCCCATCGCCGGTTGCCTATTACTTCGTCTGCCCCAAAGGTATCGAATCGCAACCTCATGTCGCCCATTTTCGTAGCTGGCTGATTCAGCAGGGCCTGAAAGCGCAGCAGGGTTATGTATGAATCATGAGGATTTACTCATGATTCGATGAGAAGACTTCGCTTTAATTGAATGCGTCAGGCTGGCTAGGATGGCGCATGCCTTTTGACATCGTCTTGTTAGTCCTTTTAGCCGCCTTGCTGCATGCCAGCTGGAATGCACTGCTGCGCGGTGGCGAGGACCGGCTCTGGTCCATGACGATCATGTGCGTGGCGGTGGCCGTCGCCAGTGCCGTAGCCGCCTTGTTTCTGCCTGCGCCGGCAAAGGCCAGCTGGTTTTGTGTCGTGCTTTCGGCGGTCTTGCACGTTGGCTATAACCTGTTTCTGGTGCGCACTTATCGAGCGGGTGACCTCGGGCAGACCTATCCGGTTTCCCGAGGCTCTTCGCCTGTCCTGATCACCCTGTTTGCCTCGATTTTCGCCGGGGAAAGCGTGAGCTCAGGCGCGCTGCTCGGCATCCTGCTGGTTTCTGGCGGAATCGTTTCTCTGGCCTTCAAAGGCCGCAAGTTGGCCACTCCCAGCCTGCCGTATGCCTTGGGAACCGGGTGCTTTATCGCCGCCTACAGCGTGACCGATGGCATCGGTGCGCGGCTGTCCGGTTCGGCGATGGCTTATACGGTATGGATGTGCACCTTGTGGGGTGTCTTGATGCCACTGGTGTACATCGCCCTGCGCGACGCACGCAGTCTGTTCACCTTCAGGCCCGGTTTCATGGCCGCTTTCATCGGTGGGCTGGTGTCTCTGGTGGCCTATGGAATCATTATCTACGCCATGTCCGGCGCGCCCATGGGAGCGGTGTCGGCCTTGCGTGAAACCAGCGTGCTGTTCGCTGCGCTGATCGGGTATTTCTTCCTGGGCGAGTCGCTCACTGTTCGCAAAATTCTGGCCTGCGTGGTGATCGCCACCGGCACGATCATCATCGGCTGAGGGGCAGCGCATGAGTGCTCACCCAGGCACCTGATACTGACATTCAAGCGTCATGACGGGCCTTGATACAGACACGGCTGGTTGGCGGCCTGAAACTATGTTCCATCACCCCCAGAAAGGATCGCTCTATGAATGCTGTCTCGCAGGCACCCTTGATGTTGATAACAGGTGGAAGTCGCGGCGTGGGCGCGGCGACTGCTCGCCTGGCTGCCGCCCGGGGCTACGATGTGGCGATCAGCTACGTCGCCGACCAATCTGCCGCGCTCGCGGTGGTCGCGGATGTGGAAGCTGTCGGGCGCCGAGCGCTGGCCATGCGCGCAGACAGCGCGGATCCGGAACAGGTCGCTCGGCTGTTCGCTGCGATCGATCAGACGTTCGGCCGTATCGATGTGCTGGTCAACAATGCCGCCATTCTGGCGCCGCAGTCCCGGCTGGAGCATCTCGATTTCGAGCGCATGCAGCGCATCTTTGCAGTCAACTCTATCGGTCCCATCCTGTACGCACAGCACGCGATAAAGCGTATGTCTCATCGCTACAACGGGCGCGGCGGCTCTGTGATCAATCTATCATCGGCGTCGGCGCGGTTGGGCAGCCCCAACGAATACGTCGACTACGCCTCGTCGAAGGGCGCCCTGGAAACCTTCACCATTGGGTTTGCCAAAGAGGTCGCGCGGGACGGGATACGCGTCAACTGTGTCCGACCTGGGCATATCTATACGGACATGCACGCAAGCGGTGGCGAACCGGGGCGAGTCGAGCGGGTCAAGGATTCGATTCCCATGGGCCGGGGCGGGCAGCCTGAGGAAGTGGCGCGAGCGATTCTATGGCTGGCGAGCGAAGAAGCTTCATTCATCACCGGTACGTTTCTGGACGTCACGGGCGGAAAGTGAGTATGCGGCTCGCCGGCTGGCAAGCATGAACGAAAAAGCCACGGGATTTGAGCCCCGTGGCCTTTTTACAACGTCTGTCCCGTCCTGAATAAGGTTTACACCTTCTGACCTTTCCTCAGGAGGAACCAATGGATTCGGGAAAAAGGCGCAGTCA
>NZ_NKHL01000119.1:0-27087 GCF_002934685.1 Pseudomonas bohemica
CCGTCACCGCCAGCAAGCCGCGTTGCGACTACGTTTGCCTTTGGACCGCGGTTGCCAGGGCCAAAACAGCTGTTTCACAGGTTTGTATCAGATGTGAATCCAGGGAGTACTCACGAACTGCGCCGTTTCCCCGGCATTTCAATCCCATGCTCGTTCACCCGTCGATACAACGTCGCGCGGGAGATTCCCAGCGAGCGTGCGGCGTCCCCAGGTTTCCAGCGATGACGGATCAGCGCGTCCAGAAGCAACTGCCGCTGTGGGCTGACGGCCTGGTCTGCGAACTCCGCCGTCGGCTGATTGCCCCGGATTTCCAACGGTAGATCACCCACTTGAAGGGTCGCGCCTTCGCACGCTGCGCAGGCGTAGCGCAACACATGGCGAAGCTGCCGGATGTTGCCCGGCCACGGGTAACCAAGCATCCGTTCCAGCGCCTGTGCACTAATACCGAGAGCGCCGCCGCTGTTGTGCGCGTGTTCCGCCAGAACTTGATTGAGCAGTGCGAGTTTGTCGGCTCGGTCGCGCAATGGCGGCAATTGGAACCGCGCGCACCCCAGGAGCCAATACAGGTCCTCACGAAATGCGTCCCCAGCGACCATCGCCGCCAGATCGCGTTGGGTCGCGCACACCAGCTGAATATCCACCTTGTGTCGAGCCGATTCCCCCAGCGAAACCACTTCACCTTTGGCCATCACCCGCAGCAAGCGGGCTTGTAGACCCAGCGGCATGTCGCCGATTTCGTCGACAAACAAGGTGCCACCGTCCGCCTGTACCAGCAGCCCCTTCGTGCCTGTTTCAGACACCCCGGTGCGTGGATCTGGGAGATCACCAAACAACTCGCTCTCGATCTGACTCGCGGGAATCGCCGCGCAGCTCAGCACGACGAACGGCCTGCCGCGCCGAGCGCTATGTTCGTGCAGTTGGCGCGCGAAAACTTCTTTGCCCACACCGGTCTCACCCTGGATCAGAATCGGCAGATCGCGATCCTTGATTCTCACCGCCAAACGCAGATTCTCTTCGATGCGGGGATCGATTTTCGCGCTGTCGGCAATCCGCGCAGCGACCTGTGCGCGACGAGGACGCTGGCGCGGCGCGCTCAGGCGGGCCTGCAACGTGCAGGATTCGCCACGCCACTGCAGCTGTTGGGATGTATCGTCACCGAGCCCGTGCAAGGCATCCAGATCGAACACCTGACCTATGTACTCCGGCAGATGCCCCAGTCGCAGACGTAGCGCCTGTCGGGCTTTGCTGTTAAGCGCCTGCAACCGACCGTCGTTGTCCCACGCCAGCAACATGTCGGGCTGACTGTCGACATACCCTGGCGTGCTGTGGGCGCGCAGAATCCAGTGGCCTTGGGCGCTGTGCATAAAAAACGCGTTCTCGATGGCTCGCGCGCTCTGCAACACCATCTGCTGCACCAGCGCCTGACTGCGCCGATCATCGGGGGATTGCAGCGCCGAGGCATCCATGACGCCGAGCAACTGGCCTTGCGGGTCGAAAATCGGCGCTGCCGAGCAGGTCAGGCCGATGAAGGCCGCCCGAAAGTGATCGCGCTTGTGTACGGTCACGGGTGAATGACTGGTCAGCACGGTGGCAACGCCGCAGGTGCCTTCCTCCGACTCCGACCAGCAAGTGCCCAGATGCAGGCCCGCTTTGCGGCAATCGCTTCGGATGTTGACGTCGACCCGGTAATCGATGGTCTGCCCCAGCGCGTCGGTGAGCATCACGCAGTAGTCGGCATGGCGCACGCGAGAGTGGAGCTGGGTGACTTCCTCGCTCGCCACGCGCATGAACAGCTCCGAGCGTTCGCGGCATTCTTTGAGCAGGGTGTGGGACAGGATGCGCGGCCCCTGCAACGAGCCAGGGTCAAGATGATGCTGAGCCATGGAGCGGCGCCAGGAATCAAGGATCAGCGGCGGGACAGGCGCTTGGGTGTGACGATCGGCATTACGCACCACGCGGCTGACGCAGTCGACATGGGCTCTGGAGTTCACGGCCAGCATTGACGCCTCCGGTTCTCGAACTTTTGTTGTTATGCCGGCCATTAAGCGCCCATCGAACGAACGCGACAAGCCTTGGAGCGTATGTCCGATCAGCTTCTGCTCAATCGACTGCGCAAGATCAGAATCCCGACCACCGCTGACACGATCGATCCCAGCAACACTCCCACTTTCACTTCATCGATCAGATGCGGCGCGCCGGGAAACGCCAGGTTGCCGATGAACAGGCTCATGGTGAAACCGATGCCGCAGAGCAGCGCGACGCCATACATCTGCACCCAGTTACTGCCTTCGGGCAACGTCGCCAAGCCAGCCCGAATCGCCAGCGCCGCAGCCAGAAACACGCCAATCTGCTTGCCGACGAATAGCCCCAACGCGACACCCAGCGGCACGGGGTCCACCAGATTGCCGGGGGTGATACCTGCCAACGAAACTCCTGCGTTGGCAAAGCCGAATACCGGGACCACGGCGAACGCGACCCAGTAATGCATCTTCTCTTCGAGCAACAACAGCGGCGAGCGAGCTTCTTCCTGACGCGTGCCCAGCGGGATGCACAGCGCCAACGCCACACCGGCCAGCGTTGCATGCACGCCGGACTGCAACACGAAGAACCACAGCAGCAGGCCCAGCAGCAGATACGGCAACAGGCGCTGAACGCCCATGCGGTTGATGATGACCAGCACTGCCAGTGTTGCGAACGAAGCGCCGAGCATGGGCAGATTGAGGCCGGTGCTGTAAAACAGCGCAATGATGGTCACAGCGCCCAGATCGTCGAGAATCGCCAGGGCAGCGAGAAAGACCTTCAGCGAAGTCGGGACGCGCTTGCCCAGCAACGACAGCACGCCCAGGGCAAAGGCGATATCGGTTGCCGCCGGGATCGCCCAGCCGCTAAGGGTTTCGGCGTTGCCTGAGTTGATGCCGACATAGATCAGCGCCGGCACCAGCATCCCGCCCGCAGCTGCAAAACCGGGCAGCGCGCGCTGCCCCCAAGTGGCAAGCCCGCCGGCGAGCACTTCGCGTTTGATTTCCAGGCCGACCATCAGAAAGAAGATCGCCATCAGGCCATCGTTGATCCACAACTCAACCGACAACCCGCCCCAGACACTGTGCAGCGCGGCGAAGTAAAACGCGGCCATGGGCGAGTTGGCGACGATGATCGCCGCCAGCGCAGCGCCCATAAGAACGATCCCGCCTGCGGATTCCGAGGCGAGGAAACTCGCGAGAACGGCGAGTGCGCGCGGAGTTTGTTTGTCGGGATTGAGCAGTGTCATTCGCGTCCTTGTGTCAGTGCAAAAAGCGGAAATTAACACAGGCCGGGGACTATCTCCTGTAGGAGCACGCTGGCCTGCGATGGCAATGCGCCAAATAAGCCTGCGTTGGCCGACAGAGGGCAATCGCGGGCAAGCGCGCCTATAACGGCGGTCAGTGTGCCTGGACCGCAGTCAGTTCAATCACACACACCCGGCTCGCACTCGGCGCATACAACACCACTTCCAGCAACGCCCCTTCGGCATTGTCCAGTTGTAGACAATCGTGCCGTTCCAGCAATTGCGGCGGATGTTCACCCACGTTGGCCGCGATCTGCTCGGCAACGCTGAACACCACGAACACATTGGCCGAGCTGAAAAACCGCTGCGGCTGTAGCACGTCGATCCATTGCAGACGCGCCCGATAGCGGGTCGGGGCGTAGATCAGATTGAAGTCGCGGATCGGCCCGTCCAGCAATGTGCAGGACACCTGGCTGTCACCGCTGAAAGCAAATGGATCGGACGGCAGCAGCGGTTCGCTGTCCTTGCCGTCGACATTCAGCGTCATTCCAGCGCCTTGCAGCACCGTGATGATGCGCAGGTAACCGGCGAATACCGAAAAACCGCCCGACTCACCAATGTCTGCAATCGACAGGCGCCAGCCGAAACCGTCCAGACCCTTGCCGGTGTCGCGGGTGATTTCCTCAGTGCTGCCACCTCCGTTTTTCCAGGGCATGCGCGGATAATCGGCCGCACGCAGAACTGTCAGTTGAGTCATTTGCTGAAGCGTCCTTCCAGACGATGGCGTGAGCCAGGGTGAATCAGGCGCGCTGCGGTCACCGGTTGGCGGCCCGACCAGGTACGACGGCGCACCAGCAGGCACGGCTCGCCCTTTTCGATCTGCAGCAGCTTGCACTCGTCGGGGTCGGCCAGAATCGCCTCGACCACGTGCTCGCCCTCGGTCAGCGGCGCGACCTGATTGAGATAGGCGTAGGGGGTTTGTTTGGTGAAGTCCTGCTGCAGATATTCCGGGGCGACCAGCGCATTGACGAAGCGGTCCTCGATTTGCACGGGAATATCGTTCTCGAAATGCACGATCAGCGAATGGAACACTCGCTGACCTTCACGCATGTCCAGCGCCAGCGCGCGCTCGGAGCCGGCAGCCTCTTCGCAGAGGATGATCACCTGGCAGGTGTGGGTGTGGCCGCGGGAGGCGATTTCATCGGCGATGTTGTGCACTTCGAACAGTGCCGATTGGGTCTTGGGCTCGGCGACGAAAGTACCGACGCCCTGCATGCGCACGAGCATGCCTTCGGCGGTCATCTCGCGCAGTGCGCGGTTGATGGTCATGCGGCTGAAACCGAGTTGGGTCACCAGCTCGCTTTCGGACGGCACGCGGTGATGCGGCGGCCAGGTTCCGTTCTGGATCTGCTGGGTGATCATTTGCTTCACCCGGGCGTACAGCGGCGCCGGACTGTCACCCATCTGGGCGGCCAGCGGAGAATTGGCAGGCGGAGTCGGCACAGAAAAATCCTTGTCAGGCATGATCGATCAATGAATGAACAAGCTACGAACAGCGCCCACGCTAACCATTAACGCGAGCGCCGACAAGCTTGCCGGAGTTTACCGGGCAGGCAAACGTCTGTATATGTATAGACAATTTCACGCGAGGGGTGCGAAGCAATGTCCGTTTTCTTTGCCGAACGAGCGTTATTGCCCGCTGGCTGGGCCAATAACGTACGTTTTGAAGTCAGCGTCGATGGTTTTCTGACCAACGTCCAGGCCGAGGCCGACCGTCAGGGCGCCGAACTGATAAGCGGTCCGGTCATTCCCGGCATGCCAAATCTGCACTCCCACGCGTTTCAGCGGGCGATGGCGGGGTTGGCGGAAGTGGCGGGCAATCCGAATGACAGCTTCTGGACCTGGCGTGACTTGATGTATCGCCTGGTCGGCCAGATCAGCCCGCAGCAACTGGGCGTCATCGCACGTCAGCTGTACATCGAAATGCTCAAGGGTGGTTTTACCTCGGTGGCGGAATTTCATTACGTCCATCAAGACACTGCTGGCAAACGCTACGCCAACCCCGCTGAGCTGGCATTGCAGGTCAGCCAGGCGGCCAGCTCGGTCGGGATCGGCATGACGCTGCTGCCGGTGCTGTACACCCATTCGGGTTTCGGCGGCCTGGCGCCCAACGAAGGGCAGCGCCGATTCATCAACAGCACCGAAAGCTATCTGGATCTGCAATCACGCCTCAAGCCGATCATCCACGCACAACCGGCGCAGGCGCTGGGGCTTTGTTTTCACTCGTTGCGCGCCGTTACGCCGCAGCAGATCAGTGAGGTGCTGGCGACCGGCGACAAGCAGTGCCCGATCCACATCCACATCGCCGAACAGCAGAAGGAAGTCGACGACTGCCTGAACTGGAGCGCACGTCGCCCGCTGCAATGGCTGTATGAAAACGTAGAGGTCGATGAACGCTGGTGTCTGGTGCACGCGACTCATGCCGAAGCCGATGAGGTGACAGCAATGGCCAGGAGCGGTGCGGTGGCGGGTTTGTGCCTGACCACTGAAGCGAACCTGGGCGACGGGATTTTCCCAGCGGTGGACTACATCGCCCAGAGCGGCCGTTGGGGGATTGGCTCCGACAGTCATGTCTCGCTGAGCGTGGTCGAGGAGCTGCGCTGGCTGGAGTACGGGCAGCGCTTGCGCGATCAGCGGCGCAATCGGCTTTACCGTGCCGATCAGCCGATGGTTGGCCGCACGCTGTATGACGCAGCGTTGCTCGGTGGTGCTCAGGCACTGGGCCAGCCGATCGGTGCGCTGGGGGTCGGCAAACGCGCGGACTGGCTGGTGCTGGACGGCAACGACCCGTATCTGGCCACCGCCTCGGGCGACGCGATCCTCAACCGCTGGCTGTTTGCCGGAGGCGATCGTCAGGTGCGTGAGGTGATGGTCAACGGCCGTTGGGTCATTCGCAATGGCCGGCATGCCGATGAAGAAGAAAGCAGCCGCGCGTTTGTACAGGTGCTGCGGGCGTTGTTGGGGTAAGGCTGCCTGACAGCGCGAATCTGGATTTAAATGCAATCCCCTGTACCAGTCCGGCTTGCCAACGGTAGCGATTTCAACGACGCCACCGCCGGCACGCCGTGTCGCTAAAGAGGCCCGTGTTCGCAGCCGAAAATCAATCCACCACCTTCGCAATCTTCGAATCCTCGATCCGCCAGATCAGTCTGGTGGTGTCGTACCCCTGCTGCTGCGCGTTCATCAGCAACTCGTTGCGCATCGAATCGGACACGTGAGCCGTGCGCGACAGCAGCCACAGATACTTGCGATTCGGGTTGCCGACCAGCGCCAGCTTGTAATCGTCGCTGACGTACAGCACCCAGTAATTCCCCTTGGCGGCACCCGGCAGCAGCCGCGAGAACCAGTTGTCGAACACCACCCACAGCTTGTCGGTCTTGCCCTCCACTTGTGGCGAGGCAGTGCCAGTCGCTTCTTCCCATTTGCCCTCCATGGTGCGGCAGCGATTTGTCACCGCAATATTGCCGTCATCGTCGAGCTTGTAATGGGCTTCGGATTGCGCGCAATTACGCTGGAAGAACATCGGCATCCGTGCCAGCTCGTACCAGGTGCCTTGATAGCGTTTCAGGTCGACATGATCCTCGGTTCTGGGGGCCATGGAGTCTGCTTCCGGTTTCACCGCGCAGGCGCTGAGCCAGAGTGTTGCCAGCGCAATCGTTGCAAGGCGCATCAAGTGACTCACGTTCATTTGAGCCCCTGATTCGAATACAGCACGACTTTATCCGCCGCGTACTGAACGCTGATGAACGCTTTCTGATCGCCCCAGGTGCAACTCGACATCCCCAGCGCGCCGGAGCATTGCGTCGGCGTGCCGAGCAGTTGTTCGACCTGGGCTTTGGACATGCCCGCCGAGAGTTTCGAGTAATTTTCCAGAGTGACCTTGCTGCACGCGGCAAGCAGCACGCAAAACGATAACAACGCGAGAGAGCGCAAAGACATGGGTGAAGCTCCTGAATCGAGAGGGGCAACGTCGCAGCGATAGGACGTTGGCTTGTTGCCGAGAGATTAGAAGAGCAAAGCAGGGGTCTGGTTCCTTTGGGCGCTGACCCGCGCCGATCTGCTCTTGATTCCGCCCGCAGGGCGCGGGAGTGGCCCGCGGCCAGAATCGAAAGCCTATCGCGAGCTAGCAGCCTGATGCGTCACAAGCCACATCGTGGGATGTGTTCGAAAGCGCGCCCCATCCTGCACAGACAGCCGAGACGCGCTCATTTTTACGCCTTGTGGTACGAGGTGACGCGGTCGACTTCTTCTTTGGAGCCCAGATAAACCGCCACGCGCTGGTGCAGGCCGTCAGGCTGGATGTCGAGGATGCGTTGGTGACCGTCGGTGGCCGCGCCGCCTGCCTGTTCAACCAGGAAGGACATTGGGTTGGCTTCGTACATCAGGCGCAGCTTGCCTGGCTTGGAAGGCTCACGGGCGTCGCGCGGGTACATGAACAGACCACCACGGGTCAGGATGCGGTGCACATCGGCAACCATCGCCGCCACCCAGCGCATGTTGTAGTTCTTGTTCAGCGGGCCTTCTTCACCAGCCAGCAGCTCCTCGACGTAGCGCTTGACCGGCGCTTCCCAATGACGTTGGTTGGACATGTTGATCGCGAACTCCTGGGTGGACTCCGGGATCTGAATGTCTTCGTGGCTCAGCACAAAGCTGCCCATTTCGCGGTCCAGGGTGAAGCCTTTGACGCCATCGCCCAGGGTCAGGACCAGCATGGTCTGCGGGCCGTAGATGGCATAACCGGCGGCGACCTGTTGGGTGCCCGGTTGCAGGAAGGCCTTTTCGTTCAGGGCTTCGTTCTGGCTCAGGTATTCGTTAGGGCAACGCAGTACCGAGAAAATCGTGCCGACCGGGGCATTGATGTCGATGTTGGACGAGCCGTCCAGCGGATCGAACACCAGCAGGTACGCGCCTTTGGGGTATTTGCCTGGAATCTGGTAGGCGTTGTCCATTTCCTCGGACGCCATGCCTGCCAGGTGACCGCCCCATTCGTTGGCTTCGAGCAGGATTTCGTTGGACATCACGTCCAGCTTCTTCTGCACTTCACCTTGAACGTTCTCGGTACCCATGCTGCCGAGCACGCCGCCCAGGGCGCCTTTGGATACCGCGTGGCTGATTTCCTTGCACGCACGCGCCACCACTTCGATAAGGAAGCGCAGATCGGCAGGAGTGTTATTGCTGCGGGTCTGCTCAATCAGATAGCGACTCAGGGTAACGCGGGACATGGAGAGCTCCGAAGGTGGGGAATAAAAAACGCGCACAGTTTAACGCGTGTAAGGACTTATTACTGCCTGTCAGACCGACGCTGTAGTGATTGAGTTCACGAGCTACATGAGCGTCAACGTTCGAGCGTGACACGTTGAGGTGGATCTTCCGCGTTTTTTGG
The DNA here is from genome assembly GCF_002934685.1 of Pseudomonas bohemica. Classification (GTDB taxonomy): domain Bacteria; phylum Pseudomonadota; class Gammaproteobacteria; order Pseudomonadales; family Pseudomonadaceae; genus Aquipseudomonas; species Aquipseudomonas bohemica. Next base: position 8,709 of record NZ_NKHL01000119.1, read on the forward strand.
TTGCAGGATCGGTTCAGCGCTAACGCTTGTCATTCGATGCGCGCAACGTGCCAACCGCCATCCACCCCAGAAAAATAACCCCCAGCACCAGCACGCCCCACAAGCCGACGCGTTTCCAGTCCGGCTCGGACGCCACCGGGGCGGCAGGCGCAGGCACGGTCACCGAGGCGGTCGTCAGTTCCGCGTTGCCCAGCGTCGCCAGTTTCTCCGGCGTCACGCCCGGCACCAGCGTGTTCAGCGGCAGATTCGCACCTTTGATGGTCGCGTTGCCGATGGCCAGGCTGTAAGGTGGTGCGCCGCGTCCCAGAAACACCAGTTGCGTGGCGCGCACGGCGAAGCTGAGTTTCGGCGCGTCCTTGCCCAAGCCACCGCCGCGGTCATCCACTTCCAGCTTCAACTGCTGCACGATATTGCCGGGCAGTTCCATCTCATCCTGCACTACGTCCTGACCATTTTGCGTCAGACGATAGAGCAGGCCGCTGTCGATGACCTGCCACGGCGCATTACTGTCGTGCCGACCGTAAAGCGTGGCGGGAGCGAGGCTGTTGGGTTGAGTGATATCGATCTTCATGCGCTCCAGCGGCAAGGCTACCGGCAGCTGCCAGACATATACGCCAGGTTTCTCGACGGAACCTGCGATGCTCGGTGACCAGCTCAACGGCAGCACGCCCGGACGGGTACTGACCAGTTGCGCAGACGTCAGCGTCGGGGCCGATTGCGGCGCGCTCCACAGCAGACGCAAGTAGCGAGCGCTGCGGCCCGGTAAGGTCACGACGCGCTGTTCGACCAGTTCGTCGGCAAACGATAGCCGCGCCACCTGACCCTCGCCCCAACGTTTCCAGTGCTGCAGATCGTCGCTGGCTTCGATGCTGAAACGCTGGAAGCCTTCGCGCTCGGTGCTCCAGTCGAGAATCAGCTGGTCGAGCGGCGCGTTGATAGTGCTGGTGTCCAGCAGCCAGCCGCGCAGGATTTCTTCGCCGGCCTCGATTTCACCTTGCGGCTGAACCTCGACCAGTGTGCCATTAGGCGTGCGTTCGACGCGGATTTTTGGCTCGGCATCCTTGGCATCGTCGCTGTTGTAGAGCGCAAACCACTTCACCGCGACCGATGTTTCATCTTCCGCGCGCTGCGGCTGGCCGAGGGTCAGGGCATAGGGCTGGGCCTGGCCATCGGCGTTGAACACGCGAATGTCATTGAGGTTGCTTTGGCGGGCATTGAGCTGCAGGGCCAATGGCAGTTCGAGGCGATACCACGGCCCTTCGCCATCGACATGGAGCGGCATATGGGTGGCGAAATCGTCTGGCAGATCCTCGGCCTGACTGAACAGCGCTGCGCACAGCATCGATCCGAAAACGGCGGCCTTGACGATGAACTGACGGCTCAACAACTGACTCCTGATTCTCATGGCAATGCCGAATCCGTAGGCGCAACGTCAGGTGATGACGGGTTGCGGGTAGGATTTTTCGGCGGCAATGGTGCGAAATATCCCACTACGAGCAGCAGAATGCCAACGCCGATAAACGAGACGATGCGTTCCAGACCGCCACGATTGCTCAATTCCACGAAGAACAGCTTGGCGACCACGATGCCGATCAGCACCGCACCGACGATCCACGCATCACGGCGTGCGCGCAGGTGGCCGCCGATCATCAGGGTCAGGGCCATCAGTGTCCAGACGATGGACAGACCGGCCTGCACGCGCATTGACTCGACCAGCGCATCGGTATGCCAGGCCACGCCTGCCCAGTGATGAGCGCTGCGCATGACCATCGCTGTTACCAGCGCGAATATCGAGGCGCCAGCGATCACCAGCGACGTTTTGCGAGCGTGGTCGGGGGTGACGCCCAGTTGCGGCAACTGTTGACGGGTCCAGCTTGAAATGCCGGCCAAAGTGATCAGCAGACCCAGTTCCAGCGGGTTGATCAGGGGAATGTAGGGCAGCGGATCGGCCGCACCTTCGCTGAACCCATTGGCCAACCAGAACCACACCAGCATCAGCACCGCCAGTGGCGCGGCCGCCCAGACCCGGTATTGGCGAGGATACGCGCCGATCGGCCATGGCCAGTGGCGCGGCGCGGTCATCGCCAGCAGGTACAGGCTCGGCAGCAACGCCCAGCCCAGCCAGCGCCAAGCGTTGTAGGACTCGGACAAGACCAGCAGGCCGTAACGCAATTCCAGCGAGAGCACGCCGACGATCAGCCAGCAACCGAGCACATGAGCGGCGGTGCGCAGGCGAGGGTGCAGCACGCTATCGAGCTGTTTGAGTGACAGCAGATGAACCGCGAACACCGCGAGCCAGCCCAGCCAGCCCCAATCGGCGGCCGTGTTGTAATAAGGCATGAACGACATCAGGCCCAGCAAAACGAAACCGGCCGGGGTCAACAGGCTGCACAACTGAGCAAGGCCCGACCATTTCAGGCGCAGCGCTGCGATGGTCCACAGGCCCACGCTGACGGCGCCCAGCAGCAACAGTGTCGATACTTCCCGGGCGTTGGGCACGTAATGCGTGCCGACGCAGAGCGCCACCGACCACCAAAGCGCACCCCAGATCAACAGCGATGGCTGCAACACTCGTTCGCTGAAGGCCAGACGCAGGGTGCCGATGCGCTCGACCGTGAAGGCACTGACCCAGCCTGCGAGTGCGATGATCAACGGCGTCCAGAAGTCGCCATGATCGACGCCTGGCGCATACCAGCGGCCGACAATACCGAGAAACGCGACGCCTGCGCCGAGCTGCAACAACAGCCCGAAGAACCGCGCCAGCAAGCGGTTTTGGCGCATGCCGAGCCAGAACACAGCCGCGCCCTCGACCGCCCAGGCTACCGTGGTCCACTGCGCGCTCAGGCCCAGAGGAATCGCCAGCGTCGCGAACACCACGCCCAATGACAGGCAGGTTTCCACCAGCAGCAACGCACGATTCCTTGTACCAGCCGGTGCGTGGCCGGCGAGGATTCGAGCGATGCCCATATAAAGGAGGCCCAACACCAATGCGCTGAATGCCGCACCGAATTCGATGTGTTGGACGATTGCATATTGCAGGCCGAACCCGGCGATCGGCGTGCCGAACAGCAGGCTGCCATCGACGTAATGACTCTGCTTGGCCGACCAGCGCAGCATCGCTTCGCGGCTGTCGTTTTCGGGACCGCTGGCATGCTCCTGCAACTTGCGCCGGGCGAACAGCAGGCCGATGGCCAGATACATCAGGAAGAACAGAATCAGGAACGGTTCGGTGCTCCAGAACAACTCCGGTGTGTATGACTTCAAGCCCCAGGCGCAGCCAATGCCGAAGGTGCCGACGAAGCCGATCAGGTTCAGTGGGCGCCAGGCCCGGAACCAGGCGATGGCAAAGATGCCGGCGTTGAGCAAGGCGAAATAGCTGAACAGCGCGACGTGGCTGCCGTCCCCGGTGGACGTGAGCAAGGGCGCCGCGAAACCGCCCAGCGCAGCCGCGCAGGCCAGGGCCAGCGAGTTCTGGGTCAAGGCGAGGATGGCCGAGAACACCGTGACTGCGATCAGCAGACCAAGTGCCATGCCCGGTACCAGCAGGGTGTGGACCTTCATCGCGGCAAAGACCGTCAGGTACAGCACCGCCACGCCCGTGCCTTGCAGCAACAGGGCGAATGATTCATTGCGATGGCGCAACCACCAGCCCAGCCCCAGCAGGGCCAGTGCTGCTGCCGCGACCCCGGCGTAACGCGCTTCGAGGGGCACCACCATGCCTTCGGTGGCGTATCTCAGCAGAAATGCCAGTCCGAGAAACAGCAGCACCACACCGATGCGCAGCACCGTGTTGCCGCCGAGCAACCATTCCCTGGCGCGCAGCAGGGCGCCGTCGAACACGTTCGGCTCGCTGGGCGCGGCAGGGCGATCCGGTTGTGGCGCGTCAGAATGGCCACGCCATTCGGAGTCGGTGACGATTTCGGCAGAGGCGGATTCAAGGTCCGGCAGATCCCAGACCAGCTCAGGGCCCGCGTCGGCGACCGGCTCGATATCCAGAGGCACAGGTGCGGGCGCATCCGGCAGTTGCACAGCGGCGGAGCCCAGCTGATTCAGGCGTTGTTGAATGGCTTGCAGGTCCAGGCGGGTCCTGGCGAGTTCGGCTTTCTGCGCAGCCGCTTCGCGAGCCACGGAAGAAAGGCGAAAGCTCAGCCCGAGCGCCAGCCCGACCACCGCACCCACGGCCCCGCCCATCAGCGACTCGTCCAGCACCGCGCCGATGAAAAGGCCTGCCAGCAAAAGAATCCACTGCACGCGACGACATCCCTTTTCTGCCGTTAAAACGGCGATGGCCAGGAGTATATCGGGCGTTGGAAAAGAGGAAACAATTTGTGTCGAGGGCGAGAACTGCATCGAATATTCAACAACGCCTGTAGGAGCGCGCTTGCCCTTGATGAACGATAACGCGGTTTTTTCAGGTATACCGCGTCAGCGTTTATCGCGGCCAGGCGCCCTCCTACAGGTAAAGCAACGGCAGTGTCGCGACTTCAATCCAACGCGTGCCAGATCTCGTTTGCGTACTCGCGAATGGTCCGGTCCGAGGAGAACCAGCCCATGCGCGCGGTGTTGAGCACTGCCGAGCGCCACCATTCCTTGCTGTCGTGCCAGCTTTTCTCCACGCGCGCCTGAGCCGCCCAATACGATTCGAAATCCGCGCAGACGAAGAAGCGGTCGTAGTTGATCAACTGTTCGATCAACCCGGCATAGCGATACGGATCATCCGGCGAGAACACCCCGCCACGGATCGCCTGCAGCACATCGTTCAACCTCGGCGATGCGGCGATATCGTTGTGCGCATTGAACTCGCCCGCATGTTTGCGCGCTTCGACTTCCTGCGAGGTCATGCCGAAGATGAACATGTGCTCAAGCCCGACCTGCTCGCTCATTTCCACGTTGGCACCGTCCAGCGTGCCGATGGTCAGCGCGCCATTGAGGCCGAACTTCATGTTGCTGGTGCCCGATGCCTCAAGCCCCGCAGTGGAAATCTGCTCGGACAGGTCAGCCGCCGGAATGATGCTTTCGGCCAGGCTCACGTTGTAGTTGGGGATAAACACCACTTTCAACGCACCGCGCAGGGTAGGGTCGTTGTTCACCGTACGGGCGATGTCGTTCGCCAGTTTGATGATCAGCTTGGCCGAGTGATAACTGGCCGCCGCCTTGCCCGCGAAGATTTTCACGCGTGGCACCCAATCGGTGCTCGGATCGGCACGCATGGCCTGATACAGCGCCACGGTGTGGAACAGATTGAGCAACTGACGCTTGTACTCGTGAATCCGTTTGACCTGCACGTCGAACAACGCTTCCGGGTTAAGCGTTATGCCCATGCGGTCCTGAACGATGGCCGCCAGCGCGGTCTTGCTTTGCAGCCGTTGCGCGGCGAACTCTTTCTGAAACGTAGGATTGTCCGCCAGCGGCTCTAGCTTGAGCAGCGCAGTTTCATGATTGTCGAGCACTTGCTCGCCCAATTCCTTGACCAGCATCGAGGTCAGCTTCGGGTTGGACTGGAACAGCCAGCGGCGGAAGGTGATGCCGTTGGTTTTGTTGTTGATCCGATCCGGATAGAGCTTGTGCAACTGTGCGAACACGGTCTTGCGCATCAGCTGCGTATGCAGCGCAGATACGCCGTTGATGCTGTGCGATCCGATAAACGCCAGGTTACCCATGCGCACGCGACGGCCGTTGTCTTCTTCGATCAGCGACACGGCGCGCAGCAGGCCGAACAAATCAGGGTCGTCCTTGTGTTCCAGACGCACGTTGTCGATGTGCTGGGCGTTGATTATGTAGATGATCTGCATGTGCCGCGGCAACATGCGTTCCATCAGGCCAACCGACCAGGTTTCCAGCGCCTCGGGCAACAACGTATGGTTGGTGTAACCCAGGGTGCCGACCGTGATGCGCCAGGCTTCGGCCCACTCCACGTCGTACAGGTCGATGAGGATCCGCATCAGCTCGGCGACAGCAATCGAGGGGTGCGTGTCGTTCATCTGGATAGCAGCGTGCTCGGGCAGGCTGTTGATGGTGTAACCCATGTTCTTGTGGCGGCGCAGCAAGTCTTGCAGTGAAGCCGAGACGAAGAAATATTCCTGCCGCAAACGCAGTTCCTGGCCGGCTTCGGTGCTGTCGTTCGGATACAGGACACGCGAGATACTTTCAGCCCGTACTACCTCCGCAACGGCACCGACGTGGTCACCGGCGTTGAAGCGCTCAAGGTGCAGGTCCTCTACCGCCCGGGCACGCCACAGACGCAGGGTATTCACGGCCTTGCCGCGCCAGCCGACCACCGGGGTGTCATAGGCAATCGCCCGCACCGTTTCGCCAGCGGTCCAGATCTGACGGGTTTCGCCGGAGGCATCCAGGACGGGGGTGCCAGTGACGTCGAGTACTGGCTGAACGCTGCCGCCAAAGCCGATCTGGTAGATCACTTCCGGGCGCTCGAACTCCCACGGGTTGCCGAAATCCAGCCAGTTCTCGGTCTGCTCCTGCTGCCAGCCGTCGACGATGGCCTGGCGAAACAAACCGTGCTCGTAACGAATGCCATAGCCGTGACCGGCGATGCCCAGGGTCGACATGCTTTCCATGAAGCACGCCGCCAGACGGCCGAGGCCACCATTGCCCAGTGCGGCATCGGGTTCAAGCGTACGGATCTTCTCCAGATCAACCTTCAGGTCTTTGAGTGCTTCACGGGCGATTTCCAGGATGCCCAGGTTGCTCAGGCTGTCGAACATCAGGCGTCCGATCAGGAACTCGAGCGACAGGTAATACACGCGCTTCTTTTCTTGCCGATAGATGTAGCGTGTGTGGTTCATCCACTTTTCGGCCATTTTGTCGCGGGTCGCCAGGGCGATTGCCATGAACCAGTCATGGTCGAACGCATGGTCGGCATCCTTGCCGACGGCATACTCGAGTTTGTTGAGCACAGCTTCACGAAAGGCTGCCACTTCAGCGTCACGAACGTTGGGTTCCGGAGACATCGGGTACGACCTCAAGTTGGTTGGACGATTGAATGGGTTGTTTGACTGTAGGGCGTGCCAGCGGATATGTCGTCTCAAATGGATAAATAACCGCTGGCATGACCCCGGTTTCGACTCAGGTAGAGCGCTCTGGTTCGCCGACGCTTCAGGTTGTCAGGTGTTTTGGCAAGCTTGCATTGATCGTTCCAATTTCGTCAGCCAAGCGCGCAAACTTGCGAACATGATCATTTGCCAATTCGGGTTTATGATGCCCAACGGCAGATAGATAGAAGCCCCTGAATTGAACTTATGGAGCACCTATGCAGACTTTGTACCCGCAGATCAAACCCTATGCCCGGCACGATCTGGCAGTGGAAGAGCCTCATGTGCTGTATGTCGATGAAAGCGGCTCGCCCGAAGGCTTGCCGGTGGTGTTCATCCACGGCGGGCCGGGTGCGGGATGCGATGCGCAGAGCCGTCGCTACTTCGATCCGAACCTGTACCGCATCATCACTTTCGACCAGCGCGGTTGCGGCCGTTCTACCCCCCACGCCAACCTCGACAACAACACCACCTGGCATCTGGTCGAAGACCTGGAGCGCATCCGCAAGCACCTGGGGATCGATAAATGGGTGCTGTTCGGCGGCTCGTGGGGTTCGACCCTGGCGCTCGCCTACGCCCAGACTCACCCTGATCGTGTCCACGCGCTGATCCTGCGCGGCATCTTTCTGTGCCGTGCGCAGGAGATCAAATGGTTCTATCAGGAAGGCGCGAGTCGTTTGTTCCCGGATTACTGGCAGGACTATCTGGCACCGATTCCGCAGGATGAACGCGGCGATCTACTGACCGCCTTCCACAAACGCCTGGTCGGCAGCGATCAGATCGCCCAGATGCACGCTGCCAAAGCCTGGTCGACCTGGGAAGGCCGCACCGCGACCTTGCGGCCGAACCCGCTCGTGGTCGACCGCTTCTCCGAGCCACAGCGGGCGCTGTCCATCGCCCGTATCGAATGCCACTACTTCAGCAATAACGCTTTCCTTGAAGAAAACCAACTGATCCGCGACATGCCCAGGATCGCGCATCTGCCGGGGATCATCGTGCATGGCCGTTACGACGTGATCTGCCCGCTGGACAACGCCTGGGAACTACACCAGAACTGGCCGAACAGCGAATTGCAGGTGATTCGCGACGCAGGCCATGCGGCGTCGGAGCCGGGCATTACCGACGCATTGGTACGCGCCGCCTCCCAAGTGGCTCGGCGATTGCTGGATCTTCCACCGGAAGAGGCATAACAAAGAATTGCGGGGGTCATATCTGTAGCGCTCCGGCTTGCCGGCGGCAGCGATTTAAGGGCGTCATCGCTGGCAAGCCGTGCTACAGGGGCTGACCATTGCGGCATGAGGTATTGAATGAAAGGTTTGCTCCAGCGCGTGCGCAGTGCGCGCGTTGATGTCGCTGGCGAAACAATCGGCGCCATCGATCACGGTTTGCTGGTGTTGGTGGGGGTGGAACCTCAAGACAATCGGGTCAGCGCGGACAAATTGCTGCACAAGCTGCTTAACTATCGGGTGTTCAGCGACGCGGACGGCAAGATGAACCTGTCCTTGAGCGATGTCGGCGGCGGATTGCTGCTGGTTTCCCAGTTCACCCTGGCGGCCGATACGCGCAGTGGCATGCGGCCAAGCTTCTCCAAAGCCGCGCCTCCCGCGCTCGGTGCCGAGCTGTTCGACTATCTGCTGGAGAAGGCTAAAACCTCGCACACGATGGTCGCTTCGGGCCAATTTGGTGCAGATATGCAGGTGCATCTAATCAATGATGGCCCTGTGACATTTTTGCTGGAGAGCTAAACCGCCGATTTTGCCTGTCGTACCCGAATTTATTAGGCAAAAAGCCATAAATACTTTGTTTCCCCTGATGCGTTGTAACGCGGGCTACTAGATAATCGCGCGCTACAAAGACGGGCGAATGCGCGTCAAATTGGTAAAAACGCAGACTGGTCCGAAACCGTTTGGGGAATCATTGGCCCCTTTCGGAGTCGGAACAATGCTCGCCAACCCGGCATTTGATAGCTGGCCGTTGGTTTTTTCATCTGTTTTCGGCGAGGGTTGCTCGTGATTGTTAGTCCATGTAATGCACCAAAGACCCCTGGCAAGCGCCTGCGTAGCGCCTTGTTGGTCGGGTCGGCTTTGTTTTGTCTTTTCGGCGCCGGCCAGCTCTGGGCGTTCGATCTTGACGACGTGGCGACAAAGGCCAAAGAACTGGCCGGACAGAAATACGTAACCCCAAAGAGCAACCTTCCGGCGGAATTCCGCGACATGAAGTTTGCGGACTACCAAAAGATTCGCTTCCTGCAGGACAAGGCTGAGTGGGCTGGCGACAAGATCCCATTCAAAATCTCGTTCTACCACCAGGGCATGCACTTCGACACGCCGGTGAAGATCAACGAAGTCACCGCAACGGCTGTCAACGAGATCAAATATGATCCAAACCGTTTCGATTTCGGCGATGTGAAGTTCGATCCCAAAGCCACCGACAACCTGGGCTATGCCGGTTTTCGCGTGCTGTACCCGATCAACAAGGACGACAAGCAAGACGAAATCATGACCATGCTGGGCGCGAGTTATTTCCGTGTCATCGGCAAAGGTCAGGTTTACGGCTTGTCCGCTCGCGGCATGGCCATCGACACCGCGATGCCCTCCGGTGAAGAATTCCCGCGTTTTACCGAGTTCTGGATCGAGAAGCCGAACCCGGATGACAACCATCTGGTGATTTTCGCGCTGCTCGACTCCCCTCGTGCCACCGGCGCTTACAAACTGACCCTGCGCCCGGGCAGCAATACCCTGGTCGACGTGCAGTCGCGTATGTACCTGCGTGACAAGGTCGGCAAACTCGGCGTTGCACCGCTGACCAGCATGTACCTGTTCGGCGCCAACCAGCCGTCCAAAGTCCTCAATTACCGTCGCGAGCTGCATGACTCCAGCGGTCTGTCGATCCAGGCAGCCAATGGCGAGTGGATCTGGCGTCCGCTGAACAACCCGAAACACCTGGCTGTCAGCAGCTTCTCGGTCGAGAATCCTCGCGGTTTCGGTCTGCTGCAACGTGGCCGCAACTTCAGCCACTACGAAGACCTGGATGACCGCTACGACAAGCGTCCGAGTGCCTGGATCGAGCCTAAAGGCGACTGGGGCAAAGGCACCGTTGATCTGGTGGAGATCCCGACTGCCGACGAAACCAACGACAACATCGTTGCCTTCTGGAAGCCGGAAACCCAGCCTGAGCCGGGTCAGCCGATCGATTTCAACTACCGCCTGCACTGGACCATGGACGAAGACTCCATTCACTCGCCTGATCTGGGCTGGGTCAAACAGACTCTGCGCTCGACCGGTGACGTGAAGCAGTCCAACCTGATCCGTCAGCCAGACGGCAGCGTGGCTTACCTGGTCGATTTCGTTGGCCCGACCCTGGCCAAACTGGGTGAAGATCCGGCGATCCGCAGCCAGGTCACCACCGATGACAACACTGAGCTGGTCGAAAACAACCTGCGTTACAACCCGGTTACCAAGGGCTGGCGGCTGACCCTGCGCCTGAAGGTCAAGGACACGAACAAGTCGGTGGAAATGCGTGCCTACCTGCTGCGTGAAACACCGGTCGAGCCTGGCAAGGAACCTGCGATCATCACTGCTGACAAATCAGACAAGAAGCCTGAGAAAAAAGCAGACGCCAAAGTCGCTGTGGCCGCTGCAGGCACGAAGGACGACAAGGCTGAAATCGTCAAGACAGACGCTGTAAAGGCCGGCGATGCCAAGGACGCGAAGGTGGCTAAAGTCGACGCGAAAGTCGATGGTAAGGACGCCGCTGTCAAAGGCGAGAAGGCTGATACCGCCAAGCCTGCAGACGCGGCCAAAGTTGCCGAAGCCAAGTCCGACGAGGCTTCCAGGCCTGAGGCCGCTCTGGCCGACGCTGCCAAGGCCAACAAAGCCAGTAAAGAAATCCCGCAGCCAGCTGTAGAGGCTGCATCCACCCAACAGGCGCCGGCCATGAATCAACAGATCCTGACCGAAACCTGGAGCTACCAGTTGCCAGCCGATGAGTAATTCACAAGCAGTGCCAGAGCTCTTGAATGAGCCTCTAACCGAGTACCTGGCACACCTGCCAATGAGCGACGAGCAGCGGGCAGAACTTGCCAGCTGCACCTCGTTCGCTGAGCTGCATGAACGCCTTTCGGCGCAGACTGTCGCCGATTCCGCCGAGGCCGCCCAGGCTTCGGTGGGTCGTCGTCTGACGCTGACCACCGCTGACGAACTGCACGAGGCAGAAATGCTGTCTGTAGACGCCAGCGGTCGGGTGACCCTGAAGGCTACCCCGCCGATCCGCCGCACCAAAGTCGTGCCCGAGCCTTGGCGGACCAATATTCTGCACCGCGGCTGGCGCCGGATGACCGGGAAAAAGAACCCGCCCAAACCGGCCAAGGACGACCTGCCCCGCGACTTGCCCAAGTCTCGCTGGCGTACGGTGGGCTCGATTCGTCGCTACATCCTGCTGATCCTGATGCTCGGCCAGACCATCGTCGCTGGCTTCTATATGAAAGGCATCCTGCCGTATCAAGGCTGGTCGTTGGTTTCGCTCGACGAAATCAGCCATCAGACCCTGTGGCAGACCGCCGTTCAAGTGATGCCGTACGCGTTGCAAACCAGCATTCTGCTGCTGTTCGGGATTCTTTTCTGCTGGGTCTCCGCCGGTTTCTGGACCGCGCTGATGGGCTTCCTCGAGTTGCTCACCGGCCATGACAAATACCGTATTTCCGGTGCCAGTGCAGGCAATGAACCGATCGAAGCCGGCGCCCGGACCGCGCTGGTGATGCCCATCTGTAACGAAGACGTACCTCGCGTATTTGCAGGCCTGCGCGCCACGTTCGAATCGGTCGCCGCGACCGGTGATCTGGATCGCTTCGATTTCTTCGTGCTCAGCGACACCAATGAAACCGACATCGCCGTGGCCGAACAACAGGCCTGGCTGGATGTCTGCCGCGAAACCAGCGGTTTCGGCAAGATCTTCTATCGCCGTCGTCGCCGTCGCGTGAAACGCAAAAGCGGCAACCTTGATGACTTCTGCCGTCGCTGGGGGGGGGATTACCGTTACATGGTCGTGCTCGACGCCGACTCCGTGATGAGCGGTGAGTGCCTGACCAGTCTGGTGCGCCTGATGGAAGCCACACCGGACGCAGGTATCATCCAGACCGCGCCGCGCGCCTCGGGCATGGACACGTTGTATGCGCGCATGCAGCAATTCGCCACTCGTGTTTATGGCCCTTTGTTCACCGCTGGCCTGCACTTCTGGCAGCTGGGTGAATCCCACTACTGGGGGCATAACGCGATCATCCGCATGAAGCCGTTCATCGAGCACTGCGCCCTGGCGCCGTTGCCGGGTAAAGGCGCTTTTGCCGGTGCGATTCTGTCCCACGACTTCGTTGAAGCGGCGCTGATGCGTCGTGCCGGTTGGGGTGTGTGGATTGCCTATGACCTGCCAGGCAGCTATGAAGAGCTGCCGCCGAACCTGCTGGACGAACTCAAGCGTGATCGTCGCTGGTGCCACGGTAACCTGATGAACTTCCGCCTGTTCCTGGTAAAAGGCATGCACCCGGTGCACCGCGCGGTGTTCCTCACGGGCGTGATGTCGTACCTGTCGGCGCCGTTGTGGTTCTTCTTCCTTGTGCTGTCCACGGCTCTGTTGGCGGTGAACACACTCATGGAACCGACCTACTTCATGGAGCCGCGCCAGCTCTATCCGCTGTGGCCGCAATGGCACCCGGAAAAAGCCGTCGCGTTGTTCTCCACGACAGTCGTTCTGTTGTTCTTGCCCAAACTGCTCAGCGTCGTGCTGATCTGGGCCAAGAGCGCAGTCGGTTACGGCGGTCGGATCAAGGTCACCCTGTCGATGCTGCTGGAGATGCTGTTCTCCATGCTGCTGGCGCCGGTGCGGATGATTTTCCACACCCGTTTCGTGCTGGCCGCGTTTTTGGGCTGGGCCGCGACCTGGAATTCGCCGCAACGTGACGACGACTCCACGCCGTGGAGCGAAGCGGTTAAACGTCATGGTCCGCAGACCTTGTTGGGCTTTGGCTGGGCACTGTTGGTGCTTTGGCTGAACCCAAGCTTCCTCTGGTGGCTGATACCCATCGTCGGTTCGCTGATGCTGTCGATCCCAGTGTCGGTGATTTCCAGCCGAACCAACCTGGGCCTCAAGGCACGTGACGCAAAGCTGTTCCTGATTCCAGAGGAACACACTCCACCGCAGGAGCTGATCTCTACCGATCAGTACACTCACGAGAATCGCTGGCATGCATTGAACGACGGTTTTGTGCGCGCCGTGGTCGATCCACAGCAGAACGCACTGGCGTGTGCGTTGGCGACTTCGCGTCACCGTCACGCCGAGCCTATCGAATGGATGCGCATCGAGCGCGTGCGCCACGCTATCAAAGGCGGCCCCGAGCAGTTGAACAACCACGAACGCCTGCAATTGCTGAGTGATCCGGTTGCGTTGGCTCGGTTGCATGAGGCGATTTGGGCAGAAGGCAACGAAGCCTGGCTCGAGGCGTGGCGAGCATCGGTCAAGGCCGATCCTCATGCGCCGCTGCTGCCATTGCAGCCTGCGAATCACCTGAACGTGCCGTCACTTGCCAATGCCTGATTGATCGGCCGCTGAGCTGAAAACGCCGCTGGAGAGTGATCTTCGGCGGCGTTTTTTGTAGAGCGGACTCAATGGCTTTCAATAAATCTTCGGGCTGACACCTGACCACTGTGGGGGGTGAGCCTGCTCACGGATGCTCTTTCCCTGTGCCACCGTGGCTAACTGGCCTGACGCCTTCGTGAGCAAGCTCACTCCCACAGTGCTTTTTGCCGTTCAAACGTTTTTGGCGAACGAAAACCTGTAGGAGTGAGCTTGCTCACGAGGGCGGTCTGTTCGTGAGTAAGCTCATTCCCACTGGTATCTGTGTCAGGCACCTAGCGCAGGCTCATTCCCACAGAGGAGTCAGGTCGGTCACGTGGAGCTTCAACTCACCCGAAACTTGCCGACCATCTCCTGCAAATGTGAACCCAATCGCGCCAGCTCAAGGCTCGAAGCAGCGGTTTCTTCGCTGGCGGCGGCGGTCTGTTCGGAGACGTCGCGCACGGTTAGTACGCTGCGGTTGATCTGTTCGGCAACCACGCTTTGCTCTTCGCCTGCCGTCGCGATCTGCTGGTTCATGGTCTGGATCGTTGAAACGGTTCGAGTGATCTGTTCAAGCGCGGCCCCGGCGCGTCGGCTCAGTTCGACGCTGCGGTCGGTAAGAGTGCGGCTGGCATCCAGCGTGCTGACCACCTGTTGAGTGCCGCTCTGCAAGGCCAGGATCAGCAGCTCGATTTCCTCGGTCGACTCTTGAGTCCGTAGGGCGAGGCTACGCACTTCGTCAGCGACCACCGCGAAACCTCGTCCGGCTTCCCCGGCCCGCGCCGCTTCGATGGCGGCATTGAGGGCCAGCAGATTAGTCTGCTGCGAAACGGACTTGATCACGTCCAGCACGCCGCCGATCTTGTCGCTTTCCTGCTTCAACTGACCCATGGCCTCTGTCGAGTTGGTCACCTCCGTCGCCAGGCGCTCGATCTGGCCAATCGCGTCGGCCACGACCTTGTCGCCCTCCCGAGCCTGTTGGTCGGCCTGAAGCGCGGCTTCGCTGGCTTCTTCAGCGCTGCGGGCGACCTCCATCACGGTCGACGTCATTTGGTTCATCGCTGTCGCCACCTGATCGGTTTCGCGCTTCTGATTGTTCACTCCGGCGCTGGTCTGCTCGGTCACGGCCGACAATTGGATGGCCGCGCTGGCAATCTGCGCGATTCCGTCGCTGATCCCGGCAATCAGCGCACGCAGGCGCAAAGTCATGTCCTGCATGCTTTGCTGCAGGCTGCCCATCTCATCGTGACGGCGGATGTCGAGGTCCACGCTCAGGTCGCCCCCGGCAATGCGTTTGGCGGCGCTAAGGGTCTGCTGCAGGGGCAGGATGATCTGCCGAGTGATCAGCCACGCCGCCAACAAACCCAGCACGATCGCTAAAGTGGCAACGGCGATGAGGGTATTGCGCGACTGATCCGCCTCACTGTCGCGCCGCTGGCTTTGCAGCGCGCTGATGTCGCCGGTGGAGGTGAGCAGGGTGTCGCCCATTCCTTCCATCGACTCATGCGCAGCTTCGGCCTGGGTCTGCAGCTCGTTAAGCTTGTTCAGCTGGGCGCGATAGTCTTCGAGTGCCTTCCTGGCGGTCATCAAGATGCTGGCATTGGTATCCGAGGGGCTCGCCATGATCTGCGCGACCTCCTTGAGCGCTTCGTCGATAGACGCGACCGCTGCTGTCTCAGACACCTCGTTGGCGGTGTAGAGATAGGCTTGAGCTTCGAATTGGGCATCATGAATGTGTTGGCGCAGTTGCAGGATATTGGTGAATTCGTCGAGCTTTTCGTTGTTGTCCTGTTCCTCGCTGACGGCTTTCAGTACATCGCCTTCAACCTGATCGACGGCCTTGATCAACACGTCCGAGAGGTTTTTCATCTGTAGCCGCGAGGCGTCCCGGCTTTGCAGCAACTGGCTCAACTCCGCGAAAGCGGTTTCCAGGGACCGCACGGTCTCGCTTTGTTTGTTGAGCATTTCAAGAATGTCGGCGGAGTGATCGTCGCGGCGTAATGTCACCAGATGCGCTTCGATTTCGTTGATTCGCTTCGATACCAGATTGGCACTGTCTGCCGTGTTCTCCATCCGGAACGTGATGCGTTCGGCACGAAGATCCTTGGTCATGGCGTTGAGTTGGGCGATCGAAGTCAGCGATTCCGAACGCTCGATCATGGTATCCAGCCCGTGCCAGCCGGTGAGCGTAATGACCAGCGTCAGCAACAATACCGCGCCGAATCCCAGCGACAGCTTGAGTTTGACGCTGGTATTGGCCAGCGCCCCGTTGATTCCTTGCGACATGGTGGGTCTCCTGCGGATGAACGTTAAACGCGCATCGGCAGGCGTGATGAAGACGTGACCTGACGAGGGTGTAGGAGATTTCCGAAGCGGCGGGAGGGGTGATTGGGGTCACAGATTCCACTGTGATAGCGCAGTTCCGATACGCCGCAATCACCCTGCGGGAGTGAGTTTGCCCACGAAGACTGCCCGACATTCACAGGACAATTAGCGTCTGAAAATCAGCCTTCGTGAGCAAGCTCACTCCCACGGGTTGGCGTCAGTCGGCAGCCAGGGTCAAACCCGAAACCGCCCGACCAACCCCTGCAAATGCGTCCCCAACCGCGCCAACTCGACACTGGAAGCAGCCGTTTCCTCACTGGCGGCCGAGGTCTGCTCGGACACATCGCGCACGTTCAGCACGCTGCGGTTGATCTCCTCGGCGGTGGCGCTCTGTTGCTCGGCGGCAGCGGCAATCTGCTGGTTCATGGCCTGGATCGCTGACACGGTTCGGGTAATGCTCGCCAGCGAACCACCGGCCCGGCGTGTCAGTTCTACGCTGCTGGTCGTCAGCTCGCGGCTGCTATCCATCATGGTCGCCACATGCTGCGTGCCGTTCTGCAGGCCGGCAATCAAGTCCTCGATTTCCTCGGTGGACTTCTGCGTGCGTTGAGCCAGGCTGCGCACTTCATCGGCGACCACGGCAAAGCCACGACCTGCCTCCCCGGCACGAGCGGCTTCGATGGCGGCGTTGAGCGCCAGCAGGTTGGTTTGCTGGGCGACCGGCTTGATCACGTCCAGCACGCTGCCGATTTTGTCGCTTTCACGCTTGAGTTCACCCATCGCCACGGTGGAATTTCCTACCTCATTGGCCAGACGCTCGATTTGGGCGATGGCTTCGTTGACCACCTTGTCACCCTCGCGTGCCTGTTGATCGGCCGCCACAGTGGCCTCGGAGGCTTCCTCGGCGTTACGCGCGACTTCCTGCACGGTAGCCGCCATTTGATGCATGGCGGTGGCGACCTGATCAGTCTCGACTTTCTGGCTGTTGACACCGGCGCTGGTCTGCTCGGTCACAGCGGAAAGTTCTTCCGCGGCGCTGGCGATTTGCGTCACGCTGTCGCTGATGCCGCCGATCAGGTCGCGCAGGCTGAGGGTCATGCGCTGAATGCCGCTTTGCAGCTGGCCCAACTCGTCACGGCGGTCGATATCCAGGTTGTGGGTCAAGTCGCCGGCCGCCACGCGGTCCACCGCCGCCAGCGTCTGTTTCAACGGCAGGGTGATCTGGCGTGTGATCGCCCAAGCCGCCAGCACGCCGAAGAATAGCGCCAGCACCGTCGCCAGGCTCAGCATCAACTGCGCCTGACGGCTGTCGGCATCGCGCTTGGCGTTCTGCGAGGCGGTCAGTTTGTCGCTGACGTCGAGCAACTGCTGGCCCAGCGCAGTCATCTTCTCCAGCGCCTGACGGCTGACTTGTTGCGCATCGCGATACTGACCCACGGCCGCGCGATAACCCTTGAGTGCAAGATTCGCCCGTTGCAGCTGTGGGATGTATTGAGACGAGACATCGCCCGCCAGGGTGTTCACGCCGATGATGGCTTCATCGATAGCAGCGTCGGCGTTCTTTTCGAAATCGGGATTGCCGCTGAAGGTGTAGCCGCGCACTTGAAAGCGTGCCTGCTGAATCTGCTTGCTCACGCCGACTGCGCTGTTGAATTGCAGGATGTTGTCGTGCTGGATCAGTGCCTCTTCGATCTTGTTGACCTCATCCACCGCGGCGTCAGCCGTTGCGCCCAGATTGACGCGACTGGCCTCGCGCACCTGGATGGCCTTGGTCATGTCGTCGAAGGCGCGGCGGTAATCTGCCGCGGCCTGCGTCTGGGCGTTCAGCAGCTTCACGTCGTCACCGACAGTGAGTTGGCCGCGGGCCCTCGTGAGGTCATCGTCGAGCGTGTCCAGCGCGGTCATGACTGCCCTCGCAGAATCGGCGTTGGACTGGGTTTCGTAAATCATGCGCGCGGTGCGCAGTTCCAGCGTCTGTTCGCTGATCTGCGAAATCGTCGCCAGCTTGTCGCCGCGCTCGATCAGCGTCTTCACGCTCGACCAACCAGTGGCGGCAATGATCAGCGTTAACAACAACACCAGCCCGAAGCCGATCCCGAGCTTGCGACTGACACTGATATTTTCGAGGCGTTGGGCAGTCCAGCGGTACATGGGGATTCCTTGCGCATTGTTTTATGGACATCTGGTTATCGGCGCAGAGGCATTGAAGCTGAAGTAGCGCTTAGGCGGCGATCCTGCCAAGTGCTGCCGCTGGTGCGCACAGTATCCAGACCCGGACCTGTTACGACGGCAGCGCGTAATCATTCAGTGAACCAACGTCGCCTGAAAGACCGCATTCGCCACTGTCGCACAGCTCCAGAAGCTCCCACAGGTTCAGCGGCGTTCGCACTTCTTGGGCT
>NZ_NKHL01000119.1:27097-113984 GCF_002934685.1 Pseudomonas bohemica
GCAATGGCTGCGATACACCGCATTCGCCACTGTCGCACAGCTCCAGCAGCTCCAACAGGTTAAGCGGCGTTCGCACTTCTTGGGCTTGACGCGATCCTTGTAGGAGACGTCGGAGGTTACGACGGCAGCGAACGCGAGCATTCAGTCAGCTCAACGACGCCTGAAAGACCGCATTCGCCACTGTCGCACAGCTCCAGAAGCTCCCACAGGTTCAGCGGCGTTCGCACTTCTTGGGCTTGACGCGATTCGTGTAGGAGACGTCGGAGGTTACGACGGCAGCGAATGCGGTAGTTCAGAGGTCATCAACGGCTCCGATACGCCGCATTCGCCAGCCAACCCGTGGTGCAGGAGAGTTTCAGAACAATCGGGCCAGGAGGGCGGTAACGGCTGTTTCGACACGCAGGATGCGGTCACCGAGCTGAACGGGGTTCAGGCCAGCCTCACGCAGCAGGTCCACTTCGTAGGGTATCCAGCCGCCTTCCGGGCCAATGGCCAACGTCACCGACTGCTCGACCGCACGCGGGCACAATGGATAATCGCCCGGATGCCCAACCAGCCCGAGTGTCCCCTCAACGAGAGCTGGCAGGCGATCTTCGACGAATGGCTTGAAGCGTTTCTCGATGATGACCTCCGGCAGCACACTGTCCCGCGCCTGCTCCAGTCCCAGAATCAACTGCTCGCGAATAGCGGCGGGCTGCAGAAAAGGTGTCTGCCAGAAGCTTTTTTCGACGCGATAACTGTTGACCAGAATGACCCTGGGCACGCCCATGGTGGCGACGGTCTGAAACACCCGGCGCAGCATCTTCGGGCGGGGCAGGGCCAGGACCAGTGTCAGCGCCAGCTTGGCGGGAGGCTCGCGATCGAAACTTACCGAGAGTTCGGCTTCACGGGGCTCAAGCCGCAGCAACTGCGCTTTGCCGAGCAGCCCGCCCACGCGACCGACGCGCAAGCTGTCGCCGACCTCCGAGCGATGCACCTCTTGCATGTGCTTGAGGCGCCGGTCACGCAGGATCACCCGGTCAGCCGAAATGAAGTCGGCTTCTTCCAGTAGCAGCAGATTCACGGCTGGGTCGCTGGCGGCTGGTCCTGCTCGTCTTCGGCCTTCTCGTCGTCTTCGTGGTCGCCGCGCCTGGTCACCATCGAACTGCACAGCACGCCGATTTCAAACAACAGCCACATTGGTACCGCCAGCAAGGTCTGCGAGAAGATGTCGGGCGGTGTGAGGATCATGCCGACCACGAAGCAGCCAATCACCACATACGGGCGAATCTTCTTCAGGTATTTCACATCGACGATGCCGATCCACACCAGCAGGACGACCGCCACCGGGATTTCAAAGGCGACGCCAAACGCCAGGAACAACGTCATGACGAAATCCAGATAACTGGCAATGTCGGTCATCATCGACACGCCTTCCGGGGTGACGCTGGCGAAGAAGTGGAAAATCAGCGGGAACACGAGGAAGTAGGCGAATGCCATCCCGGCGTAGAACAGAATGATGCTGGAAATCAGCAACGGCACCGCCACGCGCTTCTCGTGCTTGTACAGGCCCGGTGCGATAAAGCCCCAGATCTGATACAGAATCACCGGCATCGCCAGGAACAACGCGACCATCATGGTCAGCTTGAATGGCGTGATGAACGGCGAGGCGACGTCAGTGGCGATCATCGTTGCGCCTTCAGGCAAAAACTTGCGCAGGGGCGCCGAGACGAAGGTGTAGATCTTCTGCGTGAAGTAGAACAACGCGCCGAAGATCACGAAGATCGCCAGCACACAACGCAGCAGACGCGAGCGCAGTTCAGTGAGGTGCGAGACCAGCGGCATTTGCTGGTCGTTTTCCGGAATTTCGCTCATGGGGCTCGTGGGGGCTGTGTCGGATCATTGGCGGAAGGCGCGCTCTGCACCGCAGTGGCAGGCGTGGTCAGCGGGGCCCGCGCTGGCGTCGCGGCAGGCTGGGCGTGCTCGGCGTGAGCAGCTGGCGGCGTGACCGAGGCGCTTTCTGCTGGCGCCGCAGGGCCGATATCCGCGCTTGGGCCTGGCGAGGGCGCAGCGCCCATCACAGGCGTTGTTGGCTCGCTGGTCGCAGACGTTTCAGCGACAGGCTGAACCGTAGGCTGCACCACCGGAGGGGCCGGGGGCTGCGGCGGTTGATGCAGTTGCTGCGGCTGCATGATTTTGCGCGCTTCTTCTTCCAGCGAAAGAATGTGTTCGTTATGCAATTGGCGACGAATTTCATCGGCGCCGATTTCGCGCTCAACTTCCTGTTTGATCGCATTGAAGCTGCGTTTCAGACGCCCGACCCAAAGCCCGGCAGTACGCGCTGCGCCCGGCAGGCGCTCAGGACCCAGCACCAGCAGGGCCACGAGACCGACGAGCAGCAGTTCAGAGAAGCTGATACCAAACATGCGTCACGACCTAGTCTTTGCGGATGGGCTCTTCGACTTTCTGTGCAGTGCCGTCGATGGTGTGCGGCTGATGCAGCGGCTGGGTCGGTGGCGTCGGCTGCGCGGTCGGCTGCGGTTGCACAGGCGGTTGTTCCGGGCCTTTCTCGTCATCGTTCATGGCCTTGCGAAAGCCCTTGATTGACTCGCCCACGTCAGTGCCCAGGTTCTTGAGCTTCTTGGTGCCGAAAATCAGTACGACGACCACAAGAATGACGATCCAGTGTTTCCAGTCAAAAATGCCCATGACACGTTCCTCACAAGAAATTCGGGGCCCTCTGGCCCGGTATTTAGTCCGCCGAGCGAGCAGCTTTTTCGGCGTGGCCGGACAGCCCGAAACGGCGGTCCAGTTCATCGAGTACGGTTTGTGGATGTTGGCCAAGCGCGGCGAGCATCACCAGGCTATGGAACCACAAGTCCGCTGTTTCGTAGATGACATCGCTGCAGTCACCACTGATGGCGGCGTCCTTGGCGGCGATGATGGTTTCGACCGACTCTTCGCCGACCTTCTCCAGAATCTTGTTCAGCCCCTTGTGATAGAGGCTGGCGACGTAGGAGGAGTCGGCAGCCGCGCCTTTGCGCTCTTCGAGCACCTGAGCCAGGCGAGACAAGGTATCAGTCATGTTCAGTGTCCTGCTTGATAAATGGCGTCCGGGTCTTTCAGCACCGGGTCCACGGTTTTCCAGCCCGCGTCGTCGTAGACACGGTAGAAGCAGCTTTCGCGGCCGGTATGGCAGGCGATGCCGCCGATCTGCTCGACCATCAGGATGATGACGTCGGCGTCGCAGTCAAGGCGCAGTTCGTGAAGCTTCTGCACGTGGCCTGATTCTTCGCCTTTACGCCACAGTTTGCCACGCGAACGCGACCAGTAGATGGCACGATTTTCGGCAGCGGTCAGGCTCAGGGCTTCGCGATTCATCCAGGCCATCATCAGGACGCGCCCGGTTTTGTGATCCTGCGCAATCGCCGGGACCAAACTGTCGCTATCCCATTTAATCTCGTCCAGCCAGTCTTTCATCGTCGGCTCCGGCCGATGTGTGGATGGGTTAGTGTGCCAGCGGCAACCGCCGATGGCTATCGGCGAACGACCAGATAGAGCCCCGCGACCAGCATCAGCAGCGCGGGCCAGGCACTGATCGCCATTAGCTCGGCGCCCGACTGAGTATGGGCAGTGGCCAGGATTACCCCGCCGGCCAGCAACCCGGCGCCGATCAGGCGCAAAGCCCAATGATCGCTCTTTTGGTGCGAGTACGGCGGCGGGCGGTCGTAAGTGTGCGGCTGCGATAGACGTTCGAGCAGGTCACGGGTCATGTTGGCCAGATGCGGAATCTGCTCGACCTGGGATTGCAGATTGCCGATCAACGTCTTGGGGCTGACGCGCTCACGCATCCAGCGCTCCAGAAACGGCTGCGCGGTACTCCACAGGTCCAGCTCCGGGTAGAGCTGACGGCCCAGGCCCTCGATGTTGAGCAGAGTTTTCTGCAATAGCACCAGCTGCGGCTGCACTTCCATATTGAAGCGGCGCGCGGTCTGGAACAGGCGCATCAGTACCTGACCGAAGGAAATGTCCTTGAGCGGCTTCTCGAAAATGGGTTCGCACACGGTACGGATCGCGGCTTCGAACTCATTGAGCTTGGTTTCCGCCGGCACCCATCCCGAATCGATGTGCAACTGCGCCACACGGCGGTAATCACGCTTGAAGAAGGCGAACAGGTTGCGCGCCAGATAGTCCTGGTCTTCAGGGGTCAGGCTGCCGACGATGCCGCAGTCGATGGCGATGTATTGCGGATCCCACGGTGCGACCGTGCTGACGAAAATATTGCCGGGGTGCATGTCGGCGTGGAAGAAGCTGTCGCGGAACACCTGGGTAAAGAACAGCTCCACACCGCGTTCGGCGAGTTTTTTCATGTCGGTGCGTTGATCGGCCAGGGTCGCCAGATCCGTGACCTGAACGCCGTAGATGCGCTCCATCACCAACACCTTCGGGCGGCACCAGTCCCAATAGACCTGGGGTACATACAGCATGGACGAGCCTTCGAAGTTGCGGCGCAGCTGGCTGGAGTTGGCCGCTTCGCGCAACAGGTCGAGTTCGTCGTAGATGGTCTTCTCGTAATCGGCGACCACATCCACCGGATGCAGCAGGCGGGCATCGGCTGACAGACGCTCGGCGATTTTCGCGAGGATGAACAGCCAGGCGAGGTCTGAGCCGATGATCGGCTTCAGGCCAGGGCGCACGACTTTGACGACCACTTCTTCACCGGTCTTCAGTTGCGCGGCGTGAACCTGCGCCACCGACGCAGAAGCCAACGGAGCGACGTCGAAGCGGCTGAACACATCGCTGATCTTCGCGCCCAGTTGCGACTCGATCAGCGCGATGGCCTTCTCGGACTCGAACGGCGGAACGCGGTCCTGCAGCATCATCAGCTCGTCGGCGATATCTTCCGGCAAAAGATCCCGCCGGGTTGAAAGCAACTGGCCGAACTTGATGAAGATCGGCCCCAGGTCCTGCAACGCCAGACGCAGACGCGCGCCTCGGGTCAGCTCACTCTTGCGGCGCGGGATCCATCGCCATGGCAGCACGAAGCGCACGGCAAGCAACCACCAGGGCAGGGGCAGGGCGAACAGCAGATCATCGAGGCGGTAACGGATTACGACACGCTGGATGCGAAACAGGCGGCGGACGGCAAGCAGGCTCATGCGTTATCGCTGGATTTGAGGGATTGGGCCAGACGCTCGAAGCGGGCTTCGAGGCGTTCCAGGTCTTGTTTGGTCTGATCCAGTTCGGCGAAGCGGGCTTGTGCCTCGCGTTTGCCGACCAGCGTGCGAGATTCTTCGGCCAGGTATTCGGCCAGGTTGTGGCTGAGGCTGGCGAAACTGTCGCGGGTCCAGCGTGCGCTGTTACGCAGATGGCCACCAATCAGCGGCGTGGCCACCGGGCCGAGCCAGCGTTGCAGCTCGTACTCCCAGTCCAGATCCAGATCCTGCAGCACGCTTACCAGCTCCAGCAACACAGCGCTTTCGCCATCCAGCTCGACGTCCGGGCTGTGCAGCACAGCGTTCTTGTCCTTGCTCAACGCCAGGCGCATCAGGCTCGCGGCCGGCGCGCGCAGCGTCACGTCAGCGCCTGCTTCCCAGCGAGTGGCCAGCATCAAGCCCTCATCGCTGGGCAGGATGTACAGATGAAACGCCGGGCTGGTGCACTCGACCGCAATCACCTTGCCGCTCAGCCGATCAAGGCGTGGCAAGGCGGTGCTGTCCATCCGCAGCACTCGATTGATGCCGTGCTCGGCGCTGGCGAGCAAGCCGCTGATCAGCATCAGGGCTTGATACCGCGGTGCAGGGCGACGATGCCGGAAGTCATGTTGTGATAGGTCACGCGGTCAAAGCCGGCTTCTACCATCATCGACTTCAGGGTTTCCTGATCAGGGTGCATGCGGATCGACTCGGCCAGGTAGCGATAGCTTTCCGAGTCATTGGTGATCAGCTTGCCTGCCAGCGGCATGAACGCGAACGAGTAAGCGTCGTACACCTTGGACATGACCTTGTTGGTCGGCTTGGAGAACTCCAGTACCAGCAGACGGCCGCCGGGCTTGAGAACGCGCAGCATCGAGCGAATGGCGTCCTCCTTGTGAGTCACATTGCGCAGACCGAAAGCGATGGTCACGCAGTCGAAATGGTTGTCCGGGAACGGCAGCTTCTCAGCATCTGCCTGCACGAATTTGATATTGCCAGCCACACCGCGATCGAGCAGGCGGTCGCGACCGACCTTGAGCATCGAAGCGTTGATGTCGGCGAGCACGACTTCACCGGTCGGGCCGACCAGATGAGAAAATTTCTTCGCCAGATCGCCCGTACCGCCGGCGATGTCCAGCACTCGGTTGCCGGTGCGCACACCGGAAAGCTCGATGGTGAAGCGCTTCCAGAGGCGGTGCATGCCACCGGACAGCACGTCGTTCATCAGGTCGTACTTGGCGGCAACGGAATGGAAAACCTCGGCGACTTTCTCGGCCTTCTGGCTTTCCGCAACGGTTTTGTAGCCGAAGTGGGTGGTGGGTTCGGCATCGCTGCCTTTGCGCGGATCGTTCATATCGCTGTCACCGGAATAAAGTGCGGCCATTCTAATCGTCGGGGCTGGCTTTGTCTTGACAAGGCTCACCGCCAACAGTTTCTTCACCGAGCGCCGCTGGTATAGTGGCCCGACGATTTACCTCGATGAAGGAGCCCCTCAATGGCCCGAATTACCGTAGAACGCCCGCACGCATTGGGTAAGGACAAGGCCCGCGAGAAAGCCGAGTTGCTGGCCGAGAAGCTGGGTGACAAATATGGCATCGAGCACAGCTGGGAGGGTGACACTGTGTCACTGGAAGGCAAAGGCGCCAAAGGCACCGTTCAGGTCGAAGATGCGCTGGTGCGAGTGGACATCGAACTGAATTTCTTCCTCTCGGCGATGAGCAGCACCATTCAGTCCGAGGTCGAGCGGCAGCTGGACAAGGCGCTGGCTGCGTAATCAAGACTTTCATCATCCCCTGGGGAGTGAGCTGGCTCACGAATGGGATTTATCAGTTGCCTTAGGTGCTGACTGACCTGGCGCCTTCGTGCGCAAGCTCACTCCCACAGGGATCTGCTCCAGCCTCAATAACCTGCGCGCAGCCACCCAACCTAGGGTGAGCTTTCTAATTTTTCCCTCTACTTTGTGCCATGCCCCATTCCGGGGCGGTTCCTCTTATCCCTTTCGAGCGTGAGGTGCACCATGGCCAAAGTGATTCTCAGGAAAAAAATCGACGCCGAAGAAGCGAAGACCTTTTCGGAAGTTCGCCTCTACGCGCGCAAGATCTGGCTCGCGGGCTTGGGGGCTTACGTGAAGGCCGGGCAGGAAGGGGCCGAATACATCAAAGACCTGATCAAGACAGGCGAGCAGACTGAAAAGAAAGCAAGGAAAGTCATCGACGAAAAAGTCGAGGCGGCCAACAGCGAGATCGATTCGGTCAAGGGCGAGGTCAAGGGCGAAGTGAGCAAGGCCAAGGGGCGCGTTGAGGTACAGATCGACAAAATCGAGACTGCGTTCGACCGTCGCGTGGCCAGCGCCTTGAATCGCATCGGCATTCCGTCTAAACATGATGTTGAAACACTGTCTGCTAAGCTCGATGAGCTGACGGCATTGCTTGAACGTGTCGCGCGTAAACAATAAGGAGAGCGGGATGGCTGGTAAGAAGAAATCCGTAAAAGAAGGCAGCTCCTGGATTGGTGGCGTGGAGAAATACTCCCGCCAGATCTGGCTGGCTGGTTTAGGCGCTTACTCGAAGATCAGCAATGACGGCAGTAAGCTTTTCGAAACGCTGGTGAAGGATGGTGAAAAGGCCGAGAAGGAAACCAAGGCCTCCGTTGGCAAGTCTGTCGATACGGCCAAGACTTCCACCAAGTCCCGCGTCGGTGACGTGAAGGATCTGGCGCTGGGCAAATGGGGCGAACTGGAAGGGGCTTTCGACAAGCGCCTGAACAGCGCGATCTCCCGGCTCGGTGTGCCGAGTCGCAACGAAGTCAAAGCCCTGCATAGCAAGGTCGATCTGCTGACCAAACAAATCGAGAAACTGACAGGCGCCTCGGTCGCGCCGGTGTCGAAAACCGTAGCGGTCAAACCCGCGGCTAAGCCGGTAGCAAAAGCAACCGCCAAGCCACTGGCCAAAGCGGCAGCCAAACCGGTTGCCAAGGCAGCGAGCACTGCAGCCAGCAAAACCGCGGCGGCCAAACCGGCGGTCGCCAAGGCCGCGACCAAACCGGTAGCTGCGGCGTCGAAAGCAGCAGCCTCTACAGCGGCCAAAGCGAAAAGTGTCGCTGCGAAACCTGCTGCCAAACCAGCGCCCAAGGCCGCAGCCAAACCGGCCGCCAAGTCGGCGGCCAAACCCGCAGCAGCGGCCAAACCTGCCACCAAGCCAGCCGCGAAACCCGCTGCAGCGAAGAAGCCAGCGGCAGCCAAAAAGCCTGTTGCAGCGAAGCCCACCACAACCACCAAACCGGCAACGGCCTCTACTTCGGCACCTGCCGCGAGCGCTGCACCGGCACCTGCCGCTCCAACTGGGGCGTCGACCAACTCCAGCGCGCCGGCACCTTCCAGTCAGTCCTGATTTTCGGCTGGCAGGGGCCAAGCCCGATCTGTGAGAGCAGGTCGGGTTTTTTGTTTTTAGAAGAGCCGATACGGCTTGTCTGTAGGAGCCCGCTTGCCCGCGATAAGCGGCGCAGCAGAACATATCGTTGCCTATGGCCAACAAATCGCGGGCAAGCGCGCTCCTACAAAACGAGCGTCAAGCCACTCCGGTTCAGTCCTCAAGATAATGCAAAGCCAACTGCTCAGCCGCGTGCCGCGCACCCGGTTTCAGGTGAGGAGCGACGAGCATCATGATCTGGTAAACCACTACGCGGGTTTCGCCTTCGCGGGCGAGAATGCGTTGGTAATCCAGGGAGAACAGCAAGGTCATGGTGATCTGTTCGACCAATTGCCCCAGCGCCTGAGTGTCACTGGTGACCTGGCCCTCGGCCTTCAGGCGTGCCAGCAATGAGGCGAGGGTGCGTTTGATCGAGTTGAGCAGATGACGAATGCCGCGCGCCAGCCTGGGCAAGCGGCTGGCGAGGTTCGAGAGGTCCTGAAACAGGAAACGATAATAGGACAGGCGTTCGACGATCAGGTGCAGGAACAACCAGTAATCCTCGGCATCCAGACGGGCATCGGCCGGCGGGTCGAGCAGGGGCCCGAGTTCGTTCTGAAAGCGCTCGAACAGCTCCATCACCAACGGCTCCTTGCCGTGGAAGTGGTAGTAGAGATTGCCGGGGCTGATCTCCAGTTCGTTGGCAATTTCCAATGTCGAGACGTTGGGCTCACCTTGCTGATTGAACAGCAGCAAAGCGCATTCGAGTATGCGGTCGCGAGTCTTCATCCGGTTTTCTTGGTGGGTGTGTCAGGTTAATTCAGCGTGAAATGCAGTTGTGTGTAGACGCGCGCTTGCCCGCGATAGCGTCGTGTCAGAACACGTTGTTGCTTCTGGTCAGCCGCGATTGCGGGCAAGGGCAAGCGCTCCTGCAGGTAAATCATGTCCGGTAAGCAGATATCGAGTCAGAGCTGTGCTCACCTCACTCGCACATACGTCCCCGGCGCCGCTTCCATCGGCGGGTAGTTCTGGTTGCCCACTGCTGGCAGGGTTGCGCGTTGGGTGCCCGAGCGTTCCTGAATCCAGCTCAGCCAGCTTGGCCACCAGCTGCCGTCGGTACGTTGCGCGTCGTAGAACCAGGCCCGTGGGTCGCTGCTCAGTTTGCCGTTCTCGACGAAATTGGCTTTCGGGTTGCCCGGCGGGCAGAGAATGCTTTGCACATGGCCGCTGTTGGCCAGCAGAAAGCGCCGGTCGCCGCCCAGCAGCAACGCCGAGCGGTAGACCACGTCCCACGGCGTGATGTGGTCGTTGATGCCGGCCACGCTGAAGCTGTCCACAGTGACCTTCTGCAGATCGATCGGCGTGCCGCACACTTCCAGGCCGCCGGGATGGGTCAGCGGATTGTGTTTGAAGAAATCCAGCAGATCGCCATGCAAAGCTGCGGGCAGGCGCGTGCTGTCGTTGTTCCAGTAAAGAATATCGAATGGCGGCGGCGCCTTGCCCAGCAGGTAGTTGTTGACCCAGTAGGTCCAGATCAGGTCGTTGGGGCGCATCCAGGCGAAGACCTTGGCCAGCTCGCCGCCGTCCAGCACACCGCGCTGATAGGATCGGCGCTTGGCCGACTCCAGCGTCTGTTCGTCAATGAACAGCGTTGCCGGACTTTCTATCTGGCTGTCCAGCAGGCTCACCAGATAGCTCGCGCTGGACACCCGACGCAGTTGCCGCTTGGCCTGCAGGTGGCCCTGCAACGCGGCGATGGTCAGGCCGCCCGCGCAGGCGCCCACCAGGTTGACCTCGCGCGCGCCGGTGATCGCTCGACACACATTCATCGCTTCTTCGGTCGCCTGCACGTAGCTGGAAAGCCCCCATTCCCGATGACGGACATCCGGATTGCGCCAGCTGATGATGAAGGTCTGCAGGCCATTTTTCAGGGCGTACTGGACGAAGCTATTGCTCGGGCTGAGGTCGAAAATGTAGAACTTGTTGATCTGCGGCGGCACGATCAGCAGCGGGCGCGCGTACTGCTTTTCGCTCATCGGCGAGTACTGGATCAGCTCCAGCAGCTCGTTGCGAAACACCACGGCACCGGGCGTTACAGCCAGGGTGCGACCGATCTCGAAGGCATCCTTGGTGGTCTGGCTCGGCAGGCCATTGTTGTGCATGAAGTCATCTAGCATGTGGCTCAGACCCTTCACCACGCTGCTGCCACCGGTGTTGAACAGCTCTTTGACGGCCAGCGGGTTGAACAGGGTGTTGGTCGGGGCCAGCGCGTCGTTGAGCAGGGAGAAGATGAATTGTGCGCGGGAGCGGTCGTCTTCGGGCAGGTCGCTGTGGTCGATCCAGTCGCGCACCTGATGCTGCCAACTCAGGTAAGCCTGCAAGCCGCGACGGTACAGCGGATTGTGGCTCCAGGTCGGGTCGCTGAAGCGCGAATCATGGGGATGCGGCTGATGGGGCGTCTCGCCCAGCATCACTCGACCCAATTGGCCGCCAAGGGCAAGCGCATGACGAGCCGTGTAGACCGGATGTTTGAGACCTTGCAGGGCCACTGTGCGCAAGGTCGACAACAGATCACGACTGCGCAGGCCGGTAATCGCACTTTGCGCGTTGATGTAGGTCGCTGGCGTCGGATAGATATGCTTCGCCGGTTTGTCTCGCATGGATCAACACTCCTTCGTCAGGCCATCAGCAAATAAACCTGCGCACCCCCTCATTACCTGTCGTGGTGCGCCGTTCTACGTCTTGGCATCCCGCCGATAACGCAGTCGGTGAAGCGACTTCTCGATTGCAGCGAAACCCCAGCCAGTCCTTCAGAGTTTTCGCACGATCGGTGCAGGTTGAGGATGCATGACGGCGCGCTGCCGTTCTTGTGCAAGGAACTTCATGATGATGGGCGCGACGGCCTCGGCCCGGGTGATCAAAAACAAGTGACCATCGTCGATTATGTGTAGCTGGGCATTGGGGATACGCCAGGCCAGTAGTCGCATATTGATCAGCGGGATCAATGGGTCGTCATCACCGGCCAGCACCAGAGTTGGCTGGCGGATCTTGTGCAGCCAGTGGATGCTGGTCCAGCCCAGGCCTGCGAACAGCTGCCAGTAGTAGCCCAGTTTGCCGGACGATCGGACTTTGGCGGCGTGATTGGCCGCCAGATGTGGATCACGCCGGAACGCGCCGCCGTAGATCTCCGGGGCGATACGAATCACGTGGGAAGGCTGAATGTAGCGTCGGGGGCTTGCCATCATCCACAGCACTTTGGGTTTGCCGGGCACCATCACTGCGCCCGCCGCCGTGGCCGCGAGGACGAGTTTTTTGCAGCGCTCGGGATAGTCGTAAGCGAATTGCTGAGCCAGCGCGCCGCCCCATGACACGCCGATTGCGTTGACCTGGCCATAATCCAGATAGTCGAGCATCCGCGCTGCCAGCTTGGCCAAGCCGGGGAAGCGATACGGGCGGCTCGGGGTCGACGAGCCACCGACGCCGGGTACGTCGAAGGCGATGACTTCAAGGTCCGGGTCCAGCGCGTCGACGAAGGGAAACACCAGCTCCAGGTTGGCGCCGATGCCGTTGAAGATCAGCAGCGGCGTGAGATGACTCTTGCCGGGGCGCACTGCGGTGCGGATGTTGTGACCATCCAGATCGATGGTGCGAAATACGAACGGTTGCGGCATGCGCGAAGCCCTGTTGGTTATACGCCGGTGACTGCATCCTGGGCGGCGCGATATCAGGTGGGGGCGGTCCCCTGAAAATACGGTTCCCTGTGGGGGTGAGCATGCTCACGAAGATCGAGTTCAGTCACACCGGATACAGGGTCTGAAAGTCCGCTTTCGTGAGCAAGCTCACTCCCACATGGGGTCAATCTCTTCACGCGCAATCAACGCTCATGCACATACGTCCCCGGCGAAGCCTCACCCGCCGGATACGCCTTGTTACCCAGTGTAGCGGGGGATTTTTTCAGTTTGCCCGAACGCTCGCCCTGCCAGGCATGCCAGTGCAACCACCAGGAATCGGTGTGCTTGGTCGCGTCTTCCTGCCATCTGCTGGCGTCATCCGGCATGTCCGGGTTGGTCATGTAGCGCGCCTTTGGGTTGCCCGGCGGGTTGAGGATGCTCTGGATATGCCCGCTGTTGGACAGCACGAATTCGGTCTTGCCGCCGAACAGCCGTGCTGACTTGTAGCACGACACCCATGGCGTGATGTGATCGTTGCTGCCGGCAAGACAGAAGATGTCACTTTTGACCTGCTTGAGATCGATCGGCGTACCGCTGACCTCCAGTGCATTGGGGCGAACCAGCGGGTTGTTCTTGAACATCTCGATCAAGTCACCGTGAAACGCCGCAGGCAGACGGGTGGTGTCGTTGTTCCAGAACAGGATGTCGAACACAGGCGGCTCGTTGCCCAGCAGATAATTGTTGACCCAGTAATTCCAGATCAGATCGTTGGGGCGCATCCAGGCGAAGACCTTGGCCATGTCCTTGCCTTCGAGCACGCCCGCCTGATACGAGTGGCGCTTGGCCGACTCCAGGGTCTGTTCATCGACGAACAGCGCGATCTGGGTATCGAGCGTGGTATCGAGCACGCTCACCAGCAGGGTAAGGGCATTGACCTTCTGCTCGCCCAAGGCGGCATAGTGCCCCATCAGTGCGGTGCAGGTGATGCCTCCGGAGCAGGCGCCGAGCATGTTCACGTCTTTGCTGCCGGTGATCGTGCAGACCACATTCACGGCTTCCTTCACCGCATCGATATAGGTCGACAGGCCCCACTCACGCTGGGCCTTGGTCGGGTTGCGCCAACTGATGATGAATGTCTGCACGTTGTTGCGCAGACAGAAGCGCGCCAGGCTTTTCTCCTGACTGAGATCGAAAACGTAGAACTTGTTGATCTGCGGTGGCACCACCAACAACGGCCGCTCGAAAACCTGCTCGGTGATCGGCTTGTACTGGATCAGCTCCAGCAAGTCGTTGCGAAACACCACGGCGCCTTCGGTGGTGCCCAGGTTCTTGCCGACTTCGAAGGCGTCCATGTTGACCTGGCTCGGCAGCCCGCCGTTGTTCACCAGATCCTTTGCCAGATGCGACAGGCCGTCGAGAATGCTTTTGCCGCCTGTTTCGAAGAAGCGTTTGACCGCCGCCGGGTTTGCCGCGCCATTGGTGGGCGACATGGCTTCGGTCATGAGATTGATCACGAAATGCCCGCGGCTGATGTCCTGATCGGAGAGGTTGCTGTCGTCGATCCAGCTGTGCAGCTCCTTGCGCCAGGCCAGGTAAGTCTGCAGGTAACGACGGTAGAGCGGGTTCTGGCTCCAGGCCGGATCGACGAAACGGCGGTCGTCGTTATCGGGGACCAGTGTGGATTTGCCGAGCAGGACGTTTTTCAGTTCCAGCCCGAAATGAGC
The DNA here is from genome assembly GCF_002934685.1 of Pseudomonas bohemica. Taxonomy (GTDB): domain Bacteria; phylum Pseudomonadota; class Gammaproteobacteria; order Pseudomonadales; family Pseudomonadaceae; genus Aquipseudomonas; species Aquipseudomonas bohemica. Next base: position 41,074 of record NZ_NKHL01000119.1, read on the forward strand.
CACGTGTTTGGCGCTGTGAAAGGGTTGTTTGATGGCCTGGGTCAATACCGTGCGTGCCGTGGTGAGCAAATCCTTGCGCCGCAAGCCAACGACAGGGTTCAACCCCAAGGTGTGTTCAGAGGCTTGACGCGGCAGATCATCATTACTCTTGTTACTCATCTACGACGCTCCGTTGTCTTGAGACGAGCACTGGCATCGCTGTGAAAACACACCACGGACGAACGCCAGTACTGCTCTCGGGTGACCAATGACTAACACAACGGGTGTGAGCGCTCCTTTTACATGGCACCAAAATTCATGGCGCGACATGCGACTGCTGCGTTCACACCGACAGGCTTGTGCAACAACTCCGATGCAGATGGCTTGCCAGAATCATTGGTTACGCGAGATTTAAAAAAAATCGCAAGCAGGGCCAGTCATTGACCGCTGCACGGGACATTGAAGCAGATGGAATTAGAAAGCGCGTCCTAAAAACGCTAGCCGGTAACCAAGGCGCCAGCTAGAGCGGCGGCTTAAAGCATGAGTCGAACGACTTGCTCGGAAGGGTCGCGGGATTTGCCGGCGGCTTTGAGTTCAGCAAGGTAGTCGTCCCACAGTTGCTCCTGGCGCTGTGCCAGTTGCTCGAGGTACTCCCACGTGAACAATCCGCTGTCATGACCATCGTCGAAGGTCAGTTTCAGTGCGTACTGACCGGCCGGTTCTATCTTGGTCAAGCCGACGCCCAGCTTGCCGAATTGCAGGATCGGCTTGCCGTGGCCCTGAACCTCGGCGGACGGCGAATGCACGCGAAGAAATTCGGCGGGCAGGTGATATTCCTCACCAGGGCCGTATTTCAGCGTAAGGATTTTCGAGGCTTTGTGAAGCTGGATGGCAGAAGGGATTCGACTCATCAGATAGGCCTTGCGCTGAACATTGTAGGAGCCGGCTTGCTGCGGGCCGCGATCGGACGAATGCGGTGTGTCAGTCAATGAATAACCTGTGGGAGTGAGCTTGCTCACGAAGAGGCTAATACAGTCGCTGCATCTCTAGCGGCTGGACATCAGCATTCGTGAACACCTCACCCCCACATAGAATCACCTACAGGTCAGAGAATGTAACGAGACAAATCTTCGTCTTCCGCCAACTCGCCCAAGTGGCTGTTGACGTACGCCGCGTCGATCTGGATCGTGCCGCCGTCCTGTGCACCGGCCAGGTCGCCTGCGCTGAAAGACACTTCTTCCAGCAAGCGTTCCAGCAGCGTATGCAGACGACGGGCACCGATGTTCTCGGTTTTTTCGTTGACCTGCCACGCGATCTCGGCCAAGCGCTTGATGCCTTCGGGCAAGAACTCGATGTTCAGGCCTTCGGTTTTCAGCAGCTCGCGATATTGCTCGGTCAGCGACGCATGGGGCTCGCTGAGGATGCGTTCGAAATCCTGAGGGCTCAGGGCTTTGAGCTCGACGCGAATCGGCAGGCGACCTTGCAGTTCAGGCACCAGATCGCTCGGCTTGCTCAAATGGAACGCGCCGGAAGCGATGAACAGGATGTGGTCGGTCTTGACCATGCCCAGCTTGGTATTCACCGTGCAGCCTTCGATCAGCGGCAGCAGGTCGCGCTGGACGCCCTCGCGAGAAACATCGGCGCCGCCGACGTTGCCACGTTTAGCGACTTTGTCGATCTCGTCGATGAACACGATGCCGTGCTGCTCGACCGCTTCGAGCGCCTTGGCTTTAAGCTCTTCGTCATTGACCAGACGGCTCGCCTCTTCGTCGCGGACCATCTTCAGCGCGTCCTTGACCTTGAGCTTGCGGCTCTTCTTCTTGCCCTTGCCCATGTTGGCGAAAAGGCTCTGCAGCTGGTTGGTCATCTCTTCCATGCCAGGCGGCGCGGAGATATCGACACCGCCCATCTCCGCCACTTCGATCTCGATTTCCTTGTCGTCCAGTTGACCTTCGCGCAGGCGCTTGCGGAACAGCTGACGGGTGTTGGAGTCGTTGCTCGACGCGGCATCTTCGTTGAAGCCGACACGCGCCGGTGGCAGCAGCGCATCGAGAATGCGGTCTTCGGCAGCGTCTTCGGCGCGATGGCGCACCTTGGTCATTTCCTGTTCGCGCAGCAGCTTCATCGCCGCGTCGGCCAGGTCACGAATGATCGACTCGACGTCGCGGCCCACATAACCGACTTCGGTAAATTTGGTGGCTTCGACCTTTATGAACGGCGCATTGGCGAGTTTGGCCAGACGACGGGCGATCTCGGTTTTACCGACACCGGTCGGTCCGATCATCAGAATGTTTTTCGGGGTGACTTCGACGCGCAGCTCTTCAGGCAGCTGCATCCGGCGCCAGCGGTTACGTAGCGCGATGGCGACGGCGCGTTTGGCATCGTCCTGGCCGATGATATGGCGATTGAGTTCGTGGACGATTTCACGGGGAGTCATGGACATGGTTTTCAACGGTCCTCGGGCTTGAGTGAGTACAGGTCGCGATGAATTGCGGCCTGTGGCAGGACTCATTCGGCGAGGTCCTGCTCCTCAATGGTGATGTTGTGGTTGGTGAATACGCAGATGTCGCCAGCGATATGCAGTGCCGTCTCGGCGATTTCCCGTGCCGACAATTCCGTTTTCAGCAGCAGGGCGCGAGCTGCGGCCTGGGCGAATGCGCCACCGGAACCCATGGCAATCAGGCCGTCTTCGGGCTCAACGACGTCGCCATTGCCGGTGATGATCAGGGAGGCGTCTTTGTTGGCGACTGCCAGCATGGCCTCCAGGCGGCTCAGGGAGCGATCGGTACGCCAGTCCTTCGCCAGCTCGACCGCCGCGCGAACCAAGTGCCCCTGGTGTTTTTCCAGCTGGGCTTCAAAACGTTCGAACAGGGTAAAGGCGTCAGCGGTGGCACCTGCGAAACCAGCTATCACCTGGCCGTGATAAAGACGGCGGACTTTCTTGGCGTTACCTTTCATGACGGTATTGCCCAGGGAAACCTGGCCGTCACCCGCCATGACGACTTTGCCTTGGCGGCGTACTGAAACGATGGTGGTCAAGGGGAGAGTCTCCACGCTATGGGCGAAAATGCCCTGATGGAAACTCATATGGGGGTGGGGGCGGCTATTTCAACTGCCGGATGGGTTGGGGGATGAATGGCGGGGCTTCACTGCGCCCGGCACATGTTGGCGACTGAAACAAAAAAACTGTGGGAGTGAGCTTGCTCACGAAGGCTGATTTCCAGACGCTGCAGGTGTAGCGACTGTACTGGCCTCCTGGTGAGCACGCTCACTCCCACATGTCCTCCGTCGGCTGCCCGACCCTAGCGAGCCTGACGCTGTTGCAACAAAAGGTTACTGAAACCACCGCCCGCCAGTTGCTTCTGCGCCGTCGTCAGCTGCTCGCGGTTGCTGAACGGGCCAACCAGCACGCGGTACCAGGTTTCGTCCTTCACGGTGCCGGATTCAACCGTCGCCGCTTGCCCCAGCAGAATGATCTGCGCACGCACCTTGTCCGCGTCGGTCTGCTTGCGGAACGAACCCGCCTGCAGGAAGAACGTCGTCACCGGTGCGGGTTTGGCAACCGGCGGCGGTGGCGGAGGCGTCAGGCCGCTGAGGGCTGCCTGGGCGCGGGCCGTGTCGATCTTCGCCGCCTGCTCGGGGCTGACGGGCGTCGTTGGCGCAGCCACTGACGGCGGCGTCTTCTCCGGCACGGCTTCGTTCGGCACGATCACTTCCGACTCAGGCAGCAGTGTGTAGAAATCGTACTTTGGTTTCACCGGAGCGGTCGGGCTCGGCGGCGTCTTGTTCGCCTCGGCGATTTTTGCCGCCTTGGCATCGGCCTTGACCCTCTTGATGTCATCGCCACTGCCGGGTTCGAGCTTCATCAGGAAAACGACGAAAGCGCCGACGGACAGGCCGATTGCCAGCCATACCCATCCCGGAATCGGCTTCTTCGCGGGTGCCTGGTACCGGCTGGCGCCGCGCTTGGGAGCAGGTTTCTTTTTGACTGCCAACTTACATACGCTCCAGAGTTTCCAGACCCAGCAGTTGCAGGCCTTGCTTGAGGGTGCGACCAGTCAAATGCGCGAGGCGCAGACGACTTTGTTGTTGCTCGGGGTTTTCCGCGCTCAGGATCGGGCAGTTTTCGTAAAAGCTGGAAAACAGCCCGGCCAGATCGTACAGATAGGCGCAAAGCACATGTGGTGTGCCCTTTTCGGCGACGTTGTTCACCGTTTCGCCGAACTGCGCCAGACGCGCTGCCAGATCCTGTTCCTGTGGTGCTTCGAGGATGATCTGACCCTTGGTCTCATCGAACGCCTCGCCCAGCTTGCGGAATATGCCGGCCACGCGGGTGTAGGCATAAAGCAGATAGGGCGCTGTATTGCCTTCGAAACTCAGCATCTGATCGAAGTTGAAGCTGTAGTCGCTGGCGCGGTGCTTGGACAGGTCGGCGTACTTCACCGCGCTGATGCCCACGGCCTTGGCGATGCTGCGCAGTTCGTCTTCAGCGACTTCCGGGTTCTTCTCCTTGACCAGCACGTAGGCGCGCTCTTCGGCTTCGTCCAGCAGATCGACCAGCTTGACGGTGCCGCCATCGCGAGTCTTGAACGGGCGGCCATCGGCGCCGTTCATGGTGCCGAAGCCCATGTGCTCCATTTGCATGTTGTTGGTGACGAAACCAGCGCGACGGGCGACTTCGAACACCTGCTGGAAGTGCAGGGCCTGACGTTGATCGACGAAATACAGCGCGCGGTCGGCTTTTAATACATTGCTGCGATAACGCACGGCCGCCAGGTCAGTGGTGGCGTAGAGGTAGCCGCCACCGGCTTTTTGTACGATGACCGGCAGAGGCGTGCCTTCGGCGGTCTTGAACTCATCGAGGAACACGCACTGTGCGCCGTTGCTCTCTACCAGCAGACCGGCTTTCTTCAGGTCGGCCACGACATTGGCGAGGTCATCGTTGTAGGCGCTTTCACCCATGACGTCTTTCGGCGTCAGCTTGACGTTCAGGCGCTCGTACACTTGCTGACAGTGCGACAGGGAAATGTCCTTGAAGCGGGTCCACAACTTCAGACATTCAGGGTCGCCCGCCTGCAGCTTGACCACCAGACCGCGAGCGCGCTCGGCGAACTCTTCGGACTCGTCGAAGCGGCCTTTGGCGGCGCGGTAGAAGTTTTCCAGGTCTGACAGTTCGTCGCTGGTCGCCGGGGTTTCCTGCAGATAGGCCAGCAGCATACCGAACTGAGTGCCCCAGTCTCCGACGTGGTTCTGACGAATCACGGTATCGCCGAGGAACTCCAGAACGCTGGCAACGCCATCCCCGATGATGGTCGAGCGCAGGTGGCCGACGTGCATTTCTTTGGCCAGGTTCGGCGCGGACAGGTCGACCACCACGCGCTGGGCGGGACCATTCTTGCGCACCGACAGCGTGGCGTCGGCCAGGGCAGCGTCAAGGCGCGACGCCAGGGCTTGGGTATTCTGGAAGAAGTTGAGGAAGCCTGGACCGGCGATGTCGACCTTGCTGATCTGCTCATCGGCAGGCAGGGCAGCGACGATTTTCTCGGCCAGATCGCGGGGTTTCATGCCTGCGGGCTTGGCCAGCATCATGGCGATATTGCTGGCGAAGTCGCCGTTTTTCTTGTCCTTGGCGTTTTCCACCTGAATCGCCGGCGTCAGCCCTTCCGGCAAGACGCCTTCGGTGACGAGTTGGCTCAGAGCTTGTTGGATCAGCTGGCGGATGGTGTCTTTCATGGTGCTCTCTTTCGACCGCAAGCGCGGCAGCGCTTCGATGCGCGGGTGGAAAAACTGGGCATTATCCGTTGCCGGAGCCACCTTGCCAACCGCGCTGGATGCGCGGTTGTGAAACGGGGCGTGAATCTGGACGCGCGGACGCCCTTCTTTGTAGGAGCGCGCTTGCCCGAGGTTGCGTCCGCACCTTGGGCATCTCTGGTCACTGACGCACCGCCATCGCGGGCGGGTGCGCTCCTACAGGTTCGGCAGCATCAATACAAATCCACCGGGTCCACATCCAGCGACCACCTTACCTGGCGCCCGCTGGGCATGTTCTCCAGTGCCAGCATCCAGGTCGCCAGTAGCTTGTGCAACGGCGCGCGAGCGTTGGCCTGTACCAAAAGCTGAGCGCGATAGCGCCCCGCTCGACGCTCCATCGGAGCCGGAACCGGGCCTAACAGTTCAATCCCGCCCAGTGCCATTTCCTTCAATAGATGCTCCGCCTCCCTACAGGCATCGTCGAGAAAACCTTCAGCTTGCCCCGGCTTATGCGCCTCGGCACGCAACAGCGCCAAATGTGAAAACGGCGGAAGACCTGCAGCGCGACGTTCGCTCAGGGCCTGCTCGGCAAAGGCGAAGTAACCCTGTTCAGTGAGCTGGATCAGCAGCGGATGATCGGCCAGGTGCGTCTGAATGATCACCTTACCCGGCTCTTCCGCCCGCCCGGCACGCCCTGCGACTTGCACGATCAATTGCGCCATGCGCTCGCTGGCGCGGAAGTCTCCGGAAAACAGCCCGCCGTCCGCATCCAGAATCGACACCAGGGTCACCCGTGGAAAGTGATGCCCTTTGGCGAGCATCTGCGTGCCCACCAGAATGCACGGATGGCCCTTCTGAATCGTGGCGAACAGCTGATTCATCGCGTCCTTGCGCGACGTGCTGTCGCGGTCGACGCGCAACACGGGGTAGTCCGGAAACAGAATCGCCAGACGCTCTTCGGCGCGCTCGGTTCCTGCACCGACAGGGCGCAGGTCGACCTTGCCGCAGGCCGGACAGTTACGCGGTACGCGCTCGACATGCCCGCAGTGATGACAGCGCAGCTCGCCGGAGCGTTGATGGACCGTCATGCGCGCATCGCAGCGGTTGCATTCCGATAGCCAGCCACAGTCGTGACAGAGCAGGGTTGGGGCGAACCCACGCCTATTGAGAAACACCAGCACCTGCTGCCCGGCCGCCAGTGTCTGTCCGATGGCTTGCTGCATGGGGCCGGAAATGCCGCTGTCCAGTGGACGACTTTTCACATCCAGGCGCAGGAATCGGGGTTGCTGCGCGCCACCGGCGCGCTGGCTCAGACGCAGGAGAGCGTAGCGGCCGGTGTAGGCGTTGTGCAGGCTTTCCAGTGAAGGTGTGGCCGAACCCAGCACGATCGGGATGTCTTCCTGACGCGCGCGGACCAGGGCCAGATCCCTGGCGTGATAACGCAGGCCTTCCTGCTGTTTATAGGAGCCATCGTGCTCTTCGTCGATGATGATCAGGCCAGGGTTCTTCATGGGCGTGAACAGCGCCGAGCGTGTGCCGATGATGATGTCCGCCTCGCCATCGCGCGCCGCCAGCCAGGCATCCAGGCGATCACGGTCGTTGACCGCCGAGTGCAGCAAGGCGATGCGCGCGTTGAAGCGTTGTTCGAACCGGGCCAGCGTCTGCGGGCCGAGATTGATCTCCGGGATCAGCACCAGCGCCTGCTTGCCGGCTTCAAGCGTCTCCCGGATCAATTGCAGATAGACCTCGGTCTTGCCGCTGCCCGTCACTCCCGCCAACAACGAAGCATGAAAACTGCCGAAACCGGAACGTATGGCTTCAAAGGCGGCGCGCTGCTCGGTATTGAGGGGCAACTCAGGCTGGGCGAGCCAGTGTTCATGTCGCGCCACGGGTGCATGGCCGCGCACTTCTACCGTGACCAGCTCTTTGGCCAGCAGCAGGTTCAGGCTGTCCCGGTTCAGCATCAGCTTGCTCAGCAGCTGATGAGCAACACCATGGGGATGCTGCGCCAATGTTTTCAGCGCTTCTTTCTGTTTCGGGGCGCGGGCGATGCGCGGATCATCGACGCTGGCCCCGTTCGCAATCTGCCAGAAGCGCTCCTGACGCGCCTCGGCCGGCTCGCCCTGGCGCAGCAACACCGGCAATGCCCAGCTCAAGGTGTCGCCCAGGCTGTGCTGGTAATACTGCGCCGTCCACAGGCACAGCTTGAAGAGGGCTGGAGGCAACGGGGCTTCGCTGTCCAGCACGGCGATGGCCGGTTTCAGTTTGTCGGCAGGGACTTCGCTGTGATCAGTGATCTCCACCAGAATGCCGATCATCTCCCGGCGACCGAACGGCACCCGAAGACGCATGCCTGGCTGCAAGGCACTGCGCGCAACGCCGGCGGGAGCACGGTAGTCGAACAGGCGACGCAGAGGCGAGGGCAAGGCGAGGCGCAGAATGGCGTCGGGCACGCGGGGGATTTCCTGTTACGGAGTATGACCAAGGCCGCGATCTTAGCAGACGACCGGCATCAGCGTTCGCTTGCGTGATTTGCATTGTCTGTTAATATGCGCGGCCTAATTCCGTGCGGTATTCAACAATAGTGTTGGGTGGCGGCACGCTAGCCTGAGGAAATACCGATGAAAGCTGATATCCATCCAGTTTACGAAGACGTCGTTGCGACCTGCAGCTGCGGCAACGTCATCCACACCCGTTCCAACCTGGCCAAGCCATTGAGCCTAGACGTTTGCAACGAGTGCCACCCGTTCTACACCGGTAAGCAAAAGACTCTGGACGTTGGCGGTCGCGTCGACAAGTTCAAGTCGCGTTTCGGTGCGTTCGGCGCCACCAAAACTCCAGCTCCGGCTGCAGAGTAAGGGTGGTTGCTCTGGGGGTTCCGGTGGAATTCTCCAGACTGCTAAAGAAGGCGTCCCTCGTGGGCGCCTTTTTTATGTCTGCGATTTGGCTCTCCGCCGCCAATGCCTTGTGCCCGGCGCCCTCGAACTTGCCTGCCGCGCAGGTGCAGCGCGTGGTCGATGGCGACACGCTGCGTCTGAAGGATGGGCGCAGCGTGCGCATGATCGGTCTGAATGCGCCGGAAACCGGCAAAAAAGGTCAGTCCGCCCAACCATTTGCCGAGGCCGCCAAGCGACGACTGCAAACCCTGGTGGATGACAGCGACGGTCAGGTGGGTTTGCGAATCGGTGAGCAGGCGACCGATCGTTACGGTCGCACGCTTGCCAATGTGTATGACCGCAATGGCGCCAACCTCGAAGCCCAGTTGCTGGCCGAAGGGCTGGGCTATCTGGTAGCTGTTTCGCCTAACGTGGCGCTAGTCGATTGCCAGCAGGCTGCAGAACGGACCGCGCGGCAAGCGGGGCTGGGGTTGTGGCGCAATTCGCCAGTCCAATCATCCGATCAGATAAACAGTGGCGGATTCGCCGTGGTATCGGGCCGGGTCAGCAGCGTTGAACGCAACGGCGGTGGCATCTGGATTGAACTCGGCGACGCGTTGGTGCTGCGCATTGCGCCAGATCTCGTAGGACAGTTCGACAGCGAAAGACTCCAGCGTCTGAAAGGTCAGCAGGTCGAAGCGCGTGGCTGGATCGTGGACCGCTCCCGTCGCGGCGGTCTGAAGCCTGGGCAACCACGCTGGATGATGCCCATCACTCATTCAGTCATGTTGAATACAAATTCAAACTGAAATTGTGAACATTTTTCGTGAGCGATTGTTCTCAGCGCAAGCCTTGTATTCCGCGGCTCTACGCTGAAAGTCGTAGATGCGGCCTCTTGACACAGGTGACCTGGCAGTCTTGTTAGGACTTTGTGACTTGCGTATGCTCGTTCGTCCGTCTGTCCAACAGCAAAAAAGCGGAATCCCCCATGTCAGATTTGAAAACTGCCGCGCTCGAATATCACGCCAACCCTCGCCCTGGGAAACTGAGCGTCGAACTCACCAAAGCCACCGCCACCGCCCGCGATCTGTCCCTGGCCTACAGCCCAGGCGTTGCTGAGCCTGTGCGTGAAATTGGCCGCGATCCTGAACTGGCGTACAAGTACACCGGTAAAGGCAACCTGGTGGCGGTCATCTCCGATGGCACCGCGATCCTGGGCCTGGGTAATCTCGGTCCGCTGGCTTCCAAACCGGTAATGGAAGGCAAGGGTGTTCTGTTCAAGCGCTTCGCAGGTATTGATGTGTTCGACATCGAAGTCGATTCGGAAAGCCCGCAAGCGTTCATCGACACCGTGAAACGTATTTCCATCACGTTCGGCGGCATCAACCTGGAAGACATCAAGGCACCTGAGTGCTTCGAGATCGAAAAGGCGCTGATCGAGCAGTGCGACATCCCGGTTTTCCACGATGACCAGCACGGCACTGCGATCGTAACCGCAGCCGGCATGATCAACGCCTTGGAAATCGCCGGCAAAACGCTGGAAACGGCGAAGGTCGTCTGCCTGGGCGCTGGCGCTGCGGCCATCTCCTGCATGAAGTTGCTGGTGAGCATGGGCGCGAAGATCGAAAACATCTTCATGATCGACCGTAACGGCGTGGTTCACTCCGAGCGTTCCGATCTGAACCAGTACAAGGCGCAGTTCGCTCACGCAACCGAGAAACGCACGCTGGCTGACGCTCTGGACGGTGCTGACGTGTTCGTCGGTCTGTCCGGCCCGAACCTGCTGAGCGCCGAAGGCCTGAAATCCATGGCGGCCAACCCGATCGTGTTCGCCTGCTCGAACCCTGATCCGGAAATCTCGCCAGAGCTGGCGCACGCCACACGCAACGACGTGATCATGGCGACCGGCCGTTCGGACTATCCGAACCAGGTCAACAACGTACTGGGCTTTCCGTTCATCTTCCGTGGTGCTCTGGACGTCCGCGCCAAGCGCATCAACGAGGAGATGAAGATCGCGGCGGCCAACGCCCTGCGTGAACTGGCCAAGCTGCCAGTGCCAGAGGAAATCAGCGACGCTTACGGCGGCATCAAGCTCGAGTTCGGCCGAGAGTACATCATCCCGAAACCGCTGGACGTGCGTCTGCTGACAGTCGTTTCCGATGCCGTTGCCAAGGCAGCCATCGAAAGTGGCGTGGCAACCCTGCCGTATCCGAAGCACTATCCGCTGACGAATGTGGATCAAGTGTTCAACGGGTAAAAGCATTTGCAGCTCCCCAAAAAAAACCGGCTGAGGCCGGTTTTTTTGTGGGGTAATTTCAAGTCACAAGTCACAAGTCACAAGCCACAAGCCTCAAGTTGAACGTGCACCTGGTTTTTTCTTGAGGCTTGCAGCTTAGGGTTGCCGCTGCTGTTAGAAGAGATCGATCGGCGCCGATTCATCCGCTGGCAACGGGCTGCCAGGTGCTGGGCTGCCGTTGAGTTCGTTCACGCTTGGCGGGGTGTCTTCGCTTTTGAACAGCTCGAAGAACGCGCCGGCCGTGCTTGGCGTGGCAGAACGACCGCTGACTGGGTCGATCCGCAGGCTGAGGATGCCATCCGGCTCGGCCTGGACGTGAGGCGGCTTGTCCTTCAGCGCCGCACCCATGTAGCTCATCCAGATCGGCAGCGCGACGGTGCCGCCGAACTCGTGACGTCCCAGGCTTTCCGGCTGGTCGAAACCGGTCCAGACCGTGGTCACGTAATCCCCGTTATAGCCGGAGAACCACGCATCTTTCGAGTCGTTGGTGGTACCGGTCTTGCCCGCGATATCCGGACGGTTCATCGACAGCGCCCGACGCCCGGTACCGCGCTTGATCACGTCCTGCAGCATGCTGTTGAGGATGTACGTGGTACGGCCGTCGACGATGCGCGGCGCAACAGCAGGGGCGGGCGGTGCGCCATTGGTGTCCAGTGCATTGGGAACGGTGTTCGCCGTCAGTGCAGGGGTTTCGGGGGCAGCATACGTCGTAGCATTGCTCACCATCGCTTCGTCGACTGCTTTGGGGTTTGGGTCGTTGGCCGGAACGGTTGGCGGATTGGCGACGAACAGCGTCTTGCCTTCGCGGTCTTCGATCTTGTCAATAAGGTATGGACTGACCTTGTAGCCGCCGTTGGCGAACGTACTCCAGCCGCTGACGATTTCCATCGGCGTCAGTGTCGCGGTACCCAGCGCCAACGACAGATTCGGCGGCAGGTCCTGCTTGTTGAAGCCGAAGCGGGTGATGTAGTTGATCGCCGTGTTGACCCCCAGGCTTTGCAGCAGGCGGATCGATACCAGGTTGCGCGACTTGTACAACGCTTCGCGCAGGCGAATCGGACCCAGGAACGTGCCCGTGTCGTTCTTCGGACGCCAGACCTTGTCAATGGCTTCGTCGACGAACACGATCGGCGCGTCGTTCACCAGGCTGGCAGCGGTGTAGCCGTTATCCAGTGCCGCCGAATAAAGGAAGGGCTTGAAGCTGGAACCTGGCTGACGCTTGGCCTGCATGGCGCGGTTGTAATTGCTTTGCTCGAAGGCAAAACCACCGACCAGCGCCCGAATTGCACCGTTTTTAGGGTCCAGCGATACCAGTGCGCTCTGCGCCTGCGGGACCTGGCTGAATTTGAGCGAATTGTCAGCCTGGCGCTGCACACGTACCAGATCGCCGACGTGCGCCACATCGGAAGGCTGCTTCGGATTGGCGCCAACGCTGTTGGTATTCAGGAACGCCTTGGCCCACTTCATGCTGTCCCAGGCGACCGTATCTTCTTCATCGCCGTTGCGGGTCAGAACGTGGATGCCGTTCTTGTCCACCTGACTGACGATTGCCGGCTCCAGACCACTGATCGGGCGCTGTTTGGTCAGCTCCTGCGCCCAGCCGTCGCGAGTCAGGCCCGGGAAGCGGCTTTCAGGCCCGCGATAGCCGTGGCGCTGGTCGTATTCGATCAAGCCTTCCTGAACCGCCTGATTGGCGTCTTCCTGAAGATTGCTCGGAACAGTAGTGGTGACGCGGAAGCCTTCTGTGTACGCTTCGCTGCCGTAGCGACCGACCATTTCGGCGCGGGCCATTTCGGCGATGTACGGCGCGTTCACTTCAGGGCTCTGAACGTGATAGCTGGCGTTGATTGGCTCGGCCAACGCGGTCTGATAGGTGTTCTGGTCGATCTTGCCCAGCTTGAACATGCGGCCCAGAATCCAGTCGCGACGCTCCTTGGCGCGCACGGGGTTGGCCAGTGGGTTGAATCGTGACGGTGCCTTGGGCAGACCGGCGATCATCGCCATCTGCGCAACGCTCAGATCGCGAATGGATTTGCCGTAGTAAACCTGTGCCGCGGCCTCGATTCCGTAAGCCCGGTTGCCCAGATAAATCTTGTTGACGTATAGCTCGAGAATCTCGTCTTTAGTAAGTTGGCGCTCGATTTGCAAGGCCAGAAGAATCTCGGTGGTTTTGCGGGAAAAGCTGCGCTCGCTGGTCAGGAAATAGTTCTTGGCGACCTGCATGGTGATGGTCGAACCGCCGGACTGAATGTGGCCGCTCTTGACCAGTTGGCTGGCGGCGCGCATCAGGCTGCTGGGGTCCACGCCGTAGTGGTTGGCGAAGTTATCGTCTTCGGCGGACAGCAGCGCGTGAATGAAATTAGGCGGGATATCGGCGAAACGGATCGGAGAACGGCGCATTTCGCCGAATTCTGCGATGAGTTTGCCGTCGCTGCTGAACACTCGCAGCGGAATTTGCAGCTGGATATTGCGCAGCGCGTCGACCGAAGGCAGATTCGGCGACAGGTAGAGAAAGGCACCGCTCAAGCCGAGCAGCAGCCCGCAGACGATAGCGACAATGGACCACCAGAAAAACTTCAGCAGGCGTATCAAGGCTTTTGGATTTCCAGAAAAAAGAATGGGTTAAGCGCAGGCATTTACAAATGAACACGCCTTGAAGCTTTGCTACACGAAAAAAACGCTGGGCATTATAAGCATTTTTCGTCGCCGAGCGTTATTTGCGCTACTGTCAAGACTGCCGGCAGTGGCGTTGGACAAAAAAATCTCCGTAAGTGACGGAAACGCATAGGGAATCGGTTGTGTTCGAACTCTTCAGTAAGAAGGCCAATACCCTTCTAGGGATCGATATAAGCTCCACCTCGGTAAAGCTTCTTGAACTGAGTCGTTCCGGCACCCGCTACAAGGTCGAGTCATACGCAGTCGAGCCGTTGCCCGCCAATGCAGTGGTGGAAAAAAACATCGCCGAACTCGAAGGGGTCGGCAATGCTTTGACGCGTGTACTGGCAAAAGCCAAGACAAACGTCAAAATCGCGGCGGTTGCCGTGGCGGGGTCGGCGGTCATTACCAAGACCATCGAGATGGATGCCGGGCTCTCCGACGACGAAATGGAAAACCAGCTCAAGATCGAAGCTGACCAGTACATTCCCTATCCGCTGGAAGAAGTCGCTATCGATTTCGAAGTGCAGGGCTATTCGGCGCGCAACCCCGAGCGGGTCGAAGTGCTGCTCGCCGCCTGTCGCAAGGAAAACGTCGAAGTCCGCGAAGCTGCCCTGGCGCTGGCCAATCTCACGGCGCGGGTGGTCGACGTCGAGGCCTATGCGCTGGAGCGTTCGTTCGGTCTGCTGTCCGCCCAACTGGGGCAGGATCACGAGCAACTGACCGTGGCAGTCATCGACATTGGCGCCACCATGACCACCCTTAGCGTGCTGCACAACGGCCGCATCATCTATACCCGCGAGCAGCTGTTCGGCGGACGACAGCTGACTGAGGAAATTCAACGCCGCTACGGCCTGTCCGTGGGCGAGGCGGGCCTTGCGAAGAAGCAGGGTGGGTTGCCGGACGACTACACCCTGGAAGTCCTGCAACCGTTCAAGGACGCCGTCGTTCAGCAGGTCTCTCGTTCATTGCAGTTCTTCTTCGCCGCCGGTCAGTACAACCGCGTCGACTACATCATGCTTGCGGGCGGGACGGCCTCCATTGCCGGACTGGACCGCTTGATCCAGGAGCGCCTGGGCACCCCGACCATGGTCGCCAACCCCTTTGCCGACATGGCGCTCAGCGCCAAGGTCAACGCCGGTGCGCTGGCCAGTGATGCCCCTGCATTGATGATCGCCTGCGGTCTGGCGTTGAGGAGCTTCGACTAATGGCAAGGATCAACCTACTTCCCTGGCGCGAACAACAGCGGGAGGAGCGCAAGAAGCGCTTCCTGCTTTCTCTGGTCGGCGTATTGATCGCGGGCATCGGTGCCATCTTGCTGGCTGATCAATATTTGAGCAGTGCTATCAGTCACCAGAATGCCCGCAATCAGTACATCAAAGCTGAAATTGTCCAACTCGATTCGCGGATCAAGGAGATCAGCGAACTCAAGACTCGGCGCAAACAATTGCTTGAACGCATGAAAATCATTCAGGACCTGCAAGGCAACCGGCCGATCATCGGCCGCATCTTCGATCAACTGGCCCGCACCCTGCCGGACGGGGTGTATTTCAACGAAGTGAAGATGACCGACAAGCTGATCAGCATTTCCGGCGCCGCCGAGTCGAACAATCGCGTATCGGATCTGCTGCGTAACCTTGAAGCATCCGACTGGATGGAGGCGCCGAGCCTTACCGAGGTCAAGGCCAACAGCGCCGCCGGTTCTGCCGACCAGTCCAACTCCTTTCAACTGACGGTGCGTCAGACTCAGCCTGCGGTAGACCCTGTCGTTCAAGGTGCCAAGCCATGAATATGAGTGAATGGCTGGACAGCCTGCGCAAGATCGACATCAACGATCTTGACTTCAATAACCTCGGTTCCTGGCCCGCTGCGGTCAAAACCATCGCTGCCGCCTTGCTGCTGGTGCTGGTCCTGGCCGGCGGATACTTCTTCTACATTCAGGACATGCAGACCCAGCTGGATCAGGCACGCAATGACGAAATGTCGTTGAGAGAGCAGTTCTCCAACAAGGCTTTTCAAGCGGCCAACCTGCCGGCCTACAAGACCCAGATGGTGGAAATGGAGAACACCTTCGGCGCCTTGCTGCGGCAGTTGCCAAGCGATACCGAAGTGCCCGGCCTGCTCGAAGACATTACCCGGACCGGCCTGGGCAGCGGGCTTGAGTTCGAGGAGATCAAGCTTCTGCCGGAAGCCGCTCAACAGTTCTATATCGAATTGCCAATCCAGATCACCGTCACCGGCGCTTATCACGACCTGGCGACCTTCGTCAGTGGCGTGGCCAGCCTGCCGCGCATCGTCACCCTGCACGATTTCGAAATCAAACCGGTGGACCCCAAGTCCCCCGGAAAACTGCGCATGAGCATCCTCGCCAAGACCTATCGCTACAACGACAAAGGGCTTCAGAACATTAACAACAAGGGGCCTGCGAAATGAGGGCCGTGCATTGGTTGTGGATCGGCGCCGCGCTGATGGGGTTGGCAGGTTGCGACAGTTCCAATGAGTTCGATGACTTGAAGCAGTTCACGGCCCAGGTGCGCGCCCGCCCTGTGGGCAATATCGAGCCGATGCCGAAATTTCGGCCGTATGAGGCTTTTACCTACGCGGCAGCGAATTTGCGCAGCCCGTTCCAACCGCCGATCAAGGTCGATCTGGTTGCCCGCCAGAAAGGTTCGCATCTGGTCCAGCCGGATCCGACCCGGGTCAAGCAGTTCCTGGAAGGCTTCAATATCGACGGCTTTGAGATGGTCGGTACGCTGAGCAATGAAACCGGTATGTTCGCTTTGCTGCGCGGCGCCGGTGGGGTTCATCGGGTCAAGGTGGGGGATTATCTGGGTCGCAACGACGGCCGGATCGTCTCCATCACCGAGTCCGAGGTGCAGGTGATTGAAATCGTTCCTGATGGAGAGGGAGCGTGGCTGGAGCGGCCGCGCAGCATTCCCCTTAAAGAACGCTCATGAAGACGACAAGCAAGCGATACACCTTCGGATCTGCACAGTGGTGGAATGTGAACATGACTAGGATTCTTTCGATTATCGGCGTGTCGCTATGGATGGCGATGCTTTCACCGATTCTCCAGGCGGCCAACCTCAAGGCGCTGGATGTCGCCGCATTGCCGGGGGATCGGGTCGAGTTGAAACTGTCCTTCGACGGGCCGGTGGCAGCCCCGCGCGGCTATACCACCGAGCAGCCGGCGCGGATCGCTCTGGACCTGCCCGGCGTCACCAGCCAGCTGGCGATCAAGAGCCGAGACCTGGGCTCGGGTAACGCCCACAGTGTCGTGGTGGTCGAAGCCAAGGATCGCACCCGCGTGATCATCAACCTGACCACGTTGGCCCCTTACAGCTCGCGTGTCGATGGCAACAACCTGTTCGTGGTCGTCGGTCAGGGCGCCGCAGCTGCGCAAGGCTCGCAACCGAGCACTGCCCAAGGTGCGCCGCGCGTGAGCGTGCCGCCAGCAGCGGTCAGTTCCGCAGCCACCAAGCCTGCTGCGCGGTCTTATGCGCCAGGTCCGCGTGCAGTCAAGAACGTCGACTTCCAGCGCGGCGAGCTGGGTGAAGGTAATGTCGTCATCGAGCTGAGCGATGCCGGTATCGCCCCGGACATCCAGGAGCAGGGCGGCAAGATCCGTGTCGATTTCGCCAAGACCCAATTGCCTGACCCGCTGCGCGTGCGCCTCGATGTGAAGGACTTCGCGACCCCGGTGCAGTTCGTCAATTCCAGTGTCAGCGGCGACAAGGCGAGTATTTCCATCGAGCCTTCGGGCGCCTTCGATTACTCGGCCTATCAGACTGACAACAAGCTGACCATCAGCGTGCGCCCTTTGACCAATGAAGACGTGGCGCGTCGTAACGCGGACAAGCTGGTGTACACCGGCGAGAAGCTGTCGCTGAACTTCCAGGACATTGACGTGCGTTCGGTGCTGCAACTGATCGCCGATTTCACCAATCTCAACCTGGTGGCCAGTGACACCGTTCAGGGTGGCATCACCCTGCGCCTGCAAAACGTGCCGTGGGATCAGGCTCTGGATCTGGTGCTCAAGACCAAGGGCCTGGACAAGCGCAAGATCGGCAACGTGTTGCTGGTCGCGCCCGCCGACGAGATCGCGGCGCGCGAGCGTCAGGAGCTGGAATCGCTCAAGCAGATTTCCGAACTGGCGCCGCTGCGTCGCGAATTGCTGCAAGTGAACTACGCCAAGGCCGCAGACATCGCCAAGCTGTTCCAGTCCGTGACCAGCGCTGAGTCGAAATCCGACGAGCGCGGTTCGATCACTGTCGATGAGCGCACCAACAACATCATTGCCTACCAGACTCAGGATCGTCTGGACGAGCTGCGTCGCATTGTCTCGCAGCTGGACATTCCGGTGCGTCAGGTGATGATCGAAGCACGCATCGTCGAAGCCAACGTCGATTATGACAAGTCACTGGGCGTGCGTTGGGGCGGCTCCTCCACGGGCGGTAAATACACCACTGGCGGCAGCGGTACCGTAACCGGGGATGCCGCCACCAACGGTCCTTATGTGGATATGGGTGTCAGCGATGCGACGTCGTCGATCGGGCTGGGTTTCCTGACCAACAACACGATTCTCGATCTTGAACTGACGGCCATGGAAAAAACCGGCAACGGCGAAGTGGTCTCTCAGCCCAAGGTCGTCACCTCGGACAAGGAAACAGCGAAAATCCTGAAAGGTACGGAAGTGCCGTATCAGGAGGCCAGCTCCAGTGGCGCAACTTCGGTGTCGTTCAAGGAGGCATCGCTGTCCCTGGAAGTTACCCCACAGATCACCCCGGACAACCGCATCATCATGGAGGTCAAGGTCACCAAGGACGAGCCTGACTACGTGAATACCGTGCTGGGCGTGCCGCCTATCAAGAAGAACGAAGTCAACGCCAAGGTACTGGTATCCGACGGAGAGACCATCGTGATCGGCGGTGTGTTCTCAAATACGCAGAATAAAGTCGTCGACAAGGTGCCATTTCTGGGCGATGTGCCGTATGTTGGCCGCCTTTTCCGGCGGGATGTGATCACCGAGTCAAAATCCGAGCTGTTGGTATTTCTCACTCCGCGTATCATGAACAACCAGGCGATTGCTGTGAGTCGTTGATTCTGTGCGAAATTTAATACTTGTGGGGCCGATGGGGGCTGGCAAAAGCACCATCGGTCGTCTGCTGGCCAAAGAGCTTCGATTGCCGTTCAAGGATTCCGACAAGGAAATCGAACTGCGAACGGGCGCCAATATCCCATGGATCTTCGACAAGGAAGGTGAAGCGGGCTTTCGTGATCGGGAACAAGCCATGATCGCTGAGCTGTGCGCCTTTGATGGCGTCGTGCTCGCGACCGGTGGCGGTGCGGTGATGCGTGAGGAAAACCGGCGGGCCCTGCACGCGGGCGGACGTGTGGTATATCTGCATGCCTCCGTGGAGCAGCAGGTCGGCCGCACCTCCCGTGATCGCAACCGGCCTCTCTTGCGTACCGCAGATCCGGCCCGCGTACTGCGTGAGCTGTTGGCTATCCGTGATCCGTTCTATCGGGAAATCGCCGATGTCATCATCGAAACCGATGAACGGCCGCCGCGAATGGTGGTTCTTGACATCCTCGCCCTGTTGGCCGAGCTTCCTCCCCGTTAAAGCGCAGGCGAAAATGCGCTATCCTCGGCGTCCATAAAAAGCAGGGTCGCCTAGTGGCCTTGCGCCGTGGTCCGTATCGTCGCGTTGGCGTCGAACAGGCATCCAATTGTTATAAGAGTGTGGGGACACATGCAGACACTTAAGGTCGAGCTTGGCGAGCGGAGCTACCCGATTCATATTGGCGAAGGCTTGCTTGATCGGCCCGAGTTGCTCACGCCGTACATCGCCGGCAAACAGGTCGCGATCGTTTCCAACAGCACCGTCGCACCGCTCTACATCGAGCGCCTGACCAAGGCGCTGGCCGGGTACAACGTCCTGCCGATCGTGCTTCCTGATGGCGAAGCCTTCAAGAACTGGGAAACCCTGCAGCTTATCTTCGACGCCCTGCTGACTGCGCGCCATGATCGACGCACGACCGTGATCGCGCTCGGTGGCGGTGTGATCGGTGACATGGCCGGTTTCGCAGCCGCCTGTTATCAGCGCGGGGTGGACTTCATTCAGGTGCCGACCACGCTGCTGTCTCAGGTCGACTCCTCCGTTGGCGGCAAGACCGGCATCAACCACCCGCTGGGCAAGAACATGGTCGGCGCGTTCTATCAGCCGAACGCCGTGCTGATCGACACCACCTCGCTGAACAGCCTGCCTGAACGCGAGCTGTCTGCCGGGCTTGCCGAGGTCATCAAATACGGTCTGATATGTGACGAGCCGTTCCTGACATGGCTCGAAGAGAATATGGACAAGCTGCGCGGCCTGGATCAGGCCACGCTGACCACCGCCATCGAGCGCTCCTGCGCGGCCAAGGCTGCAGTGGTCGGTGCCGATGAGCGTGAATCGGGCGTGCGCGCAACGTTGAATCTGGGGCACACCTTCGGTCACGCCATCGAAACCCACATGGGTTATGGGGTCTGGCTGCATGGTGAAGCCGTCGCGGCCGGTACGGTCATGGCGCTGGAGATGTCGACGCGCCTGGGCTGGATCAGTGAGCAGGAACGCAATCGTGGCATTCGTCTGTTTCAGCGTGCCGGTCTACCGATGGTGCCGCCTGAAGACATGACGCCTGAGCATTTTCTCGAGCACATGGCGGTGGACAAGAAGGTGATCGATGGGCGTTTGCGGTTGGTGCTGCTGAGCCGCATGGGCGAAGCAGTGGTGACCGACGAATATCCAAGAGACGTACTACAGGCCACACTGGTCGCGGATTACCGCGCCTTGGTGGATCAGCTTAGAGGTTAATGAGAAATCCATGACTAGTTTGCACGCCGATGAGGCCTTTCTCGGTCACTACCAATTGAGTCATGACCCCTTTGCCACGCGGGTCCCCGGCTTCAAGTTCTTCCCTGCCCAGCGCAAGCCGGTGCTGGGACAGTTGCATCATCTGGCCCGCTACAGTCAGTTGCTCCTGCTGGTCACGGGCCCTCACGGCAGCGGCAAGACCCTTCTGCGTCAGGCGCTGGTCGCGAGCACCAACAAGCAATCGGTGCAAAGCGTGGTGGTTTCCGCCCGTGGCGCGAGCGACGCTTCCGGTGTGTTGCGTCAGGTGGCTCAAGCGTTGAACGTTGCGCAGCCGGAAATGCGCGCGATCCTTTCGCAGGTCGTGCAACTGGCGCTCACCGGCCAGGAAGTCTACGTGCTGGTAGACGATGCCGAACAACTGGGCGAATCCGCACTCGAAGCGTTGTTGGGATTGGCGGCGGGCACCCCGGAAGGTCGTCCGCACGTCTTCCTGTTCGGCGAGGCTTCGATCATCGACCGTTTGGACCAACTGTGTGCCGAGAGCGGCTCGGAAGAGGAACGCTTCCACGTTATCGAGCTTGCACCGTATTCCGAAGAAGAAACCCGTGAGTATCTGGCTCAACGCCTGGAGGGCGCCGGACAAGGCATTGAAGTCTTAAGCGCCGAGCAGATCACCGATATTCACGAGCAGTCCAATGGATGGCCGGGCGCGATCAACCAGGTCGCGCGCGACTCGATGATCGAAGCCATGATCGCCAGCCGCTCTGCGGTAAAGCGTCCAAGTATGGGGTTCAAAATGCCTAAGAAACACGTGTTGGCTTTGGGTGGGGTTGTTGTGGCAGCGGTGCTCGCTGCGTGGTTGATTCCAGGGCGCAACAGCGCGCCGACGGCTCCGGCCAACTCCCAGGCACAACTGCCGCTGGGTCAAGGCACGGCGCCTGCTCAGCAATCGAATAACGGTGGCCCGGCCATCGAGTTCGCCGGTAATTCACAGCCGGTGCCGCTACCGTTGGGCGGTAACTCGCAACCGGTGATGCGCGGTCCTCTGGCTGAAGCTGCGGGTTCCGGCGAAGGAGATGGAGAAGACGGCGGCCCGGCTGCCAACCAGCCGTTGCAGCCTCCGACCGTGACCACCACCGCGCCACCTGCAGGCGCTGCGGCGGGTCCTGCTCCGGCGATGGCACAAACGCCAACGCCGACGCCACGTCCTGCACCGGCCCCGGCGGCCAAGCCGACGCCTGCCCCGGCCCCTGCTGCCAAACCCGCGCCGGCGCCGACTCAGGTCGCGACCGCCAAGCCTGCGCCTAAACCCGCCGAAAAATCTGCTCCTGCTGCTCCCACGTCTGCCGGTGGCACCTGGTACGCCGGCCAGGCTCCGACTCACTATGTGGTGCAGATCCTCGGCACCAGCTCCGAAGCCACCGCTCAGAGCTACGTGAAAGAGCAGGGCGCCGAGTACCGCTACTTCAAGAAAACCCTACAGGGCAAGCCTCTGTACGTCGTGACTTACGGCAGTTTTGCCGACCGTAATGCGGCGCTCGCCGCGATCAAGGTCTTGCCAGCGAAGGTTCAGGCTGGTAAACCTTGGCCTCGCACTGTCGGCAGTATCCAACAGGAACTGGCCGCAGCTCGCTAAGAACGCAGCGACCCTACCCGGGTCGCTCGATTAGCTCTCCTGAATTTCACGCATGAGCGTGCTGACAATGAGCAGCGCGCCTTGCGGTGTCTGCGTCTCAGGCACACATTGAACTTTGGGCTCTCTTTGGTCAGACTCGCAACAAAGCTCTGGCTAGCACGAGAATCGTTTTAAAACCTTTCATCAATGCGACATAAATTTGCGACGTTTCGTCGCTAAATTTGTGAGGCTTTGTGTCGGTGTGTACAATGACCTCCCTTTTGCTCCCGCAAAGCTGGCGTACGTTCAGCGTGGATGGTAAATGGTTGAATTGAAAAGAAATTTGCCTCGATAAGGGGCAGCCTGGTGAGAATGTGTCTATGAAAGCAGGTCTGTACCATCCAGAAGAATTCAAGGATAACTGTGGTTTCGGCCTGATCGCCCATATGCAAGGCGAGCCCAGTCATCACCTGTTGCAGACGGCTATCGAAGCCCTGACCTGCATGACCCACCGTGGTGGGATCAACGCCGACGGCAAGACCGGTGACGGTTGCGGGCTGTTGATTCAAAAACCCGACATGTTCCTGCGTGCCGTGGCTCAGGAGCACTTTGGTGTCGAGCTGCCGCGCCAGTATTGTGTGGGCATGGTGTTCCTCAACCAAGACGATACCAAGGCCCAAGCCGCCCGCGAAAACATGAACCGCGAAATCCTTGCGGCCGGCCTGACGCTGATTGGCTGGCGTCAGGTGCCTGTCGACACCAGCGTTCTCGGCCGCCTGGCGCTGGAGCGTCTGCCGAAAATCGAGCAGGTGTTCATCGGCGGTGAAGGCCTGAGCGATCAGGAATTCGCGATCAAGCTGTTCAGTGCTCGTCGCCGTTCGTCAGTATCCAACGCCGCTGACGCCGACCACTACATCTGCAGCTTTTCGCACAAGACCATCATCTATAAAGGCCTGATGATGCCGCGTGACCTCACGGCATTCTATCCAGACCTCAACGACGAGCGCCTGCAGACCGCAATCTGCGTGTTCCACCAGCGCTTCTCGACCAACACCCTGCCGAAATGGCCGCTGGCTCAGCCGTTCCGCTTTCTCGCCCACAACGGCGAGATCAACACCATCACCGGTAATCGCAACTGGGCGCAGGCCCGTCGC
Organism: Pseudomonas bohemica; assembly: GCF_002934685.1. Lineage (GTDB taxonomy): Bacteria > Pseudomonadota > Gammaproteobacteria > Pseudomonadales > Pseudomonadaceae > Aquipseudomonas > Aquipseudomonas bohemica. The sequence continues at coordinate 64,257 of NZ_NKHL01000119.1, forward strand.
ACCAAGTTCACCAACGATCTGATGGACCTGGAAGAACTCGGTCCGCTGGTCAACCGCGTGGGCTCCGACTCCTCAAGCATGGACAACATGTTGGAGCTGATGGTCACCGGCGGCATCGACCTGTTCCGTGGCGTGCGCATGCTCGTGCCGCCCGCATGGCAGAACGTTGAAACCATGGACCCGGATCTACGCGCGTTCTATGAATTCAACTCCATGCACATGGAGCCGTGGGATGGCCCGGCCGGTATCGTGATGACCGAAGGTCGCCACGCGGTCTGCCTGCTCGACCGTAACGGTCTGCGTCCGGCGCGCTGGGTCACCACCAAGAACGGCTATATCACCCTGGCGTCGGAAATCGGCGTGTGGAACTACACGCCAGAAGACGTCATCGCCAAGGGCCGAGTCGGGCCGGGCCAGATCTTCGCCGTGGACACCGAAACCGGCCAGATTCTCGATACCGACGCCATCGACAGTCGTCTTAAGTCGCGCCATCCGTACAAGCAATGGCTGCGCAAGAATGCGCTGCGCATTCAGGCGACCCTGGAAGATCACGACCACGGTTCGGCGTTTTACAACCCGGATCAGCTCAAACAGTACATGAAGATGTTCCAGGTCACGTTCGAAGAGCGCGACCAGGTGCTGCGTCCGCTGGGTGAGCAGGGTCAGGAAGCCGTGGGCTCGATGGGCGACGATACGCCAATGGCCGTGTTGTCGCGCCGCGTGCGCACGCCGTACGACTATTTCCGTCAGCAGTTCGCGCAGGTGACCAACCCGCCGATCGACCCGTTGCGCGAAGCCATCGTCATGTCGCTGGAAGTCTGCCTCGGTGCCGAGCGCAACATCTTCCAGGAATCGCCAGAACACGCATCGCGCGTGATCCTCAGCTCGCCGGTTGTTTCCCCGGCCAAGTGGCGCTCGCTGATGACCCTGGAACGTCCGGGCTTCGACCGCGCCATCATCGACCTGAACTACGACGAAAGCACCGGCCTTGAAGCCGCTGTGCGCAACGTCGCCGATCAGGCCGAAGAAGCCGTGCGTTCCGGTTGCACCCAGATCGTGTTGAGCGACCGTCACATCGCACCGGGCAAACTGCCGATCCACGCTTCGCTGGCGACCGGCGCGGTTCACCACCGCCTGACCGAAAAAGGCCTGCGCTGCGACAGCAACATTCTGGTCGAGACCGCCACCGCTCGCGATCCACACCACTTTGCCGTGCTGATCGGCTTCGGTGCGTCGGCGGTCTATCCGTTCTTGGCCTACGAAGTGCTGGGCGATCTGATCCGTACCGGCGAAGTGCTGGGCGATCTGTATGAAGTGTTCAAGAACTACCGCAAAGGCATCACCAAAGGCCTGCTCAAGATCCTGTCGAAAATGGGCATCTCGACCATCGCCTCGTATCGCGGTGCGCAGCTGTTCGAGGCTATCGGCCTGTCCGAAGAAGTCTGCGACCTGAGCTTTCGTGGCGTGCCGAGCCGCATCAAGGGTGCGCGCTTCGTCGACATCGAAGACGAGCAGAAGGCCCTGGCCGGCGAAGCCTGGAGCCCGCGCAAGCCGATCCAGCAAGGCGGCCTGCTGAAGTTCGTCTACGGCGGCGAATACCATGCTTATAACCCTGACGTGGTGGCGACGTTGCAAGCCGCCGTGCAGCACGGCGACTACAGTAAATTCAAGGAATACACCGCGCTGGTGGACAATCGTCCGGTGTCGATGATCCGCGATCTGTTCAAGGTCAAGGAACTCGATACGCCGCTGTCGATTGACGACATCGAGCCGCTGGAAGCGATCCTCAAGCGTTTCGACTCGGCGGGTATCTCGCTGGGCGCACTGTCGCCGGAAGCTCACGAAGCGCTGGCCGAGGCGATGAACCGTCTGGGCGCGCGCTCCAACTCCGGTGAGGGCGGCGAAGATCCTGCGCGCTACGGCACCATCCGCAGCTCCAAGATCAAGCAGATCGCCACCGGCCGTTTTGGGGTGACGCCTGAGTATCTGGTCAACGCCGACGTGCTGCAGATCAAGGTCGCCCAAGGTGCCAAACCGGGCGAGGGCGGTCAACTGCCCGGCGGCAAGGTCAACGGTCTGATCGCCAAACTGCGTTATGCGGTGCCGGGTGTGACCCTGATTTCGCCTCCGCCGCATCACGACATTTACTCGATCGAAGATTTGTCGCAGCTGATTTTCGACCTCAAGCAGGTCAACCCGGCGGCGCTGGTCTCGGTCAAGCTGGTGGCAGAAGCGGGCGTAGGCACCATCGCCGCCGGTGTGGCCAAGGCCTACGCAGACCTGATTACCATTTCCGGTTACGACGGTGGCACCGGCGCATCGCCGTTGTCGTCGATCAAATATGCGGGCGCCCCGTGGGAAATCGGTCTGGCCGAAACCCACCAGACCCTGCGCGGCAACGACCTGCGCGGCAAGGTTCGGGTGCAGACCGACGGTGGTCTGAAAACCGGTCTGGACGTGATCAAGGCCGCGATCCTCGGCGCCGAGAGCTTCGGTTTCGGCACCGCGCCGATGATCGCGCTGGGCTGCAAATACCTGCGTATCTGTCATCTGAACAACTGCGCCACCGGCGTCGCGACTCAGAACGACAAGCTGCGCAAGGACCACTACATCGGCACCGTCGACATGGTGATCAACTTCTTCACCTATGTAGCTGAAGAAACCCGTGAGTGGCTGGCCAAGCTGGGCGTGCGTTCGCTGGAAGATCTGATCGGCCGTACCGACCTGCTGGACATCCTGCCGGGCGAAACCGCCAAGCAGCAGAATCTGGACCTGACGCCTCTGCTGGGCAGCGACCACATCCCGGCAGACAAGCCTCAGTTCAGCCTGGTGGACCGCAACCCGCCGTTCGACAAGGGTCTGCTGGCCGAGAAAATGGTCGAGATGGCCAAATCGTCGATCGAGTCCAAGGCGGGCGGCGAATACGAACTGGATATCTGCAACTGCGACCGCTCCATCGGTGCGCGTATTTCCGGCGAAATTGCCAAGCTGCACGGCAACCAGGGCATGAACGACGCCCCGGTGACCTTCCGCTTCAAGGGCACTGCCGGCCAGAGTTTCGGTGTATGGAACGCCGGCGGCCTGAACATGTACCTGGAAGGCGACGCCAACGACTACGTCGGTAAAGGCATGACCGCGGGCAAGCTGGTGATCGTGCCGCCAAAAGGCAGCCCGTTCAAAACTCAGGACAGCGCTATCATCGGTAACACCTGCCTGTACGGCGCAACCGGCGGCAAGCTGTTTGCCGCGGGTACCGCAGGGGAGCGCTTCGCTGTGCGTAACTCGGGTGCCCACACCGTTGTGGAAGGCACCGGCGATCACTGCTGCGAATACATGACCGGCGGTTTCGTCTGCGTCCTGGGCAAGACCGGTTATAACTTCGGCTCCGGCATGACCGGCGGTTTCGCTTACGTGCTCGACCAGGACAACACTTTCGTTGACCGGGTCAACCACGAACTGGTCGAAATCCAGCGCATCAGCGGCGAAGCGATGGAAGCGTATCGCAGCCACCTGGAGCGCGTGCTCGCCGAATACGTTGCAGAAACCGATAGCGAGTGGGGCCGTAATCTCTGGGAAAACCTGGACGACTACCTGCGCCGCTTCTGGCTGGTGAAGCCAAAAGCCGCGAGCCTGAAGTCGCTGTTGTCCAGCATCCTCGCGAACCCGCAATAAAGCAGCCACGAGCTGCAAGCTCAAAGCTTTCAGCTCCGTGGGTCGAACAGAATTTGATTTTCTTGCAGCTTCAAGCGTGTCGCTTGAAGCTGCCGCGAAGAGGCTCCAAATGGCTGAACGTCTGAGTAACGACTTCCAGTTCATCGATGTCGGGCGCAAAGATCCGAAGAAGAAACTGTTGCGTCAACGCAAGAAAGAGTTCGTGGAAATCTACGAGCCCTTCAAACCCCAGCAATCGGCCGATCAGGCCCACCGCTGCCTGGGTTGCGGCAACCCTTACTGTGAATGGAAATGCCCTGTGCATAACTTCATTCCCAACTGGCTCAAGTTGGTGTCCGAGGGCAACATCCTCGCTGCCGCCGAGCTGTCGCATCAGACCAACACCCTGCCGGAAGTCTGCGGCCGGGTATGCCCTCAGGATCGTCTGTGCGAAGGTGCCTGCACCCTCAACGACGGTTTCGGCGCGGTCACAATCGGTTCGGTGGAGAAGTACATCACCGACACCGCCTTCGCCATGGGTTGGCGTCCGGACATGTCGCGTGTAGTGCCGACCGGCAAGCGCGTGGCGATCATCGGCGCGGGCCCGGCGGGTCTGGGTTGCGCCGACGTGCTGGTGCGCGGTGGCGTGACGCCAGTGGTGTTCGACAAGAACCCGGAAATCGGCGGCCTGCTGACCTTCGGTATCCCGGAGTTCAAGCTTGAAAAGAGCGTGCTCAGCCACCGTCGCGAAGTCTTTAGCGGCATGGGCATCGAATTCCGCCTCAATACCGAAATCGGCAAGGACATCACCGTCGAGCAGTTGCTGCAGGAGTACGATGCCGTGTTCATGGGCATGGGTACCTACACCTACATGAAGGGCGGCTTCCCCGGTGAAGACCTGCCGGGCGTGCACGATGCGCTGGACTTCCTGATCGCCAACGTCAACCGCAACCTGGGTTTCGAAAAGTCGCCGGAAGACTTCGTCGACATGAAAGGCAAGAAGGTCGTGGTACTCGGTGGCGGCGACACGGCGATGGACTGCAACCGCACCTCGATTCGCCAGGGCGCCAAAGCCGTGACCTGTGCCTATCGTCGCGACGAGGAAAACATGCCGGGCTCGCGCAAGGAAGTGAAGAACGCGAAAGAAGAAGGCGTGAAGTTCCTCTACAACCGTCAACCGATCGCCATCGTTGGCGAAGACAAGGTAGAAGGCGTGAAGGTGGTCGAGACCCGTCTTGGCGAGCCTGACGCCCGCGGGCGTCGCAGCCCTGAGCCGATTCCGGGTTCCGAAGAAATCATCCCGGCCGACGCCGTGGTCATCGCTTTCGGCTTCCGCCCAAGTCCGGCGCCGTGGTTCGAACAGCACAGCATCGAGACCGACAGCCAGGGTCGTGTGGTCGCGCCGGAGCAAGGCAAGTTCAAGCACCAGACCAGCAACCCGAAAATCTTCGCCGGTGGCGACATGGTCCGTGGTTCCGACCTGGTCGTGACTGCCATCTTCGAAGGCCGTAACGCGGCTGAGGGGATTCTGGATTACCTGGGCGTGTAAACGCCGATTCTGTAGGAGCGCGCTTGCCCGCGATGACGATGTATCAGTCACCGTTCCAGTGTCTGGAATCTCGCATCGCGGGCAAGCGCACGCCTACACACCCAATCGTTCTGCTGCGACAAATCGCCCTCATAAATAAAAGGCACGGCACCGACCGTGCCTTTTGCGTTGGTGTCTGAGAAAATGCCCGCACTTTTTTTCCGGATGCCGACATGACTGCCCTGAAGAACGACCGTTTCCTTCGCGCCCTGCTCAAGCAACCTGTAGACGTCACGCCGGTATGGATGATGCGTCAGGCCGGTCGCTACCTCCCGGAATACCGCGCCAGCCGCGCCAAGGCCGGGGATTTCATGAGCCTGTGCATGAACCCGGCTTTCGCCTGTGAAGTCACGCTGCAGCCGCTTGAGCGTTACCCGCTGGACGCCGCGATCCTCTTCTCCGACATCCTCACCGTGCCCGACGCGATGGGCCTTGGCCTGTATTTCGAAACCGGCGAAGGCCCGCGTTTCAAGAAAACCGTCAGCACCCTGGCCGACATCGAGGCCTTACCGATACCCGATCCGCAGAAGGACCTGGGCTACGTCATGGACGCCGTCAGCACCATTCGCCGCGAGCTGAATGGCCGTGTGCCGCTGATCGGTTTCTCCGGCAGCCCCTGGACCCTGGCGACTTACATGGTCGAGGGCGGCTCGTCCAAGGATTTCCGCAAATCCAAGGCCATGCTCTATGACAACCCGCAAGCCATGCACCTGCTGCTGGACAAGCTGGCACAGTCGGTCACGGCCTACCTCAATGGCCAGATCCTCGCAGGCGCACAAGCCGTGCAGATCTTCGACAGTTGGGGCGGCAGCCTTTCGGCGGCGGCCTATCAAGAGTTTTCCCTGGCCTACATGCGCAAAATCGTCAGCGGCCTGATTCGTGAGCACGATGGTCGTAAAGTGCCTGTGATCCTGTTCACCAAGGGCGGTGGCCTGTGGCTGGAAAGCATCGCCGACGTGGGTGCCGACGCGTTGGGCCTGGACTGGACCTGCGACATCGGCGAAGCCCGCCGCCGCGTCGGCAGCAAAGTCGCCCTGCAAGGCAACATGGACCCGACCGTGCTCTACGCGAACCCGCAAGCCATCCGCCAGGAAGTCGCCAACATCCTCAAAAGCTATGGCAGCGGCACCGGCCACGTCTTCAACCTCGGCCACGGCATCACGCCAGAAGTCGACCCGGCCAATGCGGGTGCATTCATCAATGCCGTGCATGAGCTGTCGGCGCAATATCACCCGTAATCGCTGATACGCAGACATGAAAGCGCCCGGTCAATGCCGGGCGTTTTCGTATGCGGTTTCATGCTGCGGTGATGGCTTGGGGGAGGTGATGGGAAAGATGTGAAACGAACCCGTGTTTTGTACGAAAACGCCGGAGACGATTAAACCTTCACGTTCACCGCCAACGGCGGCACTCGCGCCAGTTTCAGCGCAGCGCCCAGCGCCAGGAGCAACAACACGCCAATGAACACGCCGATGCCGTTCCAGCCGGCGTAATGCCAGAACATCCCGCCGCCGGTACCGGCGACACTCGAGCCGACGTAGTAGCTGAACAGGTACAGCGAAGAGGCCTGGCCCTTGGCTTTGATCGCGCGGCGGCCGATCCAGCTGCTGGATACGGAATGGGCGCCGAAGAAGCCGAAGGTGAAAATGACGACGCCAATGATCACAACGGCCAGAGGCCTGAACATGGTGAGTGCCAGCCCCGCGATCATTAGCACGATCACCGCCCATAGCACGTTGCGCCTACCCAGTTTGTCCGCCAGTGCTCCAACCTTGGCCGAGCTGTAGATGCCAGAAAGGTATACCACCGAGAACAGCCCCACGACAGCCTGACTCAGGTTGTAAGGATCGGCCAACAGTCGGTAGCCAATGTAGTTGAACAACGTCACGAAGGCCCCCATCAGCAGGAAGCCTTCCAGAAATAGCCACGGCAGACCGGCATCGCGAAACTGTAGGACGAACCCGTCCAACAGGCTGCGGGCGTTGAGCGGGCGGGCAGCGAAGTTGCGCGAGGGCGGCAGAATTTTCCAGAACACACAGGCGCCAGCCAGGGAAATGACGCCCATGATCGACAGAGCGATGTGCCAGCTGACGTAGTCACTGAGCACGCCCGTGATGAGACGACCGCTCATCCCGCCGATGGCGTTACCACCGATGTACAGGCCCATCGCCAGGCCGATGTGCTGCGGATGAATCTCTTCGCTCAGGTAGGTCATGGCAACCGCTGCCAGCCCGCTCAGGGACAAGCCGACGAACGCCCGCGCCAGCAGCACGCCCTCCCAGCTCGGCATCAGCGCGCTGGCGATGGTGAACAGCGCGGCCGAGAACAGCGAAAATACCATCACCGATTTGCGCCCCAGGCGATCGGATATCGGTCCGGTGATCAGCAGCCCGATGGCAAGCATGGCAGTGGCAACGGAAAGAATCAGGCTGCTCTCGGCCGCATTGATCGAGAACTCGCGAGACAGCACTGGCAGCATCGGCTGTACGCAATAGAGCAGTGAAAAGGTGGAGAAGCCGCCGCAAAACAGCGCAAGCACGGTACGAATGAAAGCGGGGGTGTCTTTCTCGATATAGGTGTCACCCAGCGGAATGGCGGCGTCGATCTCAGTCGCAGACGTGGCGGGGGATGCAGCAGTATTCACGGGTAACCTCAAGGGAAGCGAAGCGATGATTGAAAAATCATATAGCTACCTAACGATTTCCTCCAATATATTGTTCGACCTGTTTGATAGGTTTTACGACCTAATGGTGAGTTCATGGAATTACGTCATCTGCGCTACTTCATCGCAGTCGCCGAAGAGCTGCATTTTGGCCGCGCCGCGGAGTCTCTCGGCATCTCCCAACCGCCGTTAAGTCAGCAAATCCAGGCTTTGGAAATCGAACTGGGTGCGCGTTTGTTCGAGCGGACCAACCGACGAGTGGCGCTAAGCGAGGCGGGCCGGCTGTTTCTCGACGAGGCGCGATTGGTGCTGGCTCAGGTCGAAAAGGCCTCCGATGTCGCCCGCCGCGCACAACTCGGCGAACTAGGCGAATTGAAGATCGGTTTCACCGCGTCGGCGCCGTTCACCTCGACCATTCCGCAAGCGCTCTTTGCCTTCCGTCAGCGTCGCCCCGATGTACATCTGGCGCTGCAGGAAATGAGCAGCAAGGAAGTCGCCGAGCGGCTGGAGGAAGAATCGATGCAGGTCGGCATCATGCGTCCGCTGCCCTTGCCGGATTCCCTGGTCGCGGTTGAACTGCTGCGCGAGCCGTTGGTGGCGATTCTGCGTTCCGATCATCCGTTGGCTGAAGGCAACGAGCGGGGAATTTACCTCAAGGAACTGGCCGGCGAGCCGTTCGTGTTTTTCCCGCGAAACTATGGCAGCGGCCTGTATGCGCAGTTGTTGAACCTGGCTCGGGAGGCGGGATTCAGCCCGTTGTTCGCGCAGGAAGCTGGCGAGGCGATGACCATTATAGGTCTGGTGGCAGCTGGACTGGGGGTGACGGTACTGCCCGCTTCGTATCAACGCATGCGCATCGATGGCGTTGTCTATCGCACGGTACTTGATCCGGAGGCGACTTCAGCGGTGTGGCTGGTGCAACGCAAGGACCAGAAATCACCCATGGCCAAGGCGTTCGTCGAGCTGGTGACGCGCAAAGCGGGGTGATCGTACGGCCTGCCTGCGCGCCCCATTCCAGAAGATCAGTGGCTCGCTTTGCCTTTGATCGGACTGATGAGATAACTCAGGCCATCGGGCAGGGTGATGCGCAAAACCCCCTCCGAGGCGTAGCTGACCTGCCAACGGTCCTCGATGGTTCTTCCATGGGGCTGAAGTTGTACGCCAGGGTAGTCGAAGCGTACTTCTTTCTCGGACGTGAACGCGAACAGCACGGCGCCGAACAGCTCGCGGGCTTCGAAGTCAGCATCGGAGACTGCGCGGTCCTTCCAGCCGTCATTGGTGAGATCCTGCACCGCCAGCACCTCCCCCGTAGCATTGGTGAGAGTCCAGCGAACGCCGCGATCCCGTTTCCTGGCCTCGACTCGCCATTGCTGATGCTCACCGGCCTGTTCACGCTGCGCATTCACCTGGATCGGGAATTTCAGATGAGGAATCTGCGCCGGCAGCTGATCCTGGCTGGCACACGCACTGAGCAGCAACACGCAGGCCAATAGCAAAGCTCGAATCATCAGGTTACCTATAAATGGGGGAAGCGCCTTAAGCATCGCCGCGTTCGGAGAGCCACACGCTGTCGCGCAATGCCGGACATTATCGAGGTGTAACCGGATACTGGCAAATCCTCGACCTGATGTGCGTGACGTCGCACAGTTCGGGTTTTCGAGTAATCGTTGAATGCCCTGCGGCGACCTTCCGTGTAGTTCGCTTGCATTTCAGCCATCAGATTTTTCCGGGACGCTCGCCCTTGTCATGTGGATTGCCTAGACTCGATCCATTCATCGGGTCGCGCAACGATCCTTCAATGCAAGACAGCGACAGGGAGTTTTCAAATGCGGCGTGTGGTGTTCAATCAGAAGGGCGGGGTCGGCAAATCGAGTATCGCCTGTAACCTGGCAGCCGTCAGTGCCCATGAGGGTTACCGGACGCTCTTGATCGACCTCGACACTCAGGCCAACTCCACGCAGTACCTCACGGGGCTGACCGGCGAGGATATCCCGATGGGCATTGCCGATTTCTTCAAGCAGACCCTATCTTCCGGGCCGTTTTCCAAAAAGACTCAGGTCGATATTTACGAAACCCCGTTCGACAATCTCCATGTCGTCACAGCAACCGCCGAGTTGGCCGATCTGCAGCCCAAGCTCGAGGCCAAGCACAAGATCAACAAGCTGCGTAAGTTGCTGGACGAGCTGGATGACGATTACGAGCGTATCTACCTGGATACGCCGCCCGCGTTGAATTTCTATGCGGTATCGGCATTGATCGCGGCGGACAGGGTGTTGATTCCCTTCGATTGCGACAGCTTTTCCCGGCAGGCGCTGTATGGCCTGCTCAAGGAAATCGAGGAACTGAAGGAGGACCACAACGAAGATCTGGAAGTGGAAGGCATCATCGTCAACCAGTTCCAGTCGCGCGCCAGCCTGCCGCAGCAGATTCTCGACGAGCTGATCGCCGAGGGCCTTCCCGTGCTGCCGATTTACCTCACTAGCTCGGTGAAAATGCGTGAATCGCATCAGGCCAACATGCCGCTGATTCACCTGGATCCGCGTCACAAGCTGAGCCAGCAGTTCGTCGAATTGCACCATTTGCTGGAAAACAATGCGACGCGGTGAACGCTGCTACGACGCGCCTTCTTCGCGCATGGCTCTGCTGAGGCGTTTCGCGCGTTTGCGAGCTACTTCAGCCTGATCCTTGGGGATGTCGATGGTGGCTTCCATGTCGGCCCTCAACTCATCCTGGCTGGCGATCAGGCGGTGGTCCCCAACTGGGCAGTCGCAACGCACGATCTGCCCATGCGTCGCGACAGCGTGGAGCTGATCGATATACGTCGGATTGCCTTGAGCGATGTATCCCACCTGCTCACAGGCCGCACACCACACCGGGTCACCCATGCGCGCAAGCCGGCGTTCGCCCCAGCTCTGGGTCCCTGATGTCTGCAGAACCACGCCTGCGGTGGTGGTCGAGTCGCCTTCCCTGATTACCGATGTCATCGTTCGCCGCCTCTGATTTACCTGTAAGTACGGCTAAATCCTAGGCATTGAAAACGACATCGTGAGTCCGAACAGCGCATTCAGACGTGTCCTACCACCAAAGCAGGCAAGCGCCTCAAGCTCTGAAGAATAGGCCGTCAAATCCCTTGGCTCGCCAGCCAGGCAATCAATTGCTGTAGCGGCAGGGCACCACTCTGACGCGCCACTTCCCGGCCGTTCTTGAACAGAATCAGGCTCGGAATCGAACGGATGCCCAACTGCGCCGACAGCTGCTGATTGGCTTCGCTGTCCAGTTTCGCCAACCGCGCCCGCCCACTGAGCTGAGCCGCCGCCTGCTCGAAGGTCGGCGCAAAGGATTTGCACGGCCCACACCATTCAGCCCAGACATCCACCAGCAGCGGCAGATCGCCCTTGATCTGACTGGCGTAGTCGCCCTGAGTCAGATTGAACGGCTTGCTCAACAACACCGGCTGCTTGCAGCGCCCGCACTTGGGCTGATCGGCCAGTCGATCGGCAGGGATGCGGTTCAGCCCATTGCAATGCGGGCAGGGAATATGAAGAGATTCGGACATGACAGCTACCTGAATAAGGCTGATGAGGGGTAAGTGGAGCCTGATTGTTGATTTATCAAGCTAAGCCTTGTCAGGCTGCTGCCACTTCATCGTTTGAGCGGGGACCTTGATGGGATCAAATCGCTTGGTTTTACCGAAAGGACTCCCTCGTTTGCCCGACTATGACTGATGCAGGTCCGATTGAGCGGGCACAGTACCCCGACAACTATGAAGCCAGGTTAATTGCGCAGATCAATGGCAAGGATGAGCAGATGATGATAGATCCTGGAAAACTGCCTACCCTTTTTGAAGTGCTTGCGCGTATGTGGCAATCAGACCGATTGGGTGGCGCCAAAGAAGACGAGGCCGAAGACGATCATAAGTAACCCCTGCCTGGCGCGGCCCCGTTTTCCCTCACGAAGAACAACTAATCTCCAAGTGTTTGCCCCAATCCGGCGGCCGCTGTGCATAGCTCTCCATCCCGGCCTGTTCCTCGAACGGCTTGCACAGCACTTGGTGCAGGCGGCGGACTTCGCTGTAGTCGCCCTGTTCGGCGGCTTCGATGGCGCGTTGGGCCAGATAGTTGCGCAGGATGTACAGCGGGTTGACTGCGTGCATGCGGGTGCGACGGTCGTCCTGACTGGTTTCGGGTTCGCGGGCGACCCGTGCTGTGTAGGCATCACCCCAGGCGTCGAAGCCCAGCATGTCAACAAAGTCATCACGTAAACGGCCTACGACAATTTCAGGCGCTTCATCCCCGAGGCGGCGGAAGAACAGGCTGTAGTCGACGCCGCTGTTCTGCATCAATTGCAGCAGGCGGGCGATCAGCTCGGCGTCGTCGTCTTCGGCGGTGGTCAGTCCTAGTCGACGTCGCATCAGGTCCAGATAGTGGGCCTGATACAACGGAAGAAACATTCCCAATGCCTCGCGCAGTGCCTCAACGCCAATGAAGGGCGTGAGCGCCTGGGCCAGCGCGCTAAGGTTCCACTGGCCGATCGGTACCTGATTGCTGAAGGAGTAGCGGCCTTCATGGTCGGAGTGGTTACAGACGAAATGCTGGTCGAAATCGTCGAGAAAGGCGAACGGGCCGAAGTCGAAGGTAATGCCCAGAATCGACATGTTGTCGGTGTTCATCACGCCATGACAGAAGCCATAAGCCTGCCATTTGGCGATCAGCTCGGCCTGGCGTTCGACGATCACGCGGAACATCGCCAGATACGGCTCGGGCTGCTCCAGGCATTCGGCGTAATGCAAAGAGAGCACGTGATCGGCCAGTTCTTTGAGTTGTTCGTTCTGTTGGGTGTAGAAAAAATATTCCAGGCTGCCGAAGCGCACATGGCTTTGCGCCAGACGCAGCACCATCGCCGCGCGTTCTTGCGTTTCTCGCCAGACCGGCGTGGTCGAGCCGATCACACAGCCCGCACGGCTGGTCGGAATGCCCAAGGCATGCAGCGCTTCAGAGGCGAGAAACTCGCGAATTGACGAGCGCAATACGGCGCGGCCATCGCCCATGCGCGAATACGGCGTCTGCCCGGCGCCCTTGAGGTGCAAATCCCAGTGCTCACCGGCGTCGTTATAGACCTCGCCCAGCAGCAGGCCACGACCATCACCCAGACGCGGGTTATAGGCGCCGAACTGATGACCGGAATAAACCATCGCCCTCGGATCCGCTTCAGCCCAGAGCTTGTGGCCGCTGAACAACTCAGCGAAAACCGGCTCTTCGGCTTGCGCGGGGTCCAGATCCAACAAAGCCAGCGCCGCATCGCTTGCGACCACCAATCGGGGTTCGGCGATGGGCTCAGGTAATACGGACGTGGAAAACGCGTCACCCAGGCGGGCGAAGCGGTTATCGAAGGTCAACTCGTCGAGGGCTTTCAAGGGATGCCTCCAGCAGAATGTCCGAGCATTCTGCTGGGTTTATGGCTGTCAGTCGAGTTTGACGTCGGGAGGCTCAGGCACATCCTTCGGCGCCGCGGGCACGGAAGTGGGAGTAGCGATGTCCTTCTGCTCCGGCTCGATGGGCACCATCTTGTACTCCTGCCCCTGCATGTTTTTGAGGTAAACCTCCATCTGCCGGAACGAGATGTTGATGTGCTGCTTCTTGAATTCCTTGTTGATGAAGCGGTTGATTTCATCGAGCACCGGGTTGCGGTCGCCCAGGTCACGCACATGCATGCGCAGCTCGTGATCCAGCGTGCTTTCGCCGAAATTCAGGAAGTACACATGGGGCGCTGGTTCCTTGAGCACACGCGGGTTGTCCTGCGCTGCCTTGATGAGCAGGGTGCGCACCAGATCCAGATCGGAGCCGTAATCGACGCCGAGCTTGAGCGTGACGCGGGTAATGGTGTCGGTCAGCGACCAGTTGATCAGTTGTCCGGTAATGAACGTCTTGTTCGGGACAATGATGTCCTTGCGGTCGAAATCGGTGATCGTGGTCGCACGAATGCGAATCTTGCTGACCGTGCCTGACAGGTTGCCGATGGTAATGGTGTCGCCGATCCGTACCGGGCGCTCGAACAGGATCATGATGCCGGAGATGAAGTTGGCGAAGATCTCCTGCATGCCGAAACCCAGGCCGACCGACAGCGCAGCCACCAGCCATTGCAGCTTGTCCCAACTTACGCCCAGTGCGGACAGCGTCGCGACGAAGCCGACACCGGCAATGATGTAGGACAACAGCGTGGTGGTTGCGTAGGAACTGCCTTGTTTGAGGTTCAGCTTCGACAGCACCAGTACCTCCAGCAGGCCGGGCAGGTTACCCGCCAGCACGAAGGTGATGCCGATGATCACCAATGCGCCGATGAGGTCACCGAGGCTGATCGGTACCATGCTCATCGTCGCGCCGGTGCCACTGGTGTATTCGTACAGGGTGATGTTGTCCAGGTATGAGAACACAGTGATCAGATCGGCCCAGACCAGATACAGAGCGCCGATGAACCCGCCGACCAGCGCCAGGCGAATCAGCCGCAACGACTGTTGGTTGACCTGCTCGATGTCCAGCGTAGGCTCTTCGATCAGCGTCTCACCTTCGCCCGCTTCCTTGGCCGCCTGACGTTTGCTCAGCGCACGTTGATAGGCAAGACGGCGCGCCGCGACGCTCAGGCCCCGCACGAAGGCAGCTTCGATCACCAGCCACACCATCAGCAGGTAAAGCGTGTCGATCAAGCGGTCGCTGAGCTTGAGCGCGGTGTAGTAGTAGCCGAAGCACACCGCGAGGAACAGCGCGACCGGCAGGGCAGTAAACGCCAGACCTACCGCACGACGGAACAACGAGGCGTTCTGGTGCGTCGGGCTGGTCAGCAACAGACGCCCCAGTAGCCAGGTCATCATCGCGTAACAGGTCAGGACTACGGCGATACCGATCACGTCGTCGGCCAGCGCAGACGGCTCGTGTTCGGCGACCGCCACCACGGTCACCAGCGCCAGCACCACCAGCCCAAGACGGCGGATCCAGCCGCGCAGGAATTCAACCTGCACCTTCTCCCAGCGAAAGTGCAACTGCGCTACGCCACCCGGCGCAAGGATGCGGTAGGCCGTGTAGAACACCAGCCAGGCCAGGGAGATCTGCATCAGCGCCGCGCCCAGATTGACGTTCTGCTCGCGGGCGTCGATCTGCAATGCCAGTGCGCACAACGCCAGCGCCAGCGAAAGCGGCATTGCCAGCAAGATGTTGATGAAGATGGCCAGCGGCGTCTGCCACTGCCGGTCCCGCTTGAAGTGGCCAATGTCGCCGTGCAGCCGGTTGAGCTTGTCGTACAGCGCCTTGCGCTTCCACATCAGGGTGCCGATCACCAGCAGCAGCGGCAGGAAGATCAGCGGGCGTTGGGTCAGCCCGTCAGTCAACTCGCTGACGGTAGAGGTCCAGGGCAGGGTGGTGAGTTGTTTGGTCAGGCGTGGTTTGACCCGCTCGAACCATTCCAGATCCAGCGGCTTGTTGCTGGGAATCCAGAACATCTGCTCGTCCAGGGTTTGACGCAGGCTGATGGCCGTGCTCACCAGTTGTTTCTGGTTGAGTTGCAGCGTGATGGATTCATTGAGCAGCGAGCTCAACTCTCTGTTGAGTCGTTCCAGCAGGTCGGTGCGGGTGGTGGCCAGGTCGAGCAGAGTCTTGCGCAGCGCCGGGGTGACGTCTTCGGGTTTCTGGGTTGCGAGCAGGGTGTCGACATAATTGGCCGGATTGCTCATCTGCTCGCGCTGTTGGTTGACCTCGAATTGGTACAGACGAATGTCGGCGATCTCGTCCGCCAGGCCGCTGTCGAGTTTCAGCTTGGGCAGCGATTGCTTCTGCTTATAGAGAATCTTGGACAGCAACAGGCTGCCGCTCAGCACGTTGATCTGCTCGTCCAACGCCTGATCGGTCTGGGTGATCGCGTCAAGCTGGGTTTTGGTCTTGAGGTTCTGTTGGGTCAGTTCGTTGAGGCGGTCGGTGCCACGTAACAGGTAGTCGGAGAGCTTGAGGTTGGCGGCGCTTTCGGTCGCCAGCAGGCTGCTGCCCCCGGCCTTCTGTGCCTCGATCGACAGTTGCGTCACGGTTTGCTGAGACTGTGCGCGCCGCTTGTCATTGATCAGCGTCTGCAGGTCCTGGATTTCCTGGTCCTGACGGGCGACCTTCTCGGTGAGCAGGTCATGCTGACTGCCGCCCAGGTCCTGCAGCTGGCTGTTGCCGGCCAGTTCCTGGCGACGCAAGGCGATCAGCGCGTTGATCGATGCCAGTTCGGCATTCAGTTGCGCACGCTGGTCGCCATTGATGGCCTTGCCGCCATCTTTGCCGGACTTGAGGATGCCATTGATGGCCTGGATGCGCGTCTGGCTATTGCTGATCTCCGCCTGAGCGCGTTCCGGCCGAGTCTGCGCGGTGATCGCCAGGCTGTTGGCGTCGTTCAGGGCCTTCTGCAGATCGGCCTGCTGGGTGCTGCGCTGGCTGAGCATCTGTTCGAGTTGCGGCACGTCCATATTGGCGTAGCGCTGGGCGACGGGGATCACCTTGCTGGCTTTGAGCTTTGCCAGGTCGCGCTGGTTTTCGCTGGTCTGCCTGGGCGCGTCCGCCAGTTGCTTCTTCAGGTCCTCCAGCTTTTGCTGGTTGTCCTTCTGGCTGCCGAGGAACCCGAGCGTCTGTTCGAGCACTTGCTGCAAGGCTTTCTGTTCATCGGCAGACAGTTTGCGGTCGGCGATCCTGTCCAGGCTCTGCTGAACCGCGTCGCTGGAAGGTGGAGGCGTGTCGGCGGCGAAAACCGGGACGTTGGAAAGGCAAAGCCCCAGCAAGGCTGAGGCGAAAAAGGTACGCAGCGTGAACATAGACACCGGGTCGAACAATCAGGAAAGGTGAGCAGTCTAGAGGAACAACCCGGGACCCGGGCGGCTTCCTTCGGGGAATCTGACGCCCACTTTGAGGATCTTGTTCCCTTCCATAACTGCAACGGTCCAAATAGTTCCGTTCCATTCGATCTGGTCGCCGACGATTGGCGCGCCGCGATTTTTCTGAATGATGAACTGACTCAGCGGCATATTCGAATCCAGGCCGTCGAGCTTCAGACCGTACAACGCCGCGACAGCCCCGAGTTGAGCGTCTCCCTCGAGGACGAAGTCGCCGAAGAACCGCAAATCCTGACCTCGCTGCGGTGCCTGGCTGAACAGCTTGCCGAGGGCCGGGAGGTCGTGTTCGTGGCCGATGACGCAGAGCAGATCGTCGGTTTCAAGCACTGTACTACCCGACGGATGGAGCAGTTGCTGGCCCCGAAACAGCGCCGCAATCCGCGTGCCTTCTGGCATTTTCAGCTCGCGAAGCGCCGCGCCAATGCACCATTTTTCTGCGCCGAGACGGTAAATGAACAGCTCCCACTCGCTGGTGACGTGAACTTCCAGCGCCGCACGGGAGATCGGCGCGGGATCAGGCGGAACCGTCACCTTCAGCCACTTGGCCATCCACGGCAGGCTCGTGCCTTGAACCAGTAGCGAGACCAGCACGATGAAGAACGCCAGATTGAAGAACAGTTGAGCCTGTGGCAGACCCGCCATCAGCGGGAATACCGCGAGAATAATCGGCACTGCCCCGCGCAGACCGACCCAGGCGATGAAGGCTTTTTCCCGGCCGTGGAACACCCGGAACGGCAACAGGCCGGCCAGAACCGAAAGCGGGCGCGCCACAAGAATCATCCACAGCGCCAGCCCCAGTGCAGGCAGCGCGATCGGCAGCAGGTCGTGAGGTGTAACCAGCAGGCCGAGCACCAGGAACATGCCGATCTGAGCCAACCAGGCCATACCGTCGAGCATGTGCAGGATGCCATGGCGACTGCGAATCGGCTTGTTGCCCAACACCAGCCCGCATAGGTAAACCGCGAGGAAGCCGCTGCCGTGAATGGCGTTGGTCAGGGCGAACACCGCCAGCCCGCCGGCGATGACCAGAATCGGATAAAGACCGTTGGCCAGATTGATACGGTTGACCAGTTGCAGCATCAGCCAGCCGCCACCCAGGCCGACGATGGCGCCGATGCCGAACTCCTGAACCAGATGCCCCAACAGGCTCCAGTGCAGCCCCGTTTGGCCGCTGGAGATCATGTCGATCAGGGTCACGGTGAGGAACACCGCCATTGGATCGTTACTGCCGGATTCGATTTCCAGGCTGGCTGTCACCCGTTCGTTCAGGCCCTTGCCGCCCAGCAACGAGAACACCGCCGCGGCGTCCGTGGAGCCGACGATGGCGCCAATCAGCAAGCCCTGAATGATGTTCAGATCGAAAAGCCAGGCAGCGACCATGCCGGTCAGCCCGGTGGTGATCAACACGCCGACCGTTGCCAGCGAAAGGGCAGGCCAGAGCGCTACGCGGAAACTCGCCACCCGCGTTCGCAAGCCGCCGTCGAGCAGGATGACCGCCAGCGCGAGGTTGCCGACCAGATAGGCCGTCGGGTAGTTGTCGAAGATGATACCGCCGCCATCGACGCCTGCGGCCATGCCGACCGCAAGGATGATCACCAGAATCGGGATGCCGAGACGTGACGACAGCGAACTGACCAGAATACTTGCGCCCACCAGCAACGCGCCGATCAGGAACAGGCTGTTGATGGTCGTGGCATCCAAGGGCGGTACTCCAGACAAAACGAAAATGAAAAGTATCCGAAGACTAGCCATGCAGTCCGCGTGCCAACGGATTTAACCCATTGAATTGGTTAGCTGTCAAAGCTTAATACCCACTCGTCTCAACGCATTCTTACAATCTAGACGTCAGGAACGCGGCTGTTTACCGCAAAAATCGCCTTGCATGAAGTACATATGTATCGCATTCGCAGGATGGAATGCCTTTACCCTAAAGCTTCGAACCACTGACAGGATGTCAAATGATGCGTAATGGACAGGATAAGGAGTTTCATACGATCGCCTCACAAAATCGGGAGAGAAATGCACGTGCCAGGGAGGGATATAACGTGTGTACCGAATCGCGAGTGCGTTCTCACTATGGGCCTGGGGGCTCGCAATGGGCGGTGGGCCCGGATATACAGGTTTGGGTAGATGAAGACGGGAACATTGTCGACCCTACCCCCCCTTTCCTGCTCAAAGATTTTATTTCGCAAAAGCATATACAGTTTGAATCACCGCGTTATTACGCCCATGAAGCCGCCAAAAATTACGTTTTGGAGCATCTGGAATTAGATATCGATCCTGACCAGCTCTTGATCACAACCCTGTACATAGATGCCTATGACCACGGAGACCGACGGGCCAATATCGCCTCTTCAATGACCCTGACCGAGGCGATGATGCGCAACTGGCAGCAGAACGGCGATGGTCATTTTTACGATCATTTGGGCGTTCTGGAGGAGTACAGGCAGGGGGGATATCCCGCCAGAATCTCTGAGAAACCGCTGCCGCTTGGCGAATGTTTTGCCTACGAGGCGATTTACCGCAAAAGCAACCCCCAGCGTTTCGACGAAGGGACCCACGTAGCCATGGATCCGAAGAAGTTCAAGCGCTTCATTTGGGACGCGGATCTGCAGACACGTTACGAGAAATCGCTGACGCGCTTTTGGGACCAGCACGGCGAAGACTACAACTTGCTCATCAAGGCGGCGCTTCTGAAGTCAGCCTACGTGCAGCACGAGGAAGGGTCGCTAACTGAAGACGATAAAGCCCTGGTGCTGAATGCGATGGGCCTGAACGCCCAGCAACCGTGGGATACGTTGACGTTCGAAACGTTCAGGGATGCTCCCTTGGTCCCGAGCCGGTTCACGTTTCGCGAACTGATGGTATATCGGTACGTCGCCTCCGGAATCATTGTGGTGAAGGATGAGTATGCAGAGAGGCTCGTGGTGTACATCCCTGGCAACTCTTCCCCTCTACATGCTTTCAAGGACATGACGGCGCTAAGCAACTGGTTTGCCTTACAGTGTAGACATCCGCTGCAAAGGAAGGCGCTGGAAGGGCAATTCCGGGCCGAAGACACCCCTGACGGGACTTTCCTTACCGGGATCCACACTGCCCTGGCATGCCTGGCGGCCTATCCGCACAGGCTGACCGTCAACTCGTCTTTCTGGGATCCCGCCCACGAAATCCATCTCGGCCCTGCGCTTTCTCCATGGCCGTTTACCCATTTCAAGCGTAACTTGCGCAGCCGTCTCGAATCCGACGGAAAAAGACTTATCCGAAGCCGCAGAGATTACAACGAGGAAGTGGCGGCTGAGATATTGACTAGCGCGATCACCGTTACCGGCACTATTGCCGTCGCTGTACCCTTCCTTTGGATTCCCTTGGTAGCTATGTCCTCGGCTCTGATCGGAATCGGCGCTGATGAAGCGGCAGAGGGAACGGTCGAAGAACGGAAGGAGGGCGTTGGTCGGATCGTTTTTGGTGTACTCAACGCGGTGCCAGCCCTGGCTGAAGGGGCAGTGGGTGCCGTCGAGTTTGCAGGCGCCGCGGCACGTGCTGGCGACGAGGTGAGCGCCGGTGCCGCAGATGAAATCGGGCAGAAAATCGCCGGCCAAAGTGAAGAGGAACGAGCGGCGGGCCTCGCTGAGCAGCAACGAGCGCAAGCGCAAGCCGTTGAAGAAAGCCAGGAACGCGCCAGTGAATCGCCAGGTGAACGCCAGACTCGACTGGATCAGGAAGAGCAAGACCGGCGGGCTCTGAAAGCCCACTATGCAACGACGTTTGATAGTGTGAAAGCGTTTGGTATAGAGCCTGATGGGCTTCGCTCACTGACGCCTGAACTAAGGAAGGATCTGGCTAAACTTGAGTACGACATGCCGCTTGACGCCTCTGGTGCCTGGACTACGGACGATTTCGGTGCTGTCTACCGGGTCCCTCGTGCTGAGACAGGCCACACCCGTTATTTTGCTCGGGTGCATTCGAAAATCTACCAGGTAGAGCGAGTTGAAGAGGCGAAGCAATACCGAATCTTCTCTGAACATCCAGCTCTGAAAGGGCCCTACATCAAACAATCCAAGGGTTTCTACTCCGATATTGACTTGAGGCCTGGGCTTCGTGGCGGCGATAGCTATGTGGAAGTGGTGCCAGAGCCGATGCCAGAGCTGGCACCGGACGCTCTCAAGCCTCCTCACGCACAGCCTGCCGTGCGAATCGAAATACCGATGGATGGGATCGAAACAAGGGACGCGATTAATAGTGCCGGTGAGTCGGTCCAGGAGTTTTACGCCGACGGCACCCGTGTGACCTTCGACGCGGACATCGCAGCTTGGCGCAAGAATGCGCAAAAGGTGTTCTGGCGGAATAAAAAAAGTCGCTGGGTTTCCGGCACCGAGACCAAATACCTCAAGCTCACGGACAGGTACGGGTCGTGGATCACCACCGAGGTTTACGAGTTTCCGCGCATACCTGGACTCCCATCGCAGGCCCGTGCTGTGGACCGAACCGTTCATCAGATATGGCTGGGTGACAGACTTCCCCGTGAGCAACTGATCGACACAATCAAAGGAAACATGAACACCAGTCCGGACCTCAAGTTCACGTTGCACGTTGATATTGAGGACAACGAGGCTCTCAGCGATTTGACGCTGGTAGAGCAGTTGCAGGCCAAATTTGCTGACTATCCCAACATGAAAATTTCAAATCTTCACAATGAGCCGTTTTACGAGGGGTTTCTCAGTGAGCCGGAAACAGCCGAGCCGTACGAGTACTTCAGAAGTGGTACGGGTGACAATTTTGCTGCCGCGTCCGATGTTCTGAGGTATCGACTGGTTCGAGAATATGGCGGGATTTACATGGACTGCGATGACGTCATTCCTCGCTCGTTCGCGGGAGCTGAGTTGCTGTCTGGGCCAGGTGATCTGTTGGTGGGCGAGCCAGTAACCAGCGCCAGAATGTCGTACTACGGCCCAGGCAACAGCCATTTCGCGAGCCAGCCCGGCAACCCGGTTCTGAGGGAAATGCAGAAGGAACTCTATGCGCGTTTCACAAGCGAGCGCGAGACCCTCGACGTCCTGTCGGGCAAGAAGTTGGAGGAGGAGAACGGCATCAATCCATACATGACGACCATATCCCACGTTACCGGGCCTCGGCTTTTCATGGATACGATCCGGAGTACTCGTCCTGACTATGCGGATCTGTTAGACGGGCAGATCAAACCGAGGTCGGGCGTCAGT
Organism: Pseudomonas bohemica; assembly: GCF_002934685.1. Lineage (GTDB taxonomy): Bacteria > Pseudomonadota > Gammaproteobacteria > Pseudomonadales > Pseudomonadaceae > Aquipseudomonas > Aquipseudomonas bohemica. The sequence goes on from NZ_NKHL01000119.1 coordinate 86,282, forward strand.
TCTCTGTTTTATGCGCTGCAGCTCAAAGACGCATATGACTTCTATGCGCCATTTGCCGGTCGACTGAAAATCCTGGCCGGTCGGGAGAACTCCTGGATTGCACCGCGCCGATGGTTTGATAGTTGAGTAACGTTAGCAGGGTGGCTCTCTGCCCTCCTGCTAATGCTCATATCAACCCAACGTGGAGCGCTTGCTGATCTACAGCCTCTTAGAACCAGCTGTCCTGCATCGATAAACAGACGTCATCACGTGCCTGAAGAATCGCTAGGTCGTGGTGGCAGCAAGGTACTTCCCATGTCAGGAAGTACCTTGCTGCTTGCAGCTTGCCTCTGTAGAAATCGTGGTCGGCTCTGACGCCTTTGTTCATCCCCTCTTCCGCGCGAATCGCCTGTTCCAGCCAGCGCCAGCCAATGACCGTGTGGCCGAACGCCTTGAGGTACAGCGCCGAGTTGGCCAGCGTCGCGGTGACCTTGCCCTGGGCCAGATCCGTCAGCAGTTCCAGTGTCACGACCTGCAAGCTTGCTACCAGTTTTTCCAGTGGCTGGCGCAGTGTGCTCAATGATCCGTGCTCCTGAGAGCGCTGACAGGTATCGGCGATCAGTCGAATCAATTGTTTGAGTCCTGCGCCCCCATTTTGCGCCAGCTTGCGTCCCAGCAAATCCAGCGACTGAATGCCGTGAGTGCCCTCGTGAATCGGATTCAAACGGTTGTCGCGGTAATACTGCTCGACCGGGTATTCGCGGGTGTAGCCATGGCCGCCGAGGATCTGGATCGCCAGCTCGTTGGCCTTCAGGCAAAACTCCGAGGGCCAGGATTTGACGACGGGGGTTAGCAGGTCCAACAACTCATGGGCGAGCTTGCGTTGCTCTTCGTTTTCGCCGGTCTGGGTGTCGTCGAACAGTCGGGCTGCATACAGACCCAGATCGAATGAGCCCTCGACGTAGGCTTTCTGCGTCAAAAGCATGCGTTTCACGTCGGCGTGCTGAATGATCGAGACCGGCGCGCTCCCTGGGTTCTTGCTGTCGGGCAGACGGCCTTGCGGGCGCGCGCGGGCGTATTCCAGCGAGTACAGGTAGCCGGCGTAGCCCAGCATCACGGCGCCCATGCCGACACCGATCCGCGCCTCGTTCATCATCTGAAACATGTAGCTCAGGCCCTGATGTGGCTTGCCGACCAGATAACCCACGCAGTTACCGTTATCGCCGAAATTCAGCGCGGTCGACGTGGTGCCGCGCCAGCCCATTTTGTGAAACAGCCCGGCGAGCAACACATCGTTACGCGGCCCCAGGCTGCCGTCATCGTTGACCATGAATTTCGGCACGATGAACAACGAAATACCTTTGACGCCAGGCGGTGCATCGGGAAGTTTTGCCAGCACCAGATGGATGATGTTTTCCGACAGCGGGTGATCGCCGCCAGAGATGAAAATCTTGTTGCCGCGCAGGCGATAGCTGCCATCCGCTGCAGGTTCCGCGCGGGTGCGGATGTCCGACAGCGACGAGCCGGCGTGGGGTTCGGTCAACGCCATGGTGCCGAAGAAGCGCCCCTCGATCATGGGCTGCAGAAAGCGCCGCTTTTGTTCATCGCTGCCGAAATTCTCGATCAGATTCGCCGCGCCCATGGTCAGGAACGGGTACGACGTCGAAGCCGCGTTCGCGGCCTGAAAATGGGCAAAACAAGCTTGCGATAACAATGTCGGCAGTTGCATCCCGCCTGCCTCGAAACTGCGTGCCGCGTTGAGGAAACCTGCTTCGAGAAACGCATCCACCGCTGGTTTCACTTCAGGAATCAGCACCGCCTCGCCGTTCTCATAGCGCGGCTCGTTTTCGTCATTTTTGCGGTTGTGCGGGGCGAAAAACTTCTCGGCAATGGTTCGCGCGGTGGTAATCGCCGCATCGAAGGTCTCCCGGCTGTGATCGGCGAAACGCTCGCGCTGAGTCAACGCCTCGGCGTCCAACACTTCATACAACTCGAAAGCCAGATTGCGCGAACTGAGCAGCGTCTCGGACATGGCGGCATTACCTTGCGTTGAATTGCCGTCGAGTCTAGGTGGGCGGGGAAGGGGTGAACAGGAAGATTGATTTGGGTGATGGAGGGGTAGAACAGGGGGTGAATACGGCGCCACGAATTGTAGGAGTGCGCTTGCCCGCGATGGCGTTGGGTCAGACGGACCTTCGTTACAGAAACGGCGTATCGCGGGCAAGTGCGCTTTACAGGGGGGCAGCGCAGTAGCTCAGCGAATTTCGACTTGATCCAGCGATCGATCAACCACGGCTTTGGCCATATCGATCAGGTGCACGACCGAAAAAGCCAGATCGCGTTTTACGCCGCTGAGGTTTTCTGCGCTTTCACAGGCTGATGCCAAGGCGCAACGCAGCAAGCCTGATGCATGGGCAAGGGATTCTTCAAGGGATTTGTCGGGTGGATCTGGAGTGATTTTGACCATTTCGTAGACCTTTGAGTGGATAGGGCCACGCAAGCTTCGCTGCTAAACGAAATGAGGGTGGCAGCTTTGACACGGGTTAGCAGACTGGTCCCAAAGGCCAAAAACCAGCGCACGCGAAGGTGCCCCGCGCAAAGCCGCCATAACGCGGTTTTGCTGGCTATTGGAGACAATTCAGGCTGCTAAACCCGGACGCTGATTTTCAGCGACCGACGCAGCCTAAAGATCGAAACTCCAAGGCACAAGCGGGTAAGAGTTTCTAGGAAATGTCCTTCGCAAGAAAGAGAGAGGGCTGTAAGAAAGAGGCTACAAATCGGGAATTTTGTTGCAGGAAATGGCGATTTTTAGACGAGGCATGGGGAGCCGAACAGGAATTTCCAGCAGATGAAAAAATTGTGGGAGTGAGCTTGCTCACGAAACGGTCTGTACCTCCACAGCGACTTTGGCGCGTGTCAGTCAGTCCTCGTGAGCGAGCTCACTCCCACTGGGGAGGGCGACTTGCCCGTAAATTACCCGATCGTCATCAAGCTCGCATTACCACCCGCTGCCGCAGTGTTCACGCTCAATGCGCGCTCGATCACCAGACGCTCCAGCGCGATGCTGGTTTCGCCTTTGGACAGGCCGTGGACGCCGATAATGGCGCCGCTGCGTTGTGCCACCTGCTCGCAGATCGCGCGCAACTGATCGGAGTCGCCGTGGTGCAGGACGGCTTCGACAACGGTGTCGTCCTTGCTCCAGTCAGCGACCAACTTGATGCGCGCCTGAACCTCTTTGGGCAGACGTTTGTAGAGCGGTTTGCTCAGCTCGCTGTCCGGGACGATCGCTGTGCTGCCAACCGCCAGAACAGCCGCCAGCTGCGTCAGCAAGTCGGTTTCGTCTTCGGCCAGACACAGCACATGCTCGCGCGGCAGGATGGTGTAGCTGTTGCGCTCGCCGGTCGGGCCGGCCAGCAGGCGAGTGATCCCGCTTTGGGACTGCTCGGCGAATTGCGCGCACACTCCTTCAAGTTCCGCTTGTTGCTGGCTTGCGGCCCAGGCTTTCAACGCCATCAGCGGCTTGATCAGGTTGTCGCGCAGGCGGGTATCCGGTGTCGTGACGCCATCGCGCTGGGCGAAGGATTTCTGCACCGCGTCGGCCGGACGGGTCGAGAGCAGGCGATACAGGTACAGCGGACCACCGGCTTTCGGACCGGTCCCCGACAAACCTTCACCACCGAACGGCTGGACGCCGACCACTGCACCCACGATGTTGCGGTTGACGTACATGTTGCCGGCGTTGACCGAGTCGATCACCTTGGCGATGGTTTCGTCGATGCGCGTGTGCACGCCCAGCGTCAGGCCATAGCCCGATGCGTTGATCTGGCCGATCAGTTGGTCCAGCTCTTTGCGCTTGTAGCGCACGACGTGCAGGACCGGACCAAAGATTTCGCGTTGCAGCTCATCGAAGCTTTCCAGCTCGATCAGGGTTGGCATCACGTAGGTGCCGCGCTTGATTTCTTCGCTGTCGGCGATGGCCACCTGATACACGTTGCGGCCTTTGTCGCGCATGGCCTGGATGTGTTTCTCGATGCCGGCCTTGGCTTCAGCGTCGATCACTGGGCCAATATCCACCGACAGACGTTCCGGGTTACCCAGACGGTTTTCAGCCATGGCGCCCTTGAGCATCTCGATGACGCGGTCGGCAGAGTCTTCCTGCAGGCACAGCACGCGCAATGCCGAGCAACGCTGACCGGCGCTGTCGAACGCCGAGGACACCACGTCGATGACGACCTGTTCGGTCAGGGCCGAGGAGTCAACGATCATCGCGTTCTGGCCGCCGGTTTCGGCGATCAGTGGAATCGGACGACCCTGGGAGTCGAGGCGTCCGGCGATGTTGCGTTGCAGCAGGCGAGCGACTTCGGTGGAACCGGTGAACATCACGCCTTTGACCCGGTCATCACCGACCAGACGCGCACCCACGGTTTCACCACGGCCCGGCAGTAGTTGCACCACACCTTCAGGGATGCCGGCTTCCAGCAGGATGCGCACGGCTTGAGCGGCGATCAGTGGGGTCTGCTCGGCGGGCTTGGCCAGTACGGGGTTGCCGGCAGCCAGCGCGGCGGCGACCTGACCGCTGAAAATCGCCAGTGGGAAGTTCCACGGGCTGATGCACACCACAGGGCCCAGCGGGCGATGGGCGTCGTTGCTGAAATCATTGCGTGCCTGCACCGCGTAGTAGCGCAGAAAATCCACCGCTTCACGCACTTCGGCGATGGCATTGGCGTAGGTCTTGCCCGCTTCACGAGCCAAGAGGCCCATCAGCGGCTGGATCTCGGCTTCCATCAGGTCTGCAGCGCGCTCGAGAATGGTCGCCCGTTCCGCAGGAGGCGTGGCTTGCCAGATCGGGCCTGCGCCCAGGGCGCTGAGCAAGGCGTTGTCGACATCTTCCAGACTGGCCTCCTGAACGTGGCCCACTACGTCACGCAGGTCGGATGGGTTGAGCACCGGTGTTGCAGCGCCTGAACTGACCGGGGCGCCGAGCATGGGAAGCGCTTTCCAATCATTGTGCGCGGTGGCCAACAGCGCCGAGGACAGCGACCCCAGACGATGCTCGTTGGCCATGTCGATGCCCGCCGAGTTGGCGCGCTCGCTGCCATAAAGGTCACGCGGCAGGGGAATGCGCGGGTGTGGCAGGCCGAAACCCCCTTCCTGCGTAGCCATGCGTTCGATGCTGGAAACGGGATCGGCGACCAGTTCCTGAATCGAAATCGCCTGGTCGGCAATGCGGTTGACGAACGAGGTGTTGGCGCCGTTTTCCAGCAGACGACGGACCAGATACGCCAGCAATGTTTCGTGGGTCCCGACAGGGGCGTACACGCGGCACGGTCGGTTCAGCTTGCCGTCGGCGACCTTGCCTACGACCTGCTCATACAACGGCTCACCCATCCCGTGAAGGCACTGGAATTCGTACTGACCGGGGTAATAGTTCTGACCGGCGATGTGGTAGATCGCTGACAGCGTATGAGCGTTGTGTGTCGCGAACTGCGGGTAGATGACTTCCGGCACCGATAGCAATTTGCGGGCGCACGCGATGTAGGAAACGTCGGTGTACACCTTGCGCGTGTAGACCGGGTAGCCTTCCAGCCCCTCGACTTGAGCGCGTTTGATTTCGCTGTCCCAGTAGGCGCCTTTCACCAGACGGATCATCAGGCGGTGACGACTGCGACGGGCCAGATCGATCACGTAGTCGATCACGTAGGGGCAACGCTTTTGATAGGCCTGAATCACGAAGCCAATGCCGTTCCAGCCAGTCAACTGCGTTTCAAAGCACAGGCGCTCGAGCAGATCCAGCGACAGCTCCAGACGATCCGCCTCTTCGGCGTCGATGTTCAGGCCGATGTCGTATTGCTTGGCCAGCAGCGTCAGCGACAGCAGGCGCGGGTACAGCTCTTCCATCACGCGCTCGTACTGAGCGCGGCTGTAACGCGGGTGCAGGGCGGAAAGCTTGATGGAAATGCCCGGACCTTCATAAATGCCGCGACCGTGGGAAGCCTTGCCGATGGAATGGATCGCCTGCTCGTAGGACACCAGGTATTTCTGTGCGTCGTGCTCGGTCAGGGCAGCTTCACCAAGCATGTCGTAGGAGTAGCGGAAACCTTTGGACTCGAAACGGCTGGCGTTGGCCAGGGCTTCGGCAATGGTTTCACCGGTGACGAACTGCTCGCCCATCAGCCGCATGGCCATGTCGACACCCTTGCGGATCATCGGCTCGCCGGACTTGCCGATGATGCGGCTTAACGAGGATGTCAGGCCTGCTTCGTTATGGGTGCTGACCAGTTTGCCGGTCAGTAGCAGGCCCCAGGTCGCGGCATTGACGAATAGCGAAGGGCTGTTCCCCAGGTGCGGGTGCCAATTGCCGGTACTGATCTTGTCGCGGATCAGTGCGTCGCGGGTGCCTTTGTCCGGGATGCGCAGCAGGGCTTCGGCCAGGCACATCAGCGCTACGCCTTCCTGCGACGACAGCGAGAACTCCTGAAGCAGGCCCTGAACGATGCCCGCACGGCCGCCGGCGTTCTTCTGGTTGCGCAGCTTTTCGGCAATCGAGGCGGCGAGCTTGTGTGTGGCTTCGGCCATCGGTGCCGGCAGGCGAGCCTGCTCCAGCAACATTGGCACGACCTCAGGTTCGGGACGGCGATACGCCGAGGTGATTGCGGCGCGCAATACCGACTGCGGCAGGATGCTTTCGGCGAATTCGAGGAACGGCTGATGAGCGGTTTCCGTCGGCAGCTCGCCGTGATCGTCTGCGTCTTTGCTGCTCAAACCGTTGAGATCGTTAAGGGTTGCACCACCCTCGAGCTTTTCCAGGTAATTGAAAATTGCCTGTTTGATCAGCCAGTGCGGGGTCCGGTCAATGGACTGCGCAGCTGCTTTCAATCGCTCGCGCGTCGGGTCGTCGAGTTTGACACCGAGGGTGGTGGTCGCCATGTCTTGTCCTCATAAGAGCCACGTTGGGTGTGGCTATAGCTGTCGCCAAGATTAGCCGTGCGCAACGCTGGGTGCAACCGGGTGCAACCCGTTTATTTGAGATATTTCCCATTGTGGCGGTAGCGCTGTTGCACCCTCGAATGGTGGATGCCAAATGGGGCGATTGCCCCTCGTTTGAACAAAAAAAGTGCGTGCAAAGCAAATCGTTACATTTTGACGAAGAAAAGGTGCAACTCGACGGGCTATCAGGGTTGCGCCTGCGCCGAGGCGTTACTTAGGATGCGCCCCTTTGGTGCAGCCAGTTGCGCCGCCATAAGAAGAGTGTGGATAGAGAATGAGCGTCAGCAACCCCACCTTGATCACTTTCGTGATCTATATCGCCGCGATGGTCCTGATCGGGCTTATGGCCTATCGCTCCACCAACAACCTGTCGGATTACATTCTCGGTGGCCGCAGCCTGGGCAGTGTCGTCACCGCGTTGTCCGCGGGCGCCTCGGACATGAGCGGCTGGCTGCTGATGGGGCTGCCGGGTGCCATCTACATGTCCGGTCTGTCGGAAAGCTGGATCGCCATCGGCCTGATCGTCGGCGCATACCTGAACTGGCTCTTCGTGGCGGGTCGCCTGCGCGTACAGACCGAACACAACGGCGACGCCCTGACCCTCCCGGATTATTTTTCCAGCCGATTCGAAGACACCAGCGGCTTGCTGCGGGTGATTTCGGCGATCGTGATTCTGGTGTTCTTCACCATCTATTGCGCCTCAGGCATCGTCGCGGGCGCTCGGCTGTTCGAAAGCACTTTCGGCATGTCCTATGAAACCGCGCTGTGGGCAGGTGCCGCAGCGACCATCGCCTATACCTTCATCGGCGGTTTCCTGGCCGTGAGCTGGACCGATACCGTGCAGGCCACACTGATGATCTTCGCGCTGATTCTTACGCCGGTCATCGTTCTGCTGGCCACCGGTGGCGTCGATACTACGTTCCTTGCCATCGAAGCGAAGGACCCTGCCAATTTCGACATGCTCAAGAACACCACCTTCGTCGGCATCGTTTCGTTGATGGGCTGGGGGCTTGGTTACTTTGGCCAACCGCATATCCTGGCGCGCTTCATGGCCGCCGACTCAGTGAAATCCATCGCCAAGGCGCGTCGTATATCGATGGCCTGGATGATCCTGTGCCTGGGCGGCACGGTGGCGGTAGGCTTCTTTGGCATTGCCTATTTCTCGGCGCATCCTGATGTTGCCGGCGCTGTGAGCGAGAACCCCGAACGTGTATTCATCGAACTGGCGAAGATCCTCTTCAACCCGTGGGTTGCCGGCGTGCTGTTGTCGGCGATTCTCGCTGCGGTCATGAGCACCCTGAGCTGTCAGTTGCTGGTGTGCTCCAGTGCGCTGACTGAAGACTTCTACAAAGCGTTCCTGCGCAAAGGGGCTTCGCAGCGGGAACTGGTGTGGGTCGGTCGCGCGATGGTGCTGCTGGTGGCCTTGATCGCCATCGCCCTCGCTGCCAATCCTGAGAACCGCGTGTTGGGTCTGGTGAGTTACGCGTGGGCAGGTTTCGGTGCCGCATTCGGGCCGGTGGTGCTGATTTCCGTGGTCTGGAAGGGCATGACTCGCAACGGCGCGCTGGCCGGGATTCTAGTGGGGGCTGTCACTGTGGTGGTCTGGAAGCATTTCGAACTGCTGGGCTTGTACGAAATCATTCCTGGATTCGTTTTCGCCAGTGTTGCGGTCGTGCTGTTCAGCCTTCAGGGCAAAGGCCCGACGCAAGGGATGCTTGCGCGCTTCGAGGCGGCCGAGAAGGCTTACAGAGCCGCCTGAGGAGAGGCGATCTGTAGGCGCTTGCCCGCGATGCTGGTCAGCAGGCTGACGCTATCGCGGGCAAGGGCGCTCCTGCATCAATCCGAGACGCTCAACCCTTGTTGTGATCCGCATCCAGATTGAAAAACATCACCTTGCCACCTTCGCTTGTGTCGCCGGTGTTGTCCTGGGTATAGACCCCGGCTTTGAAGTACAGCTGCTGCTTGCTCCAGGTAGCGCTGATGCGATCGTTCCAGAACATGTCGTTGGCCTGGACGCTGAGCAGGCCGGCTTTGTTCAGGTGAATGACGTACTTGAACGTCTCGTTGAGCGGTATGCCCTCGGCCACGGTGAAGATGCGGGCTTTCTTGTCGTCTGGATGGAACCGCACCTTGGCGACGACGATGCCGTCCTTGGTAGCGTCCTTGTACTGGTATTCGACTTTGAGCAGCGGTTGCGTACTTTCGTAGACGTGGATCTGGCCGATGACGACGCGCCCGGAAGAGGGGACCTGAACCACCTTGAGCTTGGCGCTCAGGAAATTATCGGCGTCAGGGTAGAACCAATTATGCAGCGTGCCGTTGGACCAGGTTTCGCGCAATTCGGAACGAGGGTATTTGGCGTTCGCCGTCTTGGTACCGGTCACGGGTGCCCAGAAAGTGACATTTGACGCGCCAGAGGTGAAGTATTTGCCATCGTAGCCTTGAAGCAGTTGCTGCGTTTCTATGGTTGCAGGGGGCGTGCCCACCGGAATGCTCAGATTCCAGGTTCCCAAATCAATCATTCTATTCTTCGTCCGATATGCCTCGTTGCCAGCAGAACGCGTCTGGCTCAAGGGGTTGAGAGGTTTGCTTTTTATACGTCTCAAGTAGTTGTTTGTTAACGTGAACCCGTCGAACGGCTGGCGTCAATGTGCCTGCATTTTTCCGGCAGGACAGCGTGCTGTTGGCTCTCAGCGCAGTGACCGTTAGTCGGGTCGGTTAAACTTTTGAGATGGCATAACGGTGGCCCTCTTCACTTTTCCCCATACAAGACTAGAGTAATGCCATTAGATCAAGGGCGGAGCCCTCTCAGCGGGCAGTGAAGTAATGAGTAGCAGCATGGAATGCGTGCAATCCCAGCCACCGGCGGGTAAGTCGGTTCTTTTGGTAGTCGATGACTATCCAGAGAATCTCGTCACCATGCGTGCGGTCCTGCAGCGACAGGACTGGGAAATCGTTACGGCCAGTTCGGGTATGGAAGCGTTGGGTCTGCTTCTGGATGTCGATGTCGATATTGTCTTGCTTGATGTGCAGATGCCGGGAATGGACGGTTTCGAAGTCGCGCGCCTGATGCGCGGCAGCCAACGGACGCGTCTGACCCCGATCATTTTTCTGACGGCCAACGAGCAGTCTCGCGATGCTGTGCATAAAGGCTATGCCAGTGGCGCGGTCGACTATCTGTTCAAGCCCTTCGACCCCAACGTCCTCAAGCCCAAGGTGCAGGCGCTGCTGGAGCAACAGCACAATCGCCGAGCCTTGCAGAAACTCAGTCGCGAACTCGAATCGGCGCGGGCTTTCAATGCATCGGTGCTGGCTAACGTGGCCGAGGGGATTCTGGTCGTCGACGAGGATGGTCTCATCAGCTTCGCCAACCCGGCCATCTGCCGACTGCTGGGCATGACCGACGGCGAGCTGCGCGGGACCGGGCTGTGCTGCTATCTGCAGGAACCGGTTGTCGGCGAATGGACCGACTCGGGTTTCTATCGTCACTATCGTCGCGCCGAAACCTATCGTGTTCATGACGCCATCCTGCGCACGCCAGAGGGGCGTCAGGTGCCCGTCGCGCTGTCCTGTGCGCCGCTGCCCGAAGAGCAGAAGGCCATGGTGCTGAGCGTGCTCGACATGTCGGTAGTGCGTGACTTGTATCGTCAGCTCGAGCACCAGGCCGTCACCGATTCACTGACCGGTCTGCTCAACCGTCGTGGCTTTTACCAGACGGTCGAAGGCATGTTGCTGCGCAATGAACACGCCGGGAAATACCTGGTGGTGCTCTATCTGGATCTGGACGGCTTCAAGCACGTCAATGACTCACTGGGGCATGACGCCGGGGATCGGGTGCTGATCTGGGTCGCCGAGCAACTGACGGACTGTTTGCGCCCCTATGACGTGCTGGCGCGGATGGGTGGCGACGAATTCGTCGTGGTCATCGACGGGCTGGACTTCCCCGAGCACGCCGCCAAAGTCGCAGAGAAGCTGATCGACCGCGTTTCGGTACGACGCCACGTCGATGGCATCGAGGCTACGCTGGTCGTCAGTATCGGCATCGCGATTTACCCGGACTGCGGGACGAACCTGGACGCTCTGCTGCGCGCCGCGGATATCGCGATGTACGAAGCCAAGCGCGCGGGTCGTCATCAGTACCGTTTCTATGACCAGTACATGAACGGACGCGCGCGCTCGCGCCTGATGCTTGAAGAAAGCGTGCGTACCGCCATCGAGGGCAAGGACTTCTCCATCGCCTATCAGCCGCAGATCAACGTGCTGACCGGCCGTACGCGTGGTTTCGAGGCGTTGCTGCGCTGGAATCATCCAGACGCCGGCGACGTGCCGTCGAGCCTGTTCATGCCGATGCTGGAAGAGACGCGCCTGATCAACAAGCTCGGGAACTGGATCTATGAGCAGGGCGCGGCCCAGCGTCAGCGTTGGGACGGCGTATTTGCAGATGATCTGGTGGTCAGCGTCAGCGTCAGTCCCGCTCAGTTCAGCATGCCCAACCTGGCTGCCGAGCTGCAGCGCGCCATCCTTCTTCATGGGCTCAAGCCCCGGCAACTGGAGGTTGAGATCACCGAGCCGTCGCTGGTGCATAACCTCGTCCACAGCCGCACACAGTTGCAGAGCCTGCACGACATCGGCGTTCGAGTGTCGCTGGATGACTTCGGCGCAGGCGACAGCTCGCTGGCGCACTTGCGAAATCTCGATCTGGACACGCTCAAGATCGATCGCCATTTCATCGGCGGCATGATGAACTCGCCCCGGGACCTGGCTGTGGCGCGCAGCATCATCGACCTGTGTCGGATGTTGAATATCGAGGTGATCGCCGAAGGCGTCGAAACCCTGGAGCAGTATCAATGGCTGGTCGCCAATGGCTGCGAAATCATTCAAGGGTTTCTGCTGGCTCATCCGCTGACGCCGGACGAGGCATTGAGTTTCGCCGAGCCGGTCACGCTGCCGACCAAGCACCCGCTGCTCGATCAGGACTGACGGAGTAGACTGGCGCGTTTCGAGCCACTTGATCTGACCATGACTTCCAACGCCACAACGCCGCTCAAGTACCTGCAGGCTTATCCGCCTTCGTTGCAGGATCAGGTTCGACAATTGATTGTTCAGGACAAACTGGGCGCCTACCTGGAGCAGCGCTATCCGGGGCGTCATGACGTGCAGAGTGACAAAGCGCTTTACGCCTACGCGTTGGCCCTAAAGCAGGAACATTTGCGCAACGCCCCGAATATCGACAAGGTGCTGTTCGACAACCGGCTCGACCTCACGCATCACGCGCTCGGTTTGCACACCACCGTTTCACGGGTGCAGGGCCGCAAACTCAAAGCCAAGAAGGAAATCCGCGTAGCCTCGCTGTTCAAGGACGCCGCCCCGCAATTCCTGAAGATGATCGTCGTGCACGAACTGGCGCACTTCAAGGAAACCGAGCACAACAAAGCTTTCTACAAACTGTGCGAACACATGCAACCGGGCTATCACCAGCTTGAATTCGACCTGCGCGTCTACCTGACGTGGCGCGATATGCAGGCAGAGGCGCGTTGACCTATCAACAAAGGCTGTTCTCTCAGGTCTGCGATGTCACACCGCGCGCGAACAGCGCATGGATAATCCTTTGCCCATAAAGGCCCACCGCCAGCCCGGAAACAATGAGGATGACGGCGAGGATTTTGATCAGCGACAGGCGCTCATCGAAGATTACCATCGAGCCCAGCATGCCGAAGATGGGGACCAGCAACGATAAAGGCGCGACCGTCGACACCGGGTATTGCTTGAGCAGGGAGTTCCAGATCCAGTAGCCGAATAACGTGTTCGGATACACCTGGAACAGGATCGACACCACGGCGCGGTAGTCGAGTTGACTCACCAGCGCCGAATAGCCGCTGCTGCCGTTGACCGCGTAGTCGAGCGCGAACAGCGGGATGGGCGAAAACGCACTCGACCAGACCAGAAAGGCGAACACCTGGCGGGTCTTGGCTTTCTTGTTGATCACGTTGGCGATGCTCCAGGCCACCGCGCCGAACAGCACCATCGCAAGCCCTGCCAGGGTCACCGAACCGTCCGCGATGAAAATGATGCTCAGCAAACCAGCGAGCGCGATGGCAATGCCCGCCAGTTGGTAACGCGTGATCTTTTCCTTGAATACCCAGGCCCCCAGCACGATGGTGAAGAAGGCGCTGGATTGCAGCACCAGTGAGGCGATCCCGGCGGACAGGCCGGTCTTGATGCCCAGATTGACGACGCCCCACAGGCCGATGCCGAATATCAGCCCGTAGCCGATGATGTAGCGCCACTGAACGTCGGGCTTGGCAATGAAGAAGATCGCCGGTACCGCGCAGAGCGCGAAGCGGATGGCTGCCAGGATGAACGGGTCGACGGAAGTCAGTCCCAGTTTGATCACCGAGAAGTTAAGGCCCCAGATGGCCGTGACGAGGATAGCGAGGAGCAGATGACGGGCTTTCATCGAGGCGTTCTTCCAATGAGTCGATTCGAGTGTTTATGGGGAGCGGCAGTCGGCAGTTTTATTTGGCAGTCGGCTTCAGGGGCTTCTGGATTGTGACGCCAGCCAGAGTAGCCACGCCGCCAGACTGATTGCCGCGCCGAGCCAGCACACGGCTGCCCATCCCCAATAGGCGTAAACCTGGGTGGCGGCTACTGCGCCCAATGCGCTGCCGACCGAGTAAAAGCACATGTACGCGCCTACCAGACGGCTTTGCACATCGGGGCGGGCGGCGAATATCAGGCTCTGGTTGGTGACGTGCACGGCCTGGACGGCGAAGTCGAGCATCACCACGCCGACGATCAGCGCCAGCAGCGAGGTCTGGGCCTGCGCAGTGGGGAACCAGGAAAGTGTCAGCAGCGCCAGCGAGATCCCGGTGGTGCGCTGCCCCAGGCCTTGATCCGCCCAGCGGCCAGCGCGGGACGCGCCGAGGGCACCGGCGATGCCCGCCAGGCCGAAAAGTCCGATCTGGGTATGGGAAAGCGACAGCGGCGCAGCGCTGAGGGGCAGCACCATCGAGGTCCACAGCGTGCTGAAGGACGCGAAGATAAGCAGCGCGAACATCCCCCGAATCTGCAAGGTGCGTTCAGTGATAAACAGTTTGACGACTGACAACAGCAGTGCCCGATACGAGCTTTTGACGCGAGGTGCGCGAGTCGACGACGTCGCCTTCCAGAAGATCGCGGCCATGACCAGCATCAGCCCTGCCGACGCAAGATAGACCGTACGCCAACCCGCCAGATCGGCGATCAGGCCCGAGGCGAGTCGCGCCAGCAGAATCCCAAGCACCACGCCGCTGGTGACAGTGCCCACCACTTGGCCGCGTTGAGACGCAGCCGCCAGCGCAGCAGCGTAGGCCACCACAATTTGAACCACCACTGCGAACAGCCCGACGAAGATCATCGCGCCCAGCAAAATCCCCCAATGTTGCGCAGTGCCCGCAATCACCAGCGCGACGGCCGACATCAGGATTTGCACCAATATCAGCGCCTTGCGATTGAGCAGATCACCCAGGGGCACGATGAAAATCAGCCCGAGGGCATAGCCGATCTGGGTTGCGGTAACCACCACGCCGATCAGGCCGACGTCTACGCTCAGGGCTGTGGCCATCGACTCCAGCAGTGGCTGAGCGAAGTAGACGTTGGCGACGGCCATGGCGCAGGTCACGGAAAACAGCAGCGTGAGTGCGCGCGACAGGGGTGGGACGGTTTGAGGAGCGACAGGATCGCTCGCATCGGTTGTTGCCTGATCGAGAGTGCCAGTCGAAAGCGTCGCATCGTGCTGTGAGGTCATGGCGCTTCCTTGGCAAGAATCTGGTTTCGATTTGAAACTCGGTGTTTGCGTTTTATCAAGTGAGGTTTTAATCTGCAACCAGTTTTTTGGCATGTGCTTATGCCCCATGTATCAAGATGTCGCGTCGAACAAGGTGGACCCATTGGCCAGACGAGCCTCTCTTCAAAGCAGCGAATGCCCGGTCGCCAGGACGTTGGAAGCTATCGGCGATCGCTGGTCGTTGATGATCGTTCGGGATGCGTTCGACGACCTTCGCCGTTTCAGTGAATTTCAGAAAAGCCTGGGGCTGGCGAAAAACATCCTCGCATCACGCCTCAAGGCGCTGGTCGAGTTGGGGATATTCGAGATCAGGCCAGCTTCCGATGGCAGCGCCTACAAGGAGTACGTCCTGACTGAACGAGGCCGGTCGGTTTTCCCGGTGGTGGTTGCGATGCGCCAGTGGGGCGAGCAGCATTTGTTCGAGAAAGGAGAAACGCACTCGGTATTACTGGACAATGAACACGATCAACCCGTGACGCTGCTCGAAGTTCGCGCCGCCAACGGCAAGCGGCTAGGCCCGCAGGACTGCCACAGGCAACGCGTGACCAAGCCTGCCTGAGCGTCATCGCAGCCGCTGCGCACCACTCACAAGGATTTGACGATGGACGTCAGCAAGACCAAGAGCAGTTTTTACCGCCGTCTGTACGTGGCGTATCTGATCGACAGTGAAATCGCCGGCAACGTCCCGGCCCTGACCGAGGTCACCGGCATGCCGCGCAGAACGGCCCAGGACACCATCGCGGCGCTGGCCGATCTGGATATCGTCTGTGAATTCGAGCAGCTGGATGGCGCACGCAATCACGCCGGTGGTTATCGGATTCGCGACTGGGGGGCGATCGACCGGCAGTGGATTGTCGAGCATCTGGCGCAGATCAAGGCGGTGTTGGGGTATCCGTGAATCCAGGCGCCCTGACTGATCTTCATCGCGCCGCGAACCCCTGGCAGTCCGGCAGCCGGCGGCGAACTCAAGACCGCCACTGCCGGCAAGCCGTGCTGCCACAGATCGGGGCTATCGGGTCTCGAGAGTCTGAAGGATCAATCCAGATCCCGACGCATCCCAATGTGCGGAATACCATCCTCGACGTAGATTTCACCCGCCGGATGAAATCCATAGCGGCTGTAATAGCCCTGCAGATGCGCCTGGGCCGACAGGTAGATCGGTTGATCGGGCCAGTTGCGTTCCGCGTGTTCCAGAGCTTGCACCATTAATTCATGGCCCATGCCCTTGTTGCGCATTGATGGGGCGGTGACCACGCGTCCGATGGTGACATCGCCATCTTGCTGGATAGGGTCCAGCAGCCGCAGGTACGCCACCAGTTCGTTGCTTTGCCACGCCATCAAATGACGCGTGTCGCCCAGCAAATCCTGGCCGTCGACGTCCTGATACCAGCACTTCTGTTCCACTACGAACACCTGCGCGCGCAGTTGCAAAATGGCGTACAACTGTTCCTTGCTGAGGGCGGTATGGTGTTTGCAAATCCAGTTGATAGACATGAAGCCGGCTCATGAGAAGAAGTCGATCCCGGATACTAAACGCATAATGCTCCAAGCCCAAAATCGGTACGTGGTAATAGCCGTGACGGCGATCAGGACATTGCGTGATTTCTTGAACTGCGGCACAAACATTGGCCGCTTATGAGTTGTAGAAAACCTGTAACGGGTCTTCAATGAAGGCCAGTTGCTATCGCCGAATATCGCCCCAATCCGGGCCGCTCATGCTGCCCTCGCTCGAACCAGGGATGTCACAGTGTTGCTTGATTGCCACTGAAAAATTGCAGGCTATCCACCTGCCTAAGGATCTTGAGCATGCCGCGTTTGCTTCAAGCCATGGCTTTGCTGGGAATGCTGCTGGCGGCGCAAGCCGTGTCGGCGCAGACGCTGCGCATCGCCGGTGATGCATGGGCGCCCTATTCTGATGTGTCGTTGCTCAACGGCGGGCTTTCTACCGATCTGATCCGCACCGCACTGGGCCGCGCCGGCTACACCGCCGAATATGAGCAAGTCCCCTGGGCGCGCGCGATTCATGGCGTGAGTGAAGGGCGTTATGACGTGTTGATAAACGCCTGGCACAGCGAGGATCGCACGCGTATTGGTCAGTTTTCAGGGCCATACCTGCTCAACCGACTGTGCTTTCTCAAGCGAAAATCCACGGATATCGAGTACCAGAGTCTTGCTCAGTTGCATCCCTATTCGATCGCCGTGGTACGCAGCTATGCATACTCGCCGGCATTCGACAACGATGCAGAGTTGAAGAAAGTGCCCGTGGCGAGCTTTTCGACCGCTGTGCGCATGCTGGCGGCCGGGAGAGTGGATCTGGCGGTAGAGGATGAGTATGCCGCGCGTTTCGCCCTCAGCCGCGAGCCTGATGAGGTGCGCAAGAATGTCGAATTCGTGCACAACTCATTGAGCGAGAACAGCCTGCATATCCTGGTCAGCCTGAAGAATCCTGATCACGAAAAGATCGTCGCTGACTTCGATAACGCCATTGCTGCAATGAAAGCCGATGGTAGCTACGACAAGCTATTCAAGCTGCACGGTCTGTGACTTCCGCCTCTTTGGAAGGCTCCTTGATCAGGTGCGCAGCCAGGGTGCGCAACGGCCCGAGCTGACGGCAAATCAGCGCCAGCTGGGTCTGCACCAGACGCTGGCCCTCGTCGATCTCTTCGGGCATCTGTTCAAGCTCCGCTGCCAGCGCTTCCTCGGCATCGCTTTGCACGGCAACCGGCTGACGGGTGGCCAGACTCTGGGCGATCTCATCGATGCTCGACGACAGGCTGGCCCCAGCGCCTTCAATCAGATGCTCGCGAACCTCGCTTGGCAGCGGCGTTTCCCGATGCGCCCCCAGGCCAGACAAGTAGCTCAGCAGCGTGTGCGACAGCACCAGGAAGCGGAAGCCTACATCCGCCTCTTTGCGGAAATGACCAGGCTCCATGAGCATGTTCGCCAGCGTGGTCGACAGCGCGGCGTCGGCGTTGTGCGCGTTGCGTCGGGCCAGGCGATAAGCCAGGTCATCGCTCTTGCCCTGCGCGTATTGCTGCATGATCTGGCGCAGATAGATGCTGTTGCAGGACAGCGTATTGGCCAGCACCTTGTTCAGGCGACGGCCTTGCCAGTCCGGCAGGAACAGGAATACCGCAAGTCCTGCGATCAGGCTGCCCAGCAGGGTGTCCATCAGCCGTGGCAGGAACAGCCCGTAACCGTTGCCGACCTGATTGAAGCAGAACAGGATCATCACCGTGATCGCCGCCGTGGACAGCGTGTAGCGCGTGGTGCGGTTGACGAAGAACACGACCCCGGCCAGGACCGCGCACATCGATTGCAGCACCGGCGTGGTGATCAAATCGAACAGAATCCAGCCCGCTGTCAGCCCGATGGCCGTACCGATGATCCGCTGCCCCAGCTTGCGTCGCGTTGCGCCGTAGCTTGGCTGGCAGACGAAAACGGTGGTCAGGATGATCCAGTAACCCTGCGACGGGTGAATCAGGTGAACCATGAGATAGCCGATCGCCAACGCCAGCGGCAGCCGCAGCGCGTGACGGAACAGCAGCGAGGTCGGGGTCAGTTGAAGGCGCAGGCGGGTCCAGACGTCCTTGAGGTTGCGTGGCGAACGGTCCAGCAGGCTGCTGTCGGAGGCGTCGGCCAGGGCATCGGGGTTGCTGGCATCGCGGAGCAGTCGGTCGAGGGTGCCAAGGTTATTGGCCAGCGCGCGCAAGGAACGCAATAGCCCGCGCCAGGCCGGATTGCTCTGGATGCGCAAATGTTCGAGGGAGGCACGCAGGTCGTCCAGCGCATGGGCGAAGCTGTCGTCGTAAATGAACGGCTGACGCAACTGGATCGACACCGACAAGTCGCGACAGGCATTGCCCTGTTGGCGCAGCAGACGCTGGCAGCGGAACAGCACGTCACTGTGAAAAAACGCTTCGGCCAGCGAGTTGTACGGATAATGCGATGAGCTGGCGCGCTCGTGAATGTCTTGCGCCAGGAAATACAGCTTGAGGTAGCGACTGACCTTCGAGCCAGGTCGACCACTGCCTACGCGGTTGAGGATGATTTCCTTGGTCACATTGAGCGCGGCGACCACCTTGCCGTTCTGTTTCGCCAGTTCCAGACGTTTGGCTTCAACGTCCAGCGTGCGAATCGGCTCGAACAGATCGGATTTGAGTTTCAGGTACAGGCCCAGTTCGCGAAACAGCCGCGCCAAGGCCTGCTGCACCGGTTGGTTGGAGAACAGCATCTGCCACAGCACCGAGAGCAAGCCGTACCATGCGGCACCGGCCACCAGTAGCATGGGTTCGTGCCAGAAATCCGTGACCGCACCGCCGCGCTGGTCCACGCCGATCATGGTGTAGACCGAGAGAATCAGCGTCGCATAAGCGATCGCGCCATAACGTTCGCCCAAGGCGCCGAGCATCGTCAGGCAAAACGCGGCAAGGGCGAAGGCGCAGATGAACAGAATCGGATAGGGGAACAGCAGCTCCACGGACAATGCCGCGATGCTGAAACACACCAGCGTCACGGCCAGCGCGTTGAGGCGGCCTTGCCAGCTGTCGTCGGTTTCGGAAAGGGCGCTGGCGATAATCCCCAGAAACAACGGGATCAGCTGCGACATCTCGTTTTGATACCAGCACAGCGCCATGCTGCCGGTCAGCGCGATGAAAACCCGCACGCTGTAGGAAAACTTGTCCAGCGCCCACAGGCGGCGGAAGGTATTGCGCAACGATTTCGATGCCATGAACGCTGACGGCCTTGTTCGCGATTGATTCTGCTGACAGAACAGATATGTACAGCGCCGGATGCGCGCTGTACATCCGGTTAGCAAAATTTATTCCGGGGTGCGGTCGGCTCCGATCCCTGTGGGAGCTTGCGCACGTTACGACGTTGGCGAAGCGGTGTGTCAGAAAGACCACTCGCCGCATGCTGCCCTCGATCATCGGTAGGAGCGCGCTTGCTCGCGATGGCGTCAGCACATCCAACATCATTGGCGTCTGATACGCCGCGATCGCGCGCAAGCGCGCCTACAGAGGGGGGCGCAGATCAGACGTACTGCGCCGCCGCATACGCCGAGGCCCAGGCCCACTGGAAATTGAATCCTCCCAGATGCCCGCTGACGTCCAGCACTTCGCCAACGAAATACAGGCCAGGCGATTTCAGCGATTCCATGGTTTTCGATGACACTTCGCGGGTATCGATGCCTCCCAGCGTCACTTCCGCCGTGCGATAGCCTTCGGTGCCTGCGGGAACCACCTGCCAGCTCGTCAGTTTTCCGGCGATGTCGGCCAGTTCCGCATGGGTGTATTGCTTCATCGGTTTGGAAGCGAACCACTGTTCGGCGATCAGGTTGGCCATCTTCTTGGTGAAGATTTCGCCGAGCAGAGTCTTGAGTTCGCTGTTAGGGCGTTCGGCCTGTTGCTCGGTCAGCCAGCTGTGGGCGTCGTGATCGGGCAGCAGGTTGATTTCAACCGTGTCGCCAGGTTGCCAGAACGAGGAAATCTGCAGGATCGCCGGACCGCTCAAACCACGGTGGGTGAACAAAATGTTCTCGCGAAAAGAGGTGTCGTTGCAGCTGACCAGACAATCCACCGACGTTCCGGAGAGCTCCGTGCACAGGTCCTTGAGCTGATCGGTAATGGTAAACGGCACAAGCCCCGCGCGGGTTGGCAGCAAAGTGTGACCGAACTGCTTGCCAACCTGATAGCCGAAACCGGTCGCGCCCAGCGTCGGAATAGACAGGCCACCCGTGGCGATCACCAGCGAATGGCAGGTGATGTTGCCCAGCGTGGTTTGCAGGGCGTAGCCGCTTTCGGTTTTCTCGATGGTCTGCACCGAGGTGTCCATGTGCAGGCTGACACCGGCGTCATCGCACTCGTTGAGCAGCAGGCCAAGGATGTCGCTGGATTTGTTGTCGCAGAACAGCTGACCGAGTTTCTTTTCGTGGTACGGCACGCCGTGCTTGCCCACCAACGCGATGAAATCCCACTGGGTGTAGCGTGCCAATGCGGATTTGCAGAAGTGCGGGTTCTGCGAGAGGAAGTTCGCGGGCTCGGTGTACATGTTGGTGAAGTTGCAGCGCCCGCCACCCGACATGAGGATTTTCTTGCCTGGCTTGTTCGCATGATCGATCAACATTACCTTGCGGCCACGGTTGGCGGCGGTGAATGCACACATCAAACCTGCGGCGCCGGCGCCGATGATCACAACGTCAGTAACGGGCAAAGCGGTGTCCTCGGGGGTGTAAACAGAATTGGGGTTGAATCCTGTAGGAGCGCGCTTGCCCGCGATGGCGGTCTGTCTGTTGCATTCATGCTGGTTGACCGAACGCCATCGCGGGCAAGCGCTCATATAAAGGTATTGCGGGGTGCCTAGAGAATCCGTACGCGCAACGACTTGCCCTTGATCTTGCCGTTGTTCAGACGCTCCAGCGCCTGTTTGGCGATGCTGCGCTCCACCGCCACATAGGCCTGGAAATCGAAGATCGCGATCTTGCCGACCTGAGTGCCGGGAATGCCCGCTTCACCGGTCAGTGCGCCAAGGATATCGCCCGGACGCAGTTTGTCCTTGCGGCCCGAACCGATGCACAGCGTCGTCATCGGTGGCAGCAGCTTGCCGCCCTCCTTGCGCGTGAGGTTGTCGTATTGTTGCCAGTTCAGCGGCGCTTTCTGCAGCTCTTCGACGGCGCGGGCACGTTGGCTTTCCGAGGGAGCGACGAGGCTCACGGCGATTCCGGTTTCCCCGGCGCGGCCGGTACGACCGACGCGGTGAATGTGGATTTCCGAATCCCGCGCCAGCTCGACGTTGATGACCATGTCCAGTGCGTCGATGTCCAGACCGCGCGCGGCCACATCGGTCGCGACCAGTACCGAGGTGCTGCGGTTGGCGAACATCGCCAGCACCTGATCGCGATCACGCTGTTCCAGATCGCCATGCAGGCCGACCGCCGACATGCCTTTGGCCGTCAGGTGATCGACCACGTCCTGCACCTGTTGCTTGGTAAAACAGAACGCGACGCAGGACTGCGGACGGAAATGGTCGAGGACTTTTACCACCGCTTCCAGGCGCTGTTCGGGGGCGATTTCGTAGAAGATCTGCTCGATCTGGCTGTCGGCGTGTAGCGCTTCGACCTTCACAGTCTGCGGGTCGCGCATGAACTTGGAGGCCAGTTGCTTGATGCCGACCGGGTAGGTGGCGGAGAACAATAGGGTCTGACGACGCTCAGGGGTTTGCTCGATGATGTCGGCGATAGCGTCGTAGAAGCCCATGTCGAGCATACGGTCAGCTTCGTCGAGGACCAGCGTGTTCAGGCCGTCGAGGACCAGCGAGCCCTTGCGCAAGTGCTGCTGGATGCGCCCCGGTGTGCCGACGATGATGTGCGCGCCATGTTCCAGCGAACCGATCTGCGGGCCGAACGAGACGCCGCCACACAGGGTCAGCACCTTGATGTTGTCTTCGGCGCGGGCCAGGCGACGGATTTCCTTTGCCACCTGGTCAGCCAACTCGCGGGTCGGGCAAAGCACCAGCGCCTGGCAGCCGAAGTAGCGCGGGTTGATCGGGTTGAGCAGGCCGATGCCGAACGCAGCAGTCTTGCCGGAGCCGGTCTTGGCCTGGGCGATCAGGTCCATGCCCTTGAGCATCACCGGCAGGCTCTGCGCCTGAATCGGCGTCATCTGGGCATAACCAAGGGACTCCAGGTTAGCCAGCATGGCGGCGGAAAGGGGCAGCGAGTTGAAAGCGGTGTTAGTCACGGGACAGGCCTGCAAAACAAAATGTCGCGCAGTGTATCAGGTCGCGGCCCCTGCCTTGGGGGTGGGGGCGATAAATGGTGGGGGTAGTGTTCATCGATACCAGGTGGGGTCCGCGAACCCTGTGGGAGTGAGCTTGCTCAGGAATAATCAACCCCAGCCGCCGAAACTGCAGCGGATGTACCGGCCTCTTCGTGCGCAAGCTCACTCTCACAGTTGATCCTCTTCAGTCCGTTATGCCTCGATCTCCGGCTCGGTCTGTGGCTTGCGCGGCGGGTTTTCCGGCGGCATGCGCGGTGACAGTTGCAGGAAGATCGACGCGGCGAGCATCGCCAGCACGCCGACGCATAGGAACGTCAGCTGGAACGCGCCCAGCACGCTGCTGACTTCACCGGTCGGCACCTCATCGGTAAACCCTCCCAGCAAAGCCGCCGCGCAGGCCACTCCAAGGCTCAGGGACAACTGCGCGACCACCGACAGCAAACTGTTGCCGCTCGCCGCACTGGCGTCGTCCAGATCGATCAAGGTCACGGCGTTCATCGCCGAGAACTGCAGCGAGTTCACGCCGCCGAGGAACGCCAGGTGAATCAGCAGAATCCAGTAAGGCGTGTCGGCATCCACCAGCGCCATGCTCGCCAGCAGCGCGCCGAGCAGCAGCGTGTTGCCCGTCAGTACGATGCGGTACCCCAGACGCTCGATGGCGCGGGTGGCCAGCGGTTTGGCGAACATTGCCGCCAGCGCCAGCGGGATCATGCTCATCCCGGCGTGGGACGGCGAATAACCCAGCGCCACTTGCAACATCAGGGGCACCAGAAACGGCAACGCGCCGCTGCCCAGACGGGCAAACAGGTTGCCCATGATGCCGACCGCAAAACTGCGGGTGCGGAACAGCGAAGCCGAGAACAGCGGCGCTTCCACATGCCCGGCGCGCAGCCAATAGGCGGCCAGACAGGCCATGCCGCCGAACAGCAGCATCACCACGCGCAGGTGCGGCAGATGCAGCTCGCCGAGACCTTCCAGCGCGATGGTGATCAGCACCATCGAAGCGCCGAACAGAGCAAAACCCACCAGATCGAAGCGCGTGCGACCGCCACCTTGCAGATCGGGGATGAACTTGCGCACGGCGAAACAGCCGAGGATCCCGACCGGGATGTTGATCAGGAAGATCCAGTGCCAGCTCAGGTACTCCACCAGCCAGCCGCCGACGGTAGGCCCCATCAGCGGACCGAGCAGGGCTGGCATGGTGATGAAACTGAGGATGCGCACCAGTTCGGTTCGCGGATACGCCCGCAGCACGATGAGCCTGCCCACCGGCATCATCAGCGCGCCACCCAGGCCTTGAATCACACGAGCCGCGACCAGCATGCCGAGGGTATTTGCCGCCGCGCAGAGCAATGAACCGAAGCTGAACAGCAAGATGGCGCTGAAGAAGATTCGCTTGATGCCAAAGCGGTCGGAAATCCAGCCAGACGCCGGGATAAGCAGAGCAATGGTCAGCATGTAGGCGATGATCACCGACTGCATGCGCAGCGGATCTTCCGACAACGAGCCGGCCATGGACGGCAAAGCGGTATTGAGGATGGTGCCGTCCAGGCTCTGCATGAAAAAGGCAATGGCAATGACCCAGGGCATCCAGCGCAGGGTCCGGGCGTCCAGTATTGGCGTCGAGGTGGGCATGTGAATCCTGGGTCCTTTTGGTTTTGTGTTTATCGGGCGTGGATGCTGCGGTCTGCGGTCTGCTTCTAGTCGAAGGCCGTGGGAGTCCAGCTTGCCGAGGATCTGACGCGAAGCGGTAGTAACCCCAGAGAACGCTATATACCTGACACATCGCGTCTACAGGCTTTACTGCCGCTTCGCACCAGATCGCGGGCACGCCACGCTCCTACGCCCTTACGGGCAGAAGCAGATCGCGGAAGGCTGCAGCATTTGCGTCGTTACAACGTCAACGTCAACCTGCTCAGCAACGCCCCCGGCAGCAGATTCGATGCTGTCTGACGTTGACTGTAGGTACTCGCCGACAGGATGAGTTCCCTTTCTGTGGTCAATTGTTCCAGCGCCCCACCCAGCAGACTGAAAATGCTGTCATCGAACCGCATGGTGCTGACCGGTGCCTCGATCTTGCCATCCTCGACCCAGAACGTTGCAAAACGGGTCATCCCGGTGATGCGTCCGGCTGCACGGTCAGAGAAATTGAGGTACCACAGGTTGCTGATATACAGACCGGTACCCAACTCCTTGAGCACATCGTCCAGCGCCAGCGAGCCGCCATGCATATTCAGTGCGCTCGGAGATTCACCCCAACCGGCACCATTGGCGGTCAGGTCGTACTCCGCCGCGCTGCGCGAGTCGATCAGTCGATCCTTTGCCGCGCCTGCGACCACCAACGACAAATCCGAGCGCGGGTAACCCTCGCTGGAAAACGCCGGGGACAACGAACCGCTCACCTGTTCATCCAGGCTCACCAATGGATTCAGCGATGCCTGACCGTCGTAAAGTCGCTGCAACGGGCTGGTCTTGTCGGCCAGCGACTGCGCCGAAAAACCGCCCCAGCACAACATGCCCAACACTTCCTCCAGCGCCGCCGGTGCCAGATAGGCGCGGTATTGGCCGGGGGCGAGGGTGTGCGAGGGCTGACCCAGGAACGCCAGTTGTTCACGCGCCAGGGCGAAACGTTTCGAGAACACTTCGTCGTTCCACTCATGCCCCGCATAGTTGGCCTTCACTGCCTGGCCATTCTGGTGAAACAGGCTCCAGTCGAAATTGAAGCTGTTCGCCTGATGCCAGCCCCGCGCGCCATTGGAGCTGGCGAATCCACGGTAGATTGGCCCTGCAGCGTAGATGCCGACCAGATCCAGCCCCTCGCTCAATTGCGCGATCTGCTCGACTACATGGGCACTGTCGGGCAGCGGCACATCCAGAACATTGCTGCTCTGCCAGGCCTCATCGTTGAGCAGCAGATAGGGATCGACCGGCAGCAGCGTGAGGGTTTCGCGCAGTTGATGCAGGGCTTCGCCCAGACGCTGACGATCCACGGCTTCATCGCCCGACAACGTCAGGTTGAGATCGGCATGGCGTGCGTCTTCGATCAGCTTGAAGTACACACTGGCCTGCTGCACATGGCCGGCCTGACGCACCTTGCCGTGGTTGAAGCGAATGAAATCCGAGGCCTCGGCGTTATAGCTGAGGGTGAAACGTTCCTGCCGACCGATCGCGCCTTGCAGCCAGTCGACCAACGCTGTGAATTGCGTTTGATGGGACATCAGGCGTCACCTCCGAAAACATCGACGTTGGCAAATACACAGGCGGGCGAAGCGTGCCCCACGCGTATGACCTGATTGGGTTCGCCCTTGCCGCAGTTGGGCGTGCCCAGCACCTTGAATGTGCTGGCGTCGCCCACCGCGCTGAGGTTGCGCCAGAATTGCGCGGAGATCGCCCGATAGTTTGGATTCTTGACCACGCCTTTGAGCTCGCCGTTTTCGATCAGTTGTCCCCACTCACAGCCGAACTGGAATTTGTTGCGTGCGTCGTCGATCGACCACGAGCGGTTGGTACTCATCAGAATGCCGTGCTCGATGCCACCGATCAGCTGCTGCATCGTCTGGTCGCCCGGCTCGATGTTGAGGTTGGCCATGCGATCGATCGGCGCGCGGTTCCAACTGCTCGCGCGACTATTGGCGACGCCTTCCATGCCGCTGCGGTATTGCGACAACGCACCTCCCAAGGGCCGCTCCAGCACGCCGTCCCTGATCAGAAACTGCTTGCTGGCCTGTGTGCCATCGTCATCGTAGCCATAGCTCGCCAGCTGCTCCGGGATCTCCGGGTCGAAGGTTACGTTGAGCAGCTTCGAGCCGTATTGCAGGCTGCCGAAATCGCTGGTTTTGACAAAACTGGTGCCGGCGTAATTGCGCTCGTCGCCGAGGATGCGGTCGAGTTCCAGGGGGTGACCGATGGACTCGTGGATCTGCAACGTCATCTGATCGGGCGTCAACAGCAGGTCGCGCGGGCCGGTGGGCGTGTTGGGCGCCATGATCAGTTGTAATGCCTGATCGGCGACGTTGGCCGCGGCGCCGATGATGCCGCACGACGCGATGACTTCCGCGCTGCCTTGCTGTCCGAAATTCTCGCGGCCCAGGCTGCGGGTCTGACTGTCTTGACCGTCATAGGCGGTCACGCTCAGCCCTGGGAAGACAAAGCGTTGGGCCTGACGAATCTCAGCGCCGGCGCTGTTGAGGTAAATCTGCTCGACGTTCTCAAGGCCCAGGCTGACTTGCCAGTTGACCAGGCGTTCGTCCCTGGGCACAGAGGCCGACTCACTGCCGAGCAAGGCGTAACACTCGCCAAGCGAAGGAAAGGCATTGCTCAGGTTCGGTGAAAGATAGTCCGCGCGACTGGTGGCGACGACGTGTTCGCGCAGATCGAGCAGCGAGTGCGGGGCGAGTTGTCGCGCCTGGATTTCCGCCTGCTCCAGGGCCGCTTGCAGGCCACGCTGGGATATGTCGTTGGTCGCGGCATAGGCTTCGACGCCGTTGATGCGCACGGTCAGCATCGCGCCTTCGTCGATGCTCAGTTGCGGCGGCTCGGGAACATTCTTGCGCACCGAGAGGTGCTGGCTGGTCTGTTTAACGTAGCGCAGGGAGAAAAACTGGGCACTGCTCTGCAGGGCGGCGAACCGCTGCTTGAGTTGAGCGGAGAAGTCGAACATGCAGGATGTCTCCTTGGCGATCGGACGGGCAACGGTCCGAATCATAGCGCGGAGCGCTCTGCGGCGGGGGAGTGTTAAAGAAATGCATCGCCTGCCCCGGCCCCTTCGCGACCGTCGTAACCTCCGGTTGCTCCCACAGAGACCGCGCGCTGGTGCTAATTTACCGGCGAGCAAAAATGCTGTGGGAGCTTCCGCAAGTTACGACGGTGGCGAATGCTGCGGGTGAGACGCTGAAGATGCATCGCCTGACCTGGCCCTTTCGCGACCGTCGTCCCTCCGGTTGCTCCCACAGGTACCGCGTGCTGGCGCTGATTTACCGGCGAGCAAAAATGCTGTGGGAGCTTCCGCAGGTTACGACGGTGGCGAATGCTGCGGGTGAGACGCTGAGAATGCCTCGCCTGGCGTGGCCCTTTCGCTACCGTCGTCCCTCCGGTTGCTCCCACAGGTACCGCGTGCTGGCGCTGATTTACCGGC
>NZ_NKHL01000119.1:113994-317288 GCF_002934685.1 Pseudomonas bohemica
CCGGCGAGCAAAAATCCTGTGGGAGCTTCCGGAGGTTACGACGGTGGCGAATAGGGGTTGTCAGGCGCTGAAGATGCATCGCCTGGCGTGGCCCTTTCGCTACCGTCGTCCCTCCGGTTGCTCCCACAGGTACCGCGTGCTGGCGCTGATTTACCGGCGAGCGAAAATGCTGTGGGAACGTCCGCAGGTTACGACGGTGGCGAATAGGGGTTGTCAGGCGCTGAAGATGCCTCGCCTGACCTGGCCCCTTCGCGACCGTCGTTCCTGCGGTTGCTCCCACAGGGACCGCGTGCTGGCGCTGATTTATCGGCGAGCAAAAATCCTGTGGGAGCTTCCGGAGGTTACGACGGTGGCGAATAGGGGTTGTCAGGCGCTGAAGATGCATCGCCTGACCTGGCCCCCAGTTTGCTCTCACAGCGGTTATGTGGAACTCACTTCCCGCATCGGCTTGCCACGCACCGGCGCATCACCCGCCACGTAATAGTCGGCGGTGCTGCGCGGCAGTGGGGTGCGGCCGCGGATCTTGTCGGCGATTTTCTCGGCTATCATGATCGTCGGCGCATTGAGGTTGCCGGTGGTGATGATCGGCATGATCGACGCATCGACGACACGCAGGCTCTGCATGCCATGCACGCGACCTTCGCCGTCGACCACCGCCATTTCATCGGTGCCCATCTTGCACGAGCAGGATGGGTGGAATGCCGTCTCTGCGTGCTCGCGAACGAATTTGTCCAGTTGCTCGTCGGTCTGTACTTCGACGCCAGGGCTGATCTCGCGCCCACGGTACTTGTCCAGCGCGGGCTGCTGAATGATTTCCCGGGTCAGGCGGATGCCGTCGCGAAATTCCTGCCAGTCCTGCTCGGTGGCCATGTAGTTGAAGAGGATGCTTGGGTACTCGCGCGGGTTCTTCGACTTGAGCTGCACGCGCCCACGGCTCGGCGAACGCATGGAGCCCACGTGAGCCTGGAAACCGTGCTCTTTCACGCCGTTGCTGCCGTTGTAGTTAATCGCCACCGGCAGGAAGTGGTACTGAATGTTCGGCCACTCGAACTCTTCACGCGAACGAATGAAACCACCGGCTTCGAACTGGTTGCTCGCGCCAATGCCTTTGCCGAGGAACATCCATTCGGCACCGATGGCC
The DNA here is from genome assembly GCF_002934685.1 of Pseudomonas bohemica. Classification (GTDB taxonomy): domain Bacteria; phylum Pseudomonadota; class Gammaproteobacteria; order Pseudomonadales; family Pseudomonadaceae; genus Aquipseudomonas; species Aquipseudomonas bohemica. Next base: position 115,136 of record NZ_NKHL01000119.1, read on the forward strand.
GGCTGGTTCCACCAGAGCAGGGAAGGGTAGAGCGAGACAGGCTCCTTGCAGGCGTATTGCAAGTACATCTCCAGATGATCCTGAAGATTTTCGCCCACACCCGGCAGGTCGTGGACCACGGGAACGTCGAGCTTTTTCAGCAGCTCGGCCGGGCCGACGCCGGAGCGTTGCAGGATCTGCGGCGAAGCGATGGCGCCGCTGCACAGCAGGACTTCCTTGCGCGCGCGGGCTTCGACACGGGTGTCGCTGTCACCCACCAGATACGCCACGCCGATTGCGCGTTTGTTGTCGAACAGAATGCGATCGGTCAGCGCGTGGGTGACGATGGTCAGGGTCGAGCGCTTCTTTGCCTCATCCAGGTAGCCGCGTGCCGTGCTGGCGCGACGGCCGTTCGGGGTGACCGTGCGATCCATTGGGCCGAAGCCTTCCTGCTGATAGCCGTTGAGGTCGGAGGTAGCGGGATAGCCTGCTTGCACACCGGCTTCGACCATCGCGTGGAACAGCGGGTTGTTGCCGGCTTTCGGCGTGGTCACGCTGACCGGGCCGTCGCCGCCGTGGTAATCGTTGGGCCCGATGTCGCGGGTTTCGGCTTTGCGAAAGTACGGCAGACAGTCGAGGTAGGTCCAGTCTTCGAGGCCCGGCAGTTTCGCCCAGCCGTCGTAGTCCATCGCGTTGCCGCGGATGTAGCACATGCCGTTGATCAGCGAAGAGCCGCCCAGGCCCTTGCCGCGTCCGCACTCCATACGCCGGTTGTTCATGTGCGGCTCTGGCTCGGTTTCATACGCCCAGTTGTAGCGACGGCCTTGCAGCGGGAAAGCGAGCGCGGCAGGCATTTGCGTGCGAAAGTCGGCGCGGTAATCCGGGCCGCCGGCTTCGAGCAACAGAACAGTGACGCCTGCGTCTTCGGTGAGACGGGCTGCCAGGGTATTACCGGCCGAGCCTGCGCCGATGATGATGTAGTCAAATTCCTGGGACATTGAGAATGCTCCCTCTTGATAAGTTCTTCAGGGACGACACGGATGTGCGCGGTGCAATCTGTGGGAGCGAGCTTGCTCGCGAATGCTGGCGCTCAATCTCTAAACCTGTGCCGGATGTACAGGCCACTTCGCGAGCAAGCTCGCTCCCACAGATCGATGGTATTTGCGTGGGGGCGGATTTATCCGCGAAGGGCTCCGGCAGACTCCGGAGCGCTTTATCAGAACACCGAAGCGTATTCGCCCAGCTCGACCTGTACCGATTTGATGCGTGTGTACTGCGCCAACGAACTGATACCGTTTTCGCGACCCACGCCCGATTGCTTGTAGCCACCGACCGGCATTTTCGCGTCGGACTCGCCCCAGGCGTTGATCCAGCAAATGCCGGCTTCCAGCTGATGAATCACGCGGTGAGCGCGGCTAATGTCGCGAGTGACGATCCCGGCGGCCAGCCCGAACTCAGTGTCGTTGGCGCGGCGGATCACTTCTTCTTCGGAGTCGTAGCTGAGGATGCTCATCACCGGGCCGAAGATTTCTTCCCTGACGATGGTCATGTCGTCGTGGCAATCGGTGAATACCGTCGGCGCCACGAACGCGCCTTTGGCGAATTCACCCTCGGTCAGGCGATCGCCGCCGATCAACAGACGCGCGCCTTCTTCCTTGCCCTTGGCGATGTAGCTCAGCACGCTTTCCATGTGGGCGAAGCTGACCAGCGGCCCGAAGTTAGTGTTGTCGTCCTGCGGGTTACCGGCACGAATGCGTTTGACGCGCTCGACGATCTTCGCTTCGAACGCAGCCTTCAACGCGCCCGGCACGAACACGCGGGTGCCGTTTGTGCAGACCTGACCGGAGCTGTAGAAGTTGGCCATCATCGCAATGTCGGCGGCGCGATCCAGATCGGCGTCGTCGAAGACGATCAACGGCGACTTGCCGCCCAGTTCCATGGTCACTTCCTTGAGCGACGAACTCGACGCGCTGGCCATGACTTTCTTGCCGGTGTTGGTGCCGCCGGTGAAGGAGACTTTCTCGATGCGCGGGTGCTCCGTCAGCCAGGTGCCGACTTCGCGGCCGCTGCCGGTCAGCACGTTGAACACACCATCAGGCAGGCCCGCTTCGGTGTAGATTTCGGCGAGCTTCAGGGTGGTCAGCGAAGTGACTTCGCTGGGCTTGAAGATCATCGCGTTGCCTGCTGCCAGCGCTGGCGCGGACTTCCATAAGGCGATCTGGATCGGGTAGTTCCAGGCGCCGATGCCGACGGTCACGCCCAGCGGCTCACGGCGGGTATAGACGAACGAGGTGTCGCGCAGAGGGATCTGTTCGCCTTCGATGGCGGGCACCAGGCCTGCGTAATATTCCAGTACGTCAGCGCCGGTGACGATGTCGACGTATTTGGTTTCGGAGATCGCTTTGCCAGTGTCGAGGGTTTCCAGTTCAGCCAGCTCGTCGTTGCGCTCGCGCAGGATGTCGACGGCGCGACGCAGAATGCGCGAACGCTCCATGGCGGTCATCGCAGCCCAGATTTTCTGGCCCTTTTCAGCGCTGGCCACGGCACGTTCGACGTCTGCCTGAGTGGCCCGCTGAACCTTGGCGAGCACTTCGCCATTGGCCGGGTTGATGGCTTCGAAGGTCGCGTCGCTGCTGGCGTCGACGTAACCACCGTCAATGTAGAGTTTTTGCAGTTCGAAACGGGCCATAAAGTCCTCGCAGTTGTCTGTGATGGGCGTTGATCGGCGCGCCGTGCGCTGCTTCGATCCTTGTGCGGCCGCTGTGTTAACGCGGCGCTTTTGCCAGTTGGAAATCCATGTATTCGTAGGCGATCTGTTGCGCCTGTTCGGTATCGAACGCGTCGCCCGAGAGCGCACCGCGTAGCCACAAGCCGTCAATCAGGGCTGCAAGACCGCGTGCAGCGGTGCGCGCCTGATCCAGTGGCAGCACGCGGCGGAACTGGCAGCACAGGTTCGAATACAGACGGTGATCGTTGATCCGCTGCAGCCGGTGCAGGGAGGGCGAATGCATGCTGGTGGCCCAGAAGGCCAGCCAGGTTTTCATCGCCGGGCCGTTGACCTGGCTGGCATCGAAGTTGCCCTCGATGATGACTTTCAGGTGCGCTCTGGGGCTATCGTCTTTCAGTGCCTGACGCCGCTCGGCGACGCTGACGATCAGGGCATTCATCAGGTGACGCATGGTCGCTGCAATCAGGCCGTTCTTGTCCTGAAAGTAATGACTGATAATGCCGTTGGAGACCCCCGCGAGCTTGGCGATCAGCGCGATGCTGGCGTCGCCTATCCCCACTTGATCGACCGCCGACAGTGTGGCCTGGATCAGTTGTTGACGCCGAATGGGTTGCATACCGACCTTGGGCATCTGTAAGTCTCCTTGGCTCGCGAGGTAATCGTGAAAGACTGAAAACGGCGTCCACTCTAATGCTTTTTAATTGAACGTTCAATCAACAAAAAACCGCAGGCGTACGAAAAGCCAGAAACATGCCCTGTTGAAGCGTTAAGATTTCCTTCGCCGGTACCGGCCTATTCGTGAGCAAGCTCACTCCCACAGGGCTTTATGCCGTTCACAAGCTTTTCGGCGAAGCTAAAACTGTAAGAGTGAGCTTGCTCACGAGGGCGGGCTATTCGTGAGCAAGCCACTCCCACAGAGCTTTATGCCGTTCACAAGTTTTTCGGCGAACCTGAAACCTGTAGGAGTGAGCTTGCTCACGAAGGCGGGCTATTCGTGAGCAAGCCACTCCCACAGGGCTTTATGCCGTTCACAAGCTTTTCGGCGAACCTGAAACCTGTAGGAGTGAGCTTGCTCACGAAGGCGTCCGGACAAACGGCGCATTCAGCACGGTGCTGATGCAGCCGCGCCTCAACCGTGGTTCTTGCCCAGCAACGCGTGGTACAGCTCGCTGTCACCCAGAATGCCGACGAGTTGGTTGTTCTCTTGCAGCACCAGTTTGTTGCCGGTGTGGTAACGGATCTGCAGGGCTTCGCGCATGCCGATGTCCGAATGCACGACGGTGGGTCTGCGACCCAGATTTTCGACCGCCTGACCCGGTTCCCAGCTTTGCAGGTCAACCGCGGCGCCGTGCTGATGCAGGCCCTTGATTGTGTTGCCGTCAGCCAAGTCGATCCATGAGTCGTCGCCCGGATCCAGGCACACCTGCGAGCCGTTGATGCGGGTGCAGTCGGTGATCGGACGCATCAGGCTGCGGCCACAGAGCACGTTCAACGGATTGGTATGCGCAACGAAGGTCCGTACGTATTCGTCCGCCGGGTTCAGCACGATCTCTTCCGGCACGCTGTACTGGATGATCCGGCCGTCTTTCATGATCGCGATGCGGGTGCCGAGCTTGAGCGCTTCGTCCAGGTCGTGACTGACGAACACAATGGTCTTGTGCAGCTTCTTCTGCAGGTCCAGCAGCTCATCCTGCAGACCCTGGCGGATCAGCGGGTCGAGCGCGGAAAAGGGTTCGTCCATCAGCAGAATATCGGCGTCCATCGCCAGTGCGCGGGCCAGGCCCACACGTTGCTGCATGCCGCCGGACAGCTCGTCAGGCTTCTTGTTGCGCCATTGGGTCAGGCCGACCAGCTCGAGTTTCTCGTCCACCAACTGACGACGTTCCTTCTCGGGGCGACCCTGCATTTCCAGGCCGAAGCTGATGTTCTCGCGAACGGTCAACCAGGGCATCAACGCGAACTTCTGGAACACCATGGCGATGCGTTTGGTGCGCATCATCTTCAGCTCGGCCGGGGTGCAGTTGGCGATGTTGATTTGCTTGCCTTCGTGCTCGACGAACAGCGAGCCACGGCTGACGGTGTTCAGGCCGTTGATGCAGCGCAGCAGGCTGGACTTGCCCGAACCGGACAGCCCCATCAGTACACAGATTTCGCCTTTGTTGACGTCCAGACTGGCTTTTTCGACCCCGACAATCTGGCCGGTTTTCTTCAGGATTTCTGGCCGCGTCAGGCCCTGATCCAGCAGCTTGAGAGCCTCACGCGGGTCTTTGGAGAAGACGACGTCTACCTGGTCGAATTTGATGATGCTCATGCGTCAGCCCTCACTTTAGCGTCGGGTTGTTTGCAGATACGGTCGAGCATGATCGCCAGCAATACGATCGCCAGGCCCGCTTCGAAGCCCAGAGCGATATCAGCAGTGTTCAGTGCGTTGACCACGGGTTTGCCCAGGCCGTCGGCGCCAACCAGTGCTGCGATCACCACCATCGACAACGACAGCATGATGCACTGGGTGATACCGGCCGCGATGCTTGGCATGGCGTGGGGCAGTTCGATTCGTGACAGCAATTGACGGCGGGAGCAGCCGAAGGCCTTGCCGGCATCGAGCAGTTCTTGCGGGACATCGCAGATGCCCAGATAGGTCAGACGGATCGGCGCGGCAATCGCGAACACGACCGTGGAAATCAGACCTGGCACCACGCCCAGCCCGAAGAGGGTCAGGGTCGGAATCAGGTAAACGAAAGTCGGGACGGTCTGCATCAGGTCCAGGACCGGCCGCATCATGGTGTAGAACAGCGGCTTGTGCGCGGCAACGATGCCCAGCGGCACGCCGATCACCACGCAGACCAGGGTGGCGAATAGCACCTGGGCCAGGGTTTCCATGGTTTCCTGCCAGTATCCCAGGTTCAGGATCAGCAGAAAGGAGATCACGACAAAGGCGGTCAGACCCCATTTGCGCTGGATGAAATGGGCAATCAGAGCAATCAGGCCGATCAACACAAAAGGGTTGAACCAGGTCAGACCCGAGGTCAGTCCGTGGATCATGGCTTCCAGTGACGAAGCGATGGCGTCGAAGGTGCTGGCGCCGTGTTGCGTCAGCCATTCGACAAAGCCTGCGATGTACTGGCCTAGGGGGATTTTATGATCAGTCAGCATGATATCGATTGTCCGCGTGCGGGATGAAAAGAGGACAACAGGCGGGCGCGCCCGCCTGCGTGTCGAGTTACTTCGTCAGCTCGGCTTTTGCGGCTTCCAGGCCAGGTTTACCGTCCACTGTGGTGACACCCGCCAGCCAGGTGTCGAGAACTTGAGGGTTTTTCTTCAGCCACGCCTTGGCGGCTGCATCAGGCTTCATCTTGTCGTCGAGGATATTGCCCATCAGCGAGCTTTCCATCGGCAAGGTGAAAGACAGATTCTTGAGCAGTTGGCCAACGTTGCTGCACTCGCTGGTGTAGCCCTTGCGCACGTTGGTGTAGACGGTCGCCTGGCCGAAGTTCGGACCGAAATAGTCATCGCCGCCCGTCAGGTACTGGATCTTGAAGCGGGTGTTCATCGGGTGCGGTTCCCAGCCCAGGAACACCACGTCGGTGTGACGTTTGGTGGCGCGATCGACCTGCGACAGCATGCCTGCTTCACTGGATTCGACGACCTTGAAGCCTGCGTCTTTCAAGCCAAAGGCGTTCTTGTCGATCATGCTCTGGATCAAGCGGTTGCCGTCGTTGCCAGGCTCGATGCCGTAGATTTTGCCGTCGAGCTCCTTCTTGAATTTGACGATGTCGGCGAAATCGTGAAGACCCTTATCGTAGAGCTCTTGAGGAACGGCCAGGGTGTATTTGGCGTTTTCGAGGTTGGCGCGCACGGTCTCGACAGTACCGGCGTCGCGATAGGCCTTGATGTCGTTTTCCATGGTCGGCATCCAGTTGCCGAGGAACACGTCCATGTTCTTGCCATCGGCCAGCGACTTGTAGGTCACGGGCACGGAAATCATGGTGGTCTTGGTTTTATACCCCAGCGACTGGAGGACTACGCTGGTGACGGCGGTGGTAGCGGTGATGTCGGTCCAGCCAACATCGGAGAAATTGACCATCTGGCAAGCGGCGGGTTCTGCGGCTTGCGCCAGCATCGGCAGACTCAGCACAACGCCCAGCATCAGCTTTTGTGAACCTTTCATGGTTGGACTCCTTAGGTGTTTTCTTCTCGTCATCAGGCGAAGCTGACGCGTTTTTGGTGTCGGCGAGTCAAGTGGGAAAACAGCTCTATCACTGCGTCTGGCGATTGAGTCGACAACGATCATGTAACAGGCAAAAACAAACGCCTACAGGGCGCGTCGTAACCAGTACAGAGGGGGTCGTATCCAGTGTCAGTGACGTCGCTTACAGATTTTTTCCCCGCCCGGCGACGGCTTTTCGAGTGTCAATGCGGCAAAAAGTGTCCAAATCAGTGGCGCTTTTTCCCGGGGGAGCACTCCTGGACACTGTTGTATAGCCACGACGTTTGTGGACAAGAGTGAGTCGGTGTGAGACGCCGCACCTCGAGATAAAAGGCTGATGATGCCGGCATCTGGACGGATTGCAGCTAGAAGCGTAGCAGCTCCGTCGCCGGCCGCTTGGCGCGCCGGGAGCCCTGTTCTTCGGAGGTTTGCGGTAAATGGCTATCAGCGTGTTCGACCTGTTCAAGATCGGTATCGGCCCCTCCAGCTCTCACACGGTGGGGCCGATGCGCGCCGCGGCGTTATTTGTTCAGGGCCTGCGTGAGCGCGACCAGTTGGCCCAGGTGCAACGCATCGAAGTGCGCCTCTACGGCTCGCTGTCGGCGACCGGCGTCGGTCACGGCAGCGACAACGCCGTGATCATGGGGCTGATGGGCGAGTGGCCGGACGGAATCGACCCGACGCTGATCGGTCAGCACATTGCCAAGCTGCGCGAAACCGACACCCTGAAACTCAACGGCGATCATCCGATCCCCTTCGTCTGGCAGCGCGACATGCTGCTGATCGACGAGAACCTGCCCTTCCATCCCAACGCCATGACGCTGATCGCCTTCGATGCGAACGGCGAATCCCATCGCGACACCTATTACTCGGTGGGCGGCGGTTTCGTGGTGGATGAGGCGCAAGCGGCCAGTGGCGTACTGGACATGGACAACACCGTGCTGCCGTACGATTTTTCCAGCGCCGACGAACTGCTGATGCTCTGCGAGAAGCACAGCCTGCGGGTCTCGGAGCTGATGATGGAAAACGAGAAGGTCTGGCGCAGCGAAGAAGAGATTCGTGCAAGCCTCATGCGTTTATGGAGGGCAATGCAGGAATGTGTGGAACACGGTTTGAAGCACGAGGGCATTCTGCCCGGCGGCTTGAATGTGCGTCGGCGTGCGGCGCGTCTGCATCGCAGTCTTCAAGAGTTGAACAAGCCTAACGTCATCGGCTCGACGCTGAGCGCGATGGAGTGGGTCAACCTGTTCGCCCTGGCGGTCAACGAAGAGAACGCAGCTGGCGGGCGGATGGTCACGGCGCCCACCAACGGCGCGGCGGGCATCATTCCGGCGGTGCTGCACTACTTCGTCAAATTCAGCGATGAGGTCAGTGAAGCCAACGTCGTGGATTACTTCCTTGGCGCGGCGTCGATCGGCATCCTCTGTAAGAAGAACGCGTCAATCTCCGGTGCTGAAGTCGGTTGTCAGGGCGAGGTAGGCTCGGCGTGTGCGATGGCAGCGGCGGGCTTGGCGGATATTCTGGGAGCCACACCTGAGCAACTGTGCAACGCCGCCGAAATCGGTCTTGAGCACAACCTTGGCCTGACCTGCGACCCGGTGGGCGGCCTGGTTCAAGTGCCATGCATCGAGCGCAACGCGATTGCCGCGGTGAAAGCCATCAACGCCGCACAGATGGCGTTGCGTGGTGACGGCAAGCATTTCATCTCGCTCGATCGCGTGATCCGCACCATGCGCGACACCGGCGCCGACATGCACGACAAATATAAAGAGACCTCCCGCGGTGGGTTGGCGGTGAGTGCGGTTGAGTGTTGAGTCGTTAGCTTGGCGTTGCCTGTTCTGCAGTCTTCGTGAGCAAGCTCACTCCCACACAGGCTGTGTGAACACCCCGATGAGAGATTGAACTGCGCGCTCCTACGTAAATTCCGAAAAAGATCGGCCGGTGTGCCGGACGTGGAATTTACGTAATTACAGTTCATTTTTTAACCACTCACTGAATTGCTGAGGTTTTCACTCAGTCTGTCAGTCTGCATGGGGTGCCTCACAAGCCAGCAAATATGGTGTACATGCGGACCACTTCGCGAGTGAACTTGATGGCGAAGGCGCTGGAACAAACGCAGCCGTCCGTGAAAAAGCCTCTACAAATGCCTCCCTGGATCGCAATGTCGTGTACAGGCCGACCACTGTGGGGGGAGCTTGCTCACGAAGAGGGAGTTGCGCGCGCAGAGGTCGCGTGTCGTGAAGTGCTATCAGCCACTGCTCGCTTTTCGCTCACGCCCCAAACCTGCCGCTGCCTTTTGGCGCGTGATCGGTGTGACATGGCGCAAAGCCATGCCACACAAGCGCTACCGGGCCTACCGCCGGTCACCTGCGCATGGAGTGACACTCTCCCTGCGTCCGATATTTCGGTGATTCACATAAGTGCTACCGAATTGCTCATCCCGCCCGCTATTTCCGTGGCTCCACGATCGATAGGTCGCTAACGGAACGGTCATGTCGCTCCCGAATAGACGCATCACGACGTCGCAATCAGGGTTTATTGAATGAGCATTCAACTTTAGGCATGGCATTTGCGTTGCAGTAGACAATGCTCTCCATAGATGAGGGCGATACAACAAGAGCCTCTTCCTGGGGCCATCAACCGCTTTCCGAGTGAGGAGATACTGTGATGACTTCGTTCAACTCCGGGGCTCAACCCCAGAACCGTGCGCCTCAATCCATCGGCTTTCTGCTGTTGGACAATTTCACACTCATTTCCCTCGCATCTGCGGTTGAGCCTCTGCGTATGGCCAACCAGCTTTCCGGCCGTGAGCTGTATCGCTGGACCACACTGAGCGTCGACGGCGGACAGGTCTGGGCCAGCGACGGTTTGCAAATTACCCCTGACGCGGCCATGCACAAGGCACCGGTGCTGGACACCGTGATCGTCTGCGGCGGCGTAGGCATTCAACGTACCGTGACGCGCGAACACGTGAGCTGGCTGCAGAGCCAGGCGCGTCAGTCCCGTCGCCTCGGCGCGGTCTGCACCGGTAGCTGGGCGCTGGCGTGCGCTGGTCTGCTGGACGGTTTCGATTGCAGCGTGCATTGGGAGTGTCTGGCGGCGATGCAGGAAGCTTTCCCGCGCGTTGCCATGAGTACCCGCCTGTTCACCCTTGACCGTAACCGCTTCACCAGCTCTGGTGGCACCGCGCCGCTGGACATGATGCTGCACCTGATCAGCCGCGATCACGGGCGTGAACTGTCCGCCGCGATCTCGGAAATGTTCGTCTACGAACGTATCCGTAACGAGCAGGATCACCAGCGCGTACCGCTCAAGCATATGCTCGGCACCAACCAGCCGAAACTGCAGGAAATCGTCGCGCTGATGGAGGCCAACCTCGAAGAGCCGATCGACCTGGACGAACTGGCGGTTTACGTCTCGGTTTCCCGGCGTCAGCTCGAGAGGTTGTTCCAGAAATATCTGCACTGCTCGCCATCGCGCTATTACCTGAAGCTGCGCCTGATCCGCGCGCGGCAGCTGCTCAAGCAAACGCCGATGTCGATCATCGAAGTGGCATCGGTCTGCGGCTTCGTCTCCACCCCGCACTTTTCCAAGTGCTACCGTGAGTACTTCGGCATCCCGCCGCGTGATGAGCGTGTAGGCTCAAACACCACACAACAGGTGGCGATGATGCCGATTCCGCAGGCGATGGTCCTGTCGCCACTCTCCGGCCCGCTGTCGGCCCTGAGCCAGGCGCGCAACGAGTCGACGTTTGCGAGTGTGAGGCTGTAAGTTCTTTGCTCCGTCGATCGCGTCGTGCACTCCCCATGCAGCGACGCGATCGGGATTCATTGCGACGGGCGGTGGGTTTTTCAGGCCAAACCTGTCATTTCTGACAGTTGTTCCCTTTCTGGTTCAAGCGCTAAATATCTCCTGTACTGATCAGTTGTAGGTGTTAGGACCGTGCATAAATTGCCGCTGTAAAGTTCCGCTCCCTGCCGAAAGCTGACTCAAATACCTTAAACAATTTGAGGGGTGATATATGTCTGCTACTACAGATTCTTCGGCTAGGAAGGTCGACTATGTCGAGTTATTCGATGGAGAAAAATTTGTCGGCATTTCCAAGGTCGCCGATGATGGGACATGGAGCTTACCGGTCATCGGGTTGAGTCATGTACCGCACGTCTTTATCGCGAAAACAGCTGAAGGTCGGATCATATCTGAGCCTTGGACTATCACCACTGGACTTCCATTGACCCTTGGTTCGGATCATACGCAGCGAATTCTGGATTTCTGGATCGCGCGCGGTAAGCCTCCCGTGGGCGCGAAGGCTAATGGGCGGTTCTTGCGAGAGGCCACCGGTGGCGTCCCGCCTTATCTCTATACCTCATCTAATCTCAACGTCGCGATGGTGGACGCCACTACCGGTGAAGTCACGGCAGCGGGCAATGGCACGGCAGTCATCACTGTTAAAGATGCGGCCAATAGTGTTGCGCAGTATAAGTTGACCCTGACCGGGATTCATGAAGTCCGTCATTTAAACGAAGTTTGGTGGGCACCGTCGGGTCCGAATCGCGAGTGGGTGAAGACTGCGCTTACTAGAAACGAAATGCGCAGCCTCTATCGGACTTATTCCGAAACTGAGTCAGGTAATGTAGTGAAGTTTCTCGGATGGCCTGATAAGTCATATTGGACGTCGGACAATATCGAGGTCGTGGCCAACGCTTATGCGTTTACGCTGAATACCGATGCTCGAGAGGTTGTCATGAACGGCGGTACCAAGTTACCCACCGTTGTGAAAGTTTAAACCTTTTCAAAAAGCGCCAGAGTCGTTGACGTCTGCCTCTTGTACGCCTCCCTACACTTATTCGTCCTCGGACGAGCAGGCTGCGCAGGTCAGCACCGAAGGCGTTGTGACGGGTGCCGGGAACGGTATTGCGCAGATCAGAGTGTTGTTGATTCGGCAGGTCATGCGCGGCAGCCCCGTTTCAAGCCCGGCGTTGGCTCGACGAATATTTGGCCAATGCTGGCAACAACTGCTGATCGATCGCCTGACGCACCGCAGGCAGGATGGTCGCGCTGCCGCTGAGCATCTTTTCCACCAGCTGACGCAACGCCCGCGCGCGGTCTTCGTTCAGGCCGCATACCGCTTGGGCGCAGGCCTGTTCGGCGGTCGCGCCTGATGGCGTTTCAAAGCCCAGGGATCTGAGTTGACCCAGTAGATCGTCCTGGTCGATCAGGTCTGCATGCATCATGACGCTCGCTCCTTTTTGTTGAGGTTGAGCCGATTCTGGTAGCGCGCCGCACGCTCGGCAATACCTGTCGTCGGCAATGTCTGGCATGCACATCACTGTGTCGGTTTTGGCTATGTAACCGTTTAGTTAATTCGGCATAATGGCCGCACTTTAAATTGCTCGGGCCACGGTTTGGTCACCTTCTAGTCCGAGCAAGTACCTCAACCCCGGTTTTGTAACGGCTTAACCGGGGCTTTTTTTGCCTGGCGTTTTTGTCCAGCGACTCCGGGCTACGAGCGGTCTGCGCAACGTTGGCTGTTTTGTTAAACTCCGCAGCCTTCCAGGAGCCGCCATGAACTACCGTCACGCCTTCCACGCCGGCAACCATGCCGACGTCTTGAAACACATCATCCTGACTCGCTTGATCGCGCTAATGTCGCGCAAGGAGCAGCCGCTCGCCTATATCGACACCCATGCGGGTCTCGGCCTGTACGACCTTCAGGGCGATCAGGCGACGCGCACCGGTGAATGGATCGAAGGCATCGGCCGTTTATGGGCCGCGGACGATGTGCCTGCGGTGGCCGCAGGCTACATGGACGTGATTCGTCACATGAACCGCAAGACCGGCGAGTTGCGCTACTACCCAGGCTCCCCCGAACTGGCCCGCCGCGTGACCCGCGAGCAGGACCGCGTGCTGCTCAACGAGAAGCATCCGGAAGACGGCGCGCTGCTCAAGGACAACATGAAATACGACCGCCGCGTCGCCGTGCATCTGGGTGAGGGCTGGCATGTGCCGCGTGCCTTGCTGCCGGTGCCGGAGAAGCGTGCGGTGATGCTGATCGACCCGCCTTTCGAACAGCTGGACGAGATGAAACGCTGTTCGGTGGCGCTGAAAGAGGCCATTGGGCGCATGCGCCAGACTGTCGCGGCGATCTGGTACCCGATCAAGGATCAGCGTGCGCTCAAGCGTTTCTATCAGGAGTTGGCCGAAACCGGCGCGCCGAAATTGCTGCGTGTTGAATTGCTGGTGCACCCACTGGATACGCTCAACAGCCTCAATGGCTCGGGCATGGCGATTGCCAACCCACCGTGGGGACTGGAAGAAGAGTTGCGCGAGTTGCTGCCTTGGCTGGCCGGGAAGCTTGGGCAGACCCAGGGGGATTGGCGGATGGATTGGTTGATTGCCGAATCATGATTGATCGCCGCTTTACTGACGGAGCGCGCTTGCCCGCGATTGCAATCGGCCTGACCCCATCAGGTGACCGACACGGCGCAATCGCGGGCAAGCGCGCTCTTGTATTGGTGTGCCATGCATCCTGTGATTACTGATTCAGCCTCGGCGGCATGCACACCCCGGTCCCGCCGATCCCGCAATACCCCTGCGGATTCTTCGCCAGATACTGCTGGTGATACGCTTCGGCAAAGTACATGGTCGGGGCTTGGTCGATCTCGGTGGTGATTTCACCTAGACCGGCCTTGGTCAGTTCAGCCTGGAACACCTCGGCGCTGGCCCTGGCGGCGTCTAGTTGCTCGGGTTTGGTTGCGTAGATCACCGAGCGGTACTGAGTGCCGATGTCGTTACCCTGACGCATGCCCTGGGTCGGGTTATGCAGTTCCCAGAACATCGCCAGCAGCTCTTCGTAGCTGATTTTCGCCGGCTCATACACCACCAAAACCACTTCACTGTGCCCGGTCAGCCCCGAGCAGACTTCTTCGTACGTCGGGTTCGGCGTGAAGCCGCCTGCATAGCCCACGACTGTGCTGACAACGCCTTCACGTTGCCAGAAACGACGTTCGGCGCCCCAGAAGCAGCCCAGGCCGAAGATGGCGAATTCAACGTCTTCAAAGAACGGACCCAGCAGCGGACGACCGTTGACGAAGTGTGTCTCTGGAAGGGCCATCGGCGTTTCACGTCCCGGCAGCGCTTGCTGGGCAGTTGGCATTTCGTTTTTGTTCACAAGAATTTCCGAGCGCAGAGCCATGAGGTCAATCCTCTCTGACAGGTGACTGCCATAAATGGGGTCAGAATTTTCTGATTCAAATGAAAGGCGACCAGTTTGCCGCACAACCTAAAGGCGGGAAAGAGCCCGTGAGATCGACTCAGGCCAGCGGGCCGCGAGGGTAGCGGCGCAGGGCGTTGATCAGGTCTTCGCCGGGGATTGGTTTGTCGAAGAGATAACCCTGGCCCACATCGCAACGATGACGACGCAGGAAAGTCAGTTGCTCAGCCGTCTCGATGCCTTCGGCCACGACGCTCAGCTTGAGGTTGTGAGCCATGGCGATGACCGCCGAGGTAATTTCCATGTCGTCCTGATCATCCGGAATATCGCGGATGAAGCTGCGGTCGATCTTGATCACATCGATGGGGAATTTCTTCAGGTAGCTGAAGGATGAATAGCCGGTGCCGAAATCGTCCATGGCCAACGTCAGGCCCAGTGTTTTCAACGACTCCAGTTGCAGGCGCGTGTCATCGGTCGCCTCCAGCAGCAGGCCTTCGGTCAACTCCAGCTCCAGCAACGAAGGGTCGAGTTGTTCTTCGCGCAGGATGCTGGCCAGGGAACTGACCAGCTCCGGATCAGAGAACTGCTTGGGCGAAACGTTGATGGCGACATGCAACTTGCCGTAACCGGCGGCCGTCAGTTGCTTGCTCATGCGGCAGGACTGGCGCGCCACCCATTTGCCGATCGGGATGATCAGGCCGGTTTCCTCGGCGACGCTAATGAACTGGTCCGGGCGAATCATGCCCTTTTCCGGGTGGTTCCAGCGCAGCAGCGCTTCCATGCCCAACAGCCGGCCAGTGCGCAGGCACAGCTTGGGCTGATAGAACACTTCCAGCTCGTTTTGGGTCAGTGCGCGACGCAGGTTGTTCTCGACGAACAGCTTGTAGCTGGCTTCGGCGTTGAGCGCTTCAGTGAACACCTGCACCTGATGCTTGCCGTTGGCCTTGGCCTTGTGCAGCGCCAGGCCTGCGTTTTTCATCAGGGTCTGCGGATCGCGGCCATGCAGCGGCGCGCAGGCCAGGCCCACGGAGCCGGTGACGCTGATCAACTGGTTGTCGACGAACATCGGCTTGTCGAGGGTAGTCAGCACCTGATGGGCGATGCGCTGGCCGTCTTCGGGGCCGGTATCGTCCAGCAGCACGGCGAATTCGTTACTGGCGAAGCGCGCCAGGATGCCGGTCGGGCTCAGGCTGTTGCGCAGACGACGGGCGAGGCTGATCAGCAGCTTGTCGCCGGTCTGGTGGCCAAGGCTGTCATTGATGCGCTTGAAGTTGTCGATGTCCACAAGAAGCAGGCTGATGGGCGTCTCGACGTCTCGGGCGAAATGCTCGTCGAGGGTGCGGATGAACGCCGGACGGTTGCCCAGGTTGGTCAGGTTGTCGGTATACGCCAGGCGCTCGATCCGCTGCTGGGAGAGCTTGGCCTGGGTGATGTCTTCGTAAATACCGATGTAATGGGTCAGCTCGCGGTTGTCGCCATAAACCTTGGAGATCGACAACTGGCCCCAGTAGGGTTCCAGATTCTTGCGTCGACTCTTGAATTCACCTTGCCAGCTGTTGCCGCTGACCAGGCTTGAATTGGTGTCCAGTAGCAACGACCCCAGATTTTCCAGCGCTGGCAGTTCCGACAGGCGATGGCCGTGGACTTCGTCGGCGCTGTACTGCGTGATCTCGGTGAAACTGGGGTTGACGTACTCGACCACCCCATCGCAATTGACGAGCAGAAACGCGTTGGCGCTCTGTTCCACCGCACGCTGGAACAGGTGCAGGGCGTTGGTGGCGGTGCGGCGCTTGTGATTGTTGATGACCTGGGCAAACTGATCGGCCAGCTCGCCGGCGAACGCGATCTCGTCGGACTGCCACTCGCGAGCCGTGTCGCTGTGGTCAAGACACAACACGCCGACCACCTGCCCGTCGATGCGAATGCTGGCGTCGAGAATAGCGTTGATGTAGCGCGGGCGCAGGCACTCGGCGAGCTCTTTGGTGCGGGGGTCGGACTCTACATCGCTGGCATCGATGGCCCGACTGGTGTGCAGGGCTTCGAGGTAACTGGGGAAGCGACTGATGTCGATCGGCTCTGCCTTGAGGTACTCATCGGTTTGCCGTCGGTATTCGGCAATCGGTTCAAGCGTCTTGCCATCGAGGTTCCAGATCGCAGCGCGGGAGATGTCGTAAATTTCGCAGGCGCTCTTGGTGATCAGCTCTGCCGCCTCCTGCAAAGAGTTGCTGGAGCTGTAGCGATGGCGCGCCAGGCGCAGAATCAGACTCTGCTGGGCGCGGACACGCTCCAGATGCTTGAGTTGTTCGTGCTGGGCGCGCTGGTTCAACTCAAGGGCGATCTGCAGGCGAGAGTTCTGAACCTCCAGGTCCGGGCTGAAGGCCAGTTCGCTGGAATCGAACACTTCATCGACCACCA
Organism: Pseudomonas bohemica; assembly: GCF_002934685.1. Taxonomy (GTDB): domain Bacteria; phylum Pseudomonadota; class Gammaproteobacteria; order Pseudomonadales; family Pseudomonadaceae; genus Aquipseudomonas; species Aquipseudomonas bohemica. Next base: position 131,678 of record NZ_NKHL01000119.1, read on the forward strand.
TCAGATAGCCACGCAGCAACTCACGATTGTGCTGCCGGTAGCCTTCGCCGATCTCCAGCAGACCCAGCGGGCCACGGGTGGTGTGCAGGGTGTAGCGGATGATGTAATGCGAACTGCTGACCAGCTGCATCTGGATCGCATCGTGCAGTTGGTAGCGGGCGTCAGGCTCCATCAAGCTGGCATAGGGCGCTCCGATGAGGGCGCACAGCTCCATGGCCGGCATGTCGAATTGCTTTTCGCAGTTGGGATCCAGGTACAGCATTGCCCAGCTGGCTTCATTCAGCCGCTCGAAACGCAGCATGCCGAGCCGCGAAGGCACCGGCAATTGCGTCACGACCTCGGCTGCCGATCGAGCGGCAGCATCAGGTTGGCTTTTCATGAAGGAACTCGCTTTAAGAGTACGGTCGCGCATGGGCAAGAAGCCCATTGTGAAATCGCGTGTCGCAAGGTTGCATCATGGCGAACGGGCTGACAAGTGAGCGCGATGGCTTAGTGCTATAAATCTGTCGGCAAATCGAGGATTAACTGAAGGTTGTTGGTCGGATTTGGGGGCAGAGGAGGTAAGTGGTTATTAGTTGGCTGTTGAAGATAATGAGATGTGTATGAATCCTTTATCTCGGTGGCGCTGATCGGGATTCGTCCTAACGTACGAATGGTTTCGCCTTCGGCGATTTGCGTTTAAAAGCGCAGCAAAGCCTGCGTTCAGCCTGCACCCAAGTCGCGTTCGGCGGCGTCTGAACCATCGCGTTAGAGAGCAAAAGCAACAGCAGATGCAGACGGCGCAGGTTGACGCGACCCTTGTAGGAGACGTCGGAGGTTACCACGGCAGCGAAGACGGGGAAGCAAACATCCCATCTGCACCTGACCCACCGCTTTCGCAAGATCAACAGCAGATGCAGACGGCGCAGGTTGACACGATTGTTGTAGGAGACGTCGGAGGTTACGACGGCAGCGAAGACGGAGGAGCAAACAACCATCTGCACCTGACCCACCGCTTCGCAAGATCAACAGCGGACGCAGACGCCGCAGGTTGACACGATTGTTGTAGGAGACGTCGGAGGTTACGACGGCAGCGAAGACGGAGGAGCAAACATCCCATCTGCGCCCGACGCGCCGCATTGGCTGCCGTCGTAACCTCCGACGTCTCCTACAGATTCTGCGTCGTACGAAGATTTTGCGCACGCGCATATGTCGCAAAGAATGATGTTCGGCATCAGATAGGCGAAGAGCGTTAGCTCCAGCCCGCGTTGCTAACCAGCCGCCCAAAAAAAGCCCCGCCAATGAGCGGGGTTGAGGTACGAGCGTGGCAGCTCGAAAACGGCAGAGGCCCGCTCCACATGAGCGGGCCTTTTTGAGGCTTACAGCAGGATCGTACGGATGTCCGTCAGCAATTCGCTCAGACGCTTGGTAAAGCGAGCAGCTGCAGCGCCGTTGATCACGCGGTGATCGTAGGACAACGACAGCGGCAGCATCAGGCGCGGCTGGAACGCCTTACCGTCCCAGACCGGCTGCGTGGTGGCCTTGGATACGCCGAGGATCGCGACTTCCGGCGCGTTGACGATCGGCGTGAAGCCGGTGCCGCCAATGTGACCCAGGCTCGAGATGGTGAAGCAAGCACCTTGCATGTCGTTGGCCGACAGCTTCTTGGAACGTGCCTTCTCAGCCAGTTCGGCCGCTTCGGCAGCCAGTTGCAGCAGGCTCTTCTGGTCGACGTTCTTGATCACAGGGACCAGCAGGCCATCCGGGGTGTCGACCGCAAAACCGATGTGGAAGTACTTCTTGCGGATGACCGCTTTGCCGCTTGGCGCCAGCGAGCTGTTGAAGTCCGGCAGTTCCTTGAGCAGGTGAGCGATGGACTTAAGCAGCAGTGGCAACACGGTCAGTTTCACGCCGGCTTTTTCTGCGACAGCTTTCTGCGCGACGCGGAAAGCTTCCAGGTCGGTGATGTCCGCCTGGTCGAACTGAGTTACGTGCGGGATGTTCAGCCAGCTGCGGTGCAGACCGGTCGCGCCCAGCTGCATCAGGCGCGTCATCGGCACTTCTTCGATTTCGCCAAAACGGCTGAAATCGACTTCCGGAATCGGTGGAATACCCGAGCCGCCGGTGGCGCCGCCAGCAGTTGGCGCATCCTTGGACTTGGTCATGATGGATTTGACGTACGCCTGCACGTCTTCCTTCAGCACACGGCCATGGGGACCTGTGGCGGTCACAGCATTCAGTTCGACACCGAACTCGCGAGCCAACTGACGAACAGCTGGGCCAGCGTGGACTTTGGCGCCGCTTTGTGCTGGCGCCGCGGCTGGCGCGGGAGCCGCTTCAGCTTTCGGAGCTGGAGCAGCGGCCGGGGCAGCAGCAGGCGCTGATGCAGGCGCGTCAGCCTTGGCCGGAGCCGGGGCGGCAGCTTGTGCCGGGGCTGCAGCCGGTGCAGCGCCCGCGACTTTCAGTTTCAGAATCAGATCGCCAGTGCCGACCTCGTCTTCGACCTTGACGCTGATGCTTTCGACCACGCCAGCGGCTGGAGAAGGAATCTCCATCGAGGCTTTGTCGGATTCCAGCGTGATCAGGGATTGGTCGGCTTCGATGCTGTCGCCCACCTTGACCATTAGCTCGATGATGCGTGCCTTGCCCGAAGAGCCGATATCAGGAACGTGGATGTCCTGAACGGCATCAGCGGCAGCGGCAGCTGGAGCAGGTGCGGCGGCAGGAGCAGGTGCCGCAGCTTCAGTCAGTTTTTCGGCTGCGGGTGCTGGAGCGGCAGCGGCCGGTTCAGCAGCAGGGGCGGCAGCAGCTTCGCCTTCCACTTCCAGTTCGAACAGCTCGTCGCCTTCTTTCAGGCGATCGCCCAACTTGACCTTCATGGTCTTGATGACGCCGGCCTTTGGAGCAGGAATTTCCATGCTCGCCTTGTCCGATTCGAGCGTCAGAACGCTCTGGTCAGCTTCGATGCGATCACCGACCTTGACCATCAACTCAATGACTTCACCTTCACCGTTGCCGATGTCGGGTACGCGAATTAGCTCACTCACAATGTCTCTCCTTAGGAGAACCTGTTCACTCGACTGCGCTGGTTCCCTAGCGACAAAACAGCCCTGAATGCTCATTTACCGAAGTAAATTCCGCATCGCAGGCTGTTTTGCGCAATCTGTCAGCGCTCTATACGATCTTCAGCGCAGACCTTAGCAGTCCAGCGGGTTGCGTTTTTCCGGGTCGATGCCGAACTTGGTGATGGCTTCAGCCACTACTTTCGGTTCGATATCGCCGCGATCGGCCAAGGCTTCCAGGGCGGCCAGCACGACGAAGTGGCGGTCGACTTCAAAGAAGTTACGCAGCTTCTTGCGGCTGTCGGAACGGCCGAAACCGTCGGTACCCAGGACTTTGTATTCCTTGGTCGGAACCCACTGACGGATCTGGTCAGCGAACAGTTTCATGTAGTCGGTCGACGCGATCACTGGACCTTTGCGACCATTGAGGCATTCTTCAACGTAGCTCAATTGTGGCTTCTGGCCTGGCTTGAGACGGTTGCTGCGCTCTACGGCCAGGCCGTCGCGGCGCAGTTCGTTGAAGCTAGTGACGCTCCAGACGTCCGCGCCGACGTTGAACTCCTCGCGCAGGATCTTCGCCGCTTCGCGAACTTCGCGCAGGATGGTACCCGAACCCAGGAGCTGCACGTGATGCGCGGCTTCCTTGGTGTCTTCTTCCAACAGGTACATGCCCTTGACGATGCCTTCTTCTGCACCGGCCGGGATGGCTGGCTGGGTGTAGGATTCGTTCATCACGGTCAGGTAATAGAAGACGTCCTGTTGCTCTTCGAACATCTTCTTCATGCCGTCCTGAATGATCACCGCCAGCTCGTAGCCGTAGGTCGGATCGTAGGTGCGGCAGTTCGGGATGGTCGAGGCCAGGATGTGGCTGTGACCGTCTTCGTGCTGCAGCCCTTCACCGTTCAGGGTGGTACGACCGGCCGTGCCGCCGACCAGGAAGCCACGGGTGCGGCTATCGCCTGCGGCCCATGCGAGGTCGCCGATACGCTGGAATCCGAACATCGAGTAGAAGATGTAGAACGGAATCATCGGTTGGTTGTGGCTGCTGTACGAAGTACCTGCAGCGATGAAGGAGGACATGGCGCCTGCTTCGTTGATGCCTTCCTCGAGGATCTGACCTTTCTTGTCCTCGCGGTAGAACATCACCTGTTCTTTATCGACCGGCTCGTACAGTTGGCCTACGGAAGAGTAGATGCCCAGTTGACGGAACATGCCTTCCATACCGAAGGTACGGGCTTCGTCCGGGATGATCGGAACGATACGCTGGCCTACTTCCTTGTCCTTGACCAGCTGCGCCAGGATGCGCACGAAGGCCATGGTGGTGGAAATTTCGCGATCGCCGCTGCCGTCCAGGATCGCCTTGAGGGATTCCAGCGGCGGGGTCGGCAGGCTGAAGCTTTCAGCGCGACGTTGTGGCACGAAACCGCCCAGCGCGGCGCGACGCTCGCTCAGGTAACGGGCTTCGGCGCTGCCTTCTTCCGGTTTGAAGAATGGCAGGGAATCGAGCTGTTCGTCCTTGATCGGGATGTCGAAGCGGTCGCGGAAGTGACGCAGGCTGTCCACGTCGACTTTCTTGGTGTTGTGCGCAGTGTTTTTCGCTTCACCGGCGCCGGTGCCATAACCCTTGATGGTCTTGGCCAGAACCACGGTCGGCTGACCCTTGTGGTTAACCGCCTGATGGTAAGCGGCGTAGACCTTGTACGGGTCGTGGCCACCACGGTTGAGTTTCCAGATTTCGTCGTCGGACATGTCCGCAACCATCGCCTTGAGTTCCGGCGAGTTGAAGAAGTGTTCGCGAACGAAGGCGCCGTCTTTGGCCTTGTAGTTCTGGTATTCGCCGTCGATGACTTCGTCCATGCGACGTTGCAGGATGCCATCGACGTCCTTGGCCAGCAGTGGGTCCCAGAAACGGCCCCAGATGACTTTGGTGACGTTCCATTGAGCACCGCGGAACACGCCTTCCAGTTCCTGGATGATCTTGGCGTTGCCGCGAACCGGACCGTCCAGACGCTGCAGGTTGCAGTTCACGACGAAGATCAGATTGTCCAGCTTCTCGCGACCGGCCAGGGCAATGGCGCCCAGGGATTCCGGCTCGTCGGTCTCGCCGTCGCCCAGGAAGCACCAGACCTTCTGCTTGCCCTCAGGGATGTAGCCGCGGTGCTCCAGGTACTTCATGAAGCGCGCTTGATAGATAGCCTGGATCGGACCCAGACCCATCGAAACGGTCGGGAACTGCCAGAAGTCTTTCATCAGCCACGGGTGTGGGTAGGACGACAGACCGTTGCCATCGACTTCCTGACGGAAGTTGTTCATCTGGTCTTCAGTGATACGGCCTTCCATGAACGCACGGGCATAGACGCCTGGCGATGCGTGACCCTGGAAGTAGATCAGGTCGCCGCCGTGTTCGTCGGTCGGGGCCTGGAAAAAGTAGTTGAAGCCGATGTCGTACAGGGTCGCACTGGAAGCGAAGCTGGAGATGTGACCGCCCAGATCCGGATCGCCGATGTTGGTTTTGACAACCATCGCCAGGGCGTTCCAACGCACCAACGAGCGAATGCGGCGTTCCATGAACAGGTCGCCAGGCATGCGTGCTTCGTGGGTGACAGGGATAGTGTTGCGATATGGCGTGGTGATGGCGTACGGCAGCTGCGAACCACTACGTGTGGCCAGCTCGCCCATACGGGTCATCAGGTAATGAGCACGGTCTTCGCCTTCTTTGTCGAGAACCGATTCCAGGGCGTCCAGCCATTCCTGGGTTTCGACGGGATCGAGGTCTTGCATGGCTTGCTCCAGGGCGGAAAGGCTTCCAGAATCGGTTGCCTGAGTTTGTTGCGACTGGCCTTGTGGGCAGACGACGTAAAAATTCTTGGATGACCGGATGGGTACCCGGCGTTGTGTAGTTTTACTACAAATCTTTAGCCGTTTCAGCTTTTCGACTTGTATATACAGTAGTAAAACTACAGCTGAACGATGTTTTCGCTCATGTGTTGCGACGAATCAAATGAATAATGTTGGTGGAAACCATAAAAAGATCAGTTGCTCAATTGTGCTGGCAACCAAAAACAGGTAAATGCCAGCAATTTTTAACCTTTGTTCGACAGTCCGGTCCGTAACGTGTGTACAACCCTCACGGCGGGTAGTCTTTTGAACGCCGATCAAGGATAGACCATGAGCCTCCCCTCGCTGGCTGATCTGCCGGCCGTCCTTCTGCCGTTGGTCACTCGTGCGCAGCAGTCGTTCCGCGCGGCGCTCGCCGCTTCGTCCGATACTGGCCTGGCCACTTTCGATGCCTGGCCCGCCGAACGTCTGGCCGCTTTCGATCGCATCTGCGCGGCCAGCGATTTCGTCGCCGATCAGATCGTGCGCGACCCGCAGATGCTGCTCGATCTCGCCGCATCGGGCGAGCTGGAACGCAGCTTTACGGCCGGTGAGTTGCGTGAGCACATCGCCAATGCGGTTGCCCAAGCGACTACCGACGATGAACTGGGGCGTAATCTACGTCGTCAACGGACACGTCAGCAAGTCCGAATTATCTGGCGCGACCTCTCACGTCGGGCGGATCTGGTCGAAACCTGCCGTGACCTTTCCGACATGGCTGATGGCAGTATCGACCTTGCTTATCGCTGGTTGTACGAGCGGCATTGCCAGCAATTCGGCACGCCAACCGGGCGCCGCAGCGGCGAGCAGCAGCAAATGGTCATCCTCGGAATGGGCAAGCTGGGCGCAGTCGAACTGAACCTGTCCTCCGATATCGATCTGATTTTCGCTTACCCCGAAGGCGGCGAAACACAGGGCGTGAAGCGAGCGCTGGACAACCAGGAATTCTTCATTCGTCTCGGCCAGCGGCTGATTAAAGCTCTGGACCCGGTGACTGTCGATGGGTTCGTCTTCCGCGTCGACATGCGCCTGCGGCCTTACGGTTCATCCGGGGCCCTGGTGCTCAGCTTCAACGCGCTGGAGCAGTATTACCAGGATCAGGGCCGCGACTGGGAACGCTACGCCATGATCAAGGCGCGGGTGGTGGGCGGCGATCAGGCCAAGGGCGCCGAGCTGTTAGAGATGCTGCGACCGTTTGTCTATCGACGTTACCTGGATTTTTCCGCGATCGAAGCGCTGCGCACCATGAAGCAGCTGATTCAGCAGGAAGTCCGCCGCAAAGGCATGGCGGCAAACATCAAACTGGGCTCGGGCGGCATCCGTGAAGTGGAATTCATCGCCCAGGCTTTTCAACTGATTCATGGCGGCCGCGACCTGAGCCTGCAACAGCGACCATTGCTCAAGGTGCTGCGCACGCTCGAAGGGCAGGGCTATCTGCCAGCGGCGGTCATCACCGAACTGCGCGAAGGTTATGAATTCCTGCGCTACACCGAGCATGCCATTCAGGCGATTGCCGACCGGCAGACCCAGATGTTGCCCGAAGATGCGCTGGATCAGGCGCGCATCGCATTGATCATGGGTTTTGCCGACTGGGACGCCTTCCACGAGAAGTTGATGTACTGGCGCGGCCGAGTTGACTGGCATTTCCGGCAGGTCATCGCGGACCCCGATGAGGAAGAGGGTCAGGAGGACGGCGGCGAAGAGATTGTCGGCGGCGAATGGTTGCCGCTGTGGGAAGAATCGCAAAACGAAGAAAGCGCCTGTCTTCAGCTGCAGGGAGGCGGATTCGCCGATGCGCCGAAAGCGCTGAAACATCTGAGCAACCTGCGTAACAGCTCCCAGCTGCGCTCGATGCAGCGTCTTGGGCGGGAACGGCTCGACGCGTTCATTCCGCGTTTGCTCGCCCAAGCGGTCGAACACGACAATCCCGATCTGGTTCTCGAACGCGTGCTGCCTCTGGTCGAAGCAGTGGCGCGGCGTTCGGCTTATCTGGTGCTGCTGACGGAAAACCCCGGCGCGCTACGACGCTTGCTCACCCTGTGCGCGGCCAGCCCCTGGATTGCCGAGCAGATCGCCCGCTTCCCGCTCTTGCTCGATGAGCTGCTCAACGAGGGACGCTTGTTCAGCCCGCCGCAGGCGCCTGAGCTGGCGGCCGAGTTGCGCGAGCGACTGACGCGGATCCCTGAAGACGATCTGGAGCAGCAGATGGAAGCACTGCGCCACTTCAAACTGGCGCATCGCCTGCGTGTCGCGGCTTCGGAAATCACCGGCAGCCTGCCACTGATGAAAGTCAGCGATTACCTGACCTGGCTGGCCGAGGCGATTCTCGAGCAGGTGCTGGCGCTGGCCTGGCGGCATACCGTTGCCCGTCATGGGGCGCCGCGCCGTCCCGATGGTACGTTGTGTGATCCGGGATTCGTGATAGTCGGTTACGGGAAAGTCGGCGGCATAGAACTGGGGCATGGTTCGGACCTGGATCTGGTGTTCATTCATGACGGCGATCCGCAGGCCGAGACCGATGGCGCCAAACCGATCGACGGCGCGCAGTTCTTCACCCGGCTTGGGCAGCGGATCATTCACCTGATCACCACGCAGACCAACTCCGGCCAGCTGTATGAAGTGGACATGCGTCTACGACCCTCCGGTGCGTCGGGCCTGCTGGTCAGTTCGCTGGGTGCGTTTTCGCGTTATCAGGAGAACGAAGCCTGGACCTGGGAGCATCAGGCTTTGGTGCGTGCGCGAGTGCTGGTGGGCAGCGCCGATGTGGGTAAGGGGTTCGAGGCCGTACGCGCTTCAGTGCTGGGGCGTGCGCGCGATCTGACGCTGTTACGACAGGAAGTCAGCGACATGCGCGCCAAGATGCGCGACAACCTCGGCACTCGGGGCACGGCGGCCGGAAAGGGTGAAAACGCCTTCGAGCCCACGTCGTCGTTCGATCTCAAGCAGGACGCCGGTGGTATCGTCGATATCGAATTTATGGTGCAATACGCGGCCTTGGCGTGGTCCAGAGAGCATCCCGCTCTGCTTCGATACACCGATAACATCCGCATTCTCGAGGGTCTGGAAGAGGCAGGTTTGCTACCCGCCGCCGACGCGAGCCTGTTGCGCGAGGTGTATAAGGCGTACCGTTCCGCCGCTCACCGACAAGCCCTGCAGAAGGATGCGGGCGTGGTCAGCGGCGATCAGTTCGCCAGCGAGCGGCGTGAAGTGATGCGGATCTGGGGGCAGTTGGGGTTGAGTTGATAGATGAAGGAATTTTCATTGAGTCCTCCAGACCCTTCGTGAGCAAGCTCACCCCCACGGTAGATCGTGAATCCTGCGGGAGCGAGCTTGCTCGCGAAGGGGTCAGTAAAACACTGCAAAGTCCGGATGTTGGCGGGCATATATAAAGCTATGACAGGGAGGCGTCAGGCTGTGTGCAAGCACCACGCAGTCTGATGGGCCTCCCTGCTCGTTTCTGGTCGTTTTTGGATTGAGCATGAGAATTCTGATCGTAGGGCCCAGCTGGGTCGGTGACATGGTGATGGCGCAGACGCTGTTCCAGTGCCTGAAGCAGCGTCACCCGCAATGCGAGATCGATGTCCTGGCCCCCGAGTGGAGCCGGCCGATCCTTGAGCGTATGCCCGAGGTGCGCAAGGCCTTGAGCTTTCCGCTCGGTCACGGCGCCCTTGAACTGGCGACTCGCCGGCGCATCGGTAAATCGCTCAAGGGCCAGTACGACCAGGCGATTCTGCTGCCCAATTCCCTGAAGTCGGCGTTGGTGCCGTTCTTCGCCGGCATCCCGAAACGCACCGGCTGGCGTGGCGAATTCCGCTATGGCCTGCTCAACGACGTGCGCACGCTGGATAAACAGAAATACCCGTTGATGATCGAGCGCTTCATGGCGCTGGCCTACGAGAGGGACGCTGAACTGCTGCGTCCTTATCCTAAACCGAGCCTGCAAATCGAAACCGCCAGCCGCGATGCCGCGCTTGCCAAGTTCGGGCTGAGCCTTGATCGGCCAGTCCTGGCGTTGTGCCCTGGCGCAGAATTCGGCGAGTCCAAACGCTGGCCGTCCGAGCACTATGCCAGGGTCGCCGAAGCGAAGATCCGCGAGGGTTGGCAGGTCTGGCTGTTCGGTTCGAAGAACGATCATGCGGTTGGTGAAAGCATCCGCGAACGTTTGATTCCCGGCCTGCGTGAAGAGTCGACCAATCTGAGCGGCGGCACTTCCCTGGCCGAAGCCATCGACCTGTTGTCGTGCGCCGATGCCGTGGTCTCCAACGATTCCGGGCTGATGCACGTCGCCGCTGCGCTAAATCGTCCGCTGGTCGCGGTCTACGGCTCTACCTCGCCGGGCTTCACACCGCCGCTGGCCGATCAGGTCGAGATCGTGCAATTGGGCATCGAATGCAGCCCCTGCTTTGATCGCACCTGCCGTTTCGGCCACTACAACTGCCTGCGTCTGCTGGAGCCGGATTCGGTGATCCAGGCCTTGAGGCAGCTGGGCGGCACGCCGGTAGAGGTCGCCTGACTTGCGGGTACTGCTGATCAAGACCTCGTCGCTGGGTGACGTCATTCATACCCTGCCTGCGCTGACCGATGCCGCTCGCGCGGTACCCGGCATTCAGTTCGACTGGGTGGTGGAAGAAGGCTTCGCGGAAATCCCGACCTGGCATCCCGCGGTGTCCGGGGTGATTCCGGTGGCTATCCGTCGCTGGCGCAAAAACCTCTGGCAGACCTTCAGGAATGGCCAGTGGCGCCAGTTCAAACAGCGGCTGCGCGACACTCATTACGATCTGGTCATCGACGCTCAGGGCCTGCTGAAAAGTGCCTGGCTGACGCGTTATGTCAAAGCGCCTGTCGTCGGTCTGGACAAAAACTCTGCACGTGAGCCTCTGGCTGCGCGCTTTTATGATCGGACCTACCCCGTGGCCCGTGGGCAGCACGCGGTCGAGCGCCTGCGTCAGCTATTCGCGCAAGCACTGGGCTACCAAATACCTGCGGGCCTTGGCGATTACGGGCTTGATCGTAGCCGACTGCTGAACGCCGAAAGCGACACGCCGTTCGTGCTGTTTTTGCACGGCACCACCTGGGACACCAAGCACTGGCCGGAGCTTTACTGGCGTCAGCTGGCCGAACGCATGATCGGGCAAGGGCTGGAGGTGCATCTGCCGTGGGGCAATCCGGCAGAAAAGGCCCGCGCCGAGCGTATCGCCGAGGGCCTTGATAAAGCCGTCGTGCTCCCCAAACTCAATCTGGCCGGCGTCGCCAAAGTGCTGGCTGGCGCGCAAGGCTGCGTGGCCGTGGACACAGGCCTTGGGCATCTGGCGGCGGCGCTGGACGTGCCGACCCTGTCGTTGTTCGGCCCCACCAATCCTGGCCTGACCGGCGCTTATGGCAAGTCGCAAGTCCATCTGGCGGGCGACTATCCGGCCTGTGCGCCATGCCTGCAAAAGAAATGCACCTATCGACCGACGGCTGAAGATCAGCGTCAGTTCGATACCGAACGCGAGTGGCCGATGTGCTTCACTCGCCTGAATCCCGAGCGAGTAGCGAGCCAGTTGGGTTCGCTGTTGCTGGCAAAGGAACATCCGTGATGCAACTGGCCTTCGTGCTTTATAAATACTTTCCCTTCGGTGGCCTGCAGCGCGATTTCATGCGCATCGCCCTGGAATGTCAGCAACGCGGTCACACCATCCGCGTCTACACCCTGATCTGGGAAGGCGACGTGCCGCCTGGCTTCGAAGTGCTGGTGGCGCCGGTCAAGGCGATCTTCAACCATCGACGCAACGAAAAACTCACCGACTGGATGAACGCCGACCTGGCCAAACGCCCGGTGGATCGTCTGATCGGTTTCAACAAAATGCCCGGCCTGGACGTGTATTACGCCGCCGATGGCTGCTTCGAAGACAAGGCGCAAACCCTGCGTCACGGCCTGTACAAGCATTGGGGCCGCTATCGCCACTTCGCCGCTTACGAGCGCGCGGTGTTCGCCAGGGATGCGAAAACCGAAGTGCTGATGATCTCCGAAGTGCAGCAGCCGCTGTTCATCAAGCATTACGATACGCCGCTTGAGCGCTTCCATCTGCTGCCGCCGGGGATTTCCCAGGATCGTCGCGCGCCGGAGAACGCCGCCGAGATTCGTGCCGAGTTCCGTCGCGAGTTCAAGCTGGGCGATGACGACCTGCTGCTGGTGCAGATCGGTTCCGGCTTCAAGACCAAGGGCGTCGACCGTAGCCTCAAGGCGCTGGCTGCGCTGCCGTCGGAGCTCAGAAAACGCACGCGGCTGTTTGTCATCGGCCAGGACGATCCCAAGGTGTTCCAGCTGCAAAGCACAGCGCTGGGACTGAGCGACAACGTCACCTTCATGAAAGGCCGCAGCGACATCCCGCGTTTCCTGTTGGGTGCTGATCTGTTGATTCACCCGGCCTACAACGAGAACACCGGCACCGTGCTGCTCGAAGCATTGGTCGCGGGGCTGCCGGTGCTGGTCAGCGCGGTGTGTGGTTACGCCCATTACATCGCCGAGGCCGACAGCGGTCTGGTACTGGATGAGCCGTTCGAGCAGAGCCAGCTCAATCAATTCCTGGCCCGCATGCTCAAGGATGACGCCGCGCGCGATGTGTGGCGTCGCAATGGGCTGGCATTCGCCGACACGGCTGATCTTTACAGCATGCCGCAGCGCGCTGCGGATGTGATTCTGGCGGAGCACCACGGATGAAATTGATCCTTGCTGAACCCTTCAAGAGCCTCTGGGCCGGACGCGATGCGTTCGAAGCCGTCGAGGCGCTGCAAGGTCAGGTTTATCGCGAACTGGAAAACCGCCGCACGCTGCGCACTGAAGTCGACGGGCGTGGCTATTTCGTCAAGATTCATCGCGGCATCGGCTGGGGTGAAGTGGCGAAGAACCTGCTCAGCGCCAAATTGCCGGTGCTCGGTGCAGGACAGGAATGGCAAGCGATCAACCGCCTGCACGAAGTCGGCGTGCCGACCATGACCGCGGTGGCCTATGGCGAGCGTGGCAACAGTCCGGCGTCGCAACACTCATTCATCGTCACCGAGGAACTGGCGCCGACCGAAAGCCTGGAAGACGTCAGCATCAACTGGCGCAACGAGCCACCCGAGCCGCGCATGAAGCGGGCGTATATCGCCGAAGTCGCGCGTCTGGTCGGCATGATGCATCGCGCCGGGGTCAACCATCGCGACTGCTACATCTGCCATTTCCTGCTGCACACCGACACGCCGGTCACGCCCGAGGACTTCAAGCTTTCGGTGATCGACCTGCACCGCGCCCAGACCCGCCCGGCGATCACCATGCGCTGGCGCAACAAGGACCTGGCCGCGCTGTATTTTTCGGCGATGGATATCGGACTGACCCGTCGCGACAAGCTGCGCTTCCTCAAGGGTTACTTTCAGCAGCCGCTGCGGCAGATTCTCGCCGAAGAATCGGCATTGCTCAGTTGGCTCGAAGCCAAGGCCGAGAAGCTCTATCAGCGCAAACTGCGCTATGGGGATGCGCTCTGATGGCGGGTTGGAACCTTGAACCGGAATACGCTGCGCTGGCCGATGACTTCGGCTCTCTGGACGCTGTTTTTGCCCTGCAAGGCGAACGCCTGACACGCGATCCACTGTCGGAAGTGATTCGCGTCGAGCGCGGCGGGGTGAACTATTACGTCAAGCGCTACGTGGCCGCGGGCAAGGGCCTGCGCCGCTACCTGGGTCGGCCGCGGGTCAAGTCCGAGTGGCAGAATCTCAAGCGTTTCGCCAAGTGGGGCATCCCGACCGCCGAGGTCGTGGCCTGGGGGCTAGAGCGCAAGGGCGCCGCTTATGATCGTGGCGCGTTGATCACTCGCGAATTGCCGCGCACCGAGGATTTGTCGGAGCTGGCCCGAACCCATGACGCGCGTCTGAACGACCGTGCCTGGGTCGATGGCATCAGCCAGCAGGTCGCACACTACACCCGGGCCATGCACGATCATCACTTCACCCATAACGATCTGAAGTGGCGCAATCTGCTGGTGGATGATCGCTCGACGGTGTTCCTGATCGACTGTCCCAACGGCGCGTTCTGGGTCAGCTTCATGCTGCGCTATCGCATCACCAAGGATCTGGCGTGTCTGGACAAGGTGGCCAAATATCACCTGTCGGCCACCCAGCGCCTGCGTTTTTATCTGCAATATCGGGGGCGCGAACGCCTGAATGATTCAGACAAAAAGCGCATTCGGCACATCGTCAGCTTTTTCGAGGGACGCGAATGAGTGTTTTCATCGCTGAAACCGACCGCGCCCTGCTGGAGCGTCACGGTCTGGCGGATTTCGACTCGCTGTGGGACGTGGAACTCGACGCGGTCGACGAGCCCAACACCGGGCGCGGCGGCTGGAGCAGCGTGTTTCGCCTGGAGCTTGACGGTTCGGGCTATTACCTCAAGCGCCAGAGCAACTACCTGACTCGCACCTTGCATCATCCGCTGGGCGAACCTTCGTTCTCCCGCGAGTTTCGCAACATCAGCCTGTACCGGAAACTCGGGATTCCGGCGCTGCACGCGGTGTTCTATGGCGAGAAGAAGGTCGAGGGCGAGCGCAGGGCGATCCTGATGACTCGCGCGCTGGATGGCTGGACCGATCTGGACACTTTGCTGTTGCAGTGGGGCGAGCTGTCTGCCACGCGGCGCCTGGCCATTCTGCAGGCCTGCGGGCAACTGGCGCGCACGCTGCACAAGGCCGGGCAGGTGCATGGCTGTTTCTATCCCAAGCACATTTTTCTCAAGGCGAAGGGCGGCGCGTATCAGGCCCAATTGATCGACCTTGAGAAAACCCGCAAATCGATCTTCGGCCAGCGCGACCGGGTCAAGGACATCGAACCGCTGCTGCGCCGCGCGCCGGTATGGAACGAAGCGGAAATCCGCGAACTGCTCGCGGCCTATTTGCAGGCGCCGGGCGACAGTGGTCTGGTTGATGCGTGGTGGCAGCGCTTGGCCAGGCGTGGGAGTCATAAGCGCAGCAATCGATAAGCATGATTTAAGTGGATACAGACCTGTGGGGTGAGCTTGCTTACGAAGGGTGCAGTACACCCAACCCATTTGCTGTGCAGAACTACCGTCTTCGTGAGCAAGCTCACTCCCACAGGTAACTTGTACCTGTCAGATCACGGATCCAGTTGAATGAAAGAGGGCGCTGATGCGTTTGTCTGAACTGAAAAACGCCGGTCGCACCCCGACGCTGCCGATGAGCATTGCGTTGGCGGATGCTGCCGGTCCGGCCGAGTTGCAACTGCTGAGCCTGCTGCGCGTGCTGCCCGGTCAGCGCTACGTGGGCGCCGGAGTCTGGCGCGGGCGGCCGGTGTTGGCCAAGTTGCTGGTCGGGCACAAGGCGCCTCGGCATTTTCAGCGCGAGCTTGCAGGCGTGCAGTTGCTTGCCGAGCAGGGCCTGACCACACCGTTGCTGTTGGCCGATGGGCTTGAGGAAGGCGAGGGCGGCTGGCTGCTGTTCGAGTTTCTCGATCAGGCCCGCAGCCTTGGCGATGCGTGGAAGTCCGTCGAATACCTGCCGCCATTGGCCGATGAACAAACCGCCGTGCTGGGCGAAGCACTTGCTGTCGTCGGGCAAATGCACGCCAAGGGCCTGTGGCAGGAAGACCTGCATCTGGACAACCTGCTACGTCAGAACGGCAATCTCTACCTTATCGATGGCGCTGGCATTCGCGTCGAAGAAGCCGGCAAGCCGCTGTCCCGCCAGAAGGTGCTGGAAAACCTAGGTGTGTTCTTTGCCCAATTGCCAAAGACGCTCGAACCCTTCACCGAAGAACTGCTGGTCTACTACCTGTTGAGCAATGGCGAACACGCGCTGCCCGTCGAAGCGTTGCGAAAACAGATCGACAAGGTCAGCCAATGGCGCCTGCGCGATTACCTGATCAAGGTTGGGCGAGAGTGCAGCCTGTTCGGCGTTTCGGATGGCCCGTTCGGGCTGCGCGCGATTCGTCGCGAGGAAGAAGCTGCCATGCTGCCGGTGCTCGACAACGCAGACACCCTGATCGACAGCGGCCACCTGTACAAAACCGGAGGCGCCGCGAGCGTGGCCAGAGCCGAGGTCAATGGCCGGGCCTTGGTAATCAAGCGCTACAACATCAAGAACTTCACTCATTGGCTCAAACGCTTCTGGCGCCCGAGCCGCGCCTGGCATTCGTGGCGTGAAGGCAATCGTCTGATGTTTCTCGGCATCGCCACGCCCAAGCCACTGGCGTTATTGGAGCAGCGAATCTTCTGGTTACGGCGCAAGGCTTATCTGGTCACCGAATACCTGCCGGGTCCCGACATCATCGAGCGTTTCGCGCCCTATGCCACCACAGGCGATGCGCCGGAAAGTGAGTTGCAGGCGCTGGACAGGCTGTTCGCGCAGTTGATCCGCGAGCGCATCAGCCACGGCGATCTGAAGGGGCATAACGTGTTCTGGCATCAGGACCGCTGGGCCCTGATCGATCTCGACGCCATGTGTCAGCACAGCTCGCAAAGCGCGTTCGCTGCGGCGTTTGCCAAGGATCGCGCGCGGTTCATGCGCAACTGGCCGGCCGACAGCGCGCTACACCAATTGCTGGAGCAGCGGCTGCCTAAAGCGCCTTGAGAGGGTATGCCGAAGTGGACAGCCTGTTCAGGAGCTGGCACTTCGGCATTTGGGCGTGGTTACCCCACTTGGTTAAAGCCGTTGCGCTGCAGTTTGCGCAACAGCGTATCCAGGTTTTCCTGAGGCTGCAGGTGAAGGTTCATCGCGGCCCAGTTCGGGCGATCGACAAACACCTTGCCCTCGGCGTCAGTCAGCACGGGTGTGCGATAAATCGCGTTATCTCGAGCCCTGTGGACGATGACCGCAGGCTGTCCGGACTTTTGCTCGACCAACATCATGCCAGGCCGCGCCAAGCGCTCTTCCGGGGGCAGAGTGGGTGAAGGCGTGAGGTCGATGATGGTGCCCGGCACCTCTATATCAATCTTGAAATCGCTCTTGATGAAGCCTTCTCGGCCGCCCAGTGGCAGCCGCGAATATTCGCCGACGTCGATGGTAATTCCTCGGGAGGCCCCGGGGGCCACGTCATCCAGGCGAAGGCCAATCGCCCCTTCCAGCTCGGCGATGCCGGGTACGGTTTTGTAGGTGTTGCAGTGAGTATTGCCCACGAGCGCGACCCACCTGTGCTTGCCAACGATCGCCTGATGGCGGCGAATCGTGCGCGAGGCGAAGTAATTCATCATCTGCTGTCGAGTGGTCGGGGTCTCCAGACGAATGCCTTTGAGGTGATAACTGGCGGCACAATCGATGGCGCGAACTTCAATGCCGTGTTGTTGGGCCTTGAGCACCAGGTTTTCAAAGGTGTACAGCTTGCTCGGGTCGGTCAGATGACCGCGATCCAGACTTCGTAGATCGCCCAGCAGCCGCTCGCTCATATGACCTGTCTCGAAAAAACGATCCAGGTCCAGCTGATGCAGGTCGGTCATCAGATGCTCCATGTACAGCGTCTTCACGTTCTGTTGTGTGAGCAGCGGCAGGTTGTCGATGATGAATTTCTTGCTGGCGATCGACGCGTGAAACTCGCCGACGACCACGCCATCGGTTTGCTGATAAAGGTCGGTGATGAATTGTTCGATGCCAGGTTGCGACTCAAGGACTGGCATCGTCGGACGCGCGGCAAAATCGTCGAAGATGATGTGCCGCGAATCCGTTTGCAGTTTCTGACGTAATTCGTAGAAATGCTCCTCTACCGGTACGGCCTTCTCGTCAGGAGAAAAGTACCGGCTGTCCAGGCCACGGTGCCGGTTGTAGGCCAGCTCGTGCAGCATCTCGCGCATCTCTGTGGGCATCTCATACGCCGCGTCGGCGAGCGACTGTTGCAGTGCCGTCGGCGAAGTGTCGGTAACCCACTGCTCAGGGGCGATGCGTTGCCAGCCTGCCGATTCGTCCCAGCGAAAACCTGTGGCAGCGGGGCGGGCTTTTTCGGAAACCGCAACGGCAGGGCTGTTCAGGTTGCTCGCAATATCGGTGGGCAGGGCAGGGTCAGCCATACTCGGGTTGGCAAACTCGATCTTGAAGTCGCACGGCGCCGAATGGGCATTGGTGGCCGCTCGGCCAGTATCGACGCTGATGCGTGTTGCCCGGCCCGCTGGCACATCTTCGATGTGCACGCTGATCACACCTTGCAACTCGGCAATACCGGGGATTTGTTCGTCGGTGGTTGCCACCTCCTGGTCGAGCAAGGCGATCCAGCGCCTGGTCGGATCTTGAGCAACGTCCGCGCTGATGACCTTGTGGCCGAAGAAGTTGCTCATTTTTTTTGCCGCTGCGCTGTCCGCGGCAGGCGTTGCGACCTCGAAGCCATCCACCGGATAGCTGACCGAGGAGTTCAATGGACGAACCTCGATGCCGTGGCGATGAGCTTCCTTGATGAGGTGGTAGTAGTCGAATTCGCGGCTTGTATTATCCAGCGCGCCACCGTTGATGAACTCCAGATGGTATTTGATCTCGTGAGAACCGGAGCGAATGGTTCGGCCTTTGTTGTGATACTTGGCCAACTTGCGCAGGTGTTTGTCGGTGAACAGGTGTGGCAGGTAAATAATTTCGACACGCTGCTGGACCAGGTCCTGCATGTGTTTGATGAGCAAATGTTTGCTGGCGATGGATTTGGGCGCTTCGCTCAGGACCAGTCCTTTGCTGTGGGTAAAGATACTTTCCAGAAAGCTGCCGACACCTGCGGGCGAGTTGATTGCGGGGATCGGCGGGCGAGGAGGCAGCACAACGGCTTGCTCGAAGAACTCCTGGGCGCGGTCGTAAAGCTTCTTTTTGACCGCACGCAGCACTTCCCGCATCTCTGCGTAAAAAACTTCGAAGTATTCCTCCAGTCCCGCGCCCAGGTCATCCAGCGGCGCAATGTCGATGATTCTGTCCAAATGGCGCTGATAGTTCTTCGGCACTTGGAACTCATCCAGGCTCGAATGCGCAGTGGCGCTTGTCGCTGTTTGCGCCTGCAACGGCGTGAAGCCGGTGAGGTCATCCTTGCCGCCGCCGCGCAGGCCCGTGCGCTCGATCAGCCTCCACTGGCCTTGGTTGTCCAGTTTTACTGGCTGGCGCCCGAAAAACGCATACGGGTTTTGCGGGTCGACAATATTCCAGCAGCGAAGGCTCGCGTCGTACTGGACCTGATAGACCCGCCCGTTCATTTCGATGTAATGCGTGCCGTTACCCAGGTAGACGCCGTTGGCGTGTCCTTCAGTGACCCGAGGCAGGTCGCGCAGGGAAATATGCACGACACGGTCGGCACTCACTGCATCCGGCCTGGGCGGCGTTGCAGTGGAGAATGACTGCCCAAGCGGCCGCCAAGCGCCGCTGGCATCTTTGAGCGCATAGTGCCTTGTCGCGTAAACATCCTCATTGTCGAAACCCAGACTGCGGTACACCGGCGCCTGGCCGTTCGCATTGGGCTTGCCGATCAGGAACGGCTCATCCTCGAGTTCGATCGGATAGAGTTTTTCGCTTTTGGTTGAGCGCGACAGTTTTTTCAGCGCGGCAGGCTTAGCGGTAGTGTTCGAGCCCTTGCCCAGCTTGCGCAGCAGGCCGCCAAAACCCTTCAAACCTGACTGCAAGTCGCCTGCGGCCCCGGCCATGTTCAGCATCGAGGCAAGAATCAGCGCATCGGCGTCTTCCGGCGACTCGCCCGTCAGCGCCTGAAATGCCTTGAAGCTGTCACGCAGCGAAAGCCCGACGCCGACCACGAAGCTGGCAGGCGGGAATGGCATCGTAAGCACCGTGGCAACGATGTCGACAGTGGTCCAGATCAACTGGCTAAGCATGTCATGGCGACCGGTCGTGGTGTCCTCCACGTCCCGCAGCTTGCGTTCGATCGGCCGGTTAAAGCAGAACTGCGCGAAGTCGGCGATCGACTCCTTTGGAATGACCGGTGGTTTGTTGGCATTGCCCTGTTTCATATCGTTGAGGAAGAATGACAGAACTCGGCGCGCGTTGATTCGGCAACGATCCTTGTAGTAGTCGATCATGCCCGGTTGACTGAGGGATGCAACGAACGAACCGAATACCCGGAACTCGACCCCGTCGGGGGCTTGCGGTGTATAAAGCAGCGGCGCGAGCCTGTTTTCGTTGGATAACAGGGCGAAGCAGCCTTGCACGGTTTCCAAATGAGTCAGCTTGGTGTTGGGAATGACCAGTTGATCCAGCAGCTTCAAGTGCGAGGCGATGAAGGGTTTGTCGATGTGGATTTGCAGCGGATGAATCGGATAGCGGGCACGGCTCTCGGCGTCGGTGCGATGAGCGTTGTCGATGGCGACTTCGAGCCATTGATATTGAGCCGCATCGATGTGTCCTTTGAGCAGGCTGCGCAGTGCGGCGGCCTGCATCTGCAGGCAGGTGATCTGCGTGCTGGCCTGGCGGCGGAATCCGTAACCGGTGGATGCAGGGTCCAGCAGCGTACGCCTGATCAGCGCGACGTAGGCGTCACAGAGCCATTTGCCACGCACCGAGCCTGCGACCTGCTCCGGCGTGAGAGCGCTCAGATCAACGCCTTCCGGCCCGCTGAACGTCGCCATGGTATCGGCGGCCGGGTTGAGAAAGCCGAGGCTGTCGTCATAGCCGTTGCGCATCATCTGGGTGTAGGTCAGCGTTTCTCGCGCAGACGTGATGACGATGCGGTCAGGGTCCACAGTGCCGGCGGGCACGTTAAGCAACTGAGCGATTTTCTCGCTGGCACGCTGGTGCACATAGTCATCGAACGCCTGAACCCTGGTATGCGGCTGCGCGTCGTAATTACTGACGGCGCCATTGATCGCGTCTTCCAGAGCCAGCAGTTTTTGGCGCTGGGCGGGACTGGCCTTCATATACCAGTCGGGGGTGTGGGCTTGCTGATTGGAAAGCGTGATCTGCACCAATTCGCTGACCAGCCCTTGCAAAGCTGCGTCGTAGCCTTGCAGTGTCGTCAGCTGCACGAAGTCGGGCTCGGGGTGAGGTTTGTGTGTGAGAGCGTCCAGGGTCTGGTTCAGCGCAGGGCGATTGGAGGCTTGCAGTTGGGCGAGCAAGTAGTCGCGCATCTGGGGAATGGTCGCCCACGCCACCAGTTCATGGAGCAGCTGCGTTTCGTTGGCAAAGCTCTGGAACAGCTGAGTTCGCGGCGCGTCCGAGGCGAACATGATCAGCCGCTCAAGCTCTCCCTGGGCATTGTCTTTCCTCACGACCAACAGGCGCGCAAGGACGTTGTCATTCATTCGAATGTGCTGGACCGTCAACCTTGCGCCGTCTTCAAGAGGCATGGACCCGGTCATGGCCTTGATCGCGGCGAAGTCGTCGGCCGATATATGGCCCTGCATTCTGGCGGCATAGGCCGACTCGGCCAGCTGGATGCCGATCAACTCGCCCATCAGTTTCTGGTTGGACACCCTGGCGTAGGTCTTGCGCTGATACTCCCCGAAGCTGGCTCGAAGATTCAGCGCCTCGATGGTACGGGCCATATAAGCAGGCGTCAGCGCGGGGTGAGTGCTGCCCACCGGCACGCCATCGATGCTGATTCTGGTCTTGGTCAGAAAAGCCGAGCCCGGCGCCTGGTCATCCGGGTGCAGGCCATAAAGCGCCAGCTGGGGCAGGGTGCGCGTGATGGTGTAGTGCTGGCCGGTAATCGGCAGGGTGCGCTGGGTACTCACGCTGATCTTGTCGGGCGCGAGGTCGTAACCCAGATCGTTGGCGATGGCCGCGCGCAGGCTGACATCTGCATATTGCTCGGCAGAAGCCGCTCCGTTAAGGGCACTGGATAGGGCTTCGCGGGCCTGGTCGTAACGCTGCATGTGCTGTTTGAGCAATTCGAGATCCGTCACCGAAGCGATTTTGATCCACTGCGGCAAGGCCGCGCGCATATTGCGTTCGGCCAGCACTCGTTCGCGTCGCTCCAGCATCGCTGCCGGCCCGAACAGTCCGGACATGGCAATGGCGCGCTCGATCTGTGCGGCCCGTTGGTCAGGGTCAGTGGTCAGCCCGGCGCCACAGACATAGCGCACATCCTCACGTTGCTTATCGATCTGGCTTTGCACCGCATGCAAGTACGGATTGGCTGTGATGGCCTGTAGCTGCACATCGGATGCGCTGAAGGCGTCGATGAACAGGTCCGAATCATTGGCGACGGCGAAGGCTATGTCCTGATGGCGCTGATCGGCGTTGATCAGCAAGGCCCAGCGCAGTTCCGTGTCGTTGAGCCACTGAGCGACGGTATCGAGCAGTGCGTGCCGGGTCGCGAACTCGGTCAGGCCGATGCCCGGCAATGCCAGCAGCGTGCGCCCGGTTGCCAACGTCATGACCAGCGCACCCCGGATTTCCACCCGGGTCGCAGCGTTGAATTGCACATGCAGCGATGAGGCGCTGACCTGGCCCTGCGCGCCGTCACTTGAGGCGGGGCCGGACTGCGCCATACACGTTACGGCGTCCGGTCTGAGTTCGTTCTCGTGGGATTTGATCAAGGCCTCGTCATGGATCGACTTTTCTAGGCAGTCAGCAAATAGACTTGCCCGACTTCGTCCCGAGGCGCTGAGCGTTTGCCAGTAGCTGGTGAGGCGTTGCAACAGACCACTGACGTGCTCCTCGACTTGCACTTTGTTTCCGCTCTTCAGGGCGTCGAGCAATACCTGCGGTGCCTTGGGCAAATGACGCGATTCTTCGACGAGGGTTGTGTGGGTCTGGATCAGACGTTTCAGCGCGGCTGCAGCGCCAGGCTGCGTGGCAGCAGGTGCTGCGCGGACAGGTGTGAGCTTGAGCATGGATCGTGTTTCCTGATTGGCCCTCTGGAAAGCAGGGCGCCGTCAACGCGGGATTGCGTGATGCGCAAGCAATCAATCAGGGTTCGTTCAGGGCAGGGCGGTAGATATGTATTGCAGTGCATCTGCAGCAGCGGCTCACGAAAAGGCGTCTTCCCCGCGTTGCCGTCGGCCGTTGTGCGCCCGGACAACCACCGGCACGGTTTTATTCGCCCCGCGCCATATCTTGGTTCATTACGCTATAATCCCGCCCTTTAGCTGCCCGCCGCACTTGCGCCAGGCGCACCTTATTCGTCAGGCGCACGACGCCTGTCTGCAGACTTTAAGAGGCTAGACCCTAGTGGCATTGACGATCCTTGGCCTGTCCGGCGCCCTTAGCCATGATCCTTCCGCGGCCCTGTATATCGACGGCAAACTGATTGCAGCTGCCGAAGAAGAGCGCTTCGTTCGCGACAAACACGCAAAGAACCGCATGCCGTACGAGTCTGCGAAGTTCTGCCTGGAGCAGGCTGGCATCAAACCGTCCGACGTCGATGTGGTTGCCATTCCGTTCGCCCCAATCAGCCTGTTCGGCGAAGCACGCTGGCACTATGCTAAGCGTTACTGGTATGCCCCGGATCGGGCACTTGACGCCATTCTGATGGGTAATCGTCGCTACAAGCGCTATCGCAACAAGATCGTCTGGTGCCTCGAGCAACTGGGCTTCGATCCGAAGAAGATCAAGATCGAGCCGGTCGAGCACCACCTGGCCCACGCTTCCAGCGCCTATCACTGCTCCGGTTTCAAAGAGAAAACCGCAATCCTGGGGATCGATGGCAAGGGCGAGTACGCCACCACGTTCTTCGGCTACGGCGAGAACGGCAAGATCCACAAGATCAAGGAATTCTATGACCCGGACTCCCTCGGCGGCTTGTACGGCGCGATCACGGAGTTCCTCGGCTTCGAAATGCTCGATGGCGAGTTCAAGGTCATGGGCATGGCGCCTTACGGCGATGCCAGCAAATACGACTTCTCGCGTCTGGCCAGTTTCGAAAATGGCGAACTGGTGATCAACACCGAATACGCCAACGTCATCGGCCTGCGCCGCTATAAAGAGAAGGGCAAGGGCTTCTACTTCTCGCCCAAGCTGATCGAGTGGCTGGGTCCCAAGCGCGAAGGCGACATTGCCGACGAACCGTACATCCACTACGCGGCCAGCATGCAGGCGCTGTTCGAGAAGCTGGCGTTGCAGATGATGGATCACTACCTGGGCGATATCCTCAAGGAAACCGGCAAGATCGCGTTCGCTGGCGGCTGCGCACTCAACGTCAAGCTGAACCAGAAGATCATCGCCCGTCCGGAAGTCAAAGAGCTGTTCGTGCAGCCCGCTTCTGGCGATGCGGGTACGGCGGTCGGTGCTGCCGCTTACGTTTCCCACGCTCGCGGTGTACCGGTCGAGAAGATGGAACACGTCTACCTCGGCCCGTCGTACAGCAACGAAGACGTAATCGCGGCGTGTGCCCGCCATCCGAGCCGGCCTGCATGGCGCAAGCTTGAGAACATGCCCGAGCAGATCGCCAGGATCATGGTCGACGGCAACCCGGTGGCCTGGTTCCAGGGCCGCATGGAGTTCGGCCCGCGCGCGCTGGGCGGTCGTTCGATCATCGGCTGCCCGAGCGTGGCCGGCGTTGCCGACCGCATCAACCACCAGATCAAGTTCCGCGAGCGCTGGAGGCCTTTCTGCCCGTCGATGCTCGACACCGTTGCGCCACAGATGATCAAGATCGATCACCCGGCGCCGTTCATGACCTTCACCTTTGAAGTCGCCGAAGAGTGGAAGACCCGCGTGCCGGAAGTCGTCCACGAAGACGGCACATCCCGCGCCCAGGTGCTCAAGCGCGAATACAACCCGCGTTACTACGACATGATGAAGGCGCTGGAAAACCTGACCGGTAACGGCGTGTCGCTGAACACCTCGCTCAACCGTCGCGGCGAGCCGATGATCTGCTCGCCAACCGACGCCCTGAACATGTTCTTCGGCTCGGACCTGCAGTACCTGATCATGGAAGACATCCTGGTGGTCAAAGAGGGCGCGGATACCTATGACACGCTCGGCTGAGCGCCATGTATTGCAGTTCTGCCACGGCTATGACGGGCCGTTTCTCGACTGCGCCCGTCAATACGCCAGCCTTTTCGCGGGCAAGGGATACCGAGTCACCACGGTATTCCTGACCGGCGCTGCCGACCCGGAAGTCGCTGCGGGCTGCGCTTCGGACGACGTGCTGTTCATGGAATACAGCTCCAGGGCCATTCGTGGCCTGAAGCTGGGCGCCATTCGCGATCTGCGCAAGATAGCCGCGTCCCGGGATTTTGCGTTCTGTATCGCCCACCGTTTCAAACCGATCTACATCGCGCTGCTGGCCACCGGGTTGCCGGTGATTGGCGTGCATCACGCCTTCGGCGACTATGAGCGCCGCAGCCGCAAGTTGTTCGCGCACCTGTTCCGCATGCGCCTCAGCCTTCTGGGCGTCTCCGATGCCGTGCGCGACGACATGCGCAAGTGCCTGCCCAAATGGCCGACCGGGCGTATTCAGACGCTGTATAACCGGATCGACATCGAGCAGCTCACCGCCACTCAGGTATCCCGCGAAGAGGCCCGAGAAGCGCTGGGTCTGCCGCAGGACGCCTGGATCGTCGGCAACGTCGGCCGCCTGCATCCGGACAAGGACCAGGCCACGCTGCTGCGCGGTTTTGCCCAGGCATTGCCGGCGCTGCCTGCCGATAGTCAGCTGGTGATTCTGGGCAAGGGGCGTCTGGAACAGGATTTAAAAGAATTGGCCATGGAACTGGGTGTTGGGTCGCGTGTTCTGCTGCTCGGCCAAGTGCCTCAGGCCAGTCGCTACTTCAAGGCCTTCGACGCCTTCGCCCTGAGCTCCGATCATGAACCCTTCGGCATGGTGCTTCTTGAAGCGATGGTCGCCGGGGTGCCAGTGATCGCGACAGCCGCCGGCGGCGCCAGGGAAGTAGTCGAGGGCGTGGGCATTCTCTTCCCGCTGGGCGATGCCGAGCATCTGGCCCAAGGGCTGAATCACCTGTCGCGACTGAACGCCGAACAGCGCCAGTCCTGCGCCGAAATGATGCTCGATCGCCTGCGTGAGCGGTTCTCCGATGAAGCTGTTCGCAATGTTTTCTGGCGTTTGCCGCAAGTCACCGACCTGACTGCGGTGTCCTGATGCTCAATCGTTTTCAAGCCTGGCGGGAACGTGGCTGGACGCCGATCGATGCGCCCGCCTATCAGCGCACCTGGGAGCGTTTTGGCGGCAGTGTCGCGACCCATCCTCTGGTGGTCGAGCGGCTGGCCGGGCTGGCGCAAATCCCGGTGCGCTATCTGGGCTGGGAGCAAGATGGCGAACTCAGAGCAGCGATCCCGACCTGGGGTCGCTCGCTGGCGTTGTCCAAGGACGTGTTGAAAAGCCGCGGCAAAAAAGGCCTGTTCGATTTGGGTAACGCCGAGCTGATCCTGCCGGCGGCAGCCGACGCTCAGGTGGCGCTGCGTCATCGTGGACGTTACCTCTCGCAACTCAATGAGGGGCGCATTACGACGCTAAAACCCCAGACCGAATCTCTGGCAATGGCCCGCACGCCGGAAGAACTGTCGAAGAAATTTCGCTACAACCAGCGGCGCGAACTGCGTCTGCTGGAGGAGGCTGGCGGCGTCGTGCGCCCTATCACTGATTTCAGCAGCGCCGAGATCGCGCGCATGTATTGCGATCTGTTCCAGCGCCGCTGGGGTTTCGCGGCCACCGGCGCCGAGCGCATGGCGGAAGTTGTCGAGCTGCTGCGCGATCTGCTTATCGGGTCAGTGATCTTCCTCAACGACGCGCCGATTGCCATTCAACTGATTTACCGCGTCGAAGCGCCGGAGTGGGTCAGCATCGAATACGTCAATGGCGGCGTCGACCCTGAAACCCGAGACTTCAGCCCCGGCAGCGTGTTGAGTTTCATCAATACGCAGAGCGCCTGGGAAGACGCGCGGATGCGGGCCAAGGCACTGCGCTTTTCCTTCGGTCGCGCCGATCGTGAGTACAAGGATCGTTGGTGCAATCCCGTACCGGTGTTTCAGATTTGAGCCGCAAACAGGCATTGCTCAAACGCCACCGCCGCAACAAGCGCGTGGCGTTGCTGGTGGCATTGGTCATTCTGGTGCTGCTTGGCATGCTGGTGACGTGGTGGTTGCCGCTGGTGCTGGCGGTACTGGGTTGGGTGGGGCACGAGGCCTGGTTCTCTGATCATTTGTTCTACTCGCCAGGTGATGACTACCTTTACCAGTTTCCGGCACAAAACGAAGTGCCCGGCGCCGCTTTGCAGGGCGACCTGCTGACGGTCGATCAGGTGCCCCAACTCAATGGCTTCGAAACCCTGGTGCTGGCGGTATCAATCAAAAGCTCATGGCTGGGGCGTTTTCTCGACCCTACCGTTGAATTGAGCAGTGGCCAGATGCGCGACAGTCAGGTATTCGAGCGCGGGGTGAAGGGCCTGCGTTATCTCAATCTCACAGGCTTCGGCGCGGCGCTGAATGCGGGCACCTTGCGTATCCGTGGACGCCGTTGCAGCCTTCACGGACGGCCGCGTCTTTGGTCATTTGCCCATGCCGACGCCCGACGTCAGCGCGTGATGGTCATTGCGCCCCATGCCGATGACGCTGAATTGGCAGCTTTCGGCCTATACAGCCAGGCTGATGAAAGCTGGATCGTCACCCTGACCGCTGGCGAAATCGAAGCCGAGCATTATCAGCAGATGGGTATGCAGCGGGCAGAGGCAGCCCGAATCAAGGGCCGTTTGCGCGCCTGGGACAGCATTACCGTGCCGCGCTGGGCAGGTGTGCCAGAGTCGCGCTGCGTGCAGTTGGGCTATTTCTGTCTTCAGTTACCGGCCATGCAGGCAGCCCCCGATCAGCCGATTGCCTCCCGCGAAGCCGATTTGTGCGATACGCGCATTTTCCGGCAGTTCAACAGCCTGTCGTTGCCGAGCGATGCCGACGGCGCGCCGACCTGGAACAACCTGATCGCCGATCTGCGTGCCTTATTGCAACAAGCACGGCCACAGGTGTTGGTCATGCCCCACGCGACCATCGATCCGCACCCCGATCACATTTGCTCCCAGGCCGCTGTGCTGGAAGCCTTGCAAGGGCTGGAGTGGCAGCCGAGCGTGATTCTCGGGTACGCCAATCATCTTCACGACAATGATCGTTGGCCGATGGGCGATGTCTATAGCGGCGTCGCGCTGCCACCGGTGTTCGACGTGTCACAGCCGCTGGTGCCCTACAGTATCGAGCTCAATACCGATCAACAGCGAGACAAGGCCATGGCCTTGGGTATGATGCATGACCTGCAGCCACCGCCACCGCTCAAACGCCGGATTCGGCGCTGGCTGCAGAAGTTGCTGGCCGGGCGACGCTGGCCGGCGGAAGGTGAAAACGAATTTTTCAGAAAGGCCGTGCGCCGTCACGAGTTGTTCTGGCGCAGGGAGCTCTGATTGCCCTCGATGATGATCATCAATGCATCGAGAGGCCGGGCTGAGATCTGGTTTTATAAAGGAAGCCCATGAAGGTTCTATTTCTGGTCCAGAAAGAGCAGCGCGCCATTCTGGATCGTCTGTACGAAGGCGTCGCGACCAACTGCGATTGCGATCTGCGATGGCTGACTTCAGACGAGCAACGCAATCTGCGGCGCTACTTCCGCCAGCACGTGGACGTGACGCAATACGACCGTATTGTGTTCTTTCTGCGTTTCAAGCAGGAAATCCGGCAGGCGAGCTTCATTCGTACGGTTCCGAACCTGGTGATTCTCGAACACGATGCCTACCAGAACTACATCCCTTGCAAGTACACCGGTAAGTTCAGCGCCCACTATCGCAAGTTGCCGTGGGTGCGTGTACTGAGTTCCGGGTTCGTGGTCAGCGAGCGACTGCGCGGGGAGGGCTTCGACGCGGTATTCGTGCCCAAGGGTTATGACCAGACGCTCCTTAGTGATCAAGGGCGTGAGCGGGACATCGAACTGGCGTTCGTCGGCAGCACCAACAGCGTTGCCTACAGCGGCCGCAAGGCATTGCTCGACGAACTCGGGCAAGTCGAAAAACTGGTGGTGACCCGTACCAAGTCCGGCGAAGAATATTGCCAAACCCTGAACCGCATTCGCTTTTTCGTCAGCGCGGACGTGGGCATGGGTGAGTACATGATCAAGAATTTCGAGGCGATGGCCTGCGGATGCGTACTGTTTGCCTATGATCAAGGCGAGGCTGAAAATCGTGCGTTAGGTTTGCAAGACATGCACAACGTGGTGTTTTACAGCGATATCCCGCAGTTGCAAGAAAAGCTGGCGGTCCTGCGCGATGACCCGAGTCTCGCTGCGCGTATTGCAGTCAATGGGCGCGATCTGTCAGTGTCTCAGTTTGGATTTGGGGCAATCGGCGCGCGAATCGTGCGTGAACTTGAACCGCCACTGCGCAAACAGGCGCCGGCGAGTAGGTTCGAGAGGCTGCGAGCAGCGTTAGGGATCTGATTTGAACGATTTATGTGCTGGCCATAATGATACTAATTTGAAATCAGATAATCTCCGCATGCCATTTTTCTCGCTATCAGACCGTCATGGAACACGCCGCCAGCCTCTGGAATCATGGTCTTTGCAGGCGCAGTCAGATGCCAAGGATCGAGTGCGGATATGAAATGGCCTTTAGTCTCGATTCTAGTGCCGTGTTTCAATCATGAGCTTTATATCGAAGAGTCGCTGCTGAGCGTTCTTGAGCAGGACTATGACAACTTCGAACTGATCGTCGTCAACGACGGTTCCACCGACGCCAGCGCCGAGAAAATCGAAGCGCTGCGTCAGATCCATGGTTTTCAGTTCTACCAGCAGGAAAACCAGGGGGTCAGTGCTGCGCTCAACCACGCGCTGAGCCACGCCCGCGGCGATCTGGTCGTCACGCATGACTCCGACGACGTGATGCTGGCTGGGCGCATTCGTCGTCAGGTCAGCTACATGCAGGAACATCCGGATGTGGGGCTGCTGGGCGCGAAGGTCATCTATATCGACTCGCAGGGCAGGCCGCTCAAGCACAAGGTTGCCAGCCATGCACCGGTGCAACGCTGGAGCTTCGACGAATTGCTGGCCGACGCCTATGCGGTTGGCGGACCAGTGGCCATGTACCGGCGCGAAGCCATCGACAAGGTAGGTGGCTACGATCCCTCGATCAAGGTCCAGGATTTCCAGATGACCTTGCGCATCGCCAAGGCCGGGTATCAGGTGCATATCCTGCCGGACCGGGTGACGCTGTATCGCCGCCATGAAACCAACATTTCCAAGACGGCCTACAAAAGCCAGTTGATTTACGATCTGAAAGTCATCGAGGCCTATCGGGACAACCCGGCCTATGACGCAGGACGCCTGGCGATCATCAACAAGGCGCTTAAAGAATCGGTGGTAGCGGACAAGAAGTTCGCGCGCGGGTTGTTTGCCAGCGTTCCGGTCCATCGCTGGAATCGAGTGACATGGAAGCGATTCAGGCACTTCGTCTTCAAATATAGAAAGCCCAAGGGTATCCAGTGAGTCAGTCTTTACAGGATCAGCAGTTGTTAAGCAGAGTCGTTTCGCAAGGGAACGCTCAGTTGCGCTCAATCATTGACCACCTGGGTGTCGCTGGCGTGCTGCTGGCTTTCGGTCTGTTCTGGAGCGTGGCGGGCGTCATGCTCACGCCGACGCTGAAGTTCTATAGCTGGCTGCTGACCGTCTTCGTTTACTTGCCCTGCCTTTACCTGATCGTTCGTTATTTTCATGAGTTTCGCCACACGGTGCTCAATCGGCGCGAGCTGTGGCTATTTCTGCTGCTCTTCGCCTGGTCACTGATCTCGCTGGCATGGAGCGTCGGTGCCGAGCGCTACCTGACCATCATCAAGCGGGAGCTGTTCTTCCTCATGCTGATCCTCGGCTGGATTGTCTGGGGGCGGACATTCAATCGCCCGCTACAGAGCATGATGATCCTGTGGGGCGGCATGGCCGGCCTTTATTCGCTGGCAGCCCTGATCGCCTACCCCATGCGCGGCATCGACCGGATGTACGGCTTCGGCGGCTTCATGGACAACCCCAATCCGGCGGGCTACACCATCGCCGCGCTGGTCGTGCTCAGTTGCACCTGGTGGCCACGAAAGCTCAGTGGCCAGGTGGTCTGGGCCCTGCTCCAGGCGTGTTCGGTGGCGTTTGTCATCATGACCGGCAGCCGCGGTTCGATCGTTTCCCTGATGGCGGTGGCCGCTGTGGTCGTGTTGCTTGGAGGCGGGCGCTTCTATCGTGCCCTCGCGATCGTGGCGTTGGTCGCCGCCGTGGCGTTGGCGATCTTCGAGCCGTCGATGCTGCAGCGTGGTGATTCCGAGCGCATGGTCTTGATCAAGGGCGCGCTGGAGCTGGTTCATCAGCGGCCCTGGCTGGGCGTCGGCCTGAGTAGCGATTACGAAGTGTCGGCGGGCGGGATCGTGTTCGGCCATTGCCATAACCTCGTCCTCGACACCGCAGTGCAGTACGGCATTCCGTTCACTGCGCTGTGGGTCTGGCTGTGGCTATGGCTCGGCTATCGCGCCTGGCGCCATCGCACGGAAAGCCTGGGCATGGCGATTCTGATGATCTGGGTGTTCGCCACTGTCGCTGTGCAGTTCGACGTCTTTACCGTATTTGGACGCGCGCGAGCGATGTGGATGGTGGTGTGGATGCCTTTCGTTCTTTCGCTGTGCCTTGGCAAATCCGAGAAAAAGGCAGTAGCTAGCTAAGCCTCACGCCTGCTTCGCCGACGCCAGGTGCTCGCTGAGTATCTGGCGTTTCCACTGATGAGCGCTGTGCTCGATGTAACTGTCGAAAAACAGATCCCCACCTTTTTGCAGCAGCCAGGCGTGGTCGTGCTTGTAACGACGCATGTGCTGGAAGTTGCGCAGGCATAGGCTTTTGCGCAACGGGCGACGCAGGATCTTCATGTCGGCGATGTCGATCAGGCCCAGTTCGTTTTCCGGCGTCATCACCACATTGCCCAGGTGCAGCGAGCGGAAGTAGATGCCCTGATTGTGCAACTCGGCGACGAAACGACCGAATTTCGTAATCAGCGCAGCATCCTGGAAATGCGCGGGATCAGCGATCAACTGGCGAAGGGTCTGCCCGGGCAGCGGCTGATAATGCACCACATCACGGGAAATATCGGCGACCCGGTAGGTGTCCAGCACATGCGGGCAGGGGATCCCTCGTTTGCGAAGGGTCAGCGCATTGCTGGCGAAGCGCTTGGCGTAGGGAAAGAACGCCGCCGACGAAATCAGCCGTTTGCGCCGGAACAGCTTCATGAAGTTGCCGTCGGTCAGGCGTAGCACCTTGTCCCCGAAGAAGTCGGCTTCTATGACTTCGGCGTCGCTGCGTAGGGCTTGGTAGTCAGCGTAGGCGAGTGCTCGCATGCGGGCTCCTTCGAAAATGGCGGCCATGATACCTCAGCAGCTTGCCCGAGGCCCAACCCTACCCTTGCAGGCAATGTGAAAACTGCTGCGGGCTGGGCGCCTTCGGCGTTAAGCACGCAATACTGCGTTTAAAGACGGGCGAAAAATGCTTGTTTGGAACACCTGGAGTCGGAGGCGACCCCGGCCGTTTTTCGCCCGTTTTTGCATTGTCTGCCTTCGCTCGCTACGTTTTCACACAACCTGCGTGTGTTAGTATTTCGGCTCTTTTTATCGTATCGATGACCATGAGCACGCCAGAGAAACGCGAATCCTCCAGCCTGAAAATCTATCTCCGACTGCTGACTTATGTGAAGCCTTATGTAGGCCTCTTTCTGCTCAGCATTGTCGGCTTCGTCATTTTCGCCTCGACCCAGCCCATGCTGGCCGGCATTCTCAAATATTTCGTCGATGGCCTGACCAACCCTCAAGCCGCGCTGTTCCCTGACGTGCCTTACTTGCGCGATCTGCAGTTGCTGCAGGCAGTGCCGCTGCTGATCGTATTGATCGCCGCGTGGCAGGGGTTGGGGTCTTATCTGGGTAACTACTTCCTGGCCAAGGTCTCCCTGGGCCTGGTTCACGACCTGCGGGTCGAGTTGTTCAACAAACTGCTGGTGTTGCCCAACCGTTATTTCGACACTCATAACTCCGGGCACCTGATCTCACGCATTACCTTCAACGTGACCATGGTCACCGGCGCCGCCACCGACGCCATCAAGGTGGTGATCCGTGAAGGCCTGACCATCGTCTTTCTGTTCCTTTATCTGGTGTGGATGAACTGGAAACTGACCATCGTGATGCTGGCAATTCTGCCGCTGATCGCGTTCATGGTGGGCAGCTCGAGCAAGAAATTCCGCAAGCAGAGCAAGAAAATCCAGGTGGCGATGGGCGATGTGACCCATGTTGCGTCGGAAACCATTCAGGGTTATCGCGTGGTGCGCAGCTTCGGCGGTGAGAAGTACGAAGAAGAGCGCTTCGCCAAGGCAAGCACCAGCAACACCGACAAACAGCTGCGCATGACCAAGACCGGCGCGATCTACACGCCGATGCTGCAATTGGTAATCTATACCGCCATGGCCGTGCTGATGTTCCTCGTGCTCTGGCTGCGTGGTGATGCGACGGCCGGTGATCTGGTGGCCTACATCACGGCGGCGGGTCTGTTGCCCAAGCCGATCCGTCAGCTGTCTGAAGTCAGCTCGACGATCCAGAAAGGTGTCGCCGGCGCTGAGAGCATCTTCGAACAGTTGGACGTGACACCGGAGGTCGATACCGGTACCGTCGAGCTGGATCGGGTGCAAGGCAATCTGGAGGTCCGAAATCTGAGCTTCACCTATCCGGAAACCGCGCGTCAGGTCTTGCACGACATCAGCTTCACTGCAGCCCCCGGGCAGATGATCGCGCTGGTCGGTCGGTCCGGCAGCGGCAAGTCGACGCTGGCCAACCTGATTCCACGCTTTTATCACCACACATCGGGACAGATCCTGCTCGATGGCGTCGAGATCGAGAACTATCGCCTGCGCAACCTGCGCAAACATGTGGCTCAAGTGAATCAGGCCGTGACGCTGTTCAACGACACGGTCGCCAACAACATCGCTTATGGCGATCTGGCGGGTGCACCGCGTGCCGATATCGAAGCGGCCGCAGCCGATGCCTACGCCAAGGAGTTCGTCGATCAGTTGCCTGAAGGCTTCGACACTCAGGTGGGCGAAAACGGCGTGCTGCTGTCCGGCGGTCAGCGGCAGCGTCTGGCAATTGCTCGCGCGCTCTTGAAAAACGCACCGCTGCTCATTCTCGATGAAGCCACCTCGGCGCTGGATACCGAATCCGAACGTCATATCCAGGCGGCGCTGGACCATGTAATGAAGGGCCGCACCACCCTGGTCATCGCCCACCGGCTGTCGACCATCGAGCGCGCCGATCTGATTCTGGTCATGGATCAAGGCCGCATCGTAGAGCGCGGTACCCACACCGAGCTGCTGGAGCAAAACGGCTACTACGCGCGTCTGCACGCGATGGGTCTGGATGAGCCCGCGCCGGTTGGGGCCATCTGACTCCTCTGTCCCATACAGCGCTTAAACCTGTAGGAGCGCACTTTCCCGCTAAGGCGTCAGGCCAGACACGTCAAAGTTGACTGGCCTACTACCTTCGCGGGCAAGCGCGCTCCTACAGGTAATCATCGTTCTACTGTTACACCGAGTTTCCCTCCGGTTCTCAAGCCTTTGCAAACCCTGTGCTAAGATTCCGCCCCTGTTCATTCTTAGTTACGGGTTGTTCGATGAAGTTGTCCATGCCGCGTTTCGATCAGGCACCAGTTCTGGTAGTGGGCGATGTCATGCTCGACCGCTATTGGCATGGCGGTACCTCGAGGATTTCACCTGAGGCGCCGGTTCCGGTGGTCAAGGTCGATCAGATCGAAGATCGTCCGGGCGGCGCCGCCAACGTGGCGTTGAACATCGCCGCACTGGGTGCCAAGGCGTCGCTGGTCGGCGTCACCGGTCAAGATGAGGCAGCCGAAAGCCTGAGCAACAGCCTAAAGGCCGCGGGCGTCACCGCGCGCTTCCAACGCATCGCCCACCAGCCCACCATCGTCAAATTGCGCGTCATGAGCCGCCATCAGCAACTGCTGCGCATTGACTTCGAAGAGCCCTTCGTTACCGACGCGCTAGCCCTGAGTAAGGAAGTTGATTCGCTGCTCGAAGGCGTCAAGGTGCTGGTGCTGTCCGACTACGGCAAAGGCGCACTGAAAAACCATCAGGTGCTGATCAAGGCGGCTCGTGATCGCGGCATACCGGTGCTTGCCGACCCGAAAGGCAAAGACTTCGCGATCTATCGCGGCGCCAGCATCATCACACCAAATCTCAGCGAATTCGAAGCCATCGTCGGCCATTGTGCCGATGAGGGCGAGTTGGTCGCCAAAGGCGCGCAGCTGATGGCGGAGCTTGAACTGGGTGCGCTGCTGGTGACCCGTGGCGAACACGGCATGACCCTGCTGCGTCCCGAGCAACAGGCTCTGCACTTGCCGGCCCGTGCACGGGAAGTGTTCGATGTGACCGGCGCCGGCGACACAGTCATCTCCACCCTGGCCGCTGCCATCGCGGCAGGCGAGGAGTTGCCCCACGCCGTGGCGCTGGCCAACCTTGCGGCCGGTATCGTCGTTGGCAAGTTGGGCACCGCGGCCATCAGCGCGCCTGAGCTGCGTCGTGCGATCCAGCGTGCCGAGGGTTCGGAACGGGGCGTGTTGAGCCTCGATCAACTGCTGCTGGCCATCGACGACGCTCGCGCGCACAACGAGAAGATCGTGTTCACCAACGGTTGCTTCGACATTCTCCATGCCGGTCACGTCACCTATTTGGAGCAGGCGCGGGCGCAGGGCGATCGTTTGATCGTCGCGGTCAACGACGATGCGTCGGTCAGCCGCCTCAAGGGCCCTGGCCGCCCGATCAACAGCGTCGACCGGCGCATGGCGGTGCTGGCGGGGCTTGGCGCGGTGGACTGGGTGATCAGCTTCCCTGAAGGCACGCCGGAAAACCTGCTGACCCATGTTCGGCCGGATGTGCTGGTCAAAGGTGGCGATTACAGCGTCGATCAGGTGGTCGGCGCATCGATCGTTCAGGCGTACGGCGGTGAAGTGCGGGTGTTGGGGCTGGTCGAAAACAGTTCGACGACCGCCATTGTCGAGAAGATCCGCAGGCAGTGAGTCGCGAGCCTCTCGCACTTCGCTGATCTGCAGGTATGACGCAGAACCTGTGGGAGTGAGCTTGCTCACGAAGAGTTCGGTACATCCGCCGTATTTTCAGCGGTTCGGATACCGTATTCGCGAGCAAGCTCGCCCCCACAGTTTTACGTGCAGCGCCCGACAGATGGGCGGCTCCTCTACGACTTATGCAACGTCTTGCGCGCAATGCGCAGCAGCTGTTTGGCTCCCACCTTCAACCGGCGCTTGATCCCGGTCTTCTTCGGTTTCGGCGGCGTCAGCCCTTGCTGCAGCAGCCAGTCCTTCCAGCGGATCCGCTCCTCCTTCACCACCCAGCCTTCCTGAGCGGCAAAGCTCTCCGCCAGATACAAGCCGCGCGTGCTGGCCGGTGTCAGCTTGTCATTCTTGAGGGTGTACAGCTCCGGCAACGGCGAGCCGTTTTCCAGTGGCATGAGGTACAAATCGGGTTTGCTGCGATTGAGTCGGGCGACCAGCTGATCGTTCTCCAGGCTCTCATCGACGTGAAAGAGGCTCAGCGGCCGCGCCTCTTTCGGCACTTCCAGACGCATGTCGTAGATCAATTGCAATGAAGCAGTCGGCAGATGGACGTACGCCCGAGGACGCTCGATCAACGTCATGCTGCCGCAACGCACGGGCCGCGCGGCGCCGGACAGCGGGCTCAGGCGAAAGGGCATGGCCTCGCGATAGTGCAAGGCAGCGGCATAAGGGGCGGGCAGCCAGGTGTCATTGAAGCGGCCGCCGAGCCAGCCTTGCGGCGTTTCAATGAGGCATTCCTCGGCCACTTCCTGGATCGCCGTGTGCAGCGGCAGATTCAGTTCATGGGCCGGGACGTAGCCGGAAATCAGCTTCAAGACCACATCGCCTCGGTCCTGGCGCCGCTGGCGTACCAGCACCCAGTAGTCGCGATTTTGCCAATTGAGGGTCAGTCGCACCGACACGCCAAGATTGGCCAGCTCAGTGGAAAAACGCTCGTTGTCCTCCACCTCGATCTTGCGCCGACGTTGCAGGGTCTGGGAGAAATTGAGCGGCATCCCGACGCTCTGGTAACTCAGGCTTTCGGGGGTGGCTTCGATGAACAGCGGCAGGGTTTTGAAGTTGCTTGGGTTCTTTCTTATAAGCGTTCGCGGCATATCGGCTCCTTCTTGCGTTGGGGTCGGCCGCCTGTATCAGGCTCGACGGCGAATCACATTGGCAGCGGTGGCTACGTTATGGGCCAGGTGCAGCGGGTTGATGGTCCCGACGATAGCACCGGTGACGCCAGGATGCTCAAACAGCAGTTCGAAACTGGCTTGCACAGGATCGACACCGGGACTCAGACAAACGTGCCCACTGGCCAGGGCTTTTTTGATCAAGATGGCTTTGTTGTGGGAAGCAGCGTAGTCCAGGACCGGTTTTTCGCCTTGCTCGTTGAGATTGTAAGTGACCATCGCGCAGTCACCCTCCTGCAACGCCAGCAAGCCTCCCTCAACGGTCTTGCCCGAAAAGCCGAAGCCGCGAATCTTGCCTTCGCGCTTGAGCTCGGCCAAGGTCTGGTAGACGCCGCACTCGTTGAGCACATGCAAGTCATTGCCGTCGGAATGCACCAGCACCAGGTCGATGAAGTCGGTTTCCAGGCGCTTGAGGCTGCGCTCCACGGACATCCGCGTGTGCGCTGCGCTGAAGTCGTGACTCGACCGACCCGCTTCGAATTCCTCCCCCACTTTGCTGACAATGACCCAGTCATGGCGCTGCCCGCGCAGCAAGGGGCCGAGGCGTTCCTCGCTGCGGCCGTACGCGGGTGCGGTGTCGATCAGGTTGATGCCCAGATTGCGCGCCTGTTTGAGCAGCATCCGCGCTTCGTCGTCGTCGGGAATGGTAAAGCCGCTGGGGTATTTCACACCCTGATCGCGGCCCAACTTGACGGTTCCGAGACCGATGGGGGAAACGTCGATGCCGAGGCCGCCCAGCGGTCTATGCAGATCGTGCAAGGTCTTCATGGCAGCAGCACATCCCACACAGGTTTGGCCAGTGGCGGCTTGGGCAGGTCGGTAGAGGTCGGCTGCGGGATCGGGTGAATATCGTCACGCGACAATGAGGCCAGGACACGATCAGCGAAGTCCGGCGCCAGTGCGAGCTTGGTCGGCCAACCCACCATCAGGCGTCCCTGCACGTCGAGGAAGGCGTTGTCCGGGCGCACCAGGCCGCTCTGCTGAGGCTCTGCGCGATTAACCCGCAAAGTGGTGAACTGCGCCTGACTCAGATCGACCCAAGGCAGCAGCTGCGAGAGCTCTTTTTTTGCGAATGCGATTTGCTCGGCGGGGTCACGGGCCACGCCGTCGGCTTCGGAAATATCGCCGCCCAGGTACCAGACCCACTGCCCACCGGCCGCCGGGTGGGTGGTGACGGTGATGCGCGGCTTCGGTCCGCCACCCAGGCAATGCGCATACAGAGGCTTGAGCGTTGGGCCTTTGACCAGAACCATGTGCAGCGGTCGGCGCTGCATGGCCGGCTGGCTGACATTGAGCGCCTTGAGCAGATCGGCAGTGCCTTCGCCAGCACTCAGCACCACGCGCTGGGCATGAATGTCGCGACCGTCGACCCGCAGGCCCACCAGTTCGCCATCATTGCGCAGTGGTTCGATGACCTCGCCTGCCAGCAGACTGTCGCCCGCCAATTCGGCGAGTTTTTTCACAAGACTGGGTACGTCGATCACCAGCTCGGCCAGGCGATAGACCTTGCCCTTGAAGCGCGGGTCTTGCAGAGCTGGGGGAAGCTCGCTGCCTTTGACCTGATCGACACGCCCGCGCACGGCCTTGCTGGCGAAGAAGCTGGTGAGGTTGCCAGCGATGGTGCCCGGCGACCACAAATAATGGGCCTCGGACAGCAAACGCACGCCGGACAGGTCCAGTTCGCCCTTGCCATCCAACGCTTCGCGCCAGCGGCGGGGCATGTCGGCGATGGCTTCAGAGGCGCCGGAGAGCGCGCCATGCAGGGCGTATTTGGCGCCGCCGTGAATGATTCCCTGAGACTTGAACGTCTGCCCGCCGCCGAGGCTGGCGCTTTCCACCACCACTGTCGAAAAACCCTGCCGACGCAGACGTGCGTTGAGCCAGAGACCGGCAACGCCTGCGCCGACAATCAGGACGTCGGTGGAAATAGCAGATGGCATGGACACCTCAAATGGCAAAGCGAATCGGGCCATTATAGGGGAAGCCGCTTTTCAATGACCTCCTTAATGACCGGCCGTTTTCGAGAACAGCTGGATCACCACCACGCCCGCGACGATCAGCGCCATTCCCGCAATGGCAGGCAGGTCGAGTTTCTGGCCGTAGATGAACAACGCAGCGATGCTCACCATGACGATGCCCATGCCGGCCCACACCGCGTAGGCAACGCCCACCGGGATGCTTCGCACCACCAGCGTCAACATCCAGAACGCCACGGCGTAACCGACGATCACTAACAGCAGAGGCAGCGGCGTGCTCAGGCCTTTGACGGCTTTCATGGAGACGGTGCCGATGACCTCGGCGCAGATGGCGATGGCGAGCAGGTAATAGGCGGACATGGCAGAACCCTCAATACAAAAGCAGTCTTCAATGCCAGCGATTCTAGAGCAATCGCAGATGGGGTAAAGTCATTACCTATCTCTTTAGCTGATAGGTTTTTACATCGTGGAGTGGAGCCTTGAGCAGATCCGGCTGTTCGTCAGCGTGGCCGAGAAGCGTTCTTTTTCTGCCGCGGCCAGAGAGTCGAAGCGTGCGCAGTCGGCGGTCAGCAACGCGATTGCCATGCTCGAAACCGATCTGGGCGTGAGCTTGTTCGATCGCAGCAGTGGGCGTCAGCCGCGTCTGACCGAGTCGGGGAGTGCGTTGCTGGAGGAGGCGCGAGAGCTGTTGCGTCAGTGCGATCGCCTCGATGGCCGCGCCCTGGCGTTGATGCGCGGGCAGGAAGCGTGCTTGCGTCTGGCCCATGACGAAGCGATGCCCTACCAGCCGGTGCTCGACAGCCTGGAAGCGCTGGATGAACGTTTCCCCAGTGTCGAGGTGCAGCTGGCCAGCGGTGCTCAGGGTGACGTAGCGCGCAAGCTGCTGGAGCGGCGTGCTGATCTCGGGCTGCTGTTTCACCACGAGCAAATGCCCGAAGCCCTTGAGCGGCGGGTATTGGGCAGTGTCGAAATGGTCACGGTCTGTGCGGTCGATCATCCGCTGGCGAGCGAGCCGCTGATCACTCGTCAGCAACTGGCGCGGCATCGGCAGTTGCTCATCGCGCCGCAGCAAAGCGGCTATCCGGGCGGCGAGCAGTTGAGCCCCCGCGTTTGGCGTGCAGACAGCTTTTACGTCATGGCCGAGCTGCTGATGCGCGGGCTGGGCTGGGCCTGGCTGCCGCGCCACGTGGTGCAGTATCCGACCTATCAGAATCAGATGATCGAGTTGAGCAGTGAATGGACACCGCCCGCGCTGGTGGTGGAAATGGTCTGGCGTCGGGACGAACCGCTGGGGCCTGCCGCCCGCTGGCTCGCCGAATGCTTCACCCATCATCTGAAGGCCATTGGCTGATAAACTCCGCGCCCATGAATAGAACTCTCTACACCCTGCTGTTCCATCTTGGCTTGCCACTGATCGTCCTGCGCCTGTGGCTGCGTGCGCGCAAAGCCCCGGCTTACTCACAGCGGATCAGCGAGCGTTTCGCTCGCGGGTTGCTGCCCATGCAAAAGGGCGGCATCTGGGTTCACGCGGTGTCGGTGGGCGAAAGCATCGCCGCCGCACCGATGATTCGCGCCTTGCTTGCACGTTATCCCCTGCTGCCGATCACCATTACGTGCATGACGCCGACCGGCTCCGAGCGCATCCAGTCGATGTTCGCCAATGAGCCGCGGATTCAGCATTGCTATTTGCCCTACGACTTTCCGTGGGCGGCAGGGCGTTTTCTCGATTACATCCAGCCGAAGATCAGCGTGATCATGGAAACCGAGCTTTGGCCCAATCACATTCATCAGTGTGCGAAACGTGGCATCCCGACGGTCCTGGCGAACGCACGCTTGTCGGAACGCTCAGCGCGTGGCTACGGAAAGTTCGCCAAGCTCACCCGCCCGATGCTGGCCGAAATGAGCCTGATTGCCGTGCAGACCGAAACTGAAGCCCAGCGCTTTCGTGATCTCGGCGCACGGCCTGAGCGCGTGACGGTGACTGGTTCGATCAAATTCGACCTGACCATCGACCCGCAACTGCTGCAGCGCGCGGCGCAACAGCGTGAAGCTTGGCAGATCACAGCGCGCCCGGTGTGGATCGCCGCCAGTACCCATGCCGGTGAGGATGAAGTGGTGCTGGCAGCCCATCGCGACGTGCTGAAACACCATCCTGATGCGCTGCTGATTCTGGTGCCGCGTCATCCCGAGCGCTTCACCAGCGTCTTCGAATTGAGCCAGCAGCAAGGTTTCAACAGTGTGCGTCGTTCGACAGCCGAGCCGGTGACAGGCGGGACTTCGGTGCTGGTCGGCGACACCATGGGCGAGCTGCTGTTTCTCTACGCGCTGGCTGATATCGCCTTCGTCGGAGGCAGTCTGGTGCCCAATGGCGGTCACAACCTGCTGGAGCCTGCGGCGCTTGATAAACCCGTCCTGAGCGGCCCGCACCTGTTCAACTTTCTCGAAATCGCCGCGATGCTGCGCAATGCCGGAGCGCTGGAAGAGGTTAGTGATTCATCGGGATTGAAAGCGGTGGTGCAGCGATTGATCGAACAGCCTGAGCAAGCGAAGGCCATGGCCGATGCCGGCCTGGCCGTGATGAAGGCGAATCAAGGGGCGTTGCAGAGGCTGTTGGATGGGATCGCAGGCTTATTGCGCTAAGCCTGTGTAGGAGCGCGCTTGCTCGCGCTTGCGTTCGACCCGATACCTAAATGTTGCCTGACACAACGCGATCGCGGGCAAGCACGCTCCTATAGGATCTGCATCGTTGATTATCGCTCCGAAGGCCGCTCAAAATTCTTCGCCGCCTCTTTTGCCAGATCCGGCGGCAGGAAGTCTTTATCGGGGTTGTAATCGGGCTTGAGATAGCGCGACAGGTCCTGCAAATCCCCTGGACTCAACGTGCCCGCGGCCTGTTTCAGACGCAGGTTGTCGAGGATGTAGTCGTAGCGGGTGTTGTTGTAGTCGCGCACCGAGGCATACAGCTGGCGTTGCGCGTCGAGCACGTCGACGATGTTGCGCGTGCCCACCTGGTAGCCGATTTGCGTGGCTTCCAGGGCGCTCTGGTTGGAGATGATCGATTGTTTGCGCGCCTGCACCTGTTCCACATCGGTGTTCACCGCGCGATGCAGGTTGCGGGTGTTTTCCACCACTTGGCGGCGCATGCCTTCACGCTGTTGCTCGGACTGCCCAAGGCGGGCGTAGGCTTCGCGCACCTGCGAACTGGTCAGGCCGCCGCTGTAGATCGGGATATTCACTTGCAGGCCGATGCTGCGTTGCTCGACGCTGCCATGAAAGTCCTGCCCGGTATAGTTCGGGTTGGTGAAACCCAGCTGGTCGTTGTCACCTTTCTCGTACTGA
The DNA here is from genome assembly GCF_002934685.1 of Pseudomonas bohemica. Taxonomy (GTDB): domain Bacteria; phylum Pseudomonadota; class Gammaproteobacteria; order Pseudomonadales; family Pseudomonadaceae; genus Aquipseudomonas; species Aquipseudomonas bohemica. The sequence goes on from NZ_NKHL01000119.1 coordinate 174,092, forward strand.
GCGACGGCATCGACGGTCGGTGCGTGACCAGCCTTGCGTTGGCGCAGGGTCTCCTCGGCCGCGCTGACAGCATAGTTGCTGGCCAGCAGATTGAGGTTCTGTTGCGAGGCCGTGTCGACCCAGGATTTGGCGTCGTTCGGTGACGGCGCAAGCACTGGCAGGGTGTGCACGATACCTTCGATGGAGTTGTATTCGCGATTGGTCAAGGTCACCAACGCCTGAAACGCATCGTCCACCTGGCGCTTGGCGACGATACGCGCCGCCCGAGCGGTGTCGTAACTGGCTTGGGCCTGGAGCACGTCGGTCTTGTCCGACAGCCCCACATCGAAGCGCTCGTTGGCCTGATCCAGCTGGCGTTTGAATGCGGCCTCTTCGGCTTTGGTCGAGGCCAGGTTGTCCTGGGCGCGCAGCACCGAGAAATAGTCCTCGGCGCTTTGCAGGATAAGGTTTTGCTCGGTGGCCGAAAGTTGCAGCAGGGCCTGCTCGTTGACGTCCTTGGCCGCCTTGAGCTGGAACCAGCGGTCGGCGCGGAAGATCGGCTGACTCAAGGTGGCTCGATAGACCGTGCCGCTGCGATTGATCACGGCAGATGGCTCATCGATCTTGGTGCGCGTGCTGTTCACGTCGGCCCCGCCGGAAATGTTCGGCAGCAGGCCCGCGCGCGCCTGAGGCACGATTTCCTTCTGCGCTGCGTAGTCGGCGCGGGCGGCGGCCAGATCGGCGTTGTTGTTGACGGCTTCCTGATAGACGCTGACCAGACCGGTCCTGGTCGGCAGAGGCAAGTCCGCTGCCCCGGCCATTGCATTCGAAGCATATGACACGGCAATGGCCAGTGAAAGTTTGCGCAGCATAGACATTCCCTAGTAGTTGAAGCTGTGTAAAAACGCACATGGCAGTCGGGTCCAGATCGCTTTGGCGCCGCGTAGCGAGTGTAGTTCCGCACGATCACGACAACAATCGGGTAAAAGAGCCATTTAACAAGCGTTTGAATTGCGCGCTTGGCGTTTTCGGCATGTCGCGTCTAGACTGACGCCGTTCTTGTCGGGGTGCCTTGATATGAGGCTGAGATCGGATAATCCGGATCCCGTTGAACCTGATCAGGTTAGCGCCTGCGTAGGGAACAAGATTTCTCGTCTCCCGGCGAGTCCTCTTGAGTGTCGTCCGGGGTCGTCTTTGTTCAAATTCTGAACAGTCCTCGTTTTTCGATTCTCAGCATCCGCTGTCATTTCTGGGTGCCTCCGTCCGTTCGAATCAGGCTCACGCTCCGACAATTCATTCCGCTGCTGGATGATGTCTGGAGAGCCCGTGATGAGTACAACACTAAAAAACGCCAATCTGAGTGAATCAGCCCAGGTCGATTCGGGGTCGGTTCAGCCGTTCACCCGTTCGCAGAAAATCTACGTTCAGGGCTCGCGCCCCGACATCCGCGTGCCAATGCGCGAAATCAGCCTGGACGTCACCCCTACAGACTTCGGCGGCGAGATCAACGCGCCGGTCTGCGTGTACGACACTTCGGGTCCCTACACCGACCCCAACGTCATCATCGACGTGCGCAAAGGTCTGGCCGATGTGCGTTCGGCATGGATCGAATCCCGTGGCGACACCGAGCGCCTTGCAGGTTTGAGTTCCGACTTCGGCCAACAGCGCCTGGCCGATGCCGAACTGACCAAACTGCGCTTCGCTCACGTGCGCAACCCCCGTCGCGCCAAGGCCGGTGCCAACGTCAGCCAGATGCACTATGCGCGTCAGGGCATCATCACGGCCGAGATGGAATACGTCGCCATCCGCGAAAATATGAAGCTGCAAGAGGCTCGCGCCGCGGGCCTGTTGAAGCAGCAACACGCGGGGCACAGCTTCGGCGCGAGCATTGCGAAGGAGATCACGCCCGAGTTCGTGCGCGAAGAAATCGCCCGTGGCCGCGCAATCATTCCGGCTAACATCAACCACGTCGAGCTTGAGCCGATGATCATCGGCCGCAACTTCCTGGTGAAGATCAACGGCAATATCGGCAACAGCGCGCTGGGTTCGTCCATCGAAGAAGAAGTGGCGAAACTGACCTGGGGCATTCGCTGGGGTTCGGACACGGTGATGGACCTGTCCACCGGCAAACACATTCACGAAACCCGCGAGTGGATCATCCGCAACTCGCCGGTGCCAATCGGCACAGTGCCAATCTATCAGGCGCTGGAGAAAGTCGGCGGCGCTGCCGAGGATCTGACCTGGGAGTTGTTCCGCGACACGCTGATCGAGCAGGCGGAGCAGGGCGTCGACTACTTCACCATTCACGCAGGCGTGTTGCTGCGCTATGTGCCGCTGACCGCCAAACGCGTCACCGGGATCGTGTCCCGAGGCGGCTCGATCATGGCCAAGTGGTGTCTGGCGCATCACAAGGAAAACTTCCTCTACACCCACTTCGATGAAATCTGCGAAATCATGAAGGCCTACGACGTCAGCTTCTCGCTGGGCGATGGGCTGCGTCCGGGCTCGATTGCCGACGCCAACGACGAAGCGCAATTCGGCGAGTTGGAAACCCTCGGCGAGCTGACCAAGATCGCCTGGAAACATGACGTGCAATGCATGATCGAAGGCCCTGGCCACGTGCCAATGCAATTGATCAAGGAAAACATGGACAAGCAGCTGGAGTGCTGTGACGAAGCGCCGTTCTACACCCTCGGCCCGCTGACCACCGACATCGCGCCGGGTTACGACCACATCACTTCAGGCATAGGCGCAGCGATGATTGGCTGGTTCGGTTGCGCGATGCTCTGCTACGTCACGCCGAAGGAGCACTTGGGCCTGCCGAACAAGGACGACGTGAAGACCGGGATCATTACCTACAAGATCGCAGCCCACGCAGCGGATCTTGCCAAGGGCCACCCCGGCGCGCAGATTCGCGATAACGCCTTGAGCAAGGCGCGTTTCGAGTTCCGTTGGGAAGACCAGTTCAACCTCGGCCTGGACCCGGACACCGCACGCTCTTACCACGACGAAACCCTGCCGAAAGACTCAGCCAAGGTCGCGCATTTTTGCTCCATGTGCGGGCCGAAATTCTGCTCGATGAAAATCACCCAGGAAGTCCGCGAATACGCTGCCAATCAGAAGATCGAGGCGGTGGACCTGTCCGTGGCCGAGGGAATGCGCGAGCAGGCCGAGCGGTTCAAGCAGGAAGGTAGCCAGCTTTACAAAAAGGTCTAGTGCCACGGTGACCTGGAGAAGCGCGTTTGCCTGCGATGGCGTCCGTTCTGTGAACGATATGTTCGCTCAGACCCCGCGGTCGCGGGCAAGCGCGCTCCTACAGGGAGGCGTCGCCCCCAAATTCTTGCTCCTGCGAGACAACAACGTGAACACACCCAGCACTTACTCACCAGACGTTCCCGTCCCCGCCGCCAAACGGGTCTTCGGCGCGCGCGATCTGTTTTCCCTCTGGTTCTCCCTCGGCATCGGGCTGATGGTCCTGCAAACCGGCGCATTGCTCGCGCCGGGTCTGGGCATGTCCGGCTCCATGCTGGCGATCTTCCTTGGCACGCTGGTCGGGGTTCTGCTGCTCGCCGCTGTCGGCGTGATCGGCAGCGACACCGGATTGTCTTCCATGGCCGCGCTCAAGCTCAGCCTCGGCACCAGGGGCGCGGGTGTGCCGGCGATTCTCAATCTGCTGCAACTGGTCGGTTGGGGCTCGTTCGAGATCATCGTCATGCGCGACGCCGCCAGTTTGCTGGGCGCCGGCGCGTTTTCCGACTCCAGCCTCTGGGCCAACCCGATGCTCTGGACCCTGGTGTTCGGCGCGCTCGCGACCCTGCTGGCGATCAGCGGTCCCCTGACCTTCGTGCGGCAGATCCTGCGCAAGTGGGGCATCTGGCTGCTGCTCGCTGCCTGCGCGTGGCTGACCTGGAATCTGTTCGCGAAAGCCGACCTCGCAGCGCTTTGGTCACGCGCCGGAGACGGATCGCTGCCATTTGCCGTGGGTTTCGACATCGCTATCGCCATGCCGCTGTCCTGGCTGCCGCTGATCGCCGACTACTCGCGTTTCGGCAAGCGCGCGACCGGCGTGTTCGGCGGCACAGTGCTGGGCTTCTTCATCGGCAACTTCTGGCTGATGACTCTGGGCGTCGCTTACACCCTGGCGTTCGCGCCGAGTGGTGAGGCCAACGCATTGCTGCTGGCGCTGGCCGGGGCGGGGATGGGGATTCCGTTGCTACTGATTCTGCTCGACGAATCCGAGAATGCCTTTGCCGACATTCACTCGGCGGCGGTTTCCAGCGGGATTTTGCTGAAGGCCAAGGTCGAACACCTGGCACTGGCCATCGGCATTATCTGCACGCTGATCGCCTGCTTCGCGCCGTTGGCTCAGTATCAGAATTTCCTGCTGCTGATCGGTTCGGTGTTTGCACCGCTGTTCGGCGTGGTGCTGGTGGATCACTTCATCCTGCGTCGCCGCACTCATGGCGCCGCGACAATGGGGTTACGCTGGATGACGTTGCTGGCGTGGCTGGGCGGGATTTGCACCTATCACCTGCTGGCCAACTTCTATCCGAACGTCGGTGCAACACTGCCAGCCTTGATTGTGGCTGGCGTGTTGCAGCTGATTCTGAGTAAGACGATCAGCTCCGGCCGGGGAACAGTTCCGGCTTGATGATGCCGTTGAGCTGGGGATAAGGAATCTTCAGCTCGATATGGCCCATGGCGTAGGGGGCGATGGTGGTGACCGGATATTTCAGGATCACTGCACCGTACGTCAGGGCGACGTTGGAAGTTCGCTTGAACGGCCACATCTTCTGGAACTCGGTGTCCTTGTCCAGGTGGGTGCTGATCTGCCAGGCCTGATGCGCCAGTTCGGCTTTTTCCCAGAACGCAGCTTCCTGGCCCGGCACCAGCATGTCGGCCAGCGTCAGGACCCGTTGCTGCTGCCGAGAGTAGTTGATGAACGCGCGGCCAGGGTCGCCATGAGCGCCGCCGGTGTCCAGGTAGCTCGACAGCTCGACGACGACTATCCCGTCGTGCTGCTCGCGTACTTTGGCCTGCAAATAACTGCTGTTGCGTGCTGGGGCACGGGCCAGGAACTGCTCCTGATAGGCTTTCAACGTCGGCGGCACAGGGCCGTCGGTGTCGCTGCGGGTCAGTTGCAGCAAGGTGCGCTGGACGATGGCGTCGAGCTTGGGTTCGTCCGCAAAGTGCACGGTATCGATGTTTACCAGCGGGCAATCGTCCGTGGTGCAGCCGGGCTTGATCAGCTCGGAGGCGTCGCGCTGAACGGTCAGCGGACTGCGCAGATTGGGTTGAAACAAGCTTTGGCAGGCGCCCAGTATCAGGGCCAGGCAGGCCATTGAAATGATCTTCAAAAACGACATGTTGATCCTTGGCGTTGGCAAAAAGGGCCATCACAGGGGGTAACGGCAACAGGCTTCGACTGCGTCTGGCGCAATCAGTTCGCCATTGGGCGGATTAGAGTGCCTTTCCTTCGCCGTCGTCTACCCTGAGTGCCGGATTTGCCTGTTTCAGGGGGCTGCATCCAGCGCGACAGCACGTTAGGATGGCGCGAAGTCACGAGTGCTTTGAGTGAGAAATTTATGACCGATACCACCAAATCGACACCCACGAAGCACGAGATTGTCCATCGCGAAACCTGCTTCAAGGGTTTCTACCAACTGGACCGTCTGCACCTGCGCCATGAGCTGTTCGACGGCGGCATGAGCCCGGAAATCAAACGCGAGCTGTTCGTGCGGCACGATGCCGTGTGCGTACTGCCATATGACGCCAAACGTGACGAAGTGGTCCTGCTCGAGCAGTTTCGGGTGGGCGTGATCGGCAAGCATCCCAACCCCTGGTTGATCGAAATGGTCGCTGGCCTGATCGATAAAAAAGAGGAACCCGAAGAGGTTGCTCACCGCGAAGGAGAGGAGGAAGCTGGGCTGGTCTTCAGCGCGTTGTGGCCTATCACCAAATACTTTCCGTCGCCCGGTGGCAGTAACGAATTCGTGCACCTGTACCTGGGCAAATGCGAGAGCGAGGGGGCAGGTGGGGTTCATGGGCTGGAGGAAGAGGCCGAAGACATCCGTGTGTCGGTCTGGTCGTTCGATGACGCGATGCAAGCCGTAAAAGACGGACGCATCGTCAACGCGGCAACTATCATCGCAATACAGTGGCTGGCGCTCAATCGCGCCGAAATCCGGGGGCTGTGGTCGTGAATCTTCTGCGCGAGCGCTACCGTGTCGACCTCGCCGGGCTGCAGGCAGCCTGTGAGGCGAACTACGCGCGCTTGATGCGTTTGTTACCTGACATGCGCAATGCACAACGTTCTCGCCGGGTGGCCGTCACCCAAGGCGATCAAATGCTGGGTGTGCTGGCGGTCGAGGTGATTCTCGACTGCCCTTACACCACCACTTTGCAGGTTCGCCAGGAACACAGCCTGCCGTGGCTGCCGGTGCCGGTCCTGGAAGTGCAGGTCTATCACGACGCGCGCATGGCTGAAGTCATCGGTGCCGAACACGCGCGGCGCTTTCAGGGGATCTACCCATACCCTAATGCGGACATGCACCAGCCTGACGAAAAGACCCAGTTGAATCTTTTCCTTGGTGAGTGGCTCAGTCATTGTCTGGCGTGCGGACATGAGTATGAGGCGGTTCGCTGATTTCGGTGGGACGCAATCACCCTGTGTGAGTGAACTTGCTCACGAAAAACGGATTTTCAGCCGATAGAGATGTCATGACTGCACAGGCCCTTTCGTGAGCCAACTCACTCCCGCAGTTCGTGGATTCCCCAGTCTCTGGCACAAATTAAGAACCGCCACCCTCTTTCCGGTTTGCCGTCGTAACGATCTGACACCATAATCCGGCCATATCTGCTCAAGGAGATGGCCATTGCCGAGCGCATCCTCAACCCCATCCTCCGTGTTGGTGGTTCAACTGTCCGACAGCCACCTGTTCGCTGAAGCGGATGGCACGCTGCTGGGCATGAAAACCCGTGACAGCCTTCATGCCGTGGTGAATTTGGTGCTGGCCGAACAAGGGCAGATCGATCTAGTGCTGGCCACCGGCGATCTGTCCCAGGACGGCACGGTCGAGTCCTATCAGGCGTTTCGCCAGGCGAGCGACCGGCTCAAGGCCCCGAAACGCTGGCTTGCGGGCAATCACGATGAGTTACATGAAATGGCCATTGCCGCGCGGCACAGCGATTTCCTCGACCCTGTCGTGGATATCGGTAACTGGCGCATCACGTTGCTCGATTCGGCGGTGCCGGGATCGGTCCCTGGCTATCTGGAAGACAAGCAACTGCAATTGCTCGCCCAGGCGTTAAGCGAAGCGCCGGAGCGTCATCACCTGGTTTGTCTTCATCATCACCCGGTGCCCATTGGTGCAGCGTGGATGGAGCCCATCGGTCTGCGTAATCCTGATGCCCTGTTTTCGTTGCTGGAGCGTTTTCCGCAGACGCGAGCGCTGCTCTGGGGCCATGTGCATCAAGAGTTCGACCAACTCCGTAACGGCTTGCGGCTGATCGCTTCGCCCTCCACCTGTATTCAGTTCGCGCCCGGTAGCCTGGATTTCGGCCTGGATTCGCTGGCGCCGGGCTATCGCTGGCTGCGCCTGCAGGACGATGGGCAGATTGAAACCGGTGTCTCGCGCGTCGCGCCGGACCTGTTCGAGGTCGATCTCAACGGCGCCGGCTATTGAAAGGAATTCGCGGCATACCATCAACTAACGAGTCTTCACGCGGTTGTCTCTGTAAACTGCGTGGCTTTGCCGCTTGCGGGGCGAATCGACTCGCAGCTTCTGGAGGCACGTTGTGAACCACGATCACTCGACTCTTCTTTATATACATGGGCTCAACAGCTCGGCGATGTCGAATAAGGCCACGCAGCTGGCCGGTTTGATGAAGCGTCTTGGGCTTGGAGAGCAACTGCGCGTGCCAGAGCTGCATCATCACCCGCGTCAGGCGCTGGTTCAGCTGGAAACGGCGATCGACGAGCTGGGTGGGCGGCCATTACTGGTCGGCAGCTCACTCGGCGGCTACTATGCGACTCACTTGGCTGAGCGTCATGGCCTGAAGGCTGTGCTGATCAACCCGGCGGTCAATCCGCACCAGCTGTTCGATGGTTTTCTGGGCACCCAAAAAAACCTCTATACCGGCGAAAGCTGGGAGCTGACGCACGACCATGTGGATGCGCTGGCAGAGCTGGAAGTCCCCGCTCCGCAGGACCCGCAGCGCATACAAGTGTGGTTGCAAACTGGCGACGAGACGCTGGATTATCGGCGCGCGCAGGCGTTTTATCGGGCCTGCGCGCTACGAATCGAAGCGGGCGGCGATCACGGCTTCCAGGGTTTTGCCGAAAAAATGCCGACCCTGTTGAGTTTTGCCGGATTCGCTCCCGAACTGCTGCAGGCGATCGATCTGTCGGCGCTGTGAAGCCAGCGCGCAAATCGAAGCATTTGCTGAAACAAACAGGTAGAACAGTGTCACTTCGAAATTTCATGAACGACTTGATGACGAGACCCCATGGCCAATCCCAGCGCTAGCTCTTATAACGCAGACGCCATCGAAGTCCTCTCGGGCCTCGACCCGGTCCGCAAGCGGCCGGGCATGTACACCGACACCACGCGGCCGAACCACCTCGCCCAGGAAGTCATCGACAACAGCGTCGACGAAGCCCTGGCCGGTCATGCCAGATCGGTGCAGGTCATCCTCCACGCCGACAACTCCCTGGAAGTGGCCGATGACGGTCGCGGCATGCCCGTGGACATTCACCCTGAAGAAGGCGTGTCGGGCGTCGAGCTGATCCTCACCAAGCTGCACGCGGGCGGCAAGTTCTCCAACAAGAATTACCAATTCTCCGGCGGTTTGCACGGCGTGGGCATTTCCGTGGTCAACGCGCTCTCCACCCAGGTGCGGGTGCGGGTCAAGCGTGACGGCAACGAATACGAAATGACCTTCGCCGACGGCTTCAAAGCCACCGAACTGGCCGTTATCGGCACCGTCGGCAAGCGCAATACTGGCACCAGCGTGTACTTCGCGCCGGACCCCAAATATTTCGACAGCCCGAAATTCTCGGTCAGCCGCCTCAAGCACGTGCTCAAGGCCAAGGCCGTTCTGTGCCCTGGGCTGCTGGTCAGCTTCGAAGACAAAAGCAGCGGCGAGAAGGTCGAGTGGCATTACGAGGATGGCCTGCGCTCCTATCTGCAGGATTCGGTCAATGACTTCCTGCGTCTGCCGGAAGAACCGTTCTGCGGCGCCTTTGCCGGTAACAAGGAAGCCGTCGACTGGGCGCTGTTGTGGTTGCCCGAAGGCGGCGACAGCGTTCAGGAAAGCTACGTCAACCTGATTCCCACCGCGCAGGGCGGCACCCACGTCAACGGTCTGCGTCAGGGCTTGCTGGATGCGATGCGCGAATTCTGTGAATTCCGCAATCTTCTGCCGCGCGGGGTGAAGCTGGCGCCGGAAGACGTCTGGGAGCGCATTGCCTTCGTCCTTTCGATGAAAATGCAGGAGCCGCAATTCTCCGGGCAGACCAAAGAGCGCCTGTCATCCCGCGAGGCCGCGGCGTTCGTGTCTGGCGTGGTCAAGGACGCCTTCAGCCTCTGGCTCAACGCGCACCCGGAAATGGGCATGCAGCTGGCCGAGCTGGCCATTAATAACGCCGGTCGGCGCCTCAAAGCGAGCAAAAAGGTCGAGCGCAAACGCATCACCCAGGGCCCCGCGCTGCCGGGCAAATTGGCCGACTGCGCGGGACAGGACCCGATGCGCGCCGAGCTGTTTCTGGTCGAGGGCGACTCCGCTGGTGGTTCAGCCAAGCAGGCACGGGACAAAGAATTCCAGGCCATCCTGCCGTTGCGCGGCAAGATCCTGAACACCTGGGAAGTCGATGGCGGCGAAGTGCTCGCCAGTCAGGAAGTGCACAACATCGCGGTCGCCATCGGTGTCGATCCAGGCGCAGCGGACATGAGCCAGCTGCGTTACGGCAAGATCTGCATCCTCGCCGACGCCGACTCCGATGGGCTGCACATCGCCACCTTGCTCTGCGCCTTGTTCGTCCAGCATTTCCGCCCGCTGGTGGACGCCGGTCATGTTTACGTCGCGATGCCGCCGCTGTACCGCATCGATTTGGGCAAGGATATTTATTACGCCCTGGACGAGGCCGAGCGCGATGGGATTCTCGACCGTCTGGTGGCTGAGAAGAAACGCGGCAAGCCGCAGGTCACCCGATTCAAAGGCCTGGGTGAAATGAACCCGCCGCAACTGCGCGAAACCACCATGGACCCGAACACCCGTCGCTTGGTGCAACTTACCCTGGACGATTTCGAGGCCACATCAGAGATCATGGACATGCTGCTGGCCAAGAAACGCGCGGGCGACCGCAAAACGTGGCTCGAATCCAAGGGCAACCTGGCCGAGGTGCTGGTTTGATGCGAGGTTGGCTGGCAGCCCTGTTGCTGACCGCCACGCCCGCCTTCGCTGCGCAGCCGCCCTCACAAAAGCCGCTGCTTGAACTCAAGTTGCTGTCCGAGCATGCTGTCGACGACATGGTCGGCGGCAATTTGTCGGGCCTTGCGTCGTGCAATGGTGTGCTGTGGACGGTCTCCGACCGCGACGACACGCTGCTGTACAGCCTTGATACCGCAGCGACCGTCTGGAAAGCCCATGCGCTGAAGCTTGAGATTCCGCCGATTCCCGACAGCGGCCTGTCGGCGACCTTGCGCGGCATGGCCAAGGCGGCCTCGCTGATCCGCGGCGGCGACCTGGATTTCGAGGGCGTGACCTGTGATGCCGCAGGCAATCGCTATCTGGTCAGCGAAGGCTTCGCTACGGTGCTGAAAGTTCCGGTTGATGGTGCGCCGAGCTGGTTGCCATTGCCGCAGGAACTGGTCCAGGAAGCTCAGTCGGCCGGCATGCTGCAGCACTTCAACGCGATTTTCGAAGGCATTGCCATTAGTCCGGCAGGCGATCAGTTGTGGCTGGCGGCCGAGCGCGAAAAACGTGGCTTGCTGACCGCCAGGTTGGGTAAGGACGGCTGGACCTGTGGCGCCAGCTGTATTTTGCAGGTCGAGTCCGGCAATGACATTCTGCCGCCGCAACTGGGTGGCAAATCGATGGCCAAGGATTTCGCCGATGTCTCGCTGCACAAGGGCAAGCTGTACACCCTCGAGCGCGCGGCGTATCGCATCTGCCGGCGGACGCTGGAATCCGGGCAACTGGAGGCCTGCTGGTCTTTCGCCAAAGAGGCTTTGCTGCCGAACCGGCTCTACGATCAGAAGTACGGACTGACCGAAGCGTTGATCGTGGATGACACTGGAGCGTGGGTCGGCATCGACAATAACTTCGGTGCGCGCGCCGACGGTGAAACACGCCCCATCGTCTGGCGATTTGCCGCGCCTGAAGGTGGCTGGGGCGGCAAGCGTTGACGCAGACACCCCCCGGCAAACGCGCCGGGCGTCTGATGCTGATCATTGCCTGGGCCGCGGCGCTGTTTCTGGCGACGCGGTTTTTCGGTGAATGGGAACAGCGTCAGCAAAACCCGAACAGTAACGTCACCTCGGAACAGGGTGATGGCTATGTCGAAGTGCGATTGGCGAGCAATCGTCAGGGGCATTTCGTCATGACGGGGCAAATCAACACGCGCCCTGTGCAGTTCATGCTCGACACGGGGGCGACCGATGTTGCGATCCCCGAAGATGTAGCGGACAGGTTGCATCTGCAGCGCAGCGATCCGGTTCAGGTGAGCACGGCCAATGGCCGCACCGAGGCGTTTCGGACCACGCTGCGGCGGTTGAAAATCGGCGATATCGTCCTGAACGACGTGCGCGCCCTGGTGGTGCCCGGTCTGGATGGTGATCAGGTGCTGCTGGGTATGAGCGCCATCAAACAACTCGAATTCACACAGCGTGGCGGCACATTGCTGCTGCGTCAGACGACAAAATGATGAGGCCCGCATGAGCGACTCCCTTGACCTCAGCCTGGACGGTGTAGAACGCCGGTCACTGGCTGACTTCACCGAACAGGCCTATCTCAACTACTCCATGTACGTGATCATGGACCGTGCCTTGCCGCATATCGGCGACGGCTTGAAGCCCGTGCAGCGGCGCATTATCTACGCCATGAGCGAGTTGGGTCTGGACGCCGACGCCAAGCACAAGAAATCGGCGCGTACCGTGGGTGATGTGCTCGGTAAATTCCACCCCCACGGCGACTCGGCCTGCTACGAAGCCATGGTGCTGATGGCACAGTCCTTCAGCTACCGCTACACGCTGGTAGACGGCCAGGGTAACTGGGGGGCGCCGGATGATCCCAAGTCGTTCGCCGCCATGCGTTACACCGAAGCGCGGCTGTCGCGTTACTCCGAAGTGCTGCTCACCGAACTGGGCCAGGGCACCGCGGACTGGGTGCCGAACTTCGACGGCACGCTGGACGAGCCCGCTGTTTTGCCCGCGCGTTTACCGAATATTCTGCTCAATGGCACCACCGGTATCGCCGTGGGCATGGCCACCGACGTGCCACCGCACAACCTGCGCGAAGTCGCGGCTGCCTGCGTGCGTCTGCTCGATGAGCCCAAAGCGACCATTGAGCAGCTGTGCGAGCACGTACAGGGCCCGGATTACCCGACCGAAGCGGAGATCATCACCCCGCGCGCCGACCTGCTGAAAATCTACGAAACCGGCCGCGGTTCGGTGCGCATGCGCGCTGTGTATCGCGTCGAAGATGGCGATATCGTCGTCACCGCGCTGCCGCATCAGGTGTCCGGCGCTAAGGTGCTGGAGCAGATCGCCGCGCAGATGCAGGCCAAGAAGCTGCCGATGGTCGCCGACCTGCGTGACGAGTCGGACCACGAGCATCCTTGCCGCATCGTGATCATCCCGCGCTCCAACCGCGTCGATCCCGAAGAGCTGATGCAGCATCTGTTCGCGACCACCGAGCTTGAATCCAGCTACCGGGTGAACATCAACATCATCGGGCTGGACGGCAAGCCGCAGCTGAAAAACCTCAAGGCGCTGCTGTCGGAATGGCTGACGTTCCGTATCAACACCGTGCGCCGGCGTCTGCAATTCCGTCTGGACAAGGTCGAGCGTCGGCTGCATCTGTTGGACGGTTTGCTCACGGCGTACCTGAACCTGGACGAAGTGATCCACATCATTCGTACCGCCGAGCACCCCAAGGCTGAGCTGATCGCGCGTTTCGAGCTGTCCGAGACCCAGGCTGACTACATCCTCGACACCCGTCTGCGTCAGTTGGCACGTCTGGAAGAGATGAAGCTGCGCAGCGAGCAGGACGAACTGCTCAAAGAACAAGCCAAGCTTCAGGCCTTGCTGGGCAGCGAAACCAAACTGCGCAAGCTGGTGCGTACCGAATTGATTGCCGATGCACAAACCTATGGCGATGATCGCCGCTCGCCTATCGTCGAGCGCGCCGAAGCCAAAGCACTGTCCGAAAACGAACTGATGCCGACCGAGCCTGTGACCGTCGTGCTCTCGGAAAAAGGCTGGGTGCGTTGTGCCAAAGGTCATGACATCGATGCGACGGGTCTTTCATACAAGGCCGGCGACGGCTTCAAGGCGGCAGCGGCGGGGCGCTCGAACCAGTTTGCTGTGTTCATTGACTCCACCGGGCGCAGTTACTCGCTCGCGGCACATACGCTGCCATCGGCGCGTGGCCAGGGCGATCCGCTGACCGGTCGCCTGACCCCACCGCCTGCCGCGACGTTCGAATGCGTGCTGCTGCCCGATGACGACGCGCTGTATGTCATCGCCTCCGATGCCGGTTATGGTTTCGTGGTCAAGGGTGAGGACTTGCAAGCCAAGAACAAGGCTGGCAAGGCCTTGCTGAGTCTGCCGTCCGGCGCGAAGGTCATTGTGCCGCGTCCGGTGGCTGATCGTGAGCAGAACTGGCTGGCCGCGGTTACCACCGAAGGGCGCTTGCTGGTCTTCAAGATCAGCGATCTGCCACAGCTGGGCAAAGGCAAAGGCAACAAGATCATCGGCATCCCGGGCGAGCGTGTGGCCAGTCGTGAAGAGTTTGTGACCGACTTGGCAGTCATTCCCGAGGGCGCCACCTTGGTGCTTCAGGCGGGTAAGCGTACGCTGTCGCTCAAGCCCGATGATCTTGAACACTACAAAGGTGAGCGTGGACGTCGTGGCAATAAGCTGCCTCGTGGCTTCCAGCGCGTGGATGCGTTATTGGTGGAAAACGTCGCTTAAGCGGTTAATCAGGCTGTCAATCTTCATTTTGTCACGAAGATCGACGCAGAATCGCTGGAGTCATTGCGCATATTCACGGATGATATGTCGTCTTGAGGTGCGGGCGTGGCTGTGTGCCTTCATGTTTACTTGAGTCTTTGACATCGTGGTCGCCGTGGGTGGCCACTTGGACGGAATGATGAATTTTCTACGCGTTCCTTGTGTTCTGTTGTTGACCGGCGTTCTGGGTTTGGCCGGGTGCAGCGTTCATCAGCCCCAATCGCTCTATCAGCTTGACAGTGGCGAGCCGGGGCAACCGAAACAAAGCGCCGGAGTCGCTGTTTTGCTGGGTCCGGTTTCCGTTGCCGACTATTTGCAACGGGAGACATTTCTGCAGCGTCAGCCTGACGGTAGCTTGACAGCTTCGACCGATGGTCGCTGGGCGGGCAGCCTGTCGTCTGACATCGATCAACTGCTGTTGCGCCAAATGGCGTGGAAGCTGGACAGCCAGCGTGTGGTCATGGCACCCGCGGCGGCCAATTTCAGCCCGGATGTGCAGGTGGTGTTGTCGATCACTCGCCTGGATTCTGGCGTGAACCAGCCGGCTGTGCTCGATGCGCAGTGGCGTCTGCTGGACCGTCGCGGCACCGTGCGTGACAGCAAGCTGGTGCACCTCGAAGAGCGTCATGCGGGTACCGCGGCTGCACAGGTCAAGGCTCAAGGCGTTCTGTTGCAGCGTCTGGCCGATCAACTGAGTGCTGCGGTCAAGCCTGTGGCCAGCCAGCCATTGGTCGCCGAGGAGCCGAAAAAAGTCGCTCAACCCGCCAAAACCCGGACCGATCAGGACAAGCCGAAGATCCCAATGGCCTCCCCGATTCGTACCGATCTGGAAGTGTTCCGCTTCTGAATCCAGCGCAAACAAAAAGCCCGCAGCGATGCGGGCTTTTTTGTGGGTGACCGGTCGCGTTTGATTCTGGCGAGGCCGTAGGAGCAAGCTTGCTCACGATCTGCCGGGAACCGGCAGTAAACCCTGTGAACTCGATACATCTGACAGGGCCGGGTCGTCCGATTCTATTGCCGCTTCGGTCGGCCACGACCCCCGAGCAGATCGCCTGCAAGTAAGGCTCCTACGGCCCCCAGCCAGAATCAAGAGCCAGACTGGGGCAATCTCATGTCCCGCAGAGCATCATCAGGCCTTACGCGCCTCATGCATGCGCGCCAACTGACGCTCAAGCATCGACGGATACGGTTCCATCAGCCGTTCCACGCAGCTTGCGCCCTCGGGGCTGGCGATCGGGCGGATGCGGGCGCGTTGGCGGATGGTGTGGTCTTCGCTGATCTTGCGCTCTACCAGCAGCAGGTTGCGGCTGTGTTGCGACAGGGCCAGAGCGTCCTGCGCGGTTTCCGTCAGCAGCAGGTCGATCTGGTTCATGCCATGCAAGCCTTCGCCCAGCGTCAGGCCCAGCTGCAATTGCAAGGTGATGCCACTGTCAGCGACTTCGATCTGCAACGCGTGACTGAGGGCGCGCAGTAGCTCGCCGCAGCAGATCGCGTTGGTCAGGTAGTCGTCGCCGCTGTCCTGGGTGCTGAACACCATCAGCGAGCTGCCATCGTTCAAGGTATGCAGCTCGCTGTCGTAGAGCGACGCGGCCTGATCGATACAGTCACGGTAGCGCTCAAGCAACTCGGTCAGACGGTTGCGAGGCAAGCGGCGCAGTTGTTCCTGGGAGCCCAACTGCACGGCCAACACGGCGCTGTATTGCGGCTGCGATGGTGCCACCGGCAATACAGGGCGCGGCGCGGGCTTTTGCGCCACCGGGGTAGTGTCGCGAAGATCGGCGAACGGATCTTCTTCGTCGTCTTCATCTTCCGCGGCGACGATGCGCCGGGCCGGAATCGCCGTCGCACGGGGTTTCGGCGCGTCATCGAGCTCAGGGTCGCTTAAGTCGCTGGCATCGAACTCTGGCGAGGCCTCCTCTTCGTCTTCGATCTGCTCAGGCTCGGGAACAGGCTCCGGCTCAGGCTCGGGTGGCGCATAGGATGTCTTGAGCTGGCGGGCCAGATCGCCGATTTCGTCCTGACGATCGGTCGCTGGTGTGTAAGGGTCGATATAACGTAGCCACATGCGCAGTTGCAGCATGGGCGTGGAAATATGCCGCCCCAGACGCAAGCTCAAGGCCAGTGCCAGGGCCAAAAGGATACCCGCCAGAATGCCCATGCTTTGTAGACTGATGGTCAGCGGCTGCTGGAACTGGGTCATGTCCAGGCTGATGCGTAGCGTGCCTGCGACAACGTCCTGAAAGGTCACCTTGATCTCATAGAGGCCTTCGGCTTCGCCCAGCAGGCCGTTTTTCGGACGCTGACCCGCTTCGGCAAGGATGCGATTGTCCACGCTGTAGATCGCGGCATGGGCTACGAGCGGGTTCTTCACCAGATTGCCCAGCAACACGTTGAGGCTGAGGATGTCGTTGGACACCAGCAGCTCCGTGGCGGAGGTCGCGGTTTGCGTGGTCAGGGCCTGCCCCAGTGCGTCCGCCTGTTCGTGCATGGCTTGCTTGAACTGCAAGCCCATCACGCAGGCGTAGATCACCAGCGCCAGCGCGACGAGGATCACGTTATGGCTGGCGATGCGCAAAGCAATCGGAACGCGTCGATGACGCAGCGCCCGGAAGATCAGCAAGAAGAAATTATCGGTTTTTACTGGCGTGGGCCGGTTCACTGAGCACGGCTCTCTTGGAGAAGTTGGGGCGCAGTATAGCGAGCGACCCAGATACGGCAAAGCGCTCACTGTGCCCGGCGGTCACTGAAAGTGCGTAGAATGCGGTTTTTTTCTACTGCGGGGGTGCGCCTTGCGCGAAATTGTCCTGATAAACATCACAGGCCTTGACCGTCCGGGCCTCACTGCGGCCATTACTGGCGTTCTGGCTCAAGGTGGCGTGAATATCCTGGATATTGGTCAGGCGGTGATCCACGACGCGCTGTCGTTCGGCATTCTGGTCGAGATTCCTGACACCGAACCAGGTGCTGCGGTGCTCAAGAATGTCCAATCCAGGGCTGACGAACTGGACCAGCAAGTCCGCTTCACTCAAGTTTCCGAAGCCGATTACCAGCATTGGGTCGACGGTCAGGGCAAGGCGCGGCATATCGTGACGTTGCTGACCCGCAAAGTGACGGCCGAGCAACTGCAGGCGGTCAGTTCGATCACCGCCAGATACGGCTTGAACATCGACCGCATCGATCGTCTGTCCGGGCGCATGCCGCTGGATACGCCGACTGATAAGGGCAAGGGCTGCATCGAGTTTTCCGTGCGCGGCGAACCTGCCGATCAGCAGCAGATGCGGGCTGAGTTTCTGCATGTGGCGCAGGAGCTGAACGTCGATATCGCGTTTCAGCAGGATTCGCTGTTCCGTCGTAATCGCCGCCTGGCGGTATTCGACATGGACTCGACGCTGATCGAGGCCGAAGTCATCGACGAACTGGCGAAAGCCCACGGCGTCGGTGAGCGTGTCTCGGAGATTACCGAGCGGGCGATGCGGGGCGAATTGGATTTTCGCGCCAGCTTCAAGGAGCGCCTGGCGCTGCTCAAGGGACTGGACATCAAGGTGCTGGACGAAATCGGCGCGTCGTTGCGTCTGACCGAAGGCGCTGAAACTTTGTTCGCCGAACTCAAGCGTCTGGGTTACAAGACAGCGATTCTCTCCGGCGGCTTCACCTATTTCGCTCGTCAACTGCAAGCCAGGCTGGGCATCGACTACATCTTCGCCAACGAGCTGGAAGTGGTCGACGGTAAATGCACCGGCAACGCCATCGAACCGATCGTCGATGCTCAGCGCAAGGCCGATTTGCTGCGTGAACTGGCGATCAAGGAAGGCTTGAGCCTGGAGCAGACCATCGCGGTCGGCGACGGCGCCAATGACCTGCCGATGCTGGCAATTGCGGGACTGGGTGTTGCGTTCCGCGCCAAGCCGCTGGTCAAGCAGTCTGCGAAACAGGCGATCTCGACGCTGGGGCTGGACGGCGTGCTGTATCTGCTGGGATTCCGGGACCGGGAAGGGCGTAGCGCCTAGCGCGCCCTTGAGGCCCAACTCCAACCAATTGTGGGAGTGGGCTTGCTCACCAAGGGGCAGCACATCCGCTATGTTTTGGCGGCTGAATGTCAGCATTCGTGAGCGAGCTCACTCGCGCAGAGGTCGGGGGCAGGTACGGATACGGACCACTGCCTACAACACCGTCCACAACGAATCGAATTCCTGTTCCGGGCCCGCCTCTGGAGTGGTCTTCTGCAGTCCTTCGAGAATCTCGTACTCGAACTGGTTGTAGCTGCCGGTGGTCGCTTTACGATTGCTTAGCGTGGCGCGGCGCTCTTCGCCGCTGCTGTTGATCATCACCTTGCTGCCATCCTCGAATGGCAGACGCGGCACAACCACGGTGGCGGGAACGTCGATAGCCCGCACCTCCGGCAGCAACAGCACCCGCAGATACTGACTGCTCTGCTCGTCACGCAGCAATTGCATGCCACATGCCTGAGCGAACGGAGCGATCAGCTCGGCACCCATCTGCGTGCCACCGCTGCGCACCTGACGCACCCAGCGCACCACGGCAATACTCCAGCCATGGCCATGGTCCTGAATGCCGATCAGCTCCCCGGCCTGCAGTTGATCCGGGACGTCTTTGGGCCACGCCAGGCAATAACCTCCGGGACTGTGGTTGACGATGTTCAGGCTATACGTCGGGAAGCTCTTCTGCCCGTCCATTTGCGACGCGCCGCTTTCGGATTCCTCGCGCTGATACTCAATCTCTTCGAACGGCAGCATGGTGCTCGACGAGCCGGAGCGCTGAACATCCATTGCCTGCGACCAAGGATCGTGACAGGCCTGCTCAAGAGGTTGCAGGGTATATTCGGCGACCCTGCTCACGGTCGCGGCAGGCACCTGCAGCAGATCACTGAAGCATTTCTGGCCACCCACGAAGTAATGAAGCGCGCTCATGCCGACGCAGACCGTCAGCGTGCCTTGGCCTGCGGTGCGTTGAAACACGCGCTCCGACACGTCGCCCCACGCCGCCGCCAGGTGCTGCAGCACATCGATCGACAGGCCCGGTGGCACGTGCAGGTAGGACTGCGAACGCTGCTCGACCGGCATCTCGATGTAGCGCTGCAGGGCCGCCGATAACGCGCGCGGGTTGATGCCCAGCAGATTGCTGCGTTGGTCTTCGGCATACAGCGAGGTGTAGCGCGGCGCGGTGTCGATGCCATAGGCCACCGAGTAGAGGCTGGCGTCGTCGATGGGCTGCTGCAGCGTGACCATCGAGCTCCAGGCGTCCAGCGCATCGGCCAGTTTGCCGATGTTGTGCTGACGCATCTGGTTGCAACGTGAACAGCCCATCAGCAACGCCACGATGTAGGTTTGTTCGACGGTCAGGGTACGCGTGTGGTGCGCCTGACTATCGGCCACCGGGATGTTGTGCAGCTCGCTCTGGCGGGCGATTTGATAGATCTGATGCAGCTCCAGCCATAGGCCGTCCTGCACAGGGCAATAAAGCTGGTTGGCACGGATCAACGGACCATTGAGGCAGTGCATGGCGCGTTGGAGTGCCGTGGTCAGTAGCGTGGTGCGGTCCCGGGTGAGCCGAGGTGCCACCCTGGCGATAATCTGCTTGTAGCCGATCGCCAGATGGTTCTGTAGTGCCTGGCACAGGTTCGCGACCTTGCGCGGGCGTTCTTCCAGCACCACCGATTGATTGAGGAAGTGGCGTTCCAGGTGCTTGCACACGAAAAACACTTCCGGGCGCAGCAGCTCCAGCAGTTGCAGGCGGTTGTCGCTGGGGGTCAGCAACTGGTTGAGTTCGCCCAGGCCCTGATAAAGCTGGCGGGCCATTTCGCCTAAATTCGCTTTGGGAAGGGTGGAGATCCAGCGCTTCAAGTCTTTCGGCGTCCCATCACAGAACGACAGGCTCGACTGCGTCGGCACAGGGGCGCGCAACAACAGTGGGAGACTTAAATTACTCATGTGACAGGTAAACTCCAACAACTACTGGCCCAAATGGCTCCGACAGGCTGCAAATGCAGTCACGGGTGACCGAGCGAAACGAGCAAGCTAACGTCAATTGAAAGCGAAGTTTCCTACAGGACTGACGAAAGACTTTAGCAGCATTGTATCCAGTGAACAGCCCTTGGTATCAAAATGACACTGTGCAGTGATGATACGGAGGTGCGCACTGGACCAATGGCGGGTTGCATCGGTCGTTGCAGGCCCGCGCCAAAAAAACGTTTCAAAACTCACTCAGGCAAGAATCAGGCCTGCATCGGGGTCGCCAGCAGTTGGCCCATCCGCGTCGGTGAACCGGCGGCCAGTTGCTCGGCCCATTGCACCTGATTCGGGCCGAACAACACGATGGCAGTCGACCCCAGTTTGAAACGACCCAGCTCGGCGCCTTTTTCCAGATGAATCGGCGCGCGGGCCGCTTCGTCATAGCTGAAGGTTTTCAGCTCGCGCTTGGGCGGCGTCACCAGCCCGGCCCAGACAGTTTCAATGGACGCCACGATCATCGCACCCACCAGCACCACAGCCATCGGGCCGCGTTCGGTGTCGAACAGGCAGACAACGCGTTCGTTGCGGGCGAACAGCTCGGGCACGTTCTCGGCCGTGGTCTGGTTAACCGAGAACAGACGGCCCGGCACATAGACCATCTCGCGCAAGGTGCCGGCCAGCGGCATGTGAACGCGATGGTAGTCCTTTGGCGACAGGTAAATGGTGGCGAACTCCCCTCCCATGAAAGGCGCGGACAGACGTGCGTCGCCGCCGAGAAGTTCAAGTGCACTGTAGCTGTGGCCCTTGGCCTGGAAAATACGACCGTGCTCGATCGGCCCCAGTTGGCTTACTGCGCCGTCGGCAGGGCAGAGAATCGCACCCGGAGTTTCGTCCAGAGGGCGAGCGCCTGGTTTCAAGGCTCGGGTGAAGAAGTCGTTGAAGTGCGGGTACGCGGTCTCATCCTCGACCAGCGCTTGAGACATGTCCACCTGATAGCGGCGCACAAACCACTGCGTGAAAGCATTCTTGAACCAGCGCACGCGGCATTCGGCGACGCAGCCGGCCAGACGCGACAGCAGGTGGTGGGGAAGCAGGTATTGGAAAAGAATAAACAGACGCTGTTTCATCAAGGTTCCTAAAGCGTTTCAAAAGGGCTTTTCAATAAGTGAAGGCAGATCAGGGCAGCCCGGTTATTTTTCGACCGGCGTATCCGGATGATTGCCCCATTCGCCCCACGAGCCGGCGTAGCCTTTGACTCGCGGATAACCCAGCGCTTTGGCGACCAGGTAAGTAAAGCCGGAGCGGTGGTGGGTCTGGCAGTGGGTGATGACCTCTTTATCCGGCGTGATCCCCAGACTTTCCAGGATTTGCGGCATGTCGCGGCGAATGCGCAGGTTGCGCGCCTGATCCATGCCCGCCGTCCATTCGAAGTTCACCGCGCCAGGGATGTGACCACCTTTGGCTGCCACGACTTTCTCGCCCGAATATTCGGTTGGCCCGCGTGCGTCCCAGATCGCCAGATCGGCGGCGCCCAGCCGGCTTTGCAGGTACTCGCGAGTGGCGGTGGGTTCGTCGTGCACGGTCACGCAAACCGGGCCGTCAGCAGGGGCTGGCACTTCGGTGGACAGTGGCAAACCCTCGGCCTGCCAGGCCAGCAGGCCGCCGTCCAGGTAGTGATATTTCGAGTGACCGATTACGTCCAGCAGCCAGATGAAACGACCGGCCCAGCCGCCGCCTTCGTCGTCATAGACGACGTACACCGCATCCGGGTTATGGCCCAGCTCACCAAACAACGCTTCGAGTTGCGCTTGGGTCGGCAGCAGGCCGGGAGCCGGTGGCTGGCCCAGTTGCGTGCGCTTCGGGTCGACGAAGCGAGCACCGGGAATATGGCCGGCCTCATAGCGGGCGGCGCTGGTCAGGTCAACCAGAATCAGCTCTGAAGCGCCAAGGCGTGCCTGCAGATCTGCGGGCTCGATCACCAGCGGCAAGCTTGAGAAAGCAGACATGTAAGGTCTCCAGATCATGAGAAGAGGCGAATTGTAGCTCAGCCGTCAGCCATTGCGATGGCTAAAGGTGGTCAGTGCCTTCTCGATACATTGCCCGGTTTTCCCGAATGCCTGCACCGCGACTTCCGAGAACTGTCCGCCCCCCTGATCCGCCACGATCACCATCACCACCCGGCCATTACTGGCCAGCGAGCGGATCAGCAGGTTTTCCCCGGAAAACAGGTTGCGCAGCTGCGGCGGCAGTAACGCGGAAAACTGCGCATTGTTGCTGGCGGTCAGGCGCAGTTGCGTGGCCTGGGCCAGCAGTCGCTGGAGCACCGTGCTTTCCTTGTAGGGAATCAGCAGCGAGGCGGCAGACTTATCCACACCGGCAATCTGATGCACCCGAAGACTCTCGGCCTTGCGATCGATCATCAGCAACACGACCCGCTGCATGCCTGAAGCCAGCAGGGCGTCCCGTGCGCAGGTGGTCAGGTGCATCGCGTTGGTGAACATGCTGGGCTCTTTGAGCAAATCGCCGCAGTGCTTACGCCAGGTTTGCAGCGCTTCGGCAGAAGGCGGCGCCGCGGGCAGCATGCCTTTGTGCACGCGTCGGGTGCCCCAGGGCCAGAGCAGTGCTTCGGCCGGGTGCCAGACGCCGGGAGCCGCATGCTGACGGGCGCTGGCGGCGGCGTTCTGGTGGACCTGCTGCTGTAAATCCATCAGCGGTTGCTGCAAATAAAGGCTGGTCAGCAGTTGCCAGCGCAAATTGTGCGGCGTGTCCCACGCCTGTTGCGCCGACAGCGCCAGACCGTTGGCCAGCAGAATCGTGTTGGCAGGCTGATTGAGCCAGCGACGCAGCGGCAGATCGGCATCCAGTTGCTGTTGCTGCTTGAGCGGGTCGTCGCTCTCATGAGCGATGCGCAGCACTTTCACTAGATTGCGCTGCTGGCCGATCAGCAGGCCGTAGCCCTGGGTAACCCAGATCGGCAATTGCCAATGCAGCGCCATCGCCTGACACAACTGCACCAGTCGCACGCCGAACAGCGCTTTTTCGACGGCCTTTGCCGACTCGCCCTTGTGGACAACGCGCAGCTCCCACTCTTCCAGCAGCTCGGGATGGGCCAGCGCCATTGGCCAGAGCGGTGCGAGAAACAGCAGGCTGCCCAGATGAATATCCTGCCACAGGCGTGCCAACTGGTTGGCGAACAGGCCGTAAGCCTGTTGCGCGGCGTGCTGGCTGATCATTTGCAACTGCCGCAGCGCCACCGGGATCTTCTGCAATTCGACGCTGGGCAAGCGCCCCAGCAGCGTGCTGGTGCGCGCCAGCCCCAAGCGGTTCAGCGCAACTTCCAGACTCTCCGCAGGCTCGGCGAGCCCGCCACTGCGCAGGTTGGCCTCGCGCAGCACGCTGAGCACCAGCGCAGGGCTGTCCTGCATCAGGTCGGCGATTTCACGCAGGGATCGCCGACTGTCGTTGAGTGCGGCATGGACCTTTGCATGGGCGAGTGCGGGGACAGGCAGGGCCAGGCTGTCCAGCTGTTTGATCCAGGCATCGAGCGTCTGCGGAACGGGGAGCGACGTGGCTTTAGCTGATTGCATACACAAGACCCATACGGCTGGGAAGTTTTGATCAGGATCGAATGGTGGCATCATGCTGGCCTTTGCCCTGATGTGCCCGAGCCAGACGCCAGACAGGTTTTTCGCCTGATTTGACTATAGTCTGGCGTACTGGTGCCGATAAGGAGAACAAGAGTTTTGAATGCTTCTCGCACAATGACCATGAACCCGACTCAGTAAGTATTTTTTATCTATGGCAAAAATTATCGGCATCATCGTCGTTTTCGCGAGCGTCCTCGGCGGCTACGTACTTTCCCATGGTCAAATCGCCGCGTTGATCCAGCCTTTCGAGGTGCTGATCATCGGCGGTGCCGCGTTCGGTGCATTCCTCCAGGCGAACCCCGGCTACATGACCATGCACGTCATCAAGAAATCCTTGAAGATGTTCAGTTCGCGCTTCACCCACGCCTTCTATCTGGAGGTGCTCGGCCTGATCTACGAGATCCTCAACAAGAGCCGCCGTGAAGGCATGATGGCCATTGAAGGTGATATCGAAGAACCGGAAAACAGCCCGATCTTCGCCAAATACCCAGGCATTCTGAAAGACACTCGGATGATCGCTTTCATCTGTGACTACTTGCGCATCATGTCGTCCGGCAACATGGCCCCCCATGAGCTGGAAGGCCTGTTCGACATGGAGCTGCTGAGCATGAAGGAAGAGCTGGAGCATCCGTCTCACGCGGTGACCGGCATCGCCGACGGTATGCCCGGCTTCGGTATCGTCGCGGCGGTACTGGGCATCGTGGTGACCATGGCGTCCCTCGGCTCCGGCGACAAGGCAGCGATCGGCCAGCACGTCGGCGCGGCGCTGGTCGGCACCTTCTTCGGTATCCTCGCGGCCTACGGCTTCTTCGGTCCGCTCTCGCAGAGCCTGGCCCACGACGCCAAAGAAGAAATGAATGTGTTCGAAGCGATCAAGGCTTCTCTTGTGGCCTCGGCCTCGGGCGTACCGCCGTCGCTGGCTGTCGAGTTCGGTCGCAAGGTTCTCTACCCGGCCCACCGGCCCAGCTTCAGTGAGCTGGAACAAGCTGTTCGCGGTCGCTGATCCATGGAAAATAATCAGCCAATCATCGTCAAGCGCGTAAAGCGCTACGGCGGAGGGCACCACGGCGGCGCCTGGAAAATCGCCTTCGCCGACTTCGCGACGGCCATGATGGCGTTCTTCCTCGTGCTGTGGCTGATGTCTTCGGCCACGCCCGAGCAGTTGATTGCCATTGCCGGTTACTTCAAGGATCCGGTCGGTTTCTCCGACAGCGGCTCGCCCTACGTCATCGACCTGGGCGGCTCGCCGGAGATGTCGCCGGACCAGACGCTCAACCCCGAAGTGAAGACCACGCCTGCCCCGGACAAGGTCCCCGTGGATGCCGACAAAGAGGACGCGGCGGCCGAGCAGGTCGAGCAGGAGCGTCTGGAGATGCTGCTGCAGGAGTTGCAGAACAAGGTCAACGAGAACCCGCAACTGGCGAAGTTCAAGGACCAGATCCTGTTCGAGATCACCCAGGACGGCCTGCGTATTCAGATCATGGATGCAGAAAACCGGCCTATGTTCGACATTGGCAGCGCGCGTCTGAAACCGTATTTCGAAGACATTCTGCTGGCGATGGCCGACACCATCAAAGCGGTGCCGAACAAGGTCAGCATCAGTGGTCATACCGACGCGACGCCTTATGTGGGCAACAACGGTTTCGGGAACTGGGAGCTGTCAGCCAACCGTGCCAACGCGGCACGCCGGTTGCTGATCGCCGGTGGTTATCCGGATCCCCAGGTCGCGCGAGTGGTGGGTTATGCCTCGTCTTCTCTATATGACCGGGAAAACCCGAATAACCCGATCAACCGCCGCATCGACATCGTGGTCCTGACTAAGAAAGCCCAGGCGCGTATCGAAGGTGATCAAAACGCCGGTGAAGCGCCGAAATCGGATGCCGCGCCGGCCCCGGCCTCACCGACCGCTCCGGCAGCCAAGCCAGGCGCATCGGCCGCAATCCCGGCCGTCGATCCCCAGGCTTACGCCCAGCCCCATGAGATCCGGCAGAAGCTGAACATCTTCGATCAAGGGCAGCTGAAGATCGAAGAGATCAAGAATTGATATTGGGTTCTGACAAAAAACGCCGCGATGATCGCGGCGTTTTTGTGTGAGCGATTGGGTGTCCCGTCAGTAACTGCTCTCCGGCAAACTCGCGATGATCGAGCGATAGCTGTTCATCCGTTGCTGTTGCACGCGGCCGTCTTCCAGGGCCTTGAGCAGCGCGCAGCCGGGCTCGCGGTCATGTTTGCAATCGCGGAAACGGCAGCGGCCGAGCAGGTCATTGAATTCGATGAAGCCTGCTTCGACGTCGGCGCGGCTCACGTGGCCCAAGCCGAATTCGCGAATCCCCGGGGAGTCGATCAGGTCGCCACCACGGGGGAAGTGGAACAGGCGGGCGGTGGTTGTGGTGTGAGTACCTTGCCCGGAATATTCCGACAGCGGCCCGACCCGCGTGCCGACTTCCGGCAGCAGACTGTTGACCAGCGATGACTTGCCCACCCCCGACTGCCCAACGAATACGCTGATGTGGCTGTCGAGCAAATCCTGCAATTGCTGCATGCCGTCGCCGTGATGCGCGGAAACCTCCAGCACCGGATAACCCAAGGTCCGATACACCGCCAGCAGCGCATTGAGTGCCGGGGCATTGTGCTCGTCGATGAGGTCGAACTTGTTCAGCAGCAATAACGGGCGGATGCCCGCGTGCTCGGCCGCCACCAAGTAGCGATCGATCAAGTTGGCATGAGGCTCGGGCGCCGGGGCGAAGACGATGACGATCATGTCGACGTTGGCCGCCACGGGTTTGAGCTGCCCGCGGGTGTCCGGTCGGCACAGCTCGGTATCGCGCGGCAGCTGCGCGACGATCACGCCGATGCCCTGATTACCGGCTCGCCAGACTACTTTGTCGCCTGTTACCAGCGCTGGCAGGTTGGCGCGCAAGTGGCATCGAAACACCTGTCCGCTCAGCTCGCCTTCCTGCGCCTCGACCTCCACTTGAACGCCGAAATGCGCGATCACCAGCCCGGTCTGTTCAGGGCCAAGGTCGCCGCCTTCCAGCGTTTCCAGGGCTTGCGATTCACGTTTGGCGGCACGGGCAGCGCGCTCGCCTTGAATCTTTTCGATGCGCCAGTTCTGGCGGCGATTGAGTTGGCGTTTGGCCATGGGTGTTCAGTGTCTCGTTTGATGAAGCGTAAAGCCGCTTAAGTTTGAAACGCGGGGGAGTCTAGCACGACGGCCTACGCTAAACTGCGCGCCTAAGCTGAGGAGCCAACATATGCAGAACAAGCAGAATCTGATCTGGATCGACCTGGAAATGACCGGTCTGGATCCCGATAACGACGTCATCATCGAAATGGCGACCATCATCACCGACAGCGAGCTGAACACGCTGGCTGAAGGCCCGGTCATCGCGGTGCACCAGAGCGACGAGTTGCTCAGCGGCATGGATGAATGGAACACGCGTCAGCACGGCGGTTCGGGCCTGACTCAGCGCGTGCGCGAGAGCAAGATTTCCACTGCTGAAGCCGAGGCTCTGACCCTGGAATTCATCAAGCAGTGGGTGCCGGAACGCAGTTCGCCGATCTGTGGCAACAGCATCTGCCAGGACCGCCGCTTCCTTTATAAGCGCATGCCGACGTTGGAAAACTATTTCCACTATCGCAACCTCGACGTGTCC
This sequence comes from Pseudomonas bohemica, assembly GCF_002934685.1. GTDB lineage: Bacteria > Pseudomonadota > Gammaproteobacteria > Pseudomonadales > Pseudomonadaceae > Aquipseudomonas > Aquipseudomonas bohemica. The sequence goes on from NZ_NKHL01000119.1 coordinate 201,577, forward strand.
ACGCTCAAGGAGCTGGCCGCGCGCTGGGCGCCCGAACTGAAGTTCAAGAAGGGCAGCACCCACCTGGCGCTGGACGACATCCGCGAGTCCATTGCCGAGCTGCGTTTCTATCGCGAGCACTTCATCAAGGTCTAGGGCCGAAGCGAAAGGGGGCTGTTGGCTCGCGCCCTCTTTTGGTGCTCTGGCCGAGTGGTTAGACTGCGCCCCTTTTTCGCAGGGACTGCCACCATGCTGTTGATGCTTTATCTGATCGCCATTACCGCTGAAGCCATGACCGGCGCGCTGTCTGCCGGGCGGCGTGGCATGGACTGGTTCGGCGTGGTGCTGATCGCTTGCATCACCGCGCTCGGTGGCGGATCGGTGCGTGACGTACTGCTGGGACACTACCCGCTGACGTGGGTCAAACACCCGGAATACCTGATTCTCACCAGCGCTGCGGCGTTGGTGACGATCCTCATTGCGCCGCTGATGCGCCATTTGCGCTCGCTGTTTCTGGTGCTAGACGCCTTGGGGCTGGTCGCTTTCACCGTGATCGGCTGCACCACAGCGCTGGACATGGGGTTGAGCATGATGGTCGCGGCCGTGAGCGGCGTGATCACCGGCACGTTCGGCGGCATTTTGCGCGACATCTTTTGCGATGACATCCCGCTGATCTTCCGCCGCGAGCTGTACGCCAGCGTTTCATTCGCCGCAGCATGGTGCTTTCTGCTGTGCCAGTACGCGGGGCTGCCGATCGAGCAGGGCACGCTGATTACCTTGTTTGGCGGGTTACTGCTGAGGTTGCTGGCAATCAAGTTTCACTGGGAAATGCCCAAGTTCGTTTACAAGGATGGGCATTGAAATAGTCCTTACATCGAGAGGTCAGGGGCAGCGCAGGGCAGGCTTGCGCCAAGAGTGTCCTCTGTGGGAGTGAGCGTGCTCACGAAGGCGGATCCTCAGCCACGCAAGATGCCTGATGTAACGGCCCTTTCGTGAGCAAACTCACTCCCACAGATCGGCGCATGGCCTCAGCAGCAGCTTTTTGTCTCATGCTGCCGCAACGCCCATTCCACATGCTCGCGCACCATCTCCGACGGATGCTCCCGCCGCGTCTTCAACGCCTCGAACACGGGGATGCTCGAAGGCGCATTGCCTAGCCCCACCGCCAGATTGCGCAACCACCGCTCATAGCCCGCCCGACGCAGCGGCGAGCCTTCGGTGTTGCTGAGAAAGGTCGCCTCGTCCCACAGAAACAAGGTCGTCAGCTCGGCGTTATCCAGGCCGTGGCGCGGTTTGAAGTCATTCTGGTCGGTGGGGCGGGCGAAGCGGTTCCAGGGGCAGACGATCTGGCAGTCATCGCAGCCGAACACGCGATTGCCAATCAGCGGGCGCAGTTCTTCGGGGATCGACGTCTTCAACTCGATGGTCAGGTACGAAATACAGCGCCGCGCATCCAGCACGTAAGGCCCGACGAAAGCGTTGGTCGGGCATACATCCAGGCACGCGCTGCAACGCCCGCAGTGTTCGCTGGCGTGGGGCGGATCCACCGGCAGCGGCAGATCGACGAACAGCTCGCTCAGGAAAAAGTAACTGCCGGCCTTGCGATTGAGCACCAGTGTGTTCTTACCGATCCAGCCCAGCCCGGCCTTCTCGGCGATGGCCTTTTCCAGCACGGGCGCACTGTCGACGAAGGCGCGAAAACCGAATGGCCCGATGGCCTGCTGGATTCGCTCGGCCAGTTGCTGCACCCGCTTGCGAATCAGCTTGTGGTAGTCGCGGCCCAGCGCATAGCGCGAAACGTAGGCTTTTTCCGGCTGGGCCAGCAACTGCGCCATCTGCGTGTCCCCCGGCAGATAGTCCATGCGCAGTGACACGACTCGCATCGTGCCCGGCACCAATTCGTCGGGATGCGAACGTTTGCTGCCATGCGCTGCCATATAGTCCATCTCGCCGTGGTACCCGGCTTCGAGCCAGCGCTGAAGATGCTGCTCATGTTCCGCCAGATCCAGCCCCGAGATACCGACCTGCTGAAAGCCAAGCTCGCGCCCCCAGTCCTTGATCGACAGGGCAAGCTCGGTCAACCCGGCAGCCGTCAGGGGTGCTGAATTTGTGGATGCATTGACAGTAATAGCGGACATGCAAGGAGGACACCGGGGCGCAGGTGCGTATAATTCTGCCAGACATCGGAGCCTAAAAACGCATGTTGCACACCAAACCTCCATTTCCCGACGCGCTGTATAGCGCTGCGCAGGTGCGCGACCTCGATGCACGCCTGATCGCTGCAGGCACGCCAGGCTTCGAACTGATGCAGCGAGCAGCCCACGCTGCCTGGCGGGCGATCCGTCGTCACTGGCCTGACGGGCAGCGGCTGACGGTCCTGGCCGGACACGGCAACAATGCCGGTGATGGCTATCTGATCGCAGCCTTGGCCCAGCGTGCCGGTTGGCAGGTCACTGTGCTGGCCGTGGGCGACTGCTCTGCGCTGACCGGTGACGCCGAGACCGCCTATAAGGAAGCGCTCGACGATAAGGTCGACATCCAGCCATGGAATCAGCAGCCGCTGAGCGGCATCGTGGTCGACGCGTTTTTGGGCACCGGGCTCAAAGGGGACGTCCGCGACCCTTACGCGTCGGTGATCAACATCGTCAACGACAGCAGCTTGCCAGTCATCGCCGTCGACATTCCATCCGGGCTTTGTGCCGACACCGGGCGTACCTTGGGCGTGGCGATTCGTGCCGACCTGACGGTGACCTTCATTGGCCTGAAGATCGGACTGTTCACTGGCGATGCGGCGGATCTGGTCGGCGAACTGGTGTTCGACGATCTGCAAGCTGATCCGGCGATCGTGGAACAGACGCCGATCAGCGTTACCCGTCTGGATACATTTAACCTGCCGAAGCTTGAACCGCGCCCGCGCACGGCCCATAAAGGCATGTTTGGCCGGGTTCTGGTCATTGGCGGCGATCTGGGTTTCGGTGGCGCTGCGTTGCTATCCACCGAAAGCACCTTGCGCACTGGCGCGGGCATGGTCACGCTGGCGACCCGTCCCGAGCATATCGCCGCGGCGCTGACTCGCTTCCCGGAAGTCATGAGTGCCGGTATCAGTTCGTCCAATCAGTTGATGGCACTGATCGAACCCGCCACCGTTCTTGTCGTGGGGCCGGGGATGGGGCAGCACAGTTGGGGGCGCAGCTTGTTGTCAGCGGCCGCCAATGCCGAGCGCCCGCAAGTGTGGGACGCCGATGCACTGAATCAGCTGGCAGCCGGTCTCGTGCAGTTGCCCAAGGATTGCGTGATCACCCCGCATCCCGGCGAAGCCGCGCGGCTGCTGGGCATCAGCACCAAAGAAGTACAGGCCGACCGCCCTGCGGCTGCTCGGGCGCTGGCGAAAAAATTTGATGCCGTTTGCGTGCTCAAAGGCAGCGGCAGCCTGATCGCCACTCCCGCAGGCGAACTGGCGCTGGCCAATCACGGCCATCCGGCTATGGCGACCGGCGGTTTGGGCGACGTGTTGTCCGGAGTCATTGGCGCATTGCTGGCGCAAAAGATGCCTGCCTTCGATGCAGCCTGCCTGGCGGTCTGGTTGCATGCGCTGGCCGGTGAAAAATGCGGCGCCAGCGGCCGAGGGATGGCTGCCGCTGATCTGATTCCTGTCATTCGTACGCTTCTGGAGGAGCAACAACCGTGTCTGAGTTAACCCTGCATCTGACGGGTGAAGAAGCGATGACCGACTTTGGTGCACGGATATCCCAAGTTACTGAAAGTAATGGGATTATTTTCCTGGAGGGGGATTTGGGCGCTGGCAAGACCACGCTTTCGCGAGGAATCATCCGCGGCCTGGGCCATGTAGGCGCGGTAAAAAGCCCGACTTTTACCCTCGTAGAACCTTACGAAATTGGGAGAAGTCGCGTGTATCACTTTGATCTTTACCGACTTGTTGATCCAGAAGAGCTAGAATTCCTCGGCATACGCGACTATTTCGAGGGCGAAGCGCTTTGCCTGATCGAGTGGCCCGATCTCGGTGCAGGCTTTTTGCCAAAGCCCGACCTGATCATTACCATTAGGCCGCACGCGGAAGGTAGAGCGCTGACTCTGAGCCCGAAAAGCTCGCGCGGTGAGAAGTGGTGTGCCGCTTTGGCTTTGGAATTCAAATAGATATGGGGTTAGGTATGCGCATGCGCGCGCTGGTTACTGTGATTGGACTGCTGCTGACGACTCTGGCCGTCGACGCGTTGGCCGCTTCACAGGTACGAAGTGTCCGCTTATGGCGTGCTCCGGATAACACCCGACTGGTTTTCGACCTGTCCGGTCCGGTTCAGCACAGCGTCTTCACCCTTCAGTCCCCGGACCGCCTGGTGATCGACATCAATGGTGCGACGCTGGGTGGCTCACTCAACATTCCGACGGCCAACACTCCCATTACCAGCATGCGTTCGGCGCAACGTACGCCGGACGACCTGCGCGTGGTCATCGACCTGAAAAAGGCCGTGACCCCGAAAAGCTTCGTCCTGGCGCCGAATCAGCAGTACGGCAACAGGCTGGTGGTCGACCTTTATGACAACCCCGCGGACGCCAACCCGCCGCCGACCGTTGCCGACACGCCTGCAACCGTGGCGCCAGCGACGCCCGCGGTGCCGGTCAGTCCCTCGAAACCTGAAATCAAGCTGCCGCCTGTGCCCAACGGCAAGCGCGACATCGTGGTGGTGGTCGACGCCGGGCATGGCGGCGAAGACCCAGGCGCCTCAGGTGGCCAGGGTCAGAAAGAGAAAAACGTGGTGTTGTCGATCGCCAAGGAGTTGCAGCGTCAGATCAACGCCGAGAAAGGTTATCGCGCCGAACTGACCCGCACTGGCGACTACTTCATCCCGTTGCGCAAGCGCACCGAGATCGCTCGCGCCAAGGGGGCCGACCTGTTCGTCTCCATTCACGCCGACGCTGCGCCCTCTTCAGCCGCTTTCGGTGCCTCGGTGTTCGCCCTGTCCGAGCGTGGCGCGACGTCCGAAACCGCGCGCTGGCTGGCGGACAGTGAAAACCGTTCCGACTTGATCGGCGGGGCAGGTGCCGTGAGCCTGGACGACAAGGACCGCATGCTGGCGGGCGTACTGCTCGACCTGTCGATGACCGCCTCCCTGACATCGAGCCTCAACGTCGGCCAGAAAGTTTTGACCAACATTGGCCGCGTTACTTCGCTGCACAAGGCACGGGTCGAGCAAGCGGGCTTCATGGTGCTCAAGTCGCCGGACATCCCGTCGATCCTGGTCGAAACCGGCTTTATCTCCAACGCAGCCGAGGCGAACAAACTACAAGGTGCGAGTCATCAGCAGGCGTTGGCGCGCTCGATCACTGCAGGCGTGAAGCAGTTCTTCCAGCAGAATCCGCCTCAGGGCACTTATATCGCCTGGCTGCGGGATAACGGCAAGCTGGCGATGGGCGCCCGTGAGCACGTCGTGCGTCCTGGCGAATCGCTGAGCATGATTTCCGCGCGTTACGACATGAGCATGGCCACGCTTCGTTCGGCCAACAACCTGCGTTCCGATGAGTTGAAAGCCGGGCAGCAGTTGAAGATTCCGAGCGCGGAACTGGCGGGTGAGCCATGACCGATCTGTTGCTCGATGAACCGGGTTTCGATGCTGGTGTAGGCGATAGCCCAGCGGCCCAGGCGGCACGCATTCAACTGCTCAGCCCGCGACTGGCGAACCAGATCGCTGCGGGCGAGGTGGTCGAGCGCCCTGCGTCGGTAATCAAGGAATTGCTGGAGAACAGCCTGGACTCCGGCGCCCGACGCATCGATGTCGACGTCGAGCAAGCAGGCATCAAACTTTTGCGCGTGCGCGATGACGGCGGTGGTATTTCTTCTGAGGATCTGCCGCTGGCTCTGGCGCGGCACGCCACCAGCAAGATTCGCGAGCTCGAAGACCTCGAGCGGGTCATGAGCCTCGGTTTTCGTGGCGAGGCGCTGGCATCGATCAGCTCCGTCGCGCGCCTGACGCTGACTTCTCGTACGCGGGGCGCCGATCAGGCGTGGCAGGTGGAAACCGAGGGCCGCGACATGGCCTCGCGTGTTCAACCCGCTGCGCATCCGGTGGGCACGTCAGTGGAAGTGCGCGACCTGTTCTTCAATACCCCGGCGCGACGTAAATTCCTCAAGGCCGAGAAGACCGAGTTCGATCATTTGCAAGAAGTGATCAAACGCATGGCGCTGGCACGCTTCGACGTTGCCTTCCATTTGCGCCATAACGGCAAAACTGTTCTGAGTCTGCACGAAGCCGGCGACGATGTTGCCCGCGCGCGACGTGTTTCGGCCGTCTGCGGGCCAGGTTTTCTGGAACAGGCGCTACCTATCGAAGTCGAGCGCAACGGCCTGAAACTCTGGGGTTGGGTTGGCTTACCGACGTTCTCGCGCAGTCAGGCTGACTTGCAGTATTTCTTCGTCAATGGCCGTGCGGTGCGCGACAAGCTGGTCGCCCATGCGGTGCGTCAGGCCTACCGCGACGTGCTGTTCAACGGGCGTCACCCGACGTTCGTGCTGTTTTTCGAGGTCGACCCGGCCGTGGTCGACGTCAACGTGCACCCGACCAAGCATGAAGTGCGTTTCCGCGACGGGCGCATGGTGCATGACTTCCTTTATGGCACCTTGCATCGCGCGCTCGGCGATGTGCGCCCGGAAGATCAACTGGCTGGCACGACGTCGGTGACAGCGCTGGTGCGTCCAGCCGGACCGGAAGCCGGAGAGTTCGGGCCGCAGGGCGAAATGCGCTTGGCCAATAATGTACTGGAAACCCCGCAAGGGCCTGCCTGGAATGCTTCGACCAGCCCGGCGCCGGGCTCGGGCAGTGGCGCGGGCTATCAGTATCAGTACACGCCGCGTCCTTCGTCGGTGTTGCCTGCTGAAGAAGCGCAGGCTGCCTATCGCGAATTCTTCGCCCCGCTGCCGGGCACTCCAGTAGGTGCTACGGCAAATGGTGCCGTCTCACTGCCTGAATCCCAGGGCGATGTGCCGCCGCTTGGCTACGCACTGGCGCAACTCAAGGGCATTTATATCCTCGCCGAGAACGCCCATGGCCTGGTGCTGGTGGATATGCACGCGGCCCACGAACGCATCATGTACGAGCGCCTGAAGATCGCCATGGCCAGCGAAGGTCTGAGCGGTCAGCCGCTGTTGGTGCCTGAATCGATTGCGGTCAGTCAGCGCGAGGCAGATTGCGCCGAAGAGCACATGACGACCTTCCAGCAACTGGGTTTCGAGTTGCAGCGTTTGGGGCCAGAGAGCCTGGCGATCCGGCAGATCCCGGCCTTGCTCAAGCAGGCCGAGGCCAATCGCCTGGTGCACGACGTGCTGGCCGATCTCATGGAGTACGGCACCAGCGATCGGGTTCAGGCACACATGAACGAGTTGCTCGGCACCATGGCCTGCCACGGTGCCATACGTGCCAACCGACGCCTGGCGATTCCGGAAATGAACGGCCTGCTGCGCGACATGGAAAACACAGAGCGCAGCGGTCAGTGCAACCACGGCCGGCCGACCTGGACCCAACTGGGCCTGGACGATCTCGACAAACTGTTCCTGCGCGGTCGCTGATGAGTGCTCTTCCTCCGGCCATCTTCCTGATGGGGCCGACCGCCGCCGGCAAGACCGACCTGGCCATCGAATTGACCAAGGTGCTGCCCTGCGAGCTGATCAGCGTCGATTCGGCGCTGGTCTATCGCGGCATGGACATTGGCACGGCGAAGCCATCAAAGGCGCTTTTGGACAAATATCCACACCGGCTGATCGATATTCTCGACCCGTCGCAGAGCTATTCCGCTGCGGATTTTCGCACTGACGCGTTGCGGGCCATGGCTGAAATCACTGGCAAAGGAAAAATTCCCCTGCTGGTCGGTGGCACCATGTTGTATTTCAAAGCTCTATTGGATGGCCTGGCCGACATGCCGGCTGCCGATGCAGAAGTTCGCGCGCAACTGGAAGCAGAAGCGGCGAGCCGTGGCTGGCAGGCGTTGCACGACGAGTTGGCAAGTGTCGATCCTGTGTCGGCGGCCAGAATTCATCCCAATGATCCGCAGCGACTGGTTCGTGCGCTTGAGGTGTATCGGGTCAGCGGGACGAGCATGACCGCACACCGTGAGCAACAAAGTGCGCAAAGTGCTCAAGCTGGCGGTTCGGAGCGGCATCAATTGCCCTATACTGTCGCAAATCTCGCGATCGCTCCGATGGATCGCAAGGTACTGCACGACCGGATCGCACTGCGTTTCAGGCAAATGCTTGACGAAGGATTCGTTGAAGAAGTCGTAGCGTTACGTTCGAGGGGTGACCTGCAGTCGAATTTACCGTCTATAAGAGCTGTAGGGTATCGCCAGGTCTGGGACCATCTGGACGGCAAGCTGACACGGGACGAGATGCAGGAACGCGGCATCATCGCCACGCGCCAGTTGGCCAAGAGACAGTTCACCTGGTTACGAAGCTGGGAAGATTTACACTGGTTGGACAGCCTGGCTTGCGACAATCTGCCACGCACCTTGAAATACCTGGGATCGGCCTCCATATTGAGCTGAGTCCTTGCAATAGCCGTCTATCCTTGGGGGGTAACGGCCCAAGCCAATGTTTTCGAATTTATTCTATTGATCCTTAAAGGAGTGCGGCACATGTCAAAAGGGCATTCGCTACAAGACCCTTACCTGAACACTTTGCGAAAAGAAAAAGTGGGGGTTTCGATCTATCTGGTAAACGGTATCAAGCTGCAAGGCACGATCGAGTCCTTCGACCAGTTCGTAATTTTGCTGAAAAACACTGTCAGCCAAATGGTTTACAAGCACGCTATCTCTACCGTCGTTCCGGTTCGTCCAATTCGTCTGCCTAGCGCGACCGAATCCGAACAGGGTGACGCTGAGCCAGGTAACGCCTGATAGGAGTCTGCCTTGTTCTTTGAGCGCCACGGTGGTGGTGAGCGGGCAATCCTCGTTCATTTGGATGGTCAGGACCCTGAGGCGCGCGAAGATCCGCAGGAGTTCCGGGAGCTGGCTCTTTCGGCAGGTGCCGATATCGTTGCGTTCATCAACGTGCCACGGCATCGGCCAACGGCCAAGTATCTGGTAGGCAGCGGCAAGGTCGAGGAATTACGCGACCTGGTCCACGCCGAAAAAACCGATCTGGTCATTTTCAATCACGTCCTTACACCCAGTCAGGAACGCAACCTCGAACGTGTTTTCGAGTGTCGCGTGCTTGATCGTACGGGCCTGATTCTCGATATCTTCGCCCAGCGCGCGCGGACTCATGAAGGCAAGTTGCAGGTCGAGCTGGCACAGCTCGAGCACATGAGCACGCGTCTGGTTCGCGGCTGGACTCACCTTGAGCGTCAGGGCGGTGGTATCGGCCTGCGTGGCCCGGGTGAAACCCAGCTCGAGACCGACCGACGTCTGCTGCGGGTGCGCCTGCGTCAGATCAAGGGCCGTCTGGAAAAAGTCCGCAGCCAGCGTGACCAGGCCCGTCGCGGCCGTTCCCGTGCCGACATCCCAACCGTCTCCATCGTGGGCTATACCAACGCCGGTAAATCAACGCTGTTCAACGCAGTGACTGATTCCGACGTATACGCTGCCGACCAGCTGTTCGCGACCCTTGACCCGACTCTGCGCCGTCTGGAACTCAACGACCTGGGGCCGATCGTGCTGGCTGACACGGTGGGATTCATCCGCCATTTGCCGCACAAACTGGTCGAGGCCTTTCGGGCGACGCTCGAAGAATCGAGCAACTCGGACCTTCTGCTGCACGTCATCGACGCTCACGAGCCCGACCGCATGGAGCAGATCGAGCAGGTGATGGCGGTACTGGGTGAGATCGGTGCCCAGGACTTGCCGATGCTGGAGGTCTATAACAAACTCGATTTGCTCGAGGGGGTCGAGCCTCAGATTCAACGCGATGCCGATGGCAAGCCGCAGCGGGTCTGGGTTTCTGCTCGTGATGGTCGTGGTCTGGACCTGCTCAAGCAAGCCATTGCAGAGCTGTTGGGCAACGATCTGTTCGTTGGCACCCTGTGTCTGTCGCAACGTTTCGCAAGGCTGCGTGCCCAGTTCTTTCAGCTGGGTGCGGTGCAAAGTGAAGAGCATGACGACGAAGGTCAGAGCTTGTTGGCTGTACGTTTACCCCGAGTTGAATTCAATCGCCTGGTGAGTCGCGAAGGACTGCAGCCGCTGGAATTCATCGAGCAACACACTTTGCAATAAAAGCCTGAAGAAGCGGTTGTGCTGCTTCGACGGGCATTCTGTAGCATTGGTCGGCGCGCCGCGGGCGCGTCTTTGCTTTATCAGATGGAGAGCGCTATGGCTTGGAATGAGCCGGGTGGCAACTCGAATAATCAGGATCCTTGGGGTGGTAAGCGCAAGGGCGGCGACCGCAAGGGGCCACCAGATCTCGACGAGGCCTTCCGAAAGCTGCAGGAAAGCCTGAATGGGTTGTTCGGTGGTGGCAAGAAACGCAGTGGTGATGGCGGCGGCAATGGTGGCGGTTCGAGCAAGGGCGGCGGTTTTGGCCTGCTCGGCATCGGCCTTGTCGTGCTGCTCGCAATCTGGCTGTACAACGCCATCTACGTGGTCGACGAGCAGGAGCAGGCTGTCGTTCTGCGTTTCGGCAAGTACTACGAAACGGTCGGGTCGGGTCTGAACATCTATTTCCCGCCATTCGATCGCAAATACCTCGAAAACGTCACGCGCGAACGTGCGTACAGCAAGCAGGGCCAGATGCTCACCGAAGACGAGAACATCGTCGAAGTGCCGTTGACCGTGCAGTACAAGATCACAAACCTGCAGGATTTCGTGCTGAACGTCGATCAGCCTGAAGTCAGCCTGCAGCATGCAACCGAAAGTGCGCTGCGCCATGTGGTCGGCTCGACCGCCATGGATCAGGTGCTGACCGAGGGTCGCGAATTGATGGCCAGCGAGATCAAGGACCGCCTGCAGCGTTTCCTCGACACCTATCGCACCGGCATCACCGTGACTCAGGTGAACGTACAGAGCGCTGCGGCGCCGCGTGAAGTTCAGGAAGCCTTCGACGACGTGATCCGTGCCCGTGAAGATGAGCAGCGTTCGCGCAACCAGGCTGAAACCTACGCCAACGGTGTGATTCCGGAAGCCCGTGGTCAGGCCCAGCGCATTGTCGAAGACGCCAACGGTTACCGCGATGAAGTGGTTTCGCGCGCCAAGGGTGAGGCTGATCGCTTCACCAAGCTGGTCGCCGAATACCGCAAGGCGCCGGAGGTCACTCGCGAGCGTTTGTACCTGGACACCATGCAAGAAGTCTTCAGCAACACCAGCAAGGTGCTCGTGACCGGCGACAAGGGTCAAAACAACCTGCTTTATCTGCCGTTGGACAAAATGATCGAAAGCAGTCGTAACGGTTCGACACCATCGTCGAACGGGGCTTCGGCCACCGTCGTCGACCCGGGCTCTCGGGCTGCGGACATGCAACAGCAACGCGACACGCGCACTAGGGAGACTCGCTGATGAGCAATAAATCTCTGGTCGCCCTGATTGTCTGTGTCGTACTGGCCGTTGTGGCGTGGAATAGCTTCTATATCGTCGCTCAGACCGAGCGCGCGGTGCTGCTGCAATTCGGTCGTGTGGTTCAGTCTGATGTTCCGCCGGGCCTGCATGTGAAGGTTCCTTACGTGAACCAGGTGCGCAAGTTCGACGGTCGTCTGCTGACACTCGATGCGCCGACTCAGCGCTTCCTGACGCTGGAAAAGAAAGCCGTGATGGTCGATGCCTACGCCAAATGGCGCGTGAAGGACGCTGAGCGTTTCTACACTGCGACATCGGGTCTGAAGCAGATCGCCGACGAGCGTCTCTCTCGTCGTCTTGAATCGGGCCTGCGTGACCAATTCGGTAAACGGACCTTGCACGAAGCCGTGTCGGGTGAGCGTGACGCACTGATGGCCGACATTACCGCTTCGCTGAACAAGATGGCCGAGAAAGAACTGGGCATCGAAGTCATCGACGTCCGGGTCAAGGCCATTGACTTGCCGAAGGAAGTGAACCGCAGCGTGTTCGAACGCATGAGCACCGAGCGTGAGCGAGAAGCCCGTGAGCATCGCGCCAAGGGTAACGAGCTGGCAGAAGGCATTCGTGCCGACGCCGATCGTCAACGCCGCGTGCTGCTGGCCGAAGCCTATCGTGAATCCGAGGAAGCACGTGGTGATGGCGATGCGCAAGCCGCAGCCATCTACTCCAAAGCTTACGGTCAGGATCAGGAGTTTTATGCGTTCTATCGCAGCCTGCGGGCCTACCGTGAAAGCTTCGCCAACAAGAGCGATGTGATGGTCCTCGATCCGGGCAGCGAGTTCTTCCGCTACCTGGAGAAAGCCAAACCGTAATCGCACACCGTGATCGGTGACCCCGCCGGGCGGCAAAACTGCCTGGCGGGGTGATCGCGCGGCAAAACGTGTGTATGATGCGGCAGCCGGGAAATTCCCGGCTTTTTTGCGTCTGCACGATTGATTGGCCGTGGCGTATTTCGTGCGCGGCAGTTTTTTCGAGGACAGTGTTCGCAAAGCTGCAGCGCATTTTGTCCGGGGATTAACCGTTCCCGGCACGTTCGCTGGGTTGAATGCTGTCTGCTTCACTCAAGGCTTGCCCAAGGGTTGGCCGCCCGGATCATAGGGGAAAGGCGTAATGGCAACGGTTGACCGCTGGCTGCTGCCGGATGGCATCGAAGAAGTACTGCCACCGGAAGCTGCGCGCATTGAAGTGGCGCGTCGTCAGGTGTTGGATCTGTTTCAGAGCTGGGGCTATGAGTTCGTCGTCACCCCGCACATCGAATACCTTGAATCACTGCTCACAGGTGCTGGCCAGGATCTGGATCTGCGCACCTTCAAAGTGGTCGACCCGCAGTCGGGTCGGCAGATGGGCTTTCGCGCGGACATCACTCCGCAGGTCGCCCGCATCGACGCGCATACCCTCCGCCGTGAAGGCCCGAGCCGTCTGTGTTATGCAGGCAGCGTGCTGCATGCACAGCCACGTGCACTTTCGTCCTCGCGCAGTCCGATTCAACTGGGCGCCGAGTTGTACGGCGATGCCAGCCCGAGCAGCGACGTTGAAGTCATCAGCCTGATGCTGGCTATGCTGCAACTGGCGGATGTGCCGGACGTTCACATGGACCTGGGCCATGTCGGCATCTACCGCGGCCTGGCCCGTGCGGCTGGTTTGTCCGGTGAAGTCGAGCAGCAGCTGTTCGATGCCTTGCAGCGCAAAGCGATTGACGAAGTCATCGCGCTGACTGAAAACCTGCCGGCAGATCTGGCGGCCATGTTGCGTGCGCTGGTCGATCTGTGTGGCGGCCGTGAAGTGCTGGCCGCTGCTCGTGATCGTCTGGCCAGGGCTCCGGCCCCGGTGACCGAGGCGCTGGACGATCTGCTGGAGATCGCGGAACGTCTGTCGGCTCGCTTCCCGGATTTGCCGTTGTACTTCGACCTCGGCGAGCTTCGCGGCTATCACTACCATACGGGTGTGGTGTTCGCGGTGTTCGTGCCGGGCGTCGGCCAATCGATCGCCCAGGGCGGTCGCTACGATGACATCGGTGCCGATTTCGGTCGCGCGCGTCCGGCAACGGGCTTTTCTACCGATTTGAAAACCCTGGTCACGCTGGGGCAGGCACAGATCGAGCTACCGTCTGGCGGTATCTGGATGCCTGACAGCACCGATGCGGCCCTTTGGCAGAAAGTCTGCCAGTTGCGTAGCGAAGGTCAGCGCGTGGTTCAGGCATTGCCCGGCCAACCGGCTTCGGCAGCGAAAGAAGCCGACTGCGATCGGCAATTGATTCAGCATGGCGAGCTTTGGCAGGTAATGCCGCTGGCCTCTTGAGTTTTCCAGTCGGCGGCAGCCGGCACCAAGTTTGCGTGAATGAGGACAAGTGTTATGGGTAAGAATGTCGTAGTCCTGGGCACCCAATGGGGTGATGAGGGCAAAGGCAAGATCGTTGATCTGCTGACCGAACATGCTACCGCGGTAGTTCGCTATCAAGGCGGCCACAACGCCGGTCACACCCTGGTGATCGATGGCGAGAAAACCGTTCTGCACCTGATTCCGTCCGGTGTGCTGCGCGAAGGCGTGCAGTGCCTGATCGGTAACGGTGTGGTCGTGGCACCTGACGCCCTGATGCGCGAAATCACCAAGCTGGAAGAGAAGGGCATTCCGGTGCGTGAGCGTCTGCGCATCAGCCCGTCCTGCCCGCTGATCCTGTCCTATCACGTGGCGCTGGACCAGGCCCGTGAGAAGGCCCGTGGCGAGCACAAGATCGGTACCACCGGTCGTGGCATCGGCCCGGCTTACGAAGACAAGGTCGCGCGTCGCGGCCTGCGTATCGGCGATCTGTTCCACCGTGAGCGTTTCGCTGCCAAGTTGGGCGAGCTGCTGGATTACCACAACTTCGTACTGGTCAATTACTACAAAGAGCCTGCGGTCGACTTCCAGAAGACACTCGATGAGTGCATGGAATACGCCGAGTTGCTCAAGCCGATGATGCTCGACGTCACAGCGGAACTGCACGCTCTGCGTCGCGCTGGTAAAGACATCATGTTCGAAGGCGCACAAGGTTCGCTGCTGGACATCGACCACGGTACCTACCCCTACGTCACCAGCTCCAATACCACCGCTGGTGGTATCGCGACCGGTTCGGGTGTCGGCCCGATGTTCCTGGATTACATCCTCGGCATCACCAAGGCATACACCACTCGCGTAGGTTCCGGCCCGTTCCCGACCGAGCTGTTCGATGATGTCGGCGCGTTCCTGGCCAAGCGCGGCCATGAGTTCGGCGCCACTACCGGTCGTGCTCGTCGTTGCGGCTGGTTCGACGCGGTTATCCTGCGTCGCGCCATCGACGTCAACAGCATCTCGGGTATCTGCCTGACCAAGCTGGACGTTCTGGACGGTCTTGAAACCATCAACATCTGCGTGGGCTACAAGAACGAACACGGCGCTGTGATTGATGCGCCGACCGATGCCGACAGCTACATCGGCCTGGAGCCGGTGTACGAGCAGGTGCCGGGCTGGACTGAATCGACCCTGGGCGCCAAGACCCTGGAAGAGCTACCAGCCAACGCCCGCGCTTACATTAAGCGTCTGGAAGAGTTGGTCGGCGCACCGATCGACATTATTTCGACGGGCCCGGATCGCAACGAAACCATCGTTCTGCGTCACCCCTTCGACTGATAAGTCATTGAAATAAAAGAAAAGGGTCGCTCATGCGGCCCTTTCTTTTGCCTGCTTGATCCTGATCACAATAACGGCACGGCCCTTGCTGTAAATACCGTCATAAAAGATGCCATCATTTTAATGGCGTTTGTTGTGGGGGAGTCTCCAGTGTCAGCCGTCCTTTCGCTTCTTCGCAGCCGCTTGCTGCGGCCCGTATTCATTGCCCTCGGCATTGCCCTTTTGGTGCAAGTCCTGGTGGCAGTCGCCCTGACCCGGAGCACGGTGACTGCGCTCGAGGCGGACCTTGCTACGCGCCTGGGTGTAGATTCGCAACACTTGTCGGGCGAGCTGGAGCAGGCAAACCGTGACGTAACGTCCAGCCTGGACAGCCTTTCGCAAAATACCCGTCAGCGTTTGAGCGCAGGGCTTTCGACGCGTCTGAAGGATGAACAGAAGCAACTGCGTACCACGCTGGAAACGGACCTGAAGAATTCCGCCACCGACATGGCGGAGCTTCTTGCCGCTGTGGCTCCACGTGCCATGTGGGATGGCGACACCCCGACCCTCTCCGAATTCGCACGCCGCGCCCAGCGTAATCCCAACGTATTGTTCGTGGTGTATGACGATGCGCAAGGCGAGCACCTGACCCGTTACCTCAACCGCGAGAACGAATCGATCAAGGCGTTGCTGGCCAAGGGCGAGGGTGAACGGGCGATGGACAAGGTGTTGAACGCCGCGCAGAAAGATCCATCGCTGTATTACGTCGAAGCCTCCATCAGCCCCAACGGAGTGGAAATCGGCAAGGTGCGCATGGGCGTGTCGACCGCTGAAGTCGAAACCAATCTGGCCGCCCTTGATAAACGCTTCACAGCCCTGATCGGCAATGGCGAGCAGTTGGTGTCCGACAGCCTGGGTGGTGCGGCGGCGGAAAGCTCTACCGCCCTGCGTTCCCGGCTGCAAACTGCTCAGACGGCCGCGTCAGCCATGGCAACCAATACCAACTCCACGGTTCAAGAGGCGGCTGAAAAGCTGCGCTGGAGAATCGGTGTCGGCCTTGCGTTGGTTGGCCTGGGTGTATTGCTGGTACTGGCTGTAGTGCTGGGGCGTCGCGTCGTATTGCGCCTGCAATTGCTCATCCGCGCGCTCGACGATCTGGCGGCAGGCGAGGGCGATCTGACCAAGCGGGTCAAGCTCAACAGCAATGATGAAATCGGCGATATGGCCTCGGCGGTCAACCGTTTCGTCGACAAGTTGCAGCCCATCGTGCGCGAGGCGGGCGATGTTGCGCAGCAGACAGGTGTCGAAATCGGTGCCATGAGCAAGCGCAATGCGGGCGCCGATGCGGCGGCCGAGTTGCAGCGTGATGAAGTGGCCGCGAGCCTTCAGGCGTTGGCGCAGATGGCTGACGAGGCCCAGGCCGAAAGTCAGGCGATGCAGGCCGCATTGCAGCAAGTGGTGGATATCCGCCAGGCCACCGACGAGAACACTCGCACCTCGAATCAGGTGGGTAATCTGATCGAGGCGTTGGCAGGTCAGGTTGAGGCTGGTGCCCAGGTTATCGAGCGTCTGGCACAGCAGAGCGAACAGATCGAGGTCGTGCTTGAAGTGATTCATGGCATCGCCGAGCAGACCAACCTGCTGGCGCTCAACGCGGCCATCGAAGCGGCGCGCGCAGGTGAGACAGGACGCGGCTTTGCGGTGGTCGCCGATGAGGTTCGCGCGCTGGCCAGCAAAACGCAGAGTTCCACTGGCGATATTCAGGAGCACATCACCAAGCTGCAATCCGGCGCGAAGGAGGCTGTGGCCACCATCGGGCTAGCCGGGCGTCAGGCGAAAGAGGGCCTGGAAGTGCTGCGTGACAGCGCGCGCCTGCAGAAAACCGTACAGGCTTCGGTCGAGCAGGTGCATGCGGCTATTGGATTGGCGACACGCGCAGCTGAGCAACAGGCGCAGGGTGCCCAGGCGGTGAGAGGGCGCGTTGAAGTGATTCATGCCCAGGCGGAGAAGGCGGCACAGGCTGTCGTGGAAACAACCGCCAGCGGCAAGACCCTGGACAAATTGGCGGCGCAACTGAAGGCAAGTCTGGGGCAGTTCCGGGCTTGAGTCGCCCTGATTGATGTACATCCCTGTAGCAGCATGGCTGGCGGACGGCGGCGATCTCACGAGCGCAACCGCCAGCAAACCGGACGGACAGGGGCGATGCGAGATGAGATTTACAAACCCCAGAAAGCACAAAACCGAGCACTTGGCTCGGTTCTGTTTCGTTTGGTGCCCAGGAGAAGACTCGAACTTCCACGACCGTAAGGTCACCAGCACCTGAAGCTGGCGTGTCTACCAATTTCACCACCTGGGCATGGCGCTGATTTAATTAGATTTTTCGCCCCAATGCAACAAGATTTTGAGAATTTTTGGTGTAGGGCGAAATTTAGATAAGGTCAACCTCGGGACGCGGGTGCGGCAAGACGGCGACGATGAACTGATCTATGCTCAAAGCTGTTTTGCAGGGCAGAGTTTTCAAACTCCAGAAAGCACAAAACCGAGCACTTGGCTCGGTTTCGTTTAAATTGGTGCCCAGAAGAAGACTCGAACTTCCACGACCGTAAGGTCACCAGCACCTGAAGCTGGCGTGTCTACCAATTTCACCATCTGGGCAATGCATTGATTTCATTCGATATTTCGTTTGATTTCAACTACAACTTGGCAGTGCCTTCGTTGTGGGGCGCATCTTACGGATGAGAGTCGGGGCTGTAAACCCCTCGAATGAAATTTTTTTGAAATAGCGAAAAGTCCCAGCAAATGCTGTCTTAGCGTTTCAATCTGGTATATGCCAAACTAATTGCATACAGATAAGGTGAACTCATTCTAATGGCCGATTGGCAGTCCCTCGATCCCGAGGCCGCTCGTGAAGCGGAAAAATACGAAAACCCCATCCCTAGCCGTGAGCTGATTCTGGCGCACCTGTCCGAGCGCGGATCGCCCGCAGCGCGTGAACAACTGGTGGAAGAATTTGGCCTGACGACTGAAGATCAGATCGAGGCCCTGCGCCGCCGTCTCCGTGCAATGGAGCGCGATGCGCAATTGATCTACACCCGCCGAGGCACCTACGCGCCAGTGGACAAGCTGGATCTGATCCTGGGTCGGATCAGCGGCCACCGCGACGGTTTCGGTTTTCTGGTCCCCGACGACGGTTCCGATGACCTGTTCATGAGCCCGGCGCAAATGCGCTTGGTATTCGACGGAGACCGTGCGCTGGCGCGGGTTTCCGGGCTTGATCGCCGCGGCCGCCGCGAAGGCGTGATCGTCGAAGTCATTTCCCGTGCGCACGAAACCGTGGTCGGTCGCTATTTCGAAGAGAGCGGCATTGGCTTCGTCGTGCCGGACAACCCGAAGATCCAGCAAGAAGTGCTGGTCACCCCGGGCCGCAACGCCGACGCCAGAGTCGGTCAGTTCGTCGAAGTGAAGATCACCCACTGGCCTACGCCGCGCTTCCAGCCGCAAGGCGACGTGGTCGAAGTCGTGGGCAACTACATGGCGCCGGGCATGGAAATCGATGTCGCGTTGCGTACCTATGATATCCCGCATGTCTGGCCTGAAGCCGTGCTCAAGGAGGCGGCCAAGCTCAAGCCGGAAGTCGAGGAGAAAGACAAGGAGCATCGCGTCGACCTGCGTCACCTGCCGTTCGTCACCATCGACGGCGAAGACGCCCGCGACTTCGACGACGCGGTCTATTGCGAGGCCAAACCGGGCAAACTGCGGCTTTTCTCCGGCGGCTGGAAGCTTTATGTGGCCATTGCCGACGTTTCCAGCTACGTCAAGATCGGTTCGGCGCTGGACGCCGAATCGCAAGTGCGCGGCAACTCGGTGTACTTCCCCGAGCGCGTGGTTCCGATGCTGCCTGAGCAGCTGTCCAACGGCCTGTGTTCACTGAACCCACTGGTTGACCGCCTGGCGATGGTTTGCGAGATGACCATCTCCAAATCCGGCGAGATGACCGACTACGTGTTCTACGAGGCGGTGATCCACTCCCATGCGCGCCTGACCTACGACAAGGTCAGCTCGATCCTCGAACACCCGAAAACCACCGAAGCCAGACAGCTTCGTGGCGAGTACAGCGAAGTCGTGCCGGATCTCAAGCAGCTATATGCGCTGTACAAAGTATTGCTGGCCGCACGCCATACTCGCGGGGCGATCGATTTCGAAACCCAGGAAACCCGGATCATCTTCGGCTCCGAGCGCAAGATCGCGGAAATTCGTCCGACCACGCGCAACGATGCTCACAAGCTGATCGAGGAATGCATGCTGGCGGCCAACGTGGCCACTGCGGAATTCCTCAAGAAGCACGAAATTCCGGCGCTGTATCGCGTCCACGATGGCCCGCCGCCTGAGCGCCTGGAAAAACTGCGCGCTTTCCTTGGTGAACTGGGTCTGTCCCTTCACAAAGGTAAAGACGGCCCGACGCCGAAGGATTATCAGGCGCTGCTGGAGACCATCAAGGATCGGCCGGATTACCACCTGATTCAGACCGTCATGCTGCGCTCGTTAAGTCAGGCGGTTTACAGCTCCGACAACAACGGCCACTTCGGCCTGAATTACGAGGCGTATACGCACTTTACCTCGCCAATTCGTCGTTACCCCGACCTGCTGACGCATCGCGCGATTCGCAGCGTCATCCGTTCCAAGCAGGAAACCCCGCACGTTCGCCGTGCAGGTGCTCCGACGATTCCGAAAGCGCGCATCTATCCGTATGACGAAGCCGGGCTGGAGCAATTGGGCGAACAGTGCTCGATGAGCGAACGCCGGGCCGATGAAGCGACCCGCGACGTAGTGAACTGGCTCAAGTGCGAGTTCATGAAGGATCGCGTGGGTGAGTCGTTTCCTGGCGTTATCACGGCGGTGACCGGTTTTGGCCTGTTTGTCGAACTGACCGACATCTACGTCGAGGGTCTGGTCCACGTCACGGCGCTGCCGGGCGATTACTACCATTTCGACCCGGTTCACCACCGCCTGGCGGGTGAGCGCACCGGTCGTAGCTTCCGCTTGGGCGACACCGTTGAGGTTCGCGTCATGCGTGTCGACCTTGACGAGCGCAAGATCGACTTCGAAATGTCGGAAAAAACCACCAGCGCGCCGATCGGTCGCAAGCGCAGGGCTGCGGAGCCTGCTCCGGTGGAGAAAGAGAAAGAGAAAGAAAAAGCCAGTGCGTCCCGGCCAAGTCGTCGTAGCGCCAGCAAGGAGCCGGTCGTTGAGGCCTATCGTCCAAGCGACGCCGCTGCAAAAAACGCCGAAGTGCGCAAAAGTCGCGAGATGAAAAAGGCGCTGTTGGCAGAAGCGAAGGGTGGTAGCAAGGCGTCGTCGGGAAAGCCGCCACGGAGTGATTCCGCTCCGGCAGCCAAAACTGGAAAACCGAGTAAACACCGTAAGGGTCCGTCAAAAACGGGCTCGGCCCCGGCTGCCAAGAGCGGCGGGGTGCGTAAACCTAAGGCGAAGTCATGAGTCAGCTGGAAAAAATCTACGGTGTGCATGCCGTGGAAGCGTTGTTGCGCCACCATCCGAAGCGGGTCAAGCAAATCTGGCTGGCTGAGGGGCGCAGTGACCCGCGTGTGCAGGTATTGATTGATCTGGCAGCGCAAAATCGCGTTTCGGTCGGTCAGGCCGAACGCCGCGAGATGGACGCCTGGGTTGAGGGTGTTCACCAGGGCGTGGTGGCGGATGTGAGTCCGAGCCAGGTCTGGGGCGAGGCGATGCTCGACGAGTTGCTGGACCGCACCGAAGGCGCGCCGCTGATTCTGGTACTCGATGGCGTGACCGATCCGCATAACCTCGGCGCTTGCCTGCGTACAGCTGACGCAGCAGGTGCGTTGGCTGTGATCGTGCCGAAAGACAAGTCCGCCACGCTGACCCCGACTGTACGAAAAGTAGCGTGTGGCGCGGCAGAAGTGATTCCGCTGGTGGCAGTGACCAATCTGGCTCGCACGCTTGAGAAGCTTCAGCAGCGCGGGTTGTGGGTCGTGGGTACCGCAGGGGAAGCTGAGCAGGAGTTGTATCAGCAGGACCTGACCGGCCCGACGATCCTGATCATGGGTGCAGAAGGCAAGGGTATGCGCCGTCTGACCCGCGAACATTGCGATTATCTGGTTCGCCTGCCGATGGCGGGCAGCGTCAGTAGCCTGAACGTGTCAGTGGCCACTGGCGTCTGCCTGTTCGAAGCGATGCGTCAGCGCGGCGTGAAGGCGGCAGCCAGGAAATAACGCCCTGTAGGAGCACGCTTGCGCGCGGTAACGCCGCCAATGCGGCGTGTCAGGCACGCGTCATGGCCTTTGCGGCCAGCGCGCTCCTACAAATTAAGTGGCTCTGGGCTCTGTTCGAATATTCACCAATCTCCTTGCGCCGTCTCCGGCCCTTCTCTACAATTGCGCCCCTTGCTGTCACGGCAGGCGCTCATGTGCCTGTCCCTGTGCAAGATAAACCAGTGTTATTCACTCCTTGTCTGACCGCTTTGGCGGCAGGCTACAACCCGTAAGGAGCATTCATGCGTCATTACGAAATCATCTTTCTGGTTCACCCGGACCAGAGCGAGCAAGTCGGCGGCATGGTTGAGCGTTACACCAAGCTGATCGAAGAAGACGGCGGCAAGATCCACCGTCTGGAAGATTGGGGCCGTCGTCAACTGGCCTACGCAATCAACAATGTTCACAAGGCTCACTACGTGATGCTGAACGTTGAGTGCACTGGCAAGGCCCTGGCCGAGCTGGAAGACAACTTCCGTTACAACGATGCCGTGATCCGTAACCTTGTCATCCGTCGCGACGAAGCCGTTACCGGCCAGTCCGAGATGCTCAAGGCTGAAGAAAACCGCAGTGAGCGCCGTGAGCGTCGCGACCGTCCTGAGCACTCCGACGCTGAAGGCGTTGACAGTGATGACAGCGACAACAGCGATAACGCTGACGAGTAATCCACGGACCTTTTGAGGAGCCTATTACATGGCACGTTTCTTCCGTCGTCGTAAATTCTGCCGCTTCACAGCTGAAAATGTGAAGGAGATCGATTACAAGGATCTCAACACCCTGAAAGCCTACGTATCCGAAACCGGCAAGATCGTTCCTAGCCGCATTACCGGTACCAAAGCTCGTTATCAGCGTCAGCTGGCTACCGCTATCAAGCGCGCCCGCTTCCTGGCCCTGCTGGCCTACACCGACAGCCACGGCCGCTGAAACCAGGTTCAGTCGACAAAAACGCAGTAAGGGAAAAATCGCATGCGCGCCATGGCTGACTTCATCATGCGCGGCCGCGTGCAGGCCACTCTCGTAGTGGTTGGATGTGCGGCGTTGCCGCTGTTGTTCTGGTTGAGCGCTGCCGCAGGTTGCCTTGTGCTCCTGCGACGCGGATTGAGTGGCGCGATGAGCGTACTCGTCTGGGCTCTGCTGCCGGCCTTGGTCTGGTGGTATTTCGGTGAACCTCGCACCCTGATGGTGTTGCTCGGTTCATGGGGGTTGGCGGCCGTGTTGCGCGCCAGCGAGTCCTGGGTTCGTGTGCTGCTGGTCAGCGTAGGGCTTGGATTGTTGTACGCAGTGATTCTGGGAGCGGTTTTCCGCGAGCCCATCGAAGCCATGGCGGGGGAGTTGCAGAAACTCCTGCCCCACGTCTTCGGTGATGTCTACCAGCAGATGTCGGTAGAAGAGCGAGCGCGTCTGGGAGCACTGATTACACCGGTCCTTAACGGCCTGATAGCAGCGTTGCTGCAGATCGTCAGCGTGGTATGCCTGATTCTTGGGCGTTACTGGCAGGCGTTGTTGTATAACCCTGGCGGCTTCGGGCGCGAATTTCGTAGCTTGAAGCTCCCGCGGGCACCGATGCTGGTGCTGCTGGTGTGCATGTTGGTGGGACCGAATTTCGGTCCTCAGCTGGCGATGTTGACACCGTTGTGCAGTGTGCCGCTCATGTTCGCGGGGCTGGCCCTGATCCACGGTTTGGTGGCTGCAAAGCGCCTGACACGGTTCTGGCTGGTGGGGTTATATGTCACGTTGGTGCTGTTCATGCAGCTGATTTATCCGTTGCTGGTGGTGTTTGCCATTGTCGACAGCCTGATTGATTTTCGCGGCCGTCTGGCGTCGAAGGACGCCGATAACGGTTCTGCGAACGGTGAAGGTTAAAGTTAAGAGGTTATTACCAAATGGAACTCATCCTGCTGGAAAAAATCGCCAACCTGGGCAACCTGGGCGACAAAGTAAACGTTAAGGCTGGTTACGGCCGTAACTACCTGCTGCCTTTCGGCAAAGCCACCGCTGCAACCGCTGCCAACCTGGCCGCGTTTGAAGAGCGTCGCGCTGAGCTGGAAAAAGCCGCAGCAGATCGTAAATCATCGGCTGAAAGCCGCGCTGCCCAACTGGCCGAGCTGGAAGTGACCATCACTGCCACCGCTGGCGATGAAGGCAAGCTGTTCGGTTCGATCGGCACCCACGACATCGCTGACGCACTGACCGCCTCTGGCGTTGAAGTTGCCAAAGCTGAAGTTCGTCTGCCGAACGGCACCATCCGTAACGTTGGCGAATACGACGTAGCCGTGCACCTGCACAGCGATGTTGAAGCTACCGTTCGCGTTGTTGTGGTGGCTGCTTAAGCAGTTTGATTCCTGCGCCTTGGTGCGGGAGTCTGGCCGGTTGGCGACTTGCTCGTCAGCCGGTTAGCATTGGGCACGGTCCTGTTCTCAGGTCGTGCCCTTTGTCATTTCTGAGTATCCTGATTCAAATCCCTGATTCCGTGTGGCCATGAACGATATTTCCGCTCCCGAGCAATACGATCTGCAAACCGCTGCCCTGAAAGTGCCTCCGCATTCCATCGAGGCCGAACAGGCTGTGCTTGGTGGTCTGATGCTGGACAACAACGCCTGGGAACGCGTGCTGGATCAAGTCTCGGACGGTGATTTCTATCGCCATGACCACCGCCTGATTTTCCGCGCCATCGCCAAACTGGCCGATCAGAACCTACCCATCGATGTGGTGACCCTGTCCGAGCAACTGGACAAGGAAGGGCAGACTTCACAGGTCGGTGGCCTCGGTTATCTGTCGGAACTGGCGAAGAACATCCCGTCGGTCGCCAACATCAAGGCTTACGCCCAGATCGTGCGTCAACGCGCGACGCTGCGGCAGCTGATCGGCATCAGCAACGAGATCGCCGACAGCGCGTTCAACCCGGAAGGGCGCACCGCTGAGGAAATCCTCGACGAAGCCGAGCGGCAGATCTTCCAGATCGCCGAAGCGCGGCCCAAGACCGGTGGGCCGGTAGGCGTCAACGACCTGCTGACCAAGGCAATCGACCGCATCGACACCTTGTTCAACCTCGGTGAGGGGATTACTGGCTTGTCCACCGGTTACACCGACCTTGACGAGAAAACCAGCGGTCTGCAGCCTTCCGACCTGATCATCGTCGCGGGTCGTCCGTCGATGGGTAAAACCACCTTCGCCATGAACCTGGTGGAGAATGCCGTGCTGCGCAGTGAAAAGGCCGTATTGGTCTTCTCGCTGGAGATGCCAGGCGAATCGCTGATCATGCGTATGCTGTCATCGCTCGGTCGAATCGATCAGACCAAAGTCCGTTCCGGCCAACTGGACGACGATGACTGGCCACGCCTGACCTCGGCGGTGAACCTGCTCAATGATCGCAAGTTGTTCATCGATGACACGGCTGGTATTAGCCCATCGGAAATGCGCGCGCGAACGCGTCGTCTGGTTCGTGAGCACGGCGAGATCGGCCTGATCATGATCGACTACCTGCAGCTAATGCAGATTCCGGGCTCCAGCGGTGACAACCGGACCAACGAAATCTCCGAGATTTCCCGGTCCCTGAAAGCACTGGCCAAGGAATTCAACTGCCCTGTAGTGGCCCTGTCCCAGCTCAACCGCTCGCTGGAACAACGCCCGAACAAACGCCCGGTCAACTCCGACTTGCGCGAATCCGGAGCGATCGAGCAGGACGCCGACGTCATCATGTTCGTGTACCGGGACGAGGTGTATCACCCGGAAACCGAGCACAAGGGCATCGCTGAAATCATCATCGGTAAACAGCGTAACGGTCCGATCGGCTTTGTGCGGCTGGCGTTCATCGGTAAATACACCCGCTTCGAAAACCTCGCGCCGGGTAGTTATAACTTTGATGATGATGAATAGTTTGGGCTTGGGCTTGGGCTTGGGCTTGGGCTTGGGAGCTGGGCGTGGGATTGCTACTTTGATGCCCTTTGGGCCATTCGCGAGCAAGCTCGCTCCCACATTTTTTGCAACGTATCTCAGTCTGAAGCACCCCGTTGCCCGCCTTGTGTTAGGCCAACTCGATCTTTAGGTTGGCCCCAAAAGCTGGCGACTAGATCTATTAGGCCATGGCACGTTTAAGCAAATGTGGGAGCGAGCTTGCTCGCGAATGGCCCAAAGGGCACCAAAGTAGCAATCTCAAGCCAACCACAAATCCGACCTACGCCGTCGGACTTGATCAAAATTTGTGCTATTCTCCGCGCCCGCGAATTTCCACGAGAAACTCGCCTCCCTGATTACGAACACTGGTCATCGACATGCAAGCAGCCAAGCCGTTATTTGACTATCCGAAGTACTGGGCCGAGTGTTTCGGCCCAGCACCTTTCCTGCCGATGAGCCGGGAAGAAATGGATCAGCTCGGCTGGGATTCCTGCGACATCATCATCGTCACCGGTGATGCCTACGTCGATCACCCATCGTTTGGCATGGCGATTATTGGCCGGCTGCTGGAGTCGCAAGGCTTTCGCGTCGGGATCATTGCCCAGCCGGACTGGAAGTCCAAAGACGACTTCATGAAGCTGGGTGAGCCGAATCTGTTCTTCGGCGTCGCGGCTGGCAACATGGATTCGATGATCAACCGCTACACCGCTGACAAGAAAATCCGCTCCGACGACGCTT
The DNA here is from genome assembly GCF_002934685.1 of Pseudomonas bohemica. GTDB lineage: Bacteria > Pseudomonadota > Gammaproteobacteria > Pseudomonadales > Pseudomonadaceae > Aquipseudomonas > Aquipseudomonas bohemica. Next base: position 227,649 of record NZ_NKHL01000119.1, read on the forward strand.
ACACGCCCGGCGGTATGGCGGGCAAGCGTCCGGATCGCGCGAGCCTGGTCTACAGCCAGCGTTGTAAGGAGGCCTACAAGAACGTGCCGATCGTGCTCGGCGGGATCGAGGCTTCGTTGCGCCGCATCGCGCACTACGACTACTGGCAGGACAAGGTTCGCAACTCGATCCTGATCGACGCCTGCGCCGATATCCTGCTGTACGGCAACGCCGAGCGGGCGATCGTCGAGGTCGCCAACCGTCTGTCCTACGGCGAAACCATCGAAAGCATCACCGATGTGCGCGGCACCGCGTTCATTCGTCGCGACACGCCTGAAGGTTGGTACGAAGTCGATTCCACGCGCATCGACCGGCCGGGCAAGGTCGACAAGATCATCAATCCGTACGTCAACACTCAAGACACCGAAGCCTGCGCCATCGAGCAAGACAAGGGGCCGGTTGAGGATCCGAACGAAGCCAAGGTCGTGCAAATCCTGGCGAGCCCGCGCATGACTCGCGACAAGACCGTCATTCGCCTGCCGTCCATGGAAAAAGTGCGCAACGACCCGGTTCTATATGCCCATGCCAACCGCGTGCTGCACCTGGAAACCAACCCCGGCAACGCCCGAGCATTGGTCCAGAAGCATGGCGAAGTCGATGTCTGGTTCAATCCGCCACCGATTCCGATGACCACCGAGGAAATGGACTACGTGTTCGGCATGCCTTACGCACGTATTCCTCATCCTGCGTACGGCAAGGACAAGATTCCGGCTTACGACATGATCCGCTTCTCGGTGAACATCATGCGTGGTTGCTTCGGCGGCTGTACCTTCTGCTCGATCACCGAGCACGAAGGCCGCATCATCCAGAACCGCTCCCACGACTCGATCATTCGTGAGATCGAAGAGATCCGCGACAAGGTGCCAGGCTTCACCGGCGTCATTTCCGACCTCGGCGGCCCCACCGCGAACATGTATCGCATCGCCTGCAAGAGCCCGGAAATCGAATCCGCATGTCGCAAGCCGTCCTGCGTGTTCCCGGGCATCTGCCCGAATCTGAACACCGATCATTCGGCGCTGATTCAGCTGTATCGCAGTGCGCGTGAGCTGCCGGGCGTGAAGAAGATTCTGATCGCTTCCGGCCTGCGTTATGACCTGGCTGTCGAATCGCCGGAGTACGTAAAAGAGCTGGTGACACACCACGTCGGTGGCTACCTGAAGATCGCCCCGGAGCACACCGAGGAAGGTCCGCTCAACCAGATGATGAAACCGGGCATTGGCAGCTATGACAAATTCAAGCGCATGTTCGAGAAGTATTCGAAAGAGGCGGGCAAGGAGCAGTATCTGATCCCGTACTTCATTGCGGCCCACCCGGGCACCACCGATGAAGACATGATGAATCTGGCGCTGTGGCTCAAGGGCAACGGTTTCCGGGCTGATCAGGTGCAGGCGTTCTACCCGTCGCCGATGGCCAGTGCGACCGCCATGTATCACTCGGGCAAGAACCCGCTGCGCAAGGTCACGTACAAGAGCGACTCGGTCACCATCGTCAAGAGCGAAGAACAGCGCCGTCTGCACAAGGCGTTCCTGCGCTACCACGACCCAAAAGGCTGGCCGATGCTGCGTGAAGCGCTGGAACGAATGGGGCGTTCCGACCTCATCGGGCCGGGCAAGAATCAGCTGATTCCGTCGCATCAGCCAGAGACCGACAGCTACCAGAGCGCCCGTCGCAAGAACTCGACGCCCGCTGGCAGCCACAAGGTCGCCAAGACCACCAAGATCCTCACGCAACACATCGGCCTGCCGCAGCGTGGCAGCGACGGCAGCAAGCCGTGGGACAAACGTGAAGAAGCCAAGGCCGCGGCAGCCGCGCGCAACAAGCAGGCAGCCAAGGAACGTGCCGATGCAGCCAAAGGCGGGAAGGGCGGCAAGAGCAAGAAGCCGTCGCGCCAGCCCGTGTTTCCACGCTGACCGGCCTCGTTGAGTAGTCGTGAAGAAAAAAACGCCAGCTTTCAAGCTGGCGTTTTGCGTTTTACATCTTCACGTTTTCGCGGATGTTCCAGCCGTACTTGACCGGCCCGCCATCCTTGCTGCCATCGGCCTTCTGCGGCTGGTAGCTGATTTCGACCTTGCCGAAGTTCAGCGCGATGGTTTCGCGCAATGTTTCGTCGCTACTGCCAGCATCCGTCTGATAGGACGCGACCATCACTTCCTTGAGCGTGATGATCATGTATTCCACCGGGCTGGTGCCGCCGGCCTTGCGCACGGTCAGCGTCGCTTCCGGATAATGCTTGCCGCTGGAGCACGCCATCATCAGATTGGGCGAGGCCTTGTCCAGCGCCTTGTTCAGATTCAGGTTCTGCATGCTGACCTTCCCCGCTCCGCCGCCGCCGCCCTGATGCATCGAGCCCGATTGCATCATGCCCCACTGCATCGTATGGATGTCGATCTCTTCGGCGTGGACACTGTCCTTGGACTCGCCCTTGATATCGCCCAGCTTCAAAAACATATCGATTGCCATTACCGCTCCCTGAAAAACAGTGGTCGACGAATTGTCGACGCGCACCTTTTCTCACTAGCGACATGGCCGCAATACGTTCAAAGCAGTTTGGGACCGTTCATACAACAGAATGAAAACCTTCCTACATCGACTCCGCCATTGACTGCCTATCCTCCCTCGCTTCGCGCACACGCCAGAGTGAAAGGATTCGTTCATGAAAGGGTATTTTTCGATCTTCATCAGCGGCGTATTCGCGACGCTTGGGTCTGTGGTGATGGCAGGCGTGCTGGTGGCCGACGCGTTTTACAAAGATGTACCGCAAGAGGTCAGCATCCTCTGGGTTGAGCGAGCCTTGGCGGTGGTCATCGTCATCGCCTGTTTTTGCCATCTCTTCATCATCCTGGGGCGACCCCAATGGACATGGGGCGTCGTTCTGGTGCTGCTCGCGTGCTTGCTTGCGGCACTGCCAACCATCGAACACCGCCCACAAAAGGTCATCTATTTCCTGGGGGTGTTTTGCCCACTGCTTGGGCTGCTGGTTATGAATTCAGCTCGACACCGTGAGCTGCGCCGGATCAGCGTCGAGGTGCGTTATCAGCGCCAACGCTTCATGGCAATCCGCCAGGCCAGAATTCGCCGTCAAAAGGCCGAACGCCGCAAATAACCCCACCCGCCTCATTTCCGTGCGACCCTTGCACCATCCGCCGAAGCTGGCGCGATTATGGTGCTATGCCTGGCTGAGCGAGCACCATCAGCGCCGAAGGCGCCAGACTTGCCTGGCTGGCATAAGTCTTGCGCGGTTTCGCTACCGTCCAGGCTCGCAGGAGGCACGCCGTGTCGATTCACTTTGCCTTGCACCACGTCACGCATTACCGCTATGAACGCGCGGTAGAACTGGGTCCGCAGATCGTGCGCTTGCGCCCGGCGGCGCATAGCCGTACGCGTGTGTTGTCCTATTCGCTCAAAGTCCTGCCTGAAAACCACTTCATCAACTGGCAACAGGACCCGCAGGGCAATTATCTGGCGCGGCTCGTGTTTCCGGAGAAGACCGACCAATTGCGCATCGAAGTGGATCTGGTCGCCGAGATGGCGGTGTTCAACCCGTTCGACTTTTTCCTCGAGCCCTACGCCGAAAAGATTCCGTTCACTTACGCCAGGGAAGAGCATCACGAACTGCTGCCGTATCTGGAAAAGCTGCCGCTGACGCCGAAGTTTCAGGCGTATCTGGACGGCATCGATCGCACGCCCGTGCCGGCCATCGATTTTCTGGTGAACCTCAATCAGCGCCTGGCCAACGACATCGGTTACCTGATTCGCATGGAGCCAGGCATACAGACGCCGGAATTTACCCTCGAAAACGCGTCCGGCTCCTGCCGCGATTCCGCCTGGCTGCTGGTGCAATTGCTGCGTCACCTGGGCATGGCTGCGCGGTTCGTGTCCGGTTATCTGGTGCAGCTCAAGGCTGACGTCGAGGCGTTGGACGGACCTTCCGGCACCGACGTCGATTTCACCGACTTGCACGCCTGGTGTGAGGTGTATCTGCCGGGTGCAGGCTGGGTCGGGCTGGATGCGACGTCCGGGCTGTTTGCCGGTGAGGGCCACATTCCGCTGGCGTGCAGCCCCGAGCCATCTTCGGCTGCGCCGATCAGTGGTCTGGTCGAGCCCTGTGAAACCGAATTCAGCCACGAAATGTCGGTGGAACGCATCTGGGAGGCGCCGCGCGTCACCAAGCCTTACACCGAGGAACAATGGCTGGAGATTCAGGCGCTGGGTCGACAGATCGACAGCGACCTGATCGCCAGCGACGTGCGCTTGACCATGGGCGGCGAGCCGACGTTCGTCTCCATCGACGACCGAGACGGCGACGAGTGGAACACGGCCGCGCTGGGGCCGAAAAAACGCGTGCTTGCCGCCGAGTTGTATCAGCGTATGCGCAAGCATTATGCCCCTCAGGGCATCGTGCATTTCGGCCAGGGCAAGTGGTACCCGGGCGAGCAATTGCCGCGCTGGTCGCTGAACTGCTTCTGGCGTCGCGATGGCCAGCCGGTATGGCGCAACGATGCACTGATCGCCGACGAAAATCAGGATCACGGCGCTGACGGCGAGTTGGCCGGACGTTTCCTGCGCAGCGTCGCCGAACGGCTGAAACTGCCGGCGCGTTACGTTTTTCCGGCCTATGAAGACCATTTCTATTACCTGTGGCGCGAAGGCGCGTTGCCGAAGAATGTCACCGCCGAAGACTCGCGATTGAGCGATGACCTGGAACGCGCTCGGCTGACCAAAGTCTTCGCCCAGGGCTTGGACAAGGTCATCGGTCATGTCCTGCCGCTTGCCCGCACCGCCGCTGATGATCGCTGGCAAAGCGGGCGCTGGTTCCTGCGTGACGAGCACTGCCGTCTGGTGCCGGGGGATTCGCCACTGGGTTATCGCTTGCCACTGGCCTCACAGCCTTGGGTCAAGGCCGCGGAATATCCGTACATTCATCCCACCGACCACAACCAGGACTTCCCTGACCTGCCGGATCGCGATGATGTCGAGAGCAGCCTCAACAGCCTGACCGAGCAAAAAGACACCCACGCCGAACGCACACCGGTCGTCGACGAATCCGCCGACTGGCTGACCCGCACGGCGTTGAGTGCCGAAGCGCGTGATGGACGTCTATATCTGTTCATGCCGCCGCTGCAATCCCTCGAGGCTTATCTGGAACTGGTGGCTGCGATCGAGGCGACTGCCGAAGAACTGCATTGCCCGGTGTTGCTGGAAGGTTACGAGCCGCCGAGTGATCCACGTCTGGCTAACTTCCGTATCACGCCGGACCCAGGCGTGATCGAAGTCAACGTGCAGCCTTCATCCAGTTGGGATGAGCTGGTCGAACGCACCGAGTTCCTCTACGAACAGGCGCGCCTGACCCGCCTGACCACCGAAAAATTCATGATCGACGGGCGCCACACCGGCACCGGGGGCGGAAACCACTTCGTGCTGGGCGGTGCGACGCCAGGGGATTCGCCGTTCCTGCGTCGGCCCGATCTGCTGCGCAGCCTGCTCAGCTACTGGCATAACCACCCGTCGTTGTCTTACCTGTTCTCCGGGCTGTTCATTGGCCCGACCTCGCAGGCCCCGCGTGTCGACGAAGCGCGCAACGACTCGCTGTACGAACTGGAAATCGCCTTCTCCCAGATGCCGGCGCCGGGTGAAGAATGTGCGCCATGGCTGGTCGACCGCCTGCTGCGTAACCTGTTGATCGACGTCACCGGCAATACCCACCGGGCTGAGTTCTGCATCGACAAGCTGTACTCACCCGATGGCGCGACGGGCCGCTTGGGGCTGCTGGAACTGCGTGCGTTCGAGATGCCGCCCCACGCGCGTATGAGTCTGGCGCAGCAACTGCTGCTGCGGGCGCTGGTCGCACGATTCTGGCGCGAGCCGTATGCGCCGGCCAAGCTGGCGCGCTGGGGTACCGAGCTGCACGACCGCTTCATGCTGCCGCATTTCATCGAGCAGGATTTCGCCGACGTCATCGTCGAGCTCAATGCCGCCGGTTATCCCGTGCGCGCCGAATGGTTCGCGGCGCATCTGGAGTTTCGTTTCCCGAAGGTCGGCGATTATGCGGTCAGCGGTATCGAGCTGGAGCTGCGCCAGGCCCTGGAGCCGTGGCATGTGCTCGGTGAAGAGGGCGCGGCCGGTGGTGCGGTGCGTTACGTGGACTCGTCGCTGGAGCGCCTGCAGTTGAAAGTCACGGGACTGCCGCCGCAGCGCTACATGCTCACATGCAACGGCGTCCCTGTGCCGCTGCAACCGACCGGGCGCGTCGGCGAGTTCGTAGCGGGGGTGCGTTTTCGCGCCTGGCAGCCGTTCAACGCCTTGCAACCGACCATTGCCGTTCACGCGCCGCTGGTTTTCGACATTCTCGATACCTGGATGCATCGCTCGCTGGGCGGCTGCGAGTATCATGTCGCCCATCCTGGTGGTCGCAACTACGAGACCCTGCCGGTGAATGCCAACGAAGCGGAAAGTCGGCGTCTGTCGCGGTTTTTCCGCGTCGGCCACAGCCCCGGCAAACTGGCGATACCTGCGCTGACCATCAACGATGAATTGCCCATGACGCTGGATATGCGTCTGCATCGATAAAAGCACGGCCCGGACAGTCAGCCTGATCGCACACATCAGGCTGACTCAGAGAGCGGCCGCAGGGAAGCGAGCCACTACGTGTCACTTTGTCTGCGCTAACCTGTCTCCTTTAGTAGTCTGCCGAGCCTTCCATGCCCGACCTGCTTGACCGATATCCGCTCTCAGCGGGTACATACCACGAGATGCTCGACGCCAGCGGCGCTGTCCGGCCGCATTGGCAGCGCTTCTATGAGCATCTGCAACGCAGCACCCCTTCGCAATTGATCCAGCGTCAGGCATTGCTCGCCAGGCAGATTCAGGAAAACGGCGTCACCTACAACGTCTATGCCGACCCCAAAGGCGCAGACCGGCCGTGGGAGCTGGACCTGCTACCGCATTTGATTCCGGTCGATGAGTGGCAACAGGTCGCCGCTGGCATCGCGCAGCGAGCGCGCTTGCTCAATGCCGTGCTGGCTGACCTTTATGGCCCGCAAACCCTGATCGCTGAAGGGTTGCTGCCTGCCGAATTGGTTTTTGGGCACAACAATTTTCTCTGGCCGTGCCAAGGCGTTACGCCGCCGGAAGGCACGTTCCTGCATGTTTACGCCGTCGATCTGGCGCGCACGCCCGATGGCCGCTGGTGGGTCACGGCAGACCGGACTCAGGCGCCGTCGGGTGCCGGTTACGCCCTGGAAAACCGCCTGATCGTATCTCGGGCATTTCCCGAGCTGTATCGCGACCTGGAAGTGCAGCATCTGTCCGGCTTCTTCCGTTCGTTGCAGGAAACCCTCGCGCGTCAGGCGCCGAGTAACAATGACGTCCCGCTGGTGGTGTTACTGACGCCAGGGCGTTTCAACGAAAGCTATTTCGAACATTTGTACCTCGCGGGCCAGTTGGGCTATCCGCTGGTAGAGGGCAGTGACCTGACCGTACGCGATGCCACGGTGTATCTGAAAACCCTCAGCGGTCTGCGGCGCGTTCACGCCATCATGCGGCGTCTGGACGATGACTTCTGCGATCCGCTGGAGCTGCGAACCGACTCGGCGCTCGGCGTTCCAGGCTTGCTGGAGGCCGTGCGGCAAGGGCGGGTGCTGGTCGCCAACGCCTTGGGCAGCGGCGTGCTGGAATCGCCTGGGTTGCTGGGCTTTCTGCCAAAGATCAACGAGCACTTGTTCGGTGAAGAACTGATCCTGCCGTCGATCGCGACCTGGTGGTGCGGCGAGCCGCCAGTGCTGGCACAGGCGTTGGAAAAGATGCCTGAGCTGGTGATCAAACCAGCGTTCCCTTCACAAAGCTTCGCCCCGGTGTTCGGCCGTGATTTGAACGACGAGCAGCGCCACGCCCTGGCCGCACGCATGCAGGCCCGGCCTTACGCCTATGTCGCGCAGGAACTGGCGCAGCTGTCCCACGCGCCGGTTTGGCAGGGCGCGCAAATGCAACTGCAGCCCCGCGCCATCGGCATGCGGGTCTACGCGGTGGCGGCGGCTGACGGCTATCGCGTGCTGCCGGGCGGGCTGACGCGGGTGGCCGCCGATGCCGACGCCGATGTGGTGTCGATGCAGCGCGGGGGCGCCAGTAAGGACACCTGGATTCTCGGCGAGCGCACCTTGGGCAGCGAACAGTGGAAGGGCCGCCATTCATTGGGCGTGCACGACTTGATTCGCCGCGACCCGTATCTGCCTTCGCGGGTAGTGGAAAACCTGTTCTGGTTCGGCCGCTACTGTGAGCGTTGCGACGACAGCGCGCGTCTGCTGCGAATCATGCTGGCGCGTTACGTCGATGGTGATGACCCGCTGGCGCTGCAAGCTGCGGTGGAATTGGGCGAGCGTCTGAATCTGGTTCCGAGAGAGGACGAAGAGAAGCCCAGCGAGTTGGATGATCGGCTTCTCGCCGCCTTGTTGGGCGATGAATGGCCGTTCAGCCTGCGCTCCAACCTCCAGCGCTTGCAGTGGGCTGCTTCCCAAGTGCGCGGTAAGTTGTCTCGGGAAAATTGGCAGGCACTGGTGGAGTTGCAACACGAGGCTACCCACCTGGATACCGAAACCCCGAACTTTGGCGAACTGCTGGATTTCCTCAACCGCCTGGTGATGTCCCTCGCGGCGCTGTCCGGCTTTGCGCTGGATGACATGACCCGTGACGAAGGATGGCGCTTTTTGATGATCGGTCGGCGCATCGAGCGTCTGCAGTTTCTCAGCACCAGTCTGGCAGCATTTCTGCGCAGCGATGCGGTGTCCGACCAGGACGCGCTGGACTGGCTGCTGGAACTGGGCAACAGCAGCATCACCTATCGCTCTCGGTATCTGGCGTTGCCGCAGTTGATCCCAGTGCTGGATTTGCTCCTGCTCGATGAACAGAACCCTCATGCCGTGCTGTTCCAGCTCAAGCTGGTGACGCGCTCGGTGAAACGCTTGAACGATGACTTCGGTGTACCTCAGGACAGCAGTCTGGCGATGTTGACGCAGCGGCTGGCGGCTTTCGATCTGGGTTGTCTGGAGAACGGCCTGTTCGGTGAGAGCAGCGTCAAAGCCGCATTGCACGGGCTTGGGGATCTGCTGCAAAGCATCGGCGATACCAGTGGCCAGGCCTCCGACCGCCTGGCGCTGCGCCATTTTGCCCACGTCGATGATGTCAGCCAGCGCACGGTGTCCGTCTGATGAACAGCGCCCATTACCAGATTCTTCACGATACCCATTACAAGTACGACACACCGGTGTCGCTGGCTCAGCAATTGGCGCACCTGTGGCCACGGCGTAGCCCTTGGCAGCGTTGCCTGGAACAGCAGTTGGTGATCAGCCCGGCACCGACCACGCGGCGGGACGAGTTGGATGTGTTCGGCAATCCGCTGACGCGGCTGGCCTTCGAGCGGCCCCATGACCAATTGCAGGTCAATGCGCGCCTGCGCATCGAAGTGCTGGAGCGTCCGGCGCTGGATTTCCAGCAGTCGGTGCCGTGGGACCTGGCTCGCAGCACGTTGACCTACAGCGCCTCGAAGATGTCCCCTGATCTGCTCGATGCCTGCCGTTATCGCTTTGAATCGCCTTATGTGCATTTAAAGCAGTCGTTCGTTGAATTTTCGGCCAGTTGCTTTCCGACAGGGCGGCCATTGCTGCTCTGCGCGCAGGCGCTGATGGAAAAGATCTTCGACGAATTCACCTTCGATGGCGAAGCCACCCAGGTAGCGACGCCGCTGGTGGAAGTGCTGGAGAGCCGTCGTGGCGTCTGTCAGGACTTTGCCCATCTGATGCTCGCCTGCCTGCGATCACGCGGGCTGGCGGCACGATACGTCAGTGGTTATCTGCTGACCCAGCCACCTCCCGGCCAGCCGCGGCTGATCGGCGCCGATGCCTCGCACGCTTGGGTTTCGGTGTTCTGTCCGATGCTGGGCTGGGTGGATTTCGACCCGACCAACAATATTCAGCCTGCGCTGGAGCACATTAGCCTGGCGTGGGGGAGGGATTTTTCAGACGTTTCGCCGCTGCGAGGGGTGATTCTGGGCGGCGGCAATCACGACCCGGAAGTGCGGGTGACAGTGATGCCGATTGCGGGGTAAGGCGGGTTCGGTACGCCTGTGGGAGCGCTTGCCCCGCGCTAGTGAGGTATGGCGACATGGGATGTATCAGCTTGACTTGAGGCATCGCGGGCAAGCGCGCTCCTACAGGAGCTGCGTCTGCCCATGCTGAAATCGGCTGTCTCAGAGATCCGCGATTCCGTTCATTCAGCCGGTTTGTCGTCTTCCTGCCGTTCAACTGCCTCACCTTCTTCAGCCACAGGCTCTGCCTTCTCGGCCTGCTTGCGTTGCAGCTTTTCCTCTTTCTTCTGCTCCTTGGCCAGATCGCGTTGACGTTTGGCGAAAGAATAGTTGGGTTTGGCCATGGGCAATCCTCGAAGCGGGCAATAAGTCCGTTCATTCTGCCTGAGAACGACGCTCAGCCGGACCTGTATTTTTCGCTGACCGTTACGTTTCAGTAACACCACTGTGGATTCTGCCGATCACACCCCGGGAACGGAGGGGCGGTATTGGCTGTAATCCTGACGGGCACTGTCGTAATCACCGCTGGCGCCGCAGGCGTAGGCGGCAAGCAAACTGCGGAAGAGGCTATTGAGCTGCATGAGGATCGACCTGATTGATGAGTGACATGCCCATCTTAGGAAGACGCTGTATCGTGTGCAGCTTGATTGTCTTGATGGGCCTGATAGCGGCCACCCAGACATGTTTCACAATATGTAGTTGTTAAATTGTTTAGAGTTAGGGCACTCTTTGTATACAAAAACACAAGAGCAACCCCATCCCGGAGACTCACCATGATTCGCAAGCTTGTTGCTGTATCCCTGCTGACCCTGGCCAGCGGCCATTTGCTCGCTGCCGAGTGTAAGGTGGAGGTCGACTCCACCGACCAGATGTCCTTCACTACCAAGGCCATCGAAATCGACAAGAGCTGCAAGGAATTCACCGTCAATCTGAAGCACTCCGGCAGCCTGCCGAAGAACGTCATGGGCCATAACCTCGTCATCAGCAAAGAAGCCGACATGCAGCCGATCGCCACCGACGGTCTGAGCGCCGGGATCGACAAGGATTATCTGAAAGAGGGTGATGCGCGCGTCATCGCTCACACCAAGATCATTGGTGCAGGCGAGACCGATTCGCTGACGATCGACGTGTCGAAACTCGATCCAGCGGAAAAATACGGCTTCTTCTGCTCGTTCCCAGGCCACATCAGCATGATGAAAGGCACTGTTACTCTGAAGTGATGCAGGCCTTGTGATGATCAATCGCCTGTAGGAGCGCACGGGCCCGCGATGCGATTTTCTGCACCCGATTCGTTGCCTGACACAACGCTATCGCGGCCAAGCGCGCTCCTACAGCAATTGCGGCAGTACGGGTCTTTACGATGCAGTCATCTTGAAGATCCCCTGCGCATTGCTGCTGTCGAAATTCAGGTCGATCCTGCCGTTCTCGGGATCGATCTTGCGCTGAATGAATTCGACGAATGACCCCGGCACCTGATGCGCCTTGAGCACCCCCTCGGTATCGAGCAGATAGCGGCTCACGCTGCAGGCCTTGTACGCCGTCTGCATCACGCGACCCGACCCTGACACCTCGATGCTGTCCTTCATCGGCCGCTCGCGACGAAGCTGCTCTTCAACCGTCGCTTCCAGATTTTCCACCCGATCAGTCAGGTGGTTGAAGCTGTTGCCCTCGGTGGAAATCCACGCCATTTCCGCGCTCTCACCGAGCAATTGGAGGTAGTCGGCTTCCTGCACGACGCCATGCTGGCGCCCGAACGCGCGATACAGGCTCGGCAACAGACGTTTAGCTTCTTCAAGGCTGCAATGACGGGTCGCTTGCAGTCGCTTGAGCGTGCTCAGGTCTTCGCTGCTCAGCGGATCGCGACTGGAGCTGACCACGCGGCTCACGGCATCCTGGAACGCCTGGCTCAGACGGCCCGGATGCAGTTCGGAGACGAAAAACTGCGCGAGATCCTCGGGCAGATCCATTTGCCGATAGCCCCAGCCGGTCATATTCAGTTTGGTCAGCGGATAGGTGCGCACGTCCGTGAAACCCAACGGCTCCAGCAAGCGCGAGAAGGCTTGACGACCCCGCGGCAGCTCGCCGTTGTGCGGCCAATCCACGGTGCGGATGGCGCCGTGATCAAACACCACCTTGCGACCGCTTTCGAACTGCTCATCGACATACCGCAGGCCATCCGGCACCGCTTCCACCAGTTTGTGGAACAGACACAGGTTCAGCGCTTCGGCCAGCCACACACGATGAATCCCATCGTCGGACCAGGAGAAATTCTGCAGCGTGTGCGGAACTTCGACACGGCGTTCGAGCCAGTCTGCGGCAGGCTGGCCGACGGTTGAAGCAACGAGCGAGAAGAGGCCTGGGAAAGCGGTCATGGATAGCCCTCTGAGCGGGAAAGTCAGGACGCTATGTAAGCCCCGATGGCAGGCGCCATCAAGCGAAAAAAAACGAAGGGTTCATTCCGTTTTCGATTGAACGACGCAAAAGCAGGCCTTGTAGGCGCGCGCTTGCCTGTGATGTCAGTGTGTCAGCTTGAGATGATGTGTCTGACAGATTGCCATCGCGGGCAAGCGCGCTCCTGCTCGAGTCGTTTTCAAGGGGCGTAGGGAAGATCGCGCTTGTGCTGAGTCTTGCGGTAAGTATTGACGATGATGTCGAACGCTTCCTGACGCAGCGGTTGGCCGTGGAGGAAGGCGTCGATCTCGGCGTACGTCACGCCGTGGGACGCTTCATCCGGTTTACCCGGTACCAGGTCTTCGAGGTCAGCAGTCGGAATTTTCTCGACCAGGTTCTCCGGCGCACCGAGACTGCGTGCGATGGCTCGCACCTGATTTTTCACCAGACCACTCAACGGCGCGAGGTCGCAGGCGCCGTCGCCGAACTTGGTAAAGAAGCCCATCACCGCTTCCGCTGCGTGGTCGGTGCCGATCACCAGACCGCCGCGTACACCGGCGATGGTGTACTGCGCGACCATGCGTGTGCGCGCCTTGACGTTGCCTTTGACGAAGTCGACGGCCGCATCGGACTGACCTTCGAACGCCTTGACCTGCTCGACCAGCGCTTTGACCGATGGCGCGATGTCCACGGTGTGACGCTCGTCCGGATTGATGAAATCCATCGAGGCCGTGGCTTCGTGTTCGTCGTGCTGGATGTGATACGGCAGGCGTACGGCGATGAACTGGTAGGCGTTGTCACCGGTGCTTTCGCGCAGTTCTCTCACGGCGCGTTGCGCCAGCAGGCCCGCGGTCAGCGAATCGATGCCGCCGCTGATACCCAGCACCAGTACCTTCAGGCGAGCGTTCTGCAGGCAGTCCTTGATGAACTGGATTCGACGTGCGACCTCGGTTTCAAGCTCGCCCTGATTGGCGAAGGGCGCCTGAACCTTGAGCTCTTTGGCGATCTCGAGCTGTACGGCTTGCATGATTGACTCCTTTTTAAGAAGAAGAAAAATAGGCATTCAATAAAGGTGGAAACGGTGCTCGAGTCAGGCTGGCACCTTGAATACGTGACGCAGGTAGGACACGAATTCCGGGTCCTTGCATTGCGTCTTGCCGGGTTCGTCGGAAATCTTCGCGACAGGCTGACCGGCACAGGCGGTCATTTTAAGCACGATGCTCATGGGCTCGACGCCCGGCACGTCGGCGGTCAAGTTGGTGCCGATCCCGAAGCTGACGTTGATCCGACCGCGCAGCGCACGAAATATTTTCAGCGCCTTGGGCAGGTTCAGCCCGTCGGAGAACACCAGCGTCTTGCTCATCGGATCGATGCCGAGCTTCTGGTAATGAGTGATGCATTTTTCGGCCCACTGCACCGGATCGCCCGAATCATGGCGCAGGCCATCGAACAGTTTGGCGAAGAACAGATCGAAATCGGTCAGGAAGGCGTCGGTGGTGATGCAGTCGGTCAGGGCAATCCCCAGCAGGCCGCGGTATTCGCGAACCCAGCAATCGAGCGCGGCGATCTGGCTGTCGATCAGTCGCGGTCCTAGTTGTTGGTGCGCCATGATCCATTCGTGAGCCATGGTGCCGAGCGGTTTGAGGTCGAGTTTGCGTGCCAGATACACGTTGCTGGTGCCGACGAACTGGCCCGGGAAATCCTTTTTCAGCACCGAAACCACGTCTTCCTGCACCGCGAACGAGAAACGTCGGCGGGTACCGAAATCAGCGACTTTCAGTTCTGCCAGCTCATCAGGCGTGGCGGTGGCGGTCAGCCAGTCGAACTTGCGATACAGCTGATCGCGGGCCTGGCTCAGCAGCGTGTTGGGGTTGCGATAACGATTTCGCACCTCGCTGACGATGGCCAGAATCGGCACTTCGAACAGGATCACATGTAGCCAGGGGCCCGAGAGACGGATACACAGCTCGTCGTTTTCGATGGTGGTCTGCACGTAGCGCAGGTTGAAGCGGAACAGGCCGAGGAAGCGCAGGAAATCCGGCTTCATGAAGTTGATGCGCTCCAGAAACCGGGTTTCTTCGGCGCTCAGGGACAGATCGCACAGCTGTTCGATCTGGTGGCGAATCTCCATCAGATAAGGCCGCAGGTCTTCCCCGTTGCGGCAGCGAAACTCCCACTCGACGTCGACGTTGGGGTAGTTGTGCAGCACAGCCTGCATCATGCTCAGCTTGTAGAGGTCGGTATCGAGCAGGTTCTGAACGATGCGATCTGCGAAAGCGCTCTCACTCATTGTGTCGCTCCAGCCAGCAGGGGCCGCAAATGTGCGGCTCATGAAAATCGAGTCGGTGTCGCATACAGCCTTGTGGCGGCGGCGGATATTGGCTTCATGCCACTACGTCCGGCTTGTTATTGACGATGACGGACATAATGCCAGTCGTCGCCGGATTGGGGCAGATTTGTTTCCGCCAAGTACCGATCTCGTGTAGGAGCGAGCTTGTCCGCGATGGCGGTGTGTCACTTAACTTAAATATTTCTGACTCGGCCCTATCGCGGGCAAGCGCGGTATTACAGGCTTAATGTGGACTCGGTTCCTCAAGCTGTTCCAACATCCATTCCACGAACACCCGAATCTTCGGCACTTCGGCCGCGTGTTCCGCGTAGGCCAGGTAATACGCATCGCGGCTCGGCAGTGCGTGGTGCCAGGGAATGATCAGCTTGCCGTCCGCCAGTTCTTCTTCCACCAGGAATCTGGGCAGCAGCGCCACGCCGCAACCCACTTGGGCGGCGCGGATGCACATATAGAACGTCTCGAAACGCGGCCCGTGGTAGCTGTGTTCGGTCTGGTAGCCCTGACTTTCGAACCAGTCATGCCAACCCTGCGGGCGATGAGCGTTTTGCAGCAGCACCAGATCGGCAAGCTGGGTCGGATCGGTAAAGGGTTTCTCGGGAAGGCTGCCAGGAGAGCAGACCGGGACCAGTTCCTCCCCGAACAGCCTCACGCTTTCCGCGCCGGGGCGGGCGCCCTGACCGAAATAGAACGACATGTCGCAGCGACTCTGGGCCAGGTCGTCGCTTTCCTGCTCGTTGACCAGATCCAGATGAATATGCGGGTGACGCAGACGCCAACCCTTCAGCCGTGGGACCAGCCAGCGCGCGCCAAACGTCGAA
This sequence comes from Pseudomonas bohemica, assembly GCF_002934685.1. Taxonomy (GTDB): domain Bacteria; phylum Pseudomonadota; class Gammaproteobacteria; order Pseudomonadales; family Pseudomonadaceae; genus Aquipseudomonas; species Aquipseudomonas bohemica. Next base: position 243,322 of record NZ_NKHL01000119.1, read on the forward strand.
GGCGTTGAGACGCGCAGGACTTCGGTCTCGCCGCCGTAGGAGCGCAGAAAGTGCGTCGACATCTCCATCTGCGTGAGGACTTTTCGCACCTCCGCCAGATACAGCGCGCCGGCAGGCGTCAATTGCAGGCGCCGACGCACGCGCCTGAACAGCAAGTGCTGGACCATTTCCTCAAGCTGTGCGACCTGCTTGCTGACTGCACTTTGCGTCAGGTTCAGCTCTTCGGCGGCGCGGGTAAAACTCAGGTGCCGGGTGACCGCTTCGAAACATTGCAGCGCCGTGACGGAAGGGAGATGACGTTTGTTCAGCATATTCAGGCGTGCTCGGCGTCAGCATGAAAAAACGGAATGATATCTCGCTTAATGGTCGTTTGTTGACCTGCTCAAGGCCGGCTATTACTAGAGGCTGACGAAACCACCGTATCCCAGCATTCCGCATTCGCGTTAACGCTTACCAGAATCCAGGAGAAATCATGCCCAACGCTCTACTCAGCGACTTACTTAAAGGCCTCGGTGTCGACCCTGCTCTTTATCAGAAGGGTGACAAGCCTGTTCATACGCCGATCGATGGCAGTCAGGTCGCTTCGGTGAGCTGGGAAGGTGCCGCCGAGGTCGAGCAACGCATTACACGCGCCGAGCACGCCTTCGAAGCCTGGCGCAAAGTGCCTGCCCCGCGCCGCGGCGAGTTGGTTCGTCTGTTTGGCGAAGCCCTGCGCAAGCATAAGGCCGAGCTGGGCGAGCTGGTGTCGTGGGAAGCCGGCAAGATCACTCAGGAAGGCTTGGGCGAAGTGCAGGAAATGATCGACATCTGCGACTTCGCGGTGGGTCTGTCGCGCCAGATCTACGGCCTGACGATCGCGTCCGAGCGCCCGGGTCACCACATGCGTGAAACCTGGCATCCACTGGGCGTGGTCGGCGTGATCAGTGCGTTCAACTTCCCGGTCGCGGTCTGGTCGTGGAACACCGCGCTGGCGCTGGTCTGCGGCAACTCGGTGATCTGGAAACCGTCGGAAAAGACCCCGCTGACCGCACTGGCCTGTCAGGCGCTGTTTGATCGTGTCGCGGCTCAATTCGCCGATGCGCCGCAGTTCCTCGCTCAATGTGTCATCGGCGGTCGTGAAGCCGGCGAAACGCTGGTGGACGATGCCCGCGTCGCGCTGATCAGTGCCACCGGCAGTACCCGCATGGGCCGCGAAGTGGCGCCGAAGATCGCCGCACGTTTCGCCCGCAGCATTCTGGAACTGGGCGGCAACAACGCCATGATCCTGACCCCGAGCGCCGACCTGGACCTGGCCGTACGCGCCGTGCTGTTCAGCGCCGTAGGCACTGCCGGCCAGCGCTGCACCACGCTGCGCCGTCTGATTGCGCATTCGTCGGTCAAGGCTGAGTTCGTCGAGCGATTGAAAGCGGCCTACGCCAAAGTGCGCATCGGTCATCCGCTGGAAGGCAACCTGGTCGGCCCCCTGATCGACAGGCAAAGCTTCGAAAACATGCAGGAAGCCCTGGAACAGGCCTTGAGCGAAGGTGGCAAGGTGTTCGGCGGCAAGCGTGAGTTGGCCGACAAATTCCCCAACGCCTATTACGTCTCGCCTGCCATCGTCGAGATGCCGGAGCAGAGCGATGTGGTGCGTAGCGAAACCTTCGCGCCGATTCTGTACGTGGTCGGCTACGACGAGTTCAGCGAAGCGGTGCGTCTGAACAATGACGTGCCGCAAGGCCTGTCCTCGTGCATCTTCACCACCGACGTGCGTGAGGCCGAGCAATTCATTTCGTCTCTGGGCAGCGACTGCGGTATCGCTAACGTCAACATTGGCCCGAGTGGTGCAGAGATCGGCGGCGCGTTCGGTGGCGAGAAGGAGACCGGCGGCGGCCGTGAGTCGGGTTCCGATTCGTGGAAAGGCTACATGCGCCGCCAGACCGCGACCGTGAACTACTCCCGCGAACTGCCGTTGGCGCAGGGCATTACGTTCGATTGATGTCGTAATGTAAGCGCCGTTCCCTTATGGGAGCGAGCGTGCTCGCGGGGGCGGGGTGTCGGACGAGCATGCGTGACTGATACGCCACAATCGGGGCAAGCGCGCGCCTACAGGGATGCGGTGTAGCACAGGTTTGATCGCAACCGTTCTGTGGGAGCGAGCTTGCTCGCGAAGGGGGCAGAACAAACGCCATTGATGATCGTGCCTGCGCTCGGCGTGGGCACGCTTTGATGGACGCTCTGCGTGCGTTTTTGTGTGACACAGGGCGTCACCGGATGCGTTCCAACGCGGAGCGTCGGAACGGTCGGCCAGCATAAGTTGAATCATTGTCTCCTCCGAGGTTTTGCGATGCCGCTACGCGAAGAATGTCTGTGGGAAACGCTGACGCCGCACAGGCCTGAGGCGCCAGCGTTGAAGGGTGAGGTCAGCGTTGACGTGTGCGTCATCGGCGCAGGTATCACGGGATTGTCGGCAGCGATTTATCTGCTTGAACAAGGCAAGAAGGTCGCCATCGTCGAGGCTCATCGTACCGGCCAGGGCGGCTCGGGGCGCAATGTGGGTCTGGTCAACGCCGGGCTGTGGATTCCACCCGACGAGATCGAGGCCGGTTTCGGCGAGAACATCGGCAGCCAGCTCAATACCATGCTGGGCAATGCACCGTCGCTGGTCTTCAACCTGATTGAAAAATACGCGATCGACTGCCAGGCCACGCGCAAGGGCACGCTGCACATGGCGCACAACGCCAAGGGCGAAGTCGATCTGCGCAACCGCGAGGAACAATGGCGGCGGCGCGGAGCGCCCATCGAGCTGCTGACGGGCAAAGCCTGCCAGGAAGCCACCGGCACCCGCGAAATCACTTCCGCCTTGCTCGACCATCGTGCCGGCACCATCAACCCGATGGCCTACACCAGCGGTTTGGCTGCTGCAGTCACCCAGCTTGGCGGCGAGCGTTACGATCACTCGCCGGTCAGGCGGCTGGAGCGTCAAAACCAGCGCTGGTGCGTGATCACTGAGCAGGGGTCGGTCATCGCCGATCAAGTGGTCATCGCCTCGAATGCTTACACCGAAGGCCAATGGACCGAACTGCGTCGAAGTTTCTTCCCCGGTTACTACTATCAGGTCGCCTCCGCGCCGCTCACCGAAGACGCGGCCCGGCAGATTCTGCCCGGTGGACAAGGCTCCTGGGATACGCGCCAGGTCCTGAGCAGCATTCGTCGCGACGCCGATGGACGCCTGTTGCTGGGCAGTCTGGGCAACGGCAATCAGAAGCCGATCTGGTTTCTCAAGGCATGGGCCGATCGTGTTCAGCAGCATTACTTCCCGTACCTGAAGAGGGTCGAGTGGGAATGCACCTGGACTGGCTGCATCGACTTCACGCCCGATCATTTACTGCGCATGTATGAGCCTGCACCAGGACTGGTCGCTATGACTGGCTACAACGGTCGCGGCAATACCACCGGCACCGTCGTGGGCAAGGCGTTCGCCGATTATCTGTGCAGCGGTCGCGCGGATGTTTTGCCGATTCCGTTCACCCCCATGCAGCCGCTCTCCGCCATTGGTTTGCGCAGCTCGTTATATGAGGCTGGCTTTTCGCTATACCATGCCGGGCAGTGCCTGAGAATTGTGATCTGAGACCAATTTCCTGACATAAAACAACGCTTTTGCGTATATCCACTAACCTCAAATGGTGCGTCCCGTAGCGGTTGCGCACTGATGGTGTGCACTTCGGTGACGCATGCCGTAACAACAGGGTTGTACAGGCCAGTTTGGCCGGGTTGCGAAATTTATCAGGGAGGGTTGCTCTTTTTAAGTCGCAGGGTTGCACCTTGCGCGGTTTAGACGGTTGCACGCCCAGCGAAAAAGGGCTCGAACAGTCGAATAACAACAAAACAACGACTTTTTGCAGAATAAAAAACCGATGGCACGCCACTTGCTCACGGGTTATGCGTGGTCGCAGTGCTAATTAAAAACCTAGGAGCACCAACTCATGTCGCAGACGTTTTACAGGAAAGGCTTTCTGGCACTCGCAGTCGCTACTGCAATGGGTGCGGCTACTTTTGCCCAGGCTGACGTCAAGATCGGCGTCGCAGGTCCAATGACAGGCGCCAACGCCTCATTCGGTGAGCAGTACATGAAAGGCGCTCAAGCGGCAGCCGATGCGATCAACAAAGCGGGGGGAGTCAACGGTGAGAACATCGTTCTGATTGCGTACGACGATGCTTGCGAGCCAAAACAGGCAGTGACCGTGGCCAATAAAGCGGCGTCGGACAAAGTGGCAGGTGTGGTCGGTCACTTCTGCTCGTCTTCGACCATTCCCGCTTCGGAGGTCTATGACGAAGCTGGCATCATCGCGATTACCCCAGGTTCCACCAACCCGACCGTTACCGAACGCGGCCTGAGCGCCATGTTCCGTATGTGCGGCCGTGATGACCAGCAAGGCGTGGTCGCTGGCGATTACATCGTCGATGTCCTCAAAGGCAAGAAAATCGCTGTCATCAACGACAAAGACACGTACGGCAAGGGCCTGGCAGACGCCACCGCCAAACGGCTGACCGCTCGCGGCGTCAAGCCAGTGCTGGAAGAAGGTCTGACCCGCGGCGAGAAAGATTTCAGCGCCCTGGTCACCAAGATCCGCAGCGTGGGGGCCGATGTCGTGTACTTCGGCGGCCTGCACCCGGAAGCCGGTCCACTGGTTCGCCAACTGCGTGAACAAGGCCTCAAAGACGTGAAATTTATGTCCGACGACGGCGTTGTAACCGACGAATTGGTCACCACCGCTGGCGGCGCACAATACGTCGACGGCGTGTACATGACCTTCGGCGCCGACCCGCGCATGCTGCCAGACAGCAAGGCTGTGGTAGAGCAGTTCCGCAAGTCCGGTTACGAGCCTGAAGGCTACACCCTGTACGCCTACGCTTCGGTTCAGGCCCTGGCCGCTGGCTTCAACGGCGCCAAGTCGAACGAAGGCGAAAAAGCTGCCGAGTTCCTGAAATCCCACCCGGTCAAAACCGTCATGGGCGAGAAAGCCTGGGATACCAAAGGTGACCTGAAAGTCTCCGACTACGTGGTCTACCAGTGGGACAAGGACGGCAAATACCACCAGCTCGAAAAGCAGAAGTAAGTTGAGCGCCTAGTCGGATGGGTCGTTTCGCGGGCTTGGAACCTCGATTCGACCCCTTCGGTAATCGATGCTGTCCCGCGCAGCATCGGATCTTCTGTTGCCTTCGCGCACGTGCCGCTGTCTCTCACGAGGAGACATCCGCCACGCGCCAGGTTGGCCTTTCCAGTTCGTGAGCGTGCGTGATGGATGGTATTTTCCTGCAGCAAATGGTCAACGGCCTGACCCTGGGTTCGGTCTACGGCCTGATCGCCATCGGTTACACGATGGTCTACGGCATCATTGGCATGATCAACTTCGCCCACGGCGACGTATACATGATCTCCGCCTATCTCGCAGCCATCGGCCTGGCCGTGCTGTCATTCTTCGGCGTCGAATCTTTCCCCTTCCTGATTCTCGGCACGCTGATCTTCACCATCGTGGTGACCGGTGTGTACGGCTTCGTCATCGAGCGCGTGGCCTACAGGCCGCTGCGTAACTCGACGCGGCTGGCGCCGCTGATCAGCGCCATCGGTATTTCCCTGATCCTGCAGAACTACGCGCAGATCGCCCAGGGCCCACGTCAACAAGGCGTTCCGACGCTGCTCGAAGGCGCCATGCGCTTTGACGTTGGTAGTGGGTTCGTGCAGATCACCTACACCAAGATCTTCATCCTGATTGCCGCCTTCATCGGCATGGGCGTGCTGACCTACATCATCAAGTACACCAAGCTGGGCCGGATGTGCCGCGCTACGCAGCAAGATCGCAAAATGGCCTCCATCCTGGGCATCAACACTGATCGGATCATTTCTTACGTATTCGTCATCGGCGCAGCCATGGCTGCCCTGGCGGGCGTGCTGATCACCATGAACTACGGCACCTTCGACTTTTTCGCCGGGTTCGTCATCGGTATCAAGGCCTTCACCGCAGCGGTACTCGGCGGTATTGGTTCGTTGCCGGGCGCGATGCTCGGCGGGTTGATCCTGGGGGTTGCCGAGTCGCAATTCTCCGGTCTGATCAACTCCGACTATAAAGACGTGTTCAGTTTCGGCCTGCTGGTAGTGATTCTGATCTTCCGTCCTCAAGGCCTGCTGGGTCGCCCACTCGTGGCGAAGGTGTAACCATGTCTGCTCCTGTCAAACCCATCGATATCAAACAAAGCCTGATCGACGCGGTGGTTGCCGGTCTGTTGGCGCTGATCGTGTTCGGCCCGATCGTCGGCATCGTGCTGGACGGTTACGGCTTCAACACGCAACCGGGGCGCGTTGCCGCGCTGGTCGGCGTGGTGATGGTCGGTCGTTTCCTGATGAGCCTGTTCCTGCAAACGCCAAAGGGCGTGGCCATTGCCCAGAGCTTCGAAAGCACGGGTTCCGGCGTGCACGTGCTGCCTCCGGGCTACAAGACCCGCCTGCGTTTCATCATTCCGTTGATGATCGTAATCGCCGTGATCTTCCCTGTGTTCGCCGACAAATACCTGCTGACCGTCGTCATCCTCGGGCTGATCTACGTGCTGCTGGGCCTTGGCCTGAACATCGTGGTGGGGCTGGCCGGTCTGCTCGACCTGGGTTACGTGGCGTTCTACGCCATCGGCGCCTACGGTTTGGCGCTGGGTTACCAGTACCTGGGCCTTGGTTTCTGGTCGGCATTGCCATTGGCAGCCATCGCTGCGGCATTCGCCGGGTGCATTCTGGGTTTTCCGGTGCTGCGCATGCACGGCGACTATCTGGCCATCGTGACCCTGGGCTTTGGTGAAATCATTCGTCTGGTGCTCAACAACTGGCTGTCGTTCACTGGCGGTCCGAACGGTGTGGCAGTGCCGTCGCCGACGTTCTTCGGCCTGGAATTCGGGCGTCGCGCCAAAGATGGCGGGATTCCGATTCACGAATACTTCGGCTTCGAATACAACCCGGACCTGAAATTCATCTTCATCTACGCCGTTCTGTTTCTGGTCGTGCTGGCGGTGCTGTACATCAAGCACCGTCTGACCCGCATGCCGGTCGGTCGCGCCTGGGAAGCCCTGCGTGAAGACGAGATCGCCTGCCGCTCGATGGGGCTGAACCACGTACTGGTCAAGCTCTCGGCGTTCACCATCGGTGCCTCGACCGCAGGTCTTGCCGGTGTGTTCTTCGCCAGCTACCAAGGCTTCGTCAACCCGACCTCGTTCACCTTCTTCGAATCGGCCCTGATCCTTGCCATCGTCGTACTCGGCGGGATGGGCTCGACCGTCGGCGTGGTCATCGCGGCCTTCGTGCTGACCGTTGCCCCGGAAATGCTGCGCAGCTTCGCCGAATACCGCGTGCTGCTGTTCGGCATCCTGATGGTGCTGATGATGATCTGGCGCCCACGCGGCCTGATCCGTATCAGCCGCACCGGCGTCCAACCACGCAAAGGCGTGCTGGCAAAAGTGGAGGGCGCGTCATGAGCGACGAAATCGTTCTCAGCGTCGAGAACCTGATGATGCACTTCGGCGGCATCAAGGCCCTCAGCGACGTCAGCCTGGAGGTGCGTCGCAACTCGATCTTTGCCCTGATCGGCCCTAACGGCGCGGGCAAGACCACGGTGTTCAACTGCCTGACCGGCTTTTATAAAGCCACGGGCGGGCGCATCGAATTGAATGCGCGGGGCAAGAAAACCAACGTGATCCAGCTGCTCGGCGAGGAATTTCGCGCCAGCGACTTCGCCTCGCCCAAGCGCTTCGGCAGCCGTCTGTTCTACAAGATGTTCGGCGGCACGCACCTGGTAAATCGCGCGGGGCTGGCGCGCACGTTCCAGAACATTCGTCTGTTCAAGGAAATGTCCGTCGTCGAGAACCTGCTGGTCGCCCAGCACATGTGGGTCAACCGCAACATGATCGCCGGCATCCTCAATACCAAGGGCTACCGCAAGGCCGAAGACGATGCCATGAACACCGCCTTCTACTGGCTGGAAGTGGTCGATCTGGTGGACTGCGCCAATCGTCTGGCCGGTGAGCTTTCCTACGGTCAGCAGCGCCGTCTGGAAATCGCCCGCGCCATGTGCACCCGTCCACAGGTGATCTGCCTGGACGAACCGGCCGCAGGTCTGAATCCACAGGAAACCGAAGCGCTGAGCGGCATGATTCGTCACCTGCGCGACGACCACGACATGACCATCGTGTTGATCGAGCACGACATGGGCATGGTCATGGGGATTTCCGACGATATCGTGGTGCTCGACCACGGCAACGTGATTGCCAGGGGTAAGCCGGAGCAGATCCGCAACGACCCTAAAGTGATCGCCGCGTATCTGGGTGCTGATGAAGAGGAGCTGGTATGAGTAAGCCGATCCTCGAACTGAAAGAGATCGATGTGTATTACGGGCCGATCCAGGCCCTGAAGAAAGTCTCGATGCATATCGACGAGGGCGAAACCGTCAGCCTGATCGGCTCCAACGGCGCGGGTAAATCCACGTTGCTGATGTCGATCTTCGGCCAGCCTCGCGCGGCCAGCGGTCAGATCATCTACCAAGGCACCGACATCACGCAGAAGTCCTCACACTACATTGCGTCCAACGGCATTGCGCAGTCGCCGGAAGGTCGTCGTGTGTTCCCCGATATGTCGGTGGAAGAGAACCTGATGATGGGCACCATCCCGATTGGCGACAAGTACGCCAGCGAGGACATGCAGCGGATGTTCGAGCTGTTTCCACGCCTCAAGGAACGTCGCAATCAGAGGGCCATGACCATGTCCGGGGGGGAGCAGCAGATGCTGGCGATCGCCCGTGCCTTGATGAGCCGGCCGAAGCTGTTGCTGCTGGATGAGCCGAGCCTGGGTTTGGCGCCGATCATCGTTAAGCAGATCTTCTCTACGCTGCGTGAGCTGGCCAAAACGGGTATGACGATCTTTCTGGTCGAGCAGAACGCCAACCACGCCCTGAAGCTGTCGGACCGCGCCTACGTGATGGTCAACGGCGAAATTCGACTGACAGGCACGGGGCGGGAGTTGTTAACTAACGAAGAGGTCAGAAACGCTTATCTCGGCGGGCATTGAATTTCTTTGCAGCGCCGAACAAATAAACGCCTCGGGTGGATAACACCTGAGGCGTTTTTTTTGCAGGGTAGCCAATTGTGGAAAACAATTTTGAACAGCTCCCAAAGCGCGACATATAGCCGCTGCAAATGGTTGTTTTGTCACGATTTTGACTTGTTCAGTTTTACTGTGGAACTGGCTGTGAATAAGTTGGTGGCAGTTGGCTACAGGCCTTGTTATACGGGGCGTTCAGAGGTTTGTATAATATTTGATCAACGAATTCGGCCGGTATCTTCAGTCTGTTTGTCAACGCTTTTCAGGCTGGTTTTTTATACAGTTTAGACAGCGGTCCAGCTTGTGGATAACTCTGTGTGCAACCCTTGGAAAGACGGCCGCAGATAGCGCAATCTCTGGCTTATCGGCTGGCTCGTGTCCGAGTGCGCAAGTCCAACGCGCATTTGTTTGCAGATACTCCTCCTGAGGTCAAGCAAATTCAGCCGCCGACTTGCCCACAGGCCCCGTATGGCGTGGCTTGCGCCTTTATGAGTTGCCCCCGGTTTTTGTGCGCCTGACTGTGGATAAGGTGGGCAAAACTGTCGCCAGCCCTGATGGCATAAGGCTTTGCGACTATTGTATGTTTTTTGATCAGATCAAGCAGAGCATGTCGTCGTACGACGATTGTTACGCCTGGACTTGATCCTGAGCCGCCTGCGCGGGCATTCTCCAGAACTTTCCTACACGCAACACTGCGCAACATGTTTGCGTTAACCCCACGCTTATCCATAAGCCCATACCCCAGTCAGGAGAACCACATGACTTCTACCGTGTTCATTACCGGTGCCACTTCCGGGTTTGGCAAGGCCTGCGCGCGGCGCTTCGCAGAAGCAGGCTGGTCGCTGGTGCTGACCGGGCGCCGTGAAGATCGTCTACAGGCGCTGAGCGCCGAACTGTCGAAGCAGACCCAGGTTCACACCCTGACCCTGGACGTACGTGACCGTGCGGCCGTGGAGAAGGCCGTCGAAGGTCTGCCAGCGGAGTTCGCCAAGATTCGTGGCCTGATCAACAACGCGGGTCTCGCCTTGGGTATCGATCCTGCGCCCAAGTGCGATCTGGATGATTGGGACACCATGATCGACACCAACGTCAAAGGGCTGGTCTACACCACCCGTACGCTGCTGTCGCGTTTGATCGCCTATGGTCGTGGCGCGAGCATCGTCAACCTGGGTTCGGTGGCGGGCAATTATCCGTACCCTGGCGGTAACGTGTACGGCGGCACCAAGGCATTCGTCGGACAGTTCTCGCTGAACCTGCGTAACGATCTGGTCGGCACTGGCGTACGCGTGACCAACCTTGAGCCGGGCCTGTGTGAGAGCGAGTTCTCGCTGGTGCGCTTCGGTGGCGATCAGGCCAAGTACGACGCGACCTATGCCGGCGCCGAACCGATCCAGCCGCAAGACATCGCCGAGACCATCTTCTGGGTCATGAACACCCCGGCCCACGTCAACGTGAACAGTCTGGAGCTGATGCCCGTGAGCCAGACTTGGGCGGGCTTCTCGATTGATCGTTCGCGTGGCGAGACCCAGTAACAGCCTGGACTTTCCGCGCAACGCATAACTGTAGGCGCGCGCTTGCCCCGCGAATGCGGCGTGTCAGTCGATGACCTCGGCACAGACATGACGCGTTCGCGGGCAAGCGCGCTCCTACAGTTAACCCGCTCAGGCCTTGAAGTATGCCGCCAGCCCGATATAGCAGGTCGCCAGGTGATAAGGCGTGGTCGACGGCATGTCGCTGCGGCTGATCCGGCCTTGGTTGTCCAGGCATTCATTCCAGCCACCTGCATGAAGAAAACGCTGCTGCAACGCATCCAGTTGACGGCCCAACAATGGCAGGCTGTCAGGACGCAAGGTCAGCGCGCGCAGGTATTCCGCCTGAGCCCAGATGCGCTGGGTCCCGTCTTTTACCGAGCTATCGACTTCCAGCATCGCGACCACTGCGCCCGTGGCCTGATCGACCCCTTGAGCCTGCGCATGGGCGAAAGCGGTGGTCAGCGAACGATGCAGCGGCGTGCCGCGCAAATGCGCTGAAGAATCCAGCAGATAGAACCATTCGAACTGATGCCCCGGCTCGGACCAGTTATCGACAGCGTCGAGCGGCTTCTCCAGCATCACGCCATGTTCGACGTCGACGAAACGCCGCTGCATGGCTTCAGCCAGCGCATCCAGCGCGGCTAAGGTATTGGCGTCTTCGCGTACCTCCAGCGTCGCCAGAAACGCCTCGGCCAGGTGCATGAGCGGGTTCTGCAGCGGCCCGGCGTCCAGCGAAGACCACTCTTCGTCCAATACGGCGTCATACAGGCCATCGCCATCGGCAAACCGCTCGGCCACGACGTTCAGGGCGGCATTGAGCACCGATTCCACCAAGGGCTCGCGCACTTTCGCCCAGTAGTGCGCGCAGGCGAAGATGATGAAGGCGTGGGTGTAGAGGTCCTTGCGCCGGTCGAGCGGGGCGCCGTGTGGATCGATGCTATAGAACCAGCCGCCGTGCTCGGCGTCGTGGAAATGCCGTTGCAGCGAGCGGAATAACGCGGCGGCGCGAACCTCGGCATTGGGCACTTGGGGGTTGCCGATAAAGCTGGAAAACAGGAACAACTGCCGCGCACAGGCCATGGCCCGATAGCGCTGCGGGGGCAGCGGTTGATGCCGAGCGTCCAGCGCCTCGTAAGGCAGTGCCATCTCGGCATTCCAGCCCGGCCCCTGCCAGAGCGGCACGATCACTTCCATGAAGTGTTGCTGCACCGTGGAAAACACGGCGGACAGTTCGGACTTGGCGGCGGTGAGGGAAGCGTCAGGCATCGGATGGCGTCGCGGCAGAGGGCAAATGGCGCGACATGGTAGCAGGAGGCGGGGATTTTGAGTCAGAAGCGGATCATGGGTAGGAGCGCGCTTGTCCGCGATTGCCATCTGTCTGGGCAAAAATCTTGCTTGACACACGACATCACGGGCAAGCGCGCTGCTACATGGAGCTGCGATTTAACCTGCAAATAACCATACGCCGGTCGCAGCCGACAACGCCCCGGCAATCCGCACCACCGGCGCAGCCGCTGCTGGCAGGAAGCGCACCACTGCGTAACCGGCGGCATGCAGCGCTGCGGTGGCGCCGACGAAGCCCAGTGCATAACCCCAGGGGCTGGACATCTCGGGCAGTTCAAGCCCATGAGCCACACCATGAAACATCGCGAACAGAGCCGTCGCTGCGACTGCTACGAACAGCGGCGGACGGACGGCCAGCGCCACGGCCAGGCCCAGCGCGAACACCGAAGCTGCGATGCCGCTTTCCAGTGCGGGCAGTTGCAGACCTTCAAAACCCAGCAAACCGCCGATCAGCATGATGCCGACGAAGGTGCACGGCAGCGCCCAGCGCGCGGCGCCTTTCTGCTGCGCCGCCCACAGACCCACGGCCACCATCGCCAGCAGGTGATCGATACCCCCCAACGGGTGGCTGATACCGGCTACCAGGCCGCTTTCGTCGTGACCGGGATGAGCGAACGCCAGGGCCGGAACCAACAACAGCGCCAGTGCGCCGAAGATTTTTTTGCAATTCATCAATGATCCTCCTTAGTGAATGAAATCAGGCAGCGGTCAGCAGACCCTGGCGTTCGACGAAGGCGATGATGTCCTCAAGGCCATGGCCGGTCTTCTGGTTGCTGAACACGAATGGCTTGTCGCCGCGCATCTTCCTGGTGTCGCGGTCCATCATCTCCAGCGACGCGCCGACCATTGGCGCCAGGTCGATCTTGTTGATCACCAGCAGATCGGATTTGCAGATGCCCGGCCCGCCCTTGCGCGGCAGCTTGTCGCCCGCCGAAACGTCGATTACGTAAATCGTCAGGTCCGATAATTCTGGGCTGAAGGTCGCGGAAAGATTGTCACCGCCCGACTCGACAATGATCAGGTCAAGCCCTTCAAAACGGCGGTTAAGCTGGTCCACGGCTTCCAGGTTGATCGAGGCGTCTTCGCGAATCGCCGTGTGCGGGCAGCCGCCAGTTTCCACGCCGATGATGCGCTCGGGCGCCAGGGCCTCGTTGCGCACCAGAAAATCGGCGTCTTCGCGGGTATAGATGTCATTAGTGACCACCGCGAGGTTGTAGCGATCGCGCAGCGCCAGGCACAGGGCGAGGGTCAGGGCGGTCTTGCCGGACCCGACCGGACCGCCGATGCCGACGCGCAAAGGTTGGCTGTTCATGAAATGCTCTCCGTTAATCTTTCTGTGCGGTTCGTAGTGGTGCCCCTGCCGGGGTAAAGCAGTCAGGATCGAAACAGGCGGCTGTACTGGCGTTCATGAGCCATGCTCGCCAAGGCCAAGCCAAATGGGGCGCTGCCGATGTATTCAGGGTCAAGCTCAGTGGCGTGCTGTTGCGCGCGTTGCAGCAGCGGGGTCAGCTCGCTGGTCAGCCGTTGTGCGGCCTGTTGGCCCAGCGGCAGGGTTTTCATCAGTACCGCCAACTGGTTTTCCAGCCAGCTCCAGAGCCAGGCAGCCAGCGCATCCTGGGGGTTGATCTGCCAGGCACGTGCGGCCAACGCCCAACCCAAAGCCAGATGCGGTTCGCCGATCTGCTCAAGAAAGCCTCGCGCAGGCAGATCCAGCTCCGGCAGACCGTTGAGCAGTTGCTGCAGCGAATAGCCCATTTGCCGACTTTCCAGATGCAGTTCGCGGGTTTCCCGGCTGGCGCGATGTTCTTCGCTCAAGCGATGCAAGCCCGCCCAGTCGTCTTCGGCCGCTGCAGTGCAGTGAGCCAGCAGCAGCGGCGCTTCGTAGCGCGCGAGGTTGAGCAACAGTTGATCGCCGATCCAGCGAGCGGCGCTGGGTGGATCGGTGACGATGGATTGCTCGACGGCCATTTCCAGCCCTTGCGAGTAGCTGTAGCCACCAATCGGTAATTGCGGGCTGGCCAGACGCAGCAGCGCCCAGGCCTTGTTCATTTGCGTACGCCGAATTGGTGGATGCGCGGCGCGTAGTTGAAGTCTTCTTCCCCGGCGCGCGAGTGATGATGGCCGCCGCCGTAGGCGCCGTGTTCCGGCTGGAACGGCGCTTCGATGGATTCGGTGGTCGCGCCCAGTTGGTCGAGCATCGCCTTGAGCACATAGTCGTCGAGCAGGCGCAGCCAGCCATCGCCGACTTGCAGTGCGACATGACGGTTGCCCAAGTGATAGGCCGCGCGGGTCAATTCGAAGGCGTTGCTGCAGGTGACGTGCATCAGTTGTTCGGGGCGGGCGCAGACGCGCACGATCCGCCCGTCTTCAGCCTTGAGAAAATCCCCGTCGCGCAGCGGCGGCTGTCCGCGTTCGAGAAACAGGCCCACGTCTTCGCCTTCGGCACTGAAACAGCGCAGACGACTTTTGCTCCGCGCTTCGAAATTCAAATGCAGCTCGGCGGCCCATGTAGCCTGGGGTTCGATTCTTTGATGAATCACCAGCATCGGAAAACTTCCAGCAATGTGCGATGCATAAGCCAGAGCAAGTGGCTTGCCAACTGACAGATTAGTCAGGAATTGCTTGCTGAGATTACGCGGGTGATTGATGGCAGGGCATCGCAGTGTGCTTTATTGGTGCGTCGAGAACCTATGAGCACCAAAATGGACCTCGTCGTTGCGACGATCTTCGCGGGCAAGCGCGCTGCTACAGATAATCGCGCATGGCCTTGTGGCAGTCCGGCTTGCCGGGGCAGCGATTTAACGAACGCCACCGCCGGCAAGCCGACGGCTACAGAGGATGTCGTAAAGCTGTTACTCCGTACTCCCCAACCCCTGCCAGCGCTTGGCGCCGATGAAGATAAAGCGCAGTTGCTGAGTGATCTTGGCTCGCGGCGTCAGGTGCTCGGCCAACGTCAGGGGCGGCGGGTCAATGAGCTCGGGGAGCATGGCGAACACGCTCTTGACCACCAGATCCGCCATTACCGAGAGGTCGTCGGTATTCAGGTGATGAAATTTGGACATCGACGCCAGATCCGTCGCCAGGTCGGCGATGATCGCCTCGCGTAGTGCGCCCAGTGCCTGGCGCACCTTCAACGAGCCGCCGTATTGCTCGCGAGCCAAAAACAGAAACTGCGAACGATTGGCCGCCACCACATCCAGAAAGATACGCACCGACGCATCGATGATCCCGCTGTTGATGTTCTCGTTGTGCCGCACCAGGCGGATGGTTTCACGGAAGGTCTGGCCGACTTCGCTGACCAGCGCCAGGCCAAGGTGATCCATGTCGTCGAAGTGGCGATAGAAGCCGGTCGGCACGATACCGGCGGTCTTGGCCACTTCCCGCAGACTCAGGCTGCCAAAGCCGCGGCCGCTCTCCATCAACCCCCGGGCTGCATCGAGCAGGGCGTGGCGAGTCTGCTGTTTCTGTTCGGCGCGGGGGAGCATGGGGTGAGCGGTATCTGAAGAAAGAATGGGCAGCACTCTAACAAATGCGTTTGCGCTGCGTCGAACCGGCTTTGCCGCCAGCATGAAAAAGCCCGGCATCAGGACCGGGCTTATTCGGGATCATCTGCTCGCCAACGAGGTTCAGGACGCGCGCTGATACTGCTGCACCAGTCGATCCGGACCGTTATCGGCGACGCGTTGGTACTGATTGATCAGCCGGTCGGGGCCGTCTTGCGCCAGCGTCGGCAGGCCAACTTGCCGCGCCGCTTTCACCTCGCCGAGCATAGGTTGTTCGCTGGCAGGCATCGCGAACGCGCTCGAGGCGAGGAGGGAAAGAGTCAGTGCGATCAGTTGGCGTTTCATACGATGTTGCTCTTGAAATGGGCGTGTTGTGAACGTGAGGCCAATTTTACCGGCCGGATGCATATAAAGAAGTTCAAAGGACTGATGGTAACCATCGACGGAAATGATTTAGGGCGCCAGCCCTTGAAATACAAGGCTTTCAGTCGTGTGGGCAAGGCGGCTCAAGCTGATTTTCAGGCGCTGCGAACTGGGCATATGGAACTTTTCACGCGCTAAGTCCCTGATTTCATCAAACCCACAGGACTTTTGTCAGTCGAAGGCCTATGACGTGTGAGACGCGCCCAGGACGGGCGGTCTTTATAAGGGGAGAAAACGCAATGACGCGAGGCCGCAAGATATTCGCCTGGACAGTCGGCATTCTGCTGCTGTTGCTGGCCATACTGATCATCGTGATCGCAACGTTCGACTGGAACCGGCTCAAGCCAACCATCAATGAAAAGGTCTCTGCCGAACTGCACCGACCGTTTGCCATCAACGGCAATCTGGCGGTGAATTGGCGTCGTGAGCCGGATGAAGGCGGTTGGCGCGCTTGGGTACCCTGGCCGCACATGTCGGCTGAAGACATCTCGCTCGGTAACCCCGAATGGTCGAAAACCCCTCAAATGGTTACCCTCAAGCGCGTAGAAATGCGCCTGTCTCCGCTACCATTATTGGCGCAGCGCGTGGTCATCCCGCGTATCGACCTGACCGAACCCAACGCCAAAATCGAGCGCCTGGCCGATGGGCGCGCCAACTGGGTCTTCGACTTGCCCAAGAGCGATCCCAATGCCAAGCCTTCGAGCTGGGTCGTGGACATCGGCTCGATCGGTTTCGACAAAGGTTTCGTCAGTTATAACGACCAGAAGATCAACACTTCTGTCGAGGTGGTGATCGACCCGCTGGGCAAGCCGATTCCGTTCAGCGATATCGTCGGCAGCGGCGAAGCCAAAAAGGTTCAGGACAAGGGAGCCTCTGCTCAGGACTACGCGTTCGGTTTCACCGCCAAAGGTCAGTACCACGGCCAGAAACTCAGCGGTACTGGCAAGGTCGGCGGCTTGCTCGCACTGAAAGATGCGGCGCTGCCGTTTCCGGTACAAGCTGATGTCAGCGCAGGTAATACGCGGGTTGCGGTGGCCGGGACTGTCACCGATCCGCAAAATCTGGGCGAGCTGGACCTGAGCCTGAAGCTCTCGGGCGACAGCCTCGGCAATCTGTACCCCCTGACTGGCGTGACTTTGCCAGACTCGCCGCCGTATTCAACCGACGGCCGTCTGATCGCCAAGTTGCACGACCCGGCCGGGGCGTCGTTCCAGTACAAGGGCTTTAACGGCAAGGTCGGCAACAGCGACATTCATGGCGATCTGGGCTTCGTGGCGGGACAGCCACGTCCCAAGTTGACCGGTGCGCTGGTCTCCAACCAGTTGCTGATGGCTGATCTCAAGCCATTGATCGGCGCCGACTCCAACGCCGAACAGAAGACCCGTGGCGGCGAGAGTAAACAGCCCGCCGACAAGGTGCTGCCGGTCGAGGAGTTCAAGACCGATCGCTGGAGCGCGATGGATGCGGACGTCGAATTCACCGGCAAAAAGATCGTGCAGAGCGCGGAATTGCCGTTCACCGATCTCTACACCCATGTGGTGCTCAACAACGGTCAGCTAAACCTTGAACCTCTGCGCTTTGGTGTTGCGGGCGGTAAGCTGGACGCCGATATCAAGCTCGATGGCCATTCCCATCCGCTCGAAGGGCGAGCCAGACTGAGTGCACGCAACTTCAAACTCAAGCAGCTGTTCCCAACCTTTGAACCGATGAAAACCAGTTTCGGCGAGCTCAATGGCGATGCCGACATCAGCGGCAAGGGCAACTCGGTTGCTGCGCTGCTGGGCACGGCCAATGGCGAGATGAAGATGCTGGTCAACGATGGCGCGATCAGCCGCGACCTGATGGAAATCGCCGGGCTGAACGTGGGTAACTACATCGTGGGTACGTTGTTTGGCGACAAGAACGTCAAGATCAACTGCGCAGCCTCAGACTTCGACATCAAGGATGGATTGGCGACGACCAAACTGTTCGTGTTTGATACTGAAAACGCGATCATCTACATCGATGGCACGGCGAACATGAAGACCGAGCAGACGGATCTGAAGATCACGCCCAAATCCAAGGGGTTTCGCGTGATCTCCCTGCGCTCGCCGTTGTATGTGCGCGGGCCGTTCGTCAAGCCGAGCGCGGGCGTGCAGGCCGGTCCGTTGCTGTTGCGTGGCGCGGGTATGGTGGTGCTGGGCGCGGCGGCGGGGCCAGCTGCGGGCTTGTTGGCGCTGGTCGCTCCAAGCGGCGGCGAACCCAACCAATGCGCACCGCTGCTGGAGCAGATGCGTTCGGGCAAGGCGCCGAAAGCGACGCAATAACCGTCGCGCATCCTGTAGCCGCACGGCTTGCCAACGGTAGCGACCACAAAGCCACCGCTGCCGGCAAACCTGCCGCTATAGATCCGTTGTGGTTATGTCTGGCGCGTGTCCGGCGCCTGCAGTGTTTGCAACGTCGGGGACATGGGCGGTATGTATGGCGCGTTGCTGCACCCACAAAAAAGCCAGAGCACCTGCTCTGGCTTTTTGCATTCCGTTCAAGGCATCACAGCCCGTCGAGGATGTCCGCCATGTCGTCAGCGTGTTCTTCTTCCTGGGCCAGGATTTCTTCGAAGATCCGGCGCGTGGTTGGGTCTTTGTCGCCGATGTACTGAATGATTTCGCGATAGCTATCGATAGCGATGCGTTCGGCGATCAGGTCTTCGGTCACCATCTCCTTCAGCGTATTGCCTGCCACATACTGCGCGTGGGAGTTCTTGGACAGCAGGTCGGGGTTCAGTTCCGGCTCGCCACCCAGCTGCACGATACGTTCGGCCAGTTTGTCAGCGTGCTCGGCCTCCTGCTCTGCGTGTTCAAGAAACTCCGCCGCAGCGACTTGGGCTTTTACGCCTTTAGCCATGTAGTAGTGACGTTTGTAACGGAGCACACAGACCCATTCGGTTGCCAGCGATGCATTAAGCAGGCGAATAATCTCTTCGCGGTCGCCGTCATAGCCTTCGGTCACTGCACCGTTTTCAACGTTGTGGCGCGCACGTTCGCGCAGGGTGCTGACATCGGTTAGTTGCTGCACATCGCTCATCATTCATCTCCAGGGCTAATCCGGTTTTTTGCCGTCTCGCTCTTGATGCGTCGGTCGTGTACTGCCTGACCGGCGCCCGGTGAGATCGGGTCTTATGTTGTGAGTGTTCGGCGCGGGGAAAAGTTTTATTTGTTTTGCAACGCAAGCGCGCAAGCTGTGGACGACCGCGCTTGCCCGCGATTGCGTTCGGTCTGGTACATCAGTGGCGTCTGGCACACCGATGTCGCGGGCAAGCACTGCAAAGGCGCGATCAGTTCGCCTTTTCATTCGCCTCACGCTGTTCGCAGGTCATGAAACCCTTGCTGTCCACACGGTCGTTGGCGCCGAAGGTCACGTAATAGGCTTGCTGATGGCCATCCTTGTTGAGGATGTAGTTGTTGCAGGTGCCCTGATGAACCTTGCGATGCACGCGGGTAGAAGGCTCGCCGCCGATGGTTAGCACCTGCTGCTCAGTCATGCCGTCGTCGATTTGCTTGACCAGCGGCTCGTTGCGGTAAGTCGCGTAGTCCACCGGGTTTTGCAGGGTTGTCGATGTACAGCCAGCCAGCGCGGCCAATGCGAACACTACTGCCAGGGATTGCTTGTACATAACCGATCACTCCAGAGAAAGGCCATTGGTGGCCCGTTGCAGTTATGAGCGTTGGCCGATTGAAAGAGTTCGATCGAAAGATGGCGATGGGGCATTACCCGGTTTGCTCATGATTGATGAATGGTTTGCGGCTACTGTGTGCAGGAGCACGCTTTCCCGCGAAGCTCGGGTGCCTCCAATGCATCTCGATCCCCAGCTGAATTTTCGCAGGCGAGTGCGCTCCTACCGGGGATGAACACACAGGGATTTAGCGGCTCATGACGCAAGAACAAGCCACGCGTTACCCGATCGTGCTGGTGCCGGGGTTGTTGGGGTTCGTCAAGCTGGTGGTCTATCCCTACTGGTACGGCATCGTTCCAGCCCTGCGTAGCGGCGGGGCGACGGTGATTCCGGTGATGGTGTCGGCGGTGAACTCCTCTGAGATTCGCGGCGAGCAATTGCTGGCGCGGGTTCAGGAGATCCTCAAGGAAACCGGCGCGGCCAAGGTCAATCTGATCGGCCACAGCCAAGGCGCCCTGACCATCCGCTACGTCGCTGGCGTGCGCCCGGACCTGGTGGCGTCCGTCACCTCGGTGGCCGGTCCCAATCATGGTTCGGAATTGGCCGACCATCTCGAAGAGCATTTTGCGCAGAGCACGGTACGCGGTCGCCTGGTCAATGCCGCGATTCGCCTGACCACGCTGATCCTTGCGGCACTCGACACCGGCTATCGCGGCACCCGCCTGCCAACCGACGTCGACGCCGCGCACCACTCGCTGACCACTAGCGGCGTCGCCCGATTCAACAGGCTTTTCCCACAAGGCCTGCCGGAAACCTGGGGTGGGCAGGGGGCGGAACTGGTCAATGGCGTGCGCTATTACTCTTGGTCCGGCACCTTGCAACCGGGGCGCACGGACCGCGGAATGAACCGCTTCGATACCACTAATCTCACTTGCCGAATATTTGCTCGCACGTTCACGAAAGAGCGAGGTCAATCTGATGGCATGGTCGGGCGATACAGTTCGCATCTGGGCACGGTCATCGGTGACGACTACCCGCTCGACCATTTCGATATCGTCAACCAGCACCTGGGTCTGGTGGGCAAGGGGGCCAATCCCGTGGGGTTGTTTCTCGAGCACGCCGCGCGCCTCAAAGCCGCCGGCCTTTGATTTTATGAGCCGTATTTCGTGATCAGTCGACCCACGCGGGTCATTAAGGAAACAGTGCGATGAACGATAAAGAGCTGTATGAAATCGAGTACACCCTTGCCGGTGAACATCATGTCGATGTGATCGAAGATCTGGATGTACCGATCATCGAAGTGGTCCACGAGTTGGCGCTCAAGCATCACGTCGCGGTGGATGACGATCCGCTCGATGCCGGCAATCCACACGTCGATCTGCCCCATGTGGCGGGGATCACCGACGTGTCGATCCATAGCGCCGAAGACCGCGAGGCCTGAAGTTTTACTGGATCGCGGCCTTGTGCAGCGGGGTGGTCCAGCGTTCCGCCAGGATCACGCCGCCTAGTGTGAGCGCGCCGCCGATGAAATGGTAAGCCGCCAGTTGTTCGCCCAATGCCAGGGCTGCGACCAGCGCCGTGAGAATCGGCACCAGATTGAAAAACAGCGTCGTGCGGCTCGGGCCGAGAATGCCGATAGCTTTCATCCAGAGCAGCGGCGCGATCATCGACGTCGGGATGCAGGCATAGAGCACCAGCGGAATGTTGCCGGTATTGAGCCCGGTTTTGGGTGACAGCAGGAACAACGGGAACAGCGCGATGATCGCCACCAGCACCTGCAGATACAGCAATTGCAGCGGCGGCATGCGCAGCTGCCATTTCTTCAGCAGCGTGGTATAGGTCGCATAGGCCAGCGTCGCCACCAACATCATCAGATCACCCAGATTGACCCCATGGGCCACGAGCACCGCCCAACTGCCTTGCGACACCACCAACAGCACTCCTGCGAATGACACCAGCGCGCCCACCAGTGCGCCGGCGGTGAGCGCCGTACCGAGACTCGCGATCGACATGCCCAGGGTCATGACTGGCACCAATGACAGGATGATGCCCATGTTGGTCGCCGTGGTGATGTTTGCCGCGTAATACGCAAGGCTCTGATAGATCGCCATGCCGAGCACGCCCAATACCGCGATTTTGCCGATGATGGGTTTGATCGCCGCGCGATTGCGTATTACCGGACCCAGCAGAAACGGCGTGAACAGCAGCCCCGCCAGCAACCAGCGATAGAAACCGATCTCGGCCGGGAAGATGCGTCCAGCGGCGGCTTTGGTGATGACGTTGTTGCCCGCCCAGATCATCACGGTGAGCAGGGGATAGAGGTATTGCATGGCAGAACCGGCAGTAGAGTGAGGCGCCATTATCGGCCTGTCAGATTCGGCGTCTACCTTGTCTGGAATTTTCTCGGAAATATGTCGCAACATTCTTTGACTACACTGCCTTCAATGCTGCGCGAATCGCGGCGTCCCTGGAGAAAGTCGATGAAGATGCTGCGTGTTCCCCTATTGGTCATGGGCTTGTTGATGTGCGCTCAAGGTTTCGCCGCCACGGCACAACAGAACAAGATGACCACTTGCAACGCCGATGCGTCGGCCAAATCACTCAAGGGCGATGATCGCAAAGCGTTCATGAGCACCTGCCTGAAAGCCGCGCCAGCGCCTGCCGCCACCCAGCAGGAAAAGATGAAAACCTGCAATGCGACCGCCAGTTCTCAGTCGCTCAAAGGCGATGCGCGCAAGACGTTCATGAGCGATTGCCTGAAGAAAAAATGAAGCCTCAATAACTGCCCCCCAAACCTGTAGCAGCACGGCCTGGCAGCGGTGGCGATCCTGACGACGCCACCGCCGCCAGGCCGTGCTGCTACAGATGGGGGCTGCGCGCTGCGATAAGCGACTAACGACACTTTTCGACGCTGGTTCTCATCAGGGAACGCTGGCAGACTGCCCATCTTTTCAAGCCGCTCGTTTTGAGGCTGTATGCCAACGTTTTCGCCGCGTCATGTGTACCTGGCCAGCTGCATTCTTGTGTTCGGTGGTCTGTTGCTGGTGTTACCGCTCAATCTGCTGCCCAGTCTGCTCGCTGGCCTGTTGGTCTATGAACTGGTGGACATGCTTACTCCGCAACTGCAACGGCTGATTGCCGGCGAGCGCGCGCGCTGGCTGGCGGTGGCGTTGCTCGGCACGCTGGTGGTCAGCGTGCTCGCGTTGTTGTTTGCCGGCGCGATCAGTTTCCTATTGCATGAGGCCGAGAATCCCGGCGCATCGCTGGATAAATTCATGATCCTGGTGGACCGCGCACGAGGGCAGCTGCCGCCGTTCATCGACGGTTATCTGCCGGCCAGTGCCACTGAATTTCAGGTGTCACTCAGCGCCTGGCTGACCAAACACATCGGCGAGCTGCAATTGCTGGGCAAGGGCGCGGCGCATATGTTCGTGACCCTGCTGATCGGCATGGTGCTCGGGGCGATCATCGCGCTGCAACGCATTCCCGATGTCACCAAACGCAAACCGCTGGCTGCAGCGTTGTTCGAGCGTCTGCATCTGCTGAGTCAGGCGTTTCGCAATATCGTTTTCGCGCAGATCAAGATTTCCCTGCTGAACACGGCGTTCACCTCGATCTTCCTCGCCGTGATCCTGCCGTTGTGCGGCGTGCACCTGCCGCTGACCAAGACCCTGATCGTTTTGACCTTCCTCTTGGGCTTGCTGCCGGTGGTGGGCAACCTGATGTCCAACACGCTGATCTTCATCGTCGGTATGTCGCTGTCGATCTGGGTAGCCATGGCGGCACTGGGTTATCTGATCGTGATCCACAAAGTCGAGTATTTCCTCAACGCGCGCATCGTTGGCGGGCAGATCAGTGCCAAGTCGTGGGAATTGCTGCTGGCGATGCTGATATTCGAAGCCGCATTCGGTTTGCCCGGCGTGGTGGCGGGGCCGATTTATTACGCGTATCTGAAGAGCGAGCTGCGCAGGGTTGAGTTGGTGTGATGTGACGCCCTTGTAGCCGTCTGGCTTGCCGGCGGCGAGTTCAAGGGCTCCACCGCACGCAAGCCGGACGCTACAGGGTTTGTGCTGGGCTGTGAAAGCCGAGTCAGTCGGCCCTCAGCCGTAGCGCTTCTTCGCCTCGATCGCCAAGCCACTGCCGATGCTGCCGAAGATGTTTCCTTCCACATGCCGCGCCTTGGGCAGCATGGCCGCAACACTGTTGCGCAGGGCGGGGATGCCGCTGGAACCGCCAGTGAAGAACACCGTGTCCACGTCCGTCACGCCCAGCCCTGCGTCATCCAGCAGGCGAGTCACGCTCTCACGCACACGCTCCAGCAACGCGTCGATCGACGATTCGAACAGTTCGCGAGTCAGGTCGACGCTCAGTCCCGCTTCGACGCGATCCATCGGCACCACGCGGTTTTTGGCGTGAGTCAGCTGAATCTTGGTCTCTTCCACTTCCATCGCCAGCCAGTGCCCGGCGCGCTGTTCGATCAGCTTGAACAGGCGGTCGATGCCCAATGTGTCTTCGATGTCGTAGCGCATGCTGCCCAGCGCCAGTTGCGACTTCTGTGAATACACCGAGTTGATGGTGTGCCAGGTCGCCAGGTTCATGTGCGTGCTGGTGGGCATGTAGGCGCCGCTTTTCATGCGGCTGCCATAGCCGAACAGCGGCATCACGCCTTGCAGGCTGAGCTGTTTGTCGAAATCGGTACCGCCGATGTGCACGCCGCCGGTGGCGAGAATGTCGCTTTGGCGGCCATCGACCAAACGCCGTTGCGGCGACAGGCGCACCAGCGAGAAGTCCGACGTACCGCCGCCGATGTCGACGATCAGCACCAGTTCTTCACGCTCCAGCGTGGACTCGTAATCGAAGGCCGCGGCAATCGGCTCGAACTGGAACGAGACCTCCTTGAAGCCAATCTTGCGCGCGACTTCGGCCAGAGTGTCTTCGGCTTCCTGATCGGCGGCAGCGTCGTCATCGACGAAATGCACCGGACGGCCCAGCACCACCTGCTCGAACGACTGCCCGGCCGCGGCTTCGGCGCGTTTTTTCAGCTCGCCGATGAACAGCCCCAACAGGTCCTTGAAGGGCATGGCCGTGCCCAGCACGCTGGTGTCGTGCTTGATCAGCTTGGAGCCCAGCAAACTCTTGAGCGAGCGCATCAGCCGGCCTTCATAGCCTTCCAGATACTCGTGCAGCGCCAGACGGCCGTAGACCGGGCGACGCTCTTCCATATTGAAGAAGACCACCGAGGGCAGGGTGATCTTGTCGTCCTCCAGCTTGATCAGCGTTTCCGTTCCGGGGCGCAGCCAGCCGACCGTGGAGTTGGAGGTGCCGAAATCGATGCCCACGGCACGGGCTGGAGATGGAGTGCTCATGTTTTACGTTCCGGTCAAAAAAACGGCCGCGCAGTGTATGCGACTGCGCCGGGAATTCGTAGCGCGTCGCGTCGTTTTTCTGCCGATAGGCGTCTATTTCACGGCTGTACCTTGAATCAAGGCGTAACACACCCAATCTTGCAGGAAACTCTCATTGCATACGGCCGGTTTGGACCCTGTTTCAAGCGCGTGAAGCTGTGTGCCGATAACCTTGCAACATTCAGCGCAGTCGACGTTCTCATCTGATAACGCGGTACGCAACTGAGCTGGATAATCCGGAATGGGTGACCGTTAGATGGACTTCAAAGACTATTACAAGATCCTTGGCGTAGAGCCGACGGCGGACGATAAGACGATCAAGACCGCCTATCGCAAGCTCGCGCGCAAGTATCACCCCGATGTCAGCAAAGAGCCTGACGCGGAAGACAAATTCAAAGAGGCGTCCGAGGCCTATGAAGCGCTGAGCGACCCGGAAAAGCGCGCCGAGTACGACGACCTCCGCAAATATGGCCAGCAGGGCCGTTTCCAGCCGCCTCCGGGTTGGCAGGGGCGTGGTGGCGCGGGCGCGGGGCCGGGTTTCGGTGGTGGCGGCGGCTTCGAGGGCGGGGATTTTTCTGATTTCTTCAGTTCGATTTTCGGCAATCGTGGTGGTCAACAGGGCGGACGTGCGCATAGCACGGGTCGTCGAGGGCAGGATGTGGAAATGGAACTGGCGATTTTCCTCGAGGAAACCCTTTCTACCGAATCGAAGAAGATCAGCTTCAAGGTGCCGCAGCACAGCGCCAACGGCCAGCGCATGGCCGACGTCACCAAGACCCTGAACGTGAAGATCCCGGCTGGTGTCACCGACGGCGAGCGCATTCGCCTCAAGGGGCAAGGCGCGCCGGGCATTGCCGGGGGCGAAAACGGCGACCTGTACCTGATCGTTCGTCTGGCGCCGCATCCCAAGTTCGATGTCGAAGGCCATGACCTGATCATTACCGTTCCGTTGGCCCCTTGGGAGGCCGCGTTGGGTGCCAAGGTCGCGGTGCCGACGCTGACCGGCAAGATTAACCTGACCATTCGTCCGGACAGTCAGAGCGGGCAGCGATTGCGGGTCAAGGGAAATGGTCTGTTGAACAAGCAGGGCCAGCGTGGCGATCTATTCGCGCAGTTGAAGATCGTCATGCCCCAGTCCACCGATGAGGCCACCAAAGCGCTGTGGGAAAAACTGGCCGAGAAGGCCGCTTTCGATCCGAGGGCTCAATGGAGTAACTGATCATGAGCAACACCCTGATCGTAGACATGCAGGAATTCTGTCAGGTGGTCGATATGCCGGTCGCCTATGTCATCGAGATCGTCGAGCACGGCATTGTCGAACCCCAAGGGGTGACGCCGGATGAGTGGTTGTTCGACACCTATTCACTCTCGGTCGCCAAGCGTGCGGCCAAGTTGCATCGCGATCTGGCGATGGAGTGGGACGGCGTGGCGCTGGCGCTGAACCTGTTGGACGAGCTTGAGCAGGTGCGAGCCGAGAACCGCATGCTCAAGCAGCGGTTGAGGCGGTTTGTGGAGGACTGAGGACGCCGCATGCTTGCGTCGGCCCCGAGGGCGTGGGGTTGGCGGCTTGCCCGCGAGCTGCCGGTAACCGGCAGTAAAATCTTCGCATGCACGGGGTCAGGTTGACGGTGCTGGCTGGATTTGCTGCCGCCGCGCGCCAGATCGCAGGCAAGCCATTTCCTACGGCCTTCGGCCAGAATCAAAGCGATATCGGCGTTGAGCTTCAACCCTTCTTCGGCAACACGACCGTAAACGTGGTCCCATCCCCAAAATTCGATGTCACGGTAACGCTCCCACTATGGGCATGGACCACTTCCTTGACGATGAACAACCCTAACCCCAGGCTGGTCGATGGATTATGGGTGCCGGCTTTTTCGTTGAGCGAGCGTACCAGTGGATCGAAAATGCTACCGATCGCTTCCTGTGCGATTGGCTCGCCATCGTTGTGCACCGACAGGCTGACGTGATTTTCGCCTCCGGTCAGCGTCACGCTGATCTTGTGAGTCGAAGCGCCGTGTTGCAGGGCATTGCCGATCAGGTTTTGTAGCAGTTGATCGATGCGCGCGCGGTCCCATTCGCCCTGGGTATCGCCCGTGGTGGTGAACACTGGGTCGCAATCAGGGTTGCCGGCGCTCGCGGCATCGATGGCGTCGCGGCAGGCGGTGGTCATTTCCATGGGCTTGCGTTCAATGGGCAAGGCGGCACCCAGACGACTGCGGACGAACTCCAAAAGGTCACTGACCATGGTCGCCATGTGCCGACCGCTGCTCTTGATGCGTTTGACGTAAGCCATGTCAGCCTCGCTGAGGCTGGGCTTGCGCATCAGAATCTCGGACGACATGCCGATCACCTGCAGCGGTGCGCGCAGGTCGTGACCCAAAATCGCCAGGAAGATATCCCGCGAGCGGTTCACCCGGTCGGCGTAAGCGGCGGTGGACTCTGCCAGGGCTTCATCGATGGCCTCGTTGAAACGAATCATGTCGGTGAAATAGCCGATCTCCGGGGAAGTCAGACTATCTACCCAGAAGCGGATCACCGTCGCGCGCAGATGACGAAATTCGGACGTCATCTGTACCAGATCGAACCCGACGTTATGTCGCAGCTCACCATGACTGGCGGCAGCTCGATCCAGCATCGGCGTCTTGCCCAGCTCCTCGCCCTGCGCCTTGGCGATCTGTTCGGCCTTGGTCTGCGCGGTGTTCATGTCCCGCGCGGCAGCCAGGAGGATGGCCTTGGCGTGATCGCGCAAATCCACACTGTTCATCGAATCCGCAGCAGGGGTCAGTGTGGCGGCGAACTTTTCCCACTCGTCGACGATACGGTCCACGTTCTGAACGATGAAGTCGGAAAGACGCATGAGGAACAACCTTGCTGGCGGGGCGCTGAGTGAAATGTGGCCATCTTAACGCCATGTTGTGGCAAGAAGAACAACGGATTTGCAGTTGTCTACTGTCATTTCTGACAGTAGACAGCAAACGGACACCTCGCCTAACGTTGCCTTTCATCACTCTTGCTCAAGGAGAGCAATCATGTCGAAAAAGGAGTTGACCAAAGATGACGTCACCGAATATGTCGATCAACAGATCGAACTGCTCACCGAAAAAATCAATGACGACAAGCATGCTCCCGGCGATCTGAATGACGATGTGTCCAGAGGCAAGCTGGTGGTCTACTCGGCGCTGGCCAAAGGCGTGAAGAAGGAGAAACTCTCCAACCAGGAGTTGGGCGTTGTAGGGGCGGTTAATGACGTGCTGCAGAACTTGCGGCTGGTTGGAGACAGGACCACGTTGCTTTCACTGATCGATAATCTGCCTGCGCGAGACAGATAGCGTTTACGCTTGTCGGCAACCTCAGCCGCCGACAAGCGCTCCAATCCTCAGAACAAAAAATACCGCTGCGCCATCGGCAACACGTCCGCTGGTTCGCACCACAACAACACGCCGTCGGCCTTGACCTGGTAGGTCTGCGGATCGACATCGATGTTGGGCAGGTAGTCGTTGTGGATCAGGTCGGCCTTGGTCACGCTGCGGCAGCCCTTGACCACGCCGATCTGTTTCTTCAGGCCCAATTGTTCGGGTACGCCTGCGTCGAACGCCGCCTGACTGATGAAGGTCAGGCTGCTTGCGTGTAGCGAGCTGCCATAGCTGGCGAACATTGGGCGGTAGTGCACCGGCTGCGGAGTCGGGATCGAGGCGTTGGCGTCGCCCATCAGGCTGGCCGCGATGGAGCCACCCTTGAGGATCAGCGTCGGTTTGACCCCGAAGAACGCCGGACGCCAGAGCACCAGATCCGCCCATTTGCCCACTTCGATCGAACCCACTTCATGGCTGATGCCGTGGGTGATGGCCGGGTTGATGGTGTATTTGGCGATATAGCGTTTGGCGCGGAAGTTATCGTTGCCTTCGCCGTCACCCGGCAGCGGGCCGCGTTGGCGCTTCATTTTGTCGGCGGTCTGCCAGGTGCGCATGATCACTTCGCCGACGCGGCCCATGGCTTGGCTGTCGGAGCTGAGCATCGAGAACGCACCGAGGTCATGCAGGATGTCTTCGGCAGCGATGGTTTCGCGGCGGATGCGGCTTTCGGCGAAGGCCACGTCCTCGGCGATGCTCGGGTCCAGGTGATGGCAGACCATCAGCATGTCCAGATGCTCGTCGATGGTGTTGCGGGTGAACGGCCGGGTCGGGTTGGTCGAACTCGGCAGCACGTTGGGAAAGCCGCACGCCTTGATGATGTCCGGCGCGTGGCCGCCGCCGGCGCCCTCGGTGTGATAGGTGTGAATGGTGCGGTTTTTGAAGGCGCCCAGGGTAGTTTCGACGAAACCGGATTCGTTCAGCGTGTCGGTGTGGATCGCCACCTGCACGTCGTACTGATCGGCGACGCTCAGGCAATTGTCAATGGCCGCAGGCGTGGTGCCCCAGTCTTCGTGCAACTTGAGGCCGATGGCCCCAGCCTTGACCTGCTCAATCAAGGGTTCGGGCACGCTGACGTTGCCTTTGCCGGTAAAGCCGATATTCATCGGAAACGCTTCGGCAGCCTGCAGCATGCGCATCATGTGCCATTTGCCGGGCGTGACGGTGGTCGCGTTGGTGCCGGTCGCGGGGCCTGTGCCGCCACCGATCATGGTGGTAACGCCGCTCATTAGCGCTTCTTCGATCTGCTGCGGGCAGATGAAGTGGATATGCGTGTCGACGCCGCCTGCCGTGAGGATCATGCCTTCCCCGGCGATGATTTCGGTAGCGGCGCCTATGGCGATGGTTACGTCTGGCTGGATGTCCGGGTTGCCTGCCTTGCCGATGGCGGCGATGCGACCGTCCTTGAGGCCGACGTCGGCTTTGACGATGCCCCAGTGATCGAGGATCAGCGCGTTGGTGATCAGCGTGTCGACCACTTCGGCAGCCGGCAACTGGCCCTGGCCCATGCCGTCACGAATGACCTTGCCGCCGCCGAATTTCACTTCCTCGCCGTAGGTGGTGAAGTCCTTTTCGACCTCGACCCACAACTCGGTGTCGGCCAGACGCACGCGGTCGCCGACGGTAGGGCCGAACATGTCGGCGTAGGCTTGTCTGGAAATTTTCATGGCGCGGTACCTTGATTCTGAATTTGTAGTGCCTGTGCCGACGTCTTCGCGAGCAAGCTCGCTTCCACACCGATCTGCGCTGGACCTGTGGGAGCGAGCTTGCTCGCGAAGGGTCGCCCCGGTTGAGCTGGCTGACCCGAGATCAGAGATTCCCCATCACCCGCCCGGCAAACCCGAACACCCGCCGCAATCCGGCCAGGTCTACCAACTCGACCTCCCGCGCCTGTCCAGGCTCGAAGCGCACTGCGGTTCCCGCCGGGATGTTCAAGCGCATGCCACGGCTGGCGGCGCGGTCGAAGGTAAGGGCGTCGTTGGTTTCGAAAAAATGGAAATGCGAGCCGACCTGAATCGGTCGGTCACCGCTGTTGGCGACGCTGAGGGTGATCGTCCGGCGCCCGGCATTAAGCTCGATCTCGCCAGGCTGGATCTGGTATTCACCAGGAATCATGCGTTCTTCCTCGACAGTAACTTGTAGTAAATGGCAGTAGCGTGATATTCGCCGTCCGGGTTGCAGGCGTAGTCCGGAAGCTTGCCGCACAGCTCGTAACCCAACGCGCGATAAAAGGTTTCGGCGGGCGATCCGGCCAGGGTATCCAGATACAGCAGCCCGCGTTTGTGCTGAACGGCGGCCTGTTCAACCGCTTGCATAAGTTGTGTGGCCAGGCCGCGACGCCGAGCGTGTTCCAGCACCAGCAGCTTTTGCACTTCGGCGCGGTTCAGGCCGTTGGGCTTTTGGCACAACGCCAGTTGCACAGTGGCCAGCACCTGTTCGTCCTGTACCACGACCCACAACAACACCTTGCCCTGCTCGACCTCGGTCCGGATGCCATCCCACCAGCTGTAAGCCTCGTCCGCCCCCAGATCGGCCATGAAACCCACCGATGCGCCTCGATGCACCGCATCCAGTAATACCGCCACCAAGCCGTGGCGGTAATGCGCGAAGCTTTCGCTGGTAACACGTCGCAACTGAGCAGCATTCATTGGGGCTTTCCTTCAAAGAGAGCAATCAGGGCAAACGGGTGGCTACAGGGTTATTTGGCGGGCGCCTGAGACGACGGAGCGCAAGCGCCCGGCGACAGGTCCAGCTGCATGAAGGTCAGGTCCAGCCAGCGACCGAACTTGGTGCCGACTTGTGGCATCTGCCCGGTGGTGATGAAGCCCTGACGCTCATGCAGATGAATCGAGGCCGCGTTCCCGCTTTCGATGGCCGCGACCATCATGTGTTTGTCGCAGGCCCTGGCGCGTTCGATCAGCGCCTTCATCAGCAGCGGCCCCAATCCGTTGCCGCGCTGATCGGCGCGCACGTAGACCGAATGCTCGACGGTGTGACGAAAGCCTTCGAAGGGGCGCCAGTCGCCGAACGACGAATAGCCCAGCACCAGATCGTCGCTATCGACGGCCACCAGAATTGGATAGCCCTGAGTCTGACGCGCGGCGAACCAGGCTTCGCGGTTGGCCAGGTCCACCGGTTGTTCGTTCCAGATCGCCGTGGTGTTGAGGACGGCGTCGTTGTAGATGTCCAGCACGGCAGGCATGTCAGTCAGCAGCGCGTCACGAATCGTATAGGTCATGTCCGTTTTCACTTGTTCAAAGGCGTTTCAGGCAATCGGTTGGTGCACGGTGACCAGCTTGGTGCCGTCGGGGAAGGTGGCCTCGACCTGTATTTCGGGGATCATTTCCGGGATGCCTTCCATCACTTGTTCGCGGGTCAGCAGCGTGGTGCCGTAGTGCATCAGCTCCGCGACCGTCTGCCCATCACGCGCGCCTTCGAGCAGGGCGGCGGAAATGAACGCCATCGCTTCCGGGTAATTGAGCTTCAAACCGCGTGCCAGCCGCCGCTCGGCGACCAGGCCAGCGGTGAAGATCAGCATCTTGTCTTTTTCGCGGGGAGTCAGGTCCATGGTTTTTTCCGTTTCAAATATTTATATAAGTCAGGAGCGCGAGAAGCCTCGTAGGAGCACGCTTGCCCGCGATACCGATGACGCCTGGCACACCGATATCGCGGGCAAGCGCTCCTACAGAGATCGGTGTCGTCTACGTACTCCAAATTCTTGGAGCCACCGCCTCTCTACCCAACAGCGCAGGGCGCAGCAACTTCCACAGTCCGATCAACCAAGCCCGTGCATGCAGGGCTTCTTCAGCCAGACAACGCGCCACGACCAGCCCCGGCAACTGACTCAAATCACCGTGCACCGGCGAATGTTCAGCCAGTTCGCGACAACGCTCCATCAATTCTGCGTCTATCTCTCCGGTCACGATCAGCGTCGCGAACACCGGTTTGCCGCCCAGGCCCACCGGCGAATCCAGCAGCCCGTCATCGCCCTGAATGCGTTGACGCTCATGCCACAGCAGCTTGCCGTCGCGACGAATATCCAGATGCGTCTGAAAATGCCCCTGATCGAAACGCTCGCCACTGGCCGGACGCCCCAGCGCCACCACGTCCCAGTAGAACAGTCGGGCATCGCCTTCGAGATCAACACGGGTCGTCAGCTCCGCTTTAGCCTCGCTGAAGACGATGGTCTCCTGCGGCAGCCATTCCAGCGTAGCGCCCGCGGCGACTTTCAGAGCGAGTTGCTGATAAGCAGGCCCCGCCGCGCGATACCACTTGGCCGCGCCGGGGCTGGTCAACTGCGCCCAGGCATCAGGACCAACGCTGACGCTGATGTCCAGCCGATCGCCTCCGGCAATCCCACCCGGCGGATGAACGATGATGTGCTGACAAACCTGCGGGCCTTCGGCGTAGAGGTGTTTCTGCACCCGCAGCGGGCCTTTATGCCGGCGCTGGATCGGTCGCGTGGTGTCGGCGAAACGCCCATAGCCCAGCTCCAGCTCGGCATGCCAGCTGGGCGTGAACAGGGCGGTGTGGGCAGGAAGATTCATAATTTCTTTACGTTTTTCGAAGGCGTCTACCTTAGCCGATCGGTGCATTAAATAGTGACCAGACCGCGTACACCTTCGGTTTCCATGTTCTCGCCGCGACCTTGCTGAATGATCTCGCCGCGAGACATGACGATGTACTGGTCTGCCAGTTCGGCAGCAAAGTCATAGAACTGCTCGACCAATAGAATCGCCATGTCGCCACGGGCCGCGAGCTTTTTGATCACCGCGCCGATTTCCTTGATCACCGACGGCTGAATGCCTTCAGTCGGCTCGTCGAGAATCAACAGGCGAGGGCGACTGGCCAGGGCGCGACCGATCGCCAGCTGTTGTTGTTGACCACCGGACAGGTCGCCGCCCCGACGCTGCTTCATCTGCAACAGCACAGGGAACAGCTCGTAGATAAAGGCAGGCACTTCCCTGGCTTCGGAGCCGGGGAAGCGTGACAGGCCCATCAGCAGGTTTTCTTCCACCGTCAGCCGCCCGAAAATCTCCCGGCCCTGGGGTACGTAAGCGATGCCGGAATGCACGCGCTGGTGGGGTTTGAACCCGGTGATCGGCTTGCCCTCCCACCGCACCGCGCCTTCTTTTGCGGGTAGAAGGCCCATCAGCACCTTGAGCAACGTGGTTTTGCCCACGCCGTTACGGCCCAACAGGCAGGTCACTTCGCCGATTTTCACGTCGAAAGAAAGGCCCCGCAGAATATGGCTGCCGCCGTAGTATTGATGAAGCTTTTCGACTTGCAACATGTTCGAACTCTCCCAGTGATCGTTCCCCCGCGGAGCGCGGGAACGACCGAAAAACACCGTCCTGCCGTGGGAGTGAGTTTGCTCACGAAGACTTGATGTCAGTCGATACTGAGCAGGCTGACCTGACGCATTCGTGAGCAAGCTCACTCCCACAGAGACCATCGGTAAATCATGATCTGTCATCATTTCCGAGGACAGAGAGCGCGTTACCTTCCGAGATAAACCTCGATCACTCGCTCATCGGCCTGCACGTCTTCCAGCGAACCTTCCGCCAGCACGCTGCCCTGGTGCAGCACGGTGACGTGGTCGGCGATGGTGCCGACGAAGCCCATGTCGTGCTCGACCACCATCAGCGAGTGCTTGCCAGCGAGAGTTTTGAACAGTTCGGCGGTGAATTCGGTTTCGGCGTCGGTCATGCCCGCCACCGGCTCGTCCAGGAGCAGCAATTGCGGGTCCTGAACCAACAACATGCCAATCTCCAGAAACTGCTTCTGACCGTGGGACAGCAAGCCCGCCTGGCGCGACATCGAGGCCGTCAGGCGAATGGTCTCCAGCACCTCGTCGATACGCCCGCGCTGTTCGCCACTGAGCTTGGCCCGCAGGCTGGCCCACACCGATTTGTCGGTCTTCTGCGCCAGTTCCAGATTCTCGAACACGCTCAGCGCCTCGAACACCGTCGGCTTCTGAAACTTGCGACCGATTCCTGCCTGGGCGATCTGTACTTCGCTCATCTTGGTCAGGTCCAGGGTTTCGCCGAACCAGGCGGTGCCGTGGCTGGGGCGGGTCTTGCCGGTGATCACGTCCATCAGCGTGGTCTTGCCCGCGCCGTTGGGGCCGATGATGCAGCGCAGCTCGCCCACGCCGATGTACAGGTTCAGGTCGTTGAGGGCCTTGAAACCGTCAAAGCTGACGCTGATGTTTTCCAGGGTCAGGATCGTGCCGTGCCGGGTGTTCAGACCCTCGCCCGCGACCTGACCCAGGCCGATGGCGTCGCGACTGGTGCCAGCGTCGCTGTTTGGATGAAGAGTCGGATCCAGCGCCGGATCGAATGCGGGAGTTGGAGTGCTTTTCATTGCTCGCCCCTTTTCTTGATCAGGCCAATCACGCCTTTGGGCAGGTACAACGTCACCACAATGAACAGCGCACCGAGGAAGAACAGCCAGTATTCCGGGAAGGCCACGGTGAACCAGCTCTTCATGCCGTTGACCAGACCGGCGCCGAGCAGCGGGCCGATCAGCGTGCCGCGACCGCCCAGAGCGACCCAGACGGCGGCTTCGATAGAGTTGGTCGGCGACATTTCGCTTGGGTTGATGATGCCCACTTGCGGCACATACAGCGCACCCGCCAGGCCGCACAGCACCGCGCTCAACACCCAGACGAACAGCTTGAAGCCGCGCGGATCGTAGCCACAGAACATAAGGCGGTTTTCCGCATCACGCACCGCGGTCAACACGCGACCGAATTTGCTGCGCGCCAGGCGCCAGCCCATGAACAGGCTACCGACCAGTAACAGCACCGTCAGCAGGAACAACACCGCGCGGGTGCCCTGAGAGGTGATGCTGAAGCCCAGAATGCTGCGGAAGTTGGTGAAGCCGTTGTTGCCGCCGAAACCGGTCTCGTTGCGGAAAAACAGCAGCATGCCGGCGAAGGTCAGGGCCTGGGTCATGATCGAGAAATAAACGCCCTTGATCCGCGAGCGGAAGGCGAAGAAACCGAACACCAGCGCCAGCAGTCCCGGCGCCAGCACCACAAGGCACATGGCCCAGAGGAAGTGCTCGGTGCCAATCCAGTACCACGGCAGCTCGGTCCACGACAGAAAGGTCATGAACGCCGGCAGGCTGTCGCCCGAAGCTTCACGCATCAGGTACATGCCCATCGCGTAACCGCCCAGAGCGAAGAACAGGCCATGGCCCAGCGACAGCAGCCCGGCGTAGCCCCACACCAGATCCAGCGCCAGAGCGACGATGGCGTAACACAGAATCTTGCCCACCAGCGTCAGGGTGTAGGCCGACACTTGCAGGCCGTTGCTTTCGGGCAACAGCGACAGCAGTGGCAGGGCGATCAGCAGGGCGAGGACGACCGAGCCCACCGAAATCGTGACTTTGGTGCCAGCGCGTTGCGCGGCGGTAACCATCAGTGGCTGGTTCATCAGTCGATCACCCGTCCTTTGAGCGCGAACAGACCTTGCGGACGTTTCTGGATAAACAGAATGATCAGCGCCAGGATCAGGATCTTGCCCAGCACTGCGCCGATTTGTGGTTCGAGAATCTTGTTGGCGATGCCCAGCCCGAAGGCTGCCATCACGCTTCCGGCCAACTGACCGACACCGCCGAGCACCACCACCAGGAACGAGTCGATGATGTAGCTCTGGCCCAGATCAGGGCCGACGTTGCCGATCTGACTCAAGGCTACGCCGCCCAGCCCGGCAATGCCTGAGCCGAGCCCGAAAGCCATCATGTCGATGCGCCCGGTGGGCACGCCGCAGCAGGCGGCCATGTTGCGGTTCTGAGTGACGGCGCGCACGTTCAGGCCCAGCCGCGTTTTGTTCAACAGCAGCCAGGTCAGCACCACCACGAACAGCGCGAAGGCAATGATGATGATCCGGTTGTACGGCAGCACCAGATTGGGCAGCACCTGAATCCCGCCGGACAGCCATTCGGGGTTGGCCACTTCGACGTTCTGCGCGCCGAACACCACACGAATCAGCTGGATCAGCATCAGGCTGATGCCCCAGGTCGCGAGCAGGGTTTCCAGCGGGCGGCCGTACAAGTGACGAATCACCGTGCGCTCCAGCGCCATGCCGATACAGGCCGTGACGAAGAATGCCACCGGCAGCGCCACCAGCGGATAAAACTCGATCGCGCCGGGGGCATAGCGCTGGAACATGATCTGTACGACGTAAGTGGCGTAGGCGCCGAGCATCAGCATTTCGCCGTGGGCCATGTTGATAACGCCCAGCAGCCCGAAGGTGATTGCCAGGCCCAGCGCTGCCAGCAACAGGATCGAGCCCAGCGAAATGCCGCTGAACACCTGCCCGATCACTTCGCCGATCATCAGCTTGCGCTTGACCTGAGCGAGGCTGGTTTCAGCAGCCAGGCGCACGCTCGGGTCGGTTTCGACGTTGGGTTCGAGCAAGTTTTCCAGACGCGTGCGCGCCAACGGGTCGCCGGTTTCACCGAGCAGGCGCACGGCGGCCAGGCGTACGGTGGGGCTGCTGTCGACCAACTGCAGATTGGCCAACGCAAGGGTCAATGCCGAGTGCACGGAGTCGTCTTTTTCGCTTGCCGCTTGCTGCATGAGCAGTTGCAACTGAGCGGGGCGGGCGCTTTTTTGCAGGGTCAGCGCGGCAGCCAGGCGCAGCTTGGCATCGGCGGCGAGCAACTGGTGACTGGCCAGGGCAGTTTCCACCAGGCCGCGCAGACGGTTGTTCAGGCTGATCGACTGCGGCTCGTCGGGGTTGGGCGCGTCGGCCAGGGCCGGTGCATTCGGGTCGACGGCGGTGAAGCTGTCGCCATTCTGGATGAAGGCGCGATTGCTGCTGTCGGCGGCCACGCGGCCTTCCTGCAGAGCAATCAGCAATTCAACGCGCGCCGGGTCAGGCTTGGCGGCCCAGGCTTCCAGCAATTCAGCGCGTTCGGAGGATTCGGCCGCGACAAAGTCGCCGGCATCGCTGGCATGGGCTGCGAAGGGCAGCAACAGGCTCAGGGCGAGAATGAGGCGGTAGAAAAATCTAGGCATATCGGTGTCCTGAAAGCACCCGCACGACGTGGTGTCTTGCGAGGAACTCGTAGGAGTGCGCTTGCCCGCGATTGCGGTACATCTGTGGTATCGATGTCGCTGACACACCGCAATCGCGGGCAAGCGCGCTCCTACAAGGGAGTTGTGTCGGGCTGAGGATCAGTTCCGGCCCGACAGCGTGCTGCTTAGTTACTCTTCACCGCATAGTCAGGCTTCTTGTCGTTGCCTGGAATGAACGGACTCCATGGCTGCGCGCGGATTGGCTCTTTAGTCTTCCACACCACGTTGAACTGACCGTCAGACTTGATCTCGCCGATCATCACCGGCTTGTGCAGGTGGTGGTTGGTCTTGTCCATTTCCAGGGTAAAGCCCGACGGCGCGGCGAAGGTCTGGCCGGCCATGGCTTCGCGGACTTTATCCACGTCGGTGGACTTGGCTTTCTCGGCCGCTTGCGCCCACATATGGATGCCGACGTAGGTGGCTTCCATCGGGTCGTTGGTCACGGCCTTGTCGGCGTTCGGCAGATTGTGCGCCTTGGCGTAGGCTTTCCAGTCGGCGACGAATTTGGTGTTGACCGGGTTTTTCACCGATTCGAAGTAGTTCCACGCAGCCAGGTTGCCCACCAGCGGTTTGGTGTCGACACCCCGCAGCTCTTCTTCGCCCACCGAGAATGCAACCACCGGAACGTCGGTGGCCTTCAGGCCCTGGTTACCCAGTTCCTTGTAGAACGGCACGTTGGAGTCGCCGTTCACGGTGGAGATCACAGCTGTCTTGCCGCCTGCCGAGAACTTCTTGATGTTGGCCACGATGGTCTGGTAATCGGCGTGGCCAAACGGGGTATAAACCTCTTCGATGTCGCTGTCCTTCACGCCTTTGGAGTGCAGGAACGAACGCAAAATCTTGTTGGTGGTGCGGGGATAAACATAGTCGGTGCCCAGCAGGAAGAAGCGCTTGGCCGCGCCACCGTCTTCGCTCATCAGGTACTCGACCGCAGGAATCGCCTGCTGGTTAGGCGCCGCGCCGGTGTAGAACACGTTTGGCGACATCTCTTCACCTTCGTACTGCACCGGGTAGAACAGCAGGCCGTTCAGCTCCTCGAACACCGGCAGTACCGATTTACGCGAAACCGAGGTCCAGCAACCGAAGACTACCGCAACCTTGTCCTGAGTAATCAATTGACGGGCTTTTTCAGCGAACAGGGGCCAGTTGGACGCCGGGTCGACGACTACAGCCTCCAGTTTCTTACCGTTGACGCCGCCCTTGGCATTGATTTCGTCGATGGTCATCAGGGCCATGTCTTTGAGCGAAGTCTCGGAGATGGCCATCGTGCCGGACAAAGAATGAAGAATGCCGACCTTGATGGTGTCGGCGGCCTGCGCGGTCCAGGTCAAACCCATAGCGGCGATTGATGCAGACAAGGTGAACGCTTTAAGCAAACTACGACGCTTCATTGGCTAGCTCCATTCTTTGATTTTTTTGGTATGACTGCTGTTGGCGGTCCAGGATCAAGTCTGCTTAGGCTTTAGCAAAGGCTGGGCCAAGGCTGAAAAGGTCGCAAAATCGAATGAAAGCGTCGCCCAAGGCTGGCGGCACGCACCAAATTGGGGTGAGGAATAGTGCGTGGTGCGTCAAGTGCGCCGGACTGGTGCGGGAGTTGTCTGGGTCGACAGGTTTGCTGTTGCTTCGGTCGGACACGACCTCCGACAAATCGTCGGCTATCCTGACTTCCATGCCGTTCGGACGGAGGCGGGGGCCGGCGGCGAGTGATTCTGGCCGCAGGCCGTAGGAGCGTCGCCTGCGCGATGTGGCGCGCAGCGGCAGTGAAACCAGAAGCCTTCGTAGTTATCAGGACAGGTTCTGCTGCCGGTTCCGGCAGATCGTCAGCGAGGTGGCGCACCCCGGGCAGGTCTTATGATCTTCAGCCAGAAGCACGCTCGGAAAGAGGGAAAAGACGGGCCCTGAAAACGGAAATGAGCAGTTCATCGCTAAACCAACCCCGAAAGGCTCCAGGCCCCGCGGGACGCAATCTAAGCTGTCGCCGCCGATTTGGCAGCGCGCGAAAGGGCTATCCGATCGAGCAACCATACCGCCACCATGGAAATCCCGACGAGCGGAAAGGCAACGCCCAGTGCAATCATCATTACCGTCGCGATTTTCCAACGTGGCAGGTCGTGGCGCAGCGGCGGAACCCCCAAGCCATTCTGCGGCCGACGTTTCCACCAGATCACGATCCCGCTCACCGAACTGAGCAACACCATCAGGCAGATGAACAGGATCGCCAACTGATTCAGCCAGCCGAACATCTTCCCTTCGTGCAGCATCACCCCCAGCTCGGTCGCTTTGGAAACTGCGCTGTAATCGGTGTAACGCACATCGGCCAACACCTTGCCGCTGTACTGATCAATGTGCAGCGTGGCGTCGTTGTGCGGGTCGTCCGCGAACACCGATACCGTAAACACACCGTCAGCGGTTTTCGGTTGGGTGATGCTGTAGCCGGGTTCGATCTTGCGCTCTTTGGCGATATCGACCACCCGCTGCAAAGTGATGGTGGGCGACGCAGGCGCGCTGGACATGCCAGCGTGATTCATGTGCTCGGCATGATCCCCAGAAGACACCGGCATGGGCGTGTTTTCCATTGCCCACGGCACGGTCTGCACGCTGGCCGTGTTCAACTCGCCTGCCTGTTTTTCCGACTTGGGCACGTCGTTCCACATTGCGGCCGGAAAGGTGTTCCATACATCGGCGTAAACCTTGCCCCACATGCCGGTCCAGGTCATGCCACTGAGCAGCATGAACAGCAGCGCCACCGAGCCCCAGAAGCCAGCCACCGCGTGCAAATCACGCCACAGCACGCGACCCCGGGCGGTCAATCGTGGCCAGAGCACACCCGCTGATGAACGCCCGCGCGGCCACCAGAGGTACAGGCCGGACACCACCAACACGATGCCCCAACCGGCGGCAAGCTCCACCAGGCGATCGCCGACCGTGCCGATCATCAACTCGCCGTGAAGCTCGCGAGCCATGGCTTGCAGGTTGTTCCTGGCATCCTGAGTGCCGAGGATCCTGCCGTTGTAGGGGTCGATGAACAGGTTCACGTCTCGACCGTCCTGTTTCACCACGAACTGCGCACTGCTTTGCGCATTCACCGGTGGCAGGTATTTGCTGATTGGCGCGTTGGGGTAGGCCCCGAGCACACGTTGTTGCTGCACGTCGGCACTGAGCATGTGATGGGTAGGTTTTACCGTCAGCAGGTCGCTGTACATCAGCGAATCGAGCTGCGGCTTGAACAGGTAGACGATCCCCGTCAGCGACAGGACGATCATAAAAGGCGCGACGAACAACCCGGCATAAAAATGCCAGCGCCACGCAAGGTTGTAGAACGACACGTTTGGTTTGGACATGGTGAAACGCTCCCGTCAGGGATAAGCACGGCGCAGCACGCAGACAGCGCAAGGGCGGTCAGCGGGTACGAATCTTTTCAAGGTTCAGGCGACGGAAGAAGACGGCGGGGCGCGGCTGCGAGCGTTGGGAAAGACATTACTCCGGGCGTGGCCCTGTTGCGGGCCTGCGTTGTAGTAATCGGCGGGATTGGGCGGGACGGGCGCCGTGACGGCCAGAGTCTGAGTCAGCGCCGGGCAGCTGAACAG
Organism: Pseudomonas bohemica; assembly: GCF_002934685.1. Lineage (GTDB taxonomy): Bacteria > Pseudomonadota > Gammaproteobacteria > Pseudomonadales > Pseudomonadaceae > Aquipseudomonas > Aquipseudomonas bohemica. The sequence continues at coordinate 284,381 of NZ_NKHL01000119.1, forward strand.
CAGGGTGCAATAGCCGCACTTGGCCCACAGCACGTGATCGACGCCCGCTGTTTCAGCTGTGGCTGCGTGATGCCCGCTGTGGGCGTCGGCCGACATGTTCATCGGCGTAGAGATGCCCATGTCCGGGGCCATCGACGCAGGCGTCTGCAGCCCTGTGTGATGTTCCATCGGCATTGACTGCGAGATCAGCGGGCCGATGAAGATCATCAGCATGGCGAACAGGCTCAGCCACGCACCCGATTGCTTGCGGGGTTCGGTGGCGTTACGGCTGCGTATCGCGGACATGCGGCTCAAGGGCGTTCAGCGTCGGAGATCAAAAGACTATCAATGGGCGTGGGCCGGTGTGTCGTCAGGTGCCTGTTTCTGCACCATCACCTGAACGGTCACGTCGCCGGCTTTTTCGAAATGAAGGGTCAGCGGGAAAGTCTGGCCGTTCGTCAGCTTCGAGCGATCTTTCAGATCCAGCAGCATGACGTGGTAGGCCATGGGCGCAAACGTCACGGTGCCGCCCGCTGACACGTCCACGGTCTCGACCTGCTGCATCTTCATCAGGCCGTCTTTGGTCACGTGCTCATGTAATTGAGCGGTGCCGGCGATGGGGCTGTCGACACTGAGCAGACGATCGGAATCGGGGCCTTTATTGCTGATTACGAAATACGCCGCGACCGTAGGCGCGTTCGGTGGCAACTCCATTGACCAGGGATGGGCAATGGACAGCTGGCCTTTTGCATATTCATGAGCTTGAGCAAAGCAGGCGGGCAGCAGCAATGCCGCCAGCAACAGAATCTTTTTCAACATCGGCAGGAGTCTCCAATTCATTCAGGTACGCAAGGTGCAGCGTGAACGAACGATCAGACTCGCGGGGAGGCGCGGGGGTTGAGATTGGGCCACAGCACCCGAGGCGGCGCATGGAACACCAATATGGCATCCGGCAGGCGTAGCGGCTGAACGAACACGATAAAGCCCAACTGATTACCTGCCGGCACCGCCACCATCGACAACGCCCCGGAACAGCAAGGGCAATGCTGCATCAGCACATGGTCGCTACGATCGGGAATGCGCTGATCCACCGGCCCGATAGACGTCGCCACCAGACGCGTCCCGCTGCCGCTGCAGAAACTTCCCCACACCAGTTGTTCACCTTGCGTGCGCGGCATAGTCGGCGTGATGGGCATCGCCAGCATGCCGAACAGCAACGCAAAACACGCCACCCAGGCGAAGGCGGCGCCGTTCAAGGCTGATGATCTTCTTTTGTTGTTGGTTCATGTCGGCCATTTAGCCTGAATGGCCGGGAGATGTAAAAAGCTCCGCTGCGGCGTTATGTCGCAGCGTTGGGTCAGTGGACGGGAATTGCGTGCACTTCGATATTTACGTTCAGCCAGGAACGCATTGCCGCGAATATCGCCGCCAGGTTGTCCATACTTGGATTGCCAGTTGCTGAAAGCATGCGATGCAGGCTTTTACTCGGCTTGTCCGTCTCTTTCGCCAGTGCTTCGAAACCAAGCGTAGCGTTGACCAGGTCACGAAGAATGATCCGGGCCACCTCCGGTTCTCCATTAAGAAAAAGTGTTCCTGCTTCGTCGAGCAGACCTTGGGCGAATTCTGGATCGCGCAGGATTCTCTCATTGACTGAGTATTTGTAGCTGCGGGTTAGAGCCATCAGGCACCTCACTCATGTCTTTCGCTTTTTTTCAGACTTGTAATCGGCAATCAATGTTCTGGCCCGTTTGATATCTGCAGTCTGTCCCGATTTGGTACCGCCACCGAACAGGAGGATCAGTCGCTTACCTTCCTGGATCAGGTAGACCCGATAGCCCGGCCCCCAGTTAATTCGATATTCGCCCAAGCCGTCGAACCACTTGATATTGGATGTGTTGCCGGACTCCAATCTTGCCAGTGCAGTGCTGACTTTCAGCGCTGCGGCTACCGGTAGAGTGGAGAACCAGTCGTGAAACGGGCTCTTCTGATCCTTGGATAGATATGCTTGAACAATGATCATTTGGGATGCATGGTAACTCTTACGTTACCTTTTGGGCCATCAGCTCTTTGGGAAACCGATTTTCTCGCTGATCAGATCAAGTAATGCGCTACATATTTATGCGTTTGCCTGAAATGTTTCTAGTCCGTGCAAAACGTCTCCCACACTCCAAAACTCCCGATCCACCTCCACCAACACCGGTCTCTGCAAAACCACCACCGGCACCCTACGCTCCCGCGCCACTTCCAACTTTGGTTCGGTCGCGGTGCTGCCACTGTTCTTGCTGATCAGCACATCGATGCTGCGGCGCTCGAACAGTGCGCGCTCACCTTCAAGGTCGAAAGGGCCGCGAGCACCGATGACTTCGCAGCGTTCGTTGCCGGGGTAGACATCAAGGGCACGAAGGGTCCAGAACTGGTGCTCGGGTATTTCATGCAAATGCTCGAGCGGCTCGCGGCCAAGGGTAAACAGCGGGCGTTTGAAGGGGGCCAGTGCAGCGATGAGTTCGGCCCAGTCCGCCACCTCGCGCCAGTCATCGTTAGGCCCGGCTTGCCACGCTGGACGACGCAAGGCCCAGCAAGGGATACCCGCGAGTTTTGCAGCAGCTGCGGCGTTCTGGCTGATCTGCGCGGCGTAGGGATGGGTCGCATCGAGGATCAGACTGATGCCTTCTTCCTCTATGAATTGCGCCAATCCCGCAGCCCCGCCGTATCCGCCGACGCGAACCCGACAGCGCAGATCACTCGGCACCCGCCCGACACCCGCTAGGCTGTAGATATGCTGCGGCGCCAGTGTGCGGGCAATTGCCAGCGCTTCAGTGACGCCACCCAGCAGCAATATCCGCGTCATTCAAAGACCCCCGCATGCCCGACGATGCCGCCTTGGCGGTCGATGGCGAACACTTCGACCTGCACCTGCGCAGGCACCACGCTGCGGGCGAAATCCAGTGCGTGCCGACACACCGCATCCCCCAACGCCACACCCGCCGCTGCGGCCATCGCCAGGGCTTGCTGACTGGTATTGGCCTCGCGAATTTTCTGCTGCAGATCGGCATCGGCGCCCACGTCCCCCGCCCACTGCGCCAGTTGTTCCAGGTCGATGCTGGAATGCCGACTGTGCAGATCCATATGCCCGGCGGCGAGTTTGCTGATCTTGCCGAACCCCCCGCACAGACTGAGCTTATCCACAGGCACCTTGCGCAGATGCTTGAGCACGGCACCGACGAAATCGCCCATCTCGATGAGAGCGATATCGGGCAGGTTGTACACCCGGCGCACGGTATCTTCGCTGGCGTTGCCGGTGCAGGCGGCGATGTGTTGGTAGCCGTTGGTTTTGGCAACATCGATGCCCTGATGAATCGAGGCGATATAGGCCGCGCAGGAAAACGGCCGGACAATGCCGCTGGTGCCAAGAATCGACAGGCCGCCGAGAATGCCCAGCCGCGGGTTCATTGTCTTGAGTGCCAGCTCGCTGCCGTTTTCCACGCAGACCGTGACTTCGAAACCACCCTCGTAATTGAATTCGGCAGCCAGTTGTGTGAGGTGCTCGGTCATCATTCGTCGCGGAACCGGGTTGATCGCCGGTTCGCCAACGCCCAGCACCAGACCGGGGCGGGTCACGGTGCCGACGCCGGGACCTGCGACGAAAGCCACCCCAGGCGTCTCGATCAAGCGGACGTGCGAGTACAGCAGCGCGCCGTGGGTGACGTCCGGATCATCCCCTGCATCCTTGATCGTGCCCGCCTGCGCGCCGCCCTCGACAGCGCGGCAGAATTCCAGCCGCATCTGCACCTGCTTGCCTTTGGGCAGCGTGATCTCGATCGCGTCGTTGACCTCGCCTGCCAGCAGCAGGCGCGCCGCGGCGAGCGAAGTGGCCGTCGCGCAGCTGCCCGTTGTCAGGCCGCTGCGCAGGGGCGCGGGTTGTTCGGCGGTTTCCTCGCGCATCAGGGCTTGATCGCTTCGAGCAGGGTGATCGGCAGCGCCTGACGCCAGGTGTCGAACTTGCCCAGCGGCTTGGAATACGCGAGGTGAACGCGGGTCAGCTCGCCACCCTGTTGTTCGCGCCAGTTCACCAGCATCGCCTCACTTTGCAAGGTGACCGCATTGGCCACCAACCGACCGCCGGAACGCAGCTGCTGCCAGCACGTGTCCAGCACGCCGCTGTGGGTGACGCCGCCGCCGATGAAAATGGCGTCTGGTTGTTCTAGCCCTTGCAGGGCATCGGGCGCGCGTCCGCGAATCAATTGCAAGCCGGGAACCCCCAGCGCATCACGGTTGAGTTCGATCAGTTGCTGCCGTTCTTCGTTGGCCTCGATCGCTATGGCACGGCACGTTGGGTGCGCGCGCATCCATTCGATGCCGATGGAGCCGCAGCCCGCGCCGACGTCCCACAAAAGCTCGCCGGGAACGGGGGCCAGGCGGGCGAGGGTAATGGCGCGCACGTCGCGTTTGGTCAGTTGGCCGTCATGGCGGAAAGCGTCGTCTGGCAACCCGCCTAGAGGCGACAGACGCAAGGTGTCTGGCGCTGCGCGGCAGTCGATGGCCACCAGATTCAAGGCCGCAATTTCAACGTTCGACCAGTCGTTGGCAATGCCATCAACCCGGCGTTCCGCTGTGCCCCCAAGGTGCTCAAGGACTGTGATGCGGCTGGGGCCAAACCCGCGTTCACGCAACAGAGCCGCGATGGCGGCGGGGCTGCTGCCGTCGTTGCTCAACACCAACAGGCGCAGACCGTGATGCAGCTGTGCATTCAATGCCGCCAATGGCCGCGCGACCACCGATAGCGTCACCACATCCTGCAATGCCCAGCCCAGCCGCGCTGCCGCCAGAGAATAGGAAGAGGGCGCCGGAATCACGCGCATCTGCTCCAAGGGCACCTGCCGCGACAGACTTACCCCCACGCCGAACAGCATCGGATCGCCGCTGGCAATGACGCAAATCGGTTCGCCAGACAGCTCAAGCACAGGTTGCAATGAAAACGGGCTCGGCCAGTGGCGACGTTCGGCCTGAATGCACGGCGGCAGCAAATCGAGCTGACGAGGGCTGCCAAACACCCGACGTGCCTGCAGCAGCGCGTGCCGGGCATTCCTGCCCAGCCCTTTGTAACCGTCCTCACCGATTCCCACCACTGTCAGCCACGGCGACATGTATTGCCCTCAGACCCAATGCTTGCGACAGGCCTGTCAGATCGGCCTGTGAATAAGATCGGCATGATACAGCGGCAGCGGGGCGTCGTGGTCGGCGCTGGAAATGGCGATGCGCGAGAGACATCGATTTACTGTAGGAGCCGGCTTGCTGACGAACCGGGTGGGTCAATGACACCAATAGTGGCTGACCCACCGCTGAATCTGTGGCACGGCTTGCCGGCGGTGCCGATCTTCAGAACGCCACCTTCGCCAAGACGGCTAGATCCCTATCTGATTGCGCGTCAGAGCCCATCCGACAGACCGCCTTTTCATGCCCGCCGCCAAAGCAGGCATAATACGGCACCTGTAACCATTCGTTTCCCATTTGCCCACCCCGTCCACGCCAGGTGACCCATTGACCGAGCCGCTGTCCGCTCGCACGCCCGCCACGCCTCTACGCCCCTCGGCTTGTCCGGGGTTGTTGCGTATCGTCCCGGCGCTGGACGGTGGCATCTGCCGGATCAAGCTGCCGGGCGGGGTCATCACGGCCGCGCAGGCGTTTGCCGTGGCCGAGGCTGCAGAGCGGTTTGCCGGCGGGGTGATCGAGGCCACCAACCGTGGCAATCTGCAGATTCGCGGTATCGCGGCGGATCATGATGGCTTGATCGCAACGCTGCTCGATGCCGGGCTGGGGCCGAAAAACCCGGCCAGCGATGACGTGCGCAATCTGATGCTCAGCCCCGCCGTCGGCATCGATCCTCTGCAGTTGTTCGACGCCCGTCCGCTGGCGGCGCAGATGCTTCATTCGTTGGAGACTCACCCGCGTTTTCATGAGCTGTCTCCCAAGTTCGCCCTGTCACTGGATGCGGGCGAAGGCCTGGCGATGCTCGAGCACCCCCATGACCTGTGGCTGTCGGCGTTGAACGTGAACGGGGAAACACTGTTGGGTTTCGGCCTTGCCGGTTGTCCTGCGACCGAGTCGCCACTAGCCGCCGTAACGCTGGAGGAGGGCCACGCTCTGGTAGTGGCGGTGCTGGAACTGTTCCTCGAACATGCCCGCCCCGAGCAGACCCGCATGCGCCATCTACTCCAGGAAATGTCCGCCGCGCGTCTCCTTGAGCGGCTCGCGGAACGTTTGCAACTTCCCCTTCGACATGATCAAAAAATAACCGCATGGCGGCGTGCGCCTGCTCTGCCCAATGCCCACATCGGGCTTTATCCTCAACGCCAATCCGGTTTGATCTCGGTTGGCGGCGCCGTGCCTTTGGGGCGACTGAGTCCGTCCATGTTGCGCAGCGCTGCAACACTCTCGGTTGAACTGGGCGATGGATCGCTGGCGATGACACCTTGGCAGAGTCTGATGTTGCGCAACGTTGCCCACGATCAGTGCGCTTCTGCCCTCGAGGGGCTGTGTGGAGCAGGGTTGTTGTGCGATCCGGGTCAGGCGCTGTCGCAGCTAATCGCTTGCACGGGTTCCTTTGGCTGTGGCAAAGGCCTTTCCGAGACCAAGGCAGGCGCGCTGCAACTGGCTGACTATCTGCAAGAACAAGGCGTCAGCCCCGCCGTGCACCTGTCAGGTTGCAGCCGATCCTGCGCCGCTGCGCACGTGGCACCGATCACTTTGTTGGCGGTTTCCGCTGGCCGTTATGACTTGTATTTTCGCCACGCAGATCAGCCGGGATTCGGCGAGTTGCGTGGGCGTGACCTCACTATTGAAGCAGTCGGTGCGTTGTTGACCGCCGACTCACGGAGCAACACCGATGATTGATTACATCCGCGACGGCCAGGAGATCTATCGCAACTCCTTCGCGATCATTCGTGCCGAAGCCCGGCTCGACACCATCCCGGCCGACCTGGAAAAGCTCGCTGTGCGCGTGATTCATGCCAGCGGCATGGTCGATGCGGTCGAGGGCCTGCGTTTCTCGCCCGGTGCCGGAGCCGCCGGACGTCAGGCGCTGGCCGCCGGGGCACCGATCCTGTGTGACGCGCACATGGTGGCCGAAGGCGTGACCCGCGCCCGCCTGCCGGCCAACAACCAGGTGATCTGCACTTTAAAGCACGAAAGCGTTCCCGAGCTTGCTCGCGAGCTGGGCAATACCCGTTCTGCCGCCGCGCTGGAACTGTGGCGTCCACACCTGGAAGGCGCGGTGGTGGTCATCGGCAACGCGCCGACCGCGCTGTTCTACCTGCTGGAAATGATCGATGCCGGCGCACCGAAACCTGCGCTGATTCTGGGTTTTCCGGTTGGCTTCGTCGGCGCTGCCGAATCCAAGGACATGCTCGCTGCTGACAGCCGCGGCGTGCCGTACGTGATCATGCAGGGACGTCGTGGTGGCAGCGCCATGGCCGCCGCTGCGGTCAACGCCCTCGCCACGGAGATCGAATGATGCAGGCTCGCGGTCGATTGATTGGTCTGGGCGTCGGCCCCGGTGACCCCGAACTGATCACCGTCAAGGCGCTGCGCCTGCTGCGCGAATCGCCGGTGGTGGCGTATTTCGTGGCCAAGGGCAAGAAGGGCAACGCCTTCGGCATCATCGAAGCCCACCTGCAAGATGCCCAGACACTGATGCCGCTGGTCTACCCGGTGACCACCGAAGCGCTGCCGGCGCCAATGTCCTACGAGCAGATCATCAGCGACTTCTATGACAGCGCCAGCCTCGACGTGGCTGCGCATCTGGACGCAGGTCGCGATGTAGCAGTGATCTGCGAAGGCGACCCGTTTTTCTACGGCTCCTACATGTACCTGCACGATCGTCTGGCCGAGCGCTACGAGGCTGAAGTGGTGCCGGGGGTCTGCTCAATGCTTGGCGGCGCTTCGGTACTGGGCGCGCCTTTGGTCTATCGCAATCAGAGTCTGTCGGTGTTGTCCGGTGTGCTGTCGGCCGATGAACTCAAGCGCAAGCTGGTGGATGCCGATGCGGCGGTCATCATGAAATTGGGCCGCAACCTGCCGAAGGTGCGTCAGGTGCTGATGGACACCGGCCTGGCTGAGCGTGCGCTCTACGTCGAGCGCGCAACCATGAGCAATCAGAAGATCGTGCCGCTGGCCGAAGTCGATCCGATGTCGTCGCCGTATTTCTCGCTGATCATCGTTCCCGGTGAAAGGTGGCAAGGCTGATGGGCACGTCGAATATCAAGGCCCCGGCCATCGTCATCCTTGGCAAGGGCGCGTTGCATACGGCGCGACGGATTCAACAGCTCTACCCGGACGCACTGATTCATGGGCTGGCCGACCGCGTTGAAGGCGCTGATCGCAGCTATACCGAGTTCGGCGCGACGTTGCGTGGCCTGTATCAACAGGACACGCCGATCATCGCCTTGTGTGCGGCGGGCATTGTCATCCGCACGCTCGCGCCAGTGTTGCTGGAGAAAGGCGCCGAGCCACCGGTGCTGGCGGTCGCCGAAGATGGCAGCGCCGTGGTGCCGCTGCTGGGCGGGCTGGGCGGGGTCAATGTCATGGCGCGGGAGATCGCTGCGGGCTTGAAGACCAACGCCGCCATCACTACCAGCGGCGAGCTGCGTTTCGGCACCTGTCTGCTCAACCCGCCCTCCGGTTATGCCTTGGGCGATCTGGAGTTGGGTAAGCGTTTTGTTTCCGATCTGCTGTCCGGTGAAACCGTACGGATCGAAGGTGCAGCGCCGTGGTTGACCCAAGCGCAGTTGCCGGAAGACGATCATGCGCAACTGGCGATTCACGTCGGTTATGCCGAGCGCGAGCCTTCTGCTCACGAGCTGTTGATCTACCCGCGCAATGTCCTCGTGGCCGTCGATGCGAGTGTCGATGCGGTTGTAGAGAGCCTGGTCGAGGCAGTGAAAGCGACGCTGCACGATTCGCGCATCGCCCTGCAATCGCTTGCTTGTCTGCTGGCGAGCGACGCCCAAATGGCCACCCAGGCGCTACATGTGGCGGCGCAGAAACTGGGTGTCCCGTTGCGTTTCACCTCCGGCGCATCGGCGAGTGACATGGCACAGCAGGTCCTGCCTCAATTGCTGCCACCGATCACCCCGCGCGATGGGATCGCCATTGCCGTCGCGCCGCAGCCGCTGGACATCGAACACATCGGTCGGGCAAGAGGGCGTCTGGCAGTCATCGGACTTGGTCCCGGCGCTGCCCAATTCATGATTCCGGCGGTCAAGGCCGAACTGGCCCGGGCCAATGACGTGCTGGGTTACGAGACCTATGTGCGCATGGCCGGCCCGTTTCGTGCCGATCAGGTTCTGCATTGCACGGACAACCGCGAAGAAATGCAGCGCGCCCGCCACGCGTTCGAATTGGCCGCGCAGGGGCGTTCGGTGGTGGTGGTTTCATCGGGCGATCCGGGCGTGTTCGCCATGGCAGCGGCCGTCCTGGAAGCGCTACACGATTCCGCCGATCCGCGGTGGCACGCTGTCGATCTGGAAATCCTGCCGGGCGTCTCGGCCTCGCTGGCGACGGCGGCCCAAGCAGGTGCACCGCTGGGTCACGACTTCTGCGTGATGTCTCTGTCGGACAACCTCAAGCCGTGGGATGTCATCGAAAAGCGTCTGGACCTGGCATGCCAAGCGGATCTGGCGCTGGCGTTCTACAACCCGATCTCGCGCTCCCGACCCTGGCAGCTTGGCCGCGCTCTGAAAATCGTCCGTCTGCACCGAACCCCTGAAACCCCGGTTACCCTGGGGCGAGACATCGGTCGTCCAGGGCAGACCTTGCGTGTCATCACCTTGGGAGAGCTGACCCCCGAGCAGGTGGACATGCGCACGATGGTGCTGGTCGGCTCTTCGCTGACCACCACATTCCCGAGGTCCGAGGGACGGCACTGGGTCTACACGCCACGTTGGTACGGGGCCAAACCGGCCTCCTGAGTCACCGGCATAAAAGGAGGGAGCTTGGGAATCCCTCCGTTTATGCGTAAGAACACGCCTCTGCCAGACGAGAATTGTCGCCTGGTTCGTGCGGAATCGTCAGCTGCTCGCCGGTGAATCATTTCCCTGCGTTTAACCCGTCATTGTGAGCTTTATTCCCTCACACGCTGGGATCGCACCATCGAGGAATTTCCCATCTGAACGCTAGGGCGCCAGATAGCCCTTGATGCCGGTGAAGATGATCTGCGCAGCCAGTGCGCAGACGAACAGGCCCATCAGACGGCTGACGATTTGCAGGCCTTGGTCGCCGAGAATGCGCTCGATGCTGTTGGACAGATAAAGCACCACGCCCACGGTGAAACTGGCCAGGGCGATACTGACGATGGCGGTCAGCTTGTCGTCCCAGTGGGGTTGGCTGACGCCCATCACCAGCAGCGCACCGATGGTGCCGGGTCCGACAGTGATCGGAATGGTCAGCGGCACGATGGCCACATCCTGCTGCACGTTGTCGGTTTGTACGCCCGATTTACCCTGCGCCATGCCCAGCGCAGAGATGAACAGCACGCTGCCGGCGCCGATACGGAAGGCGTCGGCGGTGATGCCGAACACCCCGAAAATCACCCGTCCGAAGAGGTACAGCAACACGCTGGAAACCAGTGTGGCGAAAGCGATCTTCCACGCCAGATAACGACGTTCCTTGCGCGAGTAGCCGCGGCTCAGACTGATGAAACACGAAAGAACGAAGAACGGGCTGTAAAGCACCAGCATCTTCAGATAAACGCTGAACAGCACATGAAGCATGGTTTGAGCTCGTGGCGGCAGACTCGGACGGAGGCAGTCTATCAGGCGCCGCAGAGCAGAGGAGTTCAGTTTTGCTGGTAGCGTTCCTGATCATCGTCCTGGTCACCGCCCTGAACGGCGATCTGCTGACGAGCCCGCTGCTCGACCCAGTACTCCACCAGTTCACGTAGCTGCGACAGCTCGACCGGTTTGGACATGTGCCCGTCCATGCCCGATTGGCGGGCGCGCTCCTTGTGTTCGGCGAGGATATGCGCGGTCAAGGCCACCACCGGCGTACGGACCCGCTGATTGCCCACTTCCCAGGCGCGTAATTGCTGGGTGGCCGAAAAGCCGTCGAGGACCGGCATCTCGCAGTCCATCAGCACCAGATCGTAGCGCTGGGCCGTCATCGCTTGCAGGGCTTCCTCGCCATTGCTGGCCGTGTCCGGCTGCAGGTTGAGTTTGCCGAGCATGCCGCGAATCACCTTGGTGGAAATGCTGTTGTCTTCGGCGACCAGAATCCGGAAGTCGCTGGGCACATCCACTTCGTCGACCACGGCTGGAGCCGCGGGCAACGGCATCTGTCCCTTGTTGCGCTGATTGAGTTCGTCAGCCAGCGTGGTCTTGAGGGTGTAACCCGCGACCGGTTTGGCAAGGATGCGCTTGACCCCGGCGTTGCGCGCGATGACCTTGCTCGGCGCATTGCTGATGCCGGTGAGCATGATCAGCAGGATGTCGTGGTTCAGGCTCGGATCTTCCTTGATCTTGGCCGCCAGCTGCATACCGGTCATGCCGGGCATGTTCTGGTCGAGCAGGACAATGTCGAAATAATCACGCAGATGCGCTTTGGTGCGCAGCAGGGCCAGAGCCTCTTTGCCCGACGGCACGGCGCTGACATTCAAGCCCCAGGCACTGCACTGTTGGACCAGCACCTTGCGGCAGGTGTCGTTGTCATCCACCACCAGCACCCGCGCGCCCTTGAGCGGGCTGTCCAGATCCGAGGGCGGTTGCTCCAGACGTTCAGCATCCAGCGGCAGGCTGAGCCATAGGGTACTGCCCTGATTGCTGCCGCTCTGTATGCCGAACTCGCCATTCATCAGCAGGATCAGTTGGCGAGCGATGACCAGCCCCAAATGACCGCCCACCTTGCTGGCCGCCAGGAAGTTCTTGCTGTGCAGTTCGGCGTGCAACAGGGCGTCACGCTCTTTGGATGTCAGAGGCGTGCCGCTGTCCTGAACGGCAATGCGCAGACGCGGTTTACCCCCTCGCGAATCGAGCGCCACGACCAGCAGAATCTCGCCCTCGTCGGTCTTTTTCAGCGCGTTTTCCAGCAGGCTCAGCAGAGTCTGGCGCAGACGGGTCGGGTCGCCGCTGATCACGCGTGGCACCTGGGGCTGGATGAAGCTGATCAGTTCGACGCTCTGTTGTTCGGCCTTGGCCCGGAAGATACTCAGGCAATCCTCGATCATGGCGTTCAAGTCGAACTGCACATCATCGAGCTCGATCTGCCCGGACTCCAGCTTGGTGATGTCGAGGATCTCGTTGATCAGGGTCAGCAGCTCGTTGCCCGCGCTGTGAATGGTCTGCACGTAATCGCGTTGCTTGACCGACAGCGGCGTGCCGAGCAGCAGTTCGGTCATGCCCAGAACGCCGTTCATGGGGGTACGGATTTCGTGGCTGATCTTGGCCAGAAACTCGGCCTTGGCGTTGATTTCGGCTGTGCTGGCAGCCAGTTCGCGGCTGATGCTGAAGTTGTCTTCGGTGATACTCCGATGCCGCTCGCTCAGGGCAATGCTCATCAGCAGCCCGCACAGGCAGAACATCCCCAGCACCGCAATGATCAGGGTTTGCGCGGCAATGGTGGTCAGCCACAGCATCGCTGGCAGGATTACCAGATTGCCCAGGTTGAACACGATCATCGCAATCACGAACGGCCGCGCCGGGGCATAGCCTTTTTGCAGGTGATAGATCGACACCAGCGTGATGGTCAGCGTGGTAAGGGCCACCAGCAGGAAAGTCAGGATGTTCAGCGGCAGAGTGTCCACGAACAACACCAACAGGCCGCCGAAACCGATGATCAGCAACACGCTCATCAACAGGCGGTTGAGGGTTTCGACGCCGCGCTGAATGAAAAAACAGTAGGCATACATCAGCCCGGTCGCTGCAGCCATCAGCAACGCCAGGTGAGCACTCGGGGTTTGCGCCAGATGCCAGCGCGGCAGCCACGGTGCTTGCAGATTCAACAGCAATAGCGCGCTGAGCCCCAGAAACGCCTCGCATGCCGCCAGCCATAGACTGCTGGCCGAGCGGGACTGAGCGTAACGGGTGATGTTCTGCACGATGAGCATGAACAACGAGCCGAAGAACAGCCCGAGCAGAAGCGGCCGACGCTCATCGGCGGCGCTGGACACGGCGGATTCCAGGGAAATGTTCGGCCGCAATTCCTGCTCGGACTTCAGTCGCAGGTACAGGTCCAGCGGTCGTTGGGCTTGCGGAACGGGCAACAGGAAATCCACGGAAGGCAAAGGCTGCGCCGAGCGTGGGACTTTATTGCCGGAGCGCGAATGATCGATGAGCGTTTCGCCGTCGAGCACGTACAGGTCCGCGGTCGCCAGGTCTGGGGCGAAGATGCGTACCAGTTGTTCGTGATCGGTCGGGGCGAGGCGATAGTGCAGCCACAGGGCGGAGTCGCGAGTGATGGCACGAACCTGATCGAGTTCGACGGGGCTGAACTGGGAATCGTAGTGGGGCGAACGAACGTCGCTGAGTTGCAGGTTGGCCTGATCGTCGACAAGGGTCGACCATCCTGCACTGACCTCGGCGGATGCCGTGGGCACACAGAGCAGGGTCATCATGGCGATGATCAAACAAGTGGCAATCCTGAGCCAGCGCACGGCGAAATCCCTTCGTGAATGAAGCCAGTTACTCTGGTGCGGCTCCGGATTACCGGACAGTCGCCAATGTTCAAGCGACTGTCCGGACCCAGACTTACTCCAGATGTTCGCCGCGTTCGCGGGCAATGGCGCGGTAGCCAATGTCCTTGCGGTAGAAACAACCTTCCCAATCAATCCTTGCTGCCAGTTCGTACGCTTGTTTCTGCGCATCGCCAACCGTGTTGCCCAGCGCGGTCGCACACAGGACGCGACCACCGGAGGTGACCACCTGACCATCCTTGAGGACGGTACCTGCGTGGAAAACCTTTCCCGGCAGCACCGCAGCGGCGTCCAGACCCGTGATCGCCGCGCCCTTGGCGTAATCGCCTGGGTAGCCGCCAGCGGCCAGCACGATGCCAAGGCTTGGGCGCGGGTCCCATTGGGCTTCGACTTTGTCCAGAGCTTGCGCCAAAGCCGCCTCGACCAGCAAGACCAGGCTCGATTGCAGACGCAGCATCACCGGTTGGGTTTCCGGGTCACCGAAACGGCAGTTGAACTCGATAACCTTCGGGTTGCCCGCCTTGTCGATCATCAGACCAGCATAGAGGAAGCCGGTGTAAACGTTGCCTTCGTCGGCCATGCCTCTGACGGTCGGCCATATGACCTGATCCATCACGCGCTGATGCACATCGGCGGTGACCACTGGGGCCGGGGAGTAAGCACCCATGCCGCCGGTGTTCGGGCCGCTGTCGCCGTCGCCGACGCGTTTATGGTCCTGGCTGGTCGCCATTGGTAGCACGTTCTTGCCGTCGACCATGACGATGAAGCTGGCCTCTTCGCCGTCCAGGAATTCTTCGATCACCACGCGCGAACCGGCGTCACCGAACGCGTTGCCGGCGAGCATGTCGCGCACGGCGTCTTCGGCTTCCTGCAGGGTCATGGCGACGATCACGCCTTTACCGGCCGCCAGACCGTCGGCCTTGATCACGATCGGCGCGCCTTTTTCGCGCAGGTAAGCCAGCGCGGGTTCGATCTCGGTGAAATTCTGGTAATCGGCGGTCGGGATCTTGTGCCGCGCCAGGAAATCCTTGGTGAAGGCCTTGGAGCCTTCCAGTTGCGCAGCGCCCTGGGTCGGGCCGAAGCAGTCCAGACCCCGGGAACGAAACAGGTCAACCACGCCAGCCACCAGTGGCACTTCCGGGCCGACGATGGTCAGCGAAACGTTCTGTTCGGCGAAGTCGGCCAGTTGCTCCAGGGCCAGCACGTCGATGGCGACGTTCTCGCACTTGGCTTCAATGGCTGTCCCGGCATTGCCCGGCGCGACGAAGACCTTCTGCACGCGAGGGTCCTGCGCAACTTTCCAGGCCAGGGCGTGTTCACGGCCACCGCTGCCGATAATGAGTACGTTCATTTCAAAAACCTCGATGACGCTAATTCTGTATGGGGCATACGCCGATGCTGCGGGCGCATGCCTGTAGGAGCGCGCTTGCCAGCGATTCAGTCACCGCAGTTAGGCCCTCCGGTAAGACCTTCGCGGGCAAGCGCGTTCCTACAGGGGTTTCATTGAAGCGGGCGCAGCGTGAATCAGTGCGGCCGCTTTCATGTCAATGACGGAAGTGGCGCATGCCGGTGAACACCATCGCGATACCCGCTTCATCCGCTGCCGCAATCACTTCGGCATCACGCATCGAGCCGCCTGGCTGGATTACCGCAGTGATGCCAACCTTGGCCGCGTTGTCGATGCCGTCGCGGAACGGAAAGAATGCGTCGGATGCCATGACCGCGCCCTGCACCTGCAGGCCCGCGTGTTCAGCCTTGATAGCAGCGATACGCGCCGAGTTCACGCGGCTCATCTGGCCTGCGCCGACACCGATGGTCTGGCGGTTCCTGGCGTAGACGATGGCGTTGGATTTGACGTATTTGGCGACTTTCCAGGCGAAGATCAGGTCGTGGACTTCCTGTTCGCTCGGCGCGCGTTTGGTCACAACTTTCAGGTCGTCGGCGGTGATCATGCCGATGTCGCGGCTCTGCACCAGCAGGCCACCGGTGACGCGTTTGTAATCCCACGCTGGTGCGCGATCGGCAGCCCATTGGCCGCTGGTCAGCAGACGTACGTTGGCTTTGCCGGCGACGATGGCCTTGGCTTCGGCGCTGACGCTTGGGGCGATGATCACCTCAACGAACTGACGCTCGACGATCGCCGTGGCGGTCTCGGCATCCAGTTCGCGGTTGAAAGCGATGATGCCTCCAAACGCCGACTCGCTGTCGGTGGCGTAGGCCAGTTCGTAGGCCTGACGAATGCCGCCTTCGGCGTCCGGGCTGACTGCGACGCCACACGGGTTGGCGTGTTTGACGATGACGCAGGCAGGCTTGACGAAGCTCTTAACGCACTCGAGCGCGGCATCGGTATCGGCCACGTTGTTGTAGGACAGTTCCTTGCCTTGCAGCTGGGTCGCAGTGGCGATGCCCACTTCGGCAGGTTTGGCTTCGACGTAGAACGCCGCGCTCTGGTGCGGGTTCTCGCCGTAGCGCATTTCCTGCGCCTTGATGAACTGGGTGTTGAAGGTGCGCGGGAACTCGCTGCGGCCTTCGGTGGAGAGGGTCTCTGCGCTCTGGTCGACGCTGCCCAGGTAGTTGGCAATCATGCCGTCGTAGGCGGCGGTGTGTTCGAACGCCTTGAGCATCAGGTCGAAACGCTGAGCATAGGTCAGGCCGCCAGACTTGAGGCTTTCCAGCACTTGGCTGTAGTCGCTGGCGTTGACCACGATGGCCACGTCTTTATGGTTTTTCGCAGCCGAGCGGACCATGGTCGGACCACCGATATCGATGTTTTCGATGGCGGTGGGCAGGTCGCAACCCGGCTTGGAGACCGTGGCTTCGAACGGGTAGAGGTTCACCGCGACCAGATCGATCGGCTTGATGCCGTGCTCGGCCATGATGGCGTCGTCGGTGCCGCGACGTCCCAGGATGCCGCCGTGGATTTTCGGGTGGAGGGTCTTGACCCGGCCGTCCATCATTTCTGCAAACCCGGTGTAATCCGCGACTTCTACCGCTGCCACGCCGTTGTCCTTGAGCAGCTTGAACGTGCCACCGGTGGAGAGAATCTCGACGCCCAGGGCTTCGAGTTCACGGGCAAATTCAAGGATCCCGGTCTTGTCGGAAACGCTGATCAAGGCGCGGCGGATCGGCAGGCGGGTAGTCTGGTCGGTCATCTCAACTTCCATCAAAAGGTTCAGCAAAAAAAACGACCGCAGGAAACTGAGGTCGCTTTGTTTGGGGATGCTTACAGCAGATCGTACTGTTTGAGTTTCTTGCGCAACGTGCCACGGTTCAGACCGAGCAGCTCGGAGGCCTTGGTCTGATTGCCCTTGACGTAGTTCATCACGCACTCGAGCAACGGTGCCTCGACTTCCGATAGCACCAGGTTGTAGACATCAGTGACGGCAGCACCTTCCAGGTGAGCGAAATAATTGTGCAGCGCCTTTTCGACGCTTCCGCGCAGGGTCTGACCCTCCGCGCTCGGCGTGTTGAGGTGCTGTTTCAAATTGACGTTGTCGCTCACGGGTGTTGTTCCACTCACTAAAGTCTCTGTCATCATCGTCATGCGGCCACCTCTTGTTCGTTCCCTGCTTCCGGGCTTTTATCGCGTTCGGCAAAGAATTCCCGAACGTTGGCGCACTGTGCTTCCGTATCTTCCAAACGATTGAAATGGGCGCGAAACTCCCTGGCGCCCGGCAAGGTTGCGAGATACCAGCCGACGTGTTTTCGGGCAATCCGCACGCCCACCACGTCGCCATAGAACGTGTGAAGCGCGGCCAGATGCTCTAGCAGAATGCGTTCCACTTCACCTAGCGCCAGTGCGGGAAGTTTTTCCCCGGTGCGCAGGTAGTGTTCTATCTCGCGAAAAATCCATGGGCGCCCTTGGGCGGCCCGACCAATCAACAGCCCGTCGGCACCGGTCGCATTGAGCACGTGCCGGGCCTTTTCAGGTGAATCGATGTCGCCATTGGCGAACACCGGAATCGACACCGCCTGTTTTATCGCGGCGATCGTGTCGTATTCGGCTTCGCCTGTGTAAAGGTCTGCACGGGTACGCCCATGCACCGCCAGCGCCTGAATACCCGCCTGCTCGGCAATTCTGGCAACCGTCAGACCATTCTTGTTCGCCCGGTCCCAGCCAGTGCGAATCTTCAGGGTGACCGGTACCTCTACTGCCGCAACCACCGCGTGCAGGATTTCGGTCACCAACTGCTCATCTTTCAACAGCGCGGAACCAGCAGCCTTGTTGCAGACCTTTTTCGCCGGACAGCCCATGTTGATATCGATGATCTGCGCGCCAAGTTCGACGTTGGCGCGTGCCGCATCCGCCAGCATCTGCGGATCTCCACCGGCGATCTGTACCGAGCGCGGCTCGGGATCACCTTCATGAATCATGCGAAGCCGCGATTTGCGGCTGTTCCACAGGCTCATGTCACTGGTGACCATTTCCGAGACCACCAGGCCCGCGCCGAGTTGGCGACAGAGCTGGCGGAAGGGCTGGTCGGTGACGCCCGCCATGGGGGCGAGGATCAAGCCGTTCTGCAATGTATAGGGGCCGATGCGTACCGCCGACATAGGGTGACCTGTTGTGGGGCCGAATCACGAAGCCTGGTCCGAAACGTGCTTTAGCAGCAATTCAGACGGGACCCAGAGTATGAAAAAGGGTGGGCATGATACCCGCTCTCGATGACTGGATAAAGGCTGAATTGGATAAAATCTGAACAGTTGCTTTCTTATCGCGAACGGTTAGGTTCCGGTTCGCATTGTCATAAAACTGTCGCCAGCATTCGGATGGCTCGCTGCCGCATTTCGGTGCGGTCAGAGGTCGCAGGAGCGCATTCAATGCGGTCGGCTCGCCCGCCAGCTTACTCGGGAGAGCGGAAACTCAAACTGTAGTTCACCGCCTTGGGGCCCGGGTCGAGAATATCCAGGGCGATGTGAATGGGCGTTTGTGGCGGCATTTCGTCCTTGCCGGCCAATTCTCCGCTCAGGTATTCGCCCGGCTTGAACCGACGACTGGCAATCAGCTGACCATTGGTATCGGCAAAACGCAGTTCCAGCAGCGGGAAAGGTTGGGAGAACGAGGCGCGGTTGTAGATGATCGCGTCGACCACCAAAGCGCCCTGAAACTCGGGATGGCTGCGCACCACCAGATTGCTGCTCTTGAGCAGTTTGATGTCGACTTTCGACGGCACCTTGCAGCCGACCTGCGGGCAGATGTCCTGAAACCAGGAGCGGTATTGATCCTGACGCGCCAGTTCATCGAAGTGATACCAGACGTACTGTCCGGCCAGGCCTGCGAGGGCGATCAACGCCAGCAGTATCCAGAGCACGCGACGCCCCCAGCGCGGCTTGGGTTTCTGCCAGGCGAGCTGCAGCGGGTCGTCGGTCAGGTCGAGCAGTGCGGGGTCGCGCAGGCCTGGTTCGCTGCGAGGGCGCTTGCCGTTCGGCCGGGGAGGCTCGTGTTCCTCGTCATCGTCGTAGTGGCGGTGGTTCCGATCGGCATCGCCGCCCAGCGCCGAAAAGCGTTCGGATGTGGGCTCTTCACGTTCGGCATCGGCGCGTATACGGTCAGCGTGGTGCGGTTCATCGCCCAGATCAACTGGCGACCTGGAAAACGACGGCTCGGTGCGATGGTCTTGATCGTCGATTTCATCGCGCCCCAAGGGCTCGATCAACGAGTCGGGTTCGTGATGCCCGTCATGCTCTTCGATGACTTCGGCGCGCAATTCCAGCAACTGGCTGACGTTGTCGTGGCTCAGGCTGTGATTCCAGTTTTCAGCGGCGACTTCAGGCTCGTCACGACGGGCGCTGAAAGACTCGACGTCATCGTGGTCACGGGCGTGGCTGGCGCGGCCAAAGGATTCGGGCAGCTGGATTTCCCGTTGTTCGAGTCGGGCGAGTTCGACATCGAGGTCGTCCAGATCAAGGCTGTCCAGATCGACAGTGCGATCCTCGTGCCTGACCGGCAGTGGCGCTGGCTGCGCGACAACCACCGACTGCGGTGCGATCACCTCGACGCTCGGCGCGACAGATTCGGGCGCTGGAGGGGGCGTCACCACCGGCTCGGCAGCCTTCGTCGTGACGCCTTGTTCCAACAGTTGTTTCGCGGCATTGAACACTTGCAGGCATGAGCCGCAACGAACCATGCCTCGAGCAACGCTCAGTTGAACGTGGCTGACGCGGAAACTGGTCTGGCAGTGAGGGCACTGAGTGACGAAACTGTCGGTCATGCGGGTATCCGGTTAGCGAGCGCCTAAAAGTTCGTAATCATTGGCCTTCAGCGACGACGACCGGTGATCCGCACCCAGCCGTCACGATTGGCGATCGGGTCCAGATCGAAGGTCTGGGCATACGCTGCCGCCACTTCTTCGCCTTGCTCGGCAAGAATGCCGGACAATGCCAGGCGTCCACCGGGTTTGACCAGGCTTGCCAGCTGAGGTGCCAGCGAAACCAGTGGTCCGGCCAGAATATTAGCCACTAATACGTCGGCTGGCTCTTTCGGCAAGTCCTCGGGCAGGTAAAGCGGGAATTTCTCGGCCGGGACATTGTTGCGCCCGGCGTTATCGCGGGAGGCCTCCAGGGCCTGCACGTCAATGTCAGTGCCGACCGCATGCCGGGCGCCCAGCAGCAGTGCGGCAATGGCGAGGATGCCCGAACCGCAGCCGAAGTCCAGCACGTTGCAATCGGCCAGGTCCTGACCGTCAAGCCATTCCAGGCACAGTGCGGTGGTCGGGTGGGTGCCGGTGCCGAACGCCAGGCCTGGATCGAGCAGCAGATTAACCGCGTCAGGCTCTGGCGCGGCATGCCAGCTCGGCACGATCCACAGGCGCTGACCGAAGCGCATGGGCTGGAAGTTGTCCATCCAACTGCGTTCCCAGTCCTGATCTTCGATGACTTCGTGGGTGTGCTCAGGCAGCTCGGCGCCGGTCAGCAGCGTGAGGTGAGCCAGCACCTGATCGGCATTGGTGTCGGCCTCGAACAGCGCGAGCAGATGCGTGTGCGACCACAGCGGTGTGGTGTTCAGTTCAGGTTCGAAGATGGGCTGGTCTTCAGCGTCCATGAAGGTCACGGACACGGCGCCGACTTCAAGAAGCGCGTCTTCGTAGGTTTCGGCTTGTTCTGGGCTGATGGCGAAACGGACTTGCAGCCAAGGCATGGCGGATTACCTTCGAATTGAAAAATGACAGGCGACACAGCGCCGCGAAAGACCGGCAAGTTTACGGGGTTCGGGGAGAAACAACAAAGAGGGTGAGGGATCTGGTGTTCGCTTTCGATTCTGCCCGGAGGGCGTGGGAGCTGGCTTGCCTGCGATCTGGCGCGAAGCGGCAGTAGAATCAGCAAATGAGGTCTGTCAGGAGTATCGCGTCAGCTGACTTTACTGCCGCTTCGCGCCAGATCGCGAGCAAGCCACGCTCCTACGCCCTCCGGGCAGAAGCCTATCGACACTGTCGTCAGAAACAACAAAGCCGCTCGAAAGCGGCCTTGTTGGTCTGTCGCACAGCGTGGCTGATCAGTGTTTCTCTTCGGCCAGTTTGTGTTCCAGGTAGTGAATGTTGACGCCGCCTTCGCAGAAGCCTTCATCGCGGGTCAGATCACGGTGCAGCGGGATGTTGGTCTTGATGCCGTCGACCACGATTTCATCCAGCGCATTGCGCATGCGGGCCATGGCTTCGTCACGGGTTGCGCCCCAGGTGATCAGCTTGCCGATCAGCGAGTCGTAGTTGGACGGAACCTTGTAGCCGCTGTACAGGTGCGAATCGACGCGAACGCCGTTGCCGCCTGGCGCGTGGAAGTGCTTCACCAGGCCAGGGCTCGGGATGAAGGTTTTCGGGTCTTCGGCGTTGATTCGACATTCCAGCGCGTGACCATGAATCTTCACATCGTCCTGGGTGTACGACAGCTTGTTGCCAGCGGCGATGCTGAGCATCTCCTTGACGATGTCGATACCGGTGACCATTTCCGAAACCGGGTGCTCGACCTGGACGCGGGTGTTCATCTCGATGAAGTAGAAACGGCCGTTCTCGTACAGGAACTCGAACGTGCCGGCGCCACGGTAACCGATGTCGATACAGGCTTTGACACAGGCTGCGAACACGTCCTTGCGGGCTTGTTCGTCGATGAACGGTGCGGGCGCTTCTTCCAGGACTTTCTGGTGACGGCGCTGCAAGGAACAGTCGCGGTCGCCCAGATGGATCGCATGACCCTGGCCGTCGGAAATGACCTGGACTTCCACGTGACGTGGGTTGGTCAGGTATTTCTCCAGATAGACCATCGGGTTGCTGAACCAGGCGGCCGCCTCAGCGCGAGTCTGCTTGGCCGCTTCGATCAGGTCTTCTTCCTTGTGAACCACGCGCATGCCGCGACCACCGCCGCCGCCAGCGGCCTTGATGATCACCGGGTAGCCGACTTCGCGGCCGATGCGCAATGCCGTTT
Organism: Pseudomonas bohemica; assembly: GCF_002934685.1. Lineage (GTDB taxonomy): Bacteria > Pseudomonadota > Gammaproteobacteria > Pseudomonadales > Pseudomonadaceae > Aquipseudomonas > Aquipseudomonas bohemica. The sequence goes on from NZ_NKHL01000119.1 coordinate 306,453, forward strand.
CTTCGTCTTCCGGCAGTGGGCCGTCGGAACCTGGAACGGTGGGTACGCTGGCAAGCTTCATGGCGTCCTTGGCCGAAACCTTGTCGCCCATCAGGCGGATGGTTTCGGCTTTGGGACCGATGAACGCGAAACCGGATTTCTCGACCTGTTCGGCAAAGTCTGCGTTTTCCGCGAGGAAGCCGTAGCCGGGGTGAATCGCCGTGGCTCCGGTCAACTCGGCAGCCGAAATGATGGCCGGAATGTTCAGGTACGACAGGTTGGCTGGCGCCGGACCGATGCAGACGGTTTCGTCTGCCAGGCCCAGGTGCATCAGCTCACGGTCTGCCGTGGAATGTACCGCAACGGTCTTGATGCCCAATTCTTTACAGGCACGCAAGATACGCAAGGCGATTTCGCCGCGGTTGGCGATCAGGACTTTTTCCAACATCGCAGGCTCTCCCCGGTTCAAACGATGGTGAACAGCGGCTGGTCATACTCAACCGGCTGACCGTTTTCTACCAGGATGGATTCGATAACGCCGCTGACTTCAGCTTCGATGTGGTTCATCATTTTCATCGCTTCAACGATGCAAATGGTGTCGCCTTTCTTGACGGTCTTGCCGACTTCAACGAACGCTGGCGAGCCAGGCGCCGGAGTGCGGTAGAAGGTACCGACCATCGGCGATTTGACCACAGTGCCGTTGAGCTTCGGCGCCGATGGTACTTCCGCGACGGCAGCAGCCGGGGCGGCGGCGGGTGCTGCGGCTGGAGCGGCGACAGGTGCTGGCGCGTAGTACTGCTGTGCTGGAGTCTTGCTGTGACGGCTGATCCGTACGGATTCTTCGCCCTCACGGATTTCCAGTTCGTCGATGCCGGATTCTTCCAGCAATTCGATCAGTTTCTTGACTTTACGGATATCCATTAATCATCAACTCCCAAAGGACGGTCAGGGGTATTCGGTAGCCGGTTCAGGCTGTGTGGCTCAGTGCAAAACTGCGCCGTTCATGCCTTCGAACGGGTGGCCAGTTGTTCCAGGGCGGCCTCCAGGGCCAGTCGGTATCCGCTGGCGCCAAGGCCGCAGATCACGCCTACAGCGACATCTGAAAAGTAGGAGTGATGGCGGAAGGGTTCGCGCTTGTGCACGTTCGACAGGTGCACTTCGATGAATGGGATGCTCACTCCCAGCAACGCGTCACGTATTGCGACACTTGTGTGAGTAAAAGCAGCCGGATTGATCAGGATGAAGTCCACGCCTTCATCGCGTGCAGCGTGGATGCGGTCGATCAATTCGTACTCGGCGTTGCTTTGCAGGTACATCAGATGGTGACCGGCTTCGCGCGCGCGCTTTTCCAGATCCTGGTTGATGTCGGCCAACGTGATCGAGCCGTAGATCCCCGGTTCACGGGTGCCCAGCAGGTTCAGGTTAGGTCCGTGAAGAACCAGAAAAGTCGCCATCGTGTGTTCCTTGTTTTGTGCTTTTTCGGCGCTCACACGCAAGTGCGAGCCAAATTGCAGGGGTGAACCGGTATTGCGCAGCGACTATGCCGGAAACCGCAATGGACTGTCCAGTTACCGACAATACTAAGCACGATGTCCGATGTTCGCGCAAAGTTTGTGACTAACAGGCTAAATTTGGTCATGTGCTCTAGAAAGGCGCTCGAAGAGGCCATGGACGTCGATTTCGCCGACGACACGTACATTTGTCAGCTCATTCCCGTCTTTTCCAAAAAACAGCAGCGCGGGAGGGCCGAAGAGTTTGTACTTATCCAGCAGAGCGCGTTGTTCGTCGTCGCTGTCGGTCATGTCGAAGCGAATCAGACGAAAGCCTTTGAGTTGACGCGTGATTTTCGGATCGGGCAGCACCTCATGCTCGATCACCTTGCAGCTGATGCACCAGTCAGCGTACCAGTCCACCAGCACCGGCTTTTTGCCGCTTTTCGAGTCGGCGAGGATCTGATTCAGTTCGCCCACTTGAGTCACCGTCTGCCATTGCTGCGCTGATGGGGCGCTGGATTTGCCAGTGATCTGCGCGTTTTGGGGGCGACCCAGCGGGCGTAGCGGATCGGTCTGGCCGCTGAATGCGCCGTACCAGCAGCACAGCGCATAGACCAGCAAAAACAGGCCGAGCAGTTGGGCGAGACGACCGCGGGTGGTCTTTTCGGTGAATTCCAGTGCGCCAAGAAACAGCGAAACACCGGCCCATAACAAACCGATGAGCAGCAGAGTGGCCTGGCCTGGAATCACGCGGCTGAGCAGACCAATCGCCAGCGCCAGCAACAACACGCCGATCGCGTGTTTCACGGTGATCAGCCAGGGGCCGCTTTTCGGCAGCCAGGCCGCGCCGCCAGTAGCGACCAGCAGCAACGGCGCGCCCATGCCCAGCCCCAGCGCGAACAGCTTGAGCGAGCCACCCAGGGTATCGCCGCTGGCGCTTATATAAAGCAGGGCACCAGCCAGTGGGGCAGATACGCATGGGGATACCAGCAGGCTCGAGACCACGCCCAGCACTGCGGCGCCCCACAGCGATCCGCCCTGAGTGTTGCCAGCGATGCGATCCAGACGATCATTCAGTGCGCGGGGTAGGCGCAGTTCGAACACCCCGAACATGGCAATGGCGAACACCACGAAGAACAGCGAAAACGGCACCAGCACCCACGCCGATTGCAGACGCGCCTGCAAGTTGAGGCTGGCGCCGAACATGCCCATCAAGGCGCCGAGCATCGCGAAGCAGATCGCCATCGGCAGCACGTAGGCCAGGGAAAGAGAGAAACCGCGCAATCCACCAATCTGCCCACGCAGTACCACGCCGGAAAGGATCGGCAGCATGGGTAGCACGCAAGGCGTGAAAGTCAGGCCGATGCCTGCGAGGAAAAACAGCGCCAATTGTTTCCAGCTGAAGGGGCTCTTCTGCGCAGTGGCGGGGGGCGGGTTCGTAATTTGAGACACGTGAGGCCCTGTGCCGTCGATGCTCAGGCGTTGGGTTTCAGGTGGATAGCACAGGCCTTTGTCGGCACAGCCCTGATAAGTCACGACCAGAGTGAAGGGACGGTTGTCGCTGGCGTTGCGCGGCAGGTTGATGTCGACAATGCCGTGATACACCTCGACATCACCGAAATACTCATCATGCTTCTTCTCGCCCTCCGGCAATTGCGCCGTACCCAGGGCAATGTCTGCGGGCTCGGTGCGGAACTGAAAGCGATGGCGATACAGGTAATAGCCTTCGGCGGCGACGAACTCCAGCTTGACCGATTCGGCGGAGGTATCGATCAGGTTCAGTTGAAAGGCCTGGCGAACCGGCAGGAAGTCTTTGCTGTTGTCGATCGCCGTGCTGCCCAATGCAGGGCTGCCTAGTCCAGAGCTCGGCCGGCCGTCCAACAGACTTGCACCGAAAACGGGCAGGGCAAGGGTCAGCAATATCAGACAAAGCAGGCGGCGCATGGCGGTCTCGCATCACAAAAGTCCGCGCATGATAGCGCAGGGTGTATGGCGATGCAGACCCTGTGGACGTGAGCTGCTCACCAAAGCGGTGTATCTGGTGCAGCCCCGGTCGCCCGGCTTTACTGCCGCTTTGCAGCAGATCGTCGGCAAGCCGAACTCCTACGGGCTTCGGCCAGAAACGGATCTCCACAGGATTCTGTAACGGTAGCCGTGTGCTTTACAGGTATGTGGTCATCCGGATCAAACCACGTCCACCGGCGCCTGTTTTTTTGCCTGCATGAACTCTTCACGCAGGGTATGCACCTGGTTGCGTCCGGCCTTTTTTGCCAGGTACAGGGCCTCGTCCGCGTGCGAGGCCATCATCAATGCATCCTCGCCTTCGCCCAGCTCAACGACCCCGGCGCTGAAGGTGCAGGACAGGTCCACCGGCTGCGCGGGGTAGTGAATTTCCGCGAACCGGCGACGGATTTCGTCGAGTACGCCGTATGCGGAGTTGAGATCGGTGTCGGGCATGACCACCGCGAATTCCTCGCCCCCGTAGCGACCGATGTAGTCGGTCTTGCGCAGTCGTTGCTTGAGAAACAGCGCCAGGCTCTTGATCACCCTGTCGCCCATGGGGTGGCCGTGGCCGTCGTTGACCTTCTTGAAGTGGTCGATGTCCAGCATCACGAAGCTCAGCGGCTTGTTTTCCCGGCGCGCGCGGAAGCTGCAATCTTCCAGCAATTGCAGGATATGCGTGTGGTTATAGAGCCCTGTCAGGCTGTCGCGCACCATCCGCGCCTTGAGATTTCGCGCACGAGCGGCGCGGTTGCGGACGGTGGTGATCAGGTGGCGAGGCTTGATCGGTTTGGTGAGGAAGTCATCGCCGCCTTCGCTCATCGCATCCAGTTGTTTATCCAGATCGTCTTCGGCCGACAGATAGATGATCGGCACGCTGACGTAGCGGTCGTTGTGACGAATCACCTTCGCCAGCTCAGTGCCGGTGCAGCCGGGCATATACATGTCGAGGATGATCAGGTCTGGCTGAAATTCCGCCAGTTCGGACATGGTCTGGATCGGGTCGAACAGCGTGCGGGTGACGATGCCCGCATTATTGAGCAGCCGCTCGGTGTGCGTGGCCTGGGCGCGCGAGTCGTCGATGATCAGCACTTTATAAGGCTCGTACTGAGCGACCCGGGTGAGGATTTCGATCTTTTCCAGCAGGCTCGACGCTTCCAGCGTGCCGGTCAGAAACTCCTCGCCGCCGGCTCGCACCGCTGCCAGGCGTGTCGGCGTATCGGTTTCGTGATGGCTGAAAAACAATAGCGGCAGTTTCTGCTCGAGGCCTTCCTGCATCCTGGCGGCGAGTTTCAAGCCTTCCCCTGCGCCACCGAAGTCTACATCCATGACCACTGCAGCTGGCAGACGCTCGGCCAGCGTGGCATGAAACGCCTGAGTGCTCTCCAGTGATTGCGCGCTCAGCCCGAAGAATTCCAGCTGCTTGGCCAAACGCTCGCCGCGTTCGTGATCCTGAAGCATCACGTAAATGGGTTTGCGCAGGGGCGGCAGGGAGGTTTGCTCCAGCCGATCGCCATGACGCAAACCGGTGCGCGAAAGCCGTTGCATCAAGCGGTTGAGATCGGTGATCAGAGAACTGCTGAGGCGACCGCGATTGGCCTCCACTTCACTCAGGGACTCACTGATGCCGCGTGCCAGTTGAGCATGCTCGGCCTGTTCGAAGCGCTCGGCGAAACGCAGCAGGCGCTGGTTGGACTCGCTGAGTTCTTCAAGGTCCGCAGCCGACCATTCGCTTTGTTGCAGGCGCTGCCATACCTCCAGGATCTGCCGTGCCTGATGAATGACGCGTTGCGCGAAATGGTGCTTGAGACGGTCTCGGCTCGGGTCTTCTGCTTCGGTCATGTCCTGGCTACTTATAGGGGAAATCCTGATACAAATGCTGGCTCTATGCTAGCACTACTTTTCCCGCGCAAGTGCGTCGCAAGTCATTTTGTTGTCATTTTTTTGGTGGTTTTTTGCGTCAAGTTTCCGTCTGATCAAGCCAAATGCGTGCCATGTTCAATCCCTTGTCTAGGGGAATGGATGAGGGGTGTAGGCGACATGCAGGGGTATGTCAGGGTTCAATCTCTTGACAACCACTGTTTGATCCGCCTCCAGCAGCCGGCATCGTTACGCACCTGCAACAGACACGGCATATCTCTCAGCCGAATCCACGGCTCGCTGCGCCAATGCAGCACGCTGATCGTGCCGTGGCGCCACTGCAGCAATGCCTGGGCGGGGGCGTTATTGAAAGCCGGTACGGGGTGGTCGTGGAGAGCGGGCAACACCTGATAGGTCAGCCATTTGCGGAGCGAGTCGTGAGTGGCGTGCCCGTGGTAGACGAGCAGGGCGTAGGCGGCCGACTCGCTGACCATCAGCACATTCCTGATTTCGCCGTAATACTGCAGCGGGATATGCCGCCGCTGATCGGGGGCCAGCTTCTGCGTGACGCGTTCTTCGAAGAACATGCCCAGAAAACGACCGAGGTCCCGGACGCAGAACCAGGCCTGGCGTTCGAGGATAAGGGCGTGGAGTTTGAGTTTGTGGCGGGTGAAAACGACGGGCTCGTAGTGATGTTCCATGGGGCGTCTGTCCTTGATGGCCTCGGAATGGGCGTCGGGAGCTAAGAACACCAACAAGAAGTGCCGACATATTTCCCCGAAGGGTCTTGTATTAGCCGACTCCCGACATGACAGACGCGCAGAGTGTATCGCGCCTGCGAAAAACGAATGTTTGTCGCAGGCGCAGAAGTACCGCTAGCTATCGTGACGGGTGCCGCTTGTTCGAGTTCTTAGGCTCGGGGCGGGATTATCCGGGCATCGGTCCTGTGGCTCAATCCGACAGATGTAGGGGTTTCCGGATTTGATGTAACCGGATGATGCATCGCAGCTACTCCGCAAACCCGCTTTTGCACGCAGGGCGTAGTACAAAGCGCGCATGACGCACATGGACGTGTGGATTACGCAATCGGGTCATCCTTCGCATTCCTGCCAAACGCACCTTGCTGTAAGGTTGCGGTCAGAAGCACTGAATTCCGTGATTGAAAGGACAAGGCCATGCTGGATTGGAAGAAGCGCTCGGGCACTGCGGGCGGGGGTGAGCGTGTTGAGGACAGGCCCGTAGGCAAGGCGCCTCGTGGGTATTGGGGCGGTTTGTTGTTCAGTCGCGCATTGGCCGCGGTGGTCGGTATCTACCTCGTTGTCACCGTGGTGCTTGGCATCTGGTGGAGCAGCGAGCCCCCTCTGTTTCCGGTCCAGCAACAGGCTCAGGCAGCTGCCGAGCGTGAAGGCAAGCAGATGGTGATCGGTTACACGACCGTCGAAACCCTCAAGACCGTCGCTTCGACTCTGCTCGACAAGCCCGGTGGCTACATTTCCAACGACCGCTTTCCCCCTGGCTTGTGGATGGACAACATGCCGAGCTGGGAATACGGCGTGCTGGTTCAGGTGCGCGATCTGAGCCGCGCGTTGCGTAAGGATTTTGCCCGTTCGCAATCGCAGTCGGCCGAAGACGGCGACCTGGCCCGGGCCGAGCCGCTGTTCAACTTCGACAACAAGAGCTGGGTGCTTCCTTCCAGCGAATCCCAGTACCGCGATGGCATCGCTGCACTGAGCCGTTACCAGGCGCGTTTGTCCGACCCCAACCAGAAGGGCGCGCTGTTCTACACTCGCGCCGACAACCTGAACAACTGGCTGGGTGATGTCGGTACGCGCCTGGGGTCGTTGTCCCAGCGCCTGTCGGCCAGTGTCGGTCGCGTGAAGCTCAATAGCACGCTGAAAACCGAAGCGCAGTCCACCGTGACCGTCAAACCGGGCGAGGTGCCGCAGGTCGATGAAGAAATCGTCGAAACTCCGTGGATGCAGATCGACAACGTGTTCTATGAAGCGCGTGGTCAGGCTTGGGCGCTGTCTCATCTGCTGCGCGCCATCGAAGTCGATTTCGCCGATGTTCTGGCCAAGAAAAACGCGACTGTGAGTGTGCGTCAGATTATCCGCGAGCTTGAAGCGTCCCAGGAGCCGATGTGGAGTCCGGTGATCCTCAACGGCAGTCCGTTCGGTGTGTTCGCCAACCACTCGCTGGTCATGGCCAACTACCTGTCGCGCGCCAACGCAGCGGTTATCGATTTGCGTCAGTTGCTGTCGCAGGGTTGATCAGTGTCCGTCCCTGAAAACGAAGTCGCGCACCGCGCGGCTTCCGACGCCGAACTCATCGCCTGGGTCGATCGCCAGGATCAGCTATTGGGCTCGCTACCCCGCGCCGAGCTGCGCGAACGTGGGCTGATCGGGCGTGGCACTTATATATTGCTGTTCAACACCGCCGGTGAGTTGTGCGTGCATCGGCGTACCTTGAGCAAGGCGATCTATCCCGGTTTCTGGGACGTCGCTGCCGGTGGCATGGTCCAGGCGGATGAGAGTTATATCGAATCCGCCGCGCGCGAGCTGGAAGAAGAATTGGGCGTGGCGGGTGTCGAACTGATCGCTCATGAGCAGTTTTTCTTCGACCAGCCCGGCAATCGCCTCTGGTGTGCGGTGTTTTCCGCGGTCTGGGACGGCCCGTTGAAATTGCAGCCTGAAGAGGTGCTCGAAGCGCGTTTCATCGGCGTCGAACAGGTGCTGCTCGAAACCGCCGAAAAGCCTTATTGCCCGGACTCCCTGGCCGCGCTGAAGCGCTATTTGGGCGACGTCGCAAATGTCCCGTAAATTGGCGCATATTTGCACTTAGCATCTGCGCTTTTTGCCGTTACACTGCGCGACTTTTCAACGCCGGGCCGTCATCACGGTCCGGTTGCGCTGCCCCTGCCTGAGTGGGGCTTCGCGGTCGGCTCCCGTCGACCAGACTTTAGTCCTCAAGAAGAGGATTGCCGGTGGCCAAAAAAGCCGCATCCTTCGCCGCCCTCGGTGGCCTGGTATTTTCGACCGACGCTGGACGGCACTGTCCTGAATGCCGTCAGCCCGTCGATGCTTGCATCTGCAGGAAATCCGTTATCCCCGAAGGTGATGGCATTGCCCGCGTGCGCCGCGAAAGCAAAGGCCGCGGCGGCAAGACTGTGACCACCATCAGCGGCGTGCCCTTGCCTGAAGATGCACTCAAGGAGCTGGCGACTACGCTCAAGCGACGTTGCGGAACCGGCGGGGCGCTCAAGGATGGCGTGATCGAGATTCAGGGCGATCACGTCGAGACGTTGCTGGCGGAACTGGTCAAGCAGGGCTTCAAGGCGAAAAAATCGGGCGGTTGAGTCCTCCTTTTGTTACCGCCTCTGGTTTCGTTATCGGTCGGGTGCCTGTTTTCAGAACAAACTCTGGTTCGTGTCATGGGTCTATTGAGCCATGCGAGCTGGCGCCAAACCGTCATTTCCACTCTATACACTGCGCCCAGCCGGTCAGGCCGGGGCTTTATGACTTCTTTATAGGGGACTTCGATGTCCGTACGACGCACACGCAAAGACGATGGCAGCCAATGGACCGTGGCGGACAGCCGCAGTGTCTATGGGATTCGTCATTGGGGGGCTGGTTATTTTGCAATCAACGAAGCCGGCCGCGTTGAAGTTCGCCCCAACGGGCCGGGCAGTTCGCCCATCGACCTCTACGAGCAAATAGATCAGCTGCGCCAGAGCGGCTTGTCCCTGCCGTTGCTGGTGCGTTTTCCGGACATCCTGCAGGACCGCGTGCGTCAGCTGACCGGTGCGTTCGACGAGAACATCGCGCGCCTGGAATACCAGAGCAAATACACCGCGCTGTACCCGATCAAGGTCAACCAGCAAGAAGCGGTGGTAGAAAACATCATTGCCACGCAGAACGTTTCCATCGGTCTGGAAGCTGGCTCCAAGCCTGAGCTGATGGCCGTGCTGGCATTGGCTCCGAAAGGCGGCACCATCGTCTGCAACGGTTACAAGGATCGCGAATTCATTCGCCTGGCCCTGATGGGACAGAAGCTGGGGCACAACGTCTTCATCGTCATCGAGAAAGAATCCGAAGTCGCCCTGGTGATCGAAGAGGCCGCCGAGCTCAAGGTCGCACCCCAGGTGGGCCTGCGCGTTCGTCTTTCGTCGCTGGCGTCGAGCAAGTGGGCCGACACCGGTGGTGAAAAGTCCAAGTTCGGTCTGTCGGCCGCGCAGTTGCTGTCGGTGGTCGAACGCTTCACCAAAGCCGGTCTGGATCAAGGCATCCGCCTGCTGCACTTCCACATGGGCTCGCAGATCGCCAACCTCGCCGACTACCAGCACGGCTTCAAAGAAGCGATCCGCTACTACGGTGAGTTGCGCAACCTGGGCCTGCCGGTGGATCACATCGACGTGGGCGGCGGTCTGGGCGTGGACTACGACGGCACGCATTCCCGTAACGCCAGCTCCATCAACTACGACATGGACGATTACGCCGGTGTCGTGGTCGGCATGCTCAAAGAGTTCTGCGACGCGCAAGGCCTTCCGCATCCGCACATCTTCTCGGAAAGCGGCCGTTCGCTGACCGCGCACCACGCGATGCTGGTGATTCAGGTCACCGACGTCGAGCGTCACAACGACGAGGTGCCAGTGATCGAAGACAAGGAAAGCCTGCCGGAAACATTACAGTGGCTGATCGATCTGCTCGGCCCGACCGACATCGAGATGGTCACCGAGACCTACTGGCGTGCGACTCACTACATGAGCGACATCGCCAGCCAGTACTCCGATGGCAAGATCACCCTGGCGCAGAAAGCCCTCGGCGAGCAGTGCTACTTCGCGGTCTGCCGCCGCCTGTACAACTCGCTCAAGGCGCGCCAGCGGTCTCACCGTCAGGTGCTGGATGAGCTCAATGACAAGCTGGCCGACAAGTACATCTGCAACTTCTCGGTGTTCCAGAGCCTGCCGGACACCTGGGCAATCGATCAGGTGCTGCCGATCATCCCGCTGCATCGTCTGGACGAAGAGCCGCTGCGTCGTGCCGTGCTGCAGGACCTGACCTGCGACTCCGACGGCAAGATCAATCAGTACGTCGATGAGCAGAGCATCGAGACCAGCCTGCCGGTCCACGCGCTGAACGAAGGCGAGGATTACTTGCTCGGCGTGTTCCTGGTCGGCGCGTATCAGGAAATTCTGGGCGACATGCACAACCTGTTCGGCGATACCGACTCGGTGAACATCTACCAGAACCAGGACGGCAGCGCTTACTCGGCAGGCATCGAAACCCACGACACTATCGAGGATATGCTGCGTTACGTGCACCTGTCGCCGGAAGAACTGATGACGCATTACCGGGACAAGGTCGCCAGCGCCCGGATCAGCCCGCGTGAACGGACCCAGTATCTGGATGCGCTGCGCCTTGGCCTGACGCGGTCTTCCTACCTGTCGTCGTGACCGAAGCACGCCGGTAGCAGCCCGGCTTGCCGGCGGTAGCGGGTTTTTAAT